>CAVUNL010000001.1:0-371851 GCA_963742795.1 uncultured Actinomycetes bacterium
CGGCATCAGTCCGCAGATCCGGAAGCAGCGTTACAATCATGCCCAAATACTGGGAGGGGATGTGCAGGCCCAGATCTCCGGTAAAGGCTGTGCGCTTGGGGTTAAATGCCGGGCCGTGGGATGAGGTGGTAGGTGATGGGGCGGTTGTCGCCTGGCATCGCGGGCGGGGTGGCGTTGATCTCCTGGATGAGCAGCGCCAGGGCGCGGGCGATGCGGGGGGCGCCGGGCTGCTCGAGGTGGACGGTGATCGCGGCGGGGGTCCAGGTGATGGTGCCTGCGAGGCCGCGGATGATGCTCTGGCGGGTGGTGGCGCGGTATTCGTCGTCGTCGCGCAGGTAGGCGTTGAGCTGGTTCGATAGCCAGTGCTCGGCGTTGTGGGCGAGGAGCCGCAGGACCATCTGCAGGCCGCGGCGGCCGGTGCGCAGCAGCGCGGTTTTGGCGTCGGGATCGATGTCGCTGGCGGGCAGTTTCGCGGGGATGTCCTTGCGGGCCGCGGTGGCGGCGGTGACTGCCTGGCGGGCACGGGTGATCTTGTCCTGCAGGGCGGGGATGCTGGCGTTCTTGACGGCGGGAGTAATGGCCGGGTCCGCGAGCAGCCTGGCAGCTCCCGTTCTGCGCTGGCGAGGGTCTTCTCCGTGTCGCGGACGGCGGCGGTGGCGGCCTTGCGGGCCGGGTTATCCACGATCTTGGTGTTCGTCTCGATGCTGGCGAGGTAGTCGCAGATCTTGTCTATCCGTAGTTCTGGCTGGCGTACTTCAGGAAGCTCCTCCCGCCACCGGGACTTCAGCCAGGACAGGATGTCCGCCGGGCACGCCTCGGTGTCGGAGGTGAGGATCTGCAGGGCGACCCTGCCGTGCTCGAACAGCGTGATCTGCCGGGCCTGCCCGTAGTCCTTGACCTGCACGGTCTCCTCGGCCCAGGCGATCTGCCGGGTCCGGCTGCCGTATGTGATCGTGGTGATGACCGGCAGCATGACCGGGACGGCCAGCGGTGCCCGCCGGTAGGTCACCCAGTGCACGTCCTGGCTGCGGCAGTGCGCGAAGACCTGCGGGTAGGCGCCGCCCCGGTCGAACCCGAGCATGATCCGCGCGCCGGGCCCGGCGGCTTTCCCCAGCTCGGCCAGCGCCTTGGGCAGCGTGACGCTGAGCCCGGAGGGTTCCCCGGTCACGAAGCACACCGCCCGCCCGTCATGCGCGGTGACATGGGTATCGGCGCGGCCCCGCTCGGCGCGGCCCCGCTTGTTGTTCCAGCCCTTCGCGACCGGCTTGGCCCCGGTATAGGGCACGAAATGGTCATCGACGTAGTACACGCCGAGGCACCGGGTCCGCGGACAGCATCGCGGCCGCGAACATCGCCTGCACCGCTACCGGGTCGGCCCCATCAGCGACCCGGGCCAGGACCTCCCCCCCCACCCCCCCCCCCCCCCCCCCCTAACCGACCCCCCCCCCCCCCCCCCCCCACCCCCCCCCCCCCCTCCCCCCCCCCCCCCCCCCCCCCCCCCCCTCCCCCCCCCCTCCCCCCCCCCCCCCCCTCCTTTCTCTCTTTCTTCTACGCCTTCGGGTTGCTGGAAACGCCTGCAATGGTAGAGGCGCGCCACGTGGATCTGGTCGGTGAATATCCCGGTGCCACCGCGGTCAAGACCAACGAGCTGGTCGATTCGGCCCTGGGCGGCGTGCTCCTCATCGAGGAGCCGTACAGCCTGGTGAACAAGGGTCGCCGGCAGAGCGCCAGGTCCGGTGCCGAAGCGGTTCGGCCCTCTCGAGGCGCGCCGAGGACGAGCGGGACAACCTGATCATCATCTTGGCGGGCCATGAGAAGCAGATGCAGGCCTTCCTGGCGTCGAATCCCGGGCTGGCGTCCCGGTTCGCGACCAGGATCAAGTTCTTCAGTTATTCGCCGGCCGAGCTGATGGCCCTGGCCGTATCCCAACTGGACCGCCGCGACGAAGTCCTCAACGCCAGCGCCCGGCCCGTGTTGTGGAGCATGCTGGAGGACATGGGGCGCCGTCGGGCTCACCGCCGAGCTGGGCAACCGCGGTCTCTCCGCAACCTGGTGGACAAGGCGGCCGAAGCCCGTGACGTCCGGGTCATGACCGCCAGCGCCGAACCGGAACCGGCAGACCTTGTCACGATCCGGGCGGCTGACCTGCAGCGGGCCTTTGCCGAGGTGACCTCCCAGCTGCGCGGCTACGGTGATACCCCGACCCTGGAGGGCGCGGTCGGCGAGCTGGACGAGCTGATCGGCCTGAAACCGGTCAACCAGCAGGTCCACGTGATCGTGGCACAACTGCTGGCGGCCAGGCTTCGTGACCAGCGCGGCATCTGGAGCCAGCCCCCGACGCGGCTCGTCTTCGTGGGGGCGCCGGGGACGGGCAAGACCACGGTCGCACGGATCCTCGGGCGCATCTTCGCGGCTGTCGGCTGTCGCCCGGCCCGACGTGGTCAAGGTGCAGCACGCCGACCTGGTCAGCGAGCGTCCCGGCGCGACCGCGGCCAAGACTGACAAGCTCATTGATGCCGCCCTGGGCGGGGTCTTGCTCATCGACGAGGCGTCCTGGCTGCACAACACGGACTATGCCGGGGGCGGCGCCCTCGGCCAGGAAGCCGTGCGGGCCCTGCTGAACCGCGCCGAGGACGACCGTGACCCGCTGGTCATCATCCTGGCCGGCGTTGCCGCCACGCGCGTCTCTCCGGCCGCGGTCTCGCGCGTAATCCCGATACGACTCACGACTTCTCCTTATTCATTCGCCGACGTTTCCGCGCTCGCCGTCGTACTCGGAGCGGATGCCTGCGCAAGCGATGCTCACGACAGTTGAAAGTTGATCCACGGCGACAGGGTGCGCCACGAGATGTGACTCCAGGGAGATCAGAATTGACCGTTGGATCGATCTGAGAAGTACCGCATCGCCACCCATAACGCTCGAGAGCTCGGTCGCAATCGACCGCGCGGCGTTGCACCATGGCAGTGGAAATGTCGCGTCGAGCCAGTTCGGTATCAGACTGACAACCTAGAGCTGGGCGAGATCGCCATGGGCGAAGCTGTGGATCAGCATCCAAGGCGGCATCTCGCCGCCGAACGCATCATGAGTGTTCCGTTCAAAAAGGATGAGCACTCCGCCACGATTTCCCTGGCTATGCGTGCAACGTCTCGTTCCGTCTTGCGGAGCATTCGTGGTTTCGGCCGCCGAAACATCGCTTCCCCTTCCGTAGCCGGGCATCGTTGACCACATTTGCAATCCTCGGTGAGGCCCGCGAGCGCTCGGCGTTGCGATCACGGAGCCGCTAAGGGGCTTCCAGTGTGCTTACGGGATGATGAACGTCGTCACGAGAACCGCGAGGACAAAGTGTCCGGCCGCCCACCAAATGCGGCTGTGTACGTAGAGTGCTCCATCTTGACGGCGGACTTTCATACGAGTCAGCCGACCAACACCTCTGTATCAGCGAGGAGGCGGGATCTGGAGCCACCTCGATCAGCTAGGGAGGCCGTCGAGCAAGCTGAAACGGGCATCCATCGCGACACTTCGGACATCGATCAGCTTCTGATATTCAGGCGAGTTGTACCACTTGATGGCCGTCTCATGGTCAGGAAACCGCATGAGTGCCCCTGAAGTGAGCGAGGCATCGCCGTGCAGGATCTCCCAGTTACTGTTGGCGAGAACCTCTCCTCCGTACTCCTTGGCCGTCCGCCCAGCGTTGGGGCCGTATTTCTCACGATAAACATCCGGGTCCTTGACGGTGAATTCGACAACTACGTATGCGCTCATGTGGATACTCCTCGGTTGTTAGTTGTGATCTGTGTTCTAGGTCTTCACTCTTAAGCGTCACCGCCGACTGGTGTTATGTCGCTACTCGGCCCCCGTCGACTGCAAGTGTGACGCCGTGGACGAAGCTGGCATCATCACTGGCGAGGAAGACGATCGCCGCAGCAAGTTCCTCGGGCTGAGCTACGCGACCTGCTGGTGCTAGTGCTGCGAGCTGATTCACCATCTCGTCGGGGACTGCTTCCATCATGCGGGTGTGCGTCGGGCCGGGGGCAACGGCGTTGACCCGGACACCACTCGGGCCGTATTCGGCGGCCCAGGTCTTCGTCAGCAGTTCGAGAGCCGCTCGGCTGGCGCCGTACAGAGCCATGCCGGCTTGTCCGAAGCTGGCGACCATCGTGGAGAGGTTGACGATCGAACCCCATCCGCGTTCGGCCATGGCTGGCGCCAGTGACGCGACGAGGAAGAACGGAATCTTGACGTTCAGCGCAAAGGTCTCGTCGAACTCTGCTTCGGTGGCTGCGTTGCTTGGTCCGAGCAAGGCGACGCCAGCGTTGTTGATGAGGATGTCGACGTGACCGTCGCCTGCCTCAGTGGCCCACTCGACCAGCTCCCGGGCCGATTCGAGGTCGCTCAACGTGGTGAGCCGGGACGTTGCGCTGCCTCCGCTGCCTTCGATCTCGGCGACCACGTCTTTGGCTCGTTGCTCGTTGCGCCCGACTATCAGTACGTGAGCGCCGCGGGCGGCCAAGGCGATGGCCGTAGCCTTGCCTATCCCGCTCGTCGAGCCCGTAACCAGAGCAGTCTTGCCTCTTAGGTCAGTCATGCGGTGTGTCGTCCTCTCGTACAGAATGGGTGGTGCGACTCACTCTGGCAGGTCGGCGCTGGGTTGTCAAACTCAAAATCCTGCTAGCATGGGTGCATGGTCAACGAGACGAGTGACCGGCCGAGGCTCACCGCCAAGGGAGCACGCACCCGGGCACGAATAGTGCAGGAGGCCGCCGCCCTGATCCATGAGCGCGGGGTGGCGGGCACCACCTTGGAAGACGTCAAGGTGGCGGCGGAAGTCAGCGGCTCTCAGATGTACCACTACTTCCCCGACAAGAACGACCTCGTGCAGGCGGTCATCGACTACCAAGCCGACACCATCGTCAATCACCAGGGGCACGCGCTCAGGAGCGCGAACGGAGTCGAAGCCTGGCGGAACATGGTGATCACCGCAGCGCAGCTCACCGAAGCAAAGGGCGGCTGCCCACTTGGCTCGCTCGTTGGCCAGCTCGCCGAGAGTGACCCCGAGGCCCGAGCGCTCATCGCGGCCGGGTTCGATCAGTGGGCAGCCGCCATCAGCGATGCACTGCGATCCCTGCATGCCGACGGGAAACTCCCGTCCGGCATCGACCCGGACGACCTCGCCACTACTCTGCTCGCCACGCTCCAGGGAGGGACTCTACTCGCCCAGGTGCAACGGAGTACCCGCCCGTTCGAAACTGCGCTCGACACCCTCCTCGCCCTCGCCATCGGCAGATGAGCCCAAACCGGATTCATTCATGGCGCTTAGCGTCGTCCACTGAGATTCCCTGCCGGCCTTGCCTGGGGTGTCGGGGTCGGTGCCGGTCACCGCCGTGGCCAATGTCGGCCAGTGCCGGCCCCTGCTCAGCCGCCGCCCATAAGGGGCCGACGCCGACAGCAGGCGCATAACGGCAAGGCCCGCGCAAAGATGTCATGCCTGTCAACGTCGGCCTAACGCTTGATGCCGGTCCCCGGCCAGCGCCGACCGGGGCCCGGCACCAGTCCCGCACGCCCGTCAAGATGAACTGGCGGATGGGCCTTGGCTCATCCGCCGATGGTAAGGGCGAGGAGGGTATCGACCGCGGTTTCGAACGGGCGGGTGCTCCGTTGTACCTGGGCGAGGAGAAGTCCTCCCTGGAGCGTGGCGAGCAGGGTGACGGCGAGGTCATCCGGGTCGAGGCTGGGCGGGAGCTGCCCGCTGGCTTGAAGGGACCTGAGCCCTTCGCTGATTTCCGTTGTCCACCGTTCGAACCCGGCGGCGATCAGGGACCGGGCCTCCGGGTCGCTCTCGGCGAGCTGGCCGCCGAACGAGCCGAGGGGGCAGCCGCCCTTTGCCTGGACGCGCTCCGCCGCCGTGATCACCATGTCCCGCCAGGCTTGGACCCCTTCCACGCTGCCGAGATCCGCGTGCCGCTGGTTACTGACGGTGGCGTCGGCCTGGTAGTCGATGACCGCCTGCACGAGATCATTCTTGTCGGGAAAGTAGTGGTATAGCTGCGAGCCGCTGACTTCCGCCGCCGCCTTGACGTCGTCCAGGGTGGTGCCCGCGACTCCGCGCTCGTGGATCAGGACGGCGGCCTCCTCCACTATCCGCGCCCGGGTGCGCTCGCCCTTGGGGGTGAGCCTCGGCCGGCCACTCGTCTCGTTGACCATTCACCCATTCTAGCAACATTTTGAGTTTGGCAACTCAGCGGGTCAACCAGCGTCCCGTGCAGGTCAAAGGCCAGTACCTCGCGGTCAGTCACTGGCGGCAGCCATCAGGAGGCCGGCGAAATCCTCGGCGCACGCCCCGCATGCCGCGAAGTGGGCGGCGACGCCGGGGTAGCGATCCGCCGGGTCCTGTCCGGCAGCGGCGAGGTCGACGTAAATGTGCAGGACGGCCATCGCCTCGTCGCAGCCGACGTCATCGAGCGTGGTGCCCGCTGCGCCTAGCTCGCAGATCAGCCGGGCCGCGTCGATGGTGCGGACCCGGGTCCGCTCCCCTTCGGGATCAGCCGGGACCGGGCGTGCACGTCATTCGTCATGCCAGCAGGGTAACTCTCTTTCTGAGTTTGACAACCCAATCGCTGTCCGTCATAGTGAGTCGCGTAATGAGTTTGACAGCCCACTTCGAGGCTGACAGAGTGGGCTGCACGACTCACTTCTACTGCACATCTTTCGAGGAGAGACCATGAGCAAGTTCGATGCTCAATTCGCCGGTCGGCTGGACGGACAGACCGTGCTAGTCACCGGCGCCAAGGGCGGTATCGGCCATGAGACAGCCCAAGGCATTGGGAACTGTGGGGCGACTGTGCTGGTGCACGCCCGCGGTGCCGACCAGGCCCGACGCGCTGTCGACCTGCTGGTCACCAACGGCAACGGCAAAGGCCAGTACCTGGCCGTAGCCGGAGACCTCGGATCTTTGGCCGGTGTTCGGGAACTGGTCGACGCTGTGCGCGAGGCCGCGCCGAAGGGACTCAACGGACTGGTAAACAACGCGGGCGCCGCGTTCTCCAGCAAGGCACTGTCACCCGACGGGTACGAGCGGACCATCGCCATCAATCACGTCGCGCTGGCGGCACTGACCGACGGGCTGCTCGACCTGCTCCGGAAGGGCGCTGATGATTTCGCCGCGCCCTCGCGGGTGGTCAACATGACCGCCCTGATCGAGTCGCGGGGCAAGCCGATCACCGACTGGAGCTACCCGGGTAAGTACAAGCAGATCCAGGCCTACGCCGATGCCAAACTGCTGGCCCTGATGTACACCTACGCCCAAGCTCGCCGCCATGAGGGCGAGGGCCTGACGTTCAACGCAGTCAGCCCGGGCGCGGTCAAAACCACTCTCGGCAGCAAGGCCGGCGGGCCGTTCAAAATGATTGAGGCGTTGACCAATCCGTTCGTCGGGCCTCCGGAGAAGGGGTCACGCGGCTGTGTGCGGCTGATGGCCGATCCGGAGCTCGCGACCGCGACCGGGGGCTACTACAGCTCCGCGAAGTTGAAGAAGTCCTCGAAGAAGTCCCAGGACGCCGAAGGCCAGGAACGCATCTACGCCCAGACCGAACGGGAATTGCGCGCCCACCCCTGAGCCGGCGGTCACCTACCGATGAGACCCGCCGACAAAGAGCTCACGCAAGCGGTGCGGGCACTACGTGATCCTCGCGCCTGGGGTCGGTGGGGCGTTCCTGGGCCCGTCGCCAAGCGCGCCGACGCCATCGCCGGAGCTGCCGCTCACACCCAGGGCCCAGTCCGTGACGGGGCGGCACTCGCCCCGCCCACATCACCTATAGGAGTTGCGTCGTGGCAGACTTTCCCGCCCCAGCCGAGGGCATCGTGCTCACCCATTTCCTCGTCTCCGACGATGTCGACCGCTCGCGGGCCTTCTACACCGAGGTGCTCGGTGGCGAGGCGCTGATGGATGGCGAGCCGACGATCGTGGCGCTGGCCAACAGCTGGATCATCATCAACACCGGCGGCGGCCCCACGGACGACAAACCCTCGATCACGCTCGAGGCCCCGCACGATCTGGACCGGGTAAGCGCGTTCCTGAATATCCGTGTTGCCGACATCGCCGCCGTATACGCCGACTGGTCGGCCAAGGGCGCGCAGTTCCTCACCGAACCGATCGATCGTGGCCCGGAGATCCGCTGCTACCTGCGTGACCCCGACGGTCACCTCATCGAGGTCGGGCAGAGCCGACGCTGAGTGCCATCCCCGCCATCACTCCTAACACTTGGAGTTAGATATGCAGGACAAGTAATTGCCGTCACTAGAGCCAACTGGGGTTGGCACAGACGGTCACACCTGACCTGACACCGGATAGTGCGGCGGACCCAAGCCCCTGTCGCGGACATGGGATGGTCAGACCTGAAGCATGATCTCCAAGGCTTCCTCGAGTGGGCGGACGTCTCCGTGAATTGCGCTGAGACCGAATCCGCCATGCAACACGGTCGACGCGGCGAGGCCAAACATGGATACGTCTGGTAGTCGCAGAACCGGTTCGTTGGAATCACCTGGATCGAGCGACGATCGCTCACCCGCCTGGTCACAAGACTGCAAAGACGATCTCGGCATCAAATGCCGACGCAGAATCCAAAGTATCCGGATCCCGTGAACACCGCCGTGTTCCCCGACCACCGGGAGATCTTTATGCCGCCGTTTCGTCAGGCCCGCGGGCTGCCGATCCCGGCGGCCTGGCCGGTGCGCTCCAGCCCGGCAGCCCGCCCGTGGGCGATTATCTCGGCCGGCCTGGCGCCGATCCTGCTGACCGGGGCCTACCTCATGGCCGGCATCCTCCAGCCGGCGTCCTACAGCCCGGTGCGCGAGACGATCAGCGCGATGGCCGGACAGGCCGGAACCGACCGGTGGGTCATGACCGGCGGCATCGCCCTGACCGGCGGCTGCTACCTCGTCACCGCCGCGGGCCTGACCGGTCTCCGGGCATCCGCCCGTGCCCTGCTGATCGTGGCGGGCCTGGCCGGCATCGGCATCGCCGCATCCCCCGAACCCGCCCGCGGCGCGACCCCGCGGCACCTCGCCTGGACCGTGCTCGGCGCGGTCACGATCGCCGTGTGGCCCGCCTTCGCCGCCCGGCGCGCCGTACCGCGGCCGCTGATCCTGGGCGCCTGCGGCTCCGCCGCCGTCACCGCCGTCTTCGTGGCCCTGCTCGGCTGGCTGCTCGCCGAAACCCGCGACGGCAGCGTCCTGGGCCTGGCCGAACGGCTGACGTCATCGATCCAGACCAGCTGGCCGTTCACCGTCGCCGTCGCCCTGCGCCGTGCGCGGCGTCCTTGTCCCGGCCTGGCAGCCGACGGGAGCGGCAGGGGTAAAGGACGGGTCCACCGCGAGGGCCAGGGCCCGTGGCCGCAGGCAGGACCGGTGATGGCAGCCCGCCTGGAGGCACCGCGGGCGGGCATCCGGCCTGTGACCGTCTCGGCTCCGGCACGCCCGGCTGGCCTCGGCCAGGCACTTCCTGCTGGATCCAGCCGCCGTGGACAGTTCGGGCACCCAGAAGATCATGAGCCGGGAGGTGCACAAGATGTCAGCCGTAGCCGGTCTGAACCCGCCGCAAGCGCGCGAGCCGGGGCTTGATCCTCAGCCCGGGCTGGACCGGCGGCGGATCGCGGCGTGGTACGCGGCGTTCGCTGGCTACGCCGCGCTGCTGGCGGTCTTCGGCAGGCACGCCGACCAGTCCTGGGGAATCTGGGCATCGGGTGGCTACCTGCTGGCCGTGATCACCGCGGTGTCGTACCGCGGCTCGCGGGGGCGGGACGCGGCGCTGCTGATCGGCGTGGCCGGCGCCCTGGCGGGCCCGCTGACCTGGCTGGCCATCCGCGCGCCCGCGACAGCCGACGTCCAGGTCGTGGCTCGCGCCGCGACGCTGCTGCTGCGGCACGGCAGCCCGTACCTGGGGCCCGGGCAGCTGTCCGCCTGGCGATCCTACGATCCCTACCTCCCCGCGATGACCGTGTTCGGGCTGTTCCGGGCGGCGGGCCTTCCCGGCGTGCTCGGCGACCCGAGGCTGTGGATCACGGTCACCTGCCTGGTCCTGCTCACGGTCGCGTTCGGCCTCGCCGCCCCCTATCAGGTACGGCGTCGTGCCGACCGCCGTCACGAGGCGCTGCGGCGTGCCGTGTTCGCGGTGACTACACCGGTGCTGGCGCTGCCGCTGGCCGTGGGAATCACCGACCCGCCGGTGCTGGCGCTGTTCTGCGTGGCCCTGGCGTGTCTGGGTGCGGGGCCGGCCGCGAGGGGTGCCGTTCCGCGGGCCGCCGGGCTCCGCCGGCTGGTGAGCCCGCACCGGATCCGGCCATCGCGATCGATGGTGGCGGCCCTGGCGATCGGAATCGCGTATGCCATGAAAATAACCGCATGGCCGGCCTTGCCGGTGATCGTCGTGATGATCGCCGCACGGGACGGCAGACGGGCGGCGTGGCGTTTCGCTGCCGCATCGGCGGTCACCGCTTGTACCGCTATCGCAGCGGCCGCCCCGGCGGCCCTCGCAAAACCCTCCGTCTTCCTGCACAACATCGTCCTGTATCCGCTCGGCCTGACCCAGCACCTCACGCCGGCCGCCAGCCCGCTGCCCGGGCACCTGCTCGCCGCCACCGGCACGGCCGGGCACTGGGCAGCCATCTGCCTGCTGCTCGCGGCTGGTCTGGCGGTAGCGGCCTGGATCCTCATCCGCAGGCCGGCCGACGACCGCGCCGTCGCCTGGCGCCTTGCCGCCGGCCTCTGCATCATGTTCATCCTCGCGCCCGCGACCCGGTGGGGATACTTCGCCTACCCTCTCGGCCTGCTCGGCTGGCTGGGCCTTACTGGGCGCAACCGGGCCGTCGCCGGCAAGCTTCCGGCGGCCGGCCGCCTCACCTGGCTGGCCCCCGCCGTGGCCGGGCTGACGTCGGCCATGGCCGGGCTTCTGGCGTCGCCGGGAACGAACGGAACGGCCACCGCCCTCGCGCGCCCGGGACCGATCGCGGCGACGGCTTTGCGGACCTGGCAGCGCTCACCGGACCAGCCCGCACCGCACGGGCTGCGGGCCAAGGTCCGCGATCCCGGGGCCCTGCCTCATCTCCGTCTTCCGGCCGGGCCGGGCTGGGCTGGGCCCGAAGCGGGACGCGGCAAACAGACGCAGCCCGGAGCCGGGAGCCAAAGCCCCCGGCCGCAGCCTGCCCTCCAGCCCGCGGGTGCCCGAAACCAGGAGATACCTGATGGCACTGACAGATCCGTGGTCCGGGGAGGACGACGACACCGGCTACGACTACTACGACACGCCGTCCGGCAATAACTGACGCCCCGGCGCCGAGCTCGGGCAGCCCTGCGGCGACGAACCCGGGCGGCCGCACACCGGACCGTATGAAGTGATCCACCTCGGCGGCCGGGCCGCCGTCGTGGTGCCCGATACCGATTTCCTGCGGCCGCGCGCGCTGGAGCTCAAAGCGTTCGCCGAGGAGCTGAAGGACGCGGAGGATGCCGCAGCGGCGCTTGTCTCCCCTTCCCTGATCGTCCGCACGTGGCATCACCGCCCCGGGCGCGGACCCGTACGCCCTGACAAGGAGACCCCATGAGCACTACACAGCCCCCGGCCGCGCTTATCACAAGGAGTGAGTGGCGAGGGCGCGGCCCGGGTGGCGCAGAGGGCCCCGCTGCGCGAGGTCCCGGCCGCTGTCGCCGCGGGGCGGCTGGCCACGCGCCGCGTCTCGGCCGCCGCCGAGACGCGGGTGGGCGGGGACCTGCTCGTGATCGTCTCCGACGGGGGCCGCCCGCGCTGGCTCATCGGAGACACCCGCGGCAAGGGACTGCCGGCGGTGCGGCTGGCTAGCGTCGCGATGACCGGCTTCCGGGATGCCTGCGCCCAGCCCGGCCTGTCGCTGCCAGAGGTCGCCCGGGTCGTGGACCGGTCAGTGATCCGGGCCGGAGAAGATGAGGACTTCGTGACCGCCGTGTTCGCCGAGTTCGATCCGCGAGGCTGGCTGCAGCTCGTCACCTGCGGGCACCCGCCGTCGCTGCGGCTGACAGGCGACGGCGACCTGCAGGCACTGACCCCCGCCGCGTACGCGACACCGCTGGGCCTGCACCCCGACATCCGGCCGTTTACCTTCTCGGTGGGCGGGGGCGACCGGCTGGTCTTTACACCGTCGGCCTGCTCGAGGCGCGCGACCGGGCGGGCCGCTACTTCCGGCTGGAAGACTGGCTTGCTGCCGGGAGGTCGGGTAGCCAGTGATCGGCGGCTTGCCTGTGGGGGGTGGTGGCTGCTGGGGTGGTGCGGTGGCTAGTTTCGTGTGAAGAGTTCGTCCATGATTTCGGCGCCGGTGGTGATGATGGGCCGTAGTTCGCGGCGGTAGACGATTTCGGTGGTGCGGGTGGAGGCGTGTCCGGCGAGGCGGGCGATTTCTTCGATGCTAACGCCGCGGTGGCTGAGCAGGCTGACGAATGAGGTGCGCAGTTCGCGTGGGGTCCAGCCGTCTCCGATGCCTGCCGCGGTGGCGACGCGTTTGAACATCTTCCGGACGTTGGCTGCGTCGAGCGCGGCGCCGTGATGGCTGGTGAAGACCAGCCCGGTGTCCTGCCAGCCGTTCCCGGCGGCGAGCCGTTCATCTGCCTGGCTGCCGGCCCAGGCGCGTAGTGCCTGGACGGCGGCGGCGGGGAGGCCGAGGGTGCGGCGGGACCGCTGGGTCTTGGTGTCGCCGTGGGTGCGGACGGATCGCCAGACGGCCATGTGCGGCGGGACCGGGGGGCTGGCGGCGGGGTCGCCGTCCAGGTCGATATGGGTCCAGTGCAGGGCGCGGGCTTCTTCGGTGCGGATCCCGGCCAGCAGGCTGAGCACGATGTAGGCGTGCATGAGCTCGGCGGGCCGGCGGACGTCTTTGAGGCCGGGCCGCAGCTCCATCACCGGCAGGGTGGCGGCGGCGTTGATGACGGCGATGGCTTGTTCCAGGGTGAGGGATTTGGAGGGGCGGCCTGGCTGGCCTTTGGGGGTGTCGGCCAGGGTGGCGACGTTGCGGCTGATCAGGTCGTTGGCTTCGGCGTGCCGGATGGTGCGCTTGAGCGCGAGGTGGCCCATCGAGACCGCGGCGGTGGAGTACCCGGCCGCCATGGCGGCTAGCGCCTGGCGGACGTCGGCGGCGGTCAGGTCGCGGAGCTTGCGGGCGCCGATGACGGCCAGGATCGGCTCGAGCATGTTCTGGTTCTTCGTGACTGTCTTGGGGGAGCGGCCGTCCAGTCCGTGGGCCAGCCAGTCCTGGGCGGCCTGCCGGACGGTGTAGTGGGCGTAGCCGGCTTTGGGGGTGAGGCCCTTGTCGAGCTCGTGGTGCAGGTCGCGGAGCTTGTCGATGACGGCGGCCTTGGTGGTGCCGCTGACTTTCCGGCGGGCGCGTTTGCCGTCGCCGGTGTAGCCGGTGGTGAACTCGCCGCGCCACAGGCCCGGGCAGGTGCGGTGGCGCTGGGAGTCGCGGCAGGGGCCGCGGTGTTCGAAGGAGATGCCGTCTTCGCCGTGCCGGCGCCGGGTCGTCATGGTGACAGGATAACCGGTGGTGGGGACATTCAGTGGTGACCACGGCCAGCCATGCCCAGGCACTCCCAGACCCTTCTGGACATGAACTGCCTGGTTACGGTCAGTGTAACGTCAGATTATTGCTGGTGGGAACTGGCTTGGCTGTCCATGGTAAGGAGAAGGTCTATGGTTCGATTCCGTAACGGGGCTCCAGGTCAGAGCGATTTTTTCGAACACCGGGTTTCAAGATCAAGTGACTAACTAAGTGATGCGGCTCCAACTGACGGCAGGCGCAGCGCGGCGTGTCCAGGCACCGGTACCCCTCTGGTGTGCGGCAATCAGACTCGATTCGACGGCGTCAGACCTCTAGTTACTGGGAACAGCCGGATATGCCCGGATTCGGCCGCTGCCCGTCTCCGTTGCCGAGAGAATGGCCCCCGTTGCGTGGCGTGCAGGCGTCAGACCATCAAGCTCCCGCCTGACGGAAGTCAAGGCCGGGATGTCGCGGCGTCATGGAGTTCCTGATCGCCACGGCGGCGCTTACCCTTCCGGGAGGAGGGCGCACGCTTCGTCAGCCTCTCCGGCGCGCCGCTGGCCCGGCTGGACCGCGGCGAGCAGTCGCGCGCTGCAGCGCCTGCTCGACATGATCGCCAACACCATGGAACCGGTGTATGGCTTCCAGTCGCTGCTGCACCTCAAGGCCAAATTCCAGCCGCTTTACCAGACTTACCCCGATCCGGCCGCGCTCGGCTCGATCGCCACCGCGATCGGCCGCGCCTACTACCCCCCTCACGTCGCGGCAGGCCCTGCGCCTGCTCACCAAGCTCCGCCGGCCGTACACCAACCACGGCCCGGTGCAGCAGCGCGAAAGGAGACGCACCCGACACGCGCAGATAAGGTGGTCACCGGCCGAGTGACCCGCCCCAGAAACGGCGGGTAGCAGGCAACGCGGCCTAGTGGACCGTTGCGGGTGCAATCCCATTTACAAGTGTGCTCGAATCGAATGGGCGACAGATCTGTGCTGACCGGCGCGGCGGGCCTGAAAGCGGTGCGCGCCTAGATGTCTCGTTCGCCCAGAAATGGAATCAATTCACGAATGAAGTCGCGATCCACCGAGGGCGGCGCATCGCCGTACGCGACGTCGAACTCATCCTGCGCCGCCTGGACCATCTGCTGCAAAGTAGCGCGGGCGAAGTCGATGCTGCCGTAACGCTTGAACAACCGAAAGACCCACTCCACGTCCCGCTCCGTGCGCTGCCCGCGTGCAACGGAAAAGACGCGCCCGAGCTGCTCCCGCTCGTCGGCGGTGCACTCGCCCAGGGTGTGGACGAGCATGAGCGTGCGCTTGCCCTCCCAGATGTCGCCCAGGATCTCCTTGCCGTACTGGGTCCGATCGCCAACCAGGTTCAGGATGTCGTCCTGGATCTGGAACGCCGCGCCGAGCAGGAAACCGAACAGGTTGAAGCGGTCGGCGTCGATCGCGCCGGCTGTCCCGATCAGTGCTCCGATGCGGCAGGGGTGGATGCACGTGTACCAGCATGTTTTCTTGAGGACCAGCCGGAGGTAGTCATCCTCGGTCAGCTCGAAGATATTGTCGCGCGTCCAACCGAGCTCGAGCGCCTGACCCTCAACCGACTGCAGGACGAGATGCTGCGCCTCATGGAAGATCCGGTATGCGAGCTCAGCACCCAGGACCGGAATGTTCTCGGTCAGCGAGCCAATGCTGATGGCATTCATCGCGTCGCCGACGTTGACCGCGATCGGGACGCCCTGCTCGATATATAGCGTCGCGCGGTTGCGGCGGTACAAGCTTCCATCCTCGATGTCGTCGTGGACGAGGAAGGCGTTGTGCAGTAGCTCGATCGACACCGCCGACGGCAGCGCCTGCTCGATCGATCCGCCAAAGGCGCGGCAGGTGGCGATGCACAACGCCGGACGCAAGCCCTTGCCCACATGCGACAGCTGGCCCGAGATCAGGTCGTACAGGTAGCGTCGCGGCTCACGAGTCGGAAGCTGCCCGAGCAGGGCTCGGTAGGTGAGGTCGCGGTATCGGGCGAGCTGCCGCTCAATGCCCGCCGCCGCCGTCTCGCTCCGACCGGTCATGCTATGGCTCGACGAAGCGGATGTTGCCGGTGGTCACGCCGGATGGTCCCACATTCGGTGGATTGCGCTCCGCGGACGCGAGCGCCTCCAGCGCCGAGGTCGCCACCGACTCCGCCGGGCTGGCGCCTGTCCCGGCCAGCGTGGCGAAGGCGCGCAGCAGCTCACCAGACGGCGCTCCCGGCCCCGATGTCAGGCGCTGGATCAGCTCAGACCGGCTCTCGCCGGTCCTGATGTACGACAGCAGGTCCTCAACGCGCATCGCCGAGCTGACCACGTTGACGATCGATGCCTCGAGCACGTTGGCCCCGCGGTAGAGCGCCGCCAGCGCCGACACCCCGAGCCTGACCGCGGTGTCGTCCCAGGGCAGGCCCTGCCGGTAGCGCACTCGATCGTTCGCGCGCCAGGGCTCAAGCAGCTCCGGCTCGTGCAGGTTCCAAAGCCGGCACGGCGGCGCGTCCGACCCCGAGTGCTCGAGGATTCCGTTGACCGCGCGCCGGGCGGCCTCGTTGGCAGCCTCCATGGTGGCCAGATCGGTGAACGTCTGCACGTAGTCGGAGGCCAGGAACAGATTCGGGATGGCTGTCACCGCCCGCGGCCGGAGCCGCCATGTGTCGACCAGATTGACGAACAGCGGCTCGGCGTTGGCCCTGAGCAGCGGATCGATATCGAGATCCAGGTACCAGTGGACCAGGTCCTCGTCTTCGAGCACGTTGGCGCCCTGCACATTCAGGCTGCGCTTCAGCTGGTCCCAGACCTCGTCCCTGATCTCGCGACGGGTGCACTTCCGGGCCGGCTTCCCGTTCAAGCCCGGCGTCTCCCAGTCGGAGATGTCGACCGAGACCACACCACGGATGTTTCCGTCACCGAAGGCGCTCAGGTCGACGTCAGTCCAGAACTGCGCCTGGGACACGGACGTGAGCGCCCAGGGCGAGTCGAGGTAGATCTGGTGGCCGCGCCCAATGGGCACGTCGTCATCAAGGTAGAACTGGATGCCGTTCATCCACTCCGTGTTGCGGCTGAGCGGGAAGATGTTGGCCAGGCCAGGATCGGCGCGGACCATCTGGTCGGTGACGATCGTGGCCATGACCTCGATCGGCAGAGCCGACACGTAGTAGTCCGCCGTGACCTCGCGCACCGACCGTTCCTGCTCCACCATCACGCCGCGCACGACGCCACCATCCATCTCGATCGAGCGCACGCGCGCGTTCAGGTGGTACTCCACGCCCCGTCCGCGCAGGTACGTGAGCCAGGGATCGATCCACACGTCGTTGGTCGGTCCATTAAGCACGCGGTCGGCGCTGATCTCCGGCTCGGCCAGGTTGAAGGCGAGTTGCGTATAGATGTCGCCGATCGTCCTGGTGCTCGCCAGCTTCGCCCGGGCCGCGACAAGCGAGCGCGTGAGGCCAATCCCGAAGAACTTCTGATAGGCCTCCGATCGTTGCTCGGCGCCGATGAAGTCCCACCAGCCGATCTTCTCGTATTCGTTCAGGCGGCGCTCCGAGCAGCTGGTGAGGATCTGCCAGATGCGCTCGCCGAAGAAGGCGAAGTCCTCGGGCGGGATGCCGAGCTCGGGGCCGAACCACGACCCGAGGTCACTGACCAGCGTGAACAGCTCAGGGACGTTCGATGGCGTGGTCGTCGGCATCTTCAGCGGTCGGCGACCGAAGAGGGCGAAGGTGGTGTCGGTGGTATTGACCAGATTCTCAGCGACCGAGCGGGAGCCTCGATACGGAGTCCGCGCCATGGTGTCGATGATGTGCTTGTAGAACCGTGGAAAGAAGCGGAAGCCATGCTCGCCGGGGAGGTCCCGCCGCGTCGGGGCGGCAAGACTGCCCAGGTTCACGGTGCCGACGTTCTGGCGGGGCGCCGTGCTGGGGACGACCACGCTGCGGGCCTTGCCACCGGGCACATCCCGCAGCTCGAAGACGCGCACGGAGAAGCCGCGCTCGCTCAACTCGTGGGCGGCGCTCAGGCCGCCGATGCCACCGCCAAACACGATCACCGTCTTGGACACCGTCAGCTCCTGCCGCTCAACGGATCGCGTACATATCGTAGGTGTAGAAATATTCAGGTAGTCGCGCCTCGCCGATACCGAGGCAGTGGAGGCGGTTGAGCCACCGATACCTCGGATCGGCGGTCAACAGGAGAATTTGCGAACGCACCGGCAGCAAAGCGGGCCACTTTCCGAGCGGCAGCCACACGGCCCAATCCTCACCGAAGTCGACCGTCGCGGTGTAGCTCAGCGCGATCGCCACGTGATCATGCGTTTCGACCGTCACGCTGACACTGAGGATGCCGATCCCATCCGTGCGGACAATCGTCTGGTGCTCCCCGCCCGGAACGACCCTGGTATGCAAAGCGGGGCCATTGAGGGTGCCACTTACGGGAGGCCAGCGGACAACAAAGCCAGCCGGTGTCTCCCCGAAGAACTCCGGCTCTCTCGCGAGCTGGACCCTGGCGCGGGCCACGTGCTCGAGCCTGACCGGAAACACCGCTTGCGGATCGAACGGACGCTGGTGCGGGAGCCTGCGCGCTGGCGACGCCTCGCCGAGCCGGAACGACGACGGAAAGCTCCCGGCCGTTGCCGGATCCGGCGCGCGACGCCCCTCACACGACACCACCGGCACGTACTCGACCGTCTCGCCACTCCAGAAGGTGGGGAACGTCGCCCGGAAGTACTGCGTCCGCTTGTGGAAGTCGTTGGCCACCAGCGGCGCCGATACCGTCTCGACACCCCGCCCGTCGACGCGGTACCGCACGCTCACCGCGTTCGAGGGATTAGCGGGCCGAACACCCACCGTGACCGAGACCCCTTGGCATTGCTCGGTCGTCCCATCGGGCGCCGGCGCATCCGGCGTCCCGTACCACAGCTCGAGCCCGTCGTGCGCAAGTTGCACCATGTCCGCGATCCTGGTTAGGAGTTGGCAGAGGAAGTCGTGCCCCTATGGCCCCTGGAACTGCAGGGGCACAATAGCCTTGGCGTCCTTTATTCGGAGGGCAAAGCGCTCGAAGACGGAAAACACATAGCGGCCGTCCAAGTTCACCTGCCTGAACTCCGGTGTCGCTTCGACGGCGAGTGCGAGATCGATGGGCTCGTCCGCCATCGAGAGGAGTACACCCCGGCTCTGCCAAAGCGGCTGCTCTAGTTTTGGATTATACGCCCCGAAACTCTGAGGAAGGATATCAATGCCGCTGGCGTGCAGGAGCTCACGCCCAATGAGCGGCTCGATTCGGTCACGCGGAAGAACGGCCGAGTTGTTGATCGGAGTGAAGGCTGCCCTGAACGGGTTACGGCCGAATACACACACGTACGGCGCGACGTAACCGTTTTCCTCCAGTGAATTGATGGCGTCGACGATCGCGTTCATCAGGCCCTCGTTATCAAGCGGCGAGGCCTGCTGGGCTCGCTGCTGGGCTCGCTGATCCAGCGGGACTTGCCCAGCCTGCCGCTCCACCCATGGAGCCTCGATCAACCCCAACACCCCGGGATTCCGCTGACGCATGTCCTCTATCTGCAGGCTCTGCTTCGCGCCCTCCATCGGGGTGCCACTCATAAGTGCCCATTCGTTGGGGGTCAGGTGTTCCAAATAAGGGAGAGCTGGACGGTAGCCCGGAAGCCCAGCCTGCTTCTCCTGTGCAAACGCAACTCGAGCATTGGGCAAGAGCACGGTGCTGGGGTAGGTCCCGTTGAAGATGTACCAGTCTTCGAGCTG
Source organism: uncultured Actinomycetes bacterium (assembly GCA_963742795.1). Classification (GTDB taxonomy): domain Bacteria; phylum Actinomycetota; class Actinomycetes; order Streptosporangiales; family Streptosporangiaceae; genus Palsa-504. The sequence continues at coordinate 19,334 of CAVUNL010000001.1, forward strand.
GCCCAGCTGGGTGGCCCTTCGCCTGAACTGGAGCAGGGCACTGGACAGGTCCTCCTCCATGATCTGCTGGCGGGAGAGTGTGACGGGCAGTGCGATCTCGAGCAGGCTGGCGGTCGCTCCGTCGTCAACCGAGCCGTCGGCCTTGAGTACCTCGCTGGGGACGACCTGGGTGCTGGGCGGCAGCGGGCCGTAGATGGGGAGAAACGAACCGGCCACCCGGACGCGTTGCCACGCCTGGAGTACTTCTTCGCGAACCCGATTCCATTGCGCTTCGGTCCAGCCAACCTGGGCATTGCGGTCGTCCATTTATCGTTCTCCGTCCAGAGGAGTCAGGTCGGGTTCATGGCGGAACGAGAGCTCGTCCAGGAGCGCGGCCGCCTCGCGCAGCTCGGGATGGTCCAGGCCTTCGGTGAACCGCTCGTAGATGGGCGCCAGCAGCTCGCGGGCTTCGCCATGGCGGTCCGTGGCCTGCCACAATCGCGACAGCGAGACCGCGGCGCGCAGCTCGAGCGAGCGTGCGCCCTGTCGGCGCGCGACCTCGAGCGCACGGCGGTAGCACGCCTCAGCCGACGCTGTAGCAGCCGGCTGCGCCGTGGCCAGCAGGAGCCGACCGCGCAGGCGGTGGATCTCGGCTTCCCAGTAGCGCTCATGGGTCCGCTCGAGGGTCGCGTCGGCGTCGTCGAGCAGCGCCAGCCCTTCGCGGGCGGCGCCCGTTCGCTGGCACACCTCGGCGAGCAGCCACAGCCAGTACGGCCCGCCCAGCTCGGCGCCAGTGGCGAGCTGGGCGGCGACCCCGCGGCGCATCTCGGCCATTCCCTCGTCGAGCTCGCCCTCTCGGGTGCGCGCCCAGCCTTCGAACATGGAGGCCATCGCGCCGATGAACGCCAGGCTGTGCGCCTCCGAGATCGCCACGGCCTCCTCGGCAAGGGCGCGGGCCGCCGGCGGGTCGCCGAGATACTGGCGCAGGAACGCGGCCAGAGTAAAGCCGAAGGCGACGCTGTAAGGGTGCTGGACCAGCGACCGAAGGATCGCCAGGTTCTCTTCGCTGCACCGCAGCGCCTGGTCCGGGTAGCCGAGCAGCCACAGCACGGACGCGAGCGCGCACCGCGCCGACGTGGCCGGATTGTCGCCGTAGGTGAAGGCGTGGGAGCTGTGGCGTTCGTGGTCGTACAGCGCCAGCACGCGCTCGAGATGCTCGCGCGCCTGCTCCAGCTCACCCAGGAAGAAGTACGACCAGCCCACCTCCATGTTGCCCTGCAGCAGCAACCCGTCGTCGTTGGTGGCGGCGCCGAGCTGAAGGACCTGTTCGCCGAGCGCGAAGGCGCTGGTGTGCTGCGCCCGCACGATGTGGTAGCTCCACAGGCCGTGCAGGACGGGCACGAGCTGCGGCGTGTCGCCAAGCTCTCGGCACAGCTCCCGTGCGCGCTGGTAACAGGCCTCGACCTCGGGCGCCGCATAGCCTCGGATGGCCATGTAGGCGGGACCGAGCGCCAGGCGGAACTGCAGCTCCACTCCGGCGCGCTCTGGGCCCGCGGGGAGGTCCGCCAGTAGGTCGAGGCCGGTCGTGAGGTGGGCGATCGCCTCGGGGTTGGCCGAGGCGTGGAGCGCGCGCTGGCCGGCGCGCAGCCAGCACGGCACCGCCTCGGCCGTCATGCCGGCCTGGGTGTAGTGGTGCGCGAGCAGCTCGGGTGCGGTCTCGACCGTGGCCGGGAAGTGCTCGGTCAGCGCCCGCGCGATGTGCCGGTGATACTGCAGCCGCGTTGTCCGCAGCAGCGACCCATAGGCCGCGTCTTGGATGAGGGCGTGTTTGAAGGTGTAGGTCTCGCCACGCGGGTTGTCTTCGACGAAGAGCAGTCCAGCGTCGACCAACCGGGCCAAGTTGCGCCGCAGCGGCCGCGTGTCCACGCTCGCGGTCGTCAGCGACACGGTTGCGAGTAGCCCGTATGAGACTGCGAGTAGCCCGTATGAGAATTGCCGACCGATGGCTGCCCCCAACTGGGCGACACCCTTGGCATCGGTCAGCCGGTCCAGGCGTGCTGTCAGCGAGTCCGCGAGCGTTGCCGGGATGGCTAGTGCCGGCCTGGGGCGGGCCGGATCGAGCCGCCCGTTGCCGCGGCGAATGAGGCCCTGCTCGCTGACTAGCTTGGTTAGCTCTTCGAGGTAGAGCGGCACCCCGTCGGCCTTCTCCACGAGCTGGTCCAGCAACTCGGTGGGCGCTGGCATGCCGGCGATCTCGGTCACGATCCTCACCGACGCCTCACGGTCGAGGCGGTTGAGATTCAGCCGCTCGAGCCCCGGGCCTTCTGGCCAGGGAGGCACGAACTCCGGGCGGAAGCTGAGGACCACTAGTTGCCGAGTGGGTGGCACGCGTTCGATCAGCTGCGTCAGCAGGTCGAGCGATGAGGGGTCGATCCAATGCAGGTCCTCGACTACGACGAGGAGGGGCTGATAGTCAGCGCGCTTGAGCATGATCGTGACCAGCGCGTCAATGGTCAGTTGCCGCTGGCGATCCGCCGGCAAGTCGAGCGGCGGATAGCGACCCTCGAACGGCACCGCCAGCAGCCTGGCCAGCAGGGGCACCACCGTCGGGAGATCGAAACCGTACTGCGCCAGAAGGCCGTCCATCTTGTCGAGGCGCGGCTCGACGGTATCGTCCAGCCCGAACTCCAGTACACGCTCCAGCAGCTGAACGACCGGATAGAAAGCTGTGTTCATGAAGTAGGACGAACAGGACAGGTGGATGAGGAACGCGTCCGGGGTTTGGGCCACATGCTGCTGGAGCGCCCAGATAAGCCGGGACTTGCCGATGCCCGGCTCGCCCGCGACGAGGGCGACACCGCCCTGACCGGCCCTGGCCTGCGCCCAGCGGTCGGCCAGGGTGGCCAATTCGTCGTCGCGACCCTGCATGGGGGGAAGTCCGCGCCGCGCGGCAACGTCCAGCCGGGTTCGCGCCCCGCTCTCGTGCAGCACGTGGTAGACCGCCATTGGCTGCGAGATGCCCTTAATGGTGTGAAAGCCGAGTTCGCGACAGTCGAAGTAGCCTGCGATCAATCGGTACGCCGCCGCGCTGATCACCACCGAGTCGGGGGCGGCCAGGGCCTGCAGGCGCGCGGCGATGTTCGGCGGAACGCCGACCGCTGCGGTCTCTATATCCTCGTCGGCGCCAAGGGCGCCGGCTACGACCAGGCCGGTGTCGATGCCAATCCGAACGTGGAGGTCGATGCCGTATTCAGACTGAAGGCGGCTGTTGAGCTGCTCGACGGCCTCGACGATCCCGAGTCCGCTACGCACGGCCCGCTGGGCGTCGTCCTCGTGGGCCGACGGGAATCCGAAGTAGACCATGATGCCGTCGCCCAAATAATTGTGGACGTGGCCCTCAAAGCGACGGACGACGGTCGCGCAGACGCGATGATAGGCGGCCAGAGTCTCACGTAGCTCCTCGGGATCCAGGCGTTCGGAGAGCCCAACCGAGTTCACGAGGTCGCAGAACATACACGTCATCTGCCGCCGTTCCGCCTCCGCGGAGGCCCACTCGGACTGGCGAGGCGTTGCCGTCTCCGCGAGTGCGAACGGCGATCCGCATTCGAGACAGAATTTGGCATTAGCCGGATTCTCGGCATTACATCTTGAGCAGCGCATTATCCCCCCACCACCGCATTATTCTCCCCCCCACCACCGTGTCACCATGTCACACTGCGGTCAATGCCCGGGCTCAACATTCAAGGCCGACTGGAAACGTCAGCAGCGCGCGCAACCCCACACGCTCGGTGGCCTGGAGCAGTGCGTGATAGAGCCCTGGCCGCGCGTCGTCGGGCACCTCCAGACCAATCGCGAGGTCGACGCAAGCGCCGGGCGGGACTCGTACTCGGCCGGGCAGGAGCCGAAGGCAGCTCGCATGGATGCGGCCATCGGGTTCGGCGACCAGATCGCTCCACACAAAGCCGACCTCAGCAGGGGTCGGGCCGTCGTTCCGCAGACGGGTATGAATTTCGGCAGCGCCGCCGAGTGGGGCGGAGCGCCGGGCGCGCAGGACGGGCAAGGGTTCGATCGTTTGCCGCCCTTGATCTGCGGCATAGTCGGGTATGGCGGGCGGTGGTGGCAGCGACAAGGCGGCCGCTGACCGTGGCGGCGGCGTGAGAAGGTCGAGCACCGTGTCCAGCAGCCCACCGAACTCGGCCGCCAGCCGGCGCGTCGCCTCCGGAGTGAGGAGATCACGATGATGCGTCGACCACACCTGGCTCCCGGCAGCGATATTAGCGAGGGCGCCATGCTCGATCTCATCACGCAGGATTGCGGCCGCCCGCTCTCCGAGCGTTGCTTTACCCACGATCCAGCATAACCACCGGCGACCCAGCATTCATATCCTTCCCCGCCCAACGCGTCCTCACCGCCGACAAACTTCCCAGCGCCACGACAAGTGCCCATGCTGCCTTTACCGCCGATGCCGGCGATGTCACTCGGAGTAGCCGGCGACCGGTGGCCCAGGCGGGATGCAGAGAAAGTCGCTGGTCGCGTTCCTGGCTCGCGAGGGAAAGCACCCCGATGTTCCAGACGACGGTGCGCCGGATATCGACGCCGAAGCGATCCTCGAGTTGATGGTGCACTACAGCAGCCTGGAGTTCGCGTTCCAATTCGGCCAGGGGCGTCGCCACTGCCGCCTACGAGTCCTTTCACGATGCCTTCGCCGATGTGCCGCCGTCGGTCTCGAGGGGTTTCGTCGAAGCGCTCATTCCGTAGATGCTGGCCCGGGTCTCCTGACGCCGGGTCGGTGGCGGTTCGTGGGAGCATAGTGGGCCTAACGGATCAGGCAGATCCGAGCAGTCCGCATGTACGCCAGCGAACCGGGACGGTTTCCAGACAGACTGTTAGCGGCATAGTGGAGTTATGGACTGGCCGGTTCTCGCGTCGCTGCCTCCGCAAGAGCGGCGCGGGCTGGTCGCTGGGCTTCGGCGGCGGTCTTACCATCGCGATGAAGTGATCTTTCATCAAGGCGACCCGGCCGACACGCTCCACCTGATTGCCGCAGGGCACGTCAGCGTGCGCGTAACGCTGCGCGGCGGCGAGTTCGTCGTCGTCGCGATCCTCGGGCCTGGAGACGCTTTCGGTGAGATTGCCTTGGTCGGTAGTCCCCATGCTCGGGGAGCTACAATAGTCGCGCTCGAACGGTGCGAGACATTGTCGCTCGGCCGGGACGAGTTCCACCGTCTTCGTACATCCTATCCCGGTGTCGACCGCTTCCTCGTAGAGCTTCTGGCCGCGCGAGTGGAAAAGCTCAACAATTATCTTCTCGAGGCGCTATACGTACCTGCCGAGAGGCGCGTCCTACGTCGGCTCCTGGACTTGTGCGAGATGTACACGGGAGACGATCAACGCATTGTGATCCCAGTGACCCAGGAAATGCTGGCGAGCCTCGCCGGAACTACTCGTCCCACAGCGAATCAAGTTCTCCGGCGGCTCGTTGCCAGCGGCATAGTGGCGATAAGCCGCAGCCAGATAGTGGTATTGGATCGCGGGGGCCTAGACCAACGAGCAGGCTAAGCTCAGCTCTAACCTCTTACCCGTTGTCCCCTAGTGTCTGAGGCTTCGGTTGCCGAAGTGACGCGGGTTGATTGTGATGCGGTTGATGAGCCAGGCGCTCGTCTTTTGTCGGCACGCCGACACTAGCAGTGTAGTGCGCCAAACAGACCGGTCGGCGGACCGAACATAGTGTCGTTCAACAAAGCCGTTCGGGCGAAAGGACCGCAAAGCTGTCATCTTCGGCATTTAATGGCTGCGAAGAGCGAATGCCCGGACCAGCGGATAATGACTTGCGGCACTGGCATTTTGAGTGCATTAACGCGAGCGCCTGGTCCCGAGCACTACTTGAAAGGACACGATTCCGATGCGCGATGACCCATGTGTCACCGACCTCGTAACGCGTGCCAGAAACGGCAACCAGCAAGCGTGGAATGCCCTCGTCGAGCGGTACGCCCCGCTCATATGGTCCATCTGCCGGCACTACGGGCTAGGCCGTGCCGACGCCGAGGACGTCGGGCAGCGCACCTGGCTGCAGTTCATAAGCCAGCTGGGCGCGATCCGCGATCCGGCCGCGCTTCCTGGCTGGCTGGCCACCACGACCAGACGGGAATGCAGCCGAGTCGTGTATGCGACCCGCGGATCGCAGGCAGCCGGGCACTTGCCAGATGAGAGTATCCCCGACAAGCACACTGGAACGGCCGATCAGGAGCTGCTGGCGGCCGAACGCCACGCGGCGCTGCGCGAGGCATTTACCTGCCTGTCGCCGTCCTGCCAGCAGCTGATGGCCATCCTGACCGAGGACCCTCCTGTGCCATATACCGAGATCAGCGCCCGGCTGGGCATCCCGGTCGGCAGCATCGGTCCCACCCGACGCCGCTGCCTGGACAAACTGCGCCGTTACCCGGCCATCGCTGCCCTGATCAGCACCGACACAGGCTCGGCGAATGAAATGACAGCCGGACAGCCTCACGGCGATGACCTCATATCCCTACGGGACGCTGTGTGAGGAGGCAAGGAGTACGGTCATGGGCCTACAGCCGGTGGGCAAGGTGCCCGATCTGAGGAGGCTGGCCGGGAGGGTTGCCTCTCGCTCCACCGTGCGCTGGTCCTGGCTGCGGACATTCCTGGGATTCTGCCTCCTTGCCGCCGTTGTGGGCGGCCCAACTGTAGGTCTGCCGCACGCCCAGATTGCGGCCGCTTTCGGCGGGATCCCGAGGCCGGCTGCAGGCAGGCCCGTCTCCCGCAGACGATCACCTTTGACCAGCCGCCGGACACCACGGTCGGCCAGCCAGTCACATTGACCGCATCGTCGGTGACCACCACGCGGCCCCCTGTGGGGACCGGGCTGCCCGTGTCGTTCCGCTCGGACACCCCGGCCACGTGCACGGTCTCAGGCTCCATCGCCACCTCAACGGCACCCGGTTTCTGCGTCATCACCGCGACCCAGGGCGGCGACGGCACCTTCGCACCAGCTCCCGATGTAGCGCGCGCATTCCGGGCGCGCGCCGGGTCAGAACCCCAGACGATCACCTTCGACCAGCCAGCGGCCGCGGCGGTCGGCCAGTCGGTCACGTTGTCCGCGGCATCGGTGACCACGACATTGCCCTCGAGGCAGACGGGGCTCACCGTGTCGTTCCGCTCGGACACCCCCGACGCGTGCACGGTCTCAGGCTCCACCGTCACCCCCACTACGGCCGACGTCTGCATCATCAGCGCATCTCAGGGCGGCAGTGACCGCTACGCCGCTGCCCAGCCACTGCAGCGCTCATTTCAGGCGCACACCGGAACCCGCTTGCAGACGATCACCTTCGCGCAGCCGCCCGATGTCATCCTCGGCCAGCCGGTCACCTTGTCGGCCTCCACGGACGCGAGCGAACCTCTGGTCGTGTCGTTCCGCTCAGACTCGCCCATGGTGTGCACCGTATCAGGCTCCACAGTCACGACCGTCGCGGTCGGCACCTGTGCCGTAACCGCGTTCCAGGGCGGAAGTGTCGGCTACGCAGCCGCCCAGGCGTCACGATCATTCCAGATCACCGTCACCACCGACCGTTCGGCTCAGCAGATAATATTCGGCGCGGTGCCAGGCGCGACGGTCGGCGTGCCAGTCGTCTTGACGGCATCGTCGTGGACGCAAGTGTTCGAGGGGCCGAATTCGCCGACAGGTCTGGCCGTATCGTACAGCTCGAAGAACCAGCGGGTGTGCGCTGTCTCCAGCGCCACCGTCATCCCCTGGACAGCCGGCCAGTGCGTGATCACCGCCTCTCAGGAGGGCAGCGCCCAGTACCTGCCGGCCACGCCCGTCACGCAAGTGTTCCCGGTCGCGCGTGCCTCGCAGACCATTTCCTTCCAGCCGCCGGCGAGCACCACGATCGGCCAGCCGGTCACCCTGACGGCTACCGCTTCTTCCTGGCTGCCAGTGACCTATACCTCCAGCACTCCGGACGTGTGTACCGTCTCGGGCGCCACGCTCACCACCGCCAAGGCCGGCACCTGCACCGTCACCGCCTCCCAGCCCGGCGACGACGAGTACGCGCCAGCCCAGCCCGTCACCGGGTCCTTCCCGGTCCAGAAGATCCGGCAGACGATCTCGTTCTCACCGCCGGCGAGCGCCACAGCGGGTCAGCCGGTCGCCCTGACCGCCACGGCATCCTCCGGGCTGCCGGTGACCTATACCGCCAGCACCCTGGACGTGTGCGCCGTCTCGGGCGCCACGCTCACCCCCGCCAAGGCCGGCACCTGCACGGTCACCGCCTCCCAGCCCGGCGACGACCAGTACGCGCCAGCCCAGCCCGTCACCGGGTCCTTCCCGGTCCAGAAGATCCCGCAGACGATCAGCTTCACGCCCCTCAGCGGCGCCGAAGCCGATCAGCGGGTGGCCCTGTCCGCGTCGGCGACATCGAGACTGGCGGTGTCGTTCACCTCGGATACCCCGGGCGTGTGCACGGTCTCCGGCAGCACCGCTACCGCCATCAAGGTCGGCACCTGTGCCATCACTGCGAGCCAGGTCGGCAACGACCGCTACGCAACGGCTGAGCCCGTGCGAAAGTCGTTCCAGGTCGCGCCGATCCCCCAGAGAATCGACTTCCCGCAGCCGCCGGACGTGGCCTTCGGCCAGCCGGTCACCCTGACCGCCACCGCATCCTCGGGGCTGCCGGTGAGCTACAGCACGAACACCCCGGACGTGTGCACGGTCTCGGGTCGCACCGTCACCACCACGGCGGCCGGGGCCTGCGCCATCACCGCCAGCCAGGCCGGCGACGCCCGCTACGCGCCCGCGCGTGACGTGGCGCGCTCCTTCCGGGTCGAGCGGGCCGCGCAGACCATCACCTTCACACCGCCGGACAGCACGACCATCGGCCAGCCGGTCACCCTGTCGGCGTCGGCATCCTCCGGGCTGCCCGTGTCCTATCGCACGGACACTCCTGCGGTATGTACGGTTTCCGGCTCCACGGTCTCCCCGGCTGCGGTCGACACCTGTACCATCACCGCCTCCCAGCCCGGCAACGACAACTACACGCCAGCGCCAGGGGTATCCCAGTCCTTCCCGGTCAACCCTGGCACCGTTCACCCCGGGAAGACCCAACAAGCGATCACCTTCGGACAGCCGCCGACCCCGGCCGTTGGCCAGGTAGTCCCGCTGACGGCCAGCGCAACCTCAGGACTCGCGGTGTCGTTTCGCTCGGACACTCCGGCGGTGTGCACGGTCTCCGGCGCCACCGTCACCACCACGAGGCCCGGCACCTGCACCGTCACCGCATCCCAGGCCGGCGACGACAGCTACCTGGCCGCCCATGAGGTAGCCGAGTCATTCCAGGTCCACGCCGGGCACCAAGTGCAGACGATCACCTTCGCGCAGCCGCCGGAGGCAAAGGTCGGCAAGGCGGTCACGCTCTCCGCGTCCGCAACGTCGGGACTGGCGGTGTCGTTCCGCTCGGATACGCCACGGATCTGCACGGTCTCGGGCGCCACCCTCACCCCCACCGCGGCCGGCACCTGCACCGTCGCCGCCAGCCAGGGCGGCAGTGACCAGTACGCGGCAGCCCGCGATGTGGAGCAGTCTATCGACGTGGCCTCGGCGACCTCGATACTCCCCGGCGCTCTGATCATCTTGCTCGCCGCCGCGGTGTTCGCGGCAGCGGCCGGGACCACGCTCGTGCGGCGGGTGCGGCGGCGCTCACGCCGCCCGCCGGGGCCTCAGCCGAGCGTTCGCGCTGCTCCGGTTCCCGGTCCGCCGACCCTGGTCAGCGTCCAGAACACTGGAGCAGGAGTGACGCACACGGTGCACATCGAATCCAGCCCCGGAGCCAGCATCACAACAATCAAGGAGGCCAGGCCATGACGCCTCCCTCGCAAGATCCCCCGCAGACCGTCCTGGATCTGCTATTCCCCCCGGGGGAGGACGGCCCCGGCGCGGTGGTACCCGGGCTCTTGTCGCCCGGCGCCACCGGGGACCTGGGCCGCGCCTTGGAGAACGTCCCGGCCACGCTTCGCGAGGCAGCCGTCCGCGAGACGATCAACGCGGCCAAGGGTCTGCTGGATGTCGACCTGACCGGTTTCCTAGTATCGGGGTGGCAGAAACATCGTGAGGTCATCGCCGCCGCCCGGCGCACCGTGGCCGCACCCGGCAGCATCGAACTCGTCGACCTCGCCACGCACCAGATCACCGCGACCCAGCACCCCGCGGTCAACCTACTGGTGGACAATCACCGCGTGGCCACCGTCGAGCTCGGTCTGTCCGTGGTGTTCGACATCAGTGCCCTGGTTGCCGGGATCAGAGGAGGACGGCTCGTCGCCGTGCACTCCGGCCGCTGCGACGTCACGGCCACCCTGGCCATCCAGGACACCAAGGTCATCAGCAGGCAGGTTCACCTCGAGCTGCCCGGCATCATCCCGCTTGGGCGAGGAATCCGCCTGCTGGCCGATCACGGCCACTCGGCCGGCCTGGGCGACGAGACATCGCAGGCGTCAGTGGCCTGACCCACTTTGGGCGCAGCGGGCATCGCGAGCACAATACCTTCCGTCAGGAAGCGAGTGGAGGCCGGGCGGAACGACGAAACCAGCTAGGGGCTGAGGGCGAACGGGGCTTCGCCCCAGCCCATTGAGGCATGCCCGCAGCTGAGCTTGGCTAAGGGGCTCTGGCCGGTACGTGGCGGTGACACGGATGTGTTCCGGTAGATGACCGCCTGTGACGGTAGCTGGCCTGTGCTGGCAAGGCTGGGTATCCACCCCTTTGACCGGCCCGCCCGGATCGCAGAACCCGGCAGCTTTCAGGGACACGGAGCAGACTCAGCCACGCCCCAGACCAGGCATCCATGACCGCACAAGCCTCGCATCGAACCCTCGCGGTCACCGGCGGATGCAGGTAAGGCGGGTCGGTTAAGTCGGCCTGGGGCGCGCTACCCGGATTGCTCCTGGCCCGTTTTCCCAGGCCGCTCGCCGAACCCGTCCTCAGTGCCTGCGATACGGCAGAGGCAGCCGATGGCCCGGCGCTTGCGCACGCCCTCGTCGCCGGCGGCATTCCCGCCGTGGTCGGCATGCGCAGGCTCGTTGACCTGACCGACGCCAACCGGTTCTGCGCCGCCCTCTACCCAGAGTACTCGCGGCTATCAAGACCGCCGTCGCTGCTGACGGACCACCAGGGGCCCGAACCATCGATCGCCGACCAGAGTGACGCCTTCGGTGTTGGTACGCCCGTGCGAGGCGCCGAAGTCGCCGCGATCCGCGCCGACGTCTGTAATCGTTCGAGCCAACCACAATTCACTCGTGGTCACGTGATGTGAGGGGCGGATTGGCCGAGGATGGCGGAGCTGTCAGATCATCCTGATGCGCTCCCGTGTGCTGACCTCGACCGGCCACCCTCGTGCGACCCGCCGCGGGCCACCAAGCGCGCTGCCTGCTACCAGCCGTCGTCGGCCGGCCGGGTCGCGGTGATGCGTCCGTAGACTCCAGCGCAATGATTCGATCTTCGGTACGGATCCTCTGAACGACCCGGATTCTTGGAGAGAAATCCTCCAGCCAGTGACAAATCAAGTAACAACGGTTTCAGGCAGCGGCCGATGTATCACGACAGAAACAAACAGTGGTATTGCTCCGACCTGCACTAATCCGACTCAACCCGACGGCATAAGACGAAATCGGCATGCATGGTAAGGAGAAGGTCTACGGTTCGATTCCGTAACGGGGCTCCACAGGAATTAACCTGCAAGGCCAGGTCAGAAGCTCACTGGACAGCTCCCATCCTACGCGGCGGATGGGAGCTGTTGCCGTGTTGGGAGGAATTTGGGAGATCGCCTTCTGTGCGAGCCCTTCTGGGGGGACTTCTGGGGCAGGCCATGGCCACCGTCTACAGTGCCGGGCAGGTCGCGGACGCGCTCCTTGCCGACGCCGAGTTTTCGAGCACTTAGGCTCGGCACCTGGCTCAACACCCCTCCGGGGAGGGCGCAGCGGCCGCGGTCATGGCCCTGACGGCGGCGCCGTTCAAACAGGACATCGACCTGCTGATCGAGGACTGCAACTCGCGGCGCAGAGACCTGGCCATTTCTCATCGTTTTGGCCCGCCGATGGCATATGGGCCAAAACGATGAGAAGCGTTTTGGCGTGGCGCTCAGCCGCCGCGTCTGCTGCTTGGCCGGTCGCCATGACTCGTGTCGCCGACTAGCACGGTGCGGGCGTGCCGCAGCGCTGGGCCGGCATCTATCGTGAAAACGGCAGCCCTTGTGAGCGGAGCAAGTCCGAGATGACCGCTGAGGCGCGGACGGCGAGGCCGGGTGTCTTCGTAGTTTCCACCGGCCGGTGCGGCTCGACGATGCTGTCGAACATGCTCCGCCTGAACCCGGAGATTCTCAGCTTGTCTGAGTTCTTTTCCCTGCTGATGCCCGACCCCCTCCCAGCGGGTGAACTGGACGCGGCGGCGTACTGGCGGTTGCTCAGCGAGCCCTGGGTGTTCTTCAGGCACGCATACCGGCTCGGCCTGCGCGTCCCCGAGTTCCTGTACGCGCCGGGCCCCGGCAGCAGGTTCACTGCGGCTACCGGGATCCCGCCGATCCTGGTTACCGTACTGCCGCACCTGAGCGAGGATCCCGAAGGGCTCTATGACGAAGTGGAGGCGTTCGCCGCCGGACTGACCCCAGCCTCCGCCGCAGCTCAGCACCGGCGCTTGATCGGGTGGCTGTGCGACCGCCTCGGCGCGCGCGCCTGGGTCGAGCGCTCGGGCAGTTCCCTGCTGTATGTGAGCCAGCTCGCCGACCTGTTTCGCGACGCCAAGTTCGTGCACCTGTACCGCGACGGGCGCGAGTGCGCGTACTCATTTAGCCGCCATCCCGCGTACCGGCTCGGAGCGGTATCGGCGATGCTGTCCTCACGCCTGGGCATGTCGCCTTACCTGGGCGATGACAAGCCGCCGGAGCAGGTGCCGCCCGATCTGCGACCGTTCATGCCCGAGACATTCGATCACCAAGCGTTCGAGCGATTCGAGGTATCAGTAGCTGAGTCCGGCCAGTTCTGGTCCGACATGATCATCCCGGCACTCGATGTTCTCGCCAGCCTGCCTGCCGAGCGCGTGCTCCAGGTCAGCTACGAGAACCTCGTCGCGGAGCCAAGGCAGGCCCTGCTACGGCTGGCGCGCTTCGCCGGCCTGCCGGACACGCATCCAGGGTGGCTCGACCGTGCCGTGCAACTGGTAGAGCCGCGGTCTCCCCGCTGGGCGGCCCTGCCGCAAGAACAGATCCGCGACCTGATCCGCGTGTGCGAGCCGGCGATGCGGCGGCTCTACGGTGACTCGTGGTGATGTGCGACTGGTGGCGGACCTCCAGCGCGGCCGAAGTCTGACAGCAGGCCCAGATAGTCGCGAACGTTCCTCAGTGTCAATGAAGATTGCTCAGCTCTGCGGCCTGGGACTTTGCCGCCTGCCCGCCCAGTCGGCGGCGATGACCGCGTGCCATCGAAGATTCCTCATCGCAGGTCAAAGACTTGGACCGAGCAATCTGCGTTGTCACCGGACAATAATCTTCTGGCCCAGCTCCGCCTCGAATTCCACTAACGCACGGCCCTGGCGTACCGGGGGAGGACGTCGCTGTTAAAGATCGCGGTCAGGTACTGGGCCTCGCTACCGGACCGCTAGGTTGATGTTCAGCATCAGCTGGAGATGGCCGCAGGTCACGGCGTTCCGCAGTTTGACATAAGCGATGTTAGAGGCGTTTCGCTCTATCCAGCTAACAAACGCTAGCCCCAGCAAGCATGCACTACAAATATTTGTAGTGCGACCCCGCGGGCCCGAGCGTCCTGAGAAAGTCCTCGGCTGGTCGGACTGCCGGATCACCGACGAGACAGCGGACGCCTACGACGAGGTCATCGGCGCAATCGACAACGCACGGCTCCCGTTCCTGCCTGACAGCATCCCGCCTAGCGGCGGCGACGACGGCAGCGGGGGACCACGACGACGACCCCGGCAACGGCAACGGCAAGCCGAAGAGCGCGGCGGCCGCCGCGAAGCCGTCGAATGTTGCGGCGCCGCCGGCCCGTCGCCTGCTCGAACAGGGTCACCGGCCCCTCCGCGTGCGTCCGTCGAGAACCGCGCGAACGCTTGCGAAACCAGGCGATGGTGATCCGACCGGCGCCGCGCGACCAAGTCCCTGTCGGCATCATCAAGGTAGAAGGACCGCTCCAGCTCGCCCGCCGGCAACTCACCGGTGAACCGGCCGTACGCGGCGACCTGCTCATCAGACAGAAACTCCACCGGCATGAATCGCGACCGTAGACCCCGGGCAACGCGACGACCCAGAGTTCGCAAGATCATTCTCAGCGCTAACCGCTGTTTCGATGTTCCTCGACCCCGCGAATACGGGGTGCCGGTAAGAAACCAGAACATGTCACCAGGCCCAAACGAGCATGACCGGGCTGGTCAGACGGGAAGCACGCGCGTGGCCCGGGCCCGGGCTGTCAGGCCAGCGCGGCCTGGAGGGGAGCCGAGCGGGCACTGGGGACGGGACAGGAGGCGACGGGGTCCCGGACGCAGGGGCGCCCGGGGTCAGGCAGGCCGTGACCGGGGCCGGATGGCGGTGCCGCCCGTTGACACGGCCCACGCGCCAGGCATACGTTCGCGCTGGGCTAAGGACAAGGGGCGGGGCACATGAGGATCTTCCGGCTCGCCACGGTCTCGGCGGCGTTCGGCCTGGCCGTGCTCGGCGGGACGGGCTGGGCATCCCTGGCGGCACCGGCCGCCCAGGCCAGCACCGCCCCGTGCATGGTCGTCGACGACGAGACCCAGGCCAGCTACACCAGCCTGCAAGCCGCCGAGGTCGCTGCCAGCCCCGGGGACACGCTCTCGGCAGCCGACACCTGCACCGGCACCACCGAGATCACCCAGAACCTTGTCGCGGGCCTGACCGCGGCCCACAAGCCCGCCGCTCACAAGCCCGCCGTCTCCGGATCAGCCCCGGCCAGCCTGCCGCGCTTCTACGTCACGACCAGCTCCGCCCCCGGTGGCCGCGGGATACAGGCGGTGGTCCGCGCGTCCGCCAGCGGGCAGGTCACCGGTTCCGTCCCTGTGCCGTCGGCCATCCCTGTGGAGTGGGCCGGCTCGGGCGGTACCTTCGTCACCGCCGCCGCCGATGACCGTAGCTTCATCATCGGAGTCCAAGGAGGCCAGGCACCAACCAAAACCGGCTTGGACCTTCGCCTGTTCCGGTTTGCTATCTCCGCTGCCGGTAAGCCCGGCCACCTGACCGAGCTGGCACCCGCTCCGATGCGCAACGAGACCACGGAGGGCATCGCGCTGTCGCCCGACGGCAAGCTGCTCGCGGTCTCGCTGCAGAACGACTCCTCGCCGGACGCCGTCGGCGCCGTTCAGGTCCTTAACCTGGCCACCGGGGCCATCCGGACCTGGACCGCGCCGGCCCGCAGCGTGTATATTCCCGGGCCGCCCTCCTGGGCGGACGGCAGCCGGGTGATCGCGTTCAGCTGGCTGCGCTCCACCCAATCTGGCCTCATGGCCGCGCCGCGGGGAATCCGGCTGCTCGACACCGCCGCGCCAGGCGGCAACCTGGTGGCGGGGACGGTGATCGTCCCGCGCGGCGTGGTCGCCGCCGGTTCCCTCGTGAGCGCGCTGATCACGCCCGACGGGCGCGATGTCATCGTGGTCACCTGGCGTGATCTGACTCCGCGGGCCAGTGCCCACACCGTCGTCGTGCAGTTCGCCGAGCTCCAGGCCAGCACCGGCAGGCTGGTCCGGCTGCTCCGCACCCAGACGGAACGGTACGACTTTACCCACGTCGTCACCGTGGAGGACAGCCTCGGTGTCCTGTCGATGAGCCCGCAGGGACGGTACGCCCTGGTCCAGGGCACCCAGTTCGGCTGGCTTGACGTCCGCGGCCCCGACCCGGGCCGGTTCACGCCGCTGCCCGCGGTCCCGGCCGGCCAGTACGTCAACTTTGCCGCCTGGTAACCGGGAGGTCATTCGCCGGTGTCGCCGTCGATCTGCTCGCGCAGCAGGTCGGCGTGGCCGATATGCCGCGCGTACTCCTCGATCATGTGCAGGTAGATCAGGCGGAGCGACATGACCTCGCCGTTGTGGGTGAACTCATCGTCCAGGGACGGCGGAGACCTCGACGTCGGCGCCGGTGTCACGGAACCGACGCGGGGCTGGTGAGCAGGCTGGCCAGCCAGCGGGGGAGGGGAGCGGCGGGGACGTCGCGGTCGATAACGTATTCTGCGCCGTCGATGACCGAGCCGGGGCCGGCGAGGTAGCCGCCGGTCCGGTAGCCAGGCGCGCGGATGTCGATGCTGGGCCACCGGCTGATTGTGCTGGCGGCCGCGGTGCCGGGCGGGATGCGGAAGTACAGGTGCCGCCCGTCGTGCGGGTGGCGACGGTGAGCGTGTCCGGCCAGGGCTGCCCGTACACGCGGCACAGCGCGGCGAAGACGGCGACCCCGTCCGGGCCGCCGTCATGCCGGTCCAGGTCCAGGCCGATGACGCCGGAGGCGCGGCAGCCGACGCCGATGTTCGCTCCGTCCCGTCGCCGACGGCGGCGCAGGCGCGGAGGATCTGCTCGGCCTCGTCCAGGTCCCCGCCCTCGGCCAGCATCCCGGCCAGCTGATAGGCGGCGTCATGGCCACCGTGGTGTGCAGCGAGGCAGGGGAGGTGTTCCCCGGGCCTGCGCGCGACTCTCTCGCGCGAGTCGGCTCTGCCGGATGGCTTCTGCTGTTCTTCTCCCGGAATCCTGTCTCCCGCTCGCGCGGATCCCTTCCTGCGTCAGCTCGTCGCCGGCAATGACGAAGGCTTCGCCTGAACGCACTGGCAGCTCGGGTCGCCCCTCGCGTGGTGCGGCGCTACGTCGCGTGGCAGCCCGGCGGGCTGCCACGGCACCGGCGGGGACCGCGAAGCCCAACGCGGTGATCAGTTTGAATAGCTTGCCCGGCCGGCTGTCGATGAGTGCTGTCAGTTCTTCGGCACGCGTCTTCGCGCGGCCCGGGTCGGTGTACCGCCGGAACAGGCCTCCACTACGCTCGCGGCCTGATCGAGCTCGCTCGCGGCCGTAACGAGGAGGCACTCAGCGCCCTGAAGGACGCCGAGCGGCTGGCCGGCACGCTCGTCACACCGCACACGCTCGCCACGGCGAACCGCGGACGCATCCTGCAAACGCTGCTGCGGCTAGGGCAGGCCGAACACGTCGAAGCCATCCTCGCCGGGCTGGACTCCCGCGAGCGCGGAAGCGCAGAGATGCGCGCCGTCCTGGCGTTGCTGCGGCTCACCCGGCACGACCCGCAGGGCGCGGCGACCGTGCTCGCACCGGTCCTGGACGGCTCGGTCTCCCAAGCCGGGGTCCATCCGTCCTGGCTGCTGGAAGCACCCCTGCTGGAGGCGATCGCCCGCGACGCGCTCGGCGACCGGGCCGCCGCCGGGAACGCCCTCGAGCGCGCCCTCGATGCCGCCGAACCCAACCGCCTGCTGATCTCGTTCCTGCTCCACCCCGCGCCGGAACTGCTAAGGCGCCACGCCCGGCATCGCACCGCGCACACCGCCCTGATCGCCGACATCCTGAGCCTGCTCGCCGGGACGAGCAGGCCCGCCGCCCCTCCCGCCGCACCGCAGAGCCTGCGTGAGCCGCTCAGCCAGGCCGAGATCCGCGTTCTGCGCTACCTGCCCACCAACCTGACCGTGCCGGAGATCGCCGATCAGCTCTACCTGTCGCAGAACACCATCCGGACGCACATGCGTCACATCTACGACAAGCTCGACGCGCACCGCCGCCACGAGGCCGTCGCCCGAGCCCGCACCCTCGGCCTGCTCGCACCCTTTCACGCGATGGCCCAGAGCGCCGATCCACGTATGGCGTGATCGCGACAGGTGGTGTAGATGATCATGGCAGCGTAGCGTAATAGCCTCCCGGACCCTTGTAATCGTGTGGCGTCGTACTGGCGCTGAGGGGCGGCAGGCTAGCCCGTGCTGGCGCGGTGGCTTGTTCGGCGCGGACCTCGGCCACCTCGTCTTGGACGCGGACGCGGATCGGCGCGCGGGTAAACAGGGGGTCAGCATCCAGGACCGCTCGAAGTCGGCGGAGCGGCCCCGCAGACCGCTCTCATACCTCTCGCGACCAGGCGCTACAGTGCCAGTGCCGGACCGCTGAATTTCGCAGCGCATTCGCCAGAAGATAAGCAGCGCGACAGAAGATACCGTCGTGGGTCCCCTTGGGCTACGCAGCGGAATCTTCACTATCTCGATCCCGGCCGCGGGACACGGCGCGGAAGGGCGCCGGGTGGGTTCCAGACGCCGGTTACCGGCCGGGGGCCGTTCGGTCACAATTGTCTTCATGCCAGCGACGGTGGTCGGCCAGGGTGGCGGCGCGGTGTTGGACGGCGTACTCGAGCGGGTCACGTTCGCCAACCCGGAGACCGGGTACACGATCGCCCGGATCGCACCCGAGCGGGGCGCGGAACTGGTCACGGCGGTCGGGCCGTTGCTCGGCGCGCAGATCGGGGAGTTCCTGCGGCTGCGCGGCCGCTGGTCGGCCCACCCGAGATACGGCCGGCAGTTCGAAGTTCACTCCTACACCACCGTGCTGCCCGCCACGGCCGCGGGCATCCAGAAGTACCTGGGCTCGGGGCTGATCAAGGGCATCGGCCCGGTGATGGCCGAACGCATGGTCTCGCACTTCGGCGTGGACATCATGCACGTCATCGAGGACGAGCCCGGACGGCTGATCGAAGTCGACGGGCTGGGCCCCAAACGCACCGCGATGATCGCCGCCGCCTGGGCTGAGCAGAAGGCGATCAAGGAGGTGATGATCTTCCTCCAAGGCGTCGGGGTGTCGACGTCGCTGGCGGTGCGGATCTACAAGAAGTACGGCGACGCCTCCATCTCTGTCGTCCGCCACGAGCCGTACCGGCTGGCCGCCGATGTGTGGGGCATCGGCTTCAAGACCGCCGACACGATTGCCGCCGCGGTCGGGATCGCCCGGGACAGCCCGGAGCGGATCAAGGCCGGCCTGGCCTACACCTTGTCCGAGGCCGCCGACGACGGCCACTGCTACCTGCCCGCGCCCAACCTGATCGCGGATGCCGCGAAGATCCTCGACGTGCCGGCCGAGCTGATCGCCCCGTGCCTGGACGAGCTGGCCGCGGCCGAGGGGGTGGTGCGCGAGGCGGTGCCCGCATCGGCGCTGTCCGCCCAGGCTGAGGCCGCACCGCAGGTCCCCGCCGTCTACCTGCCGCCCTTTTATCAGGCCGAACGGTCCGTGGCGCACGCCCTGCTCCGCCTGCTTGCCGCGCGGGCTGACCGGCTGAGCGGGTTCGCGTCCGTGGACTGGGACAAGGCGCTGGGCTGGCTGCGCGGGCGGACCGGCGCGGAACTCGCGCCCGAACAGGCCGACGCGGTCCGGCTCGCCCTGACCTCAAGGGTCGCGGTGCTGACCGGCGGCCCCGGCTGCGGGAAGTCGTTCACCGTGCGGTCGGTGGTGGAGCTGGCCCGGGCCAAGGGAGCCAGGATCGTGCTGGCCGCGCCGACCGGCCGGGCGGCCAAGCGGCTCGCCGAGCTGACCGGCCACGAGGCGGCCACCATCCACCGGCTGCTGCAGCTACGGCCCGGCGGTGAGCCGTCGTTCGACGCGGACAACCCGCTGGACGCGGACCTGGTGGTGGTGGACGAGACCTCGATGGTGGACGTGATCCTGGCCAATAAGCTCATCAAGGCGGTCGCGCCCGGCGCGCACCTGCTGCTGGTCGGGGACGTGGACCAGCTGCCGTCGGTCGGCGCCGGGGAGGTGCTGCGCGACCTGCTGGCCGCCGGGTCACTGCCGGTCGTGCGCCTGACGAAGATCTTCCGGCAGGCCCAGCAGTCCGGGATCGTCGTCAACGCGCACCGGATCAACGCCGGGCAGCTGCCCGCCCTGGCCGGCTTCGGCGACTTCTTCTGGTTCGGCTGCGAGGACAGCGAGCAGACCGCCGGGCTGGTCACCGACATCGTGGCGCGGCGGATCCCGGCCCGGTTCGGCCTGGACCCGCGCCGCGACGTGCAGGTGCTGTGCCCGGTGCACCGCGGCCCGGCCGGGGCCGGGAACCTGAACCTGCTGCTGCAGGACGCCCTCACCCCGTACGCGGAGGGACGGCCCGAGCGGCGCTACGGCGGGCGGGTGTTCCGGGTTGGCGACAAGGTCACCCAGCTGCGCAACAACTACGACAAGGGCGCCGCCGGCGTCTTCAACGGCACCGTGGGGGTGGTCACCGGGATGTCCCTGGAGGACCACATCCTGACCGTGCGCACCGACGAGGACGAGCAGGTGGACTACGGCTTCGACGAGCTGGACGAGCTGGCCCACGCCTACGCGGTCACCATCCACCGCTCCCAGGGCAGCGAATACCCCGCGGTCGTCATCCCGCTCACCACCAGCTCGTGGATGATGCTGCAACGCAACCTGCTCTACACCGGGGTCACCCGGGCCAAGAAACTCGTCGTCCTGGCCGGCTCCCGCCGCGCCCTGGCCGCCGCCGTCCGCACCAAAGGCGCCGGCCGCCGCCACACCGCCCTCGCCCACCGCCTGCACCGGCACCCTCAGCCCGTCGCCTGAACCAGCACACCACCAAGCCGGACCCGCCAGCGTAATATGCTTTGCCGCCGCCATCGATGCCATGTCGGCGGATTCATCTTGCCGGCAACCCGTAGGCCAGAACCACAGACCAACAACTCAGCCCAGATCACCAGCATTGTGGCTGATCACTGGGCCTGAATGGCCGGTTTAGCGGTGAGATGCCGCCGTATACCAGGTAGTGCCATCTTGCCGGTGGGATTCTTGCATTGGTCATTCCGGCCCTGGCTTGTGCGGGTTTCCGTGTTGCTCGCCGGCGCCTGACCAGCCACCCGGCGGCGGCGTCGGCCTCTCCGTTACGGCCATCGCGCGCTTCAAGCGTGCTAGTTGTGGGAGGACCCAGAGGCCGAGCCATGACCGGCCCGCACCGCCGATGACGCGCGACCAAGCCGCTGGCGATCCGAGGGATCTTGAACATCCTGCTACCGGCGCGTCGCCTTGCCCGCAATAAAGAGGGCGTGCCCGATGATTTTCAGAGTTCTGTGCATCTCCGGCGGCACCACCGAGATCCAGAAAGAAATCATCGCCCGCAGCCTCGGCCTGTAGCTTGACCAGGTCATTTACCAAGTCCGTGCTTCCGGATTCTGACACGAAGTTAGACAAAGCGTTAGAACTGGCCCTGTTGCGGAAATCCATGTCGGACCGTGCAGTCCAGAGCTTCTGTCTTGCGGCCACAGAGCAGTCAAGGCCGGATCGACGGGCATCGGCGTGGGCGGTCGACAGCACGCTGAGCGATCAACGGAAGCCACGGAGAACGCGCACACTCCCGCCGATCGGCGCGGCTACACCGATCTCGCCCTCGTTTGAACTGGGCGCGCACGAACGAGTGATCTGGGTCGCGCGACAGGTCGTCCGACGTCCGGTCGTGCGTGAGCGGAAGTTGGGGAGTGCATGGAAAGTCATCTCGGCATTCCTTATTCCGCGCCGTGCGGCGGTAGCAACTCGGTCGCGTACTGGGGCGCCAGCGCCTTCGACTTGGCGATGAAGGCCGCCTGCGCGTCGGCGTCGAGCGGCGGTGGCGCTTCAGTCCGGGTGGCGACGGGCTGGCCGACCAGGGTGAAGAACTTCTCCTGCCCTGAGGGCGCGCACATGCACAGCAACCGCGACGGGGTATTTCCGGCGTTGGTGAACGCGTGCGGGGCGTTGGCCGGCACGTTGATGGTCTCGCCGGGGCGGGCGATGAGCGTCTCGCCGCGGAAAGTTACCCGGATTTCGCCGTCAAGTACGGTGAACATCTCCTCGAAGTCGTGCCTGTGCGACGGCGGGCCGCCCCCTGGTGGCACATGCATGTCGATAAGTGTGTACTTTCCCGCGGTGTCCTCGCCGGTGACGAGGATCGTGTAGGTGTCGCCGACGAGCCCGATGTGCGGCAGGCTCTGGTCGCGGTCCGGCCGAGCAACTGTGAGTTCGCGTGATGGATCGTCGGGCGGGATGGGCGTGGGCTGGCTGGGCATGCTGTCTCCTCGCGGATTGACGGGTGTGGCCCTACCGGGCGAACACGGCGAAGAAGTCCTCCAGCGGGCGGGCCATCACCCTCGATCCTTCAACCCGGAGGATTTCGTCCGTTTAAGCGTATCCTTCCTGATGGGAATCGGAGTTTCAATGAGCACATGGCCATCGTGAAGAAGCCGCGTCCGCGCGAACAGCGCAGCGACGCGGCCCGCAACCACGAGGCCCTCGTTCGTGCCGCGACCGCAGCCGTGCACCGTGAGGGACCGCGCGTGTCCATGGCGACCATCGCGGCAGACGCGGGTGTCGGGATCGGGACGCTCTACCGTCACTTCCGCACTCGCGCGGATCTGCTGAACCTCCTTGCCCATCGTTCCTTCGAGCAGGTGCTCTCGAATGTGCGGGCGGCTGAAAGCGACGGCATGACAGCGCGCGACGCGCTGCAGCGCTTTATCGAAGCCGCGATCGCCCAGCGGAACGAGCTCGTGCTCCCGCTGCATGGCGGGCTGCCGGTAACAGTCCCGGAAACCCTCGCGGTGCGCGACCAAGTCCACCGCGCCGTGCAGCGGATCATCGATCGTGGCCGTACCGACGGCACGATCAGCCAGGACGTGACTCCGCGCGATGTCGTCGTCTTCGGAGCGATGCTCGCTCAGCCCCGGCAACCCGACCCGGAATGGGACGCGACATGCCGCCGCCTGCTCGCCACCTACCTCAATGGCCTGAGAGCCTTTTGATGGCATCCGCGACACGGGCCGGTTGCTCAAGTTCCTCCTCTCCCGTGTCCAGCGCGGTGCGGCAGGACTTGCAGGAGGGGCTGCTCGACGAGCTCATTGTGCACCTGGTGCCCGTACTGCTCGGCGGCGGGGTGAGGCTTCCCGGCGGTGTCGAAGCCGATCTCCGGTGTACACGCGTTGTAGATGCGCCAGGCGTCACGCACCTGGCTTACGACGTAGTCAGGTGACTCCTCGGACACCACCGCGAAGATGAAGAGTGCGGCGCCCACCCCACCATGCCGGTCACCGGGCCATCTCGCACGCCGGAACCCGCAGAACTGGACAATCGGTGCGCGGATCGCGACAACGAGTTCGCCGGTGGTCCGAGCGCAAAATCGGCAGGGATCTGTAATTGCTCGAGCTAATAACAATCTGCCGCTTGTCACGCTACGCCGCCGAAGGGAGTAACCGAGTCGGTCGTCGCTCGGACCGTGGTCGATGATGTGACCTGCCGGTTACAAGACGGTCCTTCACACCGGTGACAATCGCGCCAGCTAGATGACTCAGCCCAGCTCACCCGCATCTTTGCTGATAACCGGGCGTGTTGGCCGTCGTGGTAGCGGTGCCGTCGTGTGCCGGGTGAGGCCGTCTTGTCCGTGTTGCCGGTGTGTTGATCTTCACCTGCGGCTGCACTTCGGCCCCACCACTCGAGCGACCAGGCGCGCCGGGAACGAGGGGTTTTCTCGGTCAGCGGTGACCGCCGCAGAGGATCGTGAACTGGTGGCCGGGCCAATAGCCTGCACCGCCTGAACGAGTTCCGGCCCTTTCCAAAGGCCCGCAATAACAGCCGTTCGGTGACTCATCGCTGGCACCTCGTATACGCTGACTTCAGCGCCTGCTCGGAACATCGGCCCGAGGTAATGCGAGATGTCACACAACGGAGCCACTTTGTCCCGCCGCGAGCTGGCGAATACGAACCTGCAGCCATCGAGCCGCCCGAAATCTGGCCACTGAAGCTTAGCCCATGCTTCTTCAAGTCGCGGGAGTGACCATCCTCGTTCCACATGCCGCCGTCTCAGTGCAGGCATATTCCACACACCTCGCGCGATATTGCCACCGGTGTTAAATACTCCCCAGCGCAACTCAGGGATTTCGCGGCCGATACAATTGTAAAGGATAAAGGAGCCCAGGCTGCTGCCGAAGAACCCGAACTCGGTTACGCCTTCGGCCTTCAGCTCCGATATCCGCGACCTGATGTCCTCTCGTACCTCAGAGATAAGCTCCGGAAGGATCACCGGGTCGGCCTCCGTAAAGACGGCCGTTGTCGTCTGGTACGCCACAACGTGATGGCCCGCTCTCAGGAGTCGCCGTATCGCGAAGCGAACCTTTTGAATCGGAGCGCTGTACGGGCAGATGAAGATCACCGTAGCGGTAGCCGGCGATGAAGTTCCGAATTCCTCAGACTGGAACAACCTGTCTTCCATACACACTTCACAGTTGTCAGACGCGCCCGAAGCAGGGCATAGCAATTATGGACGACCGCACCGCGTTCTTCCACACGCTGGTCCCCACGCCAGGGTGCCCAGTCAAGACGTCGTCGTCAAGCTTGGCAGCTCGTGAACGCGTCAACGCCATCACGAGCGCCGCGGTGCCGCCGAGCAGATATCCCCAGCTGGTGATCTATGTCAAGACCCACGTCGTGGCCCGCCGCAACGCCCGCGGCGGGCGCGGCGCGCAGGAGCACTTGGTGGCCGCGTTGCGCCGCCTCCCTGTTCGAGAACAAGCCTGAATCCTGCCCATCCGGTCATCAGCTGTGGCCCGGCAAGGCGCAGGTGAGCTGGACGCCGTGCGTATGCGAACCGGCCGGGGAAGCCGCCGCGCAGCCGCAGCATGGGACACGTCCCGGCCGCTCGCCTGGCCTGATTGCCGGGGTACCGAAAGGTCGTGCGCCACGTCGCGGGGTCATGGCCCGCGAAGGCACGAGGCGGCCAGGGCCGGCCGGGGTGGCACGTCAGGGCTGCCCGCGTGGTCCACACTGACCCCATGGACCCAGTCGCCGTGCCGGAGCGGCTGATGACCTCCGTGACAGCCCTCGGCCCGGCCGGGTCCCGCTGGCTGCAGGATCTGCCAGACATCCTTGACAGCTTGGCCGCGGACTGGTCGATCGCCTACGGCCGCCCGCTCGGTGGCGGCAACACCGCGTACGTCATCGAGGCTGTCACCGCTGACGGCAGGCCCGTGATCGCCAAGCTGGCGCTGCCTGCGGGCGTGGACGGGTTTGCTCCCTTCGAGCAGGAGCTGGAGACCCTCCGGCTCGCCGGAGGTGACCCCTACGCAGAGCTGATCCGGCATGACCTGTCGCGCCGCAGCCTGCTGCTAGAACGCCTCGGCCCGCCCCTGGCGAGCCTGGGCTGGACGCCGGCCCGGCAGCTGACCGCAGTAGCGAGCACACTGGCCCGGGGGTGGCGCCCGCTGCCGGCCGCCTGGCTGCCGACAGGGGCGGTGAAGGCTGAGTGGCTGGCCGGCTTCGTGGCCAGGCAATGGGCGGACCTGGGCCGGCCCTGCTCGCAGGCAGCAGCCGAAAAGGCCGTCAGCTACGCGGCCGAGCGAGCTGCCGCGTTCGACCCGCAGCGAGCGGTGCTCATCCACGGCGACGCCCATGCCCGCAACATCCTGCTGAAGCCGGACCCGGCCTGCGGCAGCACAAGCTTCCGGCTTATCGACCCTGAAGGGCTCCTCTCCGAACCCGCGCACGATCTGGGAGTCGCGCTGCGAGACCGGAACGAGGAACTGCTCGCCGGCGACACCGCCGCAACGGCGATCCAACGCTGCCAGCAGACGGCCCTGCTGACCGGAGTGAACGGCGAGGCGATCTGGCAATGGGCCTTCATCGAACGGGTCTCCACAGGCTTGTTCTTGTTCCGCCTCGGCCACCGCCAGGAGGCCCGGCTCTACCTCGCAGTAGCCGACCAGCTCTACAGGGCGCGCTACTCAACCCCGTGAATGGACACGCTATGAGCTTCCTGGGTTCCGCAGCTGTTCAGCGCGATAGCCGGTGAATCTGCCGTTTGACGTGGGGGAACGTGCCCGGGGCTAGGTGCGGGGCGTGTATCTAGGCGGGGTGTTTCCGCTGGTCAGCGGGTGCGGCTTGGGTTGAGCTGGTAGATCCTGGGCGGCGGGTCGATGCCGAGCCGGGTGAGGATGTCCTGCTGGGCGTCGGTGATCTCGGTGCGCTGGCGGTAGGTGCCGGCGGGGCCCGGAGAAGGTGCCGACGGCGATGCGGTCGAGCTGGCGGCGCAGTTCGGGCCAGGTGGCGCCGCATGCGTTCTCGGCGATGCGGGCCAGCAGGAGGGCGAGCCAGCAGAGGATGACGTGGGCGCGGATCCGCTCCTCTTTCCGGTGGTAGACGGGGCGGAGGTCGATGACCTGCTTCATGTCGCGCCAGCCGCGCTCGACTTCCAGGAGCTGCCGGTAGCCCAGCGCGATGTCCTCGGCGGTCATCTTCGGGTCGGAGGTGCGCAGCAGGTACTTGCCGTCGAGGTTCTCCTCGGCCCTGGCCCTGCCCGCGTCGACCCGCAGGAGGCCGCCGGGGGTGACGCGCAGGTAGCGGTTCAGGCCGGGCCTGGTCGAGATGACGCCGCGCAGCTCGGCGCGCTTGTCCCTGGCGAGCTTGTCCGTCCCGTCGATGAGCTCCTTCAGCTGGGCGATGAGGCGGGCGCGGATCGCGGCGTCGCGCTCGGCTCCTTCGGGGCTGTGGCAGATGACGAACCGCTCGTCCTCGGCGATCCGGACCTCCTTGACGCGCAGGTTCTCCGCGACCTCCTGGTAGCGGCCCTGCCGCGACAGGGCGGCCTCCGCCTCGGCGGAACCGGAGCGGAGCTTCTCCCCGATGATGTAGTGGTTCCCGCCCTTGCGCAGGTAACGGCGGTTCTCCGCAGAGGTGAAGCCCCGGTCGGCGACCCACACGACCCGGGACAGAGACCAGTGCCGCATGTCGTCCTTGACCTGGCGGATCAGGGCGGAGTCGGCGGTGTTCCCGGGCCAGCACCACACGCGCAGCGGGATGCCGTCCCGGGTGACGGCCATCCCGATCACGACCTGGGGCAGGTCGTCGCGGTGGTCCTTGGACTTGCCCCAGGTCCGGAACCCCGCCGTCCGCAGCTCCCCGCCCTGCCCGGCGCCGGCGTTCCCGCCCGGGACCGCGGTTCCGCGCTCGTCGCGGGGAACCGGGTCATCGGCGTCCTCGGTGACGAAGTAGGTGCTGGTCGTGTCGAAGAACAGCAAGTCCACCTCAAGGCCTAGCAGGTCCGAGGCCCGCTCGAAGACCTCCTTCTCCAGGGCGCCGCGGATCTCCAGCAGCCAGTCCATCGCCCGGTAGCACGCGTCGTCCGTGGTTCCCGGCAGCCCCGCGATCAGGACGTCCTCGCTGGCCCAGCGGGCGGCGGCCAGCTTGGAGGACGGGGCCAGCGCCCGGTTCGCGGTCAGCGCGAACAGCACCCGCTCGGCTGAGGGGTCCAGCCGCCGGCCCTTCAGCAGGCCCCGCGTCGCCGGGCCGATGCCCAGCCGCTCCCACAGGGCGCTCAGCGCCCAGGTGCCGCCCAGCGGGCGGGACTCCGCGAACTCCAGCTCCTCCGCTGGCCGCGCCCTGCCGGGGTCCAGGTGCCGGGAGACCGACGCGACCAGCCGCTCCAGCGCCTCCCTCGTCCCGGGTTCCTCCCGGCCGAAGTTGTACACGACCTGCACCCGCGACCGCTTCGCGGCCGGGTCCCACACGTTGTGGGCCAGCTGCAGGTACCGGACCTCGCTGCCGTCCTTGTTCCGCCGCGGCGTCGACCGCAAGTACACATACTAGACAATACGCCGCTGAACCCCCAATCACCAGGGATGATTCCGTCATTGCATGTATCTATGAACGTTGCGCTGCTGCAGTGCCGGCCAGAGGCCTGGCCTGCATGTTCACATCGAAACGCGGACTAGGCAACCGGTCAACTGCGGAAGCCAGGAGCTTATGCAGAGTCCTTTGACAAAGAGACTACGCCTGCATCCGCCGCTAGGTATGGAGTGACCGAACTGAGATTACGCTGAGTAAGATGCCACCGCGGTCACAACCTATCCGAGTACCTCATGAATTATGGACACGGCGGCTGGCATGCGGTGTGAGTCGTGACGCCGACCCGATGTTGCACATGGTGAGGATTTGCCGAGTTGAAGTCCCGTCGGTATGACCACCTGTGGACCCGCCTGGGCCGGCACCTGCCCTGGGTCCGCACCCAGCAGATCAGCACCCACTGGATCCGCCACACGACCCTGACGTGGTTCGGAACTTCGGCTACGGCCGTCGCCCGCGCCTACGCCTGCCGCACCGACAGCGGCAGCGAGACCGGCGCCACGGCGACCTACGTCCGCGCCAGCCTCGCCGAAGTGGCCGCCGTCCTGGCCGCGCTGACCGGTGAGCGGCACCCGCTCGCTACGACGGAAGGGTGGTGACCGGTATGGCTGCCGTCACTATCGACGCGTCCCGCGCTGCGGGCCCGGGTCTGAGTGGTCCGGTCCTGGCGCGGACCGCCGGGCCGACTGCTGCGGACGTGGGATCTCCCGGACAGTACTTCTTGGCTTTCGGGTGACAGGTCAGTGCAATGTATCGCCTATGAGCCCAGCGGGCGGCACTCCACTCGTCGATCAAGGGGAGTAATCAGTAACGGTTCTGTCCTCGCGATTGCCGGCGTGGGTGGCGGGCCAGTACGTGGCCGGCCCGGAGCGCCGCAGCAGCCACCCGAGTGGCGCCGCAGACCCTGACGGACGTCCGGCCGAGCGGCGTAATGGCGGTGCGGATGTGAGCGTGCCACTGGAGCTGGTATCTCCGGCCCCTTGGGTTCACTTCGATGGTAAGAAGAAGGTCTACGGTTCGATTCCGTAACGGGGCTCCAGTTAAGGTCTTCACGTTTGACCTGCACTTATCTTCACGTTTGGGTCTGACATTTTCGGCGTGGCCTGCCCGTCGTGGGTTCGAGGCGGTTCGAGGCTTACGGTCGCGACCGTCAGCCTCCGCGACTTCGCCAACGTCCGCCCCCATCACGTCACCGCGCTAACCACAGTCCCGTAGTACCCCTATGGCGCACCGGCGCACCGCTGGAGCCGGGCGGGCCAGTTCAGCTAGATCGGCTCGCCGAGGTCTCGCGACATCCAGCCGGGTGTGTCGAAGCGCACGGCCGGATCGCCGGCCAGCGCTGCCAGATGCGTCTCAAGGTTCTCGAGCTGGGCGGGTCCGATCTGCCGCTCCCATTGATCGCGCAGCTCGTCGAAGATCGCTTCACCTTCGCGCAGCACCTCGAAGCCGAGCGGGGTGACCTGAAGGAGCATGCGGCGGGCGTGGCGGGGGTCTGTGTCGCGTGTCACGTATCCGCGCTCCTGCAGCACCGCGATGGTTTTCGCCGCTGCCTGCTTGGAGACTGACAGGCGGCGGCCGAGCTCTGAGGCGTTGCCGGCGCCGGCGGCGATGGCCCGCATCGCGAAGTCATGGACGGGACGCACATCCTCATAGCCGCGGCGGGCCAGCTCGGCTGTCGCGCCGTCCACGAGTGAGCGGAAGCCTCCGAGCAGGAGCAGGGCGAGGTCGGCGCCGGAGCGGGACATGGGAGAAGACTACGGCAGCGGCTGGACAGTGACAACCAGGTTGGCTAGAGTCAATGACATCCAGGTTGTCCAAGCAAGGAGAAGGAATGGACGTCACGCCGGCTGGTCCCGCGCTGCCGGGGATCACGCACCACTATGCGGAGGTCAACGGGACCAGGCTGCACTACGTCGCGGCGGGGACCAGCGGATCTCCGGTCCTGCTGGTCCACGGGTTCCCCGAGACCTGGTGGGCCTTCAGGAAGCTCATCCCGCTGCTCGCGGCCAGCCACCGGGTCTTCGCCGTCGACCTGCGCGGCTTCGGTGACTCCGGCAACGAGCCGGGCGACTATGACAGCGCGACGTCGGCCGAAGACCTGCACCTTCTCATCGGGCACCTCGATGCCGGGCCGGTCCACCTCACAGGGCAGGACATCAGCGGGGCGACGGTCTTCCGCCTGGCGGCCACGCATCCGCAGGACGTGCTCAGTCTCAGCGCCATCGAGATGGGCCTGGCCGGGTTCGGCCTGGAGATGCTGGCCGACGTCACCCACGGGGGCTCCTGGCATATCGGCGTTCTCGCCGCGCCCGGTATCCCCGAGATGCTGCTCGCCTGCCGGGAGCGCGAGTTCCTGGGACAATTCGCGTTCCCGGCGATGAGCGCGACCCCGGGAGCGATCACCGGCGCCGACATCGACGAGTTCGCCCGCACCTACTCGCGCCCCGGCGGCTGGCGCGGAGCGGCCGGCCTCTACCAGTCGATGCTGCAGGAGGGCCCCGAGATCAGGGCTCTCGCGCAGACCCCCGGGCTGACCGTGCCCGTGCTTGCGGTCGGCGCGGGCGGAGGCGCCTTCACGGCCGGCACCATGTCCCAGGCCGCGCCGGCCGAAATCAGCTCCGTGTCACTCGACGGCGTGGGCCACTACGCCGCCATGGAGGCCCCCGATGAGCTCGCGAAGGCTCTTCTGGGCTTCGCCGCAAGCGTCGACGCCGCCTGACCGCTCTGAGTACTGCCCGGACCAGCTGGACAGCCGCCCCGCCGGAGGATGCGCCAGCGTGGTTCCGGGGTTCTGCACCAGCTGCTCAGTTTGATCCGGGTTCCAGCCCGCTGCAATTGCCGGGCAGAACCGCGGCCGGCCCACCGCACGGCCACGGCGGGGACGGGCCGGCTGCTACGTGCAGCCGGCCGTCGCGGCAGGCAAGGCCGGCACCGAGGCGGGCGGTCTGCCCGGCCGCCTCGTCATAGTCAGTGCGGGCCCGCTGCAGCTGAGCTTCGGCCTGCGTGGCGCGGCGTGGCGGGCGTCGCCTGGGGCCGTGATCTCGGCTGGCCGGCGCCGCGCAGTGCGGCTGACCCTGGCCATCGCCGCAGCTCACAGGCCAGCCAGACTTTGGCACCCCACACGTGGTCCGCGTCGACCCGGCCATCAGCGGGGTCCCCCCGCTCGGTGAGACGAGTCACCCGC
Organism: uncultured Actinomycetes bacterium; assembly: GCA_963742795.1. GTDB lineage: Bacteria > Actinomycetota > Actinomycetes > Streptosporangiales > Streptosporangiaceae > Palsa-504. The sequence goes on from CAVUNL010000001.1 coordinate 50,164, forward strand.
CAATTCGGAGCTGAGAGTGGGGTTGGTGGGATGATTAGGGCGTGGGATCTCTGGCGGAATCGCGCTCTGCGGCCGCAGGTGGCGTCTCGGGCGGGGTGGTTGCCCGTCCGGGGCTGTTCGGGCGGCTCGGGGGGTCGGCGCGGGTGACGGTGGTGTCGGCGCCGGCGGGCAGCGGGAAGACGGTTCTGCTGCGGTCCTGGATCGCCGAGGCAGGGCTGGCCGGGCAAGCGGCGTGGGTGGCGGCGGGGCGGGAGGAGCGTGACCCGCAGCAGTTCTGGCTGTCGGTGGCCGGGGCGCTGCGCCAGACGGGCTCGGGGGCCGGGCTGGTGCAGGCGGTGTTGGCGGCGCCGGACCTGGACGGGTGGGCGCTGGCGGAGAGGCTGCTGAGCGACCTGGCGCCGCTCGAAGATCCGGTCTGGCTGGTGGTCGATGACGTGCACGAGCTGGGCCCAGACGCGCTTCGGCAGCTGGAGTTGCTTCTGATGCGGGCGCCGGCGGGGCTGCGGTTCGTGCTGGCGACCCGGCATGACGTGCGGCTGGGGCTGCACCGGCTGCGGCTGGAGGGCGGGCTGACCGAGCTCCGGGCCGGGGACTTGACGTTCACGCTGGCTGAGGCGGGGGAGCTGTTCACCGCGGCCGGGGTGGTGCTGGACGAGCCGGCCGTGGCGGTGCTGTGGGAGCGGACCGAGGGGTGGGCGGCGGGGTTGCGGCTGGCGGCGCTGGCGCTGGCCGGGCACCCGGATGCGGCGCGGTTCGCGGCGGAGTTCTCCGGCAGTGAGCGGACGGTGGCGGAGTACCTGCTGGCCGAGGTGCTGGACCGGCAGCCCGCGGCGGTGCGGCTGCTGCTGCTGCGGACCTCGATCTTGGAGCGGGTCAACGGGGAGCTGGCGGACCTGCTGACCGGGGACCAGGGCGGGGAGCGGGTGCTGCAGGACCTGGAGGCGGCCGGCGCGTTCACGGTGTCCCTGGACGCGGACCGGTCCTGGTTCCGGCCAGCCGCTAGGCCGACACCTGCAGGGTTCGAAAACAGTGCAACCGGCTAGACCAGGGCTTCTCGCCGCGGTCAAGGTACTGCTTCGTACTCGTTGATCAGGCCTCCGAGCACTGGTGTGCTCCTGATCCGGTGCGCGGGGAACGGGATGATGTTCGGGTCATCAGCCGGGGCGCGCAGGTTCGAGGCGCGGTGGGCTCTGCCGGTGTTGTAGTGCTCAATGTGCTCGGCGAGCACGCGCTGGAGGTGCCGCTGCCCGATGATCAGTATCCGATCGGTGCACTCGGCCCGGATGGTCCATACGATGCGTTCGGCGTAGGCGTTGGACCGCATCATCGACTACACGCGATATAGATGATCGATATCGCGGTGTGCGGGTATCGCAGGTCAATGGCATCGGGCTTGCTGGGAGCGGAATGGATCCGCGACCACGAGGAGCTCACACGTGCACTCGTACGACGACCCAGTCCCGCGGCGGACGAGAGCCGCGCCAGGGAACCTGTACCCGCCGGGACCGCCGGAGGCGCCGGTTACCGGGCCGGCGTGCTCAACACCCACCACCACGGCGACCACACGTGGGGCAGCAACAGCCTCTACCCGCAGGCCACCATCATCGGCCACGAGCGCTGCCGCGATGGGACCCTGAGCGGCGGGCTGGACACCCGGCAGTTCTTCCCCACGGCCGAATTCGGGCACATAGACGTCGTGCCGGCCTTCGCCACGTTCACCGTCAGGCTCGATGTCTACGTCGATGACCTCAGCCTCGAGCTGCACTACGTCGGGCCCGCGCACATCACGAATGACGTGGTGGCGTGGATACCCGGGCGCCGGCTCATGTTCACTGGCGACATCGCGTTCAACGGCGGCACGGCGTTCATCGTCCAGGGTTCCCTCGCCGGCCACACGCGAGCGCGTGAGAGTTCGGCGCCGAGCGCATCGTCCCGGCCACGGCCCCGTCTGCGGACCCGGGGCGCTGGACGGCATCTTCGCCGATTCGCCGAGATGATCGAGTTCAACAGCGGCCCTATCCGCTGCTTCGCCTAGCCACCGGGAGAGAGCCGATGAAAGTCAGCACCGACCGCATCCTCACCACCCACACCGGCAGCCTGCCCCGGCCCGAGGAGCTGGTAAAGCTCACCTACGCACAGGAGGAAGGCAAGCCTGTCGATCACGATGTCATGTCCGCCGCGCAGGCGCGCGCCGTCGAGCAGGTGGTCCGCCGCCAGGCCGAGGCCGGCATCGACGTCGTCTCCGACGGAGAGATGTCCAAGCCCGGCTTCACCAACTACCTCACGTCCAGGGTCACGGGGTACGAGGGACGCGCCGCGCCGTGGGTGCTCGACGACCTGGTGGACTTCCCCGACCTAATCATGGAACAGTACGGGGGCGAGGCCGGCGCGCACATCGTCATGCGCAACTGCACCGCTGACATCCGGTACGTGGGCCAGGGCGCGGTCGCGACCGACGTCGCGGCGCTATCGAAGGCGATGTCCGGCATCGACGTCGCCGAGGGGTTCCTGCCCGCGACGTCGCCCGGTTGCTTCGCGCTGGCGGCCCCCAACCTGCACTACGACAGCTACGAGAACTACCTCTTCGCCCTCGCCCGTGCGCTGCGGGAGGAGTACCGCGCGATCGTCCGGTCCGGGCTGCTGCTCCAGATCGACTGCCCCGACCTGCCGATGGCCGCGCACACTAGCAGCTGGGACAACACCTCCAAGCGGATCGGCTACCACAAGTACCTCGAACTGCACGTCGCGGCGCTGAACCAGGCCGTCGCCGGCCTGCCGCCGGACCGCATGCGGATGCACATCTGCTGGGGCAACTACGAGGGCCCGCACCACATGGACGTGGATCTCACCCAGGTGCTGCCCGCGGTCTTCGAGGCCAGGCCCGCGGCCATCTTGTTCGAGGCCGCCAACCCCAGGCACGAGCACGAGTGGGAGGACCTCGGCAAGCTGAAGATCCCCGACGACAAGGTCCTCATCCCCGGCGTCGTCGACGTGAAGACGAACGTGCTGGAACATCCGCGCCTGGTGGCCCAGCGCATCGGCCGGTTCGCCGACATCGCGGGCCGGGAGCGCGTCATCGCCGGCACCGACTGCGGATTCGGCACGTTCGTCGGCTTCGGCGCCATCAACGACACTGTCGCCTGGCTTAAGCTCGGCGCCCTCGCCCAAGGCGCACGGCTCGCCTCCGAACGCCTCTGGCGGTAACGCATAATCACAGACAATCACGCGGCACCTGCTGGAGAATGCTCGCCATCATCGGCCTCGGTTTCACCGTACTCACCCTCAACTGGTTCGACGTAGCGGCCGCGTTCCCGCTCATCGGACCAGAGTTCAATCCGGCCACGTCGCGCAGGGGACTATCCTTGCCGAGCCGGTGACCCGGAATACCTGGCGACGGCGGCAAAGCAGATAGCCTCGGCCGAACACGAGATTGTCGCGTACAACGTCGCGGCCGTGGACGATGACCTGACCCTAGCCCGGGCCCAGGCGCGGAATGCCCTAGCGGTCGTCGGAGAACCGGACTGGCAGCCGCATCTGGCCGGGCTCTCGTGCGCCGCTGAACTTGCTGAGCTGCGCCGGATCACCGGATCAGCAGCTGCGTTCGCGGACGCCCCGCCCGACCGCCGGGGTCGATCGCCTCGCCATCGTAGGCACTCCGGAGCGCCCCCGGGACCAGCTGGCCGCTGGATGAGACCGGGCGCCGCCAGGCTCAGCGGCTGGGGGCCGTGCTGGGTCCCCGGGGACTGGCTGACGTTTTCTCTAGTCCGCTGGTGCGGGCACGGCAGACCGCCCAGCCGGTCGCCGAACGAGCCGGGCTGGAAGTGGCCGTCGATCAGTGCCTGCTCGACCGGGATTACGGGCCGTGGACAGGCATCAGCCGTGAGTCGGTGACGGACCGGTGGGGCTCGGTTGACCGCGCCCCGGCCGCGGCTGGTCCGCGGCCGGTCATCGGTGTGGTGCTGCGACGGGTTCGCGGGTAGGGGCGAGCCGTGGCTGGTTGCTCATGCGGGTTGCCGGAGGGTCCAGCCGTCCATTCCCATCCAGGCGCCGGAGAAGTCGAGGCTGCCGCCGAGTTGATCGTTAGGGGTGCTGGTTAGCCGCGGGCCGTTGAGTTCCATCCAGTCGCCGCAGGGCCGCATTTGGGCGAGGCCTGGGCCCATGTTTTCCAGCGTGATGCCGCCCAAGGCGGTGATCTCGGTGGTCGAGCCGAACCCTTGATCCATGGTGGCGTCCGGGCCGAAGGTGTCTGCGCCGACTCCGATGGCGCCGTGGTCCCACAGCCACTTGGTAGATACGGCGTTAAAGCCGGGGACGTCATCGTAGTAGTCGTTGTACAGGCCTGGCACCCGCTTGTTACCCAGGTGATAGAAGTCGGAGAGCCCGGTGTAGAGCACGACGTATGAGTCTTGCGGGATCGCGCACCCGGTGCGCTGCATCCAGTTCTGGATGTCGCTGACGGTGACGAAGAAGTCGCCATTGCCGTTGCGGGCCAGGATCTGCGGCTTGACGTTTATCACTACCAGCGGGCGCAGGCCGAAGAACTTCTCGGGCAGACGGTTCAGGCATCGGTCACACGACGCGCACCAAGACGACGGTCGCCAGCCGACTGGGCGCGGCGCGCGCCGTCGGCTGATGCCGTTGGTCTGCGCCAGCGCGAGCAGGTGATTGCGCGCTGACCGGCCGGTGTGCACGGCCTTGGCCTCCAGCAGAACACCGAGTTCGGCCATCGGCGCACTAGAGGATCGGTAGCGGCGGCCATTGACCACGACCCGGCCAGCGGTCGCTCGTCCAGGCCCGCGATTATCCGCATCGTCGTGGACTTCCCGGCGCCGTTCGGGCCGAGGAAACCGGTAACAATTCCCGATTGAACCAGGAAACTCAACCCGTCCACGGCCAGCTTCTCGCCGTATCGCTTGCTGAGGTTCTCTACTTCGATCATCTTGTCTGCCTTCCATTTCATCTCGGGAAACGAGGTCTTTCAGAACGTGCTGGTTGCGGGCGCTCTTTGCGGCCGCGCGCCCCGGACCGGCACCTGGCCCCGATTGTCAGCCGCTCATCAATCTGCCTGTTCTAGGACGTCGGGAGAGTGGTGCTCGTGCTGCCGACGTTCCCCGCACCTGTCTTCTCGATCATGGTTCCCTGGCCATCGGCTGCATCGAGTGCGTTGGCGGCGGCCCGATGGGTCTCCGGGGCTGGTCGCCCGCTCCGGCCGGCCCTGCCGGCCGGCGCGGACAGCGGCCGGGCCCTTGGTGGGCCCGGCCGTGTTCCTGACGGTTAGACGGTGGCGTCGCGGTAGGCAGGTGGGCTGGTAGCAGCCTCCATTCCAGCGGTGATGTGGGAGGGATTGAAGCCTTTGACGACCAGCCAGACGCCCAGCGAGAACTCCCAGGCAGCTACCGGGAGGGTCGCGATCGCCGCGAACGCGGAGACATGCCCGATGCCGCCGCCGAACAGCGTTGCGATTACGGCGGCGATGAGCAGGGGGGCTCCGATGAGTCCTAGCACGGGAATGACACGTGGCACGAGCCGGGACCGGTACATCAAGGTGCCCAGCAGCAGTGCGTTGATGCCCGGCATGAGGGTCTGCCCGAGCAGGAACGTCCAGTTGTAGACAGCAACGTGCGACGCGCCGGTGGTGACGAGCGCGGCCGCATTTGCTCCGGCCGCTCCGCCCAGGTCGTGCCGCAAGGTCACCAGCGACAGCAGGCTGACGACGCCGGTGAAGATCAGGCCGGCTTCAATGACCCGAGCGGTGACAAAGCCGAGCGCGACGCCTTCGTTCTGCCGCTTGACGACCGGGTACAGCGTGACGGCGGTGCCGATGCCGGCCAGGGCGACGATCACCTCGAGCAAGCCGCCCACAAGCACGCCCGTGTGGCTGCCGGAGCTGAGGATCCAGTCCTGATGGTTCTTCACGGGGCCGTAGAGGGCGAGTGTGGGGATCGAGATGAAGGTGATCAAGTAGAAGATGCCCGCGACGAGCGCGGTCTTTCTCAGCGAGGTCATCCCGGCTTGTTTCGCTGTTGTGGTGTGCATGGTGGTCGTCATATCGGTTTCCTTCGGTAGATGGATGAGTTATCGGGGCTCGTTGGTGGGCGCATTGGGCTGGTCGGGTTCGACCTGAGTGACCGAGACCAGCGGCAGGCCTAGGTCACGCACTTTCTGGAGCAACCCATGCAGCGCGGCCTGGTCGGTTACCGGGCCATAAATGATGGTGGTGCCGTCGTTCTCGCTGGTGAGGCTCAGTCCGTCAAACCAGGCGGCCCATCGGGAATGGAGGTGTCCCCTGAGGCGGATTTTGTACCGTCCCGGGCTGTGATGAGGGCCGGTCGATATTTCGCTCATTTGCCCTCCCTTCAACTGTTGCTTGGCTGGATGGATCTCAAGCCAGCGTTTCGGATATTCGCTGGTTAATCGAAAGGTAGAAGGGAATGTGATGAGGACGCATCACCACATGTGGTGGTTGATGTGGTGATCTGGCCGTTCGCCCGGGTTCTCGGGCTGGGCATCGCCAGAGCCAGAGGCGGGGATCGGCAACGCGGAGCCTCCGGGCACACGACCGAGGGCATCCAGCGTTGGTGCCGGCGCAGGTGGCGGTGCGTTTTCATCTAGCTGTACACGCTTGCGTACATCAGCACCTCCCTGGTGTTCATCGCGCCCCTGCTGGTCACCTTGGCATTGAAGGTCAACTCGCTGGTGGGGATCGAACGGGCACCGGACAGCCTGGCGCTTGTCGCCGGGATCGGCGCCCTGCTGGCCATGTTCGGCAATCCGTTCTTCGGCAAGATGAGCGACCGCACCTCGTCGCGGCTGGGGATGCGGCGGCCCTGGATGGTCATCGGCCTGGTGGGCGGTTCCCTCGGCATCCTCATTGTCGCGTTGGCCCCCAGCATCGCGGTGGTCCTCGTCGGATGGTGCATCGCCCAGCTGTTCTTCAACGCGCTGCTCGCCGCCATGGTGGCGGTGCTGCCCGACCAGGTCCCGGCCGCTCAACGCGGCCTGGTCTCCGGTGTCCTGGGTGTCTGTGTGCCTATCGCGTCGGGTGAGCGGCACCTTCCTGGTCAAGCTGTTCACCGGCAACCAGCTCGCCATGTTCCTGGCCCCGTGCGCGATCGGCGGGTTTTTCATCCTGCTCTTCGCAGTCACGCTGAAAGATCGCCGACTCGCCAAGGCGGATAAGCCGAAATGGTCACCGCGTCGGTCGTGTACGGCGTGGCGATGTTCGTGATCGCCATCGCCAGCAACTTCAACGGCTTCCTGGTCGGCATGGCCATCGGCGGACTCGGTTTCGGCATATACGTGGCCGTCGACCTCGCCCTCGTTGTCGACGTGCTGCCGGACAAAGACAACGCCGCATCCTGCCCGTGAAGCGTGTCCGACGAGCACCCTACGGGTCGCGGACGACGACGCGCCGGGGTTAGCGGTCGCCGGCTGGTGACAGGTCGAGTTCCCTGGCCCGGCGGACCGCTGCCCGGCGGTTGTTCACACCGAGCTTGGCGTAGATGTTCTTGGTGTGCGTCCGAACGGTGTTCAGCGACACTACGAGCTCGCGAGCGATGTCCGGGCCGCCCAGGTCGGTTCCGAGCAGCCGAAGCACGTGCAGCTCGCGTTCGCTCAGAGGCTCGATCAAGCCCTGACTGACGGGCGTGCTGTCCTCGGTCTTTCTAATGGCGGCCAGGAGCCGGCGGACATACCTCGGGGCGATCCCCTGTTTCGCGGCCGCCCTGAGCAGGGAAGTCATAGGTGGGCCCTCATCGACGAAGATCCGGACGTAGCCTTCCGGCTCAGCCAGCGTCAGCGCGCGGTTCAGTGATGCAAGCGCAGCGGGGATGTCGCCTCGCATCTGGTGGGCCAGCGCCTGCAGCACCAGGATCTCGAGGACGCTTCCCGCCCTCGCCCCCTCTTCGGCCGCTCGCAGGAGGCGTTCCAAGAGCCGGGTCGCCTCCTGAATGGAGCGCTCCGGCTGCTCTGCCGCGTACCGTGCCAAGAGCACCCTGGCCAGGGTGATGTGCTCGCACTCGCGCAGGTAGCTGAGGTCGTCGTCGACGGATAGACCTCGCTCACGCGCCCAGCCGAGCGCTTCACCCAACTCGCCCTGCGCGACCCGCACCCGTGCCCTCAACGCCGGGACCGGCCGCACGTTGGGGAAGAAATCACCCACATACAGGCGCTCCGCCTCGTTGAGCAGGTCGAGTGCGCCGCCCAGATCTCCTTCAGCCTCCCGTATCCGCGCCATTGCGACCCGCCAGCGATACCGGTTCTGCGGCAACCCGGTGTGCTCCCCCAGCTCCTGGCTGCGTAGCAACTGCTGGGTGGCGGCAGGCAAATCGTCGCGCTCGCGGTGGACCTCGCTCATCCCCACGTACATGTCTGCCGTTCCCCGCAGAACCGGCCCGCTTTGCTCAGGCGCACGCTGCAATGCCTGCTCGTAGGTGCGCATGGCCTCGCCGAGACGACCTTGCGCACGCCGTATATCCGCCAGCGCGATCGCGCACCCGAAGATATCGGCGATGTGCCCGGCCCGCCGTAGTCCCGCCATGCATTCGGCATACCCCGAGTACCCTGCCTCGAGGTCCCCGCTCGCCCAGGACGCGAGCCCCATGAGTGCCGCTGCCGAAGCGCGGCCGAGGTGCTCGTCAGCAGGTGAAAGCTCGAGTGCCCGCCGGGAGTGCCGCACGGTGCCGGGCCCATCGCCCCGAGTCAGGGCCTGGGCGGCACGGTACAGCTCGATCTCCGCCGGGAGGCGGCGAAATTCCGCGTCGTCGACGACGACCATCTCTGCCGCTGGGGCTTGGGATCCCTGACGGATACCTGTCGCTCCGTCCAGCCACCGCTCGGCGTCCCGCAGCCGGGCCTCCACGCCCTCGAACTCGCCGCCAGCCAGCAACGCCCCGGCAAACCCGACGCTGAGCACGGGCCTGACCCGGACCACCTCATCGGGCAGCAGCTCCAGCCAGCCAAGCACCGCGGCCTCCTGCCTGCTCCTGAGCATGGCCGGAATCGCCAGCTCGACCAGGTCCGCCGCTCGGTCGAAATCCCCGGCGGCCAGCGCGTGGCGGATCGCCTCGGCCGGCTCGTCGTTCTGCTCGTACCACGCACTCGCCCGCCGGTGCAGGTCAGGAACGTCGTCGGGCTGCTCGTCCCGCAGGCGCGCGTGCAGGACGTCGGCGAAGAGCTGGTGATAGCGATACCACCGGCGGCGGTCATCAAGCGGGACCAGGAACAGGTTCCCCCGCTCCAGCGCCGCCAGCTTGGCCTTGCCATCGTCCTGGCCGGTGACGGCATCGCACAGCGGGCCGCTCAGCCGCTCCAGGATGGAGGTCTGCAGCAGGAACTGCTGGACATCCTCGGGCTGGCGCTGCAAGACCTCCTCGGCCAGGAAGTCGACGATGTACCGGTCATCCCCGGCGAAGCCGTCGATGAACGCGGCGGTGTCCTCGCGCCCCTGAAGCGAGAGCGCCGCCAGCTGCAGCGCAGCGATCCACCCCTCGGTGCGCCCTTCCAGCGCCGTGACATCGGCTGCGGTCAGCACCAGTCCCATCACCTCGTTGAGGTACGCCGCGGCCTCGCCCGGCGTGAAGCGCAGATCGGCGGCGCGGATCTCGACGAGCTCGCCACGCCCTCGCAACCGCGCCAGCGGCAACGCCGGATCGGCGCGGCTGCCGATCACCAGGTGTATCTGCGGGGGGAGATGCTCCAGCAGGAAGGCCATCCCGTCCTGCACATCGCGCGCGTCGATGACGTGGTAGTCGTCGAGCACCAGCACGACATCGTTCGAGACGGCGTCAAGGTCGTTAAGCAAAGTGATAAGGCCGGCCTCGCTCGGCGGCTGGGGCGGCTGCAGGAGCGAGAGCGCACTCGCATCAACCCCGGGCGCCGCCGTCTTCAGCGCGGCGACAAGGTACGTCCAGAACACCGCGGGATCGTTGTCGCGCTGGTCAAGCGAAAGCCACGCCACGGCCCGTCCATCGGCTGGAGCGGCTGCCAGCCACTCTGCCAGCAGCGTGGTCTTGCCGAACCCGGCCGGAGCTGACACTAGCGTCAGCGCCGAGTCCGCCCCGCGGCTCAGGCGCTCGCTCAGTCTCGGGCGCGCTACCAGACCGCGTCGCCACCTGGGGACGTGGAGCTTGGTCTCGAGCAGTGGGCCTGCCATGACCACCGCCCCTCAGGAGCCAGTCTTCACGTGCCATCAACAAGAACTCGTTGCCAGCCACACACGGCTGGCTCACGCATCGTGCCAGCAGGTCGCCCGAGACCATCTGGTCACGTGGTTCCACCGTACGCGGAATCTTCGGCAGACCCGGTCGACGATTCCCTGCAGTCAGCGCATATCGATCCATCTGCACGTCAACCGATCGCGCTGAAGGTACGGTGCCGCCGCATATAACGGCGGGTCGGCACGCGATTATCAAGAGCCCTTCGCGTCGTTGCCTGCATAGCAGTCCCCGGTTACGGCCCGGCGGACAGTCGGACGGGCTGTATGTTTATGCATCGCCGCGCTGGGAGTGAAGGTCCGCTTCTGCCGCCGGGAGTGCATCCGGCAAGCGCGGGATGCCCGCCATAGGATTTGGGATACGAGCCTGGTGGAAGGCAGGGGTTGCCGTGCTGGAGTCAAGCGATATCGTCGCGTTCGCTGCCTCGACCGACCTGCACCGGGCCCGAGCGTTCTATGAACAGGTACTGGGCCTTCCCGTCGCTGACGATAACGACTTCGCGTGCGTGCTCGACGCGAACGGCACCATGCTCCGCATCACTGCGGTCCCCGAAGTCTGCCGGGCTGGCTACACCGTCCTGGGGTGGAGGGTCACTGATATCGCGGCCGCCGTCCGGGGCCTGGCCGCCAGGGGTGCGGTCTTCCTGCGCTATGACGGGATGGACCAGGACAGCGATGGTGTCTGGACCGCTCCTGGCGGCGACAAGGTCGCCTGGTTCGCCGACCCTGATGGCAATGTCTTGTCGCTTACTCAGTTCCTTTAGAAGCATGAACAGTCGCACTCACATGCCGCGGACAGGGTCGAGTGCAAGAGCACGACACGGGCGCGTGGGCTGTGAAGACCGCCGAGGCGGACTGGTTGGTCGCCTACTTTGGCCTGGCATGTATCGGCCGTTTCGTCGTGGCGGCTCCAGGGATCTGCGCTGCCTTCTACCGCGGCTTGGTTCGTTGCGGATCACGTGGGTAGGTGCGGCTCATGTTCGATGGCTTCCGGCTGGACCGCGTCGATGCCGGCGAGGTGACGCTGCGCGTGCGGTACGGCGGCGAGGGGAGCCGGTAGTGCTGCTGCATGGCCATCCCCGCACGCACACGACCTGGCACCGGGTGGCGCCGCGGCTGTCGGGCTCGTTCTTTGTGGTCTGCCCTGATCTGCGCGGTTACGGCCAGTCGACGTTGCCGCCGGACGCGCCCGGGCACGCGCAGTCGTCCAAGCGCGCGATGGCCGGTGACGTGGTGGCACTGATGCGGCATCTCGGTCACGACCGGTTCTCGGTGGTGGGTCATGACCGGGGCGCGCTGGTGGCCTTCCGCACGGCCATGGATCTCCCGGACGCCGTCAAGCGGCTGGTGGTCATGGATGGCCTGCCGGTGATCGAGCAGCTGGAGCGGCTGAACGAGGCGTTCGCGTCTGCGTGGCTCGCGTATAGCAGGTGATGGTCGCGCAGCTCGCCCCGAACCACTTGACAAAGAGGCATCGTTCTGGACGACGATCTTGATCGCCGCCGTGGCGGCTTCTGGCGCACGTAACGGGCTGATCTGGTGCCTGGGCGGATCGCCGCAGGGCGGGCCTGACCATCGGCTGGCCTCGCGCCGTAGGAGTCTTTGACAAAGACCGACAGGTTGCTCACGTAGTGCCGCAATGATCGCGTCGGGGGATGCCGACGATACGCCGACCGGGCTTGGACTTGGGCGGGCCGGGGAGCATTTCCCCGGTCGATCTCTCCGCGTACGCGGGCTGCACCCTGACGTGCGCGTCCAGGTCGAGATCACAGCGTCTGAGCGCCGTTGCCTCGCCGCGGCGGGGCTGGCGCGAACGTGGCGAGCAGGATCAGGGCGTAGCACCTGCGGTCACGGATTCAGTCGGCGCGGCCGTCGCTGGTCATCGCCCGGTCATCGTCCGGCTGCGCCATTCGCTGGGGCTGCAGCCGAATTGGCCGCGAAACCAGCGGGAGAATGCGCTGGGCTCCGAGAATCCCAGTTCTTCCGCGATCTCGATCAGCGACCGGCGCGGATTGGGCACGAGTCGTTCCGCGAGTTCGGCGCGGACGGCGTTGCGCAGCGACGAGAACGTCTCGCCGGAGTCGGCGAGGCGCCGCTGGACGGTTCGGCGGTCGACGCCAAGGCTTCGCGCCACCTGCACGATCGAGCAATGGCCGGCGGGCAGCAGCGCTTCGATCAATTCCCTGACGCGGGCCACCATGGAGACCTCGGCCGGTGGCCCTATGGTGTCCAGGAACTGGTGCGCATACGGCCGGAGCAGCGGGTCGGCTATCTTGTTCGGCGCGGCCAGATCGCCGGCGCGCAGGACGATCCCGGCAAACTCGCGCTGGAATTGCATGACGTGCCCGAAGATCCGCAGGTGGGTACTGATGTCCGCGGGCGCAGGATGAGAGAAGCACACGGACAGCGGCTGCCACCTCGTACCGTGCAGTTGGCGGTGGATGTGGTGGAGCGCGCCGACGGCCAGTTCGGTGGCCTGGCGGGTGCCCGCCGGCTCGCCGAGGTCCAGATCCACGCGGATCGTGGCCAGGCCGTTAGCCTCGGATAGGCGGATGCTTATCGCCTGGTTGTACGCGTGTTCGTAGCGGATGAGCATCTCCAGGACGCTTCGGACGTCGGGTTCCTCCCGGATGACCAGGGCGAGCGGACCGAGGTTGGCAAGCCGCCGGAATTCGGCCAGCCTCAGGCCGAAGTCTTCTCGCCCCGACGCCACCGCAGAGATCTCCAGCAGCCGGGCCACAGCCGCGGCGGGGATCCACCTGTCCTGGACCGCCAGCCCGGCGGGGTCGAGTCCGACGCTTCGCATGAGCAGCGCCCAGTCCAGGCCCAGCGAGTCGCTGAGCGCTCCGTAGCCGCTCAGGGCCGCGTACCGGGCCTGAGGCTTAAAAGACACCGTCCTGTATGCCTGTCCCGAAATGTCTCCTGACCTGTCGCCTCGGGTCAAGCAGACCCGATGGAGACCCCCTAGCCTAACTATTCCGGATCACCGTGGTTTCGTCAGGGGCCTGCCCGTAAAGGGCCTGACCGTAAAGGGGTTGGGAGTGCGTTCATCGTTGTTCAGCCGTGCCCGTATGATGTCGGCAGCGGCCGTCATCGCCGCAGGTGCCACGTGCGGCACTCTTGCCTTGTCCGCCACTGCGGCCCCGTTGGCCCCGGCGGGCAACCCGCTCGCCCGGCTGACCGCCGACCAGATCGCCAAGAAGGCGGCAACCGACCTCAAGGCGGCAGCGTCGTTCCACTACCACGGATCCGGCAAGGCTTCGGGCCAGACCTTCTCGATCAGCATGTCGGTGACGCACAAGGGCTGCACCGGCTGGTTCGGTGACGGCAGCAGCGGCGGGTTCGCGATCGTAGCCACCGCGAAGACGGTGTGGATCCAGCCAGACGACAAGTTCTGGGAGTATCTCGGCCTCCCGGCCTCCGAAGTGCCGCTGGCCCACGGCTTGTGGCTCAAGTTCACCGGGACCGGCAGCAACTCGCTGTCTGCCGCGATCGCGCCGCTCTGCAACGCGAACAAGCTGCTGTCCGGGCTCGCCCTCCAGCTGACCGGCCTGGCCAAGGGCAAGACGATCAAGATCTCCGGGCACCGGGCGCTGCAGCTGCGGAACGGGACCGGCTCGGAGAGCATCTACGTCTCGATCTCGACCAAGCCGGAGATCCTGCGCATCGGCGACCACGGCACGCTCACCTTCTCCGCGTACGGCGCGCGCGTCACGCTCACCCCGCCGCCGGCCAGCGACGTGATCACCTTGCCCGGCACGTCCGCCGGCGCGCGCTCGCTGCAGCACCTGCTCCGCGGCATCTAGCTCACCGCAGCGAGTCAAGCACAGATCATGATCGTGGCCGGCTTCCGAGCGACATGGCGCTGTCGACAGACAAAGTATTGGTCATACTTTCGAATCCAGGCGATGGAGAGGACTTCGAGAGGTTCAAATCGGTACTTTGTTCTCCGACGCAGCCCATACGCCTGGAACTGGCCACGATCATTGAGCTGCCCGACGTCGGCGGGACGCCACAGGCGGACACCCAGACTCAGCGGCCATCCCGATCGGGGGCTGAGCCACAGACCTGATCGCCGGTCGCTGGCCGTGCCTTTGGCCTGGCCGGCTTAGGCTTCCAGCTCGAAGTCCCCAGCCGCTGGTTCCGGCGTCGCCTCGGCGTCCCGCCGCGCCTGCAGGTGCGCCTGGCTGTCACCTTCACCATCCCCGAGGTCGGCAAGCGATGCTCCTGGCGCGGCGAACTGGACAGCGTCGATCTCGGCGCTGACACCACCACGCCCGCGCGCAGGAGGGTAGCGCGGATGAAGGGCCCGTCCGCGGTCTGACTGCCTCTGTCCAGACTGACGCAGGCAAGACGATGCCCTGCACGCCCTGCACGCTCAGGCCGGACGCGGTCCATCCAGGGGCACCGAAGCCGGATATCAGCTGCCGGTTCAGTGCGTCGCGCTCGGCCTGGCAGCCCGCCCGGCGGGTCTCATGAGGCGAGCGGCGATCTCCACCATTCCCGCGCGGCGACGTACTTCTTCAGGCCGTCCATGCCGTAATAATCGACGAGCCCCTGGTAGCGCATGCCCGCCTTCTCCATGACCCGCCAGGAGCCGATGTTCTCCGGCACGACTACCGCCATGATGGCGGCAAGGCCGACGGGCCCGAGGCCGTGGCCAATTACCGCGATCGCCGCCTCAGTGGCGTACCCCTTGTTCCAGCTGGCCCTGGTGTAGTGGTAGGCGAGGTCAATTTCTGGCCCTGCTCCCTCATCGACCGGCCGCAGGCCGCACTGCCCGACGAAGGTACCCGTGGTCTTGTCGTCGACGGCCCACATCGTATGGCCAAGCTCGCGTTCCATGACCTGGCGCTCCCCGATGATGCGCTGGGCCAGCTCTATCGTCGGGGCTGGTCCCGCGGGGAGGAACCGGCGGACCTCGGGGTCAGTGACCATCGACAGCCACGGGTCGGCATCGCGGGCCTGGAAGGTGCGGATGACCAGGCGTGCTGTCTCAAGGCGCGTGCTCACGAGCAGATCATAAGTGCCGGCAACCCGGCCGGGCACCTGCCCTCCCAGGGCACTGGACCTGTCCTTGGCGATCTGACCGGAGGTATCCGCCCTGACCATGAGCTGCAGCAATTTCACAGCGCCGTGATACGGCCGCGGGAGCCGTCGTTCCGCACGTCGGCCGGAGCGTGCTGCGTGACACGCGTGAACCGCTGTTATGCGCGCTGACTGGCGCTTGGCGGTGCGGCCCATGGTGACGACAGAACGGGGCACCTGAGCGCTCGCTACGTCTTGGCCGTGATGATCGGAGCTCGGCGGGGCCGGGTGTCCGAGCGAAAGCTTCGTCGGGAGTCATTTGCCGATCGCCGACGGCGCGGGTGAGTCGTGCGCCGCCTCTGGCTTGGCGGAGTTCTTCGGCTCTATGCTCATCGAGGGATCTTCGCTTCGAGGTCGCGACTCTTGACGATCGACCAGACGCCCAGCGGACGCGAACGGGGAGGACACGATCATGAGCGACACCACGACTGCGAGCGCGGAGAGCGCGGTCCGGCCGTTCCGGATCGAAGTACCTCAGGGCGAGATCGACGAGCTGCGCCGGCGCATCAATGCGACGCGCTGGCCGACCAGGGAACTCGTCACCGATCGGTCGCAGGGTGTGCAATTGGCGGCGATACAGAACCTCGCGCGCTACTGGACGACCGAGTACGACTGGCGCCGGTGCGAAGCGCGATTGAACGCGCTGCCGCAGTTTAAGACCGAGATCGACGGGCTGGACATCCACTTCATCCACGTCGAGTCGGCACACAAGAACGCGTTGCCGTTGATCATGACGCACGGCTGGCCGGGCTCGGTCGTCGAGCTGCTCGAGACTATCGGCCCGCTGACCGACCCGGCCGCGTACGGCGGCTCCGCTGAGGACGCGTTCCACCTGGTGCTGCCGTCGATCCCCGGCTACGGGTTCTCCGGCGAGCCGGCCGAGCTCGGCTGGGGCCCCATCCGTATCGGGCAGGCGTGGGCGGAGCTGATGCGGCGCCTGGGTTATACCCGGTACGTCGCGCAGGGGGGCGACGTGGGCTCCCAGGTCACCGACGCGATGGGCCGCCTGGCACCCGACGGGCTGATCGGCATCCACACCAACCTTCTCACGCCGGCGCTGGGCGATGCCGAGGCCCTGAGCGAGTCGCCGCCCTCGGCAGCAGAACGTGCCGCCCTCGACGCGCTCGCCGAATTCCATGCGACCGGCGCTGGGTACTTCGTGGAGCAGGCGACGCGCCCGCAGACGATTGGCTACGCCCTCCTGGATTCACCCATCGCGCTGGCAGCGTGGATGATCGATCACGATACGGACAGCTACCAGAAGATCGCCCGCGGTTTTGTCGACGGACAACCTTCAGGCAATCTCACCCGGGACCACATCGTCGACAACATCACCCTGTACTGGCTGACCGGCACCGGGGCGTCGGCTGCGCGCTCGTACTGGGAAGAAGGACAAGAAAATGCTCGTGCGGCCGGCCAGGCTCCCACGCCGGTCTCGATTCCGGTCGGCTTCACGACGTTCCCCGGGGAGATCTGGCGGACCCCGCGCAGCTGGGTCGAGAAGGCGTACCCCAACGTCATCTACTTCAACGAGGTGGACAAGGGCGGTCACTTCGCCGCTTGGGAGGAACCGGGGCTCTTCTCGGAAGAGTTGCGCGCCGCCTTCCGCCCGCTGCGCCAGCCGACACTCGTGAACTAGGCGTCACCTACACAACCGGTGACTGGCCGTTCGACCGGTCGATGCGGCATTGGCTCGGCCGAACATAACTGCCGATCCGCCGGGCACAGCATCACCAGGGAGCCGCCGCCTGCGACGTCGTAGCCGATCCGCCCCTCAAGGCAGCTGAGACGGCTGGTTTCCTGGACCGGAGGCACCGAGCTGGAATCACTGGCGCGTCGTATGGTTGCTGCAGCGCTCATCCGTTCATCACCTTCGGTAACTGCTCGGGCTTCGGTACCAGGCGGCAGGGTCCAACCGAGGAAGAGGACGCAACCTCACTAGCCCACTCCTCAGCCGGCACGGAACCCCAGGTAACAGAGCGCCCCCCGGTTAGAGCGTCTCTTCTGGCTCTGCCGGGGGGCCTCTGAATACCGCTACACCGGTACGCCGGCCGGCTCCAAGTGTGGCTGGCTGGCAGGCAGCGCGGCCGTCGGCCAGATCCGGGCGGCCAGCAGGACCATCGCGGCCGCGAATGGCAGCATGTACAGGACGACGACCGGGCCGGAGGATATCTGCTGTTGGGCGACTTCCAGGCCGACGAAGAACAGGACCGCCAGCCAGCGCGGAACGGCCCGGCTTCGCCACAGCGCGACCCCCATGAGCAGCGGTGCCACGTAAATGCCGATGAAATATGCGTATTCAAACCCATGCCCGAACCCGGAATTGAACGTCGTCACCAGGAACTGCGCGGCCGCGCCTGGTGTCGTGTGGGCCGTGGCGGCGGCGGCGAGGTTAGGGAAGACCAGGACTTCGACGATGGCTCCGCAGAAGGCCCCGATGCCGCCGATCAGCGCCGCGACCGTGGCCAGGGCCGAACCGCGCCCTCTGGTGAGCATGGCGATCGCCGCATACGAGACGGCTAGTGCCCCCAGCCCGAGAACCGCGCACGTGCCCGCGACGGAGATCTGTGCCGGGTGCTTCGCTGCGATGGCCAGCAGCTTGAGGGCGGTGGCCGTGTCCGTCGCCACCTGGTCGGTGCCTTTGGGGCTTAGTGCCTCGGCGCTTATGTAGAGCACGGCGGCGATGGGAAGGAAAATCGCTAGCACCCGCTGCCGTGTCCGGGCCGCATTATCCATTGACTTCTCCAGTCGGGGTAGGAGCCGATTCCTCGGCGGGTTGACGCTGCGTAAAGGCGCTCAACCAGGAAGGTATTTTGCGCAGAGGGCTGGCCGTGGGCGGGGCGCTTGGCGGGCCCGGCCGTGTGCTCGGGTCAGGCGATGACGTCGTGGTAGGCGGGCGCGGTGTCGGCTGCGGTCGTTCCGGCGGTGATGGGGCAGGGCTTGAAGCCTTTGACGACCAGCCAGACGCCCAGCGACAGCTCCCAGGCAGCCACCGGGAGTGCGGCCAGCTCGGGGGAGCCCAGCTTGAAGCCGCCGAACAGCGTTGCGAAGACGGTGCAGATGAGCAGGGGGGCTCCGATGAGTCCGAGCGCGGGAATGACGCGGGGCACGAGGCGGGACCGGTACAGCAAGGAGCCCAGCAGCAGCGCGTTGATGCCCGGCATGAGGCTCTGGCTGAGCAGGAACGTCCAGTTGTAGACCGCGACGTGCGACGCGGCGGCGGTGACCAGGGCGGCCGTGTTGGCTCCGGCCGTTCCGCCCAGGTCCTGGCGCAGGGTCACCAGCGACAGCAGGCTGACGACGCCGGTGAAGATCATGGCGGCTTCCAGGACGCGGGCGGCGACGAAGCCCAGCGCGACGCCTTCGTTCTGCCGTTTGACCACCGGGTACAGCGTGACGGCGGTGCCGATGCCGGCCAGGGCGACGATCACCTCCAGGACGCCGCCCGCGAGCACGCCCGTGTGGGAGCCGGAGCTGAGGATCCAGTCCCGGTGGTTCTTCACCGGGCCGTACAGGGCGAGCGTGGGGATCGAGATGAAGGTGATCAGGTAGAAGATGCCCGCGACGAGCGCGGTCTTCCGCATTTTGTCCATCGGCGCGCGCTTCGTTGTGGTGGTTCGCTTGGTTGTCGCGCTTCGCAGGGTGGTGGTCATGTCGATCTCCCTCGTGGATGCGGGTTATCGGATGTCGGTGTTGAGCATTTCTGGCTGGTCAGGTCCCAACCCCGAGTCCGGCCATCCCTCGATGCTCTTGGTGCTGAAAACAGAGTGCGCTGAGGGCCTGAGGTGGGACTGCCGCGGCGCTGAGGCCGGACCTCAGCGTGGTCGGAGGCTGCTCAGGTGCTGGCGGGGCCGGCGGCCGTAGGGTGGACGTGTGGAGGTGAGGTTCTTCGGAGAGTTCGAGGCGGTAGAAGGGGGCGTCCCGGTGCCGGTCCGGGGCGCCAAGCAGCGAACGGTCCTGGCCCTCCTGGCGCTTCACCGGGGACAACCCGTCAGCGCAGACCGGCTGATCGACGCGCTATGGGGTGACGGGCAAGTGGCCAACCCGGTAAACGCCTTGCAGGCCCAGATCGGCCAGCTGCGTCGTACCCTCGGTGCAACGGCGATCGTCACCTCCGACGCCGGCTATGCCCTCGATATCGGTCCGGATGATGTCGACGCAGCCCGTTTTGAACAGCTGGTGGCTAAGGGACGGCGCCTGCTGGAGGAGGGGGAGACGGCGCTCGCGTCAACCGCGCTGGGCGAAGCGCTGCGGCTGCGGCGGGGGGAGCCGCTCGCCGAGTTCGCGTACGCCGGCTTCGCTGATGCCGAACGAGCGCATCTCGCCGAGTTGAGCCTGGTGGCGATCGAGACCCGTGCCGAAGCCGACCTGGTGTTGGGCCGTCACGGCGAGCTCGCAGGCGAACTGGAGGCGTTGTGCCGGGAACATCCGCTTCGCGAGCGCCTGTGGGAGCTGCTCATGCTCGCCCTCTACCGGGCCGGCCGCCAGGGCGAGGCCTTGCGCGCCTACACCGAAGCTCGTGACCGTCTGGTCGACGAGCTGGGGATTGACCCCGGCCCGGCCCTGCGAGAACTCGAGGCCCGCATCCTGGCCCAGGACCCATCACTCGCCGCGGCCGGCCCGGCAGGTCTCGAGGCGGTTCCGGCGCCGATGGCAACGGGCAACCTGCGGGAGCGATTGAGCAGCTTCGTCGGTCGCAGCGCAGAACTTGAGGAGCTGAGCGAGGCGGTCCGCTCTAGCCGGCTGGTGACGCTGATCGGTCCCGGCGGGGTGGGCAAGACCCGGCTGGCGGTGGAGGCCGCCGCCACACTGCGCGAAGAGCACCGGGACGGGGCCTGGCTGGTCGAGTTCGCGAGCGTCACCGGGCCCGACGGGGTCGCGCCGGCGGTGGCCGGCGCACTCGGGGCGGCCACAGCCGGCCTGGTTGGCCCGCCTTCGCCGGCCTCGACGGTGGAGCTCATCGTGCGCTACCTGGCCGGGCGGTCGCTAGTGGTCGTCTTCGACAACTGTGAACACGTGATAGACCAGACGGCAGCCCTGGCCGAGACACTGGCCGGAATGGTGCCCGGTCTCCGGCTGATCGCGACGAGCCGCGAGCCGCTCGGCGTTCCTGGCGAAGTCCTGGTGCCCGTGGGCCCATTGGCCCTGCCGGCCGCAGTCGAGCTGTTCGCCGATCGCGCTCGGGCGGTGCGGCCCGGATTTACCGCAGACGGGCACACGCGTCCTGTGATCGACGACATCTGCCGCCGATTGGACGGCCTTCCCCTGGCCGTCGAGCTGGCCGCTGCCCGCCTTCGTTCCCTTACATTGGCCACGCTGGCGGAACGGCTCGACGACCGCTTCCGGCTGCTCACCGTGGGTGCCCGCACTGCCCTCCCCCGCCAGCAGACCCTGCGGGCGGTGGTGGACTGGAGCTACGACCTGCTGTTCGAGGACGAGCGCCGCCTGTTCGCACGGCTGTCGGTCTTCGCCGGAGGCTGCGACCTGGACGCCGCCGAGGCGGTCTGCGCCGACGACCAGGTGCCGGCCGGCGAGATCCTCGACGTTCTGAGCCGGCTGGTCGACAAGTCCCTCGTCGCCGCCCCTAACGCCGGCCGTGGCACCCGGTTCATTCAGCTCCAGACGCTGTGGGAGTACGGCCGGGACCGTCTCAATGAATCCGGCGAAGCTGACGCCATGTGCGCCAGGCACGCCGCGTATTACCGACAGATGGCAGAGGACGCGCACGAGGGTCTGCGAGGTGCCACCGGGCCGATGTGGCGGGAACGCCTCACCTCGGAGCTGGGTAACCTGCGGGCCGCGCTCAACTGGTTCATCGCAAGAGGCGATGCCGACGCGGCGCTGTCGCTGGCGTCGGGAATGGCCTGGCTGTGGTGCATCAACAGCGACTTCGTCGAAGGAGCACGCTGGCTTGGTGACGCGCTCGGCGCGACGGGGCCGCGCCGTCCTGAACTGGCCGCGACCGCCCAGGTGTGGCACGGCTATTTCGTGTGCGGCTATTTCGTGGGCATGGCGCTAAGCCCAGCGGCTGCTGTTCTCGAATGTGAAGATGCGGTCGCCGCATGGACGACCAGCGACGATGGGGTTCGTCGAGCGGAGGCGCTGGTGCTCTGCGCCACGGTGCTTATGCGCGCGCACGAGTTCGAACGATCTCTCGACGCGTTGAGTAAGGCGCACGATCTGCTGGAACCGGCTGTGCACGGCTGGCAGCTGGCCCTGCACGACTTGATCGTCGCCTGGAACCTGGCGTTGTTGGGGCGGCTCGATGACGCGGAGCAAGCCGCCCACTCGAGCGTCGAGCGCTTCGACGCGCACGGGGAGGTCTGGTTGTCTGTCGACTCGCTGAGCATCCTTGCCCTCATCGCCGAAGCCCAAGGCGACCTCGATGGTGCGTCGGCGGCCTACGAAGCGCTCTTGGAGCGATGCCGCGCAGCGGGGCAACGCGGTTATGTGCTGTTCAGTCTCCTCCGTCTTGCCGCGTTGCGAGGCAGGCAAGGCGACGACGCCGCGGCCGACGGCCTGTACGAGGAGGCGATTGCATGCAGCTTCGACCCGTCGGTATCTGCCGACGCGATGGTCGGTCAAGCGGCGGTTGCTCGTCGGCTCGGCGACCTGACGCGGGCGCGGGCGCTGCTCGACCTGGCAGGCATCTACTACCGAAACTCGGACCTTCCGGCCGGCCAGATCGCCGTGCTCGCTGGCCTGGCGTGGTGGGCACTCAGCGCGGGCAAAGCAGACGACGCGATGGTATTCGCCGCTGACGCCTCCCAGGCCGCCTCCGCCAGCGGGGACCCGGCAATACAACTGCTCGCCGATACCGCCGTAGCCGCAGTCAAGGCGCTCACCGATCCGACCCGCCACAACGTCGAGGCCTTGGTCGCGATCGCTCGGCAGCGCGCCCAGAATTTGCCGTACCGCAGTCTCACCAGTTTCACCGACGAGCCGGATGTCGCCGCGCTCGCGGCCCGACTCGCGCTTCCGGGTCGCTCAGCGGCGACTCGGCGACGGCCGCCGCGGGCCGGTTCGACACCTTCCTGAGGCCTTGGGCGCCACCCTCTACGAACCGGAAGTCGCAGCTAGCTCCGGATTTCCTCGCGGCGGTTGACTTCAGTGTCACCTCAGCGCCGCCTCAGGCCAGCCAGGCAAACTGGGATTCATGCCGTCAAAACAAGGTCAGCAATTCAGCCAGGATGATCACTTGAATGACCGAGGGCCCGCCGTTGAGGACCACGGCCGCGCGGTCACCGCAAGCTTGCGGGCCGCGACGTGGTACCGGCATGCACAGCGAGCCGTCGACCGCTGCCGAGCCACCACAGCGCTGCGCCTCGCCGTCGAAGCCGACCCGGCGTTCGAGCTCGCCCTCGCCGACCTCGACGCCATTACCGGAACCTCAGGCCAACGTCACAGTCGCGGGCAGATGAACTGGGAACGCCACCACATCGAGGTCGTCCGCACCGCGGCCTCCGGCAATGGCAAGCGAGCCGCCGACCTGCTCCGCGAGCACCTCGCTGGCGTCGGGTGCGACCCTCTCGCCTTCCGGATCGTCGCCCAGATGCGACAGCTGGCGGGGTTGGACGATGACTTCGAGAACCTCGCAGGCCAACTCCCAGATTGCCACCCAACCCGATGGCCGAGCCCTCCATGACCGCCCTGACCGACGCCATCCCCGTGACCGGAATCGCGCTGACCGCGCTGCTCTTCGCTTTCGGTGTTCGCCGGCTGCCTGGTCTACAACCTCTCCTGCCGCGGACCCTCCCGCGGCAGCCTGGACCGGCACGCGACCTACATCGTCGCCGCCTACGTCGCGGGTGCCGCCAGGTAACCGTGAGGGCCGGAGCTCCGCCGCCTGGCGGCCACCGGCCGCCAGGCGGCAGCTTGCGCCGCAATCGGTCACTGAGCGCAGCGTCAACCAGAGCGTGAACCGCCTTATGCACTGGAACAGTCCCTTCCGGTCCGGTCCGTTCGGGGCGCGCAGAATGGCATGATCCGCGCGCTGTCTGGCGACGCCGGGCACATTGTCTTTGCCCGGCTGCTGGGCCGCCTGCCTAGATGGACCTAAGCTGCGAAGCCATGGCTGACTGGATCTTTCAGGGCAATCCCCGGCATTACGACCTGGACGCCTCCGTGGCCGCGTCCCGACGGCAGTGGTGGGGCACCCCGCGGTACCGGGACCGGATGTCTGTCGGCGACCGGGTCTGGCTGCAGGTCGTGGGGCCGAAAGATCCTGGCGTCTACTACGTCGCGACGATCGTGTCGCAGACGTACGAGCACCCCGTTCAGCCATCTGACCCCGCGCACTTCCGGTGGCGGACCGACATTCAGTTCGACTACCGCATCCGCCCGCCGCTGCTCAGGTCGGAGCTGGTCGAGGACGTTCAGCTCGGATCGTTCCGGCCGTTCCGCGGCTTCGAGGGCTCGAACGTGCCAGTGCCGCCGGAAGTCGCGGCGGCCCTGGCCGCGCGAGCCGCGCCGCGCCTCGAGCCCTTGTGATGCGAGAACAGGTGGGGCTCCGTTGCCAGCCGATTCCGCAAATCTCATCTCACCGTGACATTGAAGCCCGCTGTACTCAGCCAGCCGTGTCTGCCGACCAGGTGATCACCGGCGGCAGGACAGCGCCTGACATCGGGTCGCCGTGGGCGTCGGTCAGGGTGAGCCGGGCTATGAGGCGGCCGTATCGCCTGGTGGCGTCGGGGGTGGCGGGGTCCACGGCGTCGAGCATCAGCTCCGCGCGCCGGAACATGGCTAGGCCGTCGTCGTCGACTGTGCCCCAGGACAGGAGTATGTCGAGGACGTCGCGGGCGAACTGCTCCCTTCGGTGGTCGGGGGGAGCCCGGGTCCTGCTAGTCGGCGACGGCATCAACGACGCCCCCGCGCTCGCCGCCGCGCACACCGGGGTGGCGATGGGCCGCGCCGGATCCGACCTCGCCCTGGACACCGCCGACGCCGTCATCATGCGCGACGACCTGGCCACAGTCCCCGCCGTGATCAGCCTCTCCCGCCGCGCCCGCCGCGTGGTCACCGCGAACCTGGTCATCGCCGCCGTCATCATCACCGCCCTGGTGACCTGGGACCTGGCCGGGCACCTGCCGCTGCCGCTCGGCGTGCTAGGCCACGAGGGCTCCACCGTCATCGTCGGCCTCAACGGCCTGCGGCTACTGCGCACCGCAGCCTGGCGCAGCTCCCGGACGGCGGGCGCTGCATCGGGTTCGGCTGGGTCGCGGGCCGGCCTTGGGGATGCCGGCCATCCGGGCGGCTGGTCGCCGATCTCGGCGGGGTGATCGCCACCCTGTACAGCCATGCCCGGGAATTCCGCCCGCCGCCCAGGCTCACCCGCCCGGCCCTGGACATCCGGCACCTGACTTGGGCCGGGACCTGGCACGCCGCCCAGCTAGCCCGGCAGCCCATCAACCCCGAGGTGCGGCACGTCCTAGCCGAGACGGCCGGGCGGGTCGACACCGTGCTCGCCCGTCTCGGCGCGTCCTATCCGGCCGGGTTACGGGCTGGTCCACGCCGACCTCTGCCTGGAGAACATCCTGGACCACCACGGCCGGGCCCGCCCGATCAACTTCGACGGCGCCTCCTGGGGCCACCACGCCCTGGACCAGGCGATCGCGGCAGGCGCGACCGGAGGGTCTCTTGCTTGGTCGTGGGCGTGGACATTACGTGGTCTTCCCCTTCTCAATCTCAGCGGTGTTTATGGTGTTTCGGTAGTCCGACGACACAACCGCCGGGAATGTGAGGTGACGCGCCGGCCTCACACTTCGGTGTGCTGTCTCGTCGAAGGGGCGAGGGCAGATGCGACCAAGGGAGCCGACGGCACCATGACTACCCCAGCAGGGCCAGGACGCGGCGAGCCCGATCCGGGCCTGAGCGCGATCATGAGCGAGCGGCGCCAGCTGATCAATCTGGCCTACCGGCTGCTGGGCTCGCTGGCTGAGGCCGAGGACGCCGTGCAGGAGACCTACGCCCGCTGGTACGCCATGTCCGGGCAGCAGCGGGAAGCCATCCAATCCCCCGGCGCCTGGCTGACGACGGTCGCCAGCCGGATCTGCCTGGACCTGCTCGGTTCGGCACGCGCCCGGCGGGAACGCTACGTGGGCGAATGGATCCCCGAGCCGCTGCCCGAACCCGCGGAGTGGATCAGCGGGCAGCCGGCCGACCCGGCCGACCGGGTCACCCTGGATGAGTCGGTCAGCATGGCCTTCCTGGTCGTGCTCGAATCGATGACCCCGGCCGAGCGTGTCGCGTTCATCCTGCATGAGGTCTTCCGCTACTCCTTCACCGAAATAGCCCAGATCGTCGGCCGCACCCCGGCGGCATGCCGCCAGATGGCCTCCAGAGCCCGCCGCCGCATCCGCGCCTCGCAGCCTCCCGCCACCCCGACCGCCCGCCAGGCCGGCCTCGTCAGGGACTTCAAGCAGGCATGGGAGGCCAAGGACATCGACGTCCTCATCGGCCTCCTGGACCCCGACGCCACAGTGATCGCCGACGGCGGCGGCCTGGTCAGCGCCGCACTCCGCCCGATCGAAGGCCGCGAGCAGATCGCGCGCGGCGCCGTCGATCTCGCCGCCCTCGTACCCGGCCTGACGCTCCTGGAACGCACGGTCAACGGCCAGCCCGGCCTGGTGGCCCAGCAAGACGGCGTCACCGTTACAGTGTTCGCGTTCGAGGTCGCGGGCGACCGGATCACCCACATCTGGGCAATACGCAACCCCGACAAGCTCCGGCCCTGGAGGACAAGCTGACACGCGCCTCCGTACTAACGGGTCCGGCTCGTCAGGCAGCTGACGGGCACCTGCGCCGCTGCCGGGCCGGCCGGGCGCCGGGTCGCCATCGGGGACCGTGAGCTGTACTCGGTCCGGCTGCCCGGCCCAGGCGCCCTCCACCGCCTAAGCCAGGCATCCGGCTCAGCCCGGCGCGGCGATTCCGGCGAATCCGGCTGGTCTATATCAGTAGGCCGCCAAACGCGCGGCGCGGAACCCACAAGACCACGGCATAACCGAAGGAAAAGGCGTGACCATCAAAATAAGACAGTGCTGGTGACCGGCCCAACCGGCATCGGCCAGGCGCTGGTCGAAGAGGCCCTGCGGCGACGAACAGTAACCAGCCAGCGGATCTTAAAAACGGCAACGAGAAGATCTTTGTGCTCGTCCACGGGGCCGGGCAAGGCGCCTGGGCCTTCGGGAAGGTGGCCTGGCCCCTCACCCGGGATGGCCACCGCGTGATCGCCCGGGATCTGCCAGGACACGGGCCGCGGGCCCGCTACCCCAGTCCTACCTGGAACGGCCCTCCGAGCCGGATTTTTCGCCGGCCGGCAGGGCGTCGGCATCGCCACCTGCCTCAAGGGCCTCGGCCCCGCGCTCACCCCGGAACAAGCAGGCAAGGCCATCGTCGACCTGGCCTCCGGCCCAGGCCGCGACCAGGACGCATACCTGCTCACCACCGCCGGCCTCAGCCCGGTGCAGCACTGAACGGAGAAACTCACATGTCCCAGGCAACTGCCGCCCTGGCCGCGGGCCAGAGCGGGCATCAGGCCCGTCGCTGGCGCGCGTTCGCGGTGCTGGCTGTCTCGTTCTTCATGACGATCGCGGACCTCGCGATCGTCAACGTCGCGCTGCCGACCATCGGCCGCAATCTGCACATGCCCGAATCGAGCCTGCAATGGGTCGTCACCGGCTACGCGCTTACCTTCGGCGGCTTCCTGCTGCTCGGCGGCCGCGCCGCGGACCTGCTGGGGCGCCGCCGGATGCTGATGATCGGCCTGTTCGTGTTCACCGCTGCGTCGCTGGCCTGCGGGCTGGCGACAACCGACTCGTTCCTGATCCCGATGCGCTGCGTGCAGGGGCTCGGCGCGGCGATCGTGCTCCCGGCGGCGCTGTCGATCGTGATGAACATGTTCCCCGAAGGCGCCGAGCGGAACAAGGCACTGGGCGTGTGGGGCGCCATCGGAGCCAGCGGCGCGACCGTCGGGCTGATCGCCGGCGGCCTGCTCACCCGCTATGCCGGCTGGCAGTACATCTTCTTCCTCAACGTCCCGATCGGAGCCGCGGCGCTGCTGCTCGCCCCGCGCCTGGTGCCGGAAAGCCGGCTCGCCACGGCACGCCGGCGCTACGACCCGTTCGGCGCGGTCGCGGTGACCGGCGGCCTGTCCCTGCTGGTCTACGCGATCTCGACCGCCCCGCAGGCCGGGTGGGGTACCGCCCGGACGGTGTCGCTGCTGGCGGTGTCCGCCGCCCTGCTTGCCGCCTTCCTGGTCATCGAGACACGGGTGGAGGCGCCGCTGATGCCGCTGCGGATCTTCGGCAACAAGACGCTGGCGGGCGCGAACGCGGTCAGCGTGCTGCTCGGCGGCAGCTTCTTCGCGTTCATCTTCATCGGCACCCTGTACATGCAGCAGGTACTCGGGTACTCCGCGCTGAAGGCCGGCCTCGCCTGGCTGGCGACGTCACTTACCTCGGTCGCCTTCGCCGGCCTGTCCCAGGCGCTGGTCACCCGCGGTTTGGCCAAGCTCGTGATGGCGGCCGGCATGGCCATGATCGGCGGCGGCGTGCTGTGGGCCACCCAGGTGACCGTGCACGGCCACTTCTGGGCCAGCCTGGCCGGGCCGTTCGTCATCGTCGGCATCGGTACCGCGTTCGCCTTCATCCCGGTCTCTATCGCCGCCCTGGCCGGGGTCGCCGAGCACGAGGCCGGCCTGGCCTCCGGGCTCCTCAACACCTCCCAGCAGCTCGGCGGGGCGATCGGCGTCGCGATCGCGTCCACGCTCGCCGCCACCCAGGCCAGCACCCTGCTCCACCAGGGCGCCGCACCAGCCGCGGCACTGACCAGCGGCTTCCAGTGGGCGTTCTGGGCCTGCGGCCTGATCGGCCTGGCCGGCGTCCCGGTCACGTTCCTCCTGGTCCGCCGCAACGAGCTGGCCACGGCAGTAGCCAGCACAGCCGTCAGGGAGCCCAAGCCCGCACCCGCCACTGCCGGATGAGCAAGCTCTGACCCGGTATCCCGAACGGAGGTCGGCGATGAAGCGCATCCGCATCCAAAGACCAAGGGGCCGGGGCGCGCGTCCCTGCCTCGAGGTACTTCCGCCCGACCCGCGAGACCCAGACGTTGTCCGCGCCAGGACACTCGCCCATGCCGCCAACTCCAAGAAGGTGACCAGGAAATGACAGCCGCAACCGGCAGGCGCGCTTGGGTCCGTGCGGCGCGCGGCCAGCGCGATCCGAAAGCCCACGACGAGCAGGTGTACATGTGGGAATGCTTCTGGCTCAGCAACAGGGCGGGGGCGCCCCGGCCAGCATTCACCCACCGGCCAGTCAGATCGTCCAGCCATGGTCCATGGTCGGTGACGGTGAACGCGACCCGGCCCGCCGCGTCGGAGCGGGGGGCCAGGTCGTCAATACCAGCGATGTGGTAGCCGGTGATGACCGCCTTGGAGACGGTACAGATGAGGGGGACGAAACCACCGCCGGATGGGTGTACAAGGGAAGTCATGGACAGACGCGCGCTTGTCCTGGGCGGCGGTGGTGTCACCGGCATTGCCTGGGAGATCGGCGTGATCGCGGGGCTAGCCGACCGGGGTATTGACCTGGCCGCAGCCGACGTGATCATCGGGACGTCGGCCGGGTCGGTGGTCGGCGCCGACATCACCTGCGGGCAGGAGCCCGAGGCGCTGTACCGGGCTCAGCTCGCGCCGCCTGATCCTGAGCCCGCCGCCCGGATCGGCTGGGGCCTGATCGGCAGGCTGGCGTGGGTCATGAACACCAGCCGGGACCCGGTGCGGGCGCGGGCGCGGATCGGCCGCTGGGCGCTGGCCGCGCGCACCATGGCGGAGGCCGACCGGCGCACGGTGTTCGAGGCCCGGCTGCCCGCCGGCGGCTGGCCCGCCACGATGCTCAAGGTGACCGCCGTGGACGCGCGGACCGGCGAGTTCGTGGTGTTTGATTCCGCTGGTGAGGCCGGCCTGGTGGATGCGGTCGGGGCAAGCTGCGCGGTGCCTGGACTCTGGCCGCCGGTCACTATCGGGACTCGTCGTTTCATGGACGGCGGCGTGCGCTCAGTAGCCAACGCCGACCTGGCGGCCAGCTACCAGCGGGTGGTTATCGTGGCGCCCGTCGCCCAGGGCATCGGGCCCATCATGCCTGGCCCGGGCCGGCAGGCTGCCGCGCTGGCCGCGGCCGGAGCCCGTGTCGCGCTCGTGCGGCCGGACCGCGCGGCCATGCGGGCCATCGGGCGCAACGTGCTTGACGTGTCGCGTCGGGCAGCAGCGGCGACAGCCGGACGGGCCCAGGCAACGGCCGAAGCGGCCGCGGTCCGGGCAGTCTGGCAGCCCGATGGCGGACCGGCCGCCTCCTAGCCGTCAGGCCCGGCACCCGCAGCGCCCGGCCGCGGGCGCAGGGCAGCGAGTGTCGCATGCGAGAAGTGCGCGATCGCCCACGGGGCAGGCCGAAATCGACTGGGTCAGACTAGCCGCTCGTCCTACGATCGGCGTTACGACCAGCGACGTTGATGAGCACCCGTTTGTCCGCGGGCCGGCGCGCCCGGTGCGGCTGGTGGCGAGGGACGGCCGGAAAGGCGTCTTCGATATCGACGTGGACCGGGGTGTGGCGACCTATCCGCAGCCGCTGCCCGGCGAGGACGAGCGGGCCGGATGGGGAGCGGCCGAAGGAACGTCTGCGTATGCATCGATCGCCGCGCTGCCGTCGGCCACCGTCGCGGTCCGGCGGGGCGGCGACGAGCTCGGCCGGGTGCGCTGGGGCGACGTGGAGCATGACGGGCGGGCTGATGCCGGCCAGGTCTCGCTTGAGCTGGCAGAAGGCGGCCGCAACTGGGTGCATGTCAGCGTGGTCGACGACGCGACCGAGCGGCCGGTACCCTGCCGGGTCCATTTCCGTTCGGCCGAGGGAATTCCCTACCAGCCGCATGGCCACCACAATCACGTCACGCAAAATCTCGGCAGCTGGCATTACGACGTTGGCGGTGACATCCGTCTGGGCCAGCGCACCTACGCCTATATCGACGGCACCTGCCAGGGATGGCTGCCACGAGGCGATGTCGTCGTGGACGTTGCGCGCGGGTTCGAATACGAGCCGGTCCGGCAGAGTGTGCGGATCGAGCCGGGTCAGCGAGACCTGACGCTGCGGATCAGGCGCGTCGCTGACATGGCTTCGGAAGGATGGTGGTCTGGCGACTCGCACGTGCACTTCTTGTCGACCCCGGGCGCTCAGCTCGAGCAGAGGGGCGAGGATCTGCGTGTCGTCAATGTGCTGCAGACGCAGTGGGGCGCGCTGTTCACCAACACCGAGGATTTCTCCGGGCAGCCCAGTGTCGTCGATGGCGGCGGCTACGTGACGTATGTCGGCCAGGAAAACCGGCAGCACGCGCTCGGCCACATGGTCCTGTGGGGCCTGAAAGAACCGGTCATGCCGTGGTGCAGCGATGGTCCCGACGAGGCCGAGCTGGGCGGCGCGCTGGACGCGACGCTGAGCGACTGGGCCGACCGGACGCACGCCCAGGGCGGCACCGTCGTCGCCGCGCATTTCCCGAATCCGAACGGCGAGCCGGCCGTTCTCGTCGCGACCGGCCGGGCCGACGCGGTCGAGATGCTGGCCCATTCCGACGACGCGATGCTCGAGTATTACCGGTACCTGAACAGCGGCTACCGGCTGCCGCTCGTCGGCGGCACGGATAAGATGTCCAGCGCCGTGCCGGTCGGCCTGTATCGCACGTACGCGCGGCTGGACGAGGAGTTCAGCTATGAGGCCTGGTGCCGGGCGGTGCGGTCGGGTCGCACGTTCCTTTCCGGCGGGCCGCTGGTGACGCTGTCGGTCGACGGGTGCGAGCCGGGCGGTACCGTCGGGCTTCCCGGGCCGGGAACGGTCAGTGTCCGCGCCGCGGTGCGCAGCATTTTCCCGCTCCGTTCGCTCGAAATCGTGCGTAACGGCGAGGTCGTTGCGAGGGCAGAAGCCAGCGGCGGACGGCAGGCCGGCATCAGCGAGGAATTGCGGATCGACGGGAACTCGTGGATAGCCTGCAGAGCGTTCGGCGTCGATTACCACCTCGATGAATGGGGTCGCCGGGTTTTCGCGCACACCTCGCCGGTCTACGTCGCCTGCGGCGGCGACTGGACGATGACCGACCCCGAAGGCATCCGGTACCTCCGGACCCTCGTCGAGGGTGCCCGCGAATACGTACGGCACACCGCGATCCGGAGGTCCGACCAGCTCACGACGCACCATCACGGCGAGGCCGACCACCTCGCCTGGCTGGAGCGGCCATTTGCCCAGGCCCTCCGCGCGCTGGAAGAGCGCGGCCGTAGGTGATGCCAGGCCCGCCTGGCCGATCATGCGAAAGCTGACCTGATGCGGCCCCTGGGAACAGCAGCTTCGTAGTCTGCGGGTATCTGACGGGTATGCGCCCTGGACAATTCCTCACGGAGCAGCCGTCGTCAGATATTGTCACGCCCTGTTGCCGACCCCACCCGATGCCGTATAGCGGTTCTGAGCGAGTTCTGGCACGGCACAGTGTCCGCGGTCGGCCCTGATGCCACGATGCGAGCGGCCAGGCGGGGCCCGCGCTCGAGCATATTCGTGAACTCAGGACACCGGATATCAGGCGGACCGCACGGATGTTCATGCTTCGCTACCTGGTTTCTGGTATACATTCCGATTTGGGCTCTTCATGAATATGCACAGTCTGGGTACATCGCCAGTTTTATGCTAAAGTGGGCAATCCACAGTGTGGTGGAGGCTTCATGAACGCCACCCCCGACTACAGCGCCCTCCTGGCGGCCTACTACAAGGCAGCCGACCCGGCCCTGACCCAGCAGGAGATAGGCGTGCGGGCCGGCCTGGGAACCCAGGCGCAGGTGTCTCGCCTGCTCGCGGACGCCCGGTCGAAGGGGTATCTGCGCGAGGTCTTCGAGTTCCCGCCCGGCATGCCGCCGGACACCCGCGATCAGCTGCGGCGGCAGTTCGAGCAGTCCTTCTACCAGCAGCACGCGGAGCTTGAGGCCGCCCTGATCGAGCGTGCCGAGCGGCTGTGCGGCACGCGATCTGATGGCGGCTCGCCGTTCAAGCGGCTGCACGTGGTAGCGGCGCCGGGTCTGCGCGACGATGACGACAAGGCACGCGAAGAGGCGTTCGGTGCTTTCGGCGCCAGCGCCGCCGAGATCGTGGCCAGCTATATCGATGAGGTCGATTCGTGCGGTGTCGCCTGGGGCCGTACGATCAACGCCACGGTGCGGCTCATCCGTTCGCGTCCCAGGCCGACAGAACGCAAGAAGATATTCCTGCCCGTCGCGGGCGAGCCGGTGAATTTCGAGCCCAACGGGGTCAGCCCGAGCGACGCCGCCCGCATCCTCGCGGCCGCCTGGCCCGGATCACGGCACCTGTCCTTGCGCGGCGTCCAGGCCAGGATCCCCAAGACCGTGTACGAGCACGACAAGGACGGCATCGCCCATGAGCTTGCCGGCTATTCCGACAGCTACCAGCAGATCTTCGGCCGACCTGGCGGGCCCCTGATCGACCGGGTGGCGATGATCCTGACCGGCATCGGCGATGTCCGGACCAGCAAGCGCGCCGGTGAGCGGGCCAGCCAGTCCGACCCGCTGTACCTGGAGACCGCCAAGGCCGAAGACCCGGAGGTACTGGGTCTGGCGGTCGGGAACATCGGCGGGGTGTGGATAGCACGGGACGACCTGACCGATCAGGACCGCCGCAAGGTCGAGCAGGTGAACGAACGCTGGCTCGGCGCGCAGCATGCCGATTTCCGCCGCTGCTCACTGAACGCCGTCCCGGGCCAGCGTCCTGGTGTCGTCGTCCTGGCCGTGGAGCCGGAGAAGGCCGGGATCATCCTCGAAGCCCTGTACCTGGTCAACGTGCTGATCATCAGCAGGCAACTCGCCGAGACGCTGGCCGGCGACCTGCTCGGCGGACGCAGGGCGGTGTGACGTCATGGCTAGATTCGGGCGGGGTGCCCTGGCAACAGGGAAGGCGGACGCAGAACATGGCGGTCCGTTGGCATTCCGGTTCCGTTTTCTGGTGGCTGTAGACGTGGAGGGATTCAGCCAGCGGCACGCGGCAGCGCAGGCAAGAGCCCAAGATGAACTGGAGAGCGTGATGATGCGGGCGGCGGCGAGCGCGGGCCTGGGCCGCGGACGCTGGTACCGCCAGCCGCGCGGGGACGGGGAACTTGCCGTGCTGCCCCAGGGCGCTAGCGGGCTGTCGCTGGTCGGCGACTATCCCCGCGGGCTGGCTGCCACGATCAGTGACCTCAATCATGCGGCAGATAACGGGTCGCGGCTGCGGGTGCGCCTGGCCATTCATCACGGAGCCGTGCTGCCTGGCCGGTTCGGTCCGGTGGGGGCCGCGCCTGTGGTGACATCGCGGCTGGTCGACGCCGAGCCGGCGCGTCGGCAGCTGCGGCAGCGAGCCGATCTCGACGTCGCGCTGATCGTTTCCGCGACTGTCTATGAGGAAGTAGTCGAAAGTCGGCTGCATGGCCTGGATCCCGAGGTGTTCGACCGCATCATCGTAAGGGCGAAAGGCAAATCGTATGCCGGCTACCTCCATCGGGGAATACCGGTGGAGGTAACTGACCAGCAATACCCGGGCGCTCCGGAAGCAGCCCCATAACCGTATGACTACCGGCTTCTTGTAGCATCCGCGGCTGCTGGCGGCATGAATACCGCGGGCGAATCCGGCATCGGCTCGTGCAGCGAAGGAACGCCGTCCCGAACCTGCTCCCGGCGGCGTCGGCCCCAGGGGCGGTGATCCGCACCGGGTGCGCCGACCGCCGTAGCGGCGGCCCGGGCCAGCGCCGCGTGGGGTCGGGGCAACGGCAGTCCAGGCATCCGCAGTGGCCTGGCCGTCTCCCTGGCCGAGCAGCATGTGCGCCTCGGCGGCAAGCGGCCGTACGCAGCCGACGCAGATGGCGTGACACCGCAGCCTAGGTCATCTGCCGGAGGCGGCGGGAGCGCCGTCCGCGTCACGTTCGGGTGCGGTGTCGGTGGCCACCAGCGTGGTCGTGATATGCCCGATCAGCCGGCGCAACTCCGGGACCTGGTCGGGCTGCCACTCGGTCACCAGCCGGTCGATGCCCGCCTCGCGGGCAGCGTCCAGCCGGCCGGCGGCCTGCTGCCCGGCCGAGGTAAGCGTCACGCTGGCGTTGGCTTGGGCGCCGTCCCCGCTCGCCGGGGGGCCAGCGCCGTCCACGGCCATGTAGCCGGCGGCCGCGAGTTCGATCAGGCGCTGCTCCAGCTCGGCGTCGGCGATGCCCAGCAGATGGGCCAGCCCGGCCTCGGTGATGGGGGCGTTGTCGGCGATGCGGTACATCAGCCAGGTGCCGCGGGGGCTCAGCCGCACATCGGCCGTCTCGGCGAGGCGCCGGTAGGTCTCCGCTCGGCGCTCACGGCCGAACAGCGTCATCAGCGCGCGCTCCATCTCCTGCGCGGAGTCGCGCGTGGCGGGGATGGCCGTGGGTGCGGTGCTCTGGGCCCGGTCCACCGCCCGCACGGTGTCCCGCAGCGGCACCTCCTTCAAGAACAGGCTGAGGATGAACCCCACCGCAGCCAGGGGCGTCGCGTACAGGAACACCGTGTGCAGTGCCTGTGCGTACCCGGCGATGTACCCGGCCCGGATCACCGCGGGCAGGTGCTCGAGCACGGCGGGGCTAGCTCCCGCGGACGCGCTGATCCCGCTGGGCAGCGGGACGCCGTGCAGCGCGGTGGCGATGTCGCCGGCGAGCACGCCGGAGAAGATCGCGCCGAAGACCGACGTGCCGAACGAGCCGCCGATCGAGCGGAAGAACGTCGCTCCGGACGTGGCGGCCCCGAGGTCCTTGTAATCGACCGCGTTCTGTACCGCGATGATCAGCACCTGCAGCGACCCGCCGATACCCACGCCGAGGATGAACAGGTACAACGAGACGAGCCAGAAGTTCGTGCTGATGCCCAAACGCGACAGCAAAAACAGCCCGAGGGTCATCAGCGCTGTGCCGATCACGGGGAAGATCTTGTACCGGCCCCACTTGGTGATCAGAAAGCCGGTGCCGGTCGAGGTCAGTAGCAGCCCGACCAGCAGGGGCAGCAGCCGCAGTCCGGAGGCGGTCGGCGAGACCCCGCGCACGACCTGCATGTACTGCGGCAGGTAGGCCAGCGCGCCGAACATGGAGAAGCCAACCGCGAAGCCCACCACGCTGGCGGAAGTGAACACCCCGTTCGCGAACAGGTGCGGCGGTATGACAGGCTCGGCCGCCCGCCGCTCCGCCACCACGAAACCAGCCGCGCAGACCACCGCCAGGACTCCGAGCAAGTAGATCGGGAACGAGCCCCAGGCGAACGTATTGCCGCCGAGCGAGGTCAGCAGGACCAGGCAGACCGCTGATGCGCCGATCAGCGCGGTGCCCGCATAGTCGATCACATGGCGGGATTTGCTCAGCGCGCCGGGCAGCACCGCCGAGGTCACCACCAGGGCCACGATGCCGATCGGGAGGTTGATGTAGAAGACCCACCGCCAGGACAGGTTGTCCACGAAGAAGCCGCCGATCAGCGGCCCGAGCACGCTGGCGACCCCGAACGTGGCGCCGAAGATTCCCTGGTAGCGGCCGCGCTGGCGGGGCGGGACGACGTCACCGACGATGGTCTGCGCGCCCACGATAAGCCCGCCGCCGCCTAGGCCCTGGACGGCGCGGGACGCGATCAGCTCGATCATCGAGTGCGCCAGGCCGGACAGCGCGGAACCGACCAGGAAGATCACGATCGAGGCCTGGAAGAACCTCTTCCGGCCGTACATGTCGCCGAGCTTGCCCCACAGCGGCGTCGACACGGTCGAGGCGAGCAGGTAGGCGGTGATCACCCAGGACAGGTGCGACAGCCCGTGCAGGTCGCCCGCGATCGTGGGCAGCGCCGTCGCGACGATCGTCTGGTCAAGCGCGGCCAGCAGCATCCCCAGCAGCAGAGCACCGATGATCACCAGTACCCGCCGCTGGGCCAGGGCCTGCGGCTGCCCGTCGCGCGCCGGCCCGGCATCGGTCCCAGTGGTCATGGGCGGCTCACCTCGCCTCCGGAGTCGCGGCGGCGCCTCGTCCTGCCGCGCTTTCGAGCACTTGACAGTGGTGAAGCCCATCGTGACATGGCTGCGAGCGCCTGCGGCAAGTGGCCGGGCACTCCGAGCGGGACGCCGCCCGCATCCTGGGCCTGGCACGCGGCACCGTGCACCGGTTTCGCCGCCACCGCCGGGCAGCTGCTGGTCCAGGCCTCTCACGGCCGGGCCAGTGTCCACCGGATTCGGCCGGCCTTGGTCCTCGGAGCTGGTCTCGCCTGGGGCATCCTGACGGTCAGGAACCCGGGGCGTCGCCGTGTCCGAAAGATGCCCGCACCGCATCCGTCAGCACTGCGACCAGCGCCTCGAGCTGCACGTCGGCCGGCGGGGAGGCCTCCTGGTCCGCCCCGTCCAGCGCCCGGGCGGCAAGCCCCGCCTTGCCGTCGATCAGCCCGGCGATCCGGGCGTCGATGGTCTGCGCGGCGATGATGCGCCACGCGGTGACCGGTTCGGCCTGCCCGATGCGGTGGCTGCGGTCGATGGCCTGGGTTTGCTCCGCGTCGGTCCAGGACAGCTCGGCCAGCACGATGTTCGAGGCGACCTGCAGGTTCAGGCCCACGCCAGCCGCGGTCAGCGAGCACACCGCGACCGTGACGTCCGGGTCGTTCACGAAGGCGTCGACGTTCGCCTGCCGCGCCCTGGGCGTCTGGCCGCCACGGATCGACGAGAAGCGCACCCCCTGCCGGGCGAAGGTCTCTTCGGCGGCGTCCATCACGTCGATGTGCTTGGCGAAGAAGACGACCTTGCCGGCGCTGCGGGCCAGCTGCGTCGCGTAGTCCGCGGCCAGTTCGGCTTTCGCCTGGCCGATGCGTCGCATCATGGTGAACACGTTCTCGCCGGACTGCGCGGTCGTCGCGTCCTTCAGCTCGGACCGGGCCACCAGGCGGATGAGGTCGTGGTCGATGCCCTCGACGCCGATGTCGGAGGATCGGTTAGCGAGCGCGGTCTCGTAGCGCGCTACCATCCGGCCGGCGAGGGCTCGCTCTGCCGCCCGGATCGACCGGCCGGCCCGCCCGTCCAGCTCGACGGGGAGGTCGGCGATGCGGCGGGCGGGTATGTCGGCGGCCACGTCGAGCTTGCGGCGGCGCACGATGCCGAGGTCGATCACGCACTGGCGCGCCGCGGCGTAGAAGCCCCGGTCGGCGGGCGTCAGGCCGGTGTCCTCAAGCGCGTCCATTAGCTCGTTGAGGGGCGTGCTGTCGTCGATCCAGCCGAGGAACTGCCAGATCGCCCGGAAGTCCTCGATGTCGTTGATCAGCGGGGTGCCGGTCAGCGCCATCAGCAGGGGCCGCGCCGTACGGGACCGGATGCGGTCGGAGAGCGCGAGGACGTGCTGCGAACGCTGCGAGGTCTTGTTCTTGATGAAGTGAGCCTCGTCCACGACCATGCCGCGGAAGCCGAAGTCACCGAGCCAGCCCATGTGGCGGTCGAGCACCTCGTAGTTGAGCACGACGATGTCGGCGAAGCCGTCGACAGTGTCGCCGTCGCCCTGCACCACGGTGGCCGGGCGGCGGGGCGTCCAGCGGGCCGCCTCACGAGCCCAGTTGGTCTTGACGACATTCGGCACGACGACCAGCAGCGGGTAGGCGTTCGCCGCTTCCGCGGCGAGCAGCGCCTGGGCCGTTTTGCCCAGACCCGGCTCATCGGCGAGCAGGAACGTCCGGTGACCAGCAGCGGCCGCGGCGACCAGCTGCCCCTGGTGCGGCATCAGCTCCAGGCCGGCCGGGGTGAACCGTGCCGTCGGCGCCGGGAGCGCCATGCACGCCGGGGCTCCCCCGTCGGCGCGTTCGAAGGAGGTCAGCAGCGGGCCGAGCAGCTCCCAGTCGGCCAGGCGGCGGAGACGGGAGTTGCGCTGCGGAACGGCGGAGAAGTCGGGGGAGAGGAAGGGGTTCGCCAGCTGCCGGGAGATCACCGACTGCGGCGCGACCCGCAGCTCCGTGCCGGCGGGAACGGTCGTGGTCTCCGCGGGCGCGATCTCTTCGGGCGCCGGCTCGATGCCGAGGTCCCGCACCATCTCCAGCTTGAGCGACCGGGCCGCGTCGGAGACGCCGGAGTCCTCGGCGAGCAGCGCTAGTAGCCCAGCGTCCCGGACGGCGGTCGTCGCGAGGATGGTCGCGATGCCGTCCAGGCGCTTGAGCTGCTCAGCCCGGCGGCTGTCGGATCCGGCCGCAGCCCGGACGCGGGCGCGCTCGTCCCGCAGCAGCAGGGCGACGGCCTGGAACTTCGTGCGCACGGCAGGCGTCACGCGGCCGCGCTGGGCGGCCGCCTCGACCTCGCGGGCGGTTCGGGAGAGCGCCGAGGCGACGTCGCCGCGGTGGCGGACGCCTCGCTGCTTCCGCGGGGCGGTACGGCGAGCGCCCGCCTGGCGCTGGCCTGGTCGAGCCACAGACTCCTCCTCTGCAATGCCGGGCACGGTGGCCGCGGCAGTATGCCGCACAGTCCTGCGGACGGGGCGAGGAACGTCCCCGAGCACAGGGCCTGGTGCTTCGAACGCCGAGCCGGCTTGCGGATCTCCCAGGATCAACGCAGCGGGCCTCGACGAGCGTCTCACACAGACCCAGAACCACCGGTGAGTGGGAAGGCGACCACGGCATAAGGAAAGTAGTCGTCAGACGACCGGTTCGGTTCTCGGATACCGCTCATGTTAACGCGTGCGAGAGCGCAAAATTCCCGGCCGCGCCGTGGGTGAACCTACGCTCGTGAAGCGCTGAGCCGCCGAGGCAACGCTTAGCAACTGCACGAGCCAGAATGGTAGCAGCGGGCTGGTCAGGTCATCGTGTCTGCCATCCCTGCACCTGGGTTGACAAACGGCACCCGGGAACACGCAGTGGAATCACGCCATCGTCGCGACGGTTGCTGCTGCTATGGATATCGAGATCTGGTCTGACGTCGTGTGCCCGTGGTGTTACATCGGCAAGCGCCGGTTCGAACGCGCAGTTGCCTCTTTCGGTCATCCCGGCGAGGTCACGGTCACCTACCGGTCCTTCGAACTGGACCCGAGCGCGCCCGCGGAGCGTACGGGGACCCAGGCCGAGCATCTGGCCGGAAAGTACGGCATGACGATCGCCGAGGCTGAACAGGCCAGCCAGCAGATGACCCAGCGTGCCGCCGCTGACGGCCTGGAGTTCCGGTTCGACCTGATCCGTGGCGGCAACACCTTCGACGCCCACCGGTTGCTCCACCTGGCCAAAGATCACGGGCTGCAGCCGGAGCTGAAGGAGCGCCTGATGCGCGCGACCTTCACCGAAGGTCTCCCGATCGCCGACAAGCCCACCCTCGCGCGCTTGGCTGTCGAAGCGGGCCTGCCAGCAGCGCAGGTACAGGCCGTCCTGGACGGGGACACCTACGCCGACGCGGTGCGAGCCGACGAGCAGCAGGCCGCGCGGTACGGCATCACCGGCGTGCCGTTCTTCGTCGCCGACGGCAAGTACGCGGTCAGCGGCGCACAGCCGCCCGAGGTGCTCCTGCAGCTCCTGCAGCGCGCTTACGACGAGACAAGCCGGCCCGCGCCCGTTGCGGTCACGACCGGCACCAACTCCGACGCGAGCTGCGACGGCGACTCCTGCGCGGTCAGCTAACGCGTCCACGGCGACCCCGACAGGCGTGCCGCTCATCGGGTCGGGGTCGCGGGGCGGGGCTTGCCGGGGGCGACGGTGCGGGCCAGGATCCCGAGCGTGGCCCGCAGCGCGCTTTCGGGGATCACCGGGAAGATGGCGGCGTCCTTCCAGCTCTGCTCGGCCGCCGACCAGTCGTAGTAGGACGTCACGAGCGTGCCCTCCTCGATTGGCTCTAGCCGGTAGCCGTACACGTGGCCGAGGTTCAGCTGGCCGCGGACGGTCCAGGCGATCTCCCGGCCGGGCTCGAACGTGACGATCTCGACGGTGACGTCGTAGAGGCCGAGGGGGTAGTCGTTGAGCGCTTCCCGGTCCATGTGCACGACGAAGGTGTCTCCCGCCTTGGCCACAATGTCCCCGCTGGCCTCCATCAGCATGCCGGAGCTGTCTATGGCAACGTGCCCCCGGGGATCGCTGAGCACGGCGAAGATCTCACCTGCCGAGGCAGCCACAGCCCGCTGCACTTCGAGTCGTTCGGCCATGTGCCCATTGTCGCGCAGCTGGCTCGGCCAGGCGGTACGCGCACCCAGGCCTAGCGCCGGCCTGATTCTTCCGCGGCGGCCCGCCTCGACCTCCGCAGGTTTGGTACAGCTGCGCGGAAGCTGAACCCATCCAAACGCCGCCTGGTCGTGGAGCTTCCTGGGAGGAAACGCAAGCCGAAATGTCAGCTATCGGACTTATGGTTCCAGGCATGTACGAACCACCCAGCCGGTACAACGTCACCGTCACGGTTTCACGCGACCAGGACGGCCGGCTTCCCGACCCGGCCGAGTTCGCGGTGGCGGCCGACGAAGCGGCATGGCGCAGATCCGCCAGCATCGTCAGCGCGCACATGGACGATAGGATCATCAGCATCGTCACGGTTCATGCGCCGGACCGGTACGCGGCGGTGGCCGTCGCCCGCGCCGTCGTATCCGACGCGCTCAGGCATCGGGCCGGATCGGCCGGCCAGTCAGCCGGCGATGTCCGCGCCGAGGCGGAGACTCCACCGCCGTCGGCCGCCTGAGTCAGGGGGTTCCGGGCCTTGGCCACGAATCAAGGCATCGCCAAGGTGGCCGTGCTCGGACTGGGCGGAACGATCGCCATGACCCGGACCCCCGCCGGCGGGGTAGCACCGGACCTGTCCGCCGCCGAACTTGTGGCGGCCGTCCCTGGCCTGCCGGAGGTCCGCGCGGACCTCGAGGTCATCGACGTACGACGGCTCCCCGGAGCCTCACTGACCGTTGATGATGTCCGCGAGCTGTACGGCACGGCCCAGAGCGCCTACGCGGCTGGCGCCGATGGCGTCGTCGTCACCCAGGGCACCGACACGATCGAGGAGACTGCGTACCTGCTTGACCTTTGGCACGGCGGAAGGCAGCCGCTCGTCGTCACCGGCGCCATGCGGAACCCCGCCCAGGCCGGACCCGACGGCCCGGCGAACCTGCTCGCCGCGATCCGCGTCGCGGTCGCGGCGCAGGCCCGCGGCCGAGGCGTCCTGGTCGTGATCGCCGATCAGGTCCACGCGGCCGCGCGCGTGCGCAAGACGCACGCCACCAGCCTGTGTGCCTTTACCTCTCCCGATGGCGGGCCGCTCGGTCAGCTGATCGAGGGCCGGCCCTGGTTTGCCGCACCGCCCGGGTACCGGCTCAACGTCCCGTTGCCCCGGGCTGACGCTCACCACAGTGTCGGGCTCGTGACGGTGACCCTGGACGATCAAGGCGAGCTGCTGCACGGGATCAGCGACAGGCTCGACGGACTAGTCGTGGCCGGGATGGGCGTAGGGCACGTCCCCGGGCCGCTCGCGCCGGTCCTGCAGGATATCGCCGGCCAGATTCCGGTCGTCCTGGCCACCCGGACCGGCGCCGGGCCCGTCCTCACCGCGACCTACGCGTTCCCGGGCTCCGAGCGCGACCTGCATGACCGCGGCCTTATCCCCGCGGGCTTCCTTGACCCGCTCAAGGCCCGGATCTTGCTGCTGGCCGCCCTGAGAGCCGGCGCTTCCCGGGAGAGTATTGCCGCTGCGTTCGCCACCGCAGGCGGATACCCCGGTCCCTGACCTGACCCCGGCCGCGGAGGCAGGAAAGACATTTTTGCCGAACGGACCGGCCATCACGCTTACGGTGAGCCGTACAGCCCCGGCCCGTTGATCTTCAGCTCGTCCAGGAACGCCCGGGCCGCCTCGTACGCGGTCTCGATCAGCAGCGCGGTCTGACGGAAGTCCAGCGGCGAGATCCGCTGCGGCTCCGGCCCGTGCAGGTACACCACCGGAACGTCCGTGGCCACCAGCGGCGCCTCCAGGACCGCCTGCGACCGCATGGTCACCATTACCGTGTAGAACAGCACCTCCGCGATCGACCCCGACACCTCCGGGACGTTCCCCGGGAAGTTGCAGTCCAGCACGACCAGCGACCGCGCGCCCATGGCCACGGCCTGCCCCATCGGCACGTTGGCCACCAGGCCGCCGTCGTACAGCCGCAGCGGCCCGAGTTCCACCGGCGGGTAGATGCCCGGGATGGCCGAACTGGCCAGCAGCGCGGGCAGCAGCAGGCCGTCCCGCAGCACGTACGGCCGGGCGGTGGCGATGTCGGTGGTGATCGCCGCGAACGGCAGGGCCAGGTCGGCGAAGGTCAGGCCGGCCCCGATGAACTCGGTGATGACGCTGGCCAGCCCGGTGCTGGGGAACAGGTGCGTCCTGGTGTGCTGCAGGGTGCGGGCCTGGGCCAGCAGCCCGCCGGGGAAGACCCGCTCCCGCGACAACCGGGCCCACAGGTGCGACAGCCGGTTGGCCGCGCTCCTGGGGTCCATGGCCAGCATCACGCCGTTGAGCGAGCCGACCGACGTGCCGGCCACGATGTCGGGCGGGACGTCGCGCTCGGCGAGCGCCTGCAGCATCCCGACCTGGACGGCGCCCAGGCTCCCGCCGCCGCCGAGCACGTATCCCACCGGACGCGGAAGGTCCGCGATGCTCCCGTCCATATGCCGATCATCCCAGCCGGCCGGATCGTGAGGCGCGGACCACCCGGGCCGCGAGCTTAGCCACAGATGCGTGAGCACCGCCCAGGCCGTGCGGCCCGCGCTAGCCGACCCGGGCCTCGAGTTCCTCCCCGGCCTGGGCGCACTGCCGCACGACGTCCTCCAGCGCCAGCCCCAGCGCGGCGGCCAGCGCGGCTACGGTGAAGAATGCCGGAGTGGCGATCCGGCCGGTCTCGATCTTGCGCAGGGTCTCCGCCGGGACGCCGGACACCGCGGCGATCTCGGCCATGCTGCGCGTCCCGCGGGCCTCGCGGAGCATCGTGCCGAGTCGTTCCCCGCGGGCGTGCTCGTAGTGGCTAAGCGGCGGCCGGACCATACCGTGATAGTAATACCGGTATAGTTATACCGCAAAGGAGGGATGCCCCATGGTGGAGATCAAGACCCCCGGCGAGATCCAGGCCATGCGCGCGTCGGGCCGGGTCGTCGCGCGGATCCTGGCCACCGTCCGCGCCGAGGCCAAGGCGGGCATGCGGCTGACCGAACTGGATGAGACGGCCCGCGCGGTGCTGGCCGAGGCCGGGGCCACCTCGCCGTTCCTGGGCTACCGGCCGTCCTTCGCCTCGGTCCCGTACCCGGCGGCCATCTGCACCTCGGTCAACGACGCCGCGCTGCACGGCATCCCGGACCGCTACCGCCTGACCGACGGCGACCTGGTCAGCGTGGACTGCGGCGCGGTCCTGGACGGATGGGCCGCCGACGCCGCGGTCTCCTTCACCATCGGGCCCCCACCCGCCTCCCCATCCCCCCGCACTGCCGACGCGCGGCTGATCGCCACCACCGAGGCCGCGCTGCGCGCCGGGATCGCCGCAGCGCAACCCGGCAACCGGATCGGGGATATCTCGGCGGCGATCGGGGCGGCCGGCCGCGCGGGCGGCTACGGCATCTGCACCGACTTCGGCGGTCACGGCGTGGGCCGGGCCATGCACGAGGACCCGCACATCCCCAACGAGGGGCCGCCCCGCCGCGGCCGTCGGCTGGCCCCGGGCCTGGTCATCGCGATCGAGCCGTGGTTCCTGGCCGGCGGCAAGGACAGCTACTACATCGACGACGACGGCTGGACCATCCGCAGCGGCGACGGCAGCCGCGCGGCCCACGCCGAGCACACGGTGGCCATCACCGCCGACGGCCCCGAGGTCCTGACTCTCCCTTAACAGTATTTTCCCGCTCGCCTCCGGAGCGCCTCGGCGGCCGAGCCGTCCCTGCTGCTCGGCGAGTACGTGTGCCTGCTCTCAGGCGGCAGCTCCGGGCGGCGCGGCCTGATCGTCCCAGACGGTCAGCGAGTACGCCGACTTCGTCGCCACGATCAATCGCCGGGCCCTGGCCGAGGCCATGACCCCGGCCGGGCCGCCGCCGGGAGGCCTGGTGATCGGGACCGTCGGCGCGGGCACCCCGGTCCCCTCCAGCGGCCTGGCCGCCGCCACGGCGGTCGCGCCGCCGGTCCGCCTGATAGCCGCGCCGGCCACATCACGGCACAATGATCACCGGGAAGCTGGACTGCCGGGCAAGCGTGATCGGCACACTGAACGCCAGTCGATGGTCGCTACCCACGGCGATCACAACCGTCCGGGAAGGTCCGCCCTCGTCGGCGATCGCTAGGGCGGCCCG
Source organism: uncultured Actinomycetes bacterium (assembly GCA_963742795.1). GTDB lineage: Bacteria > Actinomycetota > Actinomycetes > Streptosporangiales > Streptosporangiaceae > Palsa-504. The sequence continues at coordinate 94,794 of CAVUNL010000001.1, forward strand.
GGTAAGTTCTTCAGCCACCGCCCCTCTCGTGCTGCGCAACCGCCATGGCTGCTTCTCCGCCTCCAACACCGAGCGAACCTCATAGTGCAGGTCGACCTGCGCCGACCCGAGGCTGTCCATCACGTCGGCGGCGGGTTCGGACCACTCGTCAACGCCACCCTTGGTCGGCTCTACATAGACGACCTCGATCCATCCCGCTCGGCCTCGAAGAATACGCCCGGCAGCTGCCAGGGCCCGACGGGCAGGATCCGATCCTTCGAACCCGACCACCAACACCAGGGAACTCTCTTCGTCGGCTGTCGCCACCTTCCGGACCTCCTTGCCCTCCATTACCCTGAACGGGAGTGGGGCCCCCGGTCACTAGTGAGCATAAACCGATGATGCCTGATCCCGGTGATGTCACTGTCGGACCGGGCGATGTTATGGCACTGAGGCGACAGTCGCTAACGCCGGGTGAAGCGCCCGCCGCCCTGGTCGGTGCGTATCCGGCAGAGGGCCCGGTACGGGTCAGCGACGCACGTCATGCCTGCGGACTTGACGATCTGAATGCCGGGGTTTGGCCAGCAGGTCCCGGGCCTCCCGGCTAGTGCGCAGCACCCGGCCGGCATGCTTAGGTGGCGCCGTCCGGACACCCTTGCTCGGCGTGGCAGGGTTCCTCAGTCATGCGTGGGTGCGGGCGGCCTGGGGTTTGCCGCTGCCGCGGGCACGCAGGATTGGCAAGCGCGACCTTGTGGGCGGAGACTCCACGTATGACAGGCGAAGGCAGTGTGGATGTGGTGGCCGGTTCCGGCACGCTGCATGTAGCGCTGCTGGGCGGCTTCGGTGTTCGTGTGGGAAGCCATGCGGTTCCTGGCTCGTGGCGGCTGCGCAAGTCCAAGACGCTGGTCAAGCTGCTGGCGCTGGCCGGGGGCCATCGGGCTCACCGTGATGTGCTTGCCGGGGTGCTGTGGCCCGGGCTGGATCCTGCCGCCGCGGCGAACAATCTGCACCAGGTGCTGCATGCGGCGCGGCGGGCGCTGGCATCGGATCGTTCGCCTTCGGCTGACGCGCTCTGCCTGCGGGATGACATCGTGATCTTGTGGCCCGAAGGTGACCTCATCGTCGATGCCGACGTGTTCGCGGTGGCGGCGCAGCGAGCGCTGCGTGCTGGTTCTGTCGAGGATTAGGGGCCGCCCTGAAGCTCTACGCCGGTGAGCTTTTGCCGGAGGACCGCTACGCCGATTGGGCGGCACCCCATCGGGAACGACTGGAGGCTTTGCATGACGCGCTGGCGGCCGGGCAAGCCCGCGCCCTCAGTGAGCCTTTCCAGCCGGGCATCGATGGACCCAACATGGCCGGTGCCTAGCTCCCGCTCATATCGCCGAGCGCGCCGAGCACTAGCGGAGCGACCTGATCCTGCCGCGTGACCGGCGACGGCCCGCCCGGGCGAAGGCCCGGTCCTGCCGCCGCCGCCCAGGCCGTCGCGACCTCGGGCTCGCGCCCGCCGTGCCCGCCCTGGTCCAGGTGCCCGTGGTCGGTGACCACCACCGTCGTCCACGCCTCGTCCGCAACGGACGGGCGGGACCGCACCGCGGCCAGCAGCCGCCCCACCCGCTCGTCGGCGGCCCGGGCCGCCTCCCGGTAGGCCGAACCCGCGCCCAGCACGTGCCCGACCACGTCCACCGCCCCCAGGTAGACGAACGACAGCCGCGGCCCGTCCGCGGCCAGGATCGAAGCCGCCAGCGCCGTCACCGCCTCGTCGGCCGCGTCCCACGCTTCCAGGCTCACCTCGCTCGCGGCCACGAACTCCCGCCGGGCCGCCTCGGCGAACAGCGGCCCGCCGTCCTCGGCCAGGGCCAGCGGCGGCCAGCCGCTGACCGCCAGCAGTGTGGGCACGCCGGCGCGGGTGGCCACGGTCACGAAGTCGGGGTGCTCGGCCAGCCGGTGGCCGGTCAGGTCGTTGCCGGTGATGCCGTGCCCGTCCACCCCGGTGCCGGTGGCGATCGTGGCCCAGCACGGCCCGGACCAGGTCGGCGTGGTCTCGCCGACCGGCACCGGCCCCAGGAACCCAGCAGCGCCGAACCCCCAGATGACCGGCGTCACCTCCGGGCCCAGCAGGTCGAAACGGACGCCGTCGACTCCGATGACCAGCACGTGGCGTAGGGTCTTCCCGGAAAGGAGCACGATGACATCCTCGCCGGAATCAGAGCACCTCGACAACCGCCACCGCAACACGCTGCGCCAGATCTTCCAGCACCCGGTCAGCCACAACATCGAATGGCACTCGGTGACCTCGCTGCTGGACGCGATCGGCTCGGTCGACGTCCACCACGACGGCCAGGTGGCCGTCCGGGTCGGGTCGGAGAGCGCGTTCTTCACCCATCCCGAGGGCAAGGACATCGACGAGCAGATGGTCGTCGACCTGCGCCGCCTGCTGGCCAAGGCCGGCTACGAGCCGTCGTAGCCCCGGACCTCGATCCGCGGGTCGAAAGAAGATAGTTTGCACCAAACGAAATAGTCCGCAACGGTGCGCCGGGAGGCTCTGCCATGGAACGAGTGATCGTCGTCCGGCACCACGACATCGACTCGGCCGGTTTCATCGCCGACGCGTTCGAGGCGAGCGGGGCCGGCCTGTCCGTCCACCTGTTCCCCGATGACGGCCCGCTGCCCGCGCCCGGCGGCGCGGACCGCATCGTGGTCCTCGGCGCGGTCAGCTCGGTCAACGATCCCGACCCCTGGATCGCCGAGGAGCTTGACTGGCTGCGCGCGGCCGACCAGGCGGGCGTGCCGGTGCTGGGCATCTGCTTCGGCGCCCAGGCGCTGTGCGCCGCGTTCGGCGGCCGGGTCGAGGCGATGGACCGCCGCGAGATCGGCTGGCGGCTGGTCGAGCCGGCCGACCCTGAGCTCGTCCCGGCCGGCCCATGGCTGGAGTTCCACAACGACCGCTGCCTGCTGCCGCCCGCCGCGACCGTGCTGGCGCGCAACAACGTGGCCGTCCAGGCGTTCGGTATCGGCCGGCACCTCGCGGTCCAGTTCCACCCCGAGGTCGACGGACCGCAGCTCAAGCGCTGGCTGGACGCGCACACGGACTCCGACCCCGCGTCGCTGGGAATCGACCCCGACCAGTTCCTAGCCGACACCATCCGCGAGGAGCCCGCCGCCCGCGACCGCGCCGCCCTCCTGGTCGCGGCTTTCCTGAGGCTCAGCCGCTGAGGCTCAGCCGCTGAGGCTCAGCCGCCGAGGTCGGACCGGTCGTACAGCGCGGTCATCGTGGCCTGCATGGCCGCGAACGGCCGGCTGGCGCCGTCGGCGAACGCCTCCCCGCGGCACACGACCAGGGTCCGGCCCGCCCGGACCACCTGGCCGGTCATCGTGAACCGCTGCCCGGCCGCGGGCGCGAGCAGGTTGATGGTGTAGGTCACGGTCAGCACCGAGGCCTCCGGCGGCATGACGCTGTACGCCGCGTACCCGCACGCGCTGTCCAGGAGCGAGGCCACCGCGCCGGCGTGCAGGAACCCGTGCTGCTGGGTGAGCCGGTCGTCGTGGCGCAGCGCCATCTGTACCCGGCCCCGCTCGATGGCGATCAGCTCCACGCCCAGCGTGGCCATCATGCCCTGCCGCTCGAGGCTGGCCCGGACCCGTGCCGCCATGGCCTCGTCGGGCTCGGGGCGGGTCACGGCTTGCGTCCCGCACCACCCCACAGCGAGGTCGGCCCCCCGGCCTCCAACGCCGAGGCCGGGCGCCACTCGGTGACCTTGACCACGCCCGGCTCGACCAGGTCCACGTCCGCGAAGAACCGCGCGACCGCGTCCCGCGGCCGCCCGACGTGGTTGCCCTCGGCCAGGTGCTCGTTCATCCGCCTGATCATCTCGGCCATCTGCTCCGGTGAGATGTCGCTCGCCGCGTGCGAGATCACCAGGTAGCTGCCGGACGGGACCGCGCCGGTCAGCCGGGCCACGATCCGCTGGGCTTCGGCGGTGTCCGGGATGTAGTGCAAGATGGCCAGCAGCATGATCGCGACCGGCTGGCTGAAGTCCAGCGTGCCCGCGGCCAGCTCGATGATGCGGTCGGTGTCGCGCAGGTCGGCGTCGAGGTAATCGGTGACGCCCTCGGGCTTGCTGCTGAGCAGGGCCCGCGCGTGGGAGAGCACCAGCGGGTCGTTGTCGACGTAGACGATCCGGCTTTCCGGGGCGACCGACTGGGCCACCTCGTGCGTGTTGTTGGCCGTCGGGAGCCCGGTGCCGATGTCCAGGAACTGGCGGATACCGACCTCGGCGGCCAGGAAGCGCACGCTGCGGGCCAGGAACGCCCGGTTGGCGCGCGCCGAGGCCCGGATCGCGGGGTAGGCCGCGATCGTCGCCTCGCCGGCGACGCGATCCGCCTCGAAGTTGTCCTTGCCGCCGAGCCAGTAGTCGTAAACCCGGGCCGGGTGGGCCACCCGGGCGTCAAAGCCGCGGTTCCCGCCTGCCGCCATCGTCGAGCCTCCTGCCGCGATGTCTCCCGGTGAGACAGCTGATCGCTTGACACTGCGCGCCAGCCTCGCGGGATCATTGTTGCCGCTGCGGCCCACGCGAAGCAGGCTTGATGATCTTTATCACGGCGAAGTTCCAGGTCCGGCCCGAAGACGCCGACCAGTGGCCGCAGATCGCCGCCGAGTTCACTCAGGCGACCAGGAGCGAGCCGGAGTGCTTGTGGTTCGACTGGTCCCGCAGCCTGGACGACCCGGCGGAGTACGTCCTGGTCGAGGCGTTCCGCGACGGCGCCGCCGGCGCCGCCCACGTCCAGTCCGCCCACTTCAAGAAGGCCCAGCAGACGCTGCCGCCCCACCTGGCCCGCACCCCCCGGATCGTCAACCTCACCGTCCCCCAGGACGACTGGTCCCTCCTCGGCGAGCTAGCCGTCCCCGTTTCCGACTGACCCCCTGACCTCCTTCCTCGTTTCCCGAACGACACCGATGTTTCATCGGTGCTGCCACAACGGCACCAATGTTGCATCGGTGCCGCTCTCGTCCCCTGGCGGGGACGCGGGACGCTGGCTCGGGTCTCGGCCGCGACGTCCACCCACCGCATGATGGGACAGTCGCGGGCGCGATTGCGGACGATGGACGAAGTATCAGCTCCAGGCCCGATCTTCAGCGGGCTATTCTTAGCCCTCTATGAGCACCGAGACACCGAGCGCACCACCGCCGGTCCGCGAGCTCGACCTGGTCGTGGGATTCGACGGTTCGCCCCCCGCCCTGCGGGCGCTGGACACCGCGGCCCGCCTGCTGGCGGTCCGGCCGCCGGGCCGGATCACGGTGGTCTGGGTCGCCCACCTGGGCGGCGAGGTGTCGCTCTCCGCCGACGCCGTGGCCATCGTGGAGAACGACTTCGACCAGGTCGCCAGGGAACTCCGGACGGCGGCCGCCGAGCGGCTGGCCGGCAGCGGGCTGGCCTGGGACTTCCGGTGGCGCCAGGGCCTGATCGCCCGCGAGCTGACCGCGGCGGCGAAGGAGGCTCAGGCCGCCCGGCCCGACGACGTGGTGGTCATCCTGGTCGGGAGCTCATCCAGCGCCATGCACCGGATGCTCGGCTCGGTCGCGGTGCAGCTCGCCCATCACGCGCCGGTGCCGGTCACGATCGTGCCGTAGCGCCCTCCGCCATGCCCGCGTGGGCCCGGGCGCCGGCCAGGACGAGCTCGATGACGACCTCCAGCGGCACCGCGGTGGAGTCGATCACCAGGTGGTACAGCGCCGGGTCGGCCGGGTCGGTGCGGTACAGCCGGCGGACGTAGGCGGTGCGGGCCTTGTCGGCCGCGCGCAGGCGCGCCCGGGCCTGCTCCTCGCTGATCCCCTCGACCAGGGCACCCTGGACCGCCCGCCGCTCGGGCGGCCCGTCCAGCCGGACGTGGAAGCCGCGGTCCTTGCCGAGCACGACCGCCGCCGCCCGGCCCAGGATCACCCCGCCGCCGCCGGCCAGCACGCGCAGGATCCCGGTCTCGCCGTGGCCGCGCAGGTGCTGGTCCTGGTGGTGGGCGGACGGCGGTGACACGGTGGGGCCGACCGGCATGGCCTGGGTGAACGAGGCGAGCAGCCGGTGTACCGGGGTGGCCTTCAGCTCCTCCTCGGTCAGCTGCTCATCGCAGGGCCCCGGCTCGGCCGGGTGCCCCTCCGAGGTCGTGACGCGCTGCAAGAAGGGCAGGCCAAGCCGTTCGGCCAGGGCCGGGGCCACGACGCTGCCACCGGTGCCGTAGGAGGCCGACACGGTGATCAGCCGCACGTCGGGGCCGGGCGGGTCAAGGGCGGGGCCGGGCGGGTGAAGGGCGGGGCCGGGCGGGTGAAGGGTAGGGCTGGGAGGGTGAAGGGTAGGGCTGGGAGGGTGGTAAGGAGGCTCAGCGGTCACGGGCGGTCATCTCCTCCTTGATCACCACGTCCTCCTTGGTCACCACGGCGGGCGGGGCGGCCTGGGGAGCGGCCGGCGTCAGCGTGCCTCGGGGCAGCACCAGCCAGCACACGACCGCGGAAGCGGCCAGGATCGCGGCTGCGACCCAGAACGCGACGACGTAGCTGTGCACCGCCGCTTGGGCTAGGACCAGCGGGCCGCGGCCGTGGGTCAGCACGTAGCTGGTCAGGGCGCTGGCCGCGATGGTATTGAGCAGCGCCGTGCCGATGGACCCCCCGACCTGCTGGTTGGTGTTGACCAGGGCCGAGGCGACGCCCGCGTCCGCGGCGCCGGTGCCGTAGGTCGCGGTGTTCAGCGCGCAGCCGAACACCAGGCCCAGGCCGGCCCGGTCAGTATCAGGGCGGGCAGGATCTGGCCCGGATAGCTGGTGTGCAGGCCCAGCTGCGTGGCCAGGATGACCATGCCGCCCGCCGCGAACAGCAGGCCGGCCGGGATCAGCGGCCGGGGTCCCAGCCGAGGCATCAGCACTCCGCTGGACACCGTGGACGCCAGGACGACCATCACGATCATCGGCAGGAAGGCCAGGCCGGACTTGACCGGCGAGTAGGCCAGGGTCAGCTGCAGGTAGTAGGTCAGGAACAGGAAGATCCCGAACACGCCTATGGCGGACAGCCCGATGGCCAGGTACGCGCCGCCGCGGAAGCGGTTCAGGATGATCCGCAGCGGCAGCAGCGGGTGCTGGACCCGCCGCTCGACCAGCACGAACGCGGCCAGCAGGACCACCCCGGCCACCAGCAGCACGATGGTCTCCGGCGCACCCCAGCTCTTGGTTTCGGCCTCGGAGAACCCGTAGACCACCGCCACCAGCCCGGCCCCCACCAGGACCGTTCCCGGCCAGTCGATGTGCACGCCCGGATCACGGGGCTGGCTGGTCAGCAGCCGCACCGCGCCCGCGATCGCGAAGACCGCGAGGACGACGTTGACGTACAGGCACCACCGCCAGGACAGGTACTCGGTCAGGAACCCGCCCAGCAGCAGCCCGACCGCGCCGCCCGCCCCGGCGATGGCGCCGTAGACGCCGAACGCCCTGCCGCGCTCGGCCGGGTCGGTGAACGTCACGGTCAGCGTCGACAGCGCGGCCGGGGCCAGCACCGCGCCGAACGCCCCCTGCGCGCCGCGGGCGATGACCAAGATCGCGAAACTGTTCGCCGCGCCGCCCAGCGCCGAGGACGCGGCGAAGCCCACCAGGCCGATGATCAGCATCCGCCGCCGGCCGAGCAGATCCGACAGACGGCCGCCGAGCAGCAGCAGCCCGCCGAAGGCCAGCGAGTACGCCGTCACCACCCACTGCCGGTCGGCGATGGAGAACCCCAGCGCACGCTGGGCCGAGGGCAGCGCGATGTTCACGATCGTGGCGTCCAGGACCACCATCAGCTGCGCCAGCCCGACCACGCCGAGAATCCACCAGCGCCGGGCCGGCGCCGCGGCCGCGCCGGACGGCTGGGCCTGCTCCAGGAACCGCGGCCGCGGGTTCGCTCATTCCAGCAGCCTAAGTCCGCCGGGGATGGTTCAGGAAGGCGGCCTGCCTGTTCCTGCTTATCCTCGGCGGCGGCGGCCGCGCGCCGTGTCGATTCAAGGGCCTGCCAGACCCGCTGCGGGGACGCGGGCATGTCGATGTGCCGGACGCCCAGCGGGGCCAGCGCATCGATGATCGCGTTCTGCACCGCCGGGGTCGACCCGATCGTGCCCGGCCTCCCCGATGCCCTTGGCTCCCAGCGGGTTGTAGCTGGTCGGGGTCTCCATGGCGGCCAGCTCGAAGCTGGGCACCTCGGCGGCCGACAGGAACGGGTAGTCGGCGAAGGTCGCGGTCATGCGGGTTGCCGTCCGCGTCGTAGATGACCTCCTCCAGGAACGCCTGCGCCGCGCCCTGGGCGATGCCGCCGTGCCGCTGCCCCTCGGCCAGCAGCGGGTTGAGCACCGTGCCCGCGTCGTCGATGGTCACCACCCGGCGCAGCACCACCTTGCCGGTCTCGGTGTCCACCTCGACCACCGCCACGTGCGCCCCGAACGGGAACGTCGGGCCCGCGGTCCGGAACACGGATCGGACGAACAGCCGCTCCCGCTCGGCCAGCCGGGCCAGCGGGACCGAGACGTCCGGGTCCCCGGCCACCGCGAACCCGCTGCTACCGGGGTCGAAGACCAGGTCGGCCGGGCTGACCTCGAGCGAGGAGGCCGCCCGTTCCCTGGCCACGTCGATGAGCTCCCGGGAGGCCTGCTGGACCGCCGCGCCGCCCTGCTGCAGGCTGCGCGAGCCGCCGGTGCCGCCGCCCTCGGGGATCAGGTCGGTGTCGCCCCACTTCACGGTGATCTTGCCGACCGGGATGCCGAGCTCGTCGCTGGCCAGCATGGCCCACGCCGTCTCGTGCCCCTGGCCGTGCGGCGAGGTCCCGGTCAAGATCGTGGCGCTGCCGTCGGGGTGGACCTCGACCGTGGCGTTCTCCCGCGGGCCGCCCTCCTCCGCGCCCGGCCCGGTGATCTCCACGTAGCAGGACAGGCCGATGCCGAGCTGGATCGTGTCCCCGGCGGCGCGCCGCTTGGCCTGTTCCTCCCGCAGGTCGGCGTAGCCCGCCGCGTCCAGCGCCTTGGCCAGCGCGGCCGGGTAGTCGCCGCTGTCGTACACCGCGCCGAACGCGGTGGTGTGCGGCACGGTGAAGGCGGGCAGCAGGTTCATCGCCCGGACCTGCGCCGGGTCCCGGCCGATCTCGGCGGCGAACAGGTCGATGGCCCGCTCCACCGCCGCGGTGGCCTCGGGCCGGCCCGCGCCGCGGTAGGCGCCGACCGGCGTGGTGTTGGTGACCACCGACCTGGCCACCGCCTCGGCGCGCGGGAACGCGTACGGCCCCGGCGCCATCAAGATGGTCAGCGCGGGCAGGAACGCGCCGAACCTGGGGTAGGCCCCGGAGTCCTGCAGGATCTCCAGCCGGTAGGCCTCCACCGTCCCGTCCCGGCGGCCGCCGATGGTGACCGTCTGGCGCTGGGCCCGGCCGTGCGTCATCCCGGTCAGGTTCTCGTTGCGGGTCTCGGCCCAGCGCGCCATGCGGCCGAGCCGCCGGGCCACCCAGCACACCACCGCGTGCTCGGGGTCGGCGCCGAACTTGGCGCCGAACGCGCCGCCCACGTCCGGGGTGATGATCCGCAGCGCCGCCTCCTCGATCCCGAGCATGGCCGCCAGGGCGCTCCGGGTGCCCTGCGCGCCCTGGTTCGGGATCCACGCGGTCAGCCGGCCGCCGGGCTCCCAGACCGCGGCCGCCGCCCGGGTCTCCATCGGGGCCGGCGCGATCCGCTGGTTGAGAATGGTCCGGGAGACGACCACCTCGCACCCGGCGAACAGGTCGGCCGCCAGCGCGGCCCGGTCGCCGAAGGTGGCGGCCACGTTGCTGCCCGCCGCCGGGAACAGCACGGCCGCGCCGGGCGCATCGGCCTCGGCCATCTCGACCACCGGCGGCAGCGGGTCGTAGTCGACGTCCACCAGGTCGACGGCGTCCTCGCCCTGGTAGCGGAGCTCGGTGACGACCACCGCCACCGGCTCGCCGACGAACCGGACCACGTCCCGGGCCAGCAGCGCCTGCCTCATCTGCGCGTTGATCATGGCCGGCATGGGCGGCCCGACCTCGTCCAGGTCCAGGTCCGCGCCGGTGAACGCGGCGATCACGCCCGGCGCCGCCAGCGCGGCGCTCACGTCGACCCCGGTGATCCGCGCGTGGGCCACCGCCGACCGGACGAAGTGCACATGACAGGCGCCCGGCAGGCGCAGGTCGTCGGTGTAGACCCCGCCGGTGGTCAGGAATCGAGGATCTTCGGTCCGCAGAACCCGGGTGCCCAGTATGCTCACGTGCTCGATACTGCCTGCCGGTCCGCCCCGGGTCAAAAGCGGAACACGAGGTGAAGATCGGGTACCCTTGCTGCGTTAGCGAGGCGGAGTAGCTCAGTCAGGCAGAGCAAGCGGCTCATAATCGCTGTGTCGCCGGTTCAAGTCCGGCCTCCGCTACACTTGATCGATCCCCAGACAGATAAGAGAGACAATCCACCGTGGCTGCCACCGATGTCCGGCCGAAGATCACGCTGGCTTGCCAGGAGTGCAAGCGCCGGAACTACATCACGCGGAAGAACCGGCGTAACGACCCGGACCGCCTTGAGCTGAAGAAGTACTGCCCGTGGTGCCGCTGCCACCGGGCGCACCGCGAGACGCGTTAAGCCGCCGCCCGTGGCGATCAACACCGATTACGTCGGGCGCACGTTCGCGCCGTCCGAACCGTACGAGGTCAGCCGGGTCAAGATCGCGGAGTTCGCCGACGCGATCGGCGAGCTCAGCCCGCTGTGCCGTGACCGGCCCGCCGCGCAGGCGGCCGGGCTACCCGGACGTGATCGCCCCGCCCACGTTCGCGATCGTGGTCATCGCCGCGAACAGCGCCCGGGTCACCCGCGACCCGGACCTCGGCGTGAACTACGCCATGGTCGTGCACGGTGAGCAGAGCTTCAGCCACGCCCGCCCGATACACGCCGGCGACGTGCTGGTCTCGCAGAGCACCATCGAGTCGATCCGGCCGGTCGGCAGCATGACCACGCTGACCACCGTCACCCAGATCCGCACCGTGGACGGCGAGCACGTATGCTCCGCCCGGTCCACGCTCGTCGAGCGCGGCGCATAGGGCCCGGGAAAGGGATACCTCCGATGGCCAGCCCCAGTTACGACCAGACCGAGGCCGGCACCGAGCTCCCGCCGCGGCAGTACCAGGTGACCCGGCGGGACCTGGTCCGGTACGCCGGGGCCTCCGGTGACTTCAACGTCATCCACTGGAACGAGCGCATCGCCAAGTCCGTGGGCCTGCCCGACGTGATCGCGCACGGCATGCTGACCATGGCCCTGGTCGGCCGGTTCCTCACCGAGTGGGCGGGCGACCCGGGCGCCGTCACCGAATTCGGGGTCCGGTTCTCCGCGCCGGTCGTGGTGCCCGACGACGACAAGGGCGCCACCGTGGAGGTGACCGGCACCGTGACCGAGCGGCTCGACGGCCAGCGGGTGGCGGTCGACGTGACCGCCAGGTCGGACGGGACCAAGGTCTGACCCGCGCCCGCGCCGTCGTCCGCCTGGCGCCGTGCTAGCCCAGGGGGGCGACCCCCTGGAACCCCCGTGAATCTAGCCGACTACACCACCGTCCGCCTGGGCGGTCCGGCCCGCCGCTTCGTCCGGGCCGTCACCGAGGAAGACCTGATCGAGGCGGTCCGCGCCGCCGACTCCGGCGGCGAGCCGCTGCTCGTCCTGGGTGGCGGCAGCAACCTGGTGGTGGCCGACCAGGGCTTCGACGGCACCGTCGTCCAGGTCGCGACCGCCGGCGTGCGCCGGGGCCCCGAGCCGGGGCTGGTGACCGTCGCGGCCGGCGAGGACTGGGACGCGGTGGTGGCCGGGACGGTCGCCGCGGGCCTGTCCGGCCTGGAGTGCCTGTCCGGCATCCCCGGCAAGCGCCGGCGCCACCCCGATCCAGAACGTCGGCGCCTACGGCCAGGAGGTCGCCGACACGATCACCGCCGTACGGACCTACGACCGGGTCACCAGGGAAATAGACATTTTTCCGAACGACCGGTGCGGATTCGGCTACCGAACCAGCGTGTTCAAACGGGATGACGCACGACGGCACGTCGTGCTGAGCGTGACGTTCCGGCTTGCCGGGCCATCCGCCGGCCTGCCGGTGCGTTATACCGAACTGGCGTCCGCCCTGGGCGTCGCGCCAGGCGAGCGGGTCGCGAGCACCCGAGGTCCGTTCGGCCGTGATCGAACTTCGCCGGCGCAAGGGGATGGTGATCGATTCCACGGATCCCGACACCCGCAGTGTCGGGTCGTTCTTCGTCAACCCGGTCCTCGACGGCGCCGCACTGGCCGCGGTGCAGGCGGCGGCGCGGGCCAGATGCGGGGACGGGACCCGGGTGCCGCGCTTCGACGCCGGGGACGGGCTGGTCAAGGTGCCCGCCGCCTGGCTGATCGAGCGGGCCGGCTTCGGCAAGGGGTACAGCCTGGGCGACGGCGCCCGGGTCTCCTCCAAGCACACGCTCGCGCTGGTCAACTCCGGGTCGGCCACCACCGAACGGGCTGATGGCATTGGCCCGCCAGATCCGGGACGGGGTCCGCGACGTCTTCGGCGTGTCGCTCACGCCCGAGCCGGTCCTGGTCGGGGTCGCGCTGTAGCTCTGTTTGTCCCGCTCGCCTCCGGGCGCCTTTTAAGGCGCCTCCTTCCCTCCTCGCTCCTTCGTCGCTCGTCAGTCCAGTCGGCGCCGGCGCCCTTTGGCTCGCGGGGCTATAACGTGCCCGTGTGGTTAATGGTGCAGCAGGTTGAGCGTGTTGGTGGCGTCATCGACGTAGTAGACGGCGTCGTGGCCGGGCTTGACGGCCAGGCCGAACAGGGCCCCGGCGCCGGGCGGCGACCCGGAGCTGTCGAGCCTGGCGCACGGCGATCTGGGCGCCGAACGGGGTGGTCTCGACCAGGTTCCCGTTGCCGGCGTTGACGGTCAGGATGTTACCGCCGGGCGCGATGACCAGGCCGAGCGGGCCGTTCAGGAAGCGGCCCCGGGTGACGGTGAAGCCGGTCCCGGCGCTGAAGAAGCGGAACAGCGCGTTCGGGATGGCGGCGATCCGGTTGCCCAGCGTGTCGGCCACGTACAGGACGCCGTTACGCGCCCAGGCCGGCCCCGGTGGGGCCGATCACCAGCGCGGCCGGATCGGTGCGCTCGGGGAAGCCGGATCCGATCGTGGCGTCGGAACCAGATGAACGGCAGCCCGAACTGGCGGGATTCTGATGACGAGCCGCAGCACCGTGCCCCCGAACACGATGTGGCCCTTGGCGGCCACCGTGCCGTTCAGGACGTTGGTGACGAACAGCACGGCCTGGTTACCCAGGTCCAGGCTGCCCATGTCCCAGGGCCCGTTGATGCCGCCGCCGCGGAAGGTCTCCCGGACGTGGCCCCACCGGTCCAGCACGATCAGGCAGCCGGCGCCGGAGACGTTTCCGCCCTTGGTGGGCAGCGAGCCGACGATCACCCAGCCGCTGCGCAGCACGGTCAGGGCGGTGGTCAGGCCGACGCCGCCGGGGCAGCCCCGCAGGTTGCGGTTGACCTTGGCGAATACCCACTGGTGACCGAACGGGGTGACCTCCACGATCGTGGTGCCCGTGCCCTGCACGTTGGCCTTGTTGTTGAAGTTGCTGACCAGGACGTTGCCCCGGAACAGGTCGCCGGTGGTGCGCGGGACGACGAACGTGCCGTAGGGGTTGACGTCTCCGTTGCCCGGCACCGTGGACGCGATCACCGAGGTCCGGTGCAGCGGTCCGACGAAGGCCGGGAACCCGCTCGCGCTGGCGCTCCCGGCTACGCCGGCCAGCAGGCCGGCGGCGGTGGTGACGATCGCGGCCAGGCCGGCCGCGTACCGTCTTGTTGCTTTCATTTCTATAGTGCTCCCTTCCGGTGGAACATGCATCCACCCATGTGCACGTCGCGGGGAGCGAGATGGTTCGGTGCACGCCGGACGCGGACCAGTGCCGCGGCGGCCCGGACGAAAGGACACGGCTTGGTCTTTCCCGGCCGCCGCGGGCACTGGCCTTCCCCCTGATCAACGGCCCGGCCGCGCTATCGGCTCAACGGCCGGCCCGCGCGTTATCCCCCGGTAACAACTTCTGACCCTGCTGCAAAAAAGCTGGGCTAGAACCCGGGCTCCTTCGTGACCGCGACCGTGACCAGGCCGTCGCCGGCCGGCTGGGGATCGGCCGCCGACCTCGCCGGCCGGGCGCACGTCCAGGCTCACGGCCAGGGTTTCCGCGGCGACGAACCCGGCGTGCTCGCGGACCGCGTCGGCCAGCGCGCCGTCGGCGCCGATGCTAAGCCGGATCCGGTCCGACACCGACAGGCCCGCGTCCCGGCGCGCCTGCTGCACGACCCGGACCACGTCCCGCGCGGCGCCCTCCGCGGCGAGCTCCGCGGTCACCCGGGTGTCCAGCGCGATCAGCCCGGCGTTATCGGGCAGGGCCGCTGCAGGGGGAGCGGGGGGGTGGACCCCCCGTGCTCCGGAGACTCTGCGGGGTCGTCCCCCCCGGAGCCAGCAGAGTCGTGGCGGCCAGCCGCAGCTCGTACTCGCCGGGGTCCAGGTCGATCCCGGCCGCGGTGACGCGGTCCCCGGATTGCGCCCAGTCGCCGGCCTTGACCGCCCGGATGACCTGCTGCACCCGGGCGCCGAGCCGCGGCCCGAGCACCCGCGGGTTGACGGCCAGCTCGAACGTGCCCAGGCTGGCCACCTCCGGCGACAGCTCGACGGTCTTGACGTTGACCTCGTCGGCGATCAGGTCGGTGAACGGGGCCAGCGACGCGGCCTCGGGGTGGGCGATGACCAGCGACGCCAGCGGCAGCCGGACCCGCAGCTGGCGCGCCTTGCGCAGGCCCAGCGCGGTGCTGCACACCGCGCGGACCAGGTCCATGGCCGCGGCCAGGTCCGGGTCGCCCGGCCAGTCCCGCACGTCGGGCCAGGCGGTCAGGTGCACGCTGGTCTCGCCGGTCAGCCCGCGCCAGATCGCCTCGGTGGTCAGCGGCAGCAGCGGCGCGGCGGCCCGGCAGACCGTCTCGAGCACGGTCCACAGGGTGTCGAGGGCGTCGGCCTCGCCGGCCCAGAACCGGCTGCGCGACCGGCGGATGTACCAGTTGGTCAGCACCTCCAGGTGCTCGCGCAGCAGCTGGCAGGCGCCGGCCACCTGGTAGGTGTCGAGCAGCTGCTCCAGCTCGGTCACCATGGCCCGGGTCTTGGCCAGGATGTAGCGGTCCAGCGCGTTTCCGCTGCGAGGTGCTCCTGCGGGCCTGATACGACTCGGCGTTCGCGTACAGGGCGAAGAAGTAGTAGCTGTTCCACAGGGGCAGGATGGCCTGCCGGACCGCGTCCCTGATGCCCTGCTCGGTCACGATCAGGTTCCCGCCGCGCAGGATCGGGCTGGCCATCAGGAACCAGCGCATGGCGTCCGAGCCGTAGCGGTCGAAGACCTCGTTCACGTCCGGGTAGTTGCGCAGGCTCTTGGACATCTTCTGGCCGTCGTTGCCGAGCACGATGCCGTGGCTGACGCAGCTCCGGAAGGCCGGCCGGTCGAACAGCGCGGTGGCCAGCACGTGCAGGGTGTAGAACCAGCCGCGGGTCTGGCCGATGTACTCCACGATGAAGTCGCCCGGGTAGTGGCCGTCGAACCACTCGCGGTTCTCGAACGGGTAGTGCACCTGGGCGAACGGCATCGACCCCGACTCGAACCAGCAGTCCAGCACCTCGGGCACCCGGCGCATCACGGACTGGCCGGTCGGGTCGTCCGGGTTCGGCCGGGTCAGCTCGTCGATGGCCGGGCCGGTGCAGGTCGCCGGGCCGGACGCCGAAGTCCCGCTCGAGCTCGTCCAGCGACCCGTACACGTCGGTCCGCGGGTAGGCCGGGTCGTCGCTCTGCCAGACCGGGATCGGCGAGCCCCAGAACCGGTTGCGGCTGATCGACCAGTCCCGCGCGTTGGCCAGCCACTTGCCGAACTGGCCGTCCTTGACGTGGCCGGGCACCCAGGTGATCTCCTGGTTCAGCTCGACCATCCGGTCCTTGAACTGGGTCACGGCGACGAACCAGCTCGACACCGCCTTGTAGATCAGCGGGTTACGGCAGCGCCAGCAGTGCGGGTAGGAGTGCGTGTAGGTTTCCTTCCGCACCAGGCTGCCCTGGGCGCGCAGCTTGGCCGTGATCGCGTCGTTCGCGTCGAAGACGTGCTGGCCCTCGAAGTCGGGCACCACGCCGGTGAAGCGGCCCTGGTCGTCCACGGTGAGCACGGTCGGGATGCCCGGCCGCGTTGCAGGCCAGGGCGTCGGCCTCGCCGTAGGCGGGGGCCATGTGCACCACGCCGGTGCCGTCCTCGGTGGTGACGTCGTCGGACAGGATGACCCGGAACGCGTCGCCGGTGCCGAACGTCTCGGCGTCGGCCAGGTACGGCAGCAGCGGCTCGTACCGGCGCCCGGCCAGCTCGGCCCCGGTCAGCGTGCCGACCACGGCGGCGTCCTCGAGCTCCCGCTCGTAGGCCGCCTGCCGGTCGCGGGCCAGGATGTAGCGCTCGCCGTCCTTCTCGACCACCACGTAGCCGATGTCCGCGCCGACCGCGCAGGCCAGGTTGGACGGCAGCGTCCACGGCGTGGTGGTCCAGGCCAGCAGCCACTCGCCGGTCTCCAGCTTGAACCGGACCGTGACCGAGGGGTCCTGCCGTTCGGCGTAGGTGTCGTCGTCCATCCGCAGCTCGTGGTTGGACAGCGGGGTCTCGCACCGCCAGCAGTAGGGCAGCACCTTGAACCCCTGGTAGACCAGGCCCTTGTCCCACAGCTGCTTGAACGCCCACATGACGCTCTCCATGTAGGACACGTCCAGCGTCTTGTAGTCGTGCTCGAAGTCGACCCAGCGCGCCTGGCGGGTGACGTAGTCCTGCCAGTCGCGGGTGTAGCGCAGCACCGACTCCCGGCAGGCCTGGTTGAACTTCTCGATGCCCATCTCGAGGATGTCGGCCTTGCCGGAGATGCCAAGCAGCCGTTCCGCCTCGACCTCGGCGGGCAGGCCGTGGCAGTCCCAGCCGAACCGGCGCTCGACCCGATTGCCCTGCATGGTGCGGAACCTGGGCACCAGGTCCTTCACGTAGCCGGTCAGCAGGTGGCCGTAGTGCGGCAGCCCGTTGGCGAACGGCGGCCCGTCGTAGAACACGAACTCGCGGTCCTGCGGGCGCTGCTCGACCGAGGCGCGGAAGGTGTCGTGGGCCCGCCAGTATTCCAGGACGTCCCGCTCGAGCGCGGGGAAGTTCGGCTGGGCGGGTACGCCGGTGTCCCCGGCGCGTGGGTAGACATCCATCGTTGGTCCTCGCGGTTCGGTGCTGAGCCCAGTCAGCTAGCAGTGCCAGTCGGTTGGGCCAGTCAGTTCGGCCACGAGGACGACGCGCCCGCTCCCGCGCGGGCGTACCGCGGTACCACCTCGCTTGCCGCCGGTGTCCGCGCCGTTTCCGGCACCTCTCCCGGCGACCGCTCGTCAGCCGGCTGTGACGGGCCGGACCCGCCCGGTTCTAGTCGGGCGCTGGTGCGCCCTTTCTTCCGGGGGCTCCCCGGTGATGGCCGGATCGTCGCCTTGGTGGATCAAGCCTAGCCGCTGCGCCGGTATTCCGCGCCCGGCGATGATCCGTCCGGTTGCGGACACGGGTACCACGGCCCGTTCGGCCGAAAAATAAGACCTGGGCCGGTGCGGCCAGCCAGCCGTCGATCCCGGCCAGCAGCCGGGCCCGGAGCGGTTCGGGCGCGACCGAGCTCAGCACGGAGGTGCGGGCCAGGTCGGCCAGCTCGGCGTCGGTGAACCCGTGCACGTGCCGGGCGATCTCGTACTGGGCGGTCAGCCGCGGGCCGAACAGCAGCGGGTCGTCGGCGCCGAGCGCGACCGGCACGCCCGCCTCGAACAGGGCCCGGAGCGGGACCTGGGACGGGCCCGGCGGCGATGCCGAGCGCCACGTTGGAGGACGGGCACACCTCGCAGGTCACGCCCTCGGCGGCCAGCCGCTTGACCACGGCCGGATCCTCGACGGCCCGGATGCCGTGGCCGATCCGGTCCGCGTGCAGGTCGTCCAGGCAGGCCGCCACGCTGGCCGGGCCGGCCAGCTCGCCGCCGTGCGGGTCCAGCAGCAGCCCGCCTCGCTCGGCGATCCGGAACGCGGCGGCGAAGTCGCGCGCCGGGCCGCGCCGCTCGTCGTCGGACAGCCCGAACCCGGTCACGCCCCGCCCCGCGTACTGCGCGGCCAGCCGGGCCAGGGTCCGGGCCTCCAGCGGATGCTTGGTCCGGTTGGCCGCCACGATGACGCCGATGCCGACCCCGGTCGCGGCCTGCGCCGCGGCGGTGCCCTGCAGCACCAGCTCGAGCATGGGCGTGATCCCGCCGAACCGGGCGGCGAAGAACCCGGACGGGTCGACCTGGATCTCCAGCCAGCCCGAGCCCTCGGCCCGCTCGTCCTCCGCGATCTCGGTCAGCAGCCGCCGCACGTCGGCCGGGGTCCGCAGCACCGAACGGGCCATGTCGTACAGCCGCTGGAACCGGAACCAGCCGCGCTCGTCGATCCCGCTCAGCTGCGGCGGCCAGTCCTGGGTCAGCGCCGGCGGCAGCCGGATGCCGTGCCGCCCGGCCAGCTCGACCAGCGTCGCGTGCCGCATGGCCCCGGTCAGGTGCAGGTGCAGGTGCGCCTTCGGGAGCGCAGACAGCGGCCTCATAAGCGAGCCGAAGGGCCGCGGCGCTGCCTGGACCGAGGAGCGAAGCGACGAGGGAAGGCGGCGCCTTTAGGCGGCCCGAAGGCGAGCGGGCAACACAGCATCCAGTCAGTGTGCCTTCGCTAGCGGGCGTCCGCGAGCAGCTTGGCCATCCGGGTGATGCCCTCTTCGAGATCGGCGTCGCCCAGCGCGTAGGAAAGCCGGAAATATCCGGGCGTCCCGAACGCCTCGCCGGGAACCACGGCCACCTCGGCCTCGTCCAGGATGAGGCCGGCCAGCTCCGCCGAGCTCTGCGCCGTTCTCCCGGCGATCTCCTTGCCCAGCAGGCCCTTGACGCTGGGGTAGCAGTAGAACGCGCCCTGCGGCTCGGGGCAGACCACGCCGGGGATCTCGTTCAGCATCCGGGTCATGGCCCGCCGGCGCCGGTCGAACGCCTCACGCATGACCGCCACCGCGGACAGGTCCCCGGACACGGCGGCCAGCGCCGCCGCCTGGGCCACGTTGCACACGTTCGACGTCGCGTGGCTCTGCAGGTTGGCCGCGGCGCCGATCACGTCCCTGGGACCGATCATCCAGCCGACCCGCCAGCCGGTCATCGCGTAGGTCTTGGCCACGCCGTTGAGCACCACGCAGGTCCCGGCGATGCGCGGGGCCTGGACCGGGATCGAGGAGAAGACCGCGTCGCCGTAGACCAGGTGCTCGTAGATCTCGTCGGTGATGACCCACAGGCCGTGCTCGGCCGCCCACTCGCCGATGGCGGCGACCTGGTCCGGCGGGTAGACCGCCCCGGTCGGGTTGGACGGCGACACGAAGAGCACGATCTTGGTCCGGTCGGTGCGCGCCGCCTCCAGGTCCGCCACCGAGGCCAGGTAGCCGGAGTGCTCGTCGGTCAGCACCGGGCGCATCACGCCGCCCGCCAGCGCGATGGCCTCCGGGTAGGTCGTCCAGTAGGGGGCGGGCACCACGACCTCGTCGCCCGGGTCGAGCAGGGTGGCGAACGCCTGGTACACCGCCTGCTTGCCGCCGTTGGTCACCAGCACCTGGCCGGGTTCCACCTGGTAGCCAGAGTCCCGAGCGGTCTTGGCGGCGATCGCCTGCGCGGAGCTCGGGCAGGCCTGCGGCAGGGGTGTACTTGTGGAAACGCGGCTGTTCGCACGCTCGCTGGGCAGCCTCGACGATGTAACCGGGCGTCGGGAAGTCCGGCTCCCCGGCGCCGAAGCCGATGACCGGCCGGCCCGCCGCCTTCAGCGCCTTGGCCTTGGCGTCCACGGCCAGCGTGGCGGATTCGGAGATAGCGGCGACGCGTGCGGAGACTCTGGTTGGCATGGGCTCCATTGTGGCACCCGGCGGCCGGTGCCCCGCCGCGATGAATCCGGCCGGGCCGGTCCGCCGCGCGCGTGGCCTCGCAGTTCGACGCGGGGGCCTAATGGACGTACACTGCTTGAACCGGCAGCCGAGCTGTCGTTTGCGGCAGCATGCCCGAGTTCCACCCGAGTTCCATCTGTGTTTGCCGCGAAGCAGTGTTGTGCTTGAGAGCGGGTTGTGCTTGAAGGCAGTATCTTGCTTTAAGGCAGTGCTGCACCAGGCACTGTTGCAAGGAGCAAAGGGCAGTAGCTCAATTGGCCAGAGTCCCGGTCTCCAAAACCGGTGGTTGGGGGTTCGAGTCCCTCCTGCCCTGCGAGTGCGGTCCGGCCAAACCGCCCTGCCGGCGAACCTATAGGTGAGGATATGGCGACTCAGACACGCGGCGAGGCCGCGGAGAAACGGAGCGGATCCGGGCGTGCGTCCAAGCGCGCGAACCGGACCACCCCCGCCCTGTTCTTCCGGCAGATGGTCGGCGAGCTCCGCAAGGTGATCTGGCCTACCCGCAAGGAGCTGGTCACCTACACGGTGGTGTGCCTGGTCTTCGTGCTCTTCATGGTGGTCATCGTCACGAGCCTGGACTACGGGTTCACCAAGCTGGTGTTCGAGGTGTTCGGCTAGGCGGTCCCAGGGCCTGCGGGGTGACAGGTACGACCCGCATGAGCTGAGCCAGGGCCGCTGGCCGGTGGCCACGCCGCCGAGCGTTACGCCATGATCACACCGATGGTCATGGCATGAGAAACATGAGGAAAGAGAGAGCGATCGTGTCCGAGATCCAGCTGGATTCCGCGGCCATGGGCACGGGAGATCCGGACGCGGAAACCGGGAAGGCCGATGAGGTGAGCGACTACAGCGAAAAAGCCGACGGGTTCGATCCCGCCGGCCCCTCTGACGACGTCGCCGAGCCGGCCGAGGACGGTGCTGACGCGCCTCGAGGACAGCGCCGACGAGTCCGAGGACAGCGCTGACGAGTCCGAGGACAGCGCTGACGAGTCCGAGGACAGCGCCGACGAGTCCGAGGACAGCGCTGACGAGTCCGAGGACAGCGCTGATGCGCCCGAGGACGACGTGCAGGAAGAGTTCATGCGCGAGCTGCGCATGCTGCCGGGCGACTGGTACGTGGTGCACTCCTACGCCGGTTACGAGAACCGGGTGAAGACCAACCTGGAGAGCCGCATCCAGTCGCTCAACATGGAGGACTACATCTTCCAGATCGAGGTTCCGGTGCACATGGTGACCGAGATCAAGGGCGGCAAGCGGCAGCAGGTCTCGGAGAAGGTCCTGCCCGGCTACATCCTGGTCCGGATGGACCTGACCGACGAGTCGTGGGCCGTGGTACGCAACACCCCTGGGGTGACCGGCTTCGTGGGCCTGTCCAGCCGGCCCTCGCCGCTGCAGCTGAGCGAGGTGGCCTCCCTGCTGGCGCCCGAGCCCGAGCCCAGCGCGAAGCAGGCCGAGGCGGCCCGCACGTCCACCCCGGACTTCGAGGTCGGCGAGTCGGTTACCGTGATGGACGGGCCGTTCGCCACCCTGCCCGCCACGGTGAACGAGATCAACCCGGACACCCAGAAGCTCAAGGTGCTGGTGTCGATCTTCGGCCGCGAGACGCCCGTCGAGCTTTCGTTCGACCAGGTAACCAAGATCTGAAGGTTCAAGCTCTAAGAGTAAAGGGACATAGTTCAATGCCGCCAAGAAGGAAGAGGCTCTCCGCCGTCGTCAAGGTGCAGCTGCCGGCCGGGCAGGCCACCCCGGCCCCCCCGGTCGGTACCGCGCTGGGCCCGCACGGCGTGAACATCATGGATTTCGTCAAGCAGTACAACGCGGCGACGGAAAGCCAGCGAGGCAACATCATCCCGGTCGAGATCTCCATCTACGAGGACCGGTCCTTCACCTTCATCACCAAGACGCCGCCCGCCCCCGAGCTGATCAAGAAGGCCGCGGGCGTGGACAAGGGCAGCGCCGAGCCGCACAAGACCAAGGTCGGCAGCATCACCACGGCCCAGGTCCGCGACATCGCGCAGACCAAGATGCCGGACCTGAACGCCACCACGATCGAGGCGGCCGAGAAGATCATCGCCGGCACCGCCCGCTCCATGGGCATCAAGGTCGAGGGCTGAGCCAGCTAACTTCGGGCCACGCCGGAACAACGCCCCGGAGTGGCTGGTTATAACTGAACACGATTTCCACCCAGTGGCAGGGCCTCGCGCGGGCCCGCTGACCACGACCTCCACCTCTGAGGAGACAAGCAATGAAGCGCAGCAAGGCCTACCGCCAGGCCAGTGAGCAGATCGACCGCGACCGGCTGTACAGCCCCGCGGAAGCGGTCACGATCGCCAAGGCGAACCAGGTCACCAAGTTCGATCCCACCGTCGAGGTCGCCCTGCGGCTCGGCGTCGACCCACGCAAGCAGGACCAGATGGTCCGCGGCACGGTCAACCTGCCGCACGGCACCGGCAAGACGGCCCGCGTGCTCGTGTTCGCCACCGGCGACCGGGCCGAGGAGGCCCGCGCGGCCGGCGCCGACTACGTGGGCTCGGACGACCTGATCGAGCGCATCCAGGGCGGCTTCCTGGACTTCGACGCGGTCGTCGCCACCCCCGACCTGATGGGCAAGGTCGGCCGCATCGGCCGGGTGCTCGGCCCGCGCGGCCTGATGCCCAACCCGAAGACCGGCACCGTGACGCCGGACGTCGGCCGGGCCGTGAGCGACATCAAGGGCGGCAAGATCGCCTTCAGGGTAGACAAGAACGGCAACCTGCACTTCGTCATCGGCAAGGCCTCGTTTACCCCGATGGCGCTGCTGGAGAACTACGGCGCAGCCCTGGACGAGGTGATCAGGCTCAAGCCCGCCGCGGCCAAGGGCCGGTACCTGAAGAAGGTCACCGTCACCACCTCGATGGGCCCCGGCATCCCGGTCGACCCCAACCAGACCCGCAACCTCACCGCCGACCTGGCCGAAGCGACTGCCTGACCCCAGCGCAGCTGAAAAGCGGCGGCCCCCGGTACGGCTGCCGCCGCTTCGGCTGGTTCTGGCTGCCGGTGCTGGTTCCGGCTGCCGGTGCTGGTTCCGGCTGCCGGTTAGCTTGACGTCCAGGCTGGGTTTACCGGGGCCGCGGCAGTCCCACCAGCCACCTCGGCACCGCGTCCCGAGTCACGGTTTCATGATCGCGCAGACTTCACTGCGGCCCGCGGTAGTAAACCCTTCGCGATCATGGAAATCCGTTTTTGCAACCCCGCAACCACCCCGTAGACTGTGGACGCCGAAGACCGCTGGATGCCGTCGCTCGCGACGGCCGAAGGCTCCGGACCAGCTCCGGACATCCCGCGCAGGTGAACTGAGCAGTACCGGCCCCGCGAACAGCGGCTGGCCGTTACCGCCCCGTGCGCCTCGCGCCGGGGCGTTTTCCGTGTCTCCGGTTTCGTGCGTAAACGACGTAACGACGCATACCGAGAGGAGGCACATGGCTAACGCCGAGAAGGTAGCCGCGGTCGCCGAGCTCACCGAGCGGTTCAAGGACTCGCCCGGCGCGGTGCTGACCGAGTACCGCGGGCTGACCGTGGCCCAGCTCGCCGAGCTGCGCAGGTCGCTCGGGAACAACGCCACGTTCGCCGTGGTCAAGAACACGCTGACCAAGATCGCGGTCACCGATGCCGGGCTGTCCGATCAGCTGGCATCGATGCTGGTCGGCCCGTCCGCGATCGCGTTCGTCGACGGCGACGTGGTCGAGGCCGCGAAGGGCCTGCGTGACTTCGCCAGGGCGAACCCGCTGCTGGTCATCAAGGGCGGGGTACTCGACGGCAAGGCGATCACCCCAGCGGAGATCATCAGCCTGGCCGACCTGGAGCCGCGGGACGTGCTGCTGGCTAAGCTGGCCGGCGCCATGAAGGCGTCGCTGGCCGGCGCCGCCGCCACGTTCAACGCGCTGCCGGTCCAGATGGCCCAGCTCGCCGAGGCCCTGCGCGCCAAGCTCGAAGCTGCCGAAGCCCCAGCCGCTGAAGCCGCCAAGCCGCTGAAGCCGCAGCCGCTGAAGCCCCAGCCGCTGAAGCCCCAGCCGCTGAAGCCCCAGCCGCTGAAGCCCCAGCCGCTGAAGCCCCTGCCGCTGAAGCCCCAGCCGCTGAAGCCCCAGCCGCGGCGGACGAAGCCTGACCCCCACGTACCTAAGAGAAGAGAAGGAACCACGACATGGCGAAGATGAGTAGCGCCGACCTGCTTGAGGCGTTCAAGGAGATGACCCTCCTGGAACTGTCCGAGTTCGTCAAGCAGTTCGAGGAGACGTTCGACGTGAAGGCGGCCGCGCCCGTCGCGGTAGCCGCCCCCGCGGGCGGCGGTGCCGCCGGCGGCGAAGCCGAGCAGGCCGAGGAGCAGGACGAGTTCGATGTCATTCTCGAGGCTGCCGGAGACAAGAAGATCCAGGTCATCAAGGAGGTGCGCAGCCTGACCAGCCTGGGCCTGAAGGAGGCCAAGGACCTGGTGGACGGCGCGCCCAAGACGGTGCTGGAGAAGGTCAACAAGGAGAGCGCGGACAAGGCGCGGGCCGCCCTGGAGGGTGCTGGCGCCACCGTCACGGTCAAGTAAGCCCCGACCGGGAACAGCAACGGACCCGGGCCGAAGGCCACAGAAAACGTGGCCCGACGCCCGGGTCTCGCGTGTCCAGGGAGCCGGCCGGGACCATCCGGGGGAGCCGGCCGGGCCCCGCCGGGAAGCCGGCCCGGGGCCATCCGGGAACTCCCGCCAGCAGCAGGCGCGAAGCGCGAAATAAACTTCTACCCCTGCGTGTTACTACGTACACCTACCACTGCATGTGGCGTCCGTCACGCAAGTAATCCGCCCCGAGTGTCCGGTTTAGACTTGACGTTTGGCCGCGGAAGAGCGATGCTGCGGAGCAACCGTGAACGTAATAGTAGCGTACATTTGACAAGCGGTGTGCCTTCCGGCTATGCTGCTAGTTTGCGCTGCACTCTGACGTCCTCGGTTCCCACCTCGCGCTACGGGGTATTTGCCGCGGGGCGTTTGGCGTGCGTGCGGTGATATTTCCGCGACAAGTTCGGAAGGACCCCTGTTGGCAGCATCGCGCAGCGCCTCCGCATCCACTACCTCCGCAGCGAATTCCGGTTCAGGACGTGTGTCCTTCGCACGCATCCGGGAACCGCTCAAGGTACCAGACCTGCTCGCGCTCCAGACCGAGTCGTTTGACTGGCTGCTAGGCAACGAAAAGTGGCAGGCCCGCATCAACGAGGCCAGGGCGGCTGGGCACACGAACGTGCCCGAGCAGTCCGGCCTCGAGGAGATCTTCGAAGAGATCAGCCCGATCGAAGACTTCTCCGGGACCATGTCGCTGTCATTCCGTGACCACCGGTTCGAGCCGCCCAAGTACTCCGCCGAGGAGTGCAAGGACAAGGACATGACGTTCTCCGCCCCCATGTTCGTGACGGCGGAGTTCATCAACAACACCACGGGCGAGATCAAGAGCCAGACGGTGTTCATGGGCGATTTCCCGCTCATGTCAGCCAAGGGCACCTTCATCATCAACGGCACCGAGCGCGTGGTGGTCAGCCAGCTGGTGCGCTCGCCGGGGGTCTACTTTGATCGCCAGGTCGACAAGACCAGCGACAAGGACATCTACTCCTGCAAGGTCATCCCGAGCAGGGGTGCCTGGCTCGAGTTCGAGATCGACAAGCGCGACAGCGTGGGCGTCCGCATCGACCGCAAGCGCAAGCAGAGCGTCACCGTGCTGCTCAAGGCGCTGGGCTGGGACGACGCCAAGATCCTGGACCGCTTCGGCGGGTACGAGTCGATGCGCGCGACCCTGGAGAAGGACCACACGGCCGGCCAGGACGAGGCGCTGCTGGACATCTACCGCAAGCTGCGGCCGGGTGAGCCGCCGACCCGCGAGTCGGCCCAGGCGCTGCTGGAGAACCTGTACTTCAACCCGAAGCGGTACGACCTGGCCAAGGTGGGCCGGTACAAGGTCAACCGGAAGCTCGGCCTGGACCTGCCGATCCGGCAGGGCACGCTCAGCGAGGCCGACATCGTCGGCACCATCGAGTACCTGGTCCGGCTGCACGCCGGCGAGGAGGAGATGATCTCCGGCGAGCAGATCCTGCCGCTGGAGACCGACGACATCGACCACTTCGGCAACCGGCGGCTGCGCACCGTGGGCGAGCTGATCCAGAACCAGGTCCGGCTGGGCCTGGCCCGGATGGAGCGCGTGGTGCGTGAGCGGATGACGACCCAGGACGTCGAGGCGATCACGCCGCAGACCCTGATCAACATCCGCCCGGTGGTCGCGTCGATCAAGGAGTTCTTCGGCACCAGCCAGCTCTCCCAGTTCATGGACCAGACCAACCCGCTGGCCGGCCTCACGCACAAGCGGCGGCTGTCAGCGCTGGGCCCCGGCGGACTGTCCAGGGAGCGGGCGGGCTTCGAAGTCCGCGACGTGCACCCCAGCCACTACGGCCGGATGTGCCCGATCGAGACTCCTGAAGGTCCGAACATCGGCCTGATCGGCTCCCTGTCCAGCTACGCCCGGGTGAACCCGTTCGGCTTCGTGGAGACGCCGTACCGCAAGGTCGTCGACGGCGTGGTCACCGACCAGATCGACTACCTGACCGCGGACGAAGAGGACCGGCACGTCGTCGCGCAGGCCAACACCCTGCTGCAGGACGACGGGACGATCGCGGAGAGCCGCGTGCTGGTCCGCCGCAAGGGCGGCGAGGTGGACTACATCCCGCCGGACGAGGTCGACTACATGGACGTGTCCGCGCGCCAGATGGTGTCCGTGGCCACCGCCATGATCCCGTTCCTGGAGCACGACGACGCCAACCGCGCGCTGATGGGCTCGAACATGCAGCGCCAGTCGGTGCCGCTTCTGAGGTCCGAGGCGCCGGTGGTCGGCACCGGCATGGAGTACCGCGCCGCTACCGACGCGGGCGACGTGATCCTGGCCGACAAGCCCGGCGTGGTCGAGGAGTCCAGCGCCGACCTGGTCACCGTGATGAACGACGACGGCACCCGGACCACCTACCGCGTGCAGAAGTTCGAGCGGTCCAACCAGGGCACCTGCTTCAACCAGAAGCCGGTGGTCGAGGAGGGCGACCGGGTCGAACATGGCCAGGTGCTGGCCGACGGCCCGTGCACCGACCACGGCGAGATGGCGCTGGGCAAGAACCTGCTGGCCGCGTTCATGCCGTGGGAGGGTCACAACTACGAGGACGCGATCATCCTGTCCCAGCGACTGGTCCAGGACGATGTGCTGTCCAGCATCCACATCGAGGAACACGAGGTCGACGCCCGCGACACCAAGCTGGGCCCGGAGGAGATCACCCGCGACATCCCCAACGTCTCCGACGAGGTGCTGGCCGATCTCGACGAGCGCGGCATCATCCGGATCGGCGCCGAGGTCGTCAACGGCGACATCCTGGTCGGCAAGGTCACGCCCAAGGGCGAGACCGAGCTGACCCCCGAGGAGCGGCTGCTGCGCGCGATCTTCGGCGAGAAGGCCCGCGAGGTGCGCGACACCAGCCTCAAGGTCCCGCACGGCGAGGAGGGCAAGGTCATCGGCGTCCGGGTGTTCACCCGCGAGGACGGCGACGAGCTCCCGCCGGGCGTGAACGAGCTGGTCCGGGTGTACGTGGCCCAGAAGCGCAAGATCACCGA
This sequence comes from uncultured Actinomycetes bacterium, assembly GCA_963742795.1. Classification (GTDB taxonomy): domain Bacteria; phylum Actinomycetota; class Actinomycetes; order Streptosporangiales; family Streptosporangiaceae; genus Palsa-504. Next base: position 122,500 of record CAVUNL010000001.1, read on the forward strand.
CGGCGACAAGCTGGCCGGCCGGCACGGGAACAAGGGCGTGATCGCGAAGATCCTGCCGGTGGAGGACATGCCGTTCCTTGAGGACGGCACCCCGGTGGACATCGTGCTCAACCCGCTCGGCGTCCCGGGCCGGATGAACGTCGGCCAGGTCCTGGAGACCCACCTGGGGTGGGTGGCCAAGGCCGGCTGGCAGGTCGAGGGCGACGACGCCGACTGGAAGGAGCGCCTGCGTACCGTGGGCGCCGACTCCGCGCCGTCGGGCACGCCGGTCGCCACGCCAGTGTTCGACGGGGCCAAGGAAGAAGAAATCACCGGCCTGCTCGGCAGCACGCTGCCGAACCGGGACGGTCAGCGGCTGGTCGGGCCGAACGGCAAGGCCAGGTTGTTCGACGGCCGGACCGGCGAGCCCTTCAAGGACCCGATCGCGGTCGGCTACATCTACATCCTGAAGCTGCTCCACCTGGTCGACGACAAGATCCACGCCCGGTCGACCGGTCCGTACTCGATGATCACCCAGCAGCCGCTGGGCGGCAAGGCGCAGTTCGGCGGGCAGCGCTTCGGCGAGATGGAGGTGTGGGCCCTGGAGGCCTACGGCGCCGCCTACGCGCTGCAGGAGCTGCTCACCATCAAGTCCGACGACGTGCTCGGCCGGGTGAAGGTCTACGAGGCCATCGTCAAGGGCGAGAACGTCCCAGAACCGGGGATTCCGGAATCATTCAAGGTGCTGATCAAGGAAATGCAATCGCTGTGCCTCAACGTCGAGGTGCTGTCCAGTGACGGTGCCGCGATCGAGATGCGCGACACCGACGAAGACGTCTTCCGTGCGGCCGAGGAACTCGGCATCGACCTGTCCCGGCGCGAGCCGAGCAGCGTCGAAGAGGTCTGATCGAGAAGGAGAAATCACCAGTGCTTGACGTTAACTTCTTCGACGACCTACGCATCGGCCTCGCCACTGCCGAGGACATCCGGCAGTGGTCGCACGGTGAGGTCAAGAAGCCGGAGACCATCAACTACCGCACGCTCAAGCCGGAGAAGGACGGGCTCTTCTGTGAGAAGATCTTCGGCCCGACCCGGGACTGGGAGTGCTACTGCGGCAAGTACAAGCGGGTCAGGTTCAAGGGCATCATCTGCGAGCGCTGCGGCGTGGAAGTCACCCGCGCCAAGGTGCGGCGCGAGCGGATGGGCCACATCGAGCTGGCCGCGCCGGTCACGCACATCTGGTACTTCAAGGGTGTGCCGAGCCGGCTGGGCTACCTGCTCGACCTGGCGCCGAAGGACCTGGAGAAGGTCATCTACTTCGCCGCCTACATGATCACCCACGTGGACGACGACGCGCGGGCGCGTGACCTGCCGTCCCTCGAGGCGAGGATCAGCGTCGAGCGCGGTCAGCTCGAGCAGCGCCGCGACGCCGACGTCGAGGCGCGCCAGGCCAAGCTCGAGGCCGACCTGGCCGAGCTCGAGGCGCAGGGTGCCAAGAGCGACGCGAAGCGCAAGCTCCGCGAGAGCTCGGACCGCGAGTGCAAGCAGATCAGGGACCGCGCGGGCAAGGAGATCGACCGCCTGGAGGAGGTCTGGAGCAGGTTCAAGAACCTGAAGGTCCAAGACCTCGAGGGCGACGAGCTGCTCTACCGCGACATGCGGGACCGGTTCGGCCGGTACTTCCGCGGCGGCATGGGCGCGCAGGCCATCCAGGACCGGCTGGCCAGCTTCGACCTGGACGCCGAGGCGCAGAACCTGCGCGAGACGATCCGCTCGGGCAAGGGCCAGAAGAAGGCCCGCGCCCTGAAGCGGCTCAAGGTCGTGTCCGCGTTCCTGAACACCCGCAACAGCCCGATGGGCATGGTGCTCGACTGCATCCCGGTGATCCCGCCGGACCTGCGGCCGATGGTTCAGCTGGACGGCGGCCGCTTCGCCACGAGTGACCTCAACGACCTGTACCGAAGGGTCATCAACCGGAACAACCGGCTCAAGCGGCTGCTCGACCTCGGCGCGCCCGAGATCATCGTGAACAACGAGAAGCGCATGCTGCAGGAGGCCGTGGACAGCCTGTTCGACAACGGCCGCCGCGGCCGCCCGGTCACCGGTCCCGGCAACCGGCCCCTGAAGTCCCTCAGCGACATGCTGAAGGGCAAGCAGGGCCGGTTCCGCCAGAACCTGCTGGGCAAGCGCGTCGACTACTCCGGCCGGTCAGTGATCGTCGTGGGGCCGCAGCTCAAACTGCACCAGTGCGGGCTGCCCAAGCAGATGGCCCTGGAGCTGTTCAAGCCCTTCGTGATGAAGCGCCTGGTGGACCTCAACCACGCGCAGAACATCAAGTCGGCCAAGCGGATGGTGGAGCGGGCCCGGCCCGTGGTGTGGGACGTGCTCGAGGAGGTCATCACCGAGCACCCGGTGCTGCTGAACCGGGCGCCGACCTTGCACCGCCTCGGCATCCAGGCCTTCGAGCCGCAGCTGGTCGAGGGCAAGGCGATCCAGATCCACCCGCTGGTCTGCACCGCGTTCAACGCGGACTTCGACGGCGACCAGATGGCGGTGCACCTGCCGCTGTCCGCCGAGGCGCAGGCCGAGGCGCGGATCTTGATGCTGTCCACCAACAACATCCTCAAGCCGGCCGACGGCAAGCCGGTGACCATGCCCACCCAGGACATGATCATCGGGCTGTTCTGCCTGACCCGGCTGGCCGAGGGCGCAATCGGGGAGGGCCGGGCGTTCTCGTCCCTGGCCGAGGCGCTGATGGCCTACGACGCGGGCGAGCTCGACCTGCAGGCCAAGATCGAGATCCGGCTGCCCGGGATCGTCCCGCCGGAGGGTACCGAGCTGCGCGAGGGCACCGAGCCCGGTGACCCGATCCGGCTGGGCACCACGCTGGGCCGGTGCATCTTCAACGAGACGCTGCCCGCCGACTTCCCGTTCGTGAACTACGAAGTGGGCAAGAGGCAGCTGACCGTGATCGTCAACTCGCTCGCGGAGAGCTACCCCAAGGTGGAGGTCGCGGCGGCCCTTGACAACCTCAAGGACGCCGGCTTCCACTGGGCCACCCGGGCGGGCGTGACGATCGCCATCGAGGATGTGGTGGCGCCGCCGAACAAGGCGGCGATCCTGGAGAACTACGAGCGCCGCGCCGACAAGGTGCAGCGCGAGTACGAGCGCGGCCTGATCACCGACGATGAGCGCCGTCAGGAGCTCATCGAGATCTGGACGCACGCTACGGCCGACGTGGCCAAGGACATGGAGGCGGCCTTCCCCGAGACCAACTCGGTCTGGATGATGGTCAACTCCGGCGCCCGTGGTAACCCGATGCAGGTCCGGCAGATCGCCGGCATGCGCGGCCTGGTCTCCAACCCCAAGGGCGAGACCATCCCGCGGCCGATCAAGTCCAGCTTCCGCGAGGGGCTGTCGGTGGTGGAGTACTTCATCTCCACCCACGGCGCCCGCAAGGGCCTGGCCGACACCGCGCTCCGCACGGCGGACTCCGGGTACCTCACCCGCCGCCTGGTGGACGTGGCGCAGGACGTGATCGTCCGCGAGGAGGACTGCGGCACCGACCGCGCGATCAGCATGAAGATCGCGGAGAAGGACGCCGAAGGCCGCCTGCGCAAGCTGGCCAACCTGGAGAACACCGGCACCGGCCGGACCGTCGCCGAGGACATCGAGATCGACGGCGTGGTGCTGGCCAAGGTGGGCGACGACACGACCGAGCTGATGCTCGACCGGCTGATCGAGGCCGGGGTCGAGGCCATCCGCACGTCCAGCGTGCTGGTCTGCGAGGCCAAGATCGGCGTCTGCGGCAAGTGCTACGGCCGCTCGCTGGCCACCGGCAAGCGGGTGGACGTCGGCGAGGCCGTCGGCATCGTCGCCGCCCAGTCGATCGGCGAGCCGGGCACCCAGCTGACCATGCGGACCTTCCACACCGGCGGTGTGGCGGGCCAGGACATCACCCACGGCCTGCCGCGCATCCAGGAGCTCTTCGAGGCCCGCATCCCCAAGGGCCTGGCCCCCATCAGCGAGTACGAGGGCCGGGTCAAGATCGAGGAGACCGAGAAGACCCGCAAGATCATCGTGGTGCCGGACGACGGCTCGGAAGAGGCGTCCTACCAGGTGCCGATGCGGTCGCGGCTGCTGGTCGCGGACGGCGGTCACGTCGCCGTGGGGCAGCAGCTCATCGCGGGCGCGGTGAACCCGCACGAGGTGCTGCGCATCCTCGGCGGGCGGGAGGTGCAGCGGCACCTCGTGCACGAGGTGCAGGAGGTGTACCGGTCGCAGGGTGTCTCGATCCACGACAAGCACATCGAGATCATCATCCGGCAGATGCTCAAGCGGGTGAACGTGCTCGAGTCCGGCGACACCGATCTGCTGCCCGGTGAGCTGGTCGAGCGGCCCCGGTTCGAGGAGGTCAACCGCGCGATCGTGAACGACGGCGGCACCTCCGCGGCCGGCCGGGCGGTGCTCATGGGCATCACCAAGGCGTCGCTGGCCACCGAGTCGTGGCTGTCGGCGGCCTCCTTCCAGGAGACCACCCGGGTGCTGACCGACGCGGCCATCCACGCCAAGTCGGACTCGCTGCTCGGCCTGAAGGAGAACGTCATCATCGGCAAGCTCATCCCGGCCGGTACCGGCATGCCGGTGTACCGGAACATCCGGGTCGAGCCCACCGACGACGCTCGGTCCTCGGCCTTCCCGCCGGGCGCCTACACCGAGGCGGAGAACTACGCCTTCGGCCAGGGCTCCGGCGAGGCCGTCCCGCTGGAGGAGTACGACTTCGGCTCCTACAACCGGTGAGGTAACAAGGGGGGTCCGGGGGGATGGGTCCCCCCGGAAGTAGAAAGGCCAGTCACGGGCTGGCGGCCGCTCCAAGCTGGCCGTCAGCCCGTGCTCTATTTTCTATATGCCGAACGGACCGTGATTTCTTTTCGCCGAACGGACCGTGGTCCCCGCTCCCGGCCCGCCCCGCGCCCCCCCGGCCAAACGAGATGAACCCGGGTTTCACCGGCCCCTGGCGCAATGCCGCTTAGCTAACGACGTGGTTGCCACAACCATGCCGTCAGGACGACGTAGTTGCCGCAACCATGCGGTTCGGCTTTCCGCTCACAGATCACACGAGTAACACCAGTCCCTGAAACATCCAGAACCTGTGCGGTGGCTTCGCTCCGGAACGAGCCAGATCCCGGCAGTCTCTGAGCAGAGGATGTTCTGTCCAAGCTAAGCGGCATTGGCCCCTAGCGAGGTGCATCCCCGGGTTCACCTCCCCGGCGGGCGGGATTAAACGGCCGGGGCGGGTTGTTGCTACCGTACGAGCAATGTTGTACGAGCAGCCACGGCTCACCCCAGGGCAGGCCGGTGGAGGCTCGATTTTGCTTGAGTGTTGCGGCATGGTAAGTTCTTCATCCGTGTCCGTGTTCGCATGGGCGCATACGCATGCCAGCTGATGGCCAGGCCAGGAGCTGACGGTCCGCGGACCGGCTCTGGGTGGCTGACCGGCTGGTAGCACGGGTTTTCTCCCTCCCAGCAGTCGGCTCACGACGAGCCGCTGACTCCCGGTCACGGCGACACGCCCGACCTCGGGGGTCGGCGGAGGACAGAAAAGCCCAGGCTAAGCGGAGTACAGGGTCCCGATTTGGACCCTTAGGCCGCTTGGTGACCTCAGAAGCTAAACGACGGGAAAGACGGAGACGCGGTTGCCCACGATCCAGCAGCTGGTCCGCAAGGGCCGCCAGGACAAGGTAGCGAAGAACAAGACGCCGGCGCTCAAGGAGAGCCCGCAGCGCCGCGGCGTGTGCACGCGCGTCTACACGACGACGCCGAAGAAGCCGAACTCGGCGCTGCGCAAGGTGGCCCGGGTCCGGCTGACCAGCCAGATCGAGGTCACGGCGTACATCCCGGGCGTCGGGCACAACCTGCAGGAGCACTCGATCGTGCTGGTGCGCGGCGGCCGGGTGCGCGACCTGCCCGGAGTCCGTTACAAGATCATCCGCGGCTCCCTGGACACCCAGGGCGTCCGCAACCGCAAGCAGGCTCGCAGCCGTTACGGAGCGAAGAAGGAGAAGAGCTGAGATGCCTCGCAAGGGTCCCGCGACGAAGCGGCAGCTAGTCACCGATCCGGTCTACGGCTCGCCGCTTGTCACCGCGCTCGCCAACAAGGTCCTCAAGGACGGCAAGCGATCGGTGGCCGAGCACATCGTGTACGGAGCGCTGGAGGGCTGCCGGGACAAGACCGGCAACGATCCGGTGATCACCCTCAAGCGCGCCCTGGACAACGTCAAGCCGACCCTGGAGGTCAAGAGCCGCCGGGTTGGCGGCGCGACTTATCAGGTGCCGGTCGAGGTCCGCGCGTCCCGCAGCACCACGCTGGCGCTGCGCTGGATCGTGGCCTACGCCAGGAACCGCCGGGAGAAGACCATGACCGAGCGGCTCATGAACGAGCTGCTCGACGCGAGCAACGGCCTCGGCGCCAGCGTGAAGCGGCGCGAGGACACGCACAAGATGGCCGAGTCCAACAAGGCGTTCGCCCACTACCGCTGGTGAACGCGGGATTCGCCGACCAGAACTTCTAGTTACGAGAACGAGGAATCGTGGCCACCCAGACCGCAGTAGACCTCGCCAAGGTCCGCAACATCGGGATCATGGCGCATATCGACGCGGGCAAAACGACGACAACCGAGCGGATCCTGTTCTACACCGGCATCAACTACAAGCTCGGTGAGGTCCATGAGGGCGCCGCCACCATGGACTGGATGGAGCAGGAGCAGGAGCGCGGCATCACGATCACGTCTGCCGCGACCACCACCAACTGGCTCGGCCACACGATCAACATCATCGACACGCCCGGGCACGTGGACTTCACCGTCGAGGTCGAGCGCTCGCTGCGCGTCCTAGACGGCGCGGTCGCGGTGTTCGACGCCGTGGCCGGCGTGGAGCCGCAGTCCGAGACGGTATGGCGCCAGGCCGACCGGTACGGCGTACCGCGGATCTGCTTCGTCAACAAGATGGACCGGGTCGGGGCCGAGTTCCACCGCTGCGTGGAAATGATCGCCGACCGGCTGGGCGCGACGCCGCTCGTCGTCCAGCTGCCGTGGGGTGTCGAGTCCGACTTCCGCGGCGTCATCGACCTGGTGCGCATGCGCGCGCTGCTGTGGCAGACCGAGGGCAAGGGCGACAAGTACGACGTCGTCGCGATCCCGGACGACCACGCCGAGGCCGCGCGCGAGTACCGTGACCGGCTGCTCGAGACCATCGCCGAGAACGACGACGAGATGATGGAGCTGTACCTGGAGGGCGCCGAGCCCACCGAGGAGCAGCTCATCGCCGCCATCAGGCGCGCTACCATCTCTGGCGCGCTGACCCCCGTGCTGTGCGGGACCGCGTTCAAGAACAAGGGCGTCCAGCCCATGCTCGACGCGATCGTGGACTACCTGCCGAGCCCGGTCGACATCCCGGCGGTCAAGGGCCACGCGGTGGGTAACGAGGACACGGTCATCGAGCGGGAGCCCGACCCCGAGGCGCCGTTCGCGGCCCTCGCGTTCAAGATCATGTCGGACCAGCACCTCGGCAAGCTCACCTACATCCGCGTCTACTCCGGCACCGTTGAGTCGGGCAGCAACGTGCTGAACTCGATCAAGGGCCGCCGGGAGCGGATCGGCAAGATCTACCAGATGCACGCGAACAAGCGCGAGGAGCGCCCGTTCGCGGTGGCCGGGCAGATCGTCGCCGTGATGGGCCTGAAGGACACCACCACCGGCGACACGCTGAGCGCGCAGGACAAGCCGGTCATCCTGGAGTCGATGACGTTCCCGGCCCCGGTGATCAACGTGGCCATCGAGCCGAGGACCAAGAGCGATCAGGAGAGGCTGGGCACCGCCATCCAGCGGCTCGCCGAGGAGGACCCGACCTTCCAGGTCAGGACCGACGAGGAAACCGGGCAGACGATCATCTCCGGCATGGGCGAACTGCACCTGGAGGTGCTGGTCGACCGCATGCGCCGCGAGTTCAGGGTGGAGGCGAATATCGGCCGCCCGCAGGTCGCCTACCGGGAGACCGTCACCCGCAAGGTGGAGAAGGTCGAGTACACGCACAAGAAGCAGACCGGTGGCTCCGGCCAGTACGGTCGCGTGGTCATCAACCTCGAGCCGACCGGTGGCGACGGCGGCGGGTACGAGTTCGAGAACAAGGTGACCGGAGGCCGGATCCCCAGGGAGTACATCCCGTCGGTGGACGCCGGCTGCCAGGAAGCCGCCGAGTTCGGCGTCCTGGCCGGCTACCCGATGGTCGACCTGAAGGTGACGCTGACCGACGGTGCCTACCACGAGGTCGACTCGTCCGAGCTGGCCTTCAAGATCGCCGGTTCGATGGCGTTCAAGAAGGCGGCCGCCCAGGCGGGTCCAGTGCTGCTCGAGCCGGTCATGGCCGTCGAGGTCAGGACGCCGGAGGAGTACATGGGCGACGTCATCGGCGACCTGAACAGCCGCCGTGGCCAGATCCAGGCCATGGAGGAACGATCCGGGGTCCGGGCGGTCAAGGCGCTCGTCCCGCTGTCGGAGATGTTCGGCTACGTGGGGGACCTGCGCAGCCGCACGCAGGGCAGGGCGGACTACAGCATGCAGTTCGATTCGTACGCCGAGGTCCCGCCCAGCATCGCCAAGGAGATCATCGCCAAGGCGCGAGGCGAGTAGTCAGTTCGGCCCCTAAACCGTTCCACCCCCCCGCCTGCCACGGCGGGGGTGGCCCGCCGCCAGAGGCGGCCCGGCCGGAACAGCAACTAACGAGGAGAAACCAGTGGCGAAGGCCAAGTTCCAGCGGACCAAGCCGCACGTCAACATCGGCACCATCGGGCACATCGACCACGGCAAGACCACGCTGACCGCGGCGATCACCAAGGTGCTCCACGACGCGATGCCCGACGTCAACCCCTTCACGCCCTTCGACCAGATCGACAACGCGAAGGAAGAGAAGGAGCGCGGGATCACGATCTCGATCTCTCACGTCGAGTACCAGACCGAGAAGCGGCACTACGCGCACGTGGACTGCCCGGGTCACGCGGACTACATCAAGAACATGATCACGGGTGCGGCCCAGATGGATGGCGCCATCCTCGTGGTCGCCGCGACCGACGGCCCGATGCCGCAGACCCGTGAGCACGTGCTGCTCGCCCGCCAGGTCGGCGTGCCCTACATCGTGGTGGCGCTGAACAAGGCGGACATGGTGGACGACGAGGAGATCCTCGAGCTCGTCGAGCTCGAGGTCCGCGAGCTGCTCACCGAGTACGAGTTCCCCGGCGACGACGTGCCGGTCGTCCGGGTGTCCGCGCTGAAGGCGCTCGAGGGCGACGCCGCGTGGGGCGACAAGGTCCTCGAGCTCATGACCGCGTGCGACGATTCCATCCCGCAGCCGGTGCGCGAGGTGGACAAGCCGTTCCTGATGCCGGTCGAGGACGTGTTCTCGATCACCGGCCGCGGCACCGTCGTGACCGGCCGGATCGAGCGCGGCACCATCCACACCGGCGAGACCGTCGACATCATCGGGATCAAGGACAAGGCGCAGTCCACCACCGTCACCGGCGTGGAGATGTTCCGCAAGATCCTGGACGACGGCCAGGCCGGCGACAACGTGGGCCTGCTGCTGCGCGGCATCAAGCGCGAGGAGGTGGAGCGCGGCCAGGTCGTGATCAAGCCGGGCACCAACACCCCGCACACCGAGTTCGAGGGCCAGGTCTACATCCTGTCCAAGGACGAGGGTGGTCGGCACACGCCGTTCTTCAACAACTACCGTCCGCAGTTCTACTTCCGGACCACCGACGTGACCGGCGTGGTGAACCTCCCCGAGGGCACCGAGATGGTCATGCCGGGCGACCGGACCGACATGCACATCGACCTGATCCAGCCGATCGCGATGGAGGAGGGCCTCCGGTTCGCGATCCGCGAAGGCGGCCGCACCGTCAGCGCCGGCCGGGTCACGAAGATCATCAAGTAACCGTCGTGCGACGGCGGGTCCGGCCGAAGGCCGGACCCGCCTCGCGCGACAAATGGGGGGGTTCGCCTTGGGGGCGGAGCCCCCGGGCAAAGCACAGCGCCTGACCACGAAAAGCGAAGGACACCGAGGCCACAAATGGCGGGACAGAAGATCCGCATCCGGCTCAAGGCATATGACCATGAGGTCATCGACAGCTCGGCGCGGAAGATCGTCGACACCGTGACGCGCACCGGCGCGCGGGTGGCTGGCCCGGTGCCGCTGCCTACCGAGAAGAACGTGTACTGCGTCATCCGCTCTCCGCACAAGTACAAGGACTCGCGCGAGCACTTCGAGATGCGGACGCACAAGCGGCTGATCGACATCATCGACCCCACGCCGAAGACGGTGGACTCGCTTATGCGCCTCGACCTGCCGGCTGGCGTCGACATCGAGATCAAGCTCTGAGGAACGCACCGACATGGGCAAGCAGATCAAAGGGATCCTGGGCACCAAGCTTGGCATGACCCAGGTCTTCAACGAGGCCGGGCAGATCGTGCCGGTCACGGTCGTACAGGCCGGGCCGTGCGTGGTGACCGCCGTGCGGACCCCCGGCACCGACGGGTACTCGGCCGTGCAGATGGGCTTCGGCGAGATCGATCCGCGCAAGGTGACTAAGCCGGTCAGCGGCGTGTTCGAGAAGGCGGGCCTGACCCCGCGCCGGTACCTGGCCGAGCTGCGCACCGACGACGCGTCGGAGTACACGCTCGGGCAGGAGCTCACCGCCGAGGTGTTCGCCAGCGGGCAGCACGTCGACGTGACCGGCAAGAGCAAGGGCAAGGGCACCGCGGGCGTCATGAAGCGGCACGGCTTCAAGGGGCTCGGCGCCTCGCACGGCACCCAGCGCAAGCACCGCTCACCCGGGTCCATCGGCGCCTGCGCCACCCCGGGCCGGGTGTTCAAGGGCGTGCGGATGGCGGGCCGGATGGGCGGCATGCGCACCACGGTGCAGTCGCTTACCGTGCATGCCGTCGACGCCGAGCGCGGGCTGCTCCTGATCAAGGGCGCGGTGCCCGGCCCTCGCGGCCGGGTCGTGCTGGTCCGTACCGCGGTCCGGAATCTGACCGAGCATGGGGGTGAAGCCTGATGACCGCCGTCAGCGTCATCTCGCCGTCGGGCAAGGACGGCAAGACGGTCGACCTGCCGGAGGAGATCTTCGCCGCCAAGGTCAACATCCCGCTGATCCATCAGGTCGTGGTGGCCCAGCAGGCCGCGGCCCGGCAGGGCACGCACGCCGCCAAGAGCCGCGGCCAGGTCCGCGGCGGCGGCAAGAAGCCGTACCGGCAGAAGGGCACCGGCCGGGCCCGCCAGGGCTCGCTGCGCGCGCCCCAGTACACCGGCGGCGGCGTCGTGCACGGCCCGGTGCCGCGCTCTTACGTGCAGCGGACGCCGAAGAAGATGAAGGCCGCGGCCCTGCGCGGCGCGCTGTCCGACCGGCTCAGCCACGGCCGGGTCCTGGTCGTCAGCAGCTTCGTCGAGGGCGACGTGCCGAAGACCAAGGACGCGGTGGCCGTGCTGACCGGGGCTCTGGGTACATTGGGCCGCCCAGTACTCGTGGTAGCCCACCGCGACGACGAGATCACCTGGAAGTCGCTGCGGAACGTCCCGGCCGTGCACGTCCTGGCCGAGGACCAGCTCAACACGTACGACGTGCTGGCCAGCGACCACGTGGTCTTCACCGAGCAAGCCCTGACGGCGTTCGTCTCCAGGGCCCGGGCGACGAAGGAAAGGGAGACAGTCCAGTGAGCCGGGACAACAACCCGCGGGACGTCCTGCTGCGGCCGGTGGTCTCGGAGAAGAGCTACGGGCTGCTCGACGAGGGCAAGTACACCTTCGTCGTCGCTCCGGAGGCCAACAAGACCCAGATCAGGCTGGCCGTCGAGGCCGTCTTCGGGGTCAAGGTGACCGGGGTCAACACCGTGAACCGGCAGGGCAAGCGCCGGCGCACCCGGTACGGCTGGGGCAAGCGGCCGGACACCAAGCGAGCGATCGTGACCCTCGCCGCGGGGGACCGGATCGACATCTTCGGCGCCTGAGGAGACGCGACCAGACATGGCTATCCGTAAGTACAAGCCGACCACGCCGGGCAGGCGCGGCGCGAGCGGTTCTGACTTCTCCGAGGTCACCAGGGGTGAGCCGGAGAAGTCGCTGGTGCGCCCGCTCCACTCGCGCGGCGGCCGGAACGTGCACGGCCGCGTCACCGCCCGGCACCAGGGCGGCGGCCACAAGCGGTCCTACCGGCTGGTCGACTTCCGCCGGGCGGACAAGGACGGCGTGCCGGCCAAGGTCGCCTACATCGAGTACGACCCGAACCGCACGGCCCGGATCGCACTGCTCCACTACGCGGACGGCGAGAAGCGCTACATCATCTGCCCGCAGGGCCTGTCGGCCGGGGACACGGTGGAGAGCGGCGTCGGCGCGGACATCAAGCCGGGCAACGCGCTGCCGCTGCGCAGCATCCCGACCGGCACCGTGGTGCACGCCATCGAGCTGCGGCCCGGCGGCGGCGCCAAGATCGCCCGCTCGGCGGGCGCCGGCGTGCAGCTGCTAGCCAAGGAGGGCGGCTACGCCCAGCTGCGGATGCCGTCCGGCGAGATCCGGCGGGTCGACGCGACCTGCCGGGCCACGGTCGGCGAGGTCGGCAACTCCGAGCAGGGCAACATCAAGCTCGGCAAGGCCGGCCGCAACCGGTGGAAGGGCCGCCGGCCGTCGGTGCGGGGCGTGGCCATGAACCCGGTCGACCACCCGCTGGGCGGCGGCGAGGGCAAGAGCTCCGGCGGACGTCACCCGGTCAGCCCGTGGGGTCAGCCGGAGGGCCGGACCCGGCGGGCGCACAAGCCGAGTGACCGGCTGATCAGCCGTCGCCGCGGCAGGAACAAGCGGTAGGAGCAGCACGCGATGCCTCGTAGTCTTAAGAAGGGCCCCTTCGTGGACGACCACCTGATGAAGAAGGTGGACGTGCAGAACGACCGGGGATCCAAAACCGTCATCAGGACGTGGTCCAGGCGTTCGATGATCGTGCCGGCCATGCTCGGCCACACGATCGCCGTTCACGACGGCCGCAAGCACATCCCGGTGTTCATCACCGAGTCGATGGTGGGCCACAAGCTTGGCGAGTTCGCGCCCACGCGGACTTTCCGCAGTCACGTCAAGGACGACCGGCGCAGCCGCCGATAGGAGAACGACGACACATGGCTCTGCTAGCCCGGGGGGAAACCCCCCCGGAACCCCCCGGCGCGAGGCTTCGCCCCGCGAGGGTCGTGGCTGCGTGCGGACAGGAGGATTGATGGAAGCAAGGGCGAAGGCGCGGTATGTCCGCGTCACGCCGCGGAAGGCCCGCCGGGTGGTGGACCTGATCCGCGGGTTGCCCGCTGACCAGGCGCAGGCCGTGCTGGCCTTCGCGCCGCAATCGGCCAGCGATCCGGTCGGCAAGGTGCTCGCCAGCGCGATCGCCAACGCGGGCGCCAGCGGTGGCCGCCCGGACCGGGACATGCTCTGGGTGCGCCGGGCCTGGGTTGACGAGGGCCCGACGCTCAAGCGCTTCCGGCCACGCGCCCAGGGCCGCGGGTACCGGGTCCTCAAGCGCACCAGCCACATCACCGTCATCGTCTCCGACGACTCCGAGGGAGGGACTCGCTAGTGGGACAGAAAGTGAACCCGCACGGGTTCCGGCTCGGCATCACCACGGACTTCAAGAGCACCTGGTACGCCGACAAGCTGTACAAGGAATACGTGGCCGAGGACGTGGCCATCCGCCGCATGCTGCAGCGCGGCATGGAGCGGGCGGGCATCTCCAAGGTCGAGATCCAGCGGACCAGGGACCGGGTGCGGGTGGACATCCACACCGCCCGGCCGGGGATCGTCATCGGGCGGCGCGGTGCCGAGGCCGACCGGATCCGCGGCGACCTGGAGAAGCTGACCGCCAAGCAGATCCAGCTGAACATCCTCGAGGTGAAGAACCCCGAGATCGATGCCCAGCTGGTCGCCCAGGGGGTCGCCGAGCAGCTGTCCAGCCGGGTCTCGTTCCGGCGGGCCATGCGCAAGGCGATCCAGAGCGCGATGAAGGGCGGCGCCAAGGGCATCCGGGTCCAGTGCTCGGGTCGCCTGGGCGGCGCGGAGATGTCCCGGTCGGAGTTCTACCGCGAGGGCCGGGTCCCGCTGCACACGCTGCGCGCGGACATCGACTACGGCTTCTACGAAGCCCGCACCACCTTCGGCCGGATCGGCGTGAAGGTCTGGATCTACAAGGGCGAGGCGCCGACCAGCCGGGCCGGCCGTGAGGCGCAGCAGGCCGCGTTGCGGGCCGCGGCCCAGCAGCGGCCCCAGCGGCCACGGGACGCGCAGCGTCCGCGGCGTCGTCCCCCTGAGGGCGCGTCCGCCGGCGAGGAAGGCTGAGGACATGCTCATTCCGCGCAGGGTTAAGCACCGCAAGCAGCACCGTCCGCACCGGACCGGTAACGCGACCGGTGGCACCCACGTGTCGTTCGGTGAGTACGGGATCCAGGCCCTCGAGCACGCCTACGTGACCAACCGGCAGATCGAGGCGGCGCGTATCGCCATGACCCGGCACATCCGCCGTGGCGGGAAGGTCTGGATCAACATCTACCCGGACCGGCCGCTGACCAAGAAGCCGGCCGAGACCCGGATGGGATCCGGCAAGGGCTCGCCGGAGTGGTGGATCGCCAACGTCAAGCCGGGCCGCGTCATGTTCGAGCTGTCCGGGGTGACCGAGCCGGTGGCCAGGGAGGCGCTGCGCCGGGCGATCCACAAGCTCCCCATGAAGTGCAAGGTGGTCAAGCGAGAGGTCGGTGAGGGCTGATGGCTAGCGGCCTGACCGCGCAGCTGCGCGTGTCCACCGAGGAAGAACTGCACGCCAAGCTGGCCGAGGCCAAGGAAGAGCTGTTCAACCTGCGCTTCCAGGGTGCCACCGGGCAGCTGGAGAGCCACGGCCGGCTGCGTGCGGTCCGCAAGGAAATCGCCCGGATCTATACGGTGATGCGCGAGCGCGAGCTCGGGATCATCACCTTGATCGAAGAGTCCGGCGAACCGGAGGATCTCGAGCCGGAGACGCCGGTGGCCAGTGTCACGGACGCCGATGACGCCGCCGAGGACGACGCAGCCGAGGAGGCGAGCGAGTGAGCGAGGACGCCAAGGACGGCGTGACGCGCGGCTACCGCAAAGGCCGGGAAGGCCTGGTGGTCAGCGACAAGATGGACAAGACCGTCGTTGTCGAGGTCGAGGACCACGTCAAGCACCCTAAGTACGGCAAGGTTCTGCGCCGTACCAAGAAGTACCAGGCGCACGACGCCGATAACGCCTGCGGCGTGGGCGATCGTGTGCTGTTGATGGAGACCCGGCCGCTGTCCGCGACCAAGCGCTGGCGGGTAGCCGAGATCCTCGAAAAGGCCAAATGACAGCAGACCGCCCGGCTCCGATGCCCGGCGATAGACCCTCTTTCACGGGGGGTCACCGGGGGGTCGTCCCCCCGGGGGAGATAGGGAGTTGACGTGATCCAGCAGGAGTCGCGGCTTAAGGTCGCCGACAACACGGGGGCCAAGGAGATCTTGTGCATCCGTGTGCTCGGCGGCAGCGGCCGGCGATACGCGGGCATCGGTGACGTCATCGTGGCGACGGTGAAGGATGCCCTTCCCGGCGCCGGCGTGAAGAAGGGCGATGTCGTCAAGGCGGTCGTGGTACGTACGCGCAAGGAGCGCCGCCGTGGCGACGGCTCCTACATCCGGTTCGACGAGAACGCCGCGGTGCTGATCCGGGACGGCGGCGACCCCCGGGGGACCCGCATCTTCGGACCGGTCGGCCGTGAGCTGCGGGAGAAGCGGTTCATGCGGATCATCTCGCTGGCGCCGGAGGTGCTCTAGATGAAGATCAGGAAGAACGATCACGTGATCGTGGTGGCCGGCCGTGACAAGGGCCGCAGCGGCCTGGTGATCGCCGCCTACCCGGACCGGGGCAAGGTCCTGGTCCAGGGCGTCAACGTGGTCAAGAAGAACAAGAAGGTCACCTACCAGGGCCAGCGCGGTGCCAAGGAAGGCGGCATCACGCACGAGGAAGCGCCGATCGACGTGAGCAACGTGCAGCTGGCCGATCCGGACAGCAAGAACGCGGCCAGGGTCGGGTACCGGTTCGACGAGGACGGCAGGAAGATCCGCGTCGCGAGGCCGAGCGGGAAGGACATCTGATGGCGACCGAAGCTCCGGTCGTGCCGCGGCTCAAGGAGCGCTACCGGGGCGAGATCGCCCCGGCGCTCATGCAGGAGTTCGCCTACGGCAACGTGATGCAGATCCCCGGCCTGACCAAGATCGTGGTGAACATGGGCGTGGGCGAGGCGGCCCGGGACGCCAAGCTCATCGACGGCGCGGTCCGTGACCTGTCCACCATCACCGGGCAGAAGCCGGCCGTGGCCAAGGCCAAGAAGTCCGTGGCCCAGTTCAAGCTGCGCGAGGGCATGCCCATCGGCGCGCACGTCACGCTGCGCGGCGACCGCATGTGGGAGTTCCTGGACCGGCTGCTGGCCATCGCGCTGCCCCGGATCCGCGACTTCCGCGGCCTGTCCGACCGGCAGTTCGACGGGCACGGCAACTACACGTTCGGCCTCGTCGAGCAGGTCATGTTCCACGAGATCGATCCGGACAAGGTGGACCGGCAGCGCGGGATGGATATCACCGTCGTCACCACCGCAACCAATGACGCCGAGGGCCGCTCGCTGCTGCGGCGGCTCGGATTCCCCTTCAAGGAAGGTTGACGTGGCAAAGAAGGCGCTGGTCGTCAAGCAGAAGCGGACGCCGAAGTTCCAGGTCCGCGGCTACACGCGGTGCGTGCGCTGCGGCCGCCCGCGGGCCGTCTACCGCAGGTTCAGCCTGTGCCGGATCTGCTTCCGGACCATGGCGCACCGCGGCGAGCTGCCCGGCATCACCAAATCCAGCTGGTAATGAACCAAACGAGTACACCGCAGGTCCCGCTCTGTCGCAAAAACCGACGGGAAACCACGGTGAGGAAGGCCTGTTGGCCATGACGATGACCGACCCGATCGCAGACATGCTGACCCGTCTGCGCAACGCGAACTCGGCGTACCACGACACGGTGGGCATGCCGTACTCCAAGATCAAGTCCCACATTGCCGAGATCCTCCAGCAGGAGGGCTACATCGCCTCCTGGCGCGTCGAAGACGCCGAGGTCGGCAGGAACCTGGTGATCAGCCTCAAGTTCGGCAACGCGCGCGAGCGCTCCATCGCCGGCATCAAGCGGGTGTCCAAGCCGGGCCTGCGGGTCTACGCGAAGAAGGACGAACTGCCCCGGGTGCTCGGCGGCCTCGGCGTGGCCATCATCTCCACCTCCGGTGGGCTGCTGACCGACAAGCAAGCCAAGAAGCGTGGCGTGGGCGGGGAAGTCCTCGCCTACGTCTGGTAAGGGAGGAGCTGCAATGTCAAGGATCGGGCGGCTCCCCGTGACCATCCCCAGCGGGGTGCAGGTCACCGTGGACGGCCGCGAGGTCACCGTAGAGGGGCCCAAGGGAACGCTGAAGCACACCGTGGCCGACCCCATCGACGTCGTGCGTGAGGACGGGGTCATCAAGGTGACCAGGCCCAACGACGAGGGCTCGGTGCGCGCGCTGCACGGCCTGTCCCGCACGCTGATCGCGAACATGGTCACCGGCGTCACCGACGGCTACCGCAAGACGCTGGAGATCGTGGGCGTCGGCTACCGGGTGCAGGCCAGGGGCAGCGACCTGGAGTTCTCGCTCGGGTTCAGCCACCCCGTGACCGTCGTCCCGCCGGAGGGCATCTCCTTCCGGGTCGAGGCGCCTACCCGGTTTGTCGTGGAGGGAATCGACAAGCAGCAGGTGGGCGAGATAGCCGCGCAAATCCGCAAGCTCCGCAAGCCGGACCCGTACAAGGGCAAGGGCGTGCGGTACCAGGGCGAGCAGGTCCGCCGCAAGGTCGGGAAGGCTGGGAAGTAACGATGGCTGGTACCAAGACCAGGTCGCATGCCCGGGTCACCGGGCGGGTGCGGCCGCGTACCCAGAAGTCCACGGCCGCCCGCGTACGCCGGCACCTGCGGGTCCGCAAGAAGGTTACCGGCAGCGCCAGCAGGCCCCGGCTGGTCGTCAACCGGTCCGCGCGGCACATGTTCGCGCAGATCGTGGACGACAGCGCTGGCCGTACGCTGGCCGCCGCGTCCACCCTGGACCCGGCGATCCGCACCGCCGAGGGCGACAAGACGGCCAAGGCGCGCAAGGTCGGCGAACTGCTCGCGCAGCGGGCGGCAGCGGCCGGCATCGAGGCTGTGGTGTTCGACCGGGGCGGCTACCGCTACCACGGCCGCCTCGCGGCCCTGGCGGACGGCGCCCGGGAAGGCGGCCTGCAACTATGAGCCCTGCAACTATGAACGGGGCCGAGCGTTATACAGAAGAGATGAGGAAGGGCTAATGCCAGGAGCACCGCGCCGTGGCGGCGGCGGCGAGCGGCGTGAGCGCCGTGATGACCGGCGCGGCAGCGCGGACGCAAAGCAGGCTGCCTACCTGGAGCACGTGGTGACCATCAACCGCGTGGCCAAGGTGGTCAAGGGCGGCCGCCGCTTCAGCTTCACCGCGCTGGTCGTGGTGGGTGACGGCAACGGGATGGTCGGCGTCGGGTACGGCAAGGCCAAGGAGGTCCCGGCCGCTATCGCCAAGGGCGTCGAAGAGGCCAAGAAGCACTTCTTCCGGGTGCCGCGGATCGGCAGCACGATCCCGCACACGGTGCAGGGCGAGGCCGCGGCCGGGGTCGTGCTGCTGAAGCCGGCCAGCCCGGGTACCGGCGTCATCGCCGGCGGCCCGGTCCGGGCCGTGCTCGAGTGCGCCGGCATCAGCGACGTGCTGTCCCGCTCGCTGGGCTCCTCCAACCCGATCAACGTCGTGCACGCGACGGTGGCCGCGCTGAAGAGCCTGAACCGGCCCGAGGAGATCGCGGCCAAGCGCGGCCTGCCGATCGAGGACGTGGCGCCGGCGGCCATGCTGCGGGCGCGCGCGGCCGCGGCCGGTACCGGAGCCTGACATGGCGAGCGTAGCGAGCGCGGGGGGCCTGGCCCGCCGCGACGAGCGGCCAAGCCAGCAGCTCGTCTCCCCAGGAGCGGTAAGGAGAGCAGACCGATGGCACAGCTGAAGGTGACCCAGATCAAGTCGAAGATCGGCGGGACCAGCGCGCAGCGGAACTCGCTGCGCTCGCTCGGGCTGCACCGGATCGGCCAGATCGTGGTCAGGCCGGATCGCCCGGAGTTCCGCGGCATGATCAAGACGGTGCGCCACCTGGTGACCGTGGAGGAAGTGGACTAGATGCCGGACAATAACACCGACGACCAGACGGCGTCCGGGCGCGGGCTCAAGCTGCATCACCTGCGGCCGGCGCCGGGCGCGCACAAGGCCAAGATGCGGGTCGGCCGCGGCGAGGCGTCCAAGGGGAAGACCGCGGGCCGCGGCACCAAGGGCACCAAGGCGCGCAACACGGTTCGCCTCGGCTTCGAGGGCGGCCAGATGCCGCTGCAGCGCCGCGTGCCGAAGCTGAAGGGCTTCTCCAACGCCGGGTTCCGGACCACCTACCAGGTGGTGAACACCGGCCGGCTGGCCAAGCTGTACCCGGAGGGCGGCGACGTGACCCCGGAGAACATGGTGGCCAGGGGCGCGGCCCGGTCCGGCGAGCTGATCAAGGTGCTGGGCACCGGTGAGCTCTCGGTCGCGCTCCGCGTGACCGCGCACGCGTTCTCGGCCACCGCCGTCCAGAAGATCGAACAGGCCGGCGGTACGGTCACCCAGCTTTCGTAGCCCTCGCGAGCCAAAGGGCCGCGGCGCCGTCTGGACGGTGTTTTCCGCACTGACCCACCCCAGGAGCGAGGAACGAGCGACGAGGGAAGACGGTGCCTTAAAGGCGGCCCGGAGGCGAGCGAGACGGCGGAGCGAGCGAGCGGAGAAAAATGATGGCGTGCCGGGTAAGATACGTGGACTGCCCGATCAACCGAACCGAGGACTGCGCATGCTGACGGCCTTCGTGCGGGCGTTCCAGACGCCGGACCTGCGCAAGAAGATGCTGGTCACGCTGGCCCTGATCGCACTGTTCCGGTTTGGTGCCTCGCTGCCCACGCCCGGCATCGTCGAGAAGAACGTGGCCTACTGCTCCAACCTGGCCACCAGCGCCGGCAGCTCCACGGCCGGCGTCCTGGCCATCGTCAACCTGCTCAGCGGCCAGGCCTTGCTGCGCTTGTCGGTCTTCGCGCTCGGCATCATGCCGTACATCACGGCCAGCATCATCTTGCAGCTGCTGACCGTGGTCATCCCGCGGCTGGAGACGCTGAAGCAGGAGGGCCAGGCCTGCCAGGCCCGGATCACCCAGTACACCCGGTACCTCACCGTGGGCCTGGCGGTCCTGCAGTCCACCGGCTACATCGAGCTGGCCCGCTCCGGCACGCTGTTCAGCGGGTGCGGGGCGTCGGGGACCGCCAACGCGCTGATCCCGAACGGCGGGATCTTCAACATCGCCACCATGGTGATCTGCATCGTGGCCGGCACCACGGTCATCATGTGGATGGGCGAGCTGATCACCGACCGCGGGGTCGGGAACGGCATGTCGGTGCTGATCTTCACCACCGTTATCTCCGTCATTCCCGGCGAGATCCTGGCCATCTACCGCGACAAGTCGGCCTTCTACGCGGGCGTGGCCATCCTCGTGGTGATCGCCATCGTGGCCTTCATCGTGTTCATGGAGCAGGCTCAGCGCCGCATCCCGGTGCAGTACGCCAAGCGGATGGTGGGCCGGCGGATGTACGGCGGCACCTCGACCTACATCCCGATGAAGGTCAACCAGGCAGGGGTGATCCCGGTCATCTTCGCCTCGTCGCTGTTGTACATCCCGACGCTGGGCGCGCAGCTGTTCGGCAATACGTCGAAACCCCAGGGCTGGGTGTCCTGGGTCGATCGCTACCTGGCCCAGGGCGGGTCGGGCAGCAGCCTGAGTACCGGCGGCTTCTACATGCTCCTGTTCTTCCTGCTGATCATCGGGTTCACCTACTTCTACGTGTCGATCACCTTTAACCCGACCGAGGTGGCCGACAACATGAAGAAGTACGGCGGGTTCATCCCCGGCATCCGGCCCGGGCGGCCGACCGCTGAGTACCTCAGCTTCGTGCTCAGCCGGCTCACCGCCCCCGGTTCGTTCTACCTGGGCGTGATCGCGCTGTTCCCGCTGGTCGCGCTTACCGCCATCGGGGTCGGCCAGCAGTTCCCGTTCAGCGGGGTCAGCTTGCTGATCATGGTCGGCGTCGGGCTCGACACCGTGAAGCAGATCGAGAGCCAGTTGCAGCAGCGCAACTATGAGGGTTTCTTGCGATAGTGCGCATCGTCCTCGTCGGGCCCCCCGGTGCGGGCAAGGGGACACAGGCCCAGTTCATCTCTTCGCACCTGGCGATCCCGAGGATCTCGACAGGTGACATTTTCCGGTACAACGTGACGAGCAACACCGAGCTGGGCCGCAAGGCCCGCGAGTACATGGAACGTGGCGACCTCGTGCCCGACGAGGTCACCGTGGCCATGGTCCGGGACCGGCTGGGCGAGGGCGACGCGCAGGAGGGGTTCCTGCTCGACGGGTTCCCCAGGAACGTGCCGCAGGCCGAGACGCTCAAGAAGATGCTCTCGGAATGGGACGCCAGGCTCAGCGTGGTCCTCGAGCTGGTGATAGACGAGGATGAGGTGGTACGGCGGCTGTCCGGGCGCCGGACCTGCCGTCGCTGCGAGCGGGTCTGGCACGTGCTGTACGACCCGCCGGCCCGCAACGACATCTGCGACGACTGCGGCGGCGAGCTGTTCCAGCGCGACGATGACTCCGAGGACACGATCAGGCACCGCCTCGAGGTGTACGCCGAGCAGACCTCCCCGCTCATCGCGTTCTACGCCGACGAGAACATCCTGATCGGCATCGACGCGACCGGGCCGGTCGAGGAGATCACCAGCCGGGCGCTGGCCGCGCTCCGCCCGTTCGTGCGCTGAGGGCGATCGGCATGTGGCCGCGGCGCGCGCAGGAAATCCAGATCAAGACCCCCGAGCAGTTCGCGGTCATGCGCGAGGCGGGGCTGGTCGTGGCGCACACCCTGGGGGCGGTCGCCGCGGCGGTCCGGCCCGGCGTCACCACCGCCGAGCTTGACGCGCTCGCCGAGCGCGAGATCCGCGCGGCGGGCGCGACCCCGTCGTTCCTGGGCTACCACGGGTATCCCGCCACCATCTGCACGTCGGTCAACGACGAGATCGTGCACGGCATCCCGAGCGCGGCCCGCAGCCTGAACGAGGGGGACCTCATCTCCGTCGACTGCGGTGCCATCGTCCGCGGCTGGCACGGGGACGCGGCCGTCACCGTAGGGGTCGGCGCCATCTCCGCCGAGCACGCCGCGCTGCTGGCCGCGTGCGAGGACGCGCTGTGGCAGGGGCTCGCGCAGGCGCGGGCCGGTGCCCGGCTGGGCGACATCTCGCACGCGGTGGAGTCCAGCATCACCGCGGCGGGTCCGTATGGCGTGGTCGAGGAGTACACCGGGCACGGCATCGGCACCGCCATGCACATGGACCCGCCAGTGCCGAACTACGGCCGGCCCGGCCGCGGGCTGCGGCTGCGGGCCGGCCTGGCGCTGGCCGTCGAGCCGATGGTGATGCTCGGCAGCCCCGAGACGCTCCTGCTGGACGACGGGTGGACGGTCGTCACGGCGGACGGAAGCTGGGCCGCGCACTTCGAGCACACGGTCGCGATCACCGCGGACGGGCCGTGGGTACTGACCGCCGAGGATGGCGGCCAGGCCCGCCTGGGCGATACTAGAGAAAGGGATCCCGCGAGCGTCCCCCCTCATTAGAAAGGGTGCCCGGTGCCTGGTGATCCGCGGATCCGCGCCTCCGACGCGGATCGCGACCGTACTACGGCGCTGCTGCGCGAGCACCACGCCGCGGGCCGGCTGACCGCTGAGGAATTCAATGAGCGGATGGACGCCGCCCTCGCCGCCAAGACGCTGGGCGAGCTCGATGACCTGCTGACCGACCTGCCGGTCATCGACCTCTACCGGCTGCCGCACGAGTCGATGCGGCGGCCCGCGGGTCTCCCGCACCAGTCGCTCGTGCCGAGGGATCCGGGCGGCGCGGCCAGCCCGGTCAGGTTCTCGCCCGGTACGCTGGCCGTGGGGGCCTGGGCCGTGGTCACCGGCACCCTGATCGCCCTCTGGGCGGTCACGGCGGTGATCGGCGTCGGGACCTGGCTTCCGTGGTGGCTGCTGGTGGCGATCCCCTGGATCTGGGTGATGATCCGCCGGGCCCGGCGCCGCGGGGAATAGCTGCGGGTCCTGCGGTGTCTTATACGGTGTCCTTTATGTGGGGCGGTTCGCGTTGGCGCTGCGGGTCGAGTACACTCGTCTCCGGCCCATCTGCTGGGTTTCCCGCGGTTAGCACCCGGGGCTCGCGTATGCGAGCGGTACGGACCCTTCGGAGCCCTTCCCGCTTTCTCGTCCCGCTGTCTTAGGTCAGCACGGGCGTGAGCCAGGCGGGGCAGGCTGACCGCTCAGCAGAGTAAAGGCCAGCCGCGCTCCGGCGCGGACCACCACCCTATAGAGCGAAGCGCGGAGGACATGCCCAAGAAAGACGGCGCCATTGAGATCGAAGGCACAGTAGTCGAGTCACTGCCGAATGCCTTCTTCCGGGTGGAGCTGGACAACGGGCACAAGGTTCTCGCTCACATCAGCGGGAAGATGCGGATGCACTACATCCGCATCCTGCCTGACGACCGGGTAGTCGTAGAGCTAAGCCCCTACGACCTCAGTCGCGGGCGGATCGTGTACCGGTACAAGTAACGAACCAGACGTAGTGGAGACAGCACCGTGAAGGTCAAGCCGAGCGTCAAGAAGATCTGCAGCAAGTGCCGGATCATTCGCCGGCACGGCCGCGTCATGGTCATCTGCGCCGACCCGAGGCACAAGCAGCGCCAGGGCTGACGCACCGCAGACGCAACCACATCAGACGCTCATCGAGCCAGACGCTCATCAAGATAGACACGCACCGCAGGCCGCCATCAAGGGCGGCGACCCCCGGACGGAGGCCGGGGCCAGGTCCGGGCAGGGCCTGGAGGTGGCGCGAAGGACCTCCGCGAGACGAAGGAGAACTGCCCGCCCATGGCTAGGCTTTCTGGCGTTGACCTCCCCCGCGACAAGCGGCTCGAGGTCGCGCTTACCTATATCTACGGCATCGGCCATACCCGGGCCCTGCAGACGCTGCAGGCCACCGGGGTCAGCGGCGATACCCGGGTCAACAACCTGACCGACGAGGAGCTGATCAGGCTCCGCGACTGGATCGACGCCACCTACCAGGTCGAAGGTGACCTGCGCCGCGAGGTCCAGGCCGACATCAGGCGCAAGGTCGAGATCGGCTGCTACCAGGGAATCCGCCACCGCCGCGGGCTCCCGGTGCACGGGCAGCGGACGCAGACCAACGCGCGCACCCGTAAGGGCAAGAAGAAGACGGTGGCCAGCAAGGAGAAGGCCGGCAAGAAGTAATGAGTAGTCCGCACGGACCGATCACCTCGAAGGAAGCAGATGCCGCCTAGGAGCCGTCAGCAGGCCGCCGCCAAGAAGGTGCGCCGCAAGGAGCGGAAGAACGTCGCTCACGGGCATGCCCACATCAGGAGCACGTTCAACAACACCATCATCTCGATCACCGACCCGACGGGCAACGTCATCTCGTGGGCGTCCGCGGGCCAGGTCGGATTCAAGGGATCGCGCAAGTCGACCCCGTACGCGGCCCAGATGGCGGCCGAAGCCGCCGCGCGCCGGGCCATGGAGCACGGCATGCGAAAGGTCGACGTCTTCGTCAAGGGCCCGGGCTCGGGCCGGGAGACCGCCATCCGGTCGCTGCAGGCGACCGGGCTGGAGGTCGGTTCGATCCAGGACATGACCCCCGTCCCGCACAATGGCTGCCGGCCGCCCAAGCGGCGCCGGGTCTGACGGTCCCTGAAGGAGATAGCGACATCATGGCTCGATACACAGGCCCGGACTGCAAGCTGTGCCGCCGGGAGAAGACCAAACTCTTCCTCAAGGGCGCCAGGTGCGACTCGCCGAAGTGCGCGATCGAGATCCGGCCCTACCCGCCGGGTGAGCACGGCCGGAACCGGCCCAAGGAAGGCGACTTCCTCCAGCAGATCCGGGAGAAGCAGAAGGCCAAGCGGATCTACGGCATCCTCGAGCGCCAGTTCCACAGCTACTACGAGGAGGCGGCCCGCAAGCACGGCCGGACCGGCGAGACCATGCTCCAGCTGCTCGAGCGCCGCCTGGACAACATCGTGTACCGCGCGGGCTTCGCCAAGAGCCGCGACATGGCCCGCCAGCTGGTACGCCACGGGCACTTCACGGTGAACGGCAAGAAGGTCGACATCCCGTCCTACCGGGTCAGCGAGAACGACATCGTCGAGGTGGTCGCCAAGTCCCGCGACATGACCCCGTTCGTCGTCGCGCAAGCCGAGATCGGCGAGCGCATCGTGCCGGCCTGGCTCGAGGTGGTCTCGGACCAGATGCGCATCCTGGTCCACTCGCTGCCGGTCCGGGCCCAGATCGACACCCAGGTCCAGGAACAGCTGATCGTCGAGTTCTACTCGAAGTAACCCGGGGTCCCCGGGGCTCCCGGGGGGTCATCCCCCGGGAGCAAACACTGCGACGTCATATAGCGGGCGTCGCGGAAAGGAAGAACAATGCTCATCGCTCAGCGCCCCTCGCTCGCCGAGGAGCAGGTCGACGAATTCCGGTCCCGGTTCGTCATCGAGCCGCTGGAGCCGGGCTTCGGCTACACCATCGGCAACTCGCTGCGCCGGACGCTCCTGTCGTCCATCCCCGGCGCCGCCGTGACCAGCATCAGGATCGAAGGCGTCCTGCACGAGTTCTCCACCGTCCCGGGCGTGAAGGAAGACGTCACCGACATCATCCTGAACCTCAAGGAACTGGTGGTGTCCTCCGAGCACGACGAGCCGGTCGTGATGTACCTGCGCAAGCAGGGCCCGGGTGACGTGACCGCGGCCGACATCGCGCCGCCGGCCGGCGTCGAGGTGCACAACCCCGAGCTGCACATCGCCACCCTGAACGCCAAGGGCAAGCTCGAGATGGAGCTGACCGTCGAGCGCGGCCGCGGCTACGTCTCGGCCACCCAGAACAAGCAGCCCGGCCAGGAGATCGGCCGGGTGCCGATCGACTCGATCTACTCGCCCGTGCTGCGCGTGACCTACAAGGTGGAAGCCACCCGGGTCGAGCAGCGCACCGACTTCGACCGGCTCATTCTCGACGTGGAGACCAAGCCGTCCATGCGGCCCCGGGACGCGGTGGCGAGCGCCGGCAAGACGCTGGTCGAGCTGTTCGGGCTGGCCCGCGAGCTCAACGTCGACGCCGAGGGCATCGATATCGGCCCCTCGCCGACCGACGCCGCGCTGGCCGCCGACCTGGCCCTGCCGATCGAGGATCTCAACCTCACCGTGCGTTCCTACAACTGCCTCAAGCGCGAGGGCATCCACACGGTCGGCGAACTGGTCGGGCGCAGCGAGCAGGACCTGCTCGACATCAGGAACTTCGGCGCCAAGTCGATCGAGGAAGTCAAGCAGAAGCTCATTGACATGGGCCTGTCGCTCAAGGACTCGCCGCCCGGATTCGACCCGAGCAGCGCGGTAGGCGCGTACGGCGACGACGACGAGAGCTACGTGGAGACCGAGCAGTACTGATGTGGCCGGGCCCCTGATCACGGGGCCACGGAGATCAAGGAGAGGTCCGAATGCCCACGCCCACCAAGGGCCACCGCCTGGGCGGCAGCCCGGCCCATGAGCGGCACATCCTGGCTAATCTGGCCACCGCGCTGTTCCAGCACGGCCGGATCACCACCACCGAGGCCAAAGCCAAGCGGCTGCGCCCGGTAGCCGAGCGGCTGATCACCTTCGCCAAGCGGGGTGACCTGCACGCCCGGCGTCACGTGCTGACCGTGGTCACTGACAAGGGCGTGGTACATCAGCTCTTCACCGAGATCGCCCCCGAGTTCTCCGAGCGCGACGGCGGCTACACCCGCATCACCAAGATCGGCCCGCGCAAGGGCGACAACGCGGCGATGGCGGTCATCGAGCTGGTCCGCGGCGAGCCGGTGGCGGCCAGGCCCCGCCGCCGCGCCCGCCGCGCCGACGTGACGGCCGCTGCCCCCGCCGCGGCGGCTACCGCGCCGGAGATCGACGCTGCCGAGCCGGAAGCCGAGGCCCCCGAGGCCCGCGTGGCTCCCGAGGTGCCGGAAGAGGGCGAGACCGAGGAAACCGGCCAGATCGTCGACGAGGCCGAGGACGCTGACGCGGCTGAGGACAGTGACGCGGCTGAGGACAGTGACGCGGCTGAGGACAGTGACGAGGCCGACGACGAGGACCGGGACGCCTAGCCGCTCCCGCCGCCGGGCAGGACACCTAACCCGTCCCTCTCGTCCCATTTGATAACTGGAGTACGCGTTCTCAATTGCGCGAGGCGTGAAGCAGGCGGTGCTGGACGGGCTGGTGTTACGTGACCGGCGGCCCCCCGGCCCCGATCGGTTGAGGTGGCCTTGGAGCAAGCATCACGGTCCGTTCGGCTCAGAATTGATCTCGCCTACGACGGGTCAGCGTTTTCCGGGTGGGCCGCCCAGCCCGGCAGGCGCACGGTCGAGGAAACCCTGGCCGCGGCGCTCGGCCGCGTGCTGCGGCTGCCCGGGCCGCCCGGCCTGACCGTCGCCGGGCGCACGGACGCCGGAGTCCACGCCCGCGGGCAAGTGGTCCACGCCGACGTGCCCGCGTCGGCCTGGACGACCCTGGCCGCCCACGGCGCCGGCCAAGGCGCCGGCCAAGGCGCCGGCCAGGGACACGGGAAGGCCGGGCCGCTGACCCGGCTGGCCGCCGTGCTCCCGCCCGACGTCCGCGTGCACGCCGTCCGCCCCGCGCCGGACGGTTTCGACGCGCGGTTCTCCGCGCTGTGGCGCCGCTACTCCTACCGCGTCTGCGACGACCCGGCCCGGGCCGATCCGTTGCGCCGGCACGAGACGCTCTGGACGCCGCGCCGGCTGGACCTGGCCGCCATGAACGAGGCGGCGGCGTCCCTGGCGGGCGAGCACGACTTCGCCGCCTTCTGCCGCCGCCGCGAGGGCGCGACCACCGTCCGGACCCTGCGCGTGCTGCACTGGCACCGCGACGCCGGCGGTACCGATGACGGGCCAGATGACGGGCCCGATGATGGATACGGCGTGGCGGTCGCGACCGTGGTCGCCGACGCGTTCTGCCACAACATGGTGCGTGCGCTGGTCGGCGCGCTGCTCGCCGTCGGCGAGGGGCGCCGGCCGCCCGGCTGGCCCGCCGAGGTGCTCGCGGCCGCCGTCCGTGACCCCGCGGTCCGGGTCGTCCCGCCGCACGGTCTGTGCCTGGAAGAGGTCGGCTACCCGAAACCAGAGGAGCTGGCCGCACGGGCCGCCGAGACCAGGAGCCGCAGGACCGCTACGGCTTCCCGGTCAGCATCCGGGTGCTGAGGTTGATGTTGGCGCTGCCGGTGACCAGGCTGGCCGCGAACTGCTCGAGCTGCTGCCGCTGCGCGGACGTGGACGGCGACTTCAGGCTGGTGAACTCGGCCCACATCAAGATCAGGTAGTGCCCCTTGATCTCCGCCTGGACCACCCCGGTGCCGTTGCCGAGCTTGCTGGTCGGGCCCTTCTGCGCCGCCAGCGGCGCGATGATCTCCTGCGTCCCGGTGGTCTGGCCGGCCTTGCTCGCCGCGTTCGAGCCGATCAGGTTAGCCACCCCGACGGTCCCCATCATGGTGCCGCTGCCGGAGACGTAGCTGGCCCGCAGCACCTGGGTGCAGTGGCCAGCCTGCAGGGCCGCCTGCAGGTTGGCGCCGAACACCGCCTGCGTGCAGTCCTTGCTCACGGCGGCCGCGGTCCGCACGTAGGAGCTGCCGTCGAGCTCGAACTGGGGCGGGAACAGCTCGGCCAGGGTCAGCGGCGACGGGTCCTGGGACCGGCTCCCGATGTGCTGCCACTTGCCCAGGGCCTGGTCGAAGCCGGGGGATCCGGGAGCGTTGGTGGGCAGCCGGAGCGACGCGGACACCGGCGCGTTGACCCGCGGCTCGTACAGGAACTTGTACCCGGCGAACGCGCCCGCCGCGACGACCAGCGCGACCGCCACGGCCAGCCACGCCACCCGGGCCGAGCGGCGCCGGGGACCCGGAGACCCTGCGCCCGGAGACCCTGCGCCCGGAGACCCTGCGCCCGGAGACCCTGCGGCCCGCGCCGCGCGGCGGCCCCCCGACGCTGGCGTGATGGACGCCGGGGGCACCGGATCGTCATCGTCCAGGGTGGGCAGGCCCTGCGGCGGGGTGGGCGGCTGCTGGTATCCGGAGGCGGGCGGCGGGAACCCGCGCACCGGGGTGCGGTCCAGGGTCGGCTGCGGGCCGCTGCCCGGGCCGAGGAGCCGCGGCGGCGCAGGCGCGCTGCCGGCCTCCAGGACCCGGTATCCGCCGGTGCCGGGCCCGATCAGCTGCCCGGGAGCGGACCGGGGGTCCTCAGCCGGCGGCCAGGGCGCCTGGCGCGCGTCAGCGCCCGGCGCGGCCAGGCGCGGCCGGTCGGCTGCGCCTCCCGCCCTGATCGTCCATACCATGAGCGTAGCGTCCTGATCAGCGCCGAGGGCGTCGCTTTGGCATCACTGGGTGAGTCGGAGTATGCTGCATTGGCGTCATGCGCGACGGGCATGCCCGGTGCGCGCGTTCAGCGCGGCGTTACGCGCCTGCTCGGCTCGTACTAACGGGCACCCCACGGCGGCCCGCAGGTGCAGGCCGACTTGACCACGATACATACGCGAAGGCTCAGGACTGTGCGCACATTCAGCCCGAAGGACAGTGACATTACGCGTCGGTGGCACGTCATCGACGCTTCTGACGTCGTGCTTGGCCGCCTGGCCAGCCACGTGGCCGTGCTGCTGCGGGGCAAGCACAAGCCGATCTTCGCGCCGCACATCGACACCGGCGACTTCGTCGTCGTGGTCAACGCGTCCAAGGTCGCGCTGTCCGGCAGCAAGCTGGAGCAGAAGCACGCCTACCGGCACTCCGGTTACCCGGGCGGCCTGCGGGCGGTGTCGTACGCGAGCCTGATGGCCACCAACCCGGAGCGGGCGGTGGAGAAGGCCGTCCGGGGGATGCTGCCCAAGAACGCGCTGGGCCGCAAGACGCTGAGCAAGCTCAAGGTCTATGCGGGGCCCGATCACCCGCACCAGGCGCAGCAGCCTCAGCCGTACGAGATCACGCAGATCGAGCAGTAGACCCAGACTTAGGCAGCCCAGACTTAGGCAGCACAGATGAGGAAGCACGAGGAACACCGTGGCTGAGCCCACTACCGGCGTAAACGGTACCGCCGTCCAGGACGACGCGGAACCTGCGGACTTCGCGGCCGACGAGTACGGCGCGGACACGCCGTCGGAGTACACCACCGAGACCGCTCAGGACGCTCCGGGGCGGGCCGTCGCACGACGCCCGGTGGTGACCGGGCACGCGACCGGCACCGGCCGCCGCAAGGAGGCCATCGCCCGGGTCCGCATCCTGCCCGGGACCGGCCAGTGGCTGATCAACGGCCGCACGCTCGACGTGTACTTCCCGAACAAGGTGCACCAGCAGCTGGTCAACGAGCCGTTCGTGACGCTCGGCGGCGAGGGTAAGTTCGACGTGGTGTCCCGGATCTCCGGCGGTGGCGTCACCGGGCAGGCCGGCGCGCTGCGCCTCGGCGTGACCCGGGCGCTGATCCTGGTCGACCCGGAGAACCGCCCGGCGCTGAAGAAGGCCGGGTTCGTGACCCGGGACGCCCGGGTCAAGGAGCGCAAGAAGTACGGCCTGAAGAAGGCCCGGAAGGCGCCTCAGTACTCCAAGCGGTAGGTGTCCCGCTCGCCTGCGGAACCCACACATCAACGCACACGAGCGGGGGAGCGACATGGGTGAACCGGGTCAGCGTGGTCGGTTGTTCGGTACGGACGGTGTCCGCGGGGTCGCTGGGTACGAGCTGACCGCTGCGCTGGCTCTGGATCTGAGCGTGGCCGCCGCGGCCGTCCTGAGCGACGCCGCCAGGCCGGTCCCCCCGGTGGCCGTGGTGGGCCGGGATCCGCGGGCTTCCGGGGAGTTCCTCGAGGCCGCGGTGGTGGCCGGGCTGGCCAGCTCGGGGGTCGACGTCCTGCGGATCGGGGTCATCCCGACGCCGGGCGTGGCCTACCTGACCAAGGCCCTCGGCGCCGCCTTCGGCGTGGTCATCTCGGCCAGCCACAACCCGGCCCGGGACAACGGGATCAAGTTCTTCGGCCCCGGCGGGGTCAAGCTGCCCGACGCCGTCGAGGACCAGATCGAGGCCGAGCTGCGGCAAAACCGCCAGCAAACAACCAGCTTCGGCCGGGTCAGCGACGCTGGCGCGACCCAGGAGCTGTACCTGGACCACCTGCTGTCGACCCTGTCCGGCGACCCGGCCAAGGCGCTGGCCGGGCTGCGGATCGTGGCCGACTGCGCGCACGGGGCGGCGTACCGGCTCGCGCCGCAGGCGCTGGCCGGGCCGGCGCCGAGGTCATCGCGATCGGACACGAGCCCGACGGCCTGAACATCAACGCCGGCTACGGCTCCACCTGCCTGGACACCCTGGCCGCGGCGGTCGTCGAGCACGGCGCGGACGCCGGCGTGGCCTACGACGGCGACGCCGACCGGTGCCTGGCGGTCGACGCCGACGGGCAGCCGCTCGACGGGGACCAGATCCTGGCCGTGCTCGCGACCGAGCTGGCCGAGACGGGTCGGCTGGCCGGCGGCGCGGTGGTGGTCACGGTGATGTCGAACCAGGGCTTCCACGTGGCGATGCGGGACGCCGGCATCGGGGTCATCGAGACCCCGGTGGGCGACAAGCACGTGTCGGCGGCCATGCGCGCCGGCGGGTACGTGCTCGGCGGCGAGCAGTCCGGGCACATCATCCTGCTCGAGCACGCCACCACCGGCGACGGCATCCTGACCAGCCTGCAGCTGCTCTCGGCGGTGCACCGGCACGGGATGCCGCTGGCCGCGGCGGCCAAGATGATGCGCAGGTACCCGCAGGTCCTGGTCAACGTGCCCGGCGACGCCTCCCGGCTGGGGCCGGAGGTCACCGAGGCCGTCACCCGGGCGGAGGAAACGCTCGGCGACAACGGGCGGGTGCTGGTCCGGCCGAGCGGCACCGAGCCCGCCATCCGGCTGATGGTCCAGGCCGCGGACGCCGTGCTGGCCGAGCAGGTCATCGGCCAGCTTGCGGCCGAGGTGCGGCTGGCTCTCGCCGGCCAGTAGGGATCCGGCATGCGACGCGCCTACCAGGTCGAGGCGGTCCGCGCCGCCGAACGCGCGCTGATGGACCTGCTCCCCGACCGTGCGCTCATGAACCGGGCCGCCGCCGGGCTCGCGGCGGTGTGCGGGTCCCTGCTGGCCCGCTATCCGGGGCACGTCTACGGCGCCCGGGTCGTGGTGCTGGCGGGCAGCGGCGACAACGGCGGCGATGCCCTGTACGCGGGCGCCCGGCTGGCCCGCCGCGGCGCGGCCGTGACCGCGATCGCCGCCGCCCCGAAGGTCCACGAAGGCGGCACCGCCGCCCTCCGCGCGGCCGGCGGCCGGGTGACCAGTGACCCCGGCGACGCCATCGCCCGCGCCGACCTGATCATCGACGGCCTGCTCGGCATCGGCGGCCGAGGCGGCCTGCGCGAGCCGTTCGCCGGCCTGGCCGCGGCCGCGGAGCACGCGCGTCACGAACAGAATGCGACCGTCGTCGCGGTCGACCTGCCCAGCGGCATCGACGCCGACACCGGCGCCGTCGACGGCCCGGCGGTACGCGCCGACGTGACCGTGACGTTCGGCGCGCTCAAGCCCGGCCTGCTCATCGACCCGGGCGCCGGGTACGCGGGCACGGTCGAGCTCGTCGACATCGGCCTGCGGCCGGAAGGCAAGCCGGCCGCAGAAGCCCCGCAGCGCGACGACATCGCCGCGCGGCTGCCCCGCCCGGGACCGGAGTCGGACAAGTACCGGCGCGGCGTGGTCGGCGTGCTCGCGGGCAGCGACCGGTTCGCCGGCGCGGCGGTGCTGGCCACCGGCGGGGCGGTGCGCGGCGGCGCCGGCATGGTCCGGGTGGTGACCGCGAGCGTGCCCGCCGCGGTGGTCCGGCAGACCTGGCCCGAGGCCGTGCTCACCGTGCATCCCGACGACGGCGACTGGGACCTGCCCGGGTCGGTGGGCCGGGTCCAGGCCTGGGTGGCCGGACCGGGCATGGGCACCGGCGCGGACGCCGTGGCCCGGCTGGCCGCGGTGCTGGCCACCGACCTGCCCGCGCTGGTCGACGCGGACGGCCTGACCATCCTCAGCCAGCACCCGGACCTGCTGCCGCGCCGCGCGCCCACCCTGATCACCCCGCACGCGGGGGAGCTGTCCCGGCTGCTCGGCGCCGACGCGGCCGCCATCGAGGCCCGCCGTCTGGAGCACGCTCGCCAGGCCGCCGAACGCCTCGGCCTCACCGTCCTGCTGAAGGGCTCGACCACGGTCATCGCGTCGCCGGGCGATACGACCGCGCTGGTCAACCCGACCGGGACCCCGTGGCTGGCCACGGCCGGCACCGGCGACGTGCTGTCCGGGCTGGCCGGCTCGCTGCTCGCCCAGGGCCTCGAGCCGGCCTGGCCGGCGCCGTCGCCGCCTACCTGCACGGCCTGGCCGCCCGGCTGGCCGCGGCCGGCACCCGGCGGCCAGGCCGCGGCCGCGCCCGCGCCGCGGCCACCGGCCCGGTTCCCGAGGCCCCGATCGGAGCCTTCGACGTCATCACCTCGCTGCCGGCCGCCATCCGCGCCGTGGTCAGCTGATGGACAGTGCTGGCCACGGGGGGACGACCCCCCTGGCACCCCCCGCGAGGCAGGCCTGCGTCGACCTCGGCGCGATCACCGGCAACGTCACGGCCCTGTGCGAGCGGGTCCGCGGCAGCCAGGTGATGGCCGTGGTCAAGGCGGACGGGTACGGGCACGGCATGATCCCGGCGGCCCGGGCCGCGCTGGCGGGCGGCGCGACCTGGCTCGGCACCGCCGACCTGACCGAGGCGCTCGCGCTGCGGGCCGCCGGGATCTCCGAACCGGTGCTGTGCCTGATGGCCATCGGCGAGCCCGCCGAGGCGATCCGCGCGGGCATCGACGTCACCGCCTCCTCGGTCGCGGTCGTGACCCGGGTGGCCGAGGCCGCGGGGCACGCGGGCGTCCCGGCCCGGCTGCACCTCGAGGCCGACACCGGGCTCAGCCGCGGCGGCGCCACCCGCGCCGACTGGCCCGCCGTGGTGCGGGCCGCACTGGCCGCCCAGGCCGCCGGCCGGCTCCGGGTGGTGGGCCTGTGGTCCCACTTCGCCTGCGCCGACCTGCCCGGGCACCCGTCGGTCGCGGCCCAGCTGGCCGCGTTCGCCGACGCGGTCACGCACGCCGAGAAGGCGGGCGTCACGCCCGAGGTCCGGCACATCGCCAACACCGCCGGCGCGCTGACCGTGCCCGAGTGCCGGCTGGACCTGGTCCGGTTCGGCGGCGCCCTGTACGGCATCTCGACCCTGCCCGGCGGCGCGCCGTCCTGGCTGCGCCCGGCCATGACCCTGCGCGCCCGGCTGGCCCTGGTCAAGCGGGTGCCGCCCGGCTCCGGCGTGTCCTACGGCCAGCGCTACGTGACCGGCCGCGAGACCACCCTCGGCCTGGTCCCGGTCGGCTACGCCGACGGCGTACCGCGCGCCGCGACCGGCCTGCCGCTGGTCAGCACGCACGGCCGGCGCTGGCCGATCGCGGGCACGGTGTGCATGGACCAGTTCGTGGTGGACTTCGGCGACGAGCCGGTGACGGCCGGCGAGGAGGTCGTGTTGTTCGGCCCGGGGGACGACGGCGAACCCACCGCCCAGGAATGGGGCGAGGCCCTCGGCACCATCTCTTATGAGATCGTCATCGGCGTCGGGAACCGGGTCGTACGCACCTACCCCGGCGGTTCATGATGAATTTTTTCCCGAACGGACCGTGGCGCGTGCCCGCGGAACTGCGTATCGCCACCGACGTGGCCATGCGGGACCTGGGCCGGGAGCTGGCCGGCCGGCTGCGCGCCGGCGACCTGGTGATCCTGACCGGGCCGCTCGGGGCGGGCAAGACCACGCTGGTGCAGGGGATCGGCGAGGGCCTGGGGGTGCGCGGGCCGGTCACCTCCCCGACCTTCGTCATCGCCCGGGTCCACCCGGTGCGAGCCGGATCGGGGCCGTCGCTGGTGCACGCGGACGCCTACCGGCTGGGCAGCGTCGGCGAGATCGACGACCTGGACCTGGACGCCGACGCGGCCAGCGCCGTCACCGTGGTGGAATGGGGCCACGGTCTGGCCGAAGGCCTGGCCGAGGACCGCCTGGAGATCTCGATCCAGCCCGACCGGGACTCCGACGCACGGACCGTTCGGCTAAATGGTTACGGCGCACGTTGGAATGAAGCGCCCGGGAGCAGCGCAGATCGTTTATAGTTCCGCTGTACTTTGATTCCCGGCTCGCCTATCGCGCCGTTACGTAACGTATCCCTCCGGAGGCGTGCGTGCCCGAGCAGGAATTCCTGCCTCCTCGCCGGCCGGCGGGCTTCCCTGGCCCCGATGTCCCTCGGGGTTACCAGGACGAGGACCCGCCGCCGTGGGCCGGCCTGCCCTCGGTCGTGCCCTCTGTCGGGCGGTCCCGGCCCGCCCCCGGCTACCCGATGGGCTCCTGGCCGACCGCGGCCCCGCCGCCCCCCCGAGGTCAGGAGCCGGTCCCGGACTGGGTCGGGCCGGACGCGGCGGCCGAGGACGACGCGCCACCCCCATACGCACCGCCCGGATCCGCACCGCCCGGATCCGCACCGCCCGGATCAGTACCGCCCGGATCAGTACCGCCCCGCGACGAGCCGCGAGTCCCTGGCGGCCGGGTCCTGGGCGGCCGGGCGCGCGCGGCCGCGCGCCGGCGGCGGCGCTGGCTGATCATGATCGCCGGCCTGGTCGTGGTGGCCGGGGGCGTGACCGCGGCGATCGTGCTGCCGGGCGGGCCCGCCCCCGCGCCGGTTACCCCGGACGGCCTGATCACCACGTTCCAGCCCGGCGAGCTCCAGACCGTCCCCGACGCGTGCGGGACGGTTCCGGCCGCCACCGTGCAGCACTACCTGACGGGCCCGGTCAAGCAGGCCTCCCCGTTGCCTATCGACGGTTCGGCCGGGTCGGCCTGCGACTGGACCATCGACCACCCGCCGGTCTACCGGCTGCTCGAGCTCAACCTGCTCGCCTACGCGCCGAGCGGGCTGGCCAGCGGGGACGGCAGCGCCACCTATGCCGCGGTCGACGCCTACAGCCAGACCCTGCAGACCCTGCAGGACCCGCCGGAGCACTCGGCCGAGCCGAAGGCCACGGTCAGCACGCTCAGCGGGCTCGGCGACGAGGCGTTCGGCGCCACCCAGGTGTTCAGCCGCGGCGGCGCGGTCACCGACGTGGCCACCGTGGTCGTCCGGTACCACAACGTGGTGGTGAGCGTGACCCTGAACGGCCTGGAGCACTCCAACCGCGGCAGCTACGGGCCGGTTTCCATGTCCGACCTGTCCTCGGCTGCCCTGGCCTTCGCCCAGGCCGCCGAGGCCGCCTTGCACTAGCTTTCCCACCGCGTTTCCCGCTGGCCGGCAGCTGCTAGCGGCCTGCCTTCCCACTACCCCGCAGCAACTAGGCTGGGCGGGTGCTCGTGCTCGGATTCGATACCGCGACGCCCGCGGTGAGCGTGGCCCTGCACGACGGGGAACGGGTCATCGCCGCAGCGTCGGCCCTCGACGCCCGCCGGCATTCCGAACTGCTCGCGCCGATGATCGCGAAGATCATGGCCGACGCCGGCGCGTCGCGCACCGACCTGACCGCGATCGCGGTCGGTGTGGGGCCCGGGCCCTACACCGGGCTGCGGGTGGGCGTGGTGACCGCGCGGGTGCTCGGGTCGGTCCTGCACCTGCCGGTGTCCGGAGTGTGCTCGCTGGACATTATCGCTGCGTCGGCTGCGTCGGCTGCGTCGGCTGCGTCTGCTGCGCCGGCTTTGCCGGCAGCCCGTTCCTGGTCGCCACTGACGCCCGGCGCAAGGAGGTCTACTGGGCCCGCTACGACGCGGCCGGCCGCCGGATCGCCGGTCCCCACGTAGCGCAGGCCAGCGCCATCCCGGACGCCGCCGGCCTGCCCGTGGCGGGCGCCGGGGGGCCGCTGTACCCGGAGGCGTTCGGCGACCTGATCGGGCCCGCTTACCCTGACGCAGGTACGCTGTGCGGCCTCGTCGCCCGCCCGGCCGGCCAGGTCCCGCTGCTGGACCCGGAGCCGCTGTACCTGCGCCGCCCCGACGCTCGCGAGCCCGGGCCGCCCAAGCGGGTCACGCCCTGCCTGCCCGGGGGGACGACCCCGCAGACCTCTCCGCGCACGGGGGGGCCCACCCCCCCGTTCCCCCCCGACCCCCCCGCCCGGCGATGAAGCCCAAGCAGGACCAGGCCCGCGAGGCCCGGCTGCGGGAGATGCGACGGGCCGACATGCCCCGCATCATGGCCCTGGAGCAGGAGCTGTTTCCCGAGGACGCGTGGACTCCGGAGATGTTCGCCTCGGAGTTCGCGCAGCCGGCCGCGCGACGGCTCTACCTGGTGGCCGAGGAGGGGAACACGCTGGTCGGGTACGCGGGGATGATGTTCACCGGCGGACCGCAGGCCGATGTGGTCACGCTGGCCGTCGACCCGGGCCGCTGGGGCCGGGGCACCGGCACCGCGCTGCTGACCGCGCTGACCGAGGAGGCGGCCCGCCGCGGCTGCACCGAGGTGCTGCTCGAGGTGCGCGAGGACAACCCGCGCGCGCGGCGGCTGTACCTGCGGGAAGGCTTCACCGAGGTCGGGATCCGGCGCGGCTACTACCAGCCGTCGGGCGTGGACGCGGTGGTCATGCGGAAGGCGCTGACCTGATGGTCCTCCCGTTGGTCCTGGGTATCGAGACCTCCTGTGATGAGACCGGGGTCGGCCTGGTGCGCGGGCACGACCTGCTCGCCGACTCGGTGGCCTCCAGCGTGGACCAGCACGCCAGGTTCGGCGGGGTGGTGCCCGAGGTGGCCAGCCGCGCCCACCTGGAGGCGATGCTCCCCACCTTCGACCGCGCGCTGGCCACCGCCGGGGTCACGGCCGGCCAGATCGACGCGGTGGCCGTCACCGCCGGACCCGGGCTGGCCGGCGCCTTGCTGGTCGGGGTGGCCGCGGCCAAGGCCTACGCGTTCGGGCTCGGCAAGCCGCTGTACGGGGTCAATCACCTGGCCGCCCACATCGCCGTCGACCAGCTGGAGCACGGCACGCTGCCCGTCCCCGCGGTGGCCCTGCTGGTCTCCGGCGGGCACTCCTCGCTGCTCCTGGTCACCGACGTGGCCCGGGAGGTCATGCCGCTCGGCGCCACCATCGACGACGCGGCCGGCGAAGCCTACGACAAGGTGGCCCGGGTGCTCGGCCTGCCGTTCCCCGGCGGCCCGCCCATCGACCAGGCGGCCCGGGACGGCGACGCGGCCGCGATCGCCTTCCCGCGCGGCAAGTACCACGACGGCACGCTCGACTTCTCCTTCGCGGGCCTGAAGACCGCCGTGGCCCGCTGGGTGGAGGCCCGCGAGGCCGCCGGGGAGCCGGTGCCGGTGACCGACGTCGCGGCCTCCTTCCAGGAGGCGGTGGCCGACGTGCTCACCCGCAAGGCGGTGCAGGCCTGCCAGCGGCACGGGGTCCGGGACCTGATCATCGGCGGCGGCGTCGCG
This sequence comes from uncultured Actinomycetes bacterium, assembly GCA_963742795.1. Lineage (GTDB taxonomy): Bacteria > Actinomycetota > Actinomycetes > Streptosporangiales > Streptosporangiaceae > Palsa-504. Next base: position 161,360 of record CAVUNL010000001.1, read on the forward strand.
GCCAACTCCCGGCTGCGCGCCCTGGCCGCCGAGCGCTGCGCGGCAGCCGGCATCCGGCTGCGGGTGCCCCGGCCCGGCCTGTGCACCGACAACGGGGCCATGGTCGCCGCGCTGGGCGCCGAACTGGTGGCCCAGGGCGTCGCGCCGTCTCCGCTCGACCTGCCCGCGGACTCATCGCTGCCCGTGACGGAGGTCGTGGTCCGCTAGCGCCTACCAGCGGCCGTAGTGGATGACGTCCTGGGCCGGGCGGCGCCGGTCCCGCAGGTCGCGTGGCGCGGCTTCCGCATTGTGGCCGATGGCGATGGCGCCGATCGGCTCGTGATCCTCCGGCACCCCGAACGCCTCGCGGAACGCCTCCACGGCCTCGGGCACGATACCGAAGTACAGCGCGCCGAGGCCTTCGTCCACCACGGTGAGCAGGATCAGCAGCGCCGCCATCCCGGTGTCGATGTGCCAGAACGGCACCGGCCACCGCTTCTCGTCCCGGTCGGTCCAGCCCTTGTCGGGCCGCGCGTAGCGGTCCAGGTACACCCGCTTGCACGACATGGGTACGATGACCAGCGGCGCCGTCGTCACCGTGTCGCCCGCGGCCGCGCCGGCCACCTCCCAGAAGGGCTTCAGGTCCTCCCCGGTCAGGACCAGGAACGCCTGGCCCTGGGAGAACCCGGCCGACGGGCCGCGCACCGCGTTACCCAATATCCGGTCCAGGCTCTCTGCCGAGACAGGCTCGCCGGAGAACTGGCGCACCATGTGCCGGCGCCGTACGACCTCGGTGAAGTCCACTGTCCGCCCGGCCTTCCGCTAGGCCTTCTCGGCTCGCTCCGCCCGGTGCCGCAGCCGCCAGAACAGCCGGCTCAGCAGGGCCAGGCTCGCCGCGCCGACCACCACCGGGACCAGGCGCTTGAGGATGACCGGGCCGACCAGCTTGACCAGGTCGAGCGAGTCCTCCTGCGCGGGCGCGCTGGTGCTCGCCACCGGCCCGGCCGCCGCGCTGACGGCCGCGCCGCCGCTGCCGTTCCCGGTACGGGCGTCCGCGGTCGCGGTCGGCGCGCTGGCCCCGTCAGCGCCGGCCCCGCTGACGCTGGATCCAGCGTCGCTGGCGCCGCTGACCCTGGCCCCGGCGTCGCTGGTCACGGCGGGCGCGCTGCTTCCGGCGCCCGCGGTTCCCGCGTCCCCGCTCCCGGCGTCCCCGCCTGAGCCCGTATCCCCGGCGATCAGGTTGGCCAGGTTCGCGGCGAACTGCTGGACCAGCTTGCCGCCGACCTCGACCATGACGCCCCGGCCGAACTGGGCCGGCCTGCCGGTCACGTTCATCGTGGTATGCATGGTGACCTCGGTGCCGGACCCCGACGCGTCCGGGGCCAGCGAGGCCCGCACCGTGGCCGACGCGGTGCCCGCGCCGCGGGTCTCCTTGCCGGCGGCATCTATCACCACCACGTGGGTCTCCGGGTTGCGCTCGGTGAACTTCGCGGTGCCCTTGTAGGTCAGCGAGACCGGGCCGACCTTGACCTTGATCCGCCCGTTGACCACGTCGCCGTCCACCTCGTCGACGGTCGCACCCGGCATGCAGGGCGCGATCGTTTCCACGTCGAGCAGCACATCCCAGGCCTGATCGGGCGGAACGGGCACGGTGAAGGAGTGGTCGAGCTCGATGGCCATCGGTATGTCACTCTCTCTGGATCGATTCGATCTGTGAATTATGCCCGGTTTGGTCACCCGCACCGAATGAAACTGGGCTCCCACCACCCTAGAACGTGGTGAAAGCCCAGTTTCGTCACCCTCGGCGGGCACGGCGCGTGCCCCTGGCCGACCGGGTCAGCTGACCCAGGCGGGTTAGCTGACCCTGCTCGCCTAAACCCCGGCGGCTCCGGCCAGCGCCCGGCCGGTGAGCACCCGGGCCAGGTGGCGGCGGTAGTCGGCCGCCGCGCGTAGGTCGCTCGGTGGATCGGTGCCCTCGTCGGCGTTCGCGGCCGCGGCCGCCAGCGCCGGGCGGGATGCCTCCGCCCCGGCGGCCGCGGCCTCCGCGGCCCGCGCGCGGACCGGGACCGTGCCCATGTTGGTGAGCCCGATCCGGGCCTCGGCCACGTGCCCGTTGTCCCGGCGGGCCAGGGCGGCCACGCCCACGATGGCCCAGGCCTGCGCGGTCGGCTGGAACTTCTCGTAGTGGTATCCCCAGCCCGGGCCGAGCTTGGGCACGCGGATCGCGGTCAGGATCTCGTCCGGGCCCAGCGCGGTGGTGAGGTAGTCCACGAAGTAGTCCGCCGGAGCGATCTCCCGTTCCCCGCCCGGTCCGGTCGCGACCAGCGTGCCGTCCAGCGCGGAGATCACGGCGGGCAGGTCGCCGGCCGGATCGGCGTGCGCGAGCGCACCGCCGATGGTGGCCCGGTGCCGGACCGCGGGGTCGGCCACCGTGGCTGCCGCGGCGGCGATCAGCCCGACGTGCTCGCGGATGAGCGGATCGCGGATCAGCGAGTACATGGTCGTCATGGCGCCGATCTCCAGCGCGTCGCCGGCGTCCCGGACCCCGGTCAGCTCACCGAGCCCGCCGATGTCGACCAGCAGTTCGGGGTAGGCGAGCCGCAGCCGCAGCAGCGGCAGCAGGCTCTGCCCGCCCGCGATCACCTTGGCGTCGTCGCCGCCGTCGGCCAGCGCCTGGACCGCCTCGGCCAGCGACGATGGCCGCACGTAATCGAACTTCGCGGGGATCATCGCGCGTCTCCCTTGGCCTCGTTAATGGCCCGCCAGACCCGTTCGGCCGTGCACGGCATCTGGACGTCCGTGACCCCAAGCGGGCGCAGGGCGTCGATGACCGCGTCGACCACTGCGGGCGTGGACGCGATCGTGCCGGCCTCGCCGACTCCCTTGACCCCGAGCGGATTGCTCGTGGCCGGGCTCTGCGTCTTGTCGGTCACGAAGGTGGGCAGGTCGGCGGCCGAAGGCACCAGGTAGTCCGCCAGCGTGGTGGTCAGCAGGTTTCCGTCGGCGTCGTAGGCGGCCTCCTCGTACAGCGCCTGTGCGATGCCCTGGGCGATGCCGCCGTGCACCTGGCCGTCCACGATGACCGGGTTCACCACCACCCCTATATCGTCCACCGCCACGTACGAGCGAATCTTGACCCGCCCGGTCTCGGTGTCCACGTCGACCGCGCACAGGTGCGTGCCGTGCGGGAAGGAGAAGTTCACCGGGTCGAAGGTGGCCTCGGAGTCCAGCGAGGGCTCGACGCCCTCCGGCAGGTTGTGCGCCGCGAACGTGGCCAGGGCGATCTCGGCGATCGTGCGGCCCTGTTCCGGGTCGCCGCGCACCGACCACCGGCCCGGCGTCCACTCCAGGTCGTCCGGCGCGACCTCAAGCAGCCCGGCCGCGATCACCTTGGCCTTCTCGATCACCTTGTCGCACGCGCCGACCACGGCGATGCCGCCCACCGCCAGCGAGCGCGACCCGTAGGTGTCCATGCCCTTCGGCGAGACCAGCGTGTCGCCGTGCAGCACCCGGATATCCTCGAACGGCACGCCCAGCCGGTCGGCGACGATCTGGCTCCAGGCCGTCTCGTGCCCCTGGCCGTGCGCGCTGGACCCGGTGACCACCTCCACCTTGCCGGTGGGCAGCATCCGGATCGCGGCGTGCTCCCAGCCGCCTGCGCCGAGGCCGAGCGGCCGAGGACCCGCGACGGCGCCAGCCCGCACATCTCGGTGAAGGTCGAGATGCCGATGCCGAGCTGGACCGGGTCGCCGGACGCGCGCCGCTCGGCCTGCTCCTTGCGCAGGTCGTCGTAGCCGAACAGCTCGACCGCCTTGGCCGTGGCCGCCTCGTAGTTGCCGCTGTCGTAGGTAAGTCCGGCGATCGTGGTGTAGGGGAACTCCTCGTGCGTGATCCAGTTCCGCTTCCGCAGCTCCAGCGGGTCCATGCCGAGCTCGGCGGCCAGGTCGTCCATGACGTGCTCGATGGCGTAAGTTGCCTCCGGACGCCCCGCGCCCCGGTAGGCGTCGGTGGGAACCTTCGTGGTGAACACGCCCGTGCATTTGAACGAGTAGGCGTCCATCTTGTAGATGGCGTTGTACATGAACGCGCCGAATAGCGGGATGCCGGGCGTGAACAGCATCAGGTAGGCGCCCATGTCGGCCAGCAAGTCGACGGACAGGCCGCGGAGTCTGCCGTCGCGAGTCTGCCGCCACCTTGATCCGCTGCAGCTGGTCGCGGCCGTGGTGCACGGCCAGGTTGCCCTCGCTGCGCGATTCGGTCCACTTCACCGGCCGGCCGATCTTGCCGCGCGATCAGTACGGCGAGGAATTCCTCGGCGGTGAACTGGAGCTTGGACCCGAACCCGCCGCCCACATCCGGCGCGATGATCCGCAGCTTCTGCTCCGGGATGCCGAGTGACCAGCGGCCATCAGGACCCGCACCACGTGCGGGATCTGGGTGGACGTCCAGAGCGTGAACTCGTCGCCCACCGGCTCGCAGACCACCGCGCGGGGTTCCATCGCGCACCCGATCAGCCGCTGCTGGCGGTAGGTCCGCTCGATCACCACCGGCGCGTCGCGGAACGCCGCGTCCATGTCGCCCTGGGCGAAGGGCCACACGAACGACTTGTTGCCCGCCTCGTGCACCTTCGGCGAGCCCTCAGCGAGTGCGGCCTCCATGTCCAGGACGGCCGGCAGCTGCTCGTACTCGACGTCGATCAGCTCCAGCGCGTCCGCCGCGGCGTACTGATCCCGCGCGACCACGCAGGCCACGATCTCGCCCACGTAGCGGACCTCGTCGGTGGCCATCGGCGGGTGGGCCGGGATGACGATGTCCGGGGTCACCGGCCAGGCGCAGGGCAGGCTGCCCTGCTCAGCGGCGAAGTCCGCGCCGGAGAACGCGGCGATGACGCCGGAAGTGCCGCGGGCGGCGGAGACGTCCACCGACGTGATCCGCGCGTGCGCCATCGGGCTGCGCAGGTACGCGACGTGTACCAGCCCGGGCAGCTGGATGTTGTCGGTCCAGTTGGTCTGGCCGGTTACCAGCCGGGCGTCTTCCTTCCGGGCCCTCGGCTTTCCGATCTCGGCGCTGACCGTCATGAGGACGCTCCCTGGCTAGCCGAAGCCGCGCGCATGACCGCGCGGACGATGTTCTGGTATCCGGTGCAGCGGCACAGGTTGCCCTCCAGCCCCTCCCGGACCTCCTGCTCGGTCGGGTCGGGGTTGTCCCGCAGCAGGTCGGCCGCGGCCATGATCATGCCCGGCGTGCAGTACCCGCACTGCAGCGCGTGCTCTTCGTGGAAGGCCTGCTGCAGCGGATGCCATTCGCCGTTCGCCATCCCCTGGATGGTGGTGATCTCCGCGTCGTCGGCCTGTACCGCGAGCACCGAGCAGCTCTTCGCGGACAGCCCGTTCAGCATCACCGTGCAGGCGCCGCAGTTCGATGTATCGCAGCCGATGGGCGTTCCGGTCCGCCCCGCCACTTCGCGCAAGTAATGAACGAGCAGCATGCGGGGCTCGACCTCATCGTCGTACCGCACGCCGTCGATAGTCATGCTGACCTTGGTCATCCGGCCTCCTCGCCGACCTACCTGGGCAGACGTTCTGTTGTTCCCCCAGGCCCACCTACGAGCCAAACCTAGGACGCCGCCGGAGCCAGCACCAGCCCCGGCTGCCACGCGCGTCGCGGCCCATTCCTGGTGCGCGAGACGATCCGAACGCACGCTGGTACCGCCGCACCCGCCGTCATCAGCGTTGGAACACTGTGACTAGTGTGATGTAGGCTGGCCACGCGGGGTGTCACAGGCAGGAAATCTCAAAAAAATTCAGGCCCGCAGCCCCGCCCGGACCAGCCAGGCCCGCGGCCCCCGCCCGGACCAGCTAGGCGGGCGCTGGGCTCCGCTCCTCGAACGCCCATGGCGAGCCGTACTCGGTGAGCAGGTCGAGGAACGGCCGTGGTGGCAGCGCCTCGGGACCCAGCACGCCGGATCCGGACCAGGCGCCGCTCTCGATCAGCTCCAGCGCGACTACCGGGTTGACCGCGGTCTGCCAGACCACCGCCTGCGAGCCGTACTCGGCCATCGACCAGCCGTTGTCGACCACGTGGTACAGGTACACCTCGCGGGGCGCGCCGTCCCCGCCGGTCCCCGTCACCCAGGTGCCCGCACAGGTCAGGCCGCTCATCTTGTCTCCGAGCGTGGCCGGGTCGGGCAGGCACGCGGCCAGCACGTCGCGGGGCGATACGCTCACCGCGCCCACCTGGACCGGATCCGTCCGGTCCAGGCCGAGCTGACGCAAGGTGCGCAGGATGCCGATGAATTCCCCGCCGAGTCCGTATTTGAACGTGACCCGCTGCGCCTGGATCCAGCGCGGCATCAGCAGCACCTCTTCGTGTTCCACGTTCACGCACTCCACCGGGCCGATCCCGGCCGGGAAGGTGAAGACCTCGGGATCGCTGAACGGCTCGGTGGTAAACCAGCCCCGGCCCCGCTCCCAGATGACCGGCGGGTTCAGGCATTCCTCGATCGTGGTCCAGATGGAGAAGGTGGGAGCGAAGTCGTACCCGGACACCGTGAGGTTCGCGCCGTCCCGCACGCCGAGCTCGCTGATCTCGCCGAACATCTCGTCGGCGGCGTACCGGGCGAACACGTCGGACAGCCCCGGCTCCACCCCGATCCCGACCAGCGCGAGCTTGCCGGACTCCTCCCACTGCCGGGCCATCGCGAACTGGTCGTCGCCCAGCTTGACGCCGGTCTTGCGGTACGGGTCCTGCGGGTCGGGATGGGACAGGGACATGGCCATGTCCAGGTAGTGGACGCCGGCGCTGAGCGCGGCCCGGAACAGCGGCATCACGAACCGCGGATCGGTGGCGTTCATGAGCACGTCGCATCTGTGCCGGGTGAGCAGCTCTGCCACGGCTCCCTCGTCCCGCGCGTCCAGTCGCACGGCCTCGTACCCGTCGCGCGCCGCGGCGGCGCGCTGCGCCCGGGCCAGGTCGTAGTCCGCGACGACCAGCTCGGCAAAGAGGCGCCGGGCGGCGATCCGGGCCAGCGCCGAACCCACCCCGCCCGCGCCCACCAGAAGTATGCGCATCGGGGCTTATCCTCGTTTCGCACGGCGACCGACCACGAGACCAGTTGTTACCTGCATATTGTACAACTGAAATCGTTGCCGAAACGTGCAAATTGTGCTAGAACCGTGGCATCGGGAATGCTAGACGCTGCCGCGCCCCGATGCCAGAATCGTCGCATTCTCCCTGATCCGCCGTGGCCGGCCGGGTCATCGCCAGAAGGGTGAGGGTATGGCCACCGCCGAGCAAGCCATAGAGTCCCAGGAACAGCCGCTCGAAAAGGGCCTCAAGTCCGGCGCCCTAGGTCTGATCTCCAGCACCGTTATCGCCACGGCGTCCGTTGCCCCGGCGTACAGCATCGCGGCTACCCTGGTGTTCGTCGTGCTGGCGGTCGGACTCCAGTCGCCGGCGGTGGCCGTACTCGCCTTCATCCCGATGCTGCTGACCTCGATCGGCTACAGCGAGCTGAACAAGGCCGACCCGGACTGCGGTACCACGTTCACCTGGGCGACGAGGGCGTTCGGGCCAAAGACCGGCTGGGCAGGCGGCTGGGCCATCGTCGCGGCCGACGTGCTGGTGATGGCCAGCCTGGCGCAGGTGGCCGGGCAGTACGTGTTCCTGCTGTTCAACGCCACGGGCATCGGCAGCAACCCGACCAGCGGCTGGGTGCTGCTGGCCGGGGTCATCTGGATCATCCTGATGACCACTATCTGCTACGTGGGCATCGAGGTGTCGGCGAACTTCCAGAAGGTACTGCTGTCCATCGAGCTGATCATGCTCGTGGTCCTCTCGGTGACCGCCCTGGTCAAAGTGGGCAGCGGGCATGCGCCGCCCGGGCATATACCGCCGAGCATCTCCTGGCTCAACCCGTTCAAGATCTCCAGCTTCAGCGCGTTCGCCAGCGGGATCATCCTGATGGTCTTCATCTACTGGGGCTGGGATACGGCCGTCTCGGTCAACGAGGAGACCAAGGACCGCAATCGGACACCGGGCCGGGCGGCCATCCTGTCTACCTTCATCCTGCTGGTCACCTACGCCCTGGTGATCTTCTCCATGCAGGCGTTCGCCGGGGTCGGGACGAAGGGTAACGGCCTGGGCAACATAGCCAACGCTGGCGACGTGCTATCGATCCAGGGCAGCGCCGTCTTCGGCACGACTGGCATCGGCCCCACCTTCTACCACCTGCTGCTGCTCATGGTGCTGTCCTCGGCGGCCGCGTCCACCCAGACCACCATCCTGCCCACCGCCCGGACCACGCTGTCGATGGCGGCTTACAAGGCGCTGCCGAAGTCGTTCTCGAGGATCCATCCCCGGTTCCTGACGCCCACGGTGTCCACGGTCACCATGGGAGCGATCTCCATCATCATCTACGTGGGGCTGAACTACACGTCCAACGGCAGCGGCGTGATCGGCGACGCGGTGCTCGCGATCGGCCTGTACATCGCGTTCTACTACGGCCTGACCGGTTTCGCTTGCGCCTGGTACTACCGTAAGAACCTGACCAGCAGCACACGCAACCTGTTTATGCAGGGCATCCTGCCGGTCACCGGCGCGCTGATTCTCTGGTTCCTCGGCGGCTGGAGCCTCTGGCTGAATTACGACGTGGCGACCGCGAACGACTACACGATGTGGACGGTCCCGTTCATCCACTGGCAGATCGGCGGCGCCTTCGTGATCGCCGTAGCGGCCGCGCTGGTCGGGGTGGTGTTCTTCCTCTACTGCCGGTACGTGCGGCCCGGCGCCCCCTTCTTCAGGAAGCAGACCCTCACCCGCGCGACCCCGACCCTGGTCCCCGACAAGTAGCTGACCCCACTCGGGCCGCGGTCGCCCGGCCTGGTCACCGTGCCGTTCGCAGGGCCGCCCGCCGGTTAGGATGGCGGGCGTGCTCGACGACACAGACATCAGCAGAGTCCTCTCCATCACCGCGCATCCCGATGACGTGGACTTCGGCGCCGCGGGCACGATCGCACGGTGGACCGACTCGGGGATCGACGTCACCTACTGCGTGGTGACCGACGGCGATGCGGGCGGGCTCGACGAGGACTTCCCCCGGGCTGAGATGCCCGCCCTGCGACGGGCCGAGCAGATCGCCGCGGCCAAGTGCGTGGGCGTGCACGACGTGCGTTTCCTCGGCTACCCGGACGGCCGGGTCGAGGCCACCCTGGATCTGCGCCGTGATCTCGCCCGGGTGATCAGGCAGGTTCGCCCCGACCGGGTCGTCTGCCCCAGCCCGGAGCGGAACTACGCCCGCATAGGGGCCAGCCATCCCGACCACCGGGCGGTCGGCTCCGCGGCCCTGGATGCGGTGTACCCGGACGCCCGAAACCCCTTCGCCTTCCCCGAGTTGCGTGAGCGCGAGAACCTGGTGCCGTGGACGGTCCGCGAGGTCTGGGTCGCCGGCTCGCCGTCGCCCACCCATTTCGTCGACGTGACCGCCACGTTCAGCCGGAAGATCGCCGCGCTGCGCGCGCACGAGAGCCAGACCGGCCATATGGACGACCTGGAAGAGCGCATCAGGGGCTGGCTCACCCGCGCGGCCGCCCTGGGCGATCTGCCCGAAGGCCATCTAGCCGAGTCTTTCCAGGTCCTCGACACGCCGGGCTAGCCGGCCGGGAAGCCGTAGACAAAGCGGGATTCAGGAAATGTCGGCCAGGATCTGGTTGAGCATCTTGACCGTGTTGCCCGCGGGCTCGGCCTGCAGGCAGAGCTGCTCCATGACCTCGAGGTAGCTGTCCACCTCGGAGGGCTTGTCCAGATACAGCGCGCTGGTCAGTTGCTCGATGTACACCACGTCGTGCAGGTCCGGCTCGGCGAACCGCAGGATCGTGAACGGGCCGCCCATGGCGGAGTGCGGACCCGCCGTGAACGGCAGGATCTGCAGGGTCACCACGGGGTGCTCGGCCAGCCTGATCAGGTGCTGAAGCTGCCTGCGCGCCACCTCACGGCCGCCCACCGGACGGCGCAGCGCACCCTCGTCCACCACGGCCCACAGCTGCGGCGGGTTCGGGCCGCCCAGGACCTCCTGGCGGCTGACCCGCAGCTCGGCCCGGCGGTCGATCTCGTCCTCGCTGACCGCGGAGCCGAGCCGGATCAGCGCTCGCGCGTACTCCTCGGTCTGCAGCAGCCCGGGGACGAACTGGACCTCGTAGGTCCGGAGCACCGTGGCCGCGGCCTCCAGGCCCACGTACGGCTCCAGCCAGGTCGGCATGGCGTCCGAGTAGGCGTGCCACCAGCCGGGCGTATTGGCCTCCCGGGCCAGGTTAAGCAGGGCCGCGCGCTCCTCGCTGTCGGTTACTCCGTAAAGCGTCAGCAGGTCGCTCACGTCGCGCTCCTTGAAGCCGACCCGACCATGTTCCATCCGGCTGATCTTGGAATGGGAGCCCCGGATCTGCTCGGCCGCCTGTTCCGCGCTGATCCCGCGTGATTCGCGAAGCCGGTGCAGCTGGCCGCCGAGCACCAGGCGCTGGACGGTCGGGCCGCCCGCGCGGGTGCCGAAAATGCTGGGCGGGACATCCCAGGCCGAGTCTTCGGATGAGACCATCGGCGCTCCTCGCATCTTTACACTCTGAGCCTGGCTGGGTGTGGACCAGTCTCCCATGTGAGCTCATGCCTGTGGAAGGGGCTTCTGTGACAATTCAACAGAAGTCCTGATCTCTCCGTGTTCCCGCAGGTCCTGAGGGTCACGATTGTCAGTCTATTATTGACGTGTCGCCACCAGTCGGCCGGTGGCAGTGCTACTAGCGGGTAAGTTGCTGCGCTTCGCGCAGTATCTGGTCAAATTCGCCATCCTTGGCACCTGCCAGGAATGCGGTGATCTCCGCCTGAGTGTAGAGCAGGACAGGGCCAACCGGGAAACGCGAGTTCCGCATGGCGATCTCGCCGCCCGGCAGCGCGGCCAGCTCCACGCATGCTCCGTTGGGGTTACTGTGCTGGCTCTTCAGCCAGCGAACGTCGCCGAGTTCGCCCGCAGGCATGCCGTTGTACATCGTGACCAATCCCCTTCCGACAGTCTCAACGCAGCCTGACCCGCGAAAATTCACTCACTGTAACCTTAAGTTAGCAAGTGGTGAGCGAGTGCCTGGATACGTTTCAACTGTCTGCTGTCCCCCATGCGGCTATATGAAGACCTGTGCACAGAGCGAATGAACGTGCATTTGGCCTTGCATTTGCACATATTATCAGGCAGCATGTCTCTCAGCACGCAGTTAACACCGTGATGGGCAAGCGTTTCTGCCCCATAACATGCAGGAAGCTGTTGCGTTGGCGCATCTCAGTGTCGCGACCGGTAGCGGGGATGACGACGAGGAAGTAGGCGTCCCGTGGCCACCGGTGTCAGACGGAATGCCACGGCTGTTGCCGGTGCCGTCTGCCTGGTGGGAGACCCCTGCGGTCACCACCCGTGCCCTGAGCGCCCGGCCGGAAGAGGCCAGGACCGCCCGGCGGTTCGTCCGGGAGCTGCTGACCTGCTGGGGCCTGGAGGCGCTGGCCGACGACGCCGAGATGATCGTCGATGAGCTCGTGGTCAACGCCGTCCTGCACGGCACCCGGGCGGGCCTGACGCACACCAACCCGGGCGCCTCGATGACGGTGCTGCGGTTGTGCATGCTCCGCCGCGCGGGCGAGGTCATGCTGGCCGTCGTCGATCCCGGCAACGAGACGCCGATGCCTCGCGAGCCCGACTGGGGCGGGGAGAGCGGACGCGGCCTGCAGATCGTCGGCGCGCTCAGTCACGTGTGGGGCTGGAGCCCCATCGCCGGCCACGGCAAGGCGGTGTGGGCGGTCCTACGCGACCCCTGACCGCGCTGTGTGACCGCTGCCGCCCAGCCCCGCGACCGCGCAGCCCCCGCGACCGCCCAGTCGCGCCGCCGCGTAACGTTACGCGATCCCGGACAGCGGCTCCTCCGACGCCGTCACCAGCACGTGCTCGACCAGCGTGATCAGCACTTCCTTGGCCGAGTCCTTGCTGCGCGCGTCGCACAAGATGATGGGCAGATCGGGGTCCAGGTCCAGGGCGAGCCTGACGTCCTCTGTCTCGTACCGCCGGGAGCCGTCGAAGCAGTTCAGCGCCACGACGAACGGGATCTGCCGCCGCTCGAAGTAGTCGATGGCGGGGAAGCTGTCCGCCAGCCGCCGGGTGTCGGCCAGTACCACGGCCCCCAGCGCGCCGATGGCGAGCTCGTCCCACATGAACCAGAACCGCTGCTGGCCCGGCGTCCCGAACAGGTAGAGAACCAGATCGCTGCGCAGGCTGATCCGGCCGAAGTCCATCGCGACCGTCGTCGTGGTCTTTCCCTCCACGCCGGCCGTGCTGTCCGTGCGCAGGCTGCCCTCGGTCAGCGGCTCTTCGGTACGCAGCGGCCTGATCTCGCTTACGGCGCCGACCAGCGTGGTCTTGCCCACTCCGAACCCGCCGGCCAGGAGGATCTTGATGGCGCGGTACTGGGCCGAAGTTTGCGAGTGCCCGCTGGCGGAATCAGAGACCCCGTAGTCCATTGAGGACCTCCCTGAGAGTGTGCTTGTCGACCCGTTCCGCCATCACGACCGGGGTGCTGATCACGACCAGGCCGAGTTCCCGCAGGTCGGCCAGGATGATCCGGACTACTCCCAGCGGAAGGTCGACGTCAGAGGCGATATCCGCGACCGTCGTCGGGATCCGGGCAAGTTGCAGCACGCTGATGTGCTCCGGGGCCAGCGAGCCCGGGTCGGCGAACGCGCGCGTAGCCATCACGGTTGCGACCAGGTCGAACGACTCACCGGTGTGCCTCGTCCGGCCTTGGGTCAAGGCATACGGCCGGACCACCGGCCCGGCCTCGGCGTCCAGCCACCGCTCATCGTTGGACGGCATGACGTCTTAGCCCCAGCCGCCGGACGCGCGGGTATTGACGCGGATGTGCTCGCCGGACCGCTTGACCAGGATGGCCATCTCGTAGGCGACCAGGCCCAGGTCGGCGCCCGGCCCGGTCACTACGGCCAGGCACGTCCCGCTCCCGGCCGCGGTCACTAGCAGGAAGCCCGATTCCATCTCGATGATGGTCTGCCGGGCCGCCCCGCCGCCGAAGTGCTGCCCGGCGCCGCGGGCCAGCGACTGGAATCCGGCGGCCAGCGCGGCCAGGTGCTCGGCGTCGTCGCGTTCAAGCGTCTCGGACGCGCCGAGCGTCATCCCGTCCTGCGACAAGATGACGGCCTTGGTGATGGGCGCGACCCGGCGCACGAGATCATCGAGCAGCCAGTCAAGCTGGCCCCCGCGGGTCGGCGTGCCGACCTCAGGTTCCATCGGATTCCCCCCGCAGCTCGTCGCCGTCCGCGGACGGCCCCTGTCCGGGCGGCTCGAACGGCGAGTCACCCGGAGCCGAGGCGGTCAGCCGCTGCGACCGCCCCTCTTGCCAGCCGCGCTGCAGCGCGGACATGGTCTGGCGGATCTCAGCCGGCGTTGGCCCGCTGGCCGGGGCCGGTGCCGGTGCCGGTGAGGTCCGGCGGCGCGGCGGGTTGTCACGAAGCTGCGGGACGATGTTGGCCTGCCTGACCCGCCGCGGCAGCCCCTTGACGTCGCCGTCGCCGTCCGGCTGCGCTCCCGGCTCGCCGTCGGCGGGGATGGCCGGCAGCGGCCCGGTCTGGCGCGACAGCTCCCACGGCGGGCCGGAGGGCCGTGCGGGCCGGGGCGAGGCCACCGGCGTCATCGGGGTCGTCGGCCCAGCCGGGCCGCCCGCCCCCGCCACACTGCGTTCCGTCCACCCTGGGAACGGCGCCAGCTGGTCCGCATAGGGCGCGGTACCCGCGCCGGGGTACGGCGCGGTACCCGGGTACGGCGGCGAGCTGACGAAAGCCGCGGCCTCCGACTGCGGAGCCCCCGCCGACCCTCCCGGACCGTCGCCCGTCCCCGGGCCGCGCCGCGGCGTGAACACGTTGAAGTCCGGCTGCTCGCCGGGCCCAGCCTCGAGCCCGGCTGTCGGCTCCAGCCCGGGGCTCGTCGCGCCGGGCGCCGCCGCGTGGTGCGCGCCGCGCCGGTCGCCCTCCGGCGTGCCACCCGGCGCGCGCCGCAGCGGACCCGAGATCCGGACCCCTGGCACCTCCGAAAACCCCTGACCGCCCAGCTCCGGCCTGCCCAGCTCCGGCCCGCCCAGCTCCGGCCCGCCGCTTCCGCCCAGCAAACGGGCCGGTCCGGCCATCTCCGCGCGGGCGTGGTTCCCGTTGGTCCCCTGCGGGGCCCTGCCAACCGAGGCCATGCCGATGGCGGCGGGCTCGCCGGGCAGCCCGGCCCGGAACGCCTCCTCGGTGACCACCAGGTGCTGCGGGATGAGCGCGATGGCCGTCGTGCCCCCGTAGGGGGACGCCTTGAGCGTGACCCGGATCCCGTGCCGCTTGGCCAGCTGGCTGACCACGAACAACCCGAGCTGCTCGCTGTCGGACGGGTTGAACTCCGGCGGGCTGGCCAGCCGCTCGTTGAGCTCGGCCAGGCGCTGCGCGCTCATCCCCAGCCCACGGTCCTCCACCTCGATCGCGAACCCGTTGGCCACCGTGTCCCCGGCCACCCGGACCGAGGTGTACGGCGGTGAGAGAGTGGTGGCGTTCTCGATGAGCTCGGCCAGCAGGTGGATGACGTCGGCCACCGCCGAGCCGGCCAGCGCGGCCTGGCTCCGGGTGGCGACCGAGACCCGCGCGTAGTCCTCGACCTCGGCGATGGCGCCGCGCATGACGTCGACCATCCGGACCGGGCTGCTCCAGGTCCGGCCGGGCGGCGCGCCCGCCAGGATGACCAGGCCCTCCGCGTGGCGGCGCATGCGCGTGGTCAGGTGGTCCAGGCGGAACAGGTCGTCCAGCGCCTCGGGGTCGGTGGCCCGCCGTTCCATCTGGTCGAGCAGGGTCAGCTGGCGGTGCAGCAGCGACTGGCTGCGCCGGGCCAGGCTGCGGAACACGTCGTTGAGGCCCCGCCGCAGCCTGGCCTCCTCCACCGCGGACCGGATGGCGGTCTGCCGGACCAGCTCGAAGGCCTGGCCGACCCGGCCGATCTCGTCGTCGCCCATCCGCAGCGGCGGCGCCTCGGCCGCCACGTCCACGTCCTCGCTGCGCCGCAGCCGGGCGATCACGTCCGGCAGCTGGTCCTCGGCCAGGGTGCGGGCCGAACCTTCCAGCCCGCGCAGGCGCCGGATGATGCCCCGCGCGACCAGCGTGCTGAACAGGATGGTGATCAGCAGCCCGAGCAGGGCGATGCCGCTGGTGACGGCGACCCTGACCCAGGCCTGGTGGCTGTCGCGGTGATCGCCCGCCAGGATGGCGTTCGCGACCGCGACGCCGCCGTTGTAGTCGTCCTGGAGCAGCGTGCCGGCCAGCGTGCTGCCATTGGGCCTGGGTGACCGGCAGCTTGGCGACCGGCGTGCCCGCGGCGATGGCCTGCTCGATGCCGGTTAGATTCTGCTGCATGGGCCCGGACCCGGCCATCGCGGCGTTGAAGGTGGCCAGGTCGGCCGGGCTCAGGATGTAATCCGCGTAGGCCAGGTCGGCCTGCCTGGTCGCGGCCAGGTCGGTGAACGCGATGCGGTTCTTCGCCGTGATCCGCTTCGCGGCCAGCATGCCGGACAGCAGCGCGTCCTCTTGCGAGAGCTGCTCCCTGGACTGGACGGTGGCGATCAGCCCGACGGCCTGGATCTGCTGGTCGTTGAGGGTCACGCTCTCCGTCTGGCTCAGGAACAGCTTGATCTGGGTCGTGATGCCCTGGCTGTAGGCGCCCAGCGCAGCCAGCGGGCTGAGGACCCGCGCCTTGACCGCGTTGCGCAGGGTCGGGAGCTGGCTCAGCCCGCTGACCAGGCTGCCGACCGCCTTGGTCCCTTCGGAGTTCTCGGTGCCCATGGTGCCCTGGGAGTTCATGGCGGCGATGAAGGCCGGCTCGGCCCGGTCGGTCGCCGCGGTTGCCGCGTCGTACGCCGCCAAGTTGGCCGCGGTGGGCTCGAACAGGTAGACCACCGCGGCGGCGCGCTCAGCCTGCAGGTACGTGCCGAACTTCGCGGCTGGTACCGCGGTCGCGTTGACCAGGTTGGGCGCCCGGTCGAGGCTGATGGCGTTGTTGATCGAGGTGCCCGCGACGTAGGCGAGCAGCCCGACTAGGGCGACCAGGGGAATCGCCACCAGGAAATAGATCCGGAGCCGGATGGACCGGCCACGCGAGCCCATGACACTCCCACGTTGATATGGCGTTGGCCTGCGAGGACCCCCCCGTCGCAGCCAACTACGGTCAAGACGGCCAGAATAGCCCATAAGGGGCACCCCCCGGAGGGCGAAGAGCGATATCTCCGCAGATGTGCTCCTGCGTGACCAGGCCGTCTCTGTGAGGGCGTATTGGCTGGTCGATGCCTTAGGTGACTTCTGGTGACGGCGGCGCGCCGGCTCTATCTCCCACCGGCGGCCGCCCTGCGTTTGTCGGCGCGAACGCCTACCCTATGGGGGTGGCCGCCCTCGCGATAGACGCCCTCCTCGACGGACTCAATCCGCAGCAGCGCGCTGCCGTCGTGCACGAGGGCAGCCCGCTGCTCATCGTGGCGGGCGCGGGCTCGGGGAAGACCCGCGTGCTGACCCACCGGATCGCCTACCTGCTGGCCGCGCGGGACGTGGCGCCGCACGAGATCCTGGCCATCACCTTCACCAACAAGGCGGCCGGGGAGATGGCGGCCCGGGTGGCCGCCCTGGTCGGCCCGCGGGCCAGGTCCATGTGGGTCATGACCTTCCACTCCGCCTGCGTGCGGATCCTGCGCCGGGAGGCCAAGCGCTTCGGCTATCCCTCCTCGTTCTCCATCTACGATCAGGCCGACTCGCAGCGGCTGATGACGCTGACCTGCCGTGAGCTGGAGCTCGACCCCAAGCAGTACCCGCCCAAGATGATGGCCGCGCAGGTCTCGAACCTGAAGAACGAGCTGATCGATTACGAGACGTTCGCCGCCCAGGCCCAGACGGCCCGGGACAGGGTCCTGGCCGAGGCCTACGGCGAGTACCAGCGCCGCCTGGTCGCGGCGGGCGCGATGGATTTCGATGACCTGATCATGGTCACGGTCAACCTGTTCCAGGCCCTGCCCGAGGTCGCCGCCGAGTACCGCCGCCGGTTCCGGCACGTGCTCGTGGACGAGTACCAGGACACCAACCACGCCCAGTACATCCTCGTCCGCGAACTTGTCTCCGGAAGTGCACCAATTTTTTCTGGCCTAACGGACCGTGGTGACGGCACCCCGGACCCCCTCCCGCCCCCCGAGCTGTGCGTGGTCGGCGACGCGGACCAGTCCATCTACGCCTTTCGCGGCGCGACCATCCGCAACATCGTGGAGTTCGAGCAGGACTACCCGGACGCCGAGGTCATCCTGCTGGAGCAGAACTACCGGTCCACCCAGAACATCCTGGCCGCCGCCAACGCCGTGGTCTCGCAGAACCAGGGCCGCAAGCCCAAGAACCTGTGGTCCGACCAGGGCGCGGGCCCGCCGATCGTCGGCTACGTGGCCGACAACGAGCACGACGAGGCGGCGTTCGTGGCCGAGGAGGTGGACCGGCTCTCCGACGCCGGCCAGGCCACCCCGGGTCAGGTGGCGGTGTTCTACCGGACCAACGCGCAGTCCCGGGTGTTCGAGGAGGTGTTCATCCGGGTCGGCCTGCCCTACCGGGTGGTCGGCGGGGTCCGGTTCTACGAGCGCCGTGAGGTCCGCGACCTGCTGGCCTACCTGCGGCTGATCGCCAACCCGGCGGACGAGGTGTCGCTGCGCCGGGTGCTGAACACCCCCAGGCGGGGCATCGGGGACCGGGCCGAGGAGTACGTGGCCGCCTTTGCCCAGCGGGAGCCGATCACCTTTGCCCAAGCGCTGGCCCGCCCGGCCGACGTGCCGGGCCTCGCGGCCCGGTCAGCCGCCGCCATCGCGGGCTTCAACGCTTTGATGGACGGGCTGCGCGAGCTGGCCGAGACCGGTCCGGTGGCCGAGCTGGCCGAGGCCGTGCTCGACCGTACCGGGTACATCGAGGCGCTGGAAGCCTCCTCCGACCTGCAGGACGCCAGCCGGGTGGAGAACCTCGAGGAGCTGGTGTCGGTGGCCCGCGAGTTCGACGGCTCGCGCGACGAGGGGACGCTGGCCGAGTTCCTCGAGCAGGTATCGCTGGTCGCCGACGCGGACGAGATCCCGGAGGGCGAGGAGCACGGCGGCATGGTCACCTTGATGACCCTGCACACGGCCAAGGGCCTGGAGTTCCCGGTGGTGTTCCTGACCGGGCTGGAGGAAGAGGTCTTCCCGCACCAGCGGTCGCTGACCAACAAGAAAGAACTAGAGGAGGAGCGCCGGCTGGCCTACGTCGGCATCACGCGGGCCATGCAACGCCTGTACCTGACCTGGGCCGTCCGCAGGAACTGGTATGGCCGCCCGTCGTTCCACGATCGGTCGAGGTTCCTGGCCGAGATCCCGCCGGGCCTCATCGAGTGGCGTCGTGACGAGTCGGCAGCGGCCTCGGCGGTCACGCCCGCGCAGGAGCGGATGGCGAGCAGGCCAGGCACCCGGTCACCGGGCAACCGCCAGGTGCCGTCGCTGTCGGCGGGAGA
Organism: uncultured Actinomycetes bacterium; assembly: GCA_963742795.1. GTDB lineage: Bacteria > Actinomycetota > Actinomycetes > Streptosporangiales > Streptosporangiaceae > Palsa-504. Next base: position 179,943 of record CAVUNL010000001.1, read on the forward strand.
CCTGGTCACCCACGACAAGTTCGGGCTCGGCACCGTGGTCTCGACGGACGGCTACGGCGACCAGGCCGAGGCCAAGATCGACTTCGGGGCCGACTACGGGGTCAAGCACCTGGTGCTGCGCTACGCCCCGCTGGAGAAGTTGTAGGGTCCGGATCCGGTCCGCGGCCCCGGACGCTGGTCCCAGCCGGGGGCGGTCGGCGGCCGCTGCTGGCTCGGCTGGGTGCGCGGCGGCGGTCCCGGCGGGCGCCGATCGCTCCAGCCGCCGTACTCCGGCGGGACCGGGCCGCCCTGGTCGCGACGCCACATGAGCCAGCGCACCGTGGTCAGCGCGATGGCCAGCAGGGTGGCCAGCACCATGACGAAGAATCCGTTGGCGATCCACTGGGCCGCGCCGACGGCCAGCTCGGTCTTGTTCGAGGACCGGTCGTAGACCACGCCGGAGGCCAGCGCGGCGATCAGGTAGGACAGCGCGGGAACCGGGAAGATCAGCCGCCCGGTCCGCGGCTGCACGGTCAGCGCCGCGGCGACGGTGCCGGCCAGCACGGCCAGGCCCAGCACCGAGCCCGGCTCGGCACGGGTCACGATGGTGGCGATGACGCCGATCACCGCGCTGCCGACGATGACGCAGATCCCGAGGCCGCCGCTCAGCGAACCCTGCCAGATCCGGCTCAGCCGCCCGCCCGGGCCGCGCGCCCGTGGGCCGGCTTCGCGGCCGGCCCCGCGCCCGCGCGACCGCCCGGCCCCGTTCGCGGCCCGCCGGTAGGTCCCGGCACGCGCCGGGGTGACGGCCCGCGGATCGACGGCCCGTGAGCCGACGGCCCGTGAATCAACGGCCCGTGAATCAAGGGGTGGCGGCGCGACGGGCTGGGTCAGGCCCGGCTGGGCCGGCATCCGGCGGGCCGCGGCGTCGTCCCCCTGGCCGCGTCCATCCCCGGCCCGCTGCCGGGGATCGGATCCACGCTGCTCCCGGCGTGGCGTCCTGCCTCCAGGCTCGCCGCCGTATGGCCTGCTCGGGCGTGTATCGCGCCATCGTGGGTCGCTCATATGTGCTTTGGATGTTAGTCGTTGCGCGTTGGTAACGGGACCGTGAAGGTAGGCTTCCTCCGACGGTAACCCTCCACCCCTGGGATTCCTGAGGAAGAAAGCGATGAACAGGACAGGCTCTCCGCCCCCTCTGTGGGGGGCCGCCGGGAAGGCCGGGTACGTCCTGAGCTGTATCGCCGCCTCTCTCGTGCTGGCCATCAGCGGCTTCTCCTACTTCGTGGTCAAGGACGTCAGCGCCATCGGCGGCTCGAACGCGATCGTCAGCGGCCCGTCCATCGGCGCGCAGAACATCCTGCTGATGGGCCTGGAGAGCCGGACCGACTGGAACGGCAACATCCTGCCCGACGACGTCCTCAAGGCGCTGCACGCGTGCAACGCGGCCGAGATCGCGGCCGGCTGCGGCGGCAACGCCACCAACACGCTGATCCTGATTCACATCTTCGCCAACGGCGGGAAGGCGATCGGCTTCTCCATCCCGCGCGACGACTGGGTCACGTTCCCCACCGCCTACGACGGGCAGACCCAGGGCAAGGTCGACCAGGCGTACGGCTTCGCCCTGGCGGCCGCGGAGAATCAGGCCAGGGCGCAGAACCCCGGCATCACCCAGGACCACCTCGCCTACGTGGGCAACGAGGCGGGCCGCGCGGCCGAGGTGGCCACCGTCGAGAGCCTCACCGGGGTGCACATCGACCACTTCGCCGAGCTCAACCTGGACGGGTTCTACGAGCTGGCCAAGGTCGTCGGCGGCGTGGAGGTCTGCCTCACCCACGCGGTCCCGTACGACCCGTACTCCGGCTTCTCCGCCAAGCGCGCCGGCTACCAGCACCTCAACGCGAAGCAAGCGCTGGCCTTCGTGCGCCAGCGGCACGGCCTGACCAACGGCGACTTCGACCGTACCAAGCGCCAGCAGGCGGTCATCGACTCGGTCACCAAGGCGCTGCGCTCCGGCGGCGTGCTCGGCGACCTGACCAAGCTGAACGACCTGCTGAATGTGGCCAAGCTGTACCTGATCACCGACCAGGGCTGGAACCTGCTGGACTTTATTTCCCAGATGCGTGGGCTCAGCCTGGGCAACGTCACGTTCCGCACCCTGCCGGAGGTGGCGCCCATCACCATCGACGGCCAGGACGCCAACGAGATCAACGTGCCCCAGATCCAGCAGATGATCCAGCAGAGTTTCTATCCCGCCCCGGGCTCCTCGGCGTCGGCCTCCGCGCGCCCCTCGGCCCAGGACACAGCGGGCAACAGCCAGGTCACCGTGAGCGTCTACAACGGCGGCAACACCCCGGGCCTGGCCGGCCAGGTCTCGGCCGCGTTGGTCAAGGACGGGTATACGGCCGGCAAGGTCGCGAACACCAGCCCGCTCACCACGACCGAGGTGCTCTACGGCCCGGGCGCGTCGGCCAGCGCCAGCAACATCGCGTCGATGTTCAACGTGACCGCCTCGGCCAGCTCAACGGTGGCGGCCGGCCAGGTCGAGGTCCTGCTCGGCGCGGACGCCACCCTGCCCAGCGGCGCGGCCAGCAGCTCGCCGTCGCCGTCCAGCTCGCCGACGTCGACGTCGACCACCGCACCGGGGGCGGGCGCGGTCAGCGCCAAGAACGGCATTCCCTGCGTCGACTAGGCTGGCGGCATGCCGAAGATCCGGGTGATCGTCGCGAAGGTCGGGCTCGACGGCCATGACCGCGGGGCCAAGGTCGTCGCCCGCGCGCTGCGTGACGCCGGGGTGGAGGTCATCTACACCGGGCTGCATCAGACCCCGGAGCAGATCGTGGCCGCCGCCATCCAGGAGGATGTGGACGCGGTCGGCCTGTCCATCTTGTCCGGGGCGCACATGACGCTGTTCCGCCGCGTCATCGACCTGCTGGCCGAACAAGGCGCCGCCGACATCGTGGTCTTCGGCGGCGGCATCATCCCTGGCGCGGACATCCAGGAGCTCTACCGGATGGGCGTGGCCAGGATCTTCACGCCGGGGGCGCCGACCACCGACATCGTCGCCTGGGTCCGGTCCGAGCTCGGCCATGAGGTCGCGGAGACCCAGGCTTAGACACCGGCGAGAACACGCCACGCACCTGGACCGCAGATGGCCGCAAGACTAGAGAAACGATGGCCGCGAACCGGGAGCTAACCGCGGCCGCCCGTATTTTCGTGGCCGGTAGCACTCCGGAAAACGACTGTCGACACGCAAGCCGTCGAGAGATCCGCCATCCGCGTCCACCAGGCTATGGGGGAAACATGCCTAATCCTCGCGAATTCCTGCAGGCTGATGTTGTCCGGCCCGAGCGGGTCATACCGCCCGAGGCGGTGGCTGCCGCGCTGGACTACCCGTCGACGCCGGTCGGAACCGTCGGCCAGATCACCGTCGAATACGCCACGAGCCTCGGCCAGAACGGGGAGACGCTGGCGCAGCAGTTGCTGGGCGTGGTCGAGCCGCCCTACACCGAGATGGAGTCGTTCTTCGGCGTGGGCGGCGGGGCGGTGACGGTCATCGTCGCACCGCTGAGCGGTCACAATGACGGATCCGGCGGCGCGTACCACTACGGGTGTGACTTCACCTCCGGCGGTGTGCTCTACCTGGATGCCACCTTTGCCAATACCACCATCGACCCGACCGATCTCGAAATGTCCTTGTACATCGCCGAGCTGTCCGAAGCTTTTATGGGCGCGCAAGGCACCGGATGGGGGTGCGGATCGAGCAATGGCGAGGGCCTGTCCCGGTACCTGGCCGAGGTGATGCCACCGCCGGGATCCTTCCCCGCCTGGGGCGTCACCGGTCCGTCGTGGGCGACCGCGGGCTTCCCCGACTGGGTGTCCCGGACGGAAGGTACCGACCGCGACTACGTTTCGACGGGCTGCGCGGTGGTCTACCTGTACTGGATGCGTTTCCTCGGGTTCCGCACCCGGGAGATCGTGGCGGCGGGAGGGGCGACTCTGTCGGCCAACTACCAGGCGCTGACGGGCAAGACAACCGCCTACGCGGACCTCATCGCGGCGCTGCAGGGGCTGACCGTCAACTCCGACGACCCCTTCCCCGGGCCCCCGGTCACGCATGTCCGCCAGGCCAACTCGATCGCTCTGGTCCGGCAGACGCCGGGGTGGGGGTCCATCCCGGTCGCGTTCGCCGACGGCGACGGGACCTGGAATATCACGAACGGGCCGGCGCCGGAGTTCATCGGCGGCGACTCGTGGTCCAGCGCGCCCGCCGTGCGGGTGATCACCGGCGACTACAAGTAAGGCGCCCGATCAGATCCATCTCCCGGCAAGGGTGCCCTATCAAACCGTAGGACTGTTCAGCAAGGCGGGTCTGCAGGGTATGGCAGCACGCTTTCACCCCCATGGGATCTAGGGTGACCATTCTGAGCACCAGCGTGCCAGTGCGGCCTTGACCCGCGGTTAAGCGTGATTGCCCGTCTTGCCGTTTTGTCCAGATCTCTCTATACGGAACGACCGTGGTTTCTCCTGCCGCGCCCGCCGTGCCGCCCAGGGTCACGACGGCGCGGGTTCCGCCACCAGGGGCCTCGGTGAGCACGATGGTGGCGCCGTGCGCGGCCGCGATCTCCCGGGCGATGGCTAGCCCGAGGCCCGCCGACCCGCTGGCCTGCTCGCGGCTGGCGTCCAGCCGGACGAACCGGCCGAACACCCGCTCCCGCTCCTCGGCCGGGATGCCGGGGCCGTCGTCGGTGACCTCGACCACGACACCGTCCGGCCCGGCGGCGGCGGTGATCACCACCCGGTGGCGGGCGTACCGGACCGCGTTGTCCAGCAGGTTGCGGAACATCCGCGACAGGTCCTCCTGGTTCCCGGCCGTGGCCGTCCCGGGCGGAACCGAGAGGTCGATGCTGATACCGGGCGCCGGGGTGGCGTGCGAGGCCGGCCAGCAGCGCGGCCAGGTCCACCGGCTGGCGGCGCGCCGCGAGCTGCCGGGCGTCCGCCTTGGCCAGTACCAGCAGCTCGGCGATGAGCTGTTCTAGGCGTTGCGACTGCCGCACGGCCCGGCGCGCGATCTCCGGCCACGGCGCACGGTCCGGATGGGACAGGCCCACCTCCAGCCCGGTGCGGATGGCGGTCAGCGGGCTGCGCAGCTCGTGGGAGGCGTCGGCCACGAAACGGCGCTGCCGTGCCGCCGAGTCCTCCAGCCGGGCCAGCATGTCGTTCATCGTGCGGGCCAGGCGGCCGATCTCATCGTCGGTGCCGGGCTCCGGGACGCGCTGCGACAGGTCGGCGCTGGTGATCGCGGTGACCGCGCCGCGGATCTGCTCCACCGGCCGCAGCGCGCGCCCGACGACCAGCCACACCGTGCCGCCCGCCAGCACCAGCAGGAACGGCACGCCGATCACCAGCAACCGGGCGAACGTCTGGTTGACCTGGCTGCGCAGATAGGTGGCGGTCGTGGCGATGATGATGACCGGCCGGCCGCCTACGGTGACGCGCTCGCCGTAGACGGACAGATCGCTGGGCAGGACCCGGTCGGCCGCCGGCTGCCGGACCGGCGTGGCGGTGCCCGGCGCGAGCGTGTAGAGCGCGGGCTGGCCGGCCAGATTCCGCGTGGCGGACAGCACGGTGCCGTCCGGCGCCAGCACCTGCGCCTGGGCGGTCGTATTAAGGACCGAGGGGGGCAGCGTCCGGGGGAACGTGCCGCCGGCCGCGGACTGCTCGATCTGGGTGGCGTAGGTGCGCAGCTGGTCTTGTATCGTGCGGTCGGCGGAGTTCAGCTGCAGCCGGTACATCACCACCAGCCCCAGCACCACCGCTGCGGTGAGCGCGAGGCCGGCCACCACGGTGACGCGGGCGCGCACCGTGCGGGGTTCGGCCCGGCGTACCAGGCGCCGCCAGCCTCCGGGCTGCGCGCTCACGTGGCCGGCGCCTGCGGTCATGCCTCGTCGCCCCGGATGATGTAGCCCTCGCCGCGCACGGTCTGGATCGCCAGCGGCCGGCCGGGCCTGTCAAGCTTGCGGCGCAGCCGGTGCATGAGGACCTCGACGACGGCTGGCTCGCCGTCGAAGTTGACGTCCCAGCAGTGCTCGAGCAACTCGGTCTTGGAGACCACATGTCCCTTGCGCCGCAGCAGGTACTCCAGCACCGCGACCTCGCGGCTAGTCAGGTCCAGCGGGGCGCCGTCCCGGGTCGCGGTGCGGCCCGCCGGATCCAGCGCCAGGCCCGCCGCGGCCAGTACCGCCGGCCGCGCGCCGAGCGTGCGGCGGGTCAGCGAGCGCAGGTGCGCGAGCAGGACCGGGTAGGAGAACGGCTTGGGCAGGTAGTCATCTGCCCCGCTGTCCAGGCCCTCGGCGTGGTCCAGGTCGTCATCCATCGCGGTGAGCATCAAGATCGGCGTCCACCGGCCCGCCTCGCGCAGCCGCCTGGCCACCTGGTAGCCGTCCAGGCCGGGCAGCATCACGTCCAGGACGATGACGTCGTAGGCGTTCTCCGTCGCCTTCCACAGCCCGTCGACACCGTTGCCGGCCACGTCGACGACGTAGCCCTCGGCCGCCAGCCCCCAGGCCAGGGCCTCGGCCGTGTCCCGCTCGTCCTCGACCACCAGCACGCGCATGATCCATCATCCCCCGCCCCGCCCGCAGCGCGGCAGATACAGATGGAGGCAGTCCCCGCGGCCGTGCTTCACGAAGCACCGGCCGATGCTGCCGGCCTCCAGCAGGACGGCGGGAATCAGGGCCAGCTCGATCGTCACGTGCGCGGTCACGGCGTTAGAAACCCGAAGATCACCGGCACGATCTCCGCAGTGAACGGGGCCAGGTCGGCGAGCTTGACCCATAGGTCGCTGAGCCAGGCCCTCCCGGCCGCCGGCGCCTCGCTGACCACCTGGTCGGCGGGCGCCTCGCAGGGCGGCGTCGTACACGTCTTGCCAGATGATGGGATCCTCATAGCCATTCCTCCGGTATCTCGGTTGCGGGTAAGGGCCGGTCAGTGCGCCGCGGCTCGCTCGCTGGCCGGGTCAGCGGAGCCGACCGTCCGCCAACGCAGCTCCGGGGTATCGGACCGACGCGATCGTCGCAATCCTGGATGCGGCTGGCACCGAGATGTCCGTCAACGGCGTCGTGGCGGCACCCCGCCAAGCCGGGCGCGGCCATGAGACCTACGACAAGCTGCGCGCCAAGCACACCGAACTCGCTGCAGGCGTCCGCACACCGGCCAATTACACCGTCGGGCAGTGCCTGAAAGACTGGCTGGTGACACTGAATACGCAGGCAGAGAGCACTGTGACGGGTTACCGGATCATGGTCAGGCACCTGGTCGAGATGATCGGCAACGTAAAGCTCGTTGAGCTTAAGGTGCGGGACGTGGACTTCGCGCTTGGCAAGCTGGCTAAGCACCTGTCAACCAGGAGCGTTAGGCTGGCCCGGATGATCCTGATCCAGGCCATCCGGAATGCGATGGTGAACGACCTCGTGGTCCGGAACGTGGCGGACCTGGCTGCCGTGCCCGCCGGAAAGCCGGGACGGCATGGAAGGAGAACAACCTGGTGTTCTGCGCCAGCCTCGGGAGCCCGGTGTGGCCGATCGATGTCCGGATGGAGCTCAAGCGAATCACCGAGAAGGCGGGCCTTGGCCGGAACTGGACGCCGCCCGAGCTGCGACACACCTTCGTCTCGCTCCTGTCGGATTCCGGCGTACCCATCGAGCAGATCGCGGACGCGGTGGGCCACTCCAGCACCCGGACAACTGAGGTCGTGAACAGGCACCAGCTCCGGCCGGTTACTCGTACCGCTGCCATCGCGCTACCAAGATCTTGATCGATCGAATAAGAAAGCTTATGAACAGCGGAAATGATGGAGATTAAGCGTGGACTTGTTTGAGTATCAGGCGAAGGAACTGTTCGCCGAGTACGGCGTCCCCGTGCAGGCCGGCAAGGTGGCCCGCACGGCGGAGGAGGCGCGCGAGGCCGCGGCCGAGTTCGCCGCCCAAGGCCATCCGCTCGTCGTGGTCAAGGCCCAGGTGAAGACGGGCGGCCGCGGGAAGGCCGGCGGCGTCAAGCTGGCCAACGGCCCGGACGAGGCCTACGACAAGGCCAGCCAGATCCTGGGCATGGACATCAAGGGCCACACCGTGCACTCGGTGCTCATCGCCCAGGCCGTCGACATCGCGGCCGAGTACTACCTGTCCTTCCTGCTGGACCGGGCCAACCGCACGTTCCTGTCCATCTGCACGGTCCAGGGCGGCATGGAGATCGAGGAGGTCGCGCACACCTCCCCGGACGCGGTGGCGCGCATCCCGGTGTCCCCGCTGACCGGCGTGGACGCGATCAAGGCGGCGGAGATCATCGCCGCGGGCCGGATCCCGGCTGAGGCCGCCGCGGGCGCGGCCCTGCTGGCCGAGCGGCTGTGGGCCATGTTCACCGACGAGGACGCGACGCTGGTCGAGGTCAACCCGATGGCGCTGACCGAGGACGGCCAGGTGCTCGCGGTCGACGGCAAGGTGACCCTGGACGACAACGCCTCGTTCCGCCAGGAGCACGCCCGGTTCGAGGACGACAGCGACACCGACCCGATCGAGGCCCGGGCCAAGGCCAAGCACCTGAACTACGTCAAGCTGGACGGCCAGGTCGGCATCATCGGCAACGGCGCGGGCCTGGTCATGTCCACCCTGGACGTGGTGGCCTACGCGGGCCAGCCGTTCGGCGGCATCCGGCCCGCGAACTTCCTCGACATCGGCGGCGGCGCCTCGGCCGAGGTGATGGCCAACGGCCTGGAGATCGTGCTGTCCGACCCGAGCGTGCGCAGCGTGTTCGTGAACGTCTTCGGCGGGATCACCTCGTGTGACGCGGTGGCCAACGGGATCGTCTCCGCGATCGGCATGCTGACCAGCCGCGGCGAGCAGGTGGACCGCCCGATCGTGGTCCGGCTCGACGGCAACAACGCCGCCGAGGGCAGGCGCATCCTGGAAGAGGCGGCCATACCGGCGGTCGAGCAGGTGGGGACGATGGACGGCGCGGCCAAGCGGGCCGCGGAACTAGCCAGCACAGGACTGGCCGCGAAGGGGGCATGAGATGGCGATCTTCCTGACCGGCCAGAGCCGGGTCATGATCCAGGGCATCACCGGCTCGGAGGGGCGCAGGCACGGCGCGCGCATGCTGGCCGCGGGGACCAGGGTGGTGGGCGGGACCAACCCGCGCAAGGCGGGCCAGACCGTGGAGCTGAACGGCACCGAGGTCCCGGTCTTCGGCACGGTGGCCGACACCATGGCCGCCACCGGAGCCGACGTCTCGGTGGTGTTCGTGCCTGCGTCCGGCACCAAGGCCGCGGTCATCGAGGCTATCGACGCCCGCATCCCGCTGTGCATCGTGATCACCGAGGGCATCCCGGTCCACGACACCGCCGAGTTCTGGGCCTACGCCAGCGCCGCCGGGAACCGCACCCGGATCATCGGGCCGAACTGCCCGGGCGTCGCCTCGCCCGGCAAGTCCAACGCCGGCATCATCCCGGCCGACATCACCAGCGAGGGCCGGATCGGCCTGGTCTCCAAGTCGGGCACGCTGACCTATCAGATGATGTACGAGCTGCGCGACATCGGCTTCTCCACCGCGGTCGGGATCGGCGGTGACCCGGTGATCGGGACCACTCACATCGACTGCCTGCAGGCCTTCCAGGAGGACCCGGAGACCGACGCGATCGTGATGATCGGCGAGATCGGCGGCGACGCCGAGGAGCGCGCCGGGGCCTTCATCGAGCAGCACGTGACCAAGCCGGTGGTGGGCTACGTGGCCGGCTTCACCGCGCCGGAGGGCAAGACGATGGGTCACGCCGGCGCGATCATCTCCGGCTCCTCGGGCACCGCCCAGGCCAAGAAGGAAGCGCTGGAGAAGGCCGGCGTCCGCGTGGGCAAGACCCCCAGCGAGACCGCCGCCCTGGTCCGCGACGTAATGAACCGCTAGCCGCGCGGGCGGCGCGCCTGCTTGGGCCGGCGCGGCCTGGTTGCGAGTATCGGGTTTGTGAGTGTTTCCGCCGAAGCACCGCCGGCCCGCGAGCCCGACGACCCGCGGTCGCCGGCCGCTGGCCAGCGCGCCGGGTCCGGGTCCGGGTCTGGGTCCAAGGCTCGGCCCGCGCGGCCGCTGGTCGTCACGGGGGGCATCGCCGCGTTCGCGGCGGCGGCTAGCGGGCTGGCCGCGCTGACCACGCTCACCGCGATCGGCTGGATCACCGCCCCGCACGTGGGCCTCGGCACCGGACTCGGCGGGGTGCTGCGCACCGCCGCGCTGCTGTGGCTGGTCGCGCACCACGTCGGCGTCACCGTCCACGGCGCCGGCCGGATCGGCCTGCTCCCGCTCGGGCTGGTCCTGCTGCCCGGTGCGCTGCTGGCCGTCGCCGGCCGGTGGGTGGTGCGCGCCGGCGCGGTCACCCGGCTGCGGCACGTCGGCTACGCCGCGATCGCCCTCGCCCTGCCGTACACCCTGCTGGCCGGAGCCCTGGCCCTGGCCAGCCGGAGCTCGCAGGCAGCGCCCTCGCTCTGGCAGGCGGTGGTCGCGTCGTTCCTGCTCGCCCTGGTGGCGGGCGGCCTGGGCGCCGCCCGCGGGCTGGCCCCGTGGTCGCGGCTGGCCCGGCTGATGCCGGCCCGGCCGCGATCGGTCATCCTGGGCATGCTCGGGGCCTGCGCCCTGCTCACCGCGGCCGGCGCGGCCCTGGCCGGCGTATCCCTGTACGTCCACCTGCCGGAGGTCAAGGCGGCCACCGACGCGCTCGCGCCCGGCACGGCCGGCGCGGCGCTGCTCCTGCTCGCGCAGCTGGCCTACGCGCCGAACGCGATCATCTGGGGCGTCGCCTACGTGCTGGGTCCCGGGTTCGCGTTCGGCGCCGGGACCGTGGTCGCGCCGACCGGCTCGGCGCTCGGCGCGCTCCCGGTCTTCCCGATGCTGGCCGCCCTGCCCTCGGGACCCCGGTCGGCCGGGCCGGCCTGGATGACGGTCCTGGTCCTGGCCACGCCGTACCTGGCCGGGATGTTCGCGGGCATCGTGACCGTCCGGGTCACGCCCACGCCGGTGATCGAGGCGGCGGCCTTGTGGGGCTTCGCGGCGGGCGCGGCCACCGGCGCCCTGGCCGGCCTGGCGGCGGCGTTCGCCGGCGGCCCGCTCGGTGACGGCCGGCTGGCCACGGTCGGGCCGTCCGGGTGGCAGGTCGGCCTGGTCGCCATGCTGCAGATCGGCGTGACCGCCGCGCTGACCGCAGCCGCCGCGAACTGGCTGATGCTGCGGCGGAGCACCCCGCGGCTGCCCAGGCGCCGGCGCCCGCCGCAGGAGGCACCGCATGCCCCCGAGCCGGCTCCGGCAGCGGGGATCCCGGTCGGCGTGATCGACGAGACGGACGACGCGGGGGGTCACCGGATCTACCTGAACCCCTGGGCCGACCAGGACGAGCCGGACGAGGAGTTACCGGCCGTTCTGCAGCACGCTGAGCTCGCCGCCGACCGAGTTGTTGAGCTGGGTGTGGCAGACCTGCTGGGCGGCCACGGTGTTCGCGCTGCTCATGCAGTTGGAGTAGGCGCTCAGCTGCGGCCAGAACACCGCCAGCACTAGCAGCCACAGCGCGCTGAACGCGAGGCCGAACCCGCCGAGCACGATCCCGGTGGTCGACCCGCGCGGCCGGGCCGTGCGGCTGCGCCGCGCCCCCCGGCTCGCCCCGGCGCCGAGCCAGATCGCCGTCGCGGCGAACACCAGGGTCACGATGGCCACCAGCACGCCGCGATGCAGGTTGCCGAGTCCCAGCGCCAGGCCGAGCAGGCTGAGCACGCCCATCGCGACCGCCGCCACGGCCCGCTGCCGCAGGGCCGGGTCCGGCGGTGGCAACTGCGGGGCCGGGAGCAGCCCGCGCGGCTGTGCCCCCCGCCCGCCCGGCGGCTGATATCTGGCCATGGCGTTCTATTCTGCCCTGTCCGGCTCCCTGGTCCGGTGCCATAAGGTGACGGCATGCCCTCCCGCCTGGTCGTGCTGGTCTCCGGCGAGGGGACCAACCTGCAGGCCCTGATCGACGCCTGCGGTGACCCGGACTACGGAGCCCAGGTGGTCGCGGTCGGCTCGGACCGGGACCGGATCAACGCGCTGGCCCGGGCCGAGCGGGCCGGCCTGCCCGCCTTCACCGTCCGGCTGGCCGACTACCCGGCCCGCGAGGACTGGGATTCGGCGCTGGCCCGCGCGTGCGCGGCCTACGCGCCCGACCTGATCGTGCTGGCCGGGTTCATGAAGCTGGTCGGCAAGCCGTTCCTGGATGCCTTCGGCGGCCGTTGCGTGAACACCCATCCGGCGCTGCTACCGTCGTTTCCCGGAGCTCACGCCGTGCGCGAGGCGCTGGCCCACGGGGTGAAGGTCACCGGGTGCACCGTCCTGGTGGTGGACGACGGGGTGGACTCCGGGCCGATCGTGGCCCAGGCGCCGGTCCCGGTCGCGGACGACGATGACGAGGCCACGCTGCACGAGCGGATCAAGGTGACCGAACGGGCGCTGCTCGTCGGCACGGTCGGCCGGATGGTCCGCGAGGGCTGGTCCGTCCACGGCAGGAAGGTGAGGATAGGCAGTTGACCAGGATCGCGATCAGGCGGGCGCTCATCAGCGTCTACGACAAGACCGGCCTGGAGGAGCTGGCCCGCGGGCTGCACGCGGCCGGCGTCGAGATCATCTCCACCGGCAGCACGGCGGCCCGGATCGGCGAGGCCGGGGTGCCGGTCACCCCCGTCGAGGAGCTCACCGGCTTCCCCGAGTGCCTGGACGGCCGGGTGAAGACCCTGCACCCCCGCGTGCACGCGGGCCTGCTCGCAGACACCGCCAACCCCCGGCACGAGGCCGAGCTGGCCGGGCTCGGCATCGAGCCGTTCCAGCTGCTGGTGTCGAACCTCTACCCGTTCGAGGCCACGGTCGCGTCCGGTGCCTCGCCGGAGCAGTGCGTGGAGCAGATCGACATCGGCGGCCCGTCGATGATCCGCGCTGCGGCGAAGAACCACGGCTCGGTGGCCGTGATCATCGACCCGTCGCGGTACGCCGACGTGCTCGCCGCGCTGGCCGAGGGCGGCTTCACCCTGGACCAGCGCCGCGGCCTGGCCGCCGAGGCGTTCGCGCGCACGGCCGGGTACGATCTCGCGGTCGCGTCCTGGTTCGCAACTGCCGGCGCCCCGGACGAGATCGCCCGCGACAGCGGCTGGCCGCAGGTGGCCGGGGTCCTTTGGCGGCGGGCTGATGTCCTGCGCTACGGCGAGAACCCGCACCAGCGGGCGTCTCTTTATGTAGCCGAACGGGCCGCAGGTGCGAGCGGCCGGTCGGACATCGCGACCGCCGAGCTGCTGCACGGCAAGGCCATGTCGTACAACAACTACGTCGACGCCGACGCGGCGCGCCGCGCCGCCTACGACTTCGCCGCGCCGTGCGTGGCCATCATCAAGCACTCCAACCCGTGCGGCATCGCCATCGGCACCGACCTGGCCGACGCCCACGCCAAGGCGCACGCCTGCGATCCGGTCTCGGCCTTCGGCGGGGTCATCGCGGCCAACGGGCCGGTGACCGCCGCGATGGCCCGGCAGATCGCCGGCGTGTTCACCGAGGTGGTGGTGGCGCCCGGCTTCGACGACGAGGCACTGGACATCCTGTCCGCCAGCAAGAACGTGCGCCTGCTGTGCTTGCCCGGGGGGGACGACCCCCCCCAAACCCCCCCCGCTCATGGGGGGACCCATCCCCCCAGACCCCCCTTGGGGGGGACCTTCGGCCCCCCCGGGGGTCCGCTCGAATGGCGGCAGATAAGCGGCGGGATGCTGCTCCAGTCCCCGGACCGGGTCGCCGAGCCGGGCGACGATCCGGTGAACTGGCAGCTCAAGGCGGGCCCGGCGGCCGATCCGGCCCAGCTGGCCGACCTGGCCTTCGCCTGGAAGGCCTGCCGCGCGGTCAAGTCGAACGCCATCTTGCTCGCCTCCGGCGGCGCCTCGGTCGGGATCGGCATGGGCCAGGTCAACCGGGTGGATTCGGCGCGCCTGGCCGTCATGCGGGCGGGGGAGCGGGCCGCGGGCTCGGTGGCCGCCAGCGACGCGTACTTCCCGTTCGCCGACGGCTTCGAGATCCTGGCCGAAGCCGGGGTGCGCGCGGTGGCCGAGCCGGGCGGCTCGATCCGCGATCAGCTGACCGTCACCGCCGCCCAGGCCGCCGGGGTCAGCCTGTACTTCACCGGCGTCCGGCACTTCTACCATTAACTTTTCTCGGGGGACACCCCCCGGACCCCCCGGGGCCCGTAAGTTTCCCGGGGGAGCGCCCCCGGCCCCCCCCGAGGCCCATAAGTTTCCCGGGGGACACCCCCCGGACCCCCGAGGCCCGGAGCGTGGCCGCCTCAGGGCCGCCCGAGGACGCGCACGCTCCAGCCCGCGTCGTGCCACAGCCCGGCGTCCAGGCAGCACCGGGCGTCGATGATGACCTGCCGCGCCACCACGCGGCCCAGCGCGGCCGGGTCGATGGCCTGGTAGTCGGACCACTCGGTGAGGTGCAGCACCAGTTCGGCGCCCTGGGCCGCCTCGAAGACCGACCGTGCGTACACCAGGTCAGGCCGTCGTTTCGCGGCGTTGGGCATCGCCACCGGGTCGTGGACGGACACGATCGCCCCCTCGGCCCGGAGCTGATCGCACACGGCCAGGCTGGGCGAATCCCGTACGTCGTCGCTGTTGGGCTTGAACGCCACGCCGAGCACGGCCACCCGCGTGCCGTCCAGGGTGCCGCCCGCGGCCTGGCGGGCCAGCGTGACGACCTGGTCCCGCCGTCCCTGGTTGATGGCGTCCACGTTGCTCAGCAGGCTGACGACCGACCCGACACCCAGAGCGGACGCGGTGGCGCGGAACGCGCGGACGTCCTTGGGCAGGCAGCCGCCGCCGAACCCGAGCCCGGGCGACAGGAACCTCCGGCCGATCCGCGCGTCGTAGCCGAGCGCCTCGGCCAGCGGCATCACGTCGGCGCCCGATGCCTCGCACATCTCGGCCATGGCGTTGATGAAGGAGATCTTGGTGGCCAGGAACGCGTTCGCCGCCACCTTGACCAGTTCGGCCGTCTCCAGGTCCATCACCAGCAGCGGGACGCCGCCCTCCAGCGGCGTGGCGTAGACCTCGCGGAGCAGCGCCTCGGCCCGGTCGGACGTGACGCCCAGCACGATGCGGTCCGGGGTGAGGCTGTCCTGGACCGCGTGTCCCTCGCGCAGGAACTCCGGGTTCCAGGCCAGGTCGACCCGCCGTCCGGCCGGGGCGATGGCCCGGATCTGGCTCAGCACCTGCCGCGCCGTGCCGACCGGGACGGTGGACTTGCCCACGATCAGGCAGGCCGCGGTCAGATGCGGGGCCAGTGCGTCGGCCGCCGCGTGGACGAAGCTGAGGTCCGCCCCGCCGCCGGAGCCCTGCGGTGTCCCCACGCACAGGAAGTGGACCTCGCCGAACGCTCCGACCTCGGCGAACGACGTGGTGAAGCGGAGCCTGCCGGCGTCCAGGTTCTTGCGCAGCAGCGGTTCCAGGCCCGGTTCGAAGAACAGGGGCCTCGCCGTTCGCGGCCTTGGCGATCTTGTCCTCGTCGACGTCGATCGCCAGCACCTCGTGCCCGAGGTCCGCCAGGCAGACGGCGTGGGTGAGCCCTAGGTAGCCGATCCCGATCACGGTGACCCGAGGCAACGTGAGCACCTCCTCCCCGAAGAGTTTCCTCCACGATACTGAGCCGGGCACCTCCGGGCGCCGACATGACGGTAGCGGTCGTCTGGCCGTTGGGCGAACAACCGCTAGCTACTAGCCGGTAACATTGATCCGCGACCCGGTGCCGGGCCACCTGCGAGGGTTTGGCAGTCTGTATGCGAGCAATGAAGGAGGCCGGTGTCACTCATGAAGATCGTCGTCTGCGTCAAGCAGGTTCCCGATACCGCGGCTGAGCGCAAGCTCCAGCCCGCGGACGCCACGCTGGACCGCGCGTCGGTGGACGGGCTCATCAACGAACTCGACGAGTACGCCATCGAGGAGGGCCTGCTGATCGCCGAGGCGCAGCGTGCGGCGGGTCAGGACGCAGAGGTCACGATCTTGACCATGGGCCCGCAGAAGGCCGCCGACTCGATCCGCAAGGCGCTGTCGATGGGCGCGGACCAGGCTATCCACCTGCTCGACGATGGGCTGGCCGGCTCCGATGCCCTGTCGACCTCCTACGCGCTGGCCCAGGTGCTCAAGGACACCGGCTTCGACCTGGTCGTCACCGGGTCGGAGTCCACCGACGCCCGGATGGGCGTGATGGCCGCGATGCTGGCCGAGCGACTCGGCGTGCCGCAGGTCTCGCTGGCCAGCAAGGTTGACATCGACGGCTCGGCCATCCGCATCCGGCGGGTCTCCGAGGACGGATACTTCGAAGTCGAGTCCACGCTGCCCGCCGTGATCAGCGTGGTCGAGAAGATCAACGAGCCGCGTTACCCGTCGTTCAAGGGCATCATGGCCGCGAAGAAGAAGCCCGTGCAGACGCTGACCCTGGCCGACGCCGGCATCGACGCCGCCCTGGTCGGGCTGGCCGGCGCGAGCACCGAAGTGGTCGACTTTGCCCAGCGGCCGCCGCGACAGGCCGGCACGATCGTCAAGGACGAAGGAGACGGCGGCGTCAAGGTCGCCGAGTTCCTCGCCGTGCAGAAGTTCATCTGAGGGGGCGCGGTATGGCTGAGATCCTGGTGCTCGCGGAGCACGTGGACGACGACGTAAAGAAGGTCACTCTCGAACTGATCACGCTGGCCCGCCGGTTCGGCGAGCCCGCGGTGGTGTGGACCGGGGCGGGAGCCGAGCAGGCCCAGGCGCGCTGCGCGGAGTACGGCGCGGCCAGGATGTACGTGGCCGCCGACCCGGCCTTCGACGACTATGTTGTCGCGCCGGCCGCGGAACTGCTGGCCCAGCTGGTCAGGGAGAAGTCCCCGGCGCTGGTGCTGCTGGCCGGCACCGCCCAGGGCAAGGAGATCGCGGGACGCCTCGCGGTCAAGATCGATTCGGGCGTGCTCACCGACGCGGTGGACCTGCAGCCCGGTGACGACGGGCCGGTCGCCGAACAGTCGAACTTCGGCGGTGGCACCATCGTCCACGCCCGGGTCAAGCGGGGCACGCCCGTCGTGGCGATGCGGCCCAATGCGGTGGCGCCCGAGCCCGAGTCGGGCGCGGCGGAGATCTCCCAGGTCTCGCTGGCCAGCGAGGCCGCTGGCGCGAAGGTCACCAGCCGGGTCGTCGCCGAGCGCGGCGAGCGCCCGGACCTGACCGAGGCGCAGATCGTGGTCTCCGGCGGCCGCGGCACCGGCGGGGCCGAGGGTTTCGCTGTCATCGAGCAGTTGGCCGACGCCATGGGCGCCGCCGTGGGCGCGTCGCGCGCGGTGACCGACGCCGGCTGGTACCCGCACCAGTTCCAGGTCGGCCAGACCGGCAAGACCGTCTCGCCCCAGCTGTACATGGCCATCGGCATCTCCGGCGCGATCCAGCACCGGGCCGGCATGCAGACCTCCAAGACCATCGTCGCCGTGAACAAGGATCCCGAGGCCCCGATCTTCGAGCTGGCCGACTTCGGGGTGGTCGGCGACCTGTTCAAGGTCGTTCCGCAACTCCTGGACGAGATCACCAAGCGCAAGCAAGTCTGAGCCCCGGCCCGACTTCATCCGTTACATCTGTATCGTCGCCCCGGCTAGGCTTAACGCCGTCATGAGTTCGCAGAGCATCGGATCCGCCTACCTGGATCACGCGGCGACGACGCCCATGCGACCCGAGGCGATCGCCGCGCTGACCGAGGAACTCGCGTGGCTCGGCAACCCGTCCTCGCTGCACGCCGCGGGCCGGCGCGCGCGCCGGGTGGTGGAGGAGTCCCGGGAGCAGCTGGCCGAGGTGTTCGGCGCCCGGCCCAGCGAGGTGGTCTTCACCAGCGGCGGGACCGAGGCGGACAACCTGGCCGTCAAGGGCCTGTACTGGGCCCGCCAGGATGGCGCCCGCCGGCAGGTGCTGACCACCTCGGTGGAGCACCACGCGGTGCTCGACTCGGTCCGCTGGCTGGAGGATACCCAGGGCGCGGAGGCGATCTGGCTCGGCGTGGACGCCGACGGCGGCGTGTGCCCCGAGGCGCTGCGCTCCGCCGTCTCCCGCTCCGCCGACCAGGTGGCCGTGGTCAGCGTGATGTGGGCGAACAATGAGGTCGGCACGGTGCAGCCGGTCGCCGAGCTGGCCGCCGTGGCGCACGAGTACGGCATTCCCTTCCACACCGACGCGGTGCAGGCCGCTGCTCAGCTGCCCGTCAACTTCGCGGCCAGCGGGGCGGACGCGCTGTCCGTTTCCGCCCACAAGCTCGGCGGCCCGGTCGGCGTCGGGGCGCTGATCCTGGCCCGCGGCGTGGAGCCCGTCCCGGTGCTGCACGGCGGCGGCCAGGAGCGCGATGTCCGTTCCGGGACCCTGGATACCCCCGCGATCCGGGCCTTCGCGGTCGCGGCCGCCACCTGTGCCCAGCAGCGGGCGCAGGAGGCCGCGCGGCTGACCGCGCTCCGCGATGACCTGGTGCGTCAGGTCCTGGCCACCGTGCCCGACGCGGTGCTCAACGGGGCCCCGCCGGGACCGGGCCGGCTGCCCGGCAACGCGCACTTCTCCTTCCCCGGCTGCGAGGGCGACGCGCTGCTCATGCTGCTCGACGCGAACGGGATCGCGTGCTCCACCGGCTCGGCCTGCACCGCGGGCGTGGCCGAGCCCAGCCACGTGCTGCTGGCCATGGGCGCCGACGACTCCCGCGCCCGCGGCTCGCTGCGCTTCTCGCTCGGCCACACCTCCACCCAGCACGACATCGACGCCCTGGGCCAGGTCATCCGCGAGGTCGTCGACCGCGCCCGCCGCGCCGCCGCCCGCTGACAGCGCATAGCCTGGAGGGGCGATGAGCGGACTCAAGGTGCTCGCGGCGATGTCGGGCGGAGTGGACTCCGCCACCGCGGCGGCCCGGGCGGTGGACGCGGGTCACCAGGTGACCGGCGTCCATCTCGCGCTGTCCGCCAACCCCAAGTCCTACCGGACCGGGGCCCGCGGCTGCTGCACGCTCGAGGACGCCCGCGACGCGCGGCGGGCCGCCGACGTGATCGGCATCCCGTTCTACGTCTGGGACATGGCCGAGCGCTTCCACCGCGACGTGGTGGAGGACTTCGTCGCGGAGTACGCCGCGGGCCGCACCCCCAACCCGTGCCTGCGCTGCAACGAGAAGATCAAGTTCGCCGCGGTCCTGGACCGAGCCCTGGCGCTGGGCTTCGACGCCGTGTGCACCGGCCACTACGCCCGGATCGAGGACGGGGTCCTGCACCGGGCCGCCGATCCAGGCAAGGACCAGTCCTACGTCCTGGCCGTCCTCACCTCCGAGCAGCTCAGCCACTCCATGTTCCCGCTCGGCGACACGCCCAAGGCCCAGGTCCGCGCCGAAGCGGCCGACCGCGGGCTAGCCGTGGCCGACAAGCCCGACAGCCATGACGTCTGCTTCATCGCCGACGGCGACACCAAGGCGTTCCTGACCCGGCACCTCGGCCAGGCCCCCGGCCAGATCGTCGACACCTCCGGCGCCGTCCTCGGCGAGCACGACGGCGCCTACGCCTTCACGGTCGGCCAGCGCCGCGGCCTGCGCGTAGGCACCCCCGCCGACGACGGCCGCCCCCGCTACGTCCTGGACATCGAGCCGGTGACCAGGACGGTCACGGTCGGCCCCGCCGAAGACCTCAACGTCACCGAGATCACCGCCACCCGCCCGGTCTGGACCGGCTGCCCCCCGCCCGCCGAGCCCGTCGATTGCCTGGTCCAGCTCCGCGCCCACGGCGAGGTCCACGCCTGCACCGCCTGGCTGGACAGAGACGAGCTGCGCCTCCGCTTGCACCACCCCGCCCGCGGCGTGGCCCGGGGCCAGGCCGCCGTGCTGTACGAAGCAGACGCCGTACTCGGTAGTGCGACGATCAGCGGCACGTCGGCGGTCACCCCGTTGGCTCGGATCCACTGACGTCTGACGACCGCCGTTTGCTCACCCGCAGGGATCGGCCTCAGGTGCTCAGCGCGGCGCGCAGTACCTTGAAGGACCATGCTGCGGTCCTGGGGCGGGTTCAGAAGCCGACGGTGGCCGGACTGATCCGCGTCCCGGGCAAGCGGTTCGGGTCACCGGGGTCTCGGCCCCGCGCGGCCCTCGCGGATTTTGTCGTAGTGCCGTGCGGCCCTGGCGCGGTTGCCGCAGGCCATGGAGCACCATTCGCGGCGGGGGGTGGCGCCGAGCCCCTGCTCGACTACGCGGCCGGCAATGGCATCGCGTTCATCCCGTGGTTCCCGCTGGCCACCGGTGCACTGGCAGGCCCCGGCAGCCCGCTGGCACAGCTGGCCGCCGAGCGCGGCGCGACCCCGTCGCAGCTGGTCCTTGCCTGGCTGCTGAGGCGCTCGCCCGTCATGCTGCCGATCCCGGGCACCTCGAAGGTCAGCCACCTCGAGGACAACATCGCCGGCGCCGCCATCGAGCTGACCGACGAGCAGTTCGCCGAGCTGAACGCCATCACCGGCTAACCCGGCCCCGACATCAACCACGCCCATCATCTTTAAAGGGCCTTCCGCGAGCTTCGTGATGGGTTGCGCGGGGTGACCGGGGGTGGCAAGCGCACCAGACGGATAGTCCACCACGTCGGCGAGGATTAGTTCTCGCCGAAGAGATGACGGTTGAGCTCCGACGGGCGGGTCGATTCCGGGCAGGCCTGAGTGTAGAAGTTCATGACCGCGACGACTCGGACATCAGATGCGGACCGCAGGGTGCGCGCGTAGTGCGGGTGCGTCTTCCCGTCAAAGAAGATCAACTGGCCCGCTTGCGGCCGGATAACCGAGCCATTCTTCTCCAGCGCCTCGACGCCGACCGCGTCCGGATCATGCCCGACGACCAGTTCGCCCCCGCCCGCCGGGTGATCAGTGAAGAACAGGAGACCGGTAACTGGATTCGAATCAACGTGACATTCGAATCGCGTCGTGTTCCCCTGCTGCGCGTTCAGGACGATCCCGTATCGATCGTCGAAAGCAGCCTTGATGGGTTCTCCCCAGGCCTGGTTGGCTAGTTCGAGGAAATCGTTGCGATAGAGCTTGTATAGCCAGGGCAGGCGCTGCTGAACCTTGTCGGCATGCAAGCGGCCGCGGGTGATGTATCTCACGTCCTGCGCTTCACGGGACAAGACGGGCGTACGCGGGAAATCGCGAAATTCGGCGTCAGCGGCAGCTATTTTAATATCATCTGGATAGTCTAGGGGGAGCAGGCTGGTCACGTCGAACGCCGTCCACCGGAAATGTTGTGCCATAACAAGGCCGTCCTAGATATGGGAAGGGGTAATCAGCTGGGCTTAGCCTGGCGTAATCGGTCGCGCCGTACGTCGGTGCATGGCGTCAGCAGGTTGCTATTGAGGTATCTTAGGGCTGGCGGCGGCTTAGCGAGGTAACTTCCGCGCCGTGGCCCTCTTCGGTTATCAACAGTTTGGTAAAATCTGATACCGGCACGTCCACCCTGCGCTGGAAGAGCGCCTGGGACGGGTAGTCGCCCAGTCCCTTCGGGTCCGGGCAGCGGGTAAAGCGCTGTCCTTCGTAGTAGGCGTGCAACTTCACGTTGGTCGTCCGCACGTCGATACGGATCAGTTCGGCTCCGTGGTCTCTTTTCGCCACGTCGGCCGCCCAGTCCAGCAGGGCGGCGCCCAGCCCGAGTCGGGCGTAGCGCCTGCTGACGATCACTCGTCGTACGTACAGCACCGCCCGCCGGTCTTGTTCGGTCGGCCAGACGGGACGCTCTTCTGCGTCCAGCGGTTCATCGGTGTCGATCGTGATGGTCGCGACAGTGGTCTTGCCGTCTCGCACCAGCCATGTCTTGCCTTTGAACAGGTCGTTCAGGATGCGCTCTCGCTGTCCGGCGCGATCCGGCCAGGGCTTCTGCCACTGATCGATGCGCCTGCTGCCCAGCCAGTCGGCGGCTTCCCGGACAAGTCCGACTACTTTGTCCAAATCCCCCGGCACGGCAAGGCATAGGACGAACGGGTACCTTCCCACCGATACATAGTCACCCGTATCCGGCGCGCACGGTAGCTCTGAAGACGCGACGAAACCCTGGCTCGATCACGGCTTCGCCGTGTGAGTCGAGCTTCAGAACTTAGGTGGCCTAGCTAAACGCTGCTCAGCCGAGGTATCGGGCGATGCCTAGACTTTAGCGTTCCGGACTCAGACCGGGTGAAATCTTTACCGGGCGAAAGTAACCAGCCTGTCCCAGGTGCCCTCCTATTTCCCTGCCTCGCCAGCACTCACATCGGCTTCGTGTCTCACGATCACCTCAATGACCACATTTCTCACATGAAACCGACGCTCCAAGGCTCGCGCGACAGTCAGTCGGTGCCAGGATGGCCGCCGGCGCTGCCTATACGAGCCAACGCCGACGGCTCACGCACTCGGACCGGTCCGCTAGAAGCGAGGGTCGTAGTGCTCGTATCGATACTGCTTCGAGGGACGCGCATGCAGTTTCGCCATTACGCTCGCCCCCTTTCTCGTCCTCACCCCAATCGGGGTGCACCTGTGAGATGTAACCGAATGGACTCAATTAACTTTCTTCGGCACGAAGGATCTTCCACATGCCCAGGGCGAAGGCCCTGCCCTGCCGTTGCGGCCTGCGTCCGGCAACAACAGAAGCTCACGTGCGGCCATGCTCCGCGGCAATCCCTATGTGGAGCATGGCCTACTTGTGTTGAAAGCTGGTCGTATGCATATCAGGACGCGCTAGATCCGTCCGCGCTCCGTTCGTACTGGCCCGCTGGTACCTGGCCGACCTCGAAAATGAACTGATTGCGGTCGGTAGGATAGATGGTCACGGTGAGTCGCATGGGCTGTGCGTTGCCGTCGAAAGCGGTCTGGAATATCTCATACACCGAAACCCGGCCGTCCGAGGGCAGCTTGAAGAACTCCACCTCAATGACGTTCGGCGCGCGGACCGTGATCAGGTCCCGGTAACCGACCTGCTTGATGCCGAGGCTTTCCCGTAGGTATTGCGTGGTTCCTTCGGATATGTCCTGCGAGCTCAGGAGGCGCCTGGCTCCCCGTTCGACGAACTCCATCGGGTAATAGGAGGTCTGCATCGACCAGGGGGTGTCGTCGATGGAGCGCTTCTCGTGCCTGCTGATTACCTCGGTGCCCACGGGAATCCACAGTCCCGCGGCGATCGACTCAGGGGCTTGCTGGATCTCGAGCTGGATCGGGCTGTTTTCTGCCACCCTGTTGCGATTAGTCACTTCCGACAGGTAACTGGCGCCCTCGGTAACGCCAGCCTGACTTGGATCGCCCGACAACGTGGTCACGAACGGGTCGATTTTGCTGACAACGAAGGTTCCCTGGCCTGGTCGTGTCTCGACCAGGCCGAGCGTCGTGAGCAGCTTGATGGCGTCGCGGACGGTGTTGCGCGAGGCACCGTAGCGCTCCCGCAGCTCGATCTCGGTTTGGAGCTGCTGGCGGGGCTTGAGCCTCCCGGACTCGATCTGCGCCCGCAGGTCCTCGGCGATCTGCCGGTACATGGGGTTCGCCATCGGACCTCCTTCTCCAGTCGAACGCGTCCCGATCGGGCTGATCCTACTTGTCGGAACCGCCCAGACCATCTGCCTGAGCAGAATATTTGGTCTTGGCGGGTTTATACCCAACTTTGGCGTGGTAACACCATACCAGATGTTCCAGAGGTTGGGATGGCTTGGATGGCAGGAAACATAGGCGTAATCCTAGCAGTCCTACTGCTTGGATGCGCTAGAACCTGCCGAACGATCCTGCCGAGTCTTACGGTCGGGCTCAACCCGGCTAATCGGACAGCACATACAGATCGTGGACAGACGGGAACACCGTCGCCCACGAGCACCAGGTCGGCGAGGGCAACTCGTCAGGCCGCGGTCGCGGGAAGCGGGACCTGCGGAAGGAACTCCGCAGGACGGAAGGTCTGGAGGCCATCATGGCCGGTGGTGTAGTCGTAATCGCAGTCGCTGTCTTCCTCGGCGGAGTGGTCATGGGGGTGATCGCGGTAGTCGCGATAGCCGTCCACCGCGAAGACCACCGCTACACGCTGGCTGGCGAGGCACCCGACCGGCTGTCCAGGAATACCCGTCGGCTGACCGGCCTCCGCCGCCGAGACCTGGACGCGGAATTCCTGCGGCCGGCAGGCGAACTGGTCCACTAGCGGCCGCTACCAGCGCAGCAGCACGTTCACCGGAGCTCTGGCTCGCCGGGGCAGCCACGGTTCTGGTGAACGTGCTGCTTGATGAGCAGCTGAATCTCAGGGGTGCTGCCAATCAGCCGCGGCGGCTCCGAGCAGGTACGCGGCCGCCGGATGGCTCAGATCCCCGGGAGGCGGCCCCCAAAGGGGTCGTCCGACCTAGCCCGAGCGCCTGGCTGCTGCGGGCCTGACCACCCCAGCACCCTCTGTCTGTTCCAGCCATCCCAACCAATGGGCTCGCACGATCAGGTGGAATCATCCCCGCTGTCAGAATAAATGGCATGTCGTCCGGTTTGACTCCCGGGCAGGCCGGGTATCGAGCGCATACGTACCAAACGTTGGGATGGCTAGAACGGTAGGTCAGATTCTAGTCATTCAGCTGCTTGGTCACAGAAGAACATGTCGTACCAGCCCTACCGGGCTCATGGTTGGCATCAGCCCGGTAAAAGGGATGATATGACCAGCTATCGGGGCTTGCCGTTGACCCGATAGCGAGGTCCACGGAGCTTCTCCAGGACCGCAAACGGCGGGGGGCCGACGGTGCCCAGCATCGGCGGCAGAGGTGCGGGAGGCTGTCATGGACCGCGTCATGGTAGCACTGGCCCTCGGGCTGGCACTCGTTTTCGGCACCGGGGTCATCGTCGGAGTCATCGCCATGGCTGTTGCGCGCGGCGCCCGTCGCCCGAGCAGCGCCGGCCAGCGCGACGTCACCTTGCAGGATGCCGGGAAAGTCCGGCGATGAACGCCGCACACGTGACGGTAGTGACCTTCGTTTCCTTCCTTGCCGGGCATCGCGGCCGAAATGGTCGCCACCGCCCGATGCGCTCACGGGCCGGTCTGCATATCGCCAGGACCCGCCCATCGCGGTGGCCGAATTCACCGCTTTATCCAGGTCAAATCCGGGACCGCCATGATGCTGGCCCGGCGCTGGAAGGCAGGCACCAATGACAACTCATCTGGGCCCTGAGCCAAGTTACTGCCAGGTCCACCTCGGTCGGCCGCTTACACCGTCCCAATGGACGACCTGTTTTAAGTACGGCTGGGACGAGCCGACGTCGACGATGGCTCGCCTGGGTCACGATTTCGGGCACAACGTGCTCCTGGCGCTGATCGCCCTCGCGGTCATCGTCTTCCTCGTCATGAGGAGTGCGAGCTCATCCTGACCTGCGGACCGTTCCGGGCCGATGACCTTCCCCAGGTGGCCCGGAGCGTCGGCCTCCGAGCTGTCGGCGCAACGCCTTAAGCTCGGCAGGGTGGGCAGGCAGGAATTTCCATGGGCACCGGGTAGCGCTACCGGGATCGGGTCGATGCCGGGGACCGATCCGGCCGAGGCGATGCGGGTGGTGGCGGGAGAACTGCCGGACTTTCCGTTTCTACCCGAGCTTCCGGACCGCGGCCCGGGCGCCGACCTGACCGGGCGCACCGCCGCGCTGCTGGTCGACATGCCGGCCGAAGTGACCCCGCGCGGCTGGCGGCTGGCCGAACGCCCTGGCCGGGACCTGGCCCGGGCCCGGTCCATGCTGGCCTCCGACCTGGACGTGCTGGAGGAGGTGCTCGAGGGCTTCGAAGGGCCGCTCAAGATCCAGCTCTGCGGTCCCTGGACGCTGGCCGCCACGCTGGAGCTGACGCGCACGATGAACGTGGCGCTGGCCGACCCCGGCGCGGTGGCCGACCTGACCGCCTCGCTGACCGAAGGCGCGGCCGCCTACGCGGGCGACGTGGCCAGGCGCGTGCCGGGTGCGCGGCTGGTGGTCCAGTTCGACGAGCCCGCGCTCCCGTCGGTGATCGCGGGCCTGGTGCCGACCCAGAGCGGGGTGTCCCGGCTGGCCGCGGTCGAGGCCGACACCGCGCGGGACCGGCTGAACCAGGTACTGAGCGCCACCCCGGGGTACACGGTGGTGCACTGCTGTGCCGCCACGGTCCCGTTCGGCATAATCCAGCGGGCGGGAGCGGACGGGCTCGCCTTCGACCTCAGCCAGCTACGGCGGGGGGAAGAGGACGGGGTGGCCGAGGCGGCCGAAGCGGGGCTGGGGGTGCTCACGGGGGCGATCCCGGCCGTGGCGGCCCCCCCGGGCGAAGCCCGGCAGGCGGCAGACCCTGGCGGCGGAGCCCGCGAGACGGCAGACCCGGGCGGAGCCCGGCAGACAGCGGAGCGGGTCCTCCGGCTGTGGCAGCGGGTGGGCCTGCCGCCGGCGACGGCCGCGGACCAGGCGGTGATCACGCCGGCCTGCGGGCTGGCCGGCGCGTCCCCGGCCCAGGCCCGCGCCGCGCTGACCCGCTGCCGCGAGGCGGCCGCGATGCTGCCGGAGCTGATTGAGGAGACACGGGGGAGCCAGCATGAGTAACGACGCGGGTATGGGCGAGGAGGCGCCCGCCGACGCGCGACGGCGCCACGCGGACCTCAGCCTGGACATCACCGAGGCCGATCACCGGTATTACGTCCTGGACTCGCCGACCATCTCCGACATCGACTACGACACCACAATGCGCGAGCTGCGCGCGCTGGAGGAGCAGTACCCGGACCTGCGCACGCCGGACTCGCCGACCCAGATCGTGCACGGGAACATCTCCACCCTGTTCACCCCGGTGGAGCACCTGGAGCGGCTGCTCAGCCTGGACAACGTCTTCACCGACGAGGACCTGGGCGGCTGGGCCGACCGGGCCACCAAGCTGGGCGGCGCAGGTCCCTACCTGTGCGAGCTCAAGATCGACGGGCTGGCCATCGACCTGGTCTACCGGGACGGCGCCCTGGTCAAGGCGGCCACCCGCGGCGACGGCCGGACCGGGGAGGACGTCACGCCGAACATCCGGACCATCTCCTCGATCCCGGCGCGGCTGGCCGGGGAGGGGTGGCCGGCCGTGCTCGAGGTACGGGGCGAGGTGTTCATGCCGGTCGAGGCGTTCGGGAAGCTGAACGAGTCGCTGCTGGACGCGGGCAAGGCCGCCTTTGCCAACCCGCGGAACTCCGCGGCCGGGTCGCTGCGCCAGAAGGATCCCCGGATCACCGCCTCCCGCGCCCTGGACGCTATCGTGCACGGCATCGGCCGGGTCGAGGGTTACGCGGACGAAGAGGGCATCAGCGGGACCGCGGCCGGGCCGGGCGATGAGGGCCACCTGGAGGGCGCGCCCGACACGCAGTCCGGCTGGTACGAGCGGCTGCGCGGCTGGGGCCTGCCGGTCAGCAACCTCTATAAGGTCGTCCCGGACCTGGCCGGGGTCCGCGAGTACATCGCGTACTACGCCGAGCACCGGCACGACCCGCCGTACGAGATCGACGGCGTGGTGGTGAAGATCGACCAGATCGCGCTGCAGCGCCTGCTCGGGTCGACCAGCCGGGCGCCGCGGTGGGCCATCGCGTTCAAGTACGCGCCGGAGGAGGTCACCACCCGGCTGCTCGACATCCAGGTGAACGTCGGGCGCACCGGCCGGGTCACCCCGTTCGCGGTGATGGAGCCGATCAAGGTCAGCGGGTCAACCGTGGACCGAGCCACCTTGCACAACGCCGACGAGGTCAAGCGCAAGGGTGTCCTGATCGGCGACATGGTGATCCTGCGCAAGGCCGGCGACGTGATCCCCGAGGTGCTCGGGCCGGTCGCCGACCTGCGCACCGGCGACGAACGCGAATACGTCTATCCCACCCACTGCCCGTCCTGCGGCACAAAACTGGCCAGGGAGGAAGGCGAGGTCGACTGGCGCTGCCCGAACACGCGGGCCTGCCCGGCTCAGCTCCGCGAGCGGCTGTTCCACCTGGCCGGGCGCGGCGCCTTCGACATCGAGGTGCTCGGCTACGAGGCGGTGAGCGCGCTGCTGGACTGCGGCCTGGTCACCGACGAGGGCGACCTGTTCGCGCTGACCGCCGAGCGCCTGGAGACCTGTCCGTTCTTTGTGGTCAAGCAGGGCACGCTCAGCGCCAACGCCACGCGGCTGCTGGTCAACCTGGACCAGGCCCGGACCAGGCCGCTGTGGCGGATCCTGGTGGCGCTGTCTATCCGGCACGTCGGGCCGACCGCGGCACGGGCGCTGGCCGCGGAGTTCGGGTCGCTGGACGCGATCGAGGCGGCCAGCACGGACGCCCTGGCCGCGGTGGACGGGGTGGGACCGACGATCGCGGCGTCGCTGCGCGACTGGTTCACCGAGGACTGGCACCGGGCCATCGTGGCCAAGTGGCGCGACGCGGGCGTTCAGCTCGCGGACCCCGACTTCGACCCGAACCGCGCCGCGGCCCGGCTCCTGGCCGGCGTCTCGGTGGTGGTCACCGGGACGCTGGCCGACTTCAGCCGGGACGAGGCGGGCGAGGCCATCCGCGCCGCGGGCGGCAAGGTGACCTCCTCGGTGTCCAAGAAGACCAGCTTCGTGGTGGCAGGGGAGAACGCGGGCTCCAAGTACGACAAGGCCGTAGAGCTCGGCGTCCCGATCCTCGACGAGGCCGCCTTCCGCGTCCTGCTGGACCAGGGCCCCGACGCGGCCACCCCGGCCGGCGACGCGGTCACCCCGGCCGGCGACGCGGTCACCCCCGCAGGCTAAGGGCTAAGCGCGGGCGGGCGGGGCCGGTACTGTTCCGGCCCCGCACCCTGGCTCTCCGGGTGGCCTCCCGTCGGCAGCGCGAAACCGCGCCGCCGGGCCACCCGAAGCCGCAGGACCCCACAAGGGGGGGAATATGAGGCCCTGCCGTCCCGCCAAGGATCACCGCCCGCAGCGCAGGACTCATCCGGAGTGGAGAGGCGGGGTCCCTGCGCTTGTGCGCCATGGTCCTCCCGGACGCGGCGGGCCGTCAAGCGCTAAACCGGGCGGCGGCCTCGCCGGAAAGCCGCCCCGCCGGGAGCTTGCGGCCGCACATCGCGAGCAGCAGATCCGCGGCGGCACCGGTCAGCGGAGTGCCCGCGCCCAGGGTCCAGTCCATGTCGCGGGCGCGGAACTCGATCCCGGCCAGGTCGGCGCCGAAGAACGTGACCGTCTTGTCGGCCGCGGAAGCCGGCAGGACCCGGCGCAGCCGTTCCTCCGGAACCGCGAAGGCCAGGCCGAGCGGGACCGTGATGTCCAGGCCGTGGATCACGTCGTGGGCCAGCGCTCCGTCGAACCCGCCGCCCGGCGGCCGCCACGGGTGGCCGATGTTCGACCTGACCGCCCCGGCCAGCTCGGCCGGCGACATCCGGGCCGCATCGCGACGCGCGACCCGGTCGGCCATCTCGTTGAACCTGCCGGCCGACCGCGCGAGCTCGAGGACGAACCGCCGCCCGCTGTACCGGAACGGCATCGTGACGTGCGCCACGACCTCCCGCACCCGCCAGCCCGCGCACAGCGTGGGCTCGTCCCACCAGCTGTCCGGCAGGGCGTCCAGTACGGCCGCGAACGAGCCGCGCTGGGCGGCGATCATGTCCTGGATGGTGTCCATCGCGTCTCCCGTGAGTCGAAGGGCTTACGCAGACGCGACGAGCGGCCCGGGCTCAGATAGACGTTTCGGCCAGCCGGCGGGCCAGGAACCGTCGCTCCGCGTCGGTGCTGGCCAGGTCCAGCGCCTCGCGGTACGCCACAGCCGCCTCCGAAGACCGGCCGAGACGGCGAAGCAGGTCGGCCCGGGTCGCGGGCAGCAGGTGATACCCGGCCAGCTGCCCGGCGGCCTCCAGCGCGGCCACCAGCGGCAGCGCCGCCTCGGCACCGAACGCCATGCCGACCGCCACCGCGTGGTTCAGCTCCACGACCGGCGTGGGCAGGAACCGCGCGAGCTGCTCGTACAGGCCCGCGATCTGCGCCCAGTCGGTGTCGGCCGCGGCGGGCGCCGTGGCGTGACACGCGGCGATGGCGGCCTGGATCTGGTACGGGCCCGGCCGCCCCCGCCGCAGCGCGCCTTCCAGCACCGACACGCCCTCGCTGATCGAAGCCCGATCCCACGACGACCGGTCCTGGTCCTCCAGGGTAACCAGGTCCCCGGAAGCGTCCAGCCGGGCCAGACGCCGCGCGTCGTGCAGCAGCATCAGCGCCAGCAGCCCGCCCGCCTCGGCCTCGTCCGGCATCAGCGTGGCCAGCACCCGGGCCAGCCGGATGGCCTCGGCGGACAGGTTCTGCCGGACCAGATCGGCGCCCGCCGTGGCCGAGTAGCCCTCGTTGAACAGCAGGTACAGCACCCCCAGCACGCCCGGCGTGCGATCCGGCAGCAGGTGCGCCGGCGGCACCCGGTAGGGGATGCCGGCGTTCTGGATCTTCTGCTTGGCCCGGACCAGCCGCTTGGCCATGGTCGGCTCGCTGGACAGGAACGCGCGGGCGATCTCGGCCGTGGTCAGCCCGGCCAGCGTGCGCAGGGTCAGCGCGACCCGGGCCTCGAGCGAGAGGGCCGGGTGGCAGCAGGTGAACATCAGCCGCAGCCGGTCGTCCGGCACCCCGCTCGGGTCATCATCAAGGGCGGGCTCCGAAGGCGAATCGGACATGGCGGCCACCTCCCGGAGTTTGGCGGCGCCGACCGCCTTGCGGCGCAGGACGTCGATGGCGCGGTTGCGCGCCGCGGTGGTCAGCCACGCGCCGGGCCGGCCGGGATCCCGTCGCGCGGCCAGCGCTGCAGGGCCATGGCGAACGCGTCCTGCGCGCACTCCTCCGCCAGGTCCCAGTCGCCGGTGGTCCGGATCAGCGTGGCCACCACCCGGCCCCACTCGTCGCGGAACGCCTCGTCGACCGCTGCCCGGACCGCGTCGGTGCTCACGGCAGCATCGGCCGCACTTCGATGGTGCCGTAACCCGCGGCCGGGTGCCGGGCCGCGGCCTGCACCGCCTCGTCCAGGTCCGCGCACTCCAGGATGACCAGCCCGGCGATCTGCTCCTTGGTCTCGGCGAACGGCCCGTCGGACAGCAGCAGCTGGCGCCGCCGGACCCGGACCGTCCTGGCCTCGGCCGGCGGGCGCAGACCGCCGGTGACCCGCAGCAGGCCGCGTTCGGTCATCTCCTGCGTCCAGCCGCCGCAGCCTTCGTCCGCGCGCTCCGCCGCGGACTCGTCCCCGCATATCAGCAGCAAGTACTGCACCGAACCTCCTCACCACCACGACGAACGGGACCACCGCACCAGGACCACGCTAGCGGCCCTATTTGGTTACGGACCGCCCCCGCACCCACCCTAAGATGGCGTGCATGTCCATCACCCGTGACGAGGTCGCGCACCTGGCGCGACTGGCCCGGATCTCGCTCAGCGACGCGGAACTCGACCACCTGGCGCCCCAGCTGGACCAGATCATCACGTCCGTCGCGCAGGTCCAGGAGGTCGCGGCCGACGGCATCCCGCCGACCTCGCACGCGACCGGCGTGACCAACGTGTTCCGCGACGACGTGCCGGTCCCGTGCCTGACCCCCGAGCAGGCGCTCGACCAGGCGCCCGCGGTGGAGCAGCAGCGGTTCAAGGTGCCGCGGATCCTGGGGGAGTACTAAGCCATGGAACTGACCCGCATGACCGCGGCCGAACTATCCGCCGCCCTGGCCAAGGGCGAGGTCTCCGCGACCGAGGTGACCCGGGCCCACCTGGACCGGATCGCCGCCGTCGACGACCGCGTGCACGCCTTCCTGCACGTCGCCGCGGACACCGCGCTCGCGCAAGCACAAGAAATCGACGCCCAGCGAAAAGCAGGCGACCGCCTAAGCCCCCTGGCGGGCGTCCCGGTCGCGGTCAAGGACGTGTTCACCACCACCGGGATGCCCACCACATGCGGGAGCCGCATCCTGGAGGGCTGGCACCCGCCGTACGACGCCACCATCACGACCAGGCTTAAGCAGGCCGGCGCGATCATCCTGGGCAAGACCAACATGGACGAGTTCGCCATGGGCTCGTCCACCGAGAATTCCGCGTACGGCCCCAGCCGCAACCCGTGGGACCTGGATAAGATCCCGGGCGGCTCGTCCGGCGGGTCCGCCGCCGCGGTCGCGGCCTACGAGGCGCCGCTGGCCATCGGCACCGACACCGGCGGCTCAATCCGCCAGCCCGCCGCGGTCTGCGGCATCGTCGGCACCAAGCCCACCTACGGCGGCTCCTCCCGCTACGGGGTGGTCGCGTTCGCGAGCAGCCTGGACACGCCCGGGCCGTTCGGGCGGACCGTGCTGGACGCCGCCCTGCTGCACGAGGCCATGAGCGGCCACGACCCGTGCGACTCCACCTCGATCGACGCGCCGGTCCCGCCGGTGGTGGCCGCGGCGCGCGAGGCCGACGTGAGCGGCATGCGGATCGGCGTGGTCACCGAGCTGAGCGGGGACGGCTATCAGCCGGGGGTCCTCAGCACGTTCGCCGAGGCGGTCGAAGTGCTTGAGTCCCTGGGGGCCAAGGTCACCGAGGTGTCCTGCCCGCACTTCCGGTACGCGCTGCCCGCCTACTACCTGATCGCGCCCAGCGAGGCCTCGTCCAACCTGGCCCGGTTCGACGCCATGCGCTACGGGCTGCGGGTCGGCGACGACGGGACCCGCGACGCCGAGGAGGTCATGGCGCTGACCCGCGAGGCCGGGTTCGGCGCCGAGGTCAAGCGGCGCATCATCCTGGGCACCTACGCGCTGTCCAGCGGCTACTACGACGCCTACTACGGCAAGGCCCAGCAGGTGCGCACGCTGATCATCAGGGACTTCGACGCGGCCTTCGGCCAGGTGGACGTGCTGGTCTCGCCGTCCACGCCGACCACCGCGTTCGGTATCGGCGAGCGGGTCGACGACCCGATGGCCATGTACCTGGCCGACCTGGCCACGATCCCGTCGGACCTGGCCGGCAACGCGGCGATCTCGGTCCCGTGCGGGCTGGCCCCGGAGGACGGCCTGCCGGTCGGGCTGCAGGTGATGGCGCCCGTGCTGGCCGACGACCGGATGTACCGGGTCGCCGCCGCCGCCGAGGCGGCCTTCACCGGGCGCTGGGGCCATCCGCTGCTGGCCGAGGCGAGGGGACTGTAAAACCATGACCACGGAAATCCTCGTCCCGTTCGACGCGGCCCTCGAGCGCTTCGAGCCGGTCATCGGCCTGGAGACCCACGTCGAGCTGGGCACCAGGACCAAGATGTTCTGCGGCTGCATCACCACGTTCGGCGCCGAGCCGAACAGCCAGGTGTGCCCGGTCTGCCTCGGCCTGCCCGGCTCGCTGCCGGTGGTGAACCGGACGGCGATCGAGTACGCGATCCGTATCGGCCTGGCCCTGAACTGCACGATCGCCACCTGGTGCCGGTTCGCGCGCAAGAACTACTTCTACCCCGACATGCCGAAGAACTTCCAGATCTCCCAGTACGACGAGCCGCTGTGCACCGACGGCTACCTCGACGTGACCGTCGACGGCACGACCACCAGGGTCGGCATCGAGCGGGTCCACCTGGAGGAGGACACCGGCAAGTCGCTGCACGTCGGCGGGGTCACCGGCCGCATTCACGGGGCCGAGTACTCGCTGGTGGACTACAACCGGGCGGGCATCCCGCTGGTCGAGATCGTGACCAAGCCGATCGAGGGAACCGGCGCGGCGGCGCCCGAGGTCGCCCGCGTGTACGTGACCGAGCTGCGGGACCTGCTCCGGTCGCTGGGCGTCTCCGACGTTCGGATGGAGGAGGGCTCGCTGCGCGCTGACGTGAACACCTCGCTGTCGCCGCGCGGCTCGGGCCGCTGGGGGATCCGGACCGAGACCAAGAACGTCAACTCGCTGCGCTCTGTGGAGCGCGCGGTCCGGTTCGAGATCGAGCGGCAGGCCGCGGTGCTCGACGCGGGCGGGCGGGTCATCCAGGAGACCCGGCACCTCCACGAGGACTCCGGCAGCACCACGTCCGGCCGATCCAAGGAAGAGGCGCAGGACTACCGGTACTTCCCCGAGCCCGACCTGGTGCCGGTCGCCCCGCCGGCCGACTGGGTGGCGCAGATCCTGGCCGCGCTGCCCGAAGCGCCGTCCAAGGTCCGGGCGCGGCTGCGGGCCGAGTGGGACGTGTCCGAGCCGGAGCTGGACGCCATCGTCAACGCGGGCGCGCTCGACCTGGTGGCCGAGACGGTCGCCGCGGGCGCCTCGCCCGCCGACGCGCGCAAGTGGTGGCTGGGCGAGCTCGCCCGCCAGGCCAACGAGGCCGGCGTCGAGCTGACCGACCTGAGCATCACCCCGGCTCAGGTGGCCCGGATCGCGGCGCTCGTGGCGGACGGGGCCCTCAACGACCATCTGGCCCGCGACGTGATCGAGGCGGTGCTGGCCGGGGAGGGCGACCCCGACCAGGTGGTCGCGGCCCGCGGCCTGGCCGTGGTCAGCGACGAGGGCGCCCTCAACGCCGCCGTCGACGAGGCGATCGCCGCCCACCCCGAGGTGGTGGCCAAGGTCCGCGACGGCAAGGTCGCCGCGGTCGGCCCCCTGGTCGGCGCGGTCATGAGGGCCACCGGCGGCCAAGCCGACGCCGCCCGCGTCCGCCAGCTCATCCTGGCCCGCCTCACCCAGTAGCCAGCCGGGGACCCATCCACCCTGACCCCCCGTACGCCCATTTTTTCGGCCGAACGGACCACCGTTCCCGCGTCCCCGCCCCGTTCCCGCACCGTCGCGCACCAACCCGCCCGCCCCACCGACCCCACCCATCCCACCCGTCCCACCGACCCCGGGTCCCGGCCGCACCGATGAAACATTGGTGCCGCCACGGCAGCACCGATGAAACATCGGTGTCGTTGCGGAAGGGCTACCCCGGCAGCGGCCGAACGGACCGTGGCCCAAGCCCCGCGCTTCGGGTTAACCGCCCGGCAGGGCGGAGCGGCGCCAGGCGTCTGGGGCGGGGTGCACGGGACGGCGCAGCAGGCGGGAGCGGTCGGACCAGGCGGACGGGGCGGGCCGGGCCGGGGGCGGCGCATCCGAAGCGGCGGCGCGCGACAGGAGGGCGGCGACCACGGCCGCGATCTCTTCGGGGGTGGCGTCGCCGCGGATGACGCGCAGGACGGGGCCGGGGGCGGTCACCACGGTCCGTTCGGCAGAAAAATCACCATGACGGTCAGCCGCGCGATTTGCCGGTGCCGATGCCGAACTCCCGGTGGACCCGCTCCCAGAACGCGTCTCGCAGCCACTCGCGGGCCTCCTGGTACGGCCGCAGCGACAGGCCGAGCTCCTTCTCCGCGTCGACCAGGAGTTCCTTGTCGAT
Organism: uncultured Actinomycetes bacterium; assembly: GCA_963742795.1. Lineage (GTDB taxonomy): Bacteria > Actinomycetota > Actinomycetes > Streptosporangiales > Streptosporangiaceae > Palsa-504. The sequence goes on from CAVUNL010000001.1 coordinate 215,275, forward strand.
CACCGGCGGGAGGATGGGGCCGGGCAGCAGGTCGCGGATGTTGTCCCGGCCGCGGGTCAGGATCCACTTCTGCGCCACGTGCTCGCCGGCCTCCTCGACCCGGGTCCTGTCCGGGCCGAGGCGCGGCATCGGGCCGGTCTGGGACGGCGACCAGCCCGGCGGCGGCATGGCGTGCGCGCCGGTGCGGGACATCGGCTGGGTCGGCGGAATCCCCTGGGACCGGGGGTGCCGCTCGCCGAACAGCTGGGCCGGCGAGGGCACCGAGGGGGCCGCGCCGATGGCGGCGAAGGACCCGGTGTCCGACCGGGACTGGTCGGGTATCGGGTTCTTGGTGAAGTAGGGCCGCAGGAACGAGGCGTCCAGCACGTCGACCGTGTCCGACTCCCATACCAGCCGCTCGGCCTGGTTGGTGCCGTAGGGCGGCTCGATGCCCCACAGGTGCACGCGGACCCCGAACGCCTGGGCCGCCTCGACCGCGGGCACCATGTCCTCGTCGCCCGCGATCAGCACCGCGTCGGTGATCGCGCGGTGCCGGGCCAGCGCCTCCATGTCCGCGCGGATCTGCGCGTCCACGCCCTTCTGCTGGCCGCGGGCGTTCAGGTTGCCCAGGCGCAGCTTGACCCAGGGCATCTGGGCGATGACGCGCTGGTCGATGGTCGGCACCCGGTCGCGGGCCGCGTCGTACCAGTAGACCCGGAGCAGCTCGCCGCGGATGATCTCGTCGGCGTGCTTGGTGACGACCTGGATCAGCGGGACCGCGTCGACCCGGAAGTCGCGGCGCGAGCTGGACGCGAACAGCAGCTCACCCGCGGCGGCATAGATATAGCCGACGTCCACCATGACCGCGTACCGGGCCAGGATGGGAAGCGGGGCGGCGAATTCGCTCATCATATTTGACTTTAGGCCAGCCGAGGGTATGCGCGGGCCACATGTGCCACAATCGTCGACAGATTGGATCGAAGTAACTACGAAGAGTAATTTCAGAGCGGGATGTTGCCGTGCTTCTTGGGCGGCAGCGTCTGGCGCTTGGTCCGCAGCGTGCGCAGCGCGCGGGTCACCGCCAGCCGGGTCTCGGCCGGGCGGATGACCACGTCGACGTAGCCGCGTTCGGCCGCGATGTACGGGTTGGCCAGGGTGTCCTCGTACTCGGTGATCCGCCGGGCGCGCAGCGCGTCCGGGTCGGCAGCGCCGGCCAGCTCCCGGCGGTACAAGATGTTGACCGCGCCCTGGGCGCCCATGACCGCGATCTGCGCGGTGGGCCAGGCCAGGTTGACGTCGCCGCCCAGGTGCTTGGAGCCCATCACGTCGTAGGCGCCGCCGTAGGCTTTCCTGGTGATGACCGTGACCTTGGGCACGGTGGCCTCAGCGTAGGCGTAGATGAGCTTGGCCCCGCGCCGGATGATGCCCTGCCATTCCTGGCTCACCCCGGGCAGGAAGCCCGGCACGTCCACGAAGGTCAGGATCGGGACGCCGAACGCGTCGCAGGTCCGGACGAACCGGGCCGCCTTCTCCGACGCGTCGATGTCCAGGCACCCGGCGAAGTGCATCGGCTGGTTGGCCACCACGCCGGCCGGCGAGCCCTCGATCCGGCCGAAGCCGACCAGGATGTTCGGCGCGAAGCCGGCGTGGATTTCACAGAACTCGCCGTCGTCCAGCACGCGGGTGATCACGTCGTGCATGTCGTAGGGCTGGTTCGGCGAGTCCGGGATGACCGTGTCGAGTTCCTCGTCGAGCGGCCGGATCTCCGGGGACGCGTCCGAAACAATCCGGGGCGGCTCCTCGAGGTTGTTCGAGGGCAGGTAGGACAGGATCTCGCGCGCGAAGTCGATGCAGTCCTGCTCGTCGGCCGCCTGGTAGTGGGCGACGCCGGACTTGGTCCCGTGCGCGGTGGCGCCGCCCAGGTCCTCGAACGTCACGTCCTCGCCGGTCACGGTCTTGATCACGTCGGGCCCGGTGATGAACATGTGGCTGGTGCCCTCGACCATGAGGGTGAAGTCGGTGATCGCGGGGGAGTAGACCGCGCCGCCCGCGCACGGGCCCATGATCAGCGAGATCTGCGGGACGACCCCCGAGGCCATCACGTTGCGGTAGAAGATCTCGGCGAAGAGGCCAAGCGCCACCACGCCTTCTTGAATCCTGGCCCCTCCGCCGTCGTTGATCCCGATGATCGGGCAGCCGGTCTTCAGCGCGTGGTCCATGATCTTGACGATCTTCTCGCCGTAGACCTCGCCCAGCGAGCCGCCGAACACCGTGAAGTCCTGGCTGAACACGCACACCGGCCGCCCGTCCACGGTGCCGTACCCGGTGACCACGCCGTCCCCGTAGGGCCGGGTGGCGGCGATGCCGAAGTCGGTGGCGCGGTGCCGGGCTAGCTCGTCGAACTCGGTGAAGGAACCGGGGTCCAGCAGCATGTCGATCCGCTCGCGCGCGGTCCGCTTGCCCCGCTCGTGCTGTTTGGCCACCGCCTGCTGCGACCCGGCGTGCACCGCCTCGGACCGGCGGCGTTCCAGGTCGGCGAGCTTGCCCGCGGTGGTGTGCGGATCCGGTTCGCCAGCGGCGGCGGCGGGGTTCGTCATGGCATCAATTTAACGGGTCCGTCACATGAGCGGATTACGCTCGCACCGTGAGGGTTATTCAGATAGCGGTTAGCGAGCATGGGCCGTAGGCCCGTGCGAGGGGCCGCTGCACGTAGGTACGGCGGGAACCCCACCAAATTCTGAATAACCCGAAACTTTGAAGAGAGCAACGTGAACATGGAGCGGGCCCGCGACCGGGCCCAACTACCGGAGCGGATGCGCCGCGACGTCCGGCTGCTGGGCGACATCCTCGGGGAGGTCATCCGCGATTCGGACCCGAAGACCGGCCCGGACCTGCTGGCCGACGTGGAGCGGCTCCGGCACGCGGTGATCGAGGCCCGTGACCAGGAGCGGCGCGACGACCCGGCCGGCGACGCGATCGCGGCCCTGGTCGCCTCCTGGGATCTGGACCGGGCCGAGCAGGTGGCGCGCGCCTTCACCGTGTACTTCCACCTGGCCAACCTGGCCGAGGAGCACCAGCGCATCCGGCTGCTGCGGGAGCGCGACGCCGGGGACGAGCCGGTGCGCGAGTCGCTGGCCGCCGCCGTGGCCGAGCTGAGCCGCGACACCGGGCCGGGACACCTGCTCGACCTGCTGGACTCGCTGCGCGTGCACCTAGTGCTGACCGCGCACCCCACCGAGGCCCGGCGCCGGGCCGTGGTGGCGGTGCTGCGCCGCATCAGCGAGCTGCTCAACGTGGTCGACGACGAGCGGGCGGGTGCGGCCGAGCGCGCCGAGGCGCGCCGCGGGCTGCGCGAGAACATCGACCTGCTGTGGCGGACCTCGCAGCTCCGGGTCAAGGCCATGGACCCCATCGACGAGGTCCGGACGGTCATGACCGCGTTCGACGAGACGCTGTTCCGGGTGGTTCCCGCCGTGTACCGCGAGCTGGACCGGGCCCTTTACCCGGCCGCCGAGCCGGCCGCGGCGGTGCCCGCGTACCTGCGCTTCGGCAGCTGGGTGGGCGCGGACCGGGACGGCAACCCGTTCGTGACCGCGCAGGTCACCCGGGAGACCGCCACCATCCAGGCCGACCACATCCTGCGCGCGCTTGAGGCCGCCACGGCGCGGACCGGCCGGGCGCTGACCGTGCACGAGGCGACCACCCCGCCGTCGCCGGGCCTGCGCCGCGCGCTCGCGGCCGCCGCGGCCGCCCACCCCGAGCTGCTGGCCGAGATCGCGGCCCGCTCCCCGCAGGAGCCGTACCGGACCTACCTGCTGTACGCCGCGCAGCGGATCAACGCCACCCGGATGCGGCACGCCGACCTGGCCTACCCGGGACCGGCCGAGTTCCTAGCCGACCTGCGCGTGGTCCAGGAGTCGCTGGCCGCCGCCGGGGCCGGCATGCAGGCCTTCGGCGAGCTGCAGAACCTGATCTGGCAGGCCGAGACGTTCGGGTTCCACCTGGCGGACCTGGAGGTCCGCCAGCACAGCGAGGTGCACGCCCGGGTGCTGCGCGAGCTGCGCGCCGCCGGGCCACCCGGCCTAGAGCCCGACATGGACCGCTCGGCGGAGGCGCAGGAGGTGCTGGCCACCTTCCGGGCCATCGGCTGGATCCAGGACCGGTTCGGCATCGACGCCTGCCAGCGCTACGTGGTCAGCTTCACCCGGTCAGCCGACGACGTGGCCGCCGTCTACGAACTCGCGAGCTACGCCGCCGCGGGCGGCCGCACCCCGGTGCTCGACGTGGTGCCGCTGTTCGAGAGCGCGGTCGACCTGGCCAACGCGCCCGCCGTGCTGACCGGGATGCTCGCCCTCCCGCCGGTCGCCGACCGTCTGGCCGCCACCGGCGGGCGCCTGGAGGCGATGCTCGGCTACTCCGACTCGGCCAAGGAACTCGGCCCGGCCAGCGCCACGCTGCGGCTGTTCGACACCCAGGCCCGGCTGGCCGAATGGGCCTCGGCGCACGGTGTGCGGCTCACCTTGTTCCACGGCCGCGGCGGCGCGCTGGGCCGGGGCGGCGGGCCGGCCGGGCGCGCGGTGCTGGCCCAGGCGCCCGGCTCGGTCAACGGGTCGTTCAAGGTCACCGAGCAGGGCGAGGTGATCTTCGCCCGGTACGGCCAGCCGGCCATCGCCAAGCGGCACCTTGAGCAGGTCAGCTCCGCGGTCCTGCTCGCCTCGTCCGCGCGGATCGCCGAGCGCACCGCGGTCGCGGCGGCCACCTACCCCGGCATCGCCGACCGGATCGACCAGGCCGCGTGCGCCGCCTTCCGCGGGCTGGTCGAGGCGGACGGGTTCGCCGAGTGGTTCGCCCGGATCAGCCCGCTGGGCGAGATCGGCGGCCTGCGGATCGGCTCCCGGCCCGCCAAGCGCGGGCTGTCTGCGCAAGCTGCGGGCCCGACGACCCCCGGCGCCGCAGGCGGCCAGGCAAGCATGGACCTGAACGACCTGCGCGCCATCCCCTGGGTGTTCGCCTGGTCCCAGACCCGGGTCAACCTGCCCGGGTGGTTCGGGCTGGGCAGCGGGCTGGCCGCCATCGAGGCCGATCCCGACGGCACCGACGTGCTGCGCCGCGCGTACCGCGAGTGGCCGCTGTTCGGCGTGCTGCTCGACAACGCCGAGATGAGCCTGGCCAAGACCGACCGCCCGATCGCGTCCCGCTACCTGGCCCTGGGCGGCCGGGACGACCTGACCGCCCTGGTCCTCGCCGAGTACGACCTGACCAAGCGGCTGGTGCTGGCGGTCACCGGGCACGACCGGCTGCTGGCCGACCGGCCGGTGCTGTCCCGCGCCGTGGCGCTGCGCGACCCGTACGTGGACGCGCTGTCCTACCTGCAGCTGCGCGCCCTGGCCGCCCTCCGCGCCCCGTCCGAGGACGGCGACCAGCAGCGCCTGGAGCGCCTGCTCCTGCTGACCGTCAACGGAGTCGCGGCCGGCCTGCAGAACACCGGCTAGGCTCGCCTGGTATGACTGACACCCAGTGGCGCACGCACCGGCTCGAACTGGACGACCAGACGCTGCGCGAGTGGGACGCCGCCGTGCTCGCGGCCGGCGCCGAGGGCATCGTCCTGGACCGGTCGGCGTTCTATCCCGGCGGCGGCGGCCAGCCGCCCGATCACGGCGTGCTGCTGTGGGGCGGGGTGCAGACCCGCATCGTCGGCGCGCGCAAGGGCGACGAGGAGTACCTGATCCCGGCCGAGGGTGACCCGCTGCCGCCGATCGGCACCGCCGTTCGTGGTGCGCTGGACGACGAGCGGCGCACCGCGCTGATGCGCACCCACTCCGGCCTGCACGTGCTGTGCGGCGTGGTGTTCCGCGATTTCGGGGCGCTGGTCACCGGGGGCAACATGGAGCCGCTCACCGCGCGGATGGACTTCAACCTGCCCGACGTGCCCGAGGGCTTCCGGGACGCGGTCGAGGCGGCCTGCAACACCGAGATCCGGATCGGCCGGCGCATCGACGTGCGCGTCCTGCCCCGCGACGAGGCGTTCGCCCTGCCCGACATCATCCGCACCGCCACCAACCTGGTGCCGCCGGAGGTCAAGGAGGTCCGGGTCGTCGACATCGTGGGCCTGGACCAGCAGGCCGACGGCGGCACCCACGTCGCCTCCACCAGCCAGGTCGGCCGCATCGAGGTGGTCAAGATCGAGAGCAAGGGCAAGGGCTTCCGCCGCCTGCGCATCCGCATCGGTGACTGAGGCGCCCCTCGACGAAGCGCCCCTGGACGAGGCGAGCGTGCGCGCCGCCGTGGTCCGGCCCGGCGGCCTGTGGCGGTCCGTCGAGGTGGTCCCGGTCACCGGCTCGACCAACGCCGACCTGCTGGCCCGCGCGGCCGGCGGCGAGCCGGAGGGCGCGGTCCTGGTCGCCGAGCAGCAGAACGCCGGGCGCGGCCGGCTGGGGCGCGCCTGGGTGTCGCCGCCGCGCGCCGCGCTGACCTTCTCCGTGCTGTTGCGGCCGGCCGCGGTGCCGCGGGCCCTCCTGGGCTGGCTCCCGCTGCTGGCCGGGGTGGCCGTGGCCGCCGCCGTCCGCGACGTCGCCGCGGTGGACGCGCAGCTCAAGTGGCCGAACGACGTCCTGGCCGGCCCGGCCAAGCTCGCCGGCATCCTGGCCGAGGCGGCCGGGGACGCGGTGGTGATCGGCATCGGTATCAACGTGTCCACCGGGCCGGCCGAGCTCCCGCCGCCCGGCCCCGGCGCCCTGCCCGCGACCTCGCTGCGCCTCGAAGGATCCCCGAACCTGGACCGGGAACGGTTGCTGGCCGGGATCCTGGCGGGCCTGGAACGGAGGTACCGGACGTGGTCCCGGGTTTCTGGTGATCCCGAACGGTCCGGCCTGCGTGCCGAGTACACCGGCTTGTGCGCCACCCTCGGCCGGCGCGTCCGGGTCGAACTGCCCGGCGGCCGGCTGCTCGACGGCCTGGCCGCGGGGGTGGACCCGGACGGCAGGCTGCTGGTCAGCGTGCCGCCCGATCCCGACCTGCCGGTGACCGCGGGCGACATCGTGCACCTGCGCTGAGCATCGGCCGGCGCGTGCCACTATGTGGCATATGGCCCCTGAGTCTCCGCTTGCCGCCGGCGAGCAGCCCGTGCTGCTGCTGCACCCGCACTGGAAAACGCTGATCCGCCCGGTCCTGGTCGCGGTGCTGGTGGTGGCCATCGCGCTGATCGCCGAGGCGCTGATCGGGTCCGGCTCGGCGGCGCCGGCGGCCCGCGCCGCGGTGGGCATCGTCGCGGTCCTGTTCCTGATGGTGTGGCTGATCGTGCCAGTACTGCGCTGGCGGACCACGACCTACGAGCTGACCACCAAGCGGCTGCGGACCCGGTACGGCATCCTCACCCGGAAGGGCCGTGACATCCCGCTGACCAGGATCAACGACGTGTCGTTCGAGAAGGGCCTGCTCGACCGGCTGCTCGGGGCCGGGCGGCTGGTGGTGGAGTCGGCGGGCGAGCACGGCCAGATCGTGCTGCGGGACATCCCGGACGTGGCGGACGTCCAGGCCATCTTGTTCGGGCTGGTCGAGGACGAGCAGCGCCGGCTCGACCGCAACCAGCGCAACCAGCCGTGATCCGCAACTAACCTGGGGAACATGAGCTGGGAACTGCCGGACCGGATCTCGGTCCGCGAGGTCGGGCCGCGGGACGGACTGCAGAACGAGGACCCGGTGCCGACCGACGCCAAGGTGGCGCTGCTCGACCGGCTGTCCGCGACCGGCGTGCAGCGGATCGAGGCGGTGTCGTTCGTGCGGCCCTCGGCGATCCCGCAGATGGCCGACGCCGACGAGGTGTGGAAGCGCGCGGCCCGGGCCCCCTCGGTCAGGTACTCGGCGCTGGTGCCGAACCTCCGCGGCGCGGGGCGCGCCCTCGACGCCGGCTTCACCGAACTCGAGGCGGTCGTCTCGGCCTCCGAGACGCACAACCGCAAGAACGTGAACCGCTCGACCGGGCAGTCGCTGGACGAGATCGCCGAGCTCATCTCGGTCGCCCACGAGCGCGGCGCGACCGTGCAGGTCATCGTGTCCACCGCGTGGGGCTGCCCGTACGAGGGCGACGTGCCGGTCGGCCGGGTGGTGTCGGTGGCCGGGCGGGCCCTGGCCGACGGGGCGGACTCGGCCTCGTTCGGCGACACGACCGGCATGGCCACCCCGACCCGGGTGCGGGCGCTGGTCGGGGCGTTCCGTTCTGCCCATCCGGATACCGCGCTCAACCTGCACTTCCACAACACGCGCGGCACCGGGCTGGCCAACGTGCTGGCCGCCCTGGAACTCGGCGTGGCCGACTTCGACGCCTCGGTCGGCGGCCTGGGCGGCTGCCCCTACGCGCCCGGCGCCACCGGCAACATCGCGACCGAGGAACTCGTGCACATGGTCGAAGACATGGGGGTGGCCACCGGGATCGACCTGGAGGCCATGATCGCCGCGGCGGCGCAGGCCGAGGGCATCGTCGGGCGCACCCTGCCCTCCCAGGTCCTGCGGCCGGCCCTCGCACCAGGACAATCGCTCCATGACCGATTCCGGCGAGCTGCGCGAGACCGACCTCATGACCCACCTCCCCAAGCTCCGCGAGACCATCGAGCGCGGCGGAGCCGCCCGCTACCACGAGGCCGCCGCGGCCCGCGGCAAGCTGTTCGCCCGCGAGCGCATCGCGCTGCTGACCGACGAAGGAAGCTTCACCGAGGACGGCCGGTACGCGAATGCCCTGGCCGACGGGCTGCCCGCGGACGGCGTGATCACCGGCACCGCGCTGATCGACGGCCGGCCGGTGGCGCTGATGGCCAACGACTCCACGGTCAAGGCCGGGTCCTGGGGCGCCCGCACGGTCGAGAAGATCATCCGGATCATCGAGAAGGCCTACCAGACCGGCATCCCGATGATCTACCTGGTCGACTCGGCCGGGGCCCGGATCACCGATCAGGTGGACATGTTCCCTGGCAGACGCGGCGCCGGGCGTATTTTCCGCAACCAGATCCGCGCCTCCGGCTCGATCCCGCAGGTCTGCGCGCTGTTCGGCCCGTCGGCGGCGGGCGGCGCGTACATCCCGGCGTTCTGCGACTTCACCGCGATGGTGGACGGCAACGCGTCGATGTACCTGGGCAGCCCGCGGATGGTCGAGATGGTGGTCAGCGAGAAGACCACGCTGGAGGAGATGGGCGGGGCCCGGCTGCACTGCACGGTGTCCGGCAGCGGGCACCTGCTGGCGTCCTCCGAGGCCGACGCGCTGGAAGCGGTCCGGGCCTACCTGTCGTACCTGCCGCAGAACTGGTCCGCTCCGCTGCCTTCGGCCGAGGCGCGGCCGCCCAAGGCTTTCGACTTGCGGGCCCTGGTCCCGGAGAGCGAGCGGCAGGCCTTCGACATGCGCCGGTTCGTGCGCGGCGTGGTCGACGAGGACTCGTTCTTCGAGATCCACGCGCTGTGGGCCCGCGAGCTCGTCACCGGCTTCGCCCGGCTGGACGGGCAGGTCACCGGGGTGGTCGCCAACAACCCGATGTTCAAGGGCGGGGTGCTGTTCGTCGACTCGGCCGATAAGGCGGCCCGGTTCATCCAGACCTGCGACGCGTTCGGGATCCCGCTGCTGTTCCTGGCCGACGTGCCCGGCTTCATGGTCGGCACCGCGGTGGAGCGGCAGGGCATCATCCGGCACGGCGCCAAGATGATCGCGGCCATGTCCGACGCCACCGTGCCCAAGATCTGCGTCGTGGTCCGCAAGGCCTACGGGGCCGGGCTGTACGCCATGGCTGGCCCCGGCTTCGAGCCGGACGCCACGCTCGCCCTGCCCACGGCCAAGATCGCGGTCATGGGCGCCGAGGCCGCGGTCAACGCGGTCTACGCGAACAAGCTCGAGCAGATCGCCGACGAGACCGAGCGGGCCGCCGAGACCGAACGCCTGCGCCGCGACTACGAGCAGGACATCGACATCCTGCGCCTCGCCTCCGAACTCGTCGTGGACGACGTGGTCGAGCCCGAGGACCTGCGCGACGAACTGGTCCGCCGGTTCGCCGTCGCCCGCGGCCGCGACCGCACCCCGCCCCGCCGCCGCCACGGCATCAGCCCGGCGTTAGCCCGGGGGGACGACCCCCCGGAACCCCCCGGTGCGCTCCGCGCCCCGCTGCGGTGCCCGCCGTAGTATCGCGCGACCGGAAGGGGCATTCGCCCCTTCGCGGGCTGCGCGATGGCCGCGCTGTCGCGCGGCAGGCCCTCGCCGTAGCCCTCTTGGGCGGCAAATGTTTTACCTTTCCTTTACTCTTTAGACATGACTCGCGTGCTGCTCGCCGAGGATGACACCTCCATCTCCGAACCGCTGTCCCGCGCCTTGCGCCGCGAGGGCTACGAGGTGGACGTCACCGCGGACGGGCCGACCACGCTCGACCGCGCTCTCAGCGAAGGCGTCGACCTGATCTTGCTCGACATCGGCCTGCCCGACCTCGACGGGCTCGAGGTCTGCCGCCGGGTCCGGGCCGGCGGCTACGCGGTCCCGGTGCTGATCCTCACCGCCCGCGCCGACGAGGTGGACACCGTGGTGGGCCTGGACGCGGGTGCCGACGACTACGTGACCAAGCCGTTCCGGCTGGCCGAGCTGCTGGCCCGGGTCCGCGCCCTGCTCCGGCGGGGGACGGCCGAGGGCTCGGCGGTGCTCGGCGTGCGGATCGATCCCGACGCCCGCCGTGCCTGGCACGGCGACACCGAGCTCGACCTGACCACCAAGGAGTTCGACCTGCTGTGGATCCTGCTCCGCGACGCGGGCAAGGTCGTCACCCGCGAGCAGATCATGCGCGAGGTGTGGGACGCGAAGTGGTGGACCTCCACCAAGACCCTTGACATGCACATCTCCTGGCTGCGCCGCAAGCTGGGTGACGACGCGCACTCTCCCCGCTACATCACCACGGTCCGCGGCGTCGGGTTCCGCTTTGAACGCGGCGACTAGCCGCTCCGCGGGCTGAGCCGTGCGCAGAAGGCTGTGGTTTTCTACGTTCGCCGCTGCGGTGGCCGTGATCGTGGTGGTGGGCGTGCCCGCGCTGGTCATCGTGGCCGGGCCGGGCGCGGTGGCGCTCGTCGCCGGGCTCATGGCCGGGGCCGTCGCCCTGGCCGCGTGGCTGGCCGCGGTGCTCGCGGCCCGGCTGGCGCGGCCGGTCGAGGAACTCGCCGAAGCCGCCGGGCGGCTCGGCGCCGGTGACCCGCGCCCGCTCGGCCGCCGGTACGGGGTGGCCGACCTGGATCAGGTGGCCGACGGGCTGGACAGCTCGGCCCGGCGGCTGTCCAGCCTGCTGGTGGCGGACCGCGAGCTCGCCGTGGACGCCTCGCATCAGCTGCGCACCCCGCTGACCGCGCTGTCCATGCGGCTGGAGGAGATGATCGCGGCCGCCGACGACCCCGACGTGGTGCGCGAAGAGGGCAGCGCCGCCCTGGCCCAGGCCGAACGCCTGGCGGACGTCGTCACCCAGCTGCTCAGCCCGGCCCGCCGGGCGACCGCCGCCTCGGCCGAGCTGACCGGCATCGACGAGATCGTGCAGCAGCAGGTCGTGGAGTGGGAGCCGGCGTTCCGCCGGGCCAAGCGCAAGCTGGTCGTGATCGGCGCGCGCGGCCTGCAGGCCCACGTCACCCCCGGCGGCCTGGCCCAGGTGCTCGCCACCCTGCTGGACAATGCGCTGATGCACGGCGGCGGCACGGTGACCATTCAGACCTCGCAGAGCGCGCGGTCGGTGGTGATCGAGGTCCGGGACGAGGGCAACGGCGTCCCGCCGGACCTGGTCTCGCGCATCTTCGAGCGGAGCGTCAGCGGCCGTCCCGAGGGCACCGGGCTAGGGCTGGCGCTGGCCCGGACCATGGCCGCCGCCGACGGCGGCCGGGTCGTGCTGGTCAAGGCCAAGCCCGCCACGTTCGGGGTGTTCCTGCCCCGCCACCCGCTGCGCCCCGGGACCCAGCCCGTCCGCGGCCCCGCCTAGGGGCGTCACCACTCCGCGGGCTCGAGGTGCTCCCAGGTCGGCCTGTAGCCGAGGTCCGCGGGCGGCTCGAGATCCTCCCACGGCGGCCCGTACTCGCCGGTCAGCGCCGCGCCTGACGGGCTCGTCTCGGCGGGGTCGACAATCCCGGACACGGCCGCCTCGCCGGCGGCCACCGCGGTGCCGGGCGCGCCCGCCAGGAATACCCACTTCTTGTACGCGAAGTACCGGAAGATCGTCCCGAACCCGGTACCGACCACGCTGGCCACGTTGTAAGCCAGCTCGGACTTCATGTCCAGCCCGTAGGTCGTGACCGCGATCACGACCTCGGCGATGCCCAGGCCGATGACGTTCAGCACCACGAACAGGACGCCCTCGCGCAGCAGCGCCTGGTTGACCCGGTGCCGGAAGGTCCAGAACCGGCTGCCTAGGTAGGTGACCACGGTGGCCGCGGTGATCGACATCGCCTTGGCCGCCAGGGGCCCGATGCCCAGGTGGACGTGCAGGTAGTCGGCGCCGCCCAGGTCGATGATCGACCCGATCAGCCCGACCGTGCCGAACTTCGCCAGTTCGGGAATCAGGTCGGTCAAGCGCTTGCGGAGGCTTGCCATCCTGGGCATTAGGACAAGTCCTTTCGGCACTCAAGGCATGTTCGGCCCGCGCGAACCCCCGGCAGGCCCCTAGCAAGACCCGCACATGCTACCGGCCAGGCCTGGGTGCCGACCCACTCTTCCCTGAGGCAACCCTCTGAAACCACCCGGGCCACCCGAAAGAAACGTCAGCCGGCCAGCGTGTTCTCCCGCCCGGTCCCGGCGACGAAATGCCAGGTCAGGTACACTACCGCCGTGATCACGAACCCGACCTCGAAGGTCAGGTCGCCGACGGCGGGCACGTGCGACGGCACCACCCCGATGTACTCGGTCTGGTTGGAGAACAGCCAGATCGAGATGCCCATCCCTATGAGCATGGCCGACCGGCCCGGCCCAGTTCGTCCGCCGCGTCGCGAACAGCAGGGTCTCGTCCGGGTTGCGGCGCAGCAGCATGTCGCAGAAGTAGACGGCCAGCCACGGGGCGATCCAGTACGCGATGATGAGCAGGAAGTCCGTGTACTTGGCGCCCGCGTTGTGCAGCCCGCTCCAGGCCAGGAAGAACCCGATGACGCCGAACCCGAGCGCCACGATCGCCCGCCGCAGCGACAGCGGCAGCTTGATCCCGATCGCGGTGAACGACAGCGCGCCGGAGTAGATGTTGAGCACGTTCGCCGAGACCGCGCCGAGCGCGATGGCCAGCAGCGTCAGGTCGGCCAGCGGGGTGGCCAGCAGCCCGGTCATGCCGCCGGGACCGGCGAGCGCGTCGTTCGCGCCGACCGAGGTGCCGACGGCCGCGCCGACGATCTCGAGCAGGGCGCAGGACAGGAACAGCCCGGTCCCTGACCACCAGGCGATCGCGGCCCTGCTCGTGTCCGGCTTGAAGTAGCGGGTGTAGTCCGACGCGTACGGGTTCCACCCGACCGCGTAGCCGAACGAGGCGCCGAACGCCAGCAGGAACGCGCCGGGAAACGTGTGGTGGACCGCGCCGGGGTGGGCCTTGCTCAAGATGACGCCGGAGGCGATCAGGAAGATCACGGCCAGGATGGGGAAGGCGTACCGCTCGAACAGGTGCACCAGGTTGTAGCCGAAGAACGCGACCGCGACCTGCACCACCACGATGATCAGCAGGCACAGCACCTGCGGCCAGTGGGTCAGCACGTTCAGCGCGAGCGCGCCGCTGACGCTGTTCACCGCGAACCAGCCGATCCCGGCGGTCACCGAGTTCAGCCCGGCGGGCAGCGCGTTGCCCCAGTAGCCGAACCCGAGCCGGCTCAGCACCATCTGCGGCACCCCGTACTTCGGCCCGCGCAGGGACAAGATCCCCTGGGTGATGCCGCCGATCGCGCTGCCCAGGACGAGGGCCAGCACCGCCTCCCAGAAGCCCAGCCCGAAGAGCGCGACCGCGAGCACGCCGACGAAGATCGTGGCGAACTCCATGTTCGGCGACGTCCAGGTCCAGAACAGCTGGACCGGCCGGCCGTGCCGCTCGTTCAGCGGGATGAACTCCGCGCCGCCCGGCTCGACGGTCATGACCTGGGTGCCGTAGCTGCCCTCGCGGACGAGGACCCCCTCCGCCGCGCCGACCGGAACGTCCTGGTCACGTGTAGCCATCGGCTGCTCCTTCGGTTGCCGCGATCATAGATCGGCGACCCCGCCCCGGTGTATCCCGAAGGTTAACTTTCGTGCCGCCGTCCGGTCCCAGGCCTGTGTCCCGCGCCGGTTCCGGTAGGAAAAGCTATCTACCGAACGGACCGTGGTGCTTGCCCAGCTCACCTCCGCGCCCGCCGGTCCCGTAGGGTACGGAGCGTGACCGACTCCCCGGCGGCGCCCGATTCGACTCCCGTGGCGGGCCCAGCGGTAGCGGGCCCAGTGGTGGGTATGGTGGGCGCCGGCCAGCTGGCCCGGATGACCGCCCAGGCCGCCATCGGGCTCGGCGTCGGCTTCCGCGTCCTGGCCGGTTCGCCGGCCGACAGCGCCGCCCGGGTCACCGCGGGCACCCGGCTCGGGGACTACCGCTCGCTTGATGACCTGCGCGCCTTCGCGGCCGGCGTCGACGTGCTCACCTTCGACCACGAGCATGTGCCCGGCGGGCACCTGGCCGCCCTGGAGGCCGCCGGTGTCCGGGTCAGGCCGTCTGCCGAGGCGCTGCGCTTTACCCAGGACAAGCTGGCCATGCGCGAGCGGCTGGCCGGCCTGGGCATCGGCTGCCCGCGGTTCGCGCCGGTGAGCGGGATCGCCGAGGTCGAGGCGTTCGCGGCCGGGACCTGGCCGGTGGTGCTGAAGGCGGTCAGCGGCGGCTACGACGGCAAGGGCGTCTGGGTGTGCGCCTCGGCGGCGCAGGCCCGGGCCGTCCTCGCGCACGGCCTGACGCTGATCGCCGAGGAGTACGTCGCGTTCGACCGCGAGCTCGCCGTGCTCGCGGCCCGCTCGCCGCACAACCAGGGCGCGGTGTACCCGGTGGTGGAGACCGTCCAGCGGGACGGCATCTGCCGCGAGGTGATCGCTCCCGCGCCGGGCCTGGCTCCCGGCCGGGCCGCGCACGCCGAGGAGATGGCGCTGCGGATCGCCGCCGAGCTCGACGTGACCGGGCTCCTCGCGGTGGAGATGTTCGAGACCTCGCGCGGGCTGCTGGTCAACGAGCTGGCGATGCGCCCGCACAACTGCGGCCACTGGACCATCGAGGGCGCGGTCACCTCCCAGTTCGAGCAGCACCTGCGGGCCGTCCTGGATCTGCCGCTGGGGTCCCCGGCGCTGGCCGCGCCGGTGACGGTGATGGCCAACGTGCTCGGCGGCGACGACGGCGACGTCTACGACCGCTACATCCACGTCATGGCGGGCGACCCGGCGGTCAAGGTGCACATGTACGGCAAGCCGGTCCGCCCGGGACGCAAGATCGGCCACGTCACGGTGACCGGCGACCGGCGCCACCGCGACCCGGCCGAACTGGCGGACCGTGCCCGCCGGGCGGCCAGCTACCTGCGCTGGGGCCAGGAGGACGGCCCGTGAGCCTCGAGATCCCGCGGTGGTAGGCATCGTCATGGGCAGCGACTCGGACTGGCCAGTCATGCAGGCCGCGGCCGCGGCGCTGGAGGAGTTCGCCGTCCCGTACGAGGCGGACGTGGTATCGGCGCACCGGATGCCGCGGGCGATGATCGAGTACGGCTCGTCGGCCGCCGACCGCGGCCTGCGGGTGATCATCGCGGGCGCGGGCGGCGCGGCGCACCTGCCGGGCATGCTCGCCTCGGTCACCCCGCTGCCGGTCATCGGGGTCCCCGTTCCGCTGGCCAACCTGGACGGCCTGGATTCGCTGCTCTCGATCGTCCAGATGCCGGCCGGGATCCCGGTCGCGACCGTCGCGGTCGGCGGCGCCCGCAACGCCGGCCTGCTCGCCGTCCGCATCCTGGCCGCCGCCGAGGGCCCGGCCGGCGCGGCGCTGCGCGCCCGGCTCATCTCCTTCGCCGAGCGGCTGGCCGACCAGGCCCGGGCCAAGGGCGCTACCCTGCGTGATCGCCGGCCCGCAGACTTAGTCCGCTTAGAGCCCGCCCGATGCGGGCATGCTCCCTGCGATCTGATTGGGCGATCTGATTGGGCATTGTCGGGCGATCTGGTCGGGCGATCTGGTCGGGCGATCCCGTCGGGCGATCCCGTCGGGCGATCCGGTCGGGCGAGGCTGGGAGGCGGGCGTGAGCATCGGCGCGACCCTGGCCGCGGCGCGCCGCCATGCCGGTCTCAGCGTGGCCGAGGTCAGCCGGCGCACCCGGGTCCGCGAGAACATCATTCAGGGCATCGAGCAGGATGACTACGCGGCCTGCGGCGGTGACTTCTACGCCCGGGGCCACATCCGCGCGATCGCCGAGACGGTGGGCACCGACCCCAGGCCGCTGATCGAGGAGTTCGACGAGCGGTGGCGGTCCGCCCAGGAGATCACCGCGGCCGAGGCCTTCCAGCCGATGATGCCGATCAGGAAGCGCGAGCGCCGCCGGGTCCGGTGGACGGCCATTCTGGCCGTCCTGGTACTGGCCGTGATCGGCTTCGCCGGCTACAAGTTCGCCTCCGGGGTGGGCAAGACCCAGCGCGCGGCCGACGCCACCAGCCAGCGCCCGACCCACGCCGGCCAGCCCAGCCCGGTCACGTCGGTCACGCCCAGCGTCCAGGCTAGTACCGCGCAGTCCAGCCCGACCGCGACTCCCTCGGCCAGCCCGGTGGCGGTGGTCCAGGCGCTCACCCCGGCTCGCGTGACCGCCTTCGGCCCGGCCGGGACCGCCGACGGCGACGACCCGCAGCGGGCCTCGTTCGCGATCTCGGGCCAGCCGGCTACGCCCTGGTACAGCGACTGGTACACCACCTCGGACTTCGGGCACCTGCAGGCCGGCACCGGCCTGCTGGTCGATATGGGCCGCACGGTCACGATCTCGGCGGTGCGGCTCGCCCTTGGCGGCCACGCAGGCGCCATCCTCCAGCTGCGCGCCGGCGGCCGTCCAGTAATGGCCGACCTGCACACGGTCGCGACGTCCGCCGGCGCGGGCAGCATCGTCGAGTTGTCCCTGACCTCGCCCGCGCACGCCCGTTACCTGCTCGTCTGGTTCACCAAGCTGCCCCCCGACAACGCAGGCACCTACCAGGCCAGCATCTACGCCATCAGCGTCCGAGGCCTGCGCTGACATCTGTACCACAGGTCCGTGGTACACTTGTCGCATGACCACCGAGGAGGCCATCGACCGGATCAACGAGCTGCTGAGCAGCACTGATCCGGAGACCACCAACACTTCGATGCGGATCCCGAAGGCGCTGCGCGAGGCCGCCGCGATCGCGGTCAGCGAACTCGACCTGGCGCCGTCCACGACGATCCTGACCGCGAACGCACTGCGGATGTTCCTAGAGGGCACCGTCGTTCTGGCCGCCCTCGAACTTCACTACGAGGAGTACCCGGACACTCGACCTACCCTGGCCGACCTGGCCATCGCAGCGGCCGAGATCGACGGTAACCCGCTGGCGCAGAAGCCGGAGCTCCTTGAGCGGTCGGCCGCCGAGGTAGGTCGTCGGCATCCAGGCGCCAGCTTTGAGGATGTCCTGCTGTGGGCCGAGGCGGTCGAGAGCTGCGAGGCGAGCCAGCGAGGCGCGGCGTGAACCGGATCGTCCTGCTGGACAACGAGGCAGTCCAGGCCCTCCGCGATCCGGGGCATCGTAAGCACCGCCGCGTGCTCGATGAGGTTCGGATCGTGGCCGTGCGTACAGCAGGCGCCATGTCGGTCCAGATTGCGGTCCCTACGGCCGTCCGGGTCGAGGCAGGCTGGGACAGAACCGCCGCGGCCTGGGCGTTCGTCAACAGGCTCGGGATAGTCGACGTTCCGCTCGATGTCAGCCAGGCCGATGCCGCCGCGGGCATCGCGAAACGGACCAAGGTATCCGTTGCCGACGCTCACCTCGGCGCGGTGATCCAGGCCGCGGACGTGGATCAGGTCACGGTCCTTACCAGCGCTCCCGGTGATATGCGGAAGGTGGCCGAGGGCCGGCAGGTCACCATCGTGGCCCTCTAGCCGATCTACCATCAAGGCATGAGCCTTGATTTCCCCGCCTTTGCCCCGTCCGAAGAGCACGAGGCGCTCCGCGAGTCGGTCCGCGCCCTAGCCGACGACAAGATCGCTCCCCGGGCCGCCGAGGTCGACCGGACCAGCGAGTTCCCCTGGGACGTCTACGAGGCTCTGGTCAAGGCCGACCTGCAGGCCGTGCACATCCCCGAGGCCTACGGCGGCGCGGGGGCCGACGCGATCGCCACCGCGATCGTGATCGAGGAGGTGGCGCGGGCCTGCGCGTCGTCCTCGCTCATCCCGGCGGTGAACAAGCTGGGCACCGTGCCGCTGCTGCTGGGCGCGTCCGAGGAGGTCAAGGCCGCCTACCTGGCGCCCGTCGCGCGCGGCGAGGCGATGTTCTCCTACGCGCTGTCCGAGCCCGAGGCGGGCTCGGACGCGGCGGCCATGAAGACCCGGGCGGTGCGCTCGGGCGACGGCTACGTGCTGAACGGCGTGAAGCGCTGGATCACCAACGCCGGGGTGTCGAAGTACTACACGGTGATGGCCGTCACCGACCCGGACGGGGGCGCGAACGGGATCTCGGCCTTCGTGCTGGAGGACGGGGACCCCGGGTTCACCTTCGGGGCGCCGGAGCACAAGCTCGGCATCAAGGGCTCGCCGACCCGGGAGCTGTACTTCGACGACTGCGTGATCCCGGCCTCGCGGCTCGTCGGCGACGAGGGGGAAGGGTTCAAGATCGCCCTGCGTACCCTGGACCACACCCGCATCACGATCGCCGCGCAGGCCCTGGGCATCGCCCAGGGCGCCCTGGACTACGCGCTCGGCTACGTCCGGGAACGCAGGCAGTTCGGCCGCGCGATTGCCGAGCTCCAGGGCCTGCAGTTCATGATCGCCGACATGGCCATGAAGCTGGAGGCGGCCCGCCAGCTCACCTACGCGGCCGCGGCCCGGTCCGACCGGGTCATGGCCGGGGAGCGGGTCGACGACCTGACCTTCTTCTCCTCGGCCTGCAAGTGCCTGGCCTCCGACGTGGCCATGTCGGTGACCACCGACGCGGTCCAGCTGCTCGGCGGCTACGGCTACGTGAACGACTTCCCGGTCGAGCGCATGATGCGCGACGCGAAGATCACTCAGATCTACGAGGGCACCAACCAGATCCAGCGCATGGTCATGGCGCGGCAGTTGCTAAAGTAGCCGGCTGGGGTTCCGTTTCTGCAGGTCAGTGTCCGTCTGGCGGGGTGTCAAGCGATCGAGCTGATGGCATGCAAGGCCCGATCTGCGGCGGTGCGGCACCTCGGCGTTATGCCGTCAGGCCTGCATCCTCCTGGGGTATTGGAGCCTCTGGTTTATAGGGGTATAACAGTGCAGAAGGTGGCTGAGGTGTTGACGATTCCAGGCTGCCGCGAGCCACAGGGGGAAAGCCGTGGCAGCCCCTGCCCCAACCAGCCACCGGGCGTGCCCAGGCCCGCCTGAACAGCGGACTTCGAGGCGTGTCCTTTGATGCGATCACAGGTGTACGAGATCATCTTCGCAGGTCCAGCCGGCTCAGTACTGCGTGCCGAGTTCGACGACTGCGAGGTCAGCATAGGCAAGGAGACGACCACCCTTCGCGTCGAACTGCGAGATCAGGCCGCCCTTTGGGAGCTGTTGGAGCGGATCATGGGATTCGGGCTCGAGCTGATCGAACTGCGCCTGGTGGCCGTTCCATCCACTACATCAGGGCATGGGAGTAGGGGGCAGGGAGCACCCGTTGGATAGCTGGCGGAGCGGCTTTCCGGCGCCGTCTGTTTGCCGGATAGACGCCTCCGGCCGGAGTGAAGGTGCCGAGGTGGATGCGAATCAGCGTTCCTCGTGGTGGACGGCGGCGGCCAGCGCGGCGTAAGCGCGGACCAGCGCGGCGCGCTCCAGCGGGAGCAGCGGGCTGTCGGGTCGGCACCCCTCCCGGACCCACTGATCGGACAGATCCATCGCCCGCACTCGGTGCACGACGGCTGGCCTGACCGCCGCCTCAGTCTCGCCGAAGAGGTAGCAGTACAGGCGGGTCAGCGACTCGGCCAGTTCGTCGCCCGTTTCCGCGGGTTCGGGCGCATGCTGACGCTGCCGGTGCGCCCGCCACCAGTCGATCTCCAGGCTGGCCGCTCGCGCCGGGTCCGCAGGCTCGCCGAAACGTAGCCTGACCAGCGCGTAAAGCTCGCGCATGCGGGCCTGGGCGCCGTCGGGGTCGTTGTCGGGAAACGGCGCCCACAACTTGACGGCCCGCAGCATCAGCCAGGCGCCCGGCAAGATCCGCGCCAGGTCCGTGCCGAAGCCTAGCCAGAGCAGCCTGACCGAAGCCGCCAGCAGATGGGTCCAGCGGCGCAGGTAGTAGGCCACCCACATCCGGTACTCCAGGTCCGCGATGCGGAGAGGATCGAAGGACCGAAGCCCGCTAGGCGATCCCATGCTCATCCACCCGAAGGCCACGGGTCACCCCCTTCTCTTCGCTATCAACGGTTTCCTTCACCTGGCAGGCTACGGCGTGAGCCAGCGCGCGACGTCGGCAAGCGCATGGCCGCGGCACGCCGGCCTAGTCACGAGACGCATAGGCGCCGAGTTCGGCGCGGAGCCTGTACCGGGCCCGGTGCAGGCTTGACTTCACGCTGCCGAGCGGGATGCCGGTAAGGGCGGAAATCTGCCGGTAGCCGAGCCCTTCAAGGTCGGCGAGATAGACGACGATCCTGTGCTTGTCCGGCAATTCCCGCAGTGCCGCGATCACGCCGGGATCCAGCAGGCGCCCTACCACCTGGTCTTCGGCCGAGCAAATGGACTGGAACCAAAGCAATCCCGAGCCTAGGGCGTCTCCGCTGACGAACTGCGGCTCGCCCCGGCTCTTCCGGTAGCCGCTGATGAACGTGTTGATCATTATGCGGCGCAGCCATGCGTTCAGGTTCGTGCCCGGCTGGAACCGCTCCGAGGCCGCGAGCGCCTTCACGAACGTGTCCTGCACGAGGTCCTCGGCATCCTGAGCATTATGGGTCATCCGGAGTGCCGCCGGATAGAGGCTGGTGCCGTAAGCCCGCAACACATCTTCGGCCCACACCCCGTCTGCGGTCAGCGTCATTTCCGGTCCGGTCAGAACGGTTCCGGGATGCGCCGCCACGGGAAGTCTGGCTGCCGGTAGCCGCCGCGCGGCTGGCGTTTGGGCAGCTTGATGTCCCGGTGGGGAGACGGCTTGTACGGGACCTGGCTGAGCAGGTGGCTGATGATGTTGAGCCGGGCGCGCTTCTTGTCGTCGGCGTCCGCGATGTACCAGGGCGCCCACGCGGTATCGGTGGCGGCGAACATCGCGTCCCTGGCTCTGGAGTAGTCGTACCAGCGGCTGTAGGACTTCAGGTCCATGGCCGACAGCTTCCAGATCTTCCGCGGATCGTCGATCCGGCTCTCCAGCCGGCGGGTCTGCTCACCGGGGCTGACCTCGAGCCAGTACTTCAGCAGCAGGATCCCGTCCTCGGCCATGGCCTTCTCGACCGCCGGCGTCAGCTGGAGGAACCGCTCGGTCTCTTCCGGCGTGCAAAAGCCCATCACCGGCTCGACGCCCGCGCGGTTGTACCAGCTGCGGTCGAAGATCACGACCTCGCCGGCGGCCGGGAAGTGCGGGAGGTACCGCTGGATGTACATCTGCGACTTTTCGCGTTCGGTGGGGGTGGGCAGGGCCACGACCCGGAATACGCGCGGGCTGACCCGTTCGGTGATCCGCTTGATCGTGCCTCCCTTCCCGGCGGTGTCGCGGCCCTCGAACACGACGCAGACCTTCGCTCCCGACGCCTTGACCCACTCCTGCATGGCGACCAGCTCACCGTGCAGGACCCTCATCTGGCGTTCGTACTGCTTGCGCTTCATCTTCGGGGGCGCCCCCGCTTCGGCCTCCGCCCCGGCGGCAGACGATGACGTCCGGGCCTCCGCGTCGTGACGGTCACGCTCGTCCTTCTTAGCCATCTTGCTTCTCCGATCAATGCGGTGACCTGGGTGTGGTGTCCCCGAGCCCAGGCCGGGCGGTCCCAGTATGGCGCCCATCCCCGTCATCGGGTGTAGCCGGAGCTGTTTTCGAGATGCCCGCGAGGTACCGCAGCCTGGCCCAGTCCTTGGGCGGTTTCGGCGCGGGGACGCCCGGACGGTCGCGAGGCTGGCTTGTCTTATTGTCGCCGACGTCATTTCGGTCTCCCAGTATCAGATTCGCCGGAATTTGTGACTCCAGCCTGCTGGGCCGCCAAGGAATGTCGTCACCCGTGCGAGGGTGATTCCGTCGGGCTCCCCGGTCGCATTTAACGTCGTGGGCAGCCCGTGGCTATCGTCGGCAGGCAGGAAAACCTGCTAACCACTCACGCCGGCAGGAGGGAAGGGCTCAGCCCGCGCGCCAGTCTGTACGTCGGCGCCAGATCTCGGCAGCTGGCTGATTCATGCGTGCCGCCGAGCGCGCCCGCCAATGGGCCCGCTTCATTACCCCTCAATGGGTGACCCGGGCAGGTTATCGCCTGGGCGGTGGCGCTACCAGGCTCACATCGATGACGTCAAGTCCCAAGCCGTTGATCCGCTCCATCAGCCCGGACAGGGCGCCCCGATCCGGCACCTCGGCCCGGAGGGTGGTGGTACCTGGGCCTATGGTGACCTCGCAGTCGTCGAACTCCGCGCGCAGCGTGGTACTCGCTCGCCCCAGGAAAGTGATCTCATATGTCTGTGCTTGCACCGGGTTATGCCTCCCGGGCCTCATAGCTCTGGTTCATGCGGGTTTCTAGCATGCCGCGTAGCCGGCCTCCTCGTGATCGCCCTTCCGGGGTGACTACAGACTCGGCGACAGCAGCTCGTGCCCCGAGAGGCAGATCTTTCACTACTCGAACCACCAGCCTCTCACGGCGCAAGAGAAACACGCCCAGATTTCCTCGTGGCGGGATGATGTGCTCGACGCGGCGCCGTGATCTAATGAATTTCCGCGCGGGCGGCCATAACCCCCGCGGGCGTACAGAACGGATTTATGGGCATGGCCCGGGCCCTAGGAACCAGGAGCCGCGAATTCATGGAAGAGGGCGCGACGACCGGACGGGGCTCCTTGCGGGGCACGCGGTTTGCGCTGGGGAAGTTCCGGCCGCCGGCGCTGCCGGCCACGCTGGTCTCGAGGTCGGTGCTGCATGAGCGGCTGGCGGCGGGATCTGGTCAGCGGCTGACGGTGGTGGTGGGGTCGGCCGGGGCGGGTAAGAGCGTGCTGCTGGCGGAGTGGGCCGCGGCGCGGCCGCCGGGCATGACGTGCTGGTTGTCGTGTGACCGGGCCGACGCTGACCCGGTCCGGTTCTGGGCCGGCTTCATCGAGGCGCCGCGGGCTATCGAACCGGGGTTTGGCGCCGATGCCGCGGACCTGCTGGCGATGGACCGGACGATGTCGGCTGATGTCACCGCGTCGTTGGCCAACGATGCCGCCAGGCTGCCTGCGGGTTCGGTGATCATCGTGGATGATTTCCATTTCGGGGCCGCCGCGGCGGCTCCGGACATGACCGATCTCGTCGAGCGCTGGCCGGCCGAGACCGTCCAGCTGGTGCTGGCCGCCCGTTTTGATCCTGCGCTGCGGCAGCACCGGCTGCGGATGTCGGGCCAGCTGGGCGAGATCCGGGACCGTGACCTGTATTTTTCCCTCACCGAGAGCCGTGACCTGCTGGCGAACTTCGGCGTCCGGATATCCGATGCCGACCTGGCGGTGCTCCATCAGCGTAGCGAGGGGTGGCCCGCGGTCCTGCAGATGGCGGCGCTGTCCCTGCGCGGAACCACGGATCCGGCGCGGCTGGCGCGGGTGCTGGAGGTCCGCGGCCAGGACACCGCCGACTACTTCATCTCCGAGGTTCTCGAGCAGCTGCCGCCTGAGCTGGCCCAGTTCATGCTCGAGACCTCCGTCCTGGCGGGGGTGCTGACCGCGGACGCGTGCGCCGCGGTGACCGGAAGGCAGGACGCGGCGGCGCTGCTGCGCGGCATCGATGCCGCTCACCTGTTCCTGGTGGCCCTCGACGACGACCGGACCAGCTTCCGGTACCACCGGCTGGTGCGCCAGGTGCTGCGCGCCGAGTTGCGCGCCCGGGACCGCGCCCGCGAGCAGATGCTTCAGCTGCGGGCGGCCGAGTGGTTCGAAGCCACCGGGGACGCCCGGCATGCGGCCCACCATTTCCTGGCGGCGCAGCAGGCTGACCGGGCGCTGGCGCTCCTGCAGGACCGGGTCGTGCCTGACTTCCTGCATGCCCCGGCGGTGCCGGCGCCGCCGGCTCCGGACTTGGTCGACCCGTCGGTGCTTCTACAGACCCCGGAAAGCCTGCTGGGCCTCGCCGCCGACCTGCTGTTGTCGGGTGATACGGCTCGCGGCGGTGAGTACCTTGACCTGCTTGAGCGGACCGGAAGGATCCCGCCCGGTTCGAGGCTGGCCGCCCGGTTCGCGGCGTTCCAGGCGTTCCGCTGCGGGGTGGCCGGGCAGCTGGAAACGGCGGTGCAGAAGGCCCTGGCCGCGCGGGCCATCCAGGCCCGGACGCAGCTCGCCGACGATTGGAACGCCGCCATCCCGCTGATCCTCATCCGCGTGTATAACTGCCTGGACGACTTCCCGGCCGCCGAGCGCGAGGCAGCCACGGCCCTGGCGGCACCTACGGTGCCCGAGCCGGTCAGGCTCTTGGTAGTGCCGGGTGCGCGGGCGCTGGCCTGGTTTAAGGCCGGCCGCCTGGCTGAGGCCGGCCACGCTGCCCGGGCCGCTGATGCCGATGCGCGGCGGCTGGGATTCAGCCAGCATTTCTTCGCCGTCGACCATCTGCGCGTGTTGTCCGGCCTCGCGCTAGAACGCCGCGACCTGGACACCGCGGAGCATCTCACCGAGCGAGTGCTGTCGATAACCGAGCAGCGGAGGCCGCTGTTCGAATTCCTTGCGCTGCTGGATCGGGCGCAGATCTGGGCGGCCCGCGGGCAGGTCCGCGACGCACTGACGACCGTCGAAGCAGCACGCCAGGTCGTGACGGGGGCCAGTCCGGCGCTGCTGGCCCGGGCCGATGAGCAGGAGGCGCTGCTGCGCCTGTCACTCGGCGATCTGCGCTCCCCCGCCGAACTGGCCAGCCATCTGCCCGCCGTTCACCGCAGCTTGCTGCTGGCCAGAATCGCACTGGCGGCCGGTGATCACCATGGCGTGCAGGAACACCTGCGGGCAGCTGGACTCGGTGACCTGACCCCACGCCACGTGCTGGTGCGCGAAGTGCTGCTTGCCGCCGGCGCTATAGAGCGTGGCGATCCTGCGGCCGCAGGTATGCTCGGACGGGCTCTGCACACAGCCCGCAGCCAGGGCTTCCTCAACACCGTCATCACCACCGCACCGCAGGTGACCAGCTACATGGTGGAGCACGCGACCCAGCTGCGGTCAGACCCGTTCATCGAGCAGCTGGTGGCCGCGGCGCTCGAGGTGCGCGCCACCCAGCCCGGTTCCGCCCAGTCCAGCCGCGCGCTCGCCGAACCTCTGACCGCTGCTGAGCAGCGCATCCTCACGCTCCTGCCGACGAGCACCTACCCGCAGATGGCGGACATGCTCTTCATCTCACGTAATACGGTGAAGACCCACCTTCGGTCGATTTACCAGAAACTCGGGGTGGCGTCACGCTCGGGGGCCCTCGAGCGCGCCGTCGACCTGCGTTTGCTCTGAGCCTGGCCGTCGCTGGGAAATCACCCTCGGTCGGGTGACGAGCTCACCAGATCGTTCGGCCATTATCGGGAACCGGCTCGGGGTAAAAGGCATGGAACGCAGGCAGATGAGCGAAGGAGCGTGGTATGACAACAAAAGCTGCCTTCGGCGCGCCGACCATGAGCCTGGCTTCCCGGCGCAAGGGCAGTGAATGACGATGAGGTTCCCGTGGCGTAGGGCTACGGCAGCCGGGAAGGCAGCTGAGGGCCAGGTTGACTGGATCGGGGCGCCTCGTCTTCGCGAACGAAGCTGCTGCCCGGCCAGACCCGTCGTCCCAGTGCTAATCTCGTCCGCATCGGCGCGGTCGACCAGGCGCACCGCTCCCAGCCCGTCGCGTAACCCGGTCGCCAGCCGGGCTCACATCTTGCATCACACTCCGCGGCGCAGCCCCCCGGGACGGCGCAGACGCCTGGGGCCGTGCCAGTCCCGCCGGCTTGCGCTGCAATGACCGATCAAGGCCGGGGGTGATGTCTGTGTTCAGCTGGATACCCGGCCTGCACGCGGTCAGGTCCTACCAGCGCAAGTGGCTGGCCAAGGACGTCATCGCGGGGATCGTGCTCACCACCCTGCTGGTCCCGCAGGGTATGGCCTATGCCGAGCTGGCGGGCCTGCCGCCGATCACCGGCCTGTACACCTCTATCTTGTGCCTGGCCGGCTATGCCGTGTTCGGCCCGTCGCGGATCCTGGTGCTGGGCCCGGATTCCTCGCTGGGGCCGATGATCGCCGCGACGATCCTGCCGCTCATGGCCGCCGACGGCGACGCCAAGCGCGCAGTCGCGCTGGCGTCGCTGCTCGCGATCATGGTGGCAGCGATCATGATCGTGGCGGCGGTGGCGAAGCTCGGGTTTATCGCCGACCTGATCTCCAAGCCGACGATGATCGGCTACATGAACGGCCTGGCACTGACCATCCTGATCGGGCAGCTGCCGAAACTGTTCGGGTTCAAGATCGAGGCCGACGGCCTGATCGCAGAGGCGGTCGGCTTTGTCAAGGGCCTGGTGCACGGCGAGGCGGTGGCCGCCGCGGCCGTGGTCGGGATCGCCGGGATCGCGCTGATCCTGGTGCTGCAGCGGTGGCTGCCGAAGGTCCCGGCGGTGCTGATCATGGTAGTGGCCGCGATCGCCTCGACGACGGTCTTCAGCCTGGGCGAGCATGGCGTCGACCTGGTCGGGGTGCTCCCCAAGGGATTCCCGCCGCTGACGATCCCCCACGTGCGGTTGTCCGATCTCGGGCCCCTGTTCGCCGGGGCCCTGGGGATCGCTGTGGTGTCCCTGGCCGACACGATCTCCACCGCGTCGGCGTTCGCGGCCCGCACCGGGCAGGAGGTCCGCGGGAACGGTGAGATGATCGGGATCGGCGCGGCCAACCTGGCCGCCGGCTTGTTCCAGGGGTTCCCGGTCAGCACCAGCGGGTCGCGGACGGCGGTGGCCGAACGGTCCGGCGCGAAGACCCAGCTCACCGGAGTCACGGGAGCTGTTCTGATCGTCCTGATGATCGTACTGCTCCCCGGCCTGTTCAAGAACCTGCCCCAGCCCGCACTGGCCGCGGTGGTGATCACCGCATCACTGTCCCTGGCCGACATCCCGGGCACGGTTCGGCTGTGGCGGCAGCGCAAGGCGGAGTTCGGCCTGTCGATCACGGCCTTCCTGGGCGTCGCCCTGCTCGGGGTGCTGCCCGGGATCGCGATCGCGGTCGGCCTGTCCATCCTCAACGTCTTCCGCCGGGCCTGGTGGCCTTACGACACCGAACTCGGGCGCGTGGAAGGGCTGGAAGGCTACCACGACGTGCACTCCTATCCGGAGGCGCAGCACCTGCCCAGCCTGGTGATCTACCGGTTCGACGCCCCGCTGTTCTTCGCCAACGCCAAGACGTTCCGCGATGAGGTCAGGCGACTGGCCAAGTCTGAGCCGAAGCCCACGTGGATCGTGATCGCGGCTGAGCCGGTGACCGACGTGGACACCACCGCATCCGACGTCCTGGAAGAACTCGACGCAGCGCTGAACGCCGATGGCATCAGCCTGGTATTCGCCGAGCTCAAGGACCCGGTACGACGCAAGATCGAACGCTACGGACTCACCCGCACCATCGACCCGCGCCACTTCTTCCCCACCATAGAATCCGCCGTCGCCGCCTTCCGCCATCAGACCGGCGCCGAATGGACCGCCGACGGCCAGGCCGCCGACGGCCAGACAGGACCACGCCAGCGCGGTGCCGGAATCAGCCCTTCGCGCGACACTCCCGCATGACCCCGCTGGCTAGCCGCCGCACTCGGTGAGGAGGCTCTTCCGGGGTCACTCGCCCGGCTGTCCAGTCGCCGTACCCCGGTCCTCGTACGTGGCGCAAGCGGACGATGAGAGCGGCGTTGCTCCGGCGCCGCCCTATCGTCGACTGCTTGCTACTCCGCGGTCCGGCCGTAACCGAGGCGGAGCCACTCCACATAGGACATGGAGCTCTCCGTACCGAATTCAATGCCTTCCGGCAGGTCACAGGCGAATACCAGCGCGGCGGTGGCCTCAAGGTAACTCTGCAGCGAGCTGGAGGGACCGGTCGCTTCGAAGCCCAGGGTCCACCAGGATTCGTCACTCAAGCGGACCTCGGTGAGTTCCACGGCACACCTCGGCTCCTCGCCTCCCGCGGCCAGGACCGCCCGGATCCGCCCGTCGGCCACCAGGAACTGGCTGATCCGCCGCTTCTTGCGCACCAGCGTCCAGCCAGCCGGACCTTCGCCGACCTTGGTGAGTGGCGCAACGGGAAAGGACCACTTCTGCCAGGACTCCATGTGACCGCGGGCGCGTCCGGCCGTATCGAGGATTCCTAGGCTGCTGCGGTAAGTTTTCACCTCGAATGCCCTGCTACTCCGGATCTTCACCGAAATGCCGGGCAAGCGCGGATCGAGAAGGTAGACGTCGTCTTGGAATTCCGCCACGGCTGGGAAGCGGTCAAACCATTCGGCCATCGAGGCCTCCAGCTGGCCCGGCAAGATCCAGCGCACCTCAAGGCCAGCGCCTCTTTCGATAGCCAGGCTCTCAGGCAATGAGGCCACACCTGGAACTCGCCGCCTGACCCGCCCAGACAACGTGCGGGTCTGGGCCGACGCCGTGTCCGGGTCCGGCCGGGTTTCCATGTTGCGCCCGCGTTTCGGTCAGACGCTAATGCTGGGGAATCGGGCCATCATCTTTACCTCCTGACCACGAGCCATCGACAGGACGACAGGTCTGGCCTACCGCCAGAGTCAGGATCACCAGGCCGACAAGCACCAACCAGACGTGCTAGCTGAGGCCCGGCACGCATGTCCTGGCTTCAACCTGATCATCAGATGGTGACGGCCCCTGTACGTCACCCAGTCGGGTGAGCCTCCCGATCCTTGGTGCGGCTCCTTTCACGGCCATCTGATCCATCTCTTACGGCTGGCTGCCTTCGGCGGCCATCTCCGTCTCGGCCACCGCGATGGCGATACCAAGGGCGCGCAGGATGTGCGCTCCGGCCGACATCACCCGAGGAGCGCCGACCACCGGAGCCACCGCGATCATGACTCCCTGTATCTCCTCTTCGGTCAGGCCGCTTTCCTCGATGGCAGAGGCATTGGCGAAGTAGGAGACGGGCGGCGCGTCCACCGCGATCAGGGCGGCCAGCCTCGCGAGCATGTAGTCGCGCGGCGAAAGGGGATTGTGCTCGACCGAGGCGGCGATCATGTCGGTGAGCGCATTCAGGACGGGAGCGTCGGTACTCATAGATCCTCCGATGGTCGGTGCGGGACCCGCGAGCCGCTGGCACGCGGTGGGCGACACTCACAGTCCAGCGTCGCCCTTGACCTGGGGTATCACCCTTGAGAGGGTGAACTCCGGCGGATGAGCTCATAGCCGGCGACCATTGAGGGAACTGGGGAAGCGCGCCGATCTCGGCGTCCCGTTGCACAGCGAATGGGAAGGCTGCCAACCGGGGGCGTCTGGTGGGGGGCCATTGCTGCTTCCGCTGTCACTCCGGACCCGGTGGTCATGGAGCCGGTCATCTATCAGCAGGCGCTAATGGCCGCGCTGTAGATGACCAGCTCGGCGCGGCGCGGTCACCTGGCCGCATGGACCGCGGCTTTAGCTTGGCTGTGGTCAGGCGACTTGTCAGGTTGCTGGAGTGTACCGGTTGGCCAGATTCCGATTTTCTTGCGCGTCCACTCGGCGGCGCCACGGTCGACAGCCGTTTTGACCAGCGCGTATATCGCGCCATGCAGACCTGCGGCCAGCAGGATCTCCCCCCAGCCGCGCTCCGAATCCATCGGCGCAGGCGCGTCAGATCCGCGGCCGACGATCTTCCAGACCCATTTGAAGATCAGCCCGCTGAGCACGCCTCCGACGATACCGGCCACGATGGCCACCGGCTTGTACAGCAGCTTGAGCATCGCCGCCTCCCTTCACCTGGTAACCGCCCACCTGGCCATGAGCGCCGACGTGAACGCCTCGCTGGCCCCTGACCGCCGCTAGGCCCCTGATCGTCAGGTCTCGTGACCTGATCCGGCCAGGCCCCTGGGCGGCCCCGACCGTGCCATCTGCGCGGAACCCTTAACTGCGCGGGCCTGGCGCTGAGCCTGGTGCTCCATGCGCTGCATCTGCCGTTTGTTCCAGGCCGCCAGCCAGGCCGTCATGCTGGCCCCGTTCTGCTGGCCGATCTGCCGCAGCGACCCTACCGCGATCGCGGTCACGGCCACCGTCTCATAGAAGCGGCGGCTGCGCAGCATATGACCCACCAGCCCTAGCCCGATCAGCCCCCATGTCATCTTGGTGTCAAGACCCGAGGCCTGCGGCCGCGGCGCCGGGCTGCTGCTGCCCTCCGCGGCGATGGCCTCCGGCGGTTCCCCGTCACCTCGCCCTGATCGTGCCATCTTGCCTCCCACCCTGAAGCGTCCGCACGCTGCAAGCGTGCCGCACGATAAGGTTCCCGGCATCACCCCCCAAGGGGTGACCTTGGGTTTGCGAGCGCACCAGGTTCACGCATGATCTGACGCCCGATAGGCGCCGGTCCCCTTGCGAACCAGTGCCGGGCCATGCTAGCGAAAGCCATCGCCAAGCGATGCCGCCGGGCGGCTTGGACCACGATACGGGCGCGGGCGCACGATCCCAGCTTGGTTAATCATCCAGTCGGCTCAATGCTAGTAGCTCAAGGCCAAACTCCGGGATGCGGTTCAGCACGCCATACAGGCCCGCTTGGTCTAGCTCGCCAGTCAGCCCTGTATTCGCGCCGTCGAATTCGAGGCAGAGGTCTTCGAATACTTCGCGGGTGGTCTTACCCAGCCTGCCAGACACGACAATTCGATAACGATGACGTCGCATACTGCTTCCTCTGGGTACAGGTGGCCACCATATCGATCCCGATCAGGGCAAATAGCCAGCAAGCATGGGCATATGCCAATAGGTCCGGCCCAGCTACGGGACGGGACTGCCAGGTCAGCCTGGGGGCGTTCCTGCCGGTGGAAAGCCTTGGTGGCAAGTCGATGAGCCACAGGCCGGAGGGGTACCGGTCGCTGGCGCATTGCTCGTTTGGCTGGGCGTCGCAGGCGGGACTGGCGATCTTGATGACGCGGCTGGCTCTGGGCCGTCGTTTCCATCCTCCGCTCCTCCCTGCTGGACTTGGGATGAAACCATACAGAGTGTCTGGTACTTGTCAATCCGTCTGAGCGTAGACGGACCGGACACGGACCGCCGATGTGTCGACCACGGTGGCCATAGGAGATTTACTGAACCTACGAAGCCCGCAACGTCCCGGCGCAGGGAGACATTGATGCCACCCTCACAACCAGACTCGCGCGTGCAGCGGCGCGTGGCCCGCACCAAGGCGGCGATCGAAGACGCGTTCGTCCAGCTGGTGCTCGAGCAGGGGTATGAGCGGGTCGCCGTGGAAGACATTGCCGACCGGGCGGACCTGGCCCGGGCCACCTTCTACGCGCACTATTCCAACAAGGAGGCCGTGCTGTTCTCGGTCTTTAACCGGCTCGTCGAGGACCTGATGCAGCGCGTCGCGTACCAGAGCGGACCGTGGAACGTAGTCCGCCGGGACGCCATGCAAACCGCGTTCAAACACGCGGCCGAGAACCCCGACCTGTACCGGGCCTGCCTAAGCGACGCCCGGACCCGCCGGGCCTACCTATCCATCCTGAACCGGTACGCCGAGCAGAACTTCCGTGACCGGCTCAACGCCCTCAACCGGCAGCCACGCATCCCCGTCCCCCTGATGGCGCGAGGCTTCGTCGGGGCACACCTCGCCATCCTAGAAGCCTGGCTGGCCGGCGAGCTCCAGGGTGACATCGAAGAGCTCGCCAGCACGGCCCTCGACCTTTTCGTCGCCGGCGGAGCCTGGGCGAACGGGTTCCGCCTCGACGAACTCGGGTACTCGACCGGATCCCCGGCCGATGCCCGCACACCATCGCCAGACTAAATGCCGGTGCCGGGTGCCCGGTACCGGCGGGGAGGCCTGCGCTGCGAGGTGGGACTCAACGCGGGCGGCGGGGATGCGTTCCTGCTCGCAAGCCAGCAGGGCCAGCGCGCGGGCGTCGGCGGCAGTGGGGCGGTTCAGATCCAGGGCGCGTGGCCACAGCCGGGCATAGCGGACGGCTGCCACTTCGGCCGCATACACCAGCGCCTGACCGACCAGGTACAGCAGCGCGAACATGCCCGCCACGGTGGCGAAGCTGCCGTAGACGGGCCCGGCCTTGGCGACCAGCCTGGCCAGCAGCAGCGGCCCGGCGTTGAGCACGACCGTCACCGCCGCCGCGCCCAAAACGGCTCCTGGCCACAGCGCCCGGACCGGAGCGGGCCGCGCCAGCAGCAACTTGGCACCAAACAGCAGCACCGCGAAGACGACCAGCGCCGAGCCGAGCACCGCGGCCGCCCGCTGCACACCGGTCTCACGGGGCAGCGCGGTGGCCACCACCGTGAGCGCGCCGGCTGCCGCCGCCCCGGCCAGCAGCATCGCCAGCACCGCGAACACCCGGACGTACCGTGAGACGAAACCGGCCCGGGAGCGGAACCGGACCGCCGCGACATGGTTCAGCGTCTGGTAGGCCGAGAACACAACACCGGTTCCGGACAACAGCAAACCGGCCAGGCCGGCCACGAACGGGATCGCCGACGTCGGCAAGGTGGTCAGCGAATGCTCGACCGTGGACTGCAGCGCCTGCGGCACGATCTCGGTGATCAGCCGCTGACGCAGGTCCGGATGATCGGCCAGCACCCGCGACAGGACCGCCACCCCGAGCAGCAGCAGGGGGAAGATGCTCAGGAATCCGTAGTAGGTGATGAGCGCCGCCTGCCGGCCGCCCTCATCGTCGCCGTACTTCTTCACCACCGCGTAGGGGAACCCCAGCACACCATGCTTACGCTGCAGGCGATCCGCCCACGCGATGATCCGGCTCACCAGGCCACTCAGGCCTTCCAAACTCATGGGTCCAGCCTCCCCCACGCCGCCCTGGCGGGTCATCATCCCCGGCATGGGCGGTCGGCTCGGGCTCGCAGATGCCGCGCCAGCGGATGAGGCAGTGACGTAATTGGGCGTGCGCGCCAGTTACTTACGGAAGCTGCACCGAAACAGGCGCGGCGAAAACCTCTGACTTCCTGCCGGTAGCCGGAGTCGCTGAACCCCAGCTCAGCCCGAACATTACTGCCTCCTCGTCGGCCATCTCGCTACCTCCGATCAATGCGGTGATCGGGGCGCGGTTTCGAGATGCCGGCGAGGTGCCGCAGCCTGGTCCAGTCCTTCGGCGGCTTCGGCGCGGGGACGCCCGGGCGGTCGCGAGGCACCCAGACGCGGAGCGCGCCGGGGGAGACTGTGCAGGTTACCGGCGTCGACATCAGGATCGACTCGCCGTCGACGCCGACCGGGATCTGCGGCACATCGGCGCTGATCTCGATCTGCTTCGTGGTCAGCACGCTCAGCCCGGTGGCATGCCTGCCGCGGAGCAGGCCCGCGGCCTGCCGCGCGCTCGCCACCGTGACGCCGACGACGCCGAGGGTGCCGCGATCCAGCCGCGCGCGCCGGCCCAGGCCGGCGATGTCCCCGGTTCCGTACGGATTATTGGACACGAGCAGCGCCTGCGGTGCCTCGATTTCCGTGCCGTCCGCCCGTGCGCGCAGCCGTGCTCCGCGGTGGCCTTGCAGCAGGTCAGGGAGCGTGTTCAGGGTCGTAGTCAGCTTGTCGCCGCGGTAGGCAGGGGTCTCGACGACCTCCGCGTACGCGCCGAACGACGCGTTGTTGACGAACGTCTGACCGTTGATCACCCCGAGGTCCACCCGCAATTCGACGCCATCGGACAGAGCATTCAGGCAGGCCGACGGGTCCTCGCGGTCCAGGCCCAGGTCCAGCGCGAAATGATTGCGCGTGCCGGCGCTGATCACCACGAACGGGATGCCGTGCTCGGCGGCGATCCCGGCCACCAGGGCCTGCGTTCCGTCGCCTCCGGCGACGCCGAGCAGATCGGCGCCCCGCTCGGCGGCCTCACCGGCGACCTTGGCCACGTCGACGGGCTCGGGCCCGCCGATGAGGAATACCTCGGCGCCGAGCTCTTCGGCCTTGCGGTTCAGGTCGAACTTCTCGACCTTCCCGCCGCCGGATTTCGGGTTCATGATCAGGTACGGGTGCCGGGCAGGCGGCTGGGCCGGGTGCTCGGGCATGCGCCAGTCCGGCTGGTTCCCGGCCAGCGCCCGCCGCGCGGTCACGCCCGCGACCAGCCAGACCGCGGCCGACAGGACCGCGACCCATAGCAGGTCCCGGAACGCGTAGACGATGATCACCGCGATCGGCGCCAGGACGAAGACCGCAAGCGACAGCCAGCGCCAGATGCCCCGCCGGGAAAGGAAGACGTACGCGGCGGCCAGGCTGACGACCGCGGCGGCCAAGCCCACGGCCACCATGGCCAGGCTCTTCAGCCCGGCCACGACCAGCAGGATCACGATCGCCAGGCCTGCGAGCGCGAAGCTGAGGCGCGCCAGCCAGCGCTGGGCAGGCGTACTCGTCGGGCCGTTCATGGCTAGATCATCTCCTGTTAACGCCTTTGTCGCCTCACCCGGTGCAGGGTGGTTGGGCCGGGCCTGCGGGTGCGCGGCAATCACCCCTACGGCTTCGGCAAGTCGCGGCAGGACTTCACCATCGGGAGCACCGTAGTGATCCCCAAGGGCTCGATCTCCCCGGTCTGGATGTGCGTCGCCATCGGCGCGCTGTTCCTGCTGTGGTTCATCCTGTATACCCGGTCCCGGGAGAAGCGGGGCAGGGACGTGCTGCTGCCGCTGCGGCTGTTCCGCAACAAGACCTCCAACCTGGGCCTGGGCACCCAGACCATCCAGTGGCTGATCCTGCAGGGGACGTTCTTCGTAGTGTCGGTCTACCTGCAGGAAGTCTGGAAATACGACGCGATCAAGACCGGGCTGGTCCTCACCCCGGGCACGATCGGGATCCTGGTCGCGTCGGCCGGCGCCGACCGGTTCGCCCGGCGGCACCCGCAGCGGTGGCTGATCATCGCCGGCTTCCTGATCACCGCAGTCGGCATGATCTTGCTGCTGGCCCTGGTCCGGGCGCACTCGGGCGTCTGGACGTGGATCCCGGGGCTGTTCCTGTTCGGAGTAGGAGTGGGAACCATGCTGACCTCCTCGGTCAACGTGGTTCAGTCCAGCTTCCCCGAGGCCGACCAGGGCGAGATCTCCGGCCTGTCGTGGAGCGTCTCGAACCTAGGATCATCGCTGGGCACCGCCCTGGTCGGCTCGGCCCTCGTGGCTGTCAAGCTGCCGGAGGGCAGGCCCTTCGCCGTGACTCTCACGATGATGCTCGTGTTCACGCTCATCGGCCTGGTCATCGGCGTGCTCCTCCCGCGCCGGCCGGTCGAGGCCACGACGCCGGAAAGCCCGGGTACGGAACCCGCGGCACGCCAGCCGACTTCGTAAAGTCAGACCCGGCAGGAGAATTTGCCTCAACCTGACCCTGGCGGCACTCATGCTCCACGTCATGATCAGGCACGCCGGACGTACTCCGGGCCTGGCCGCTGACGACACGGCTCAGGTGGAACTGCGGAGCTTCGCCGACTCCAGCCTGCTGGGCCGTCCTGGAATGTCGTCACCCTGTCGGGGGTGATTCCGTCGGCTCCCCGGCCGCATTCAATGTCCCGGGGCAGTCGGCGACTATCGTCGGCCGACAGGAAAACCGTGCCCAGCGCCTCGAAGCGGGCCGGCCGCCGGGCCCGCAGGACGCCGACGGCGTTCATGCGTGCCGCCAAGTGTGCCGGTCAGCCGCGCGCACGTCATTACCCGCCCACGGGTGACCTGTGCCGCTCTACTTCCCGGCCGGCGGCGCCACCAGGCTCACGTCGATGACGTCGAGTCCCAGGCCGTTGATTCGCTCCATCAGCCCGGACAGAGCTCCCCGATCGGGCAGCTCGGTCCGGAGGGTGGTGGTCCCGGGCCCGATGGTGACCTCGCAGTCGTCGAACTCTGCGCGCAGCGTGGTGCCCGCCTGGCCAAGGAACGTGATCTCATATGTCTGTGCTTGCACCGGGTTACGCCTCCCGGGCCTTGCCCGCTCTGGTTCATTCCGGTCTCCAGCATGCCGCCCAGCCGGCCTCTTCGTAATCGCCCTATCGAGGGTGACCGAGGTTCGGCAGCAGAAGCCCGGCCGTACGCAGATCTTTCGCCAGTCGAACCACCAGCCCCTCACGGCGCAGCAGAAACGCAGCCCAGATTCCTCTGCGGAGGGTGATGACCCGCCCGCGGCGCCGTGGTCCAATAAGTTTGCGTGTCACGGTCTTCGGATTCGCGCCGGCAACTTAGCGACCGCAAGAGCAGAGCACAGATAAATGGGCCCGGTCTGGGGGCCCGGGGACCGCGAATTTATGGAAGAGGGCGCGACGACCGGACGGGGCTCCTTGCGGGGCACGCGGTTTGCGCTGGGGAAGTTCCGGCCGCCGGCGCTGTGGCCGGGGCCGCTGATGCCGATGCGCGGCGGCTGGGATTCAGCCAGCATTTCTCCGCCGTGGACCATCTCCGCGCGCTGTCCGGCCTCGCGCTGGAACGCCGCGATCTCGACGCCGCGGAGCATCTCACCGAGCGAGTGCTGTCGATAACCGAGCAGCGGAGGCCGCTGTTCGAATTCCTGGCGCTGCTGGACCGGGCGCAGATCTGGGCGGCCCGCGGGCAGGTCCGCGACGCGCTGACGACAGTCGAAGCGGCACGCCAGGTCGTGACGGGGGCTAGCTTGGCCCTCCTGGCCCGCGCCGACGAGCAGGAGGCGCTGCTGCGCCTCTCGCTTGGCGATACGCGCTCTCCCGCGGAGCTGGCCAGCAATCTGCCCGCCGCGCGCCGCGGGCTGCTGCTGGCCCGGGTTGCGCTCGCGGCCGGTAATGACCATGCCGTCCCGCAGCACCTGCGGGCAGCGGCCCTGGGCGACCTGACGCCGCGCCAGGCGCTGGTGCGCCAGGTACTGCTGGCTGCCGCCGCGATCGAGCAGGGCGATCCCGCGGCTGCGAGCCTGCTCGGAAGCGCCCTGCACACAGCCCGCGGCCAGGGCTTTCTCAATACTGTCGTCACCACTGCACCGCAAGTGGCCAGTTACGTGGTCGACCACGCGGCCCACCTGCGGTCAGACCCGTTCATCGACAAGCTAGTTGCCGCGGCGGTGGAGGTACGCGCCGCCCAGTCGGGCTCCGCCGCATCCAGCCGGGTGCTCGCCGAGCCCTTGACCTCCGCCGAGGAGCGGGTCCTCCAGCTTCTGCCGGCCAGCACCTACCTGCAGATCGCGGACACTCTTTACATTTCACGCAACACGGTGAAGACCCACCTGCGGTCGATCTACCAGAAACTCGGAGTGGCGTCACGCTCGGAGGCCCTCGAGCGAGCGGTCGACCTGCGCCTGCTCTGAGCCTGCGCCGCCCTCGGGTGAATCTGCCTGGTTTTAGCCACGGCTGGCGCTCCGGCGGATGAGCCTGCGCTCGGGTATTCCGGGTATTTCGGCCTCGGCAGGCCGGTCTGCCTGACGGGCGAGGTGGCGTGCGTACCGGGTGGCCAGCGGATCTGCCGTGGCACCGTGTGCGACGACGCTGAGCACCACGGTGATCGTGATGACAGCGGCGGCATGATCGGCAGTCGGACTGCCCAATTCCTCCAGGGCAAGCAGGCAGAACACCACCGAGGCCAGGCCGCGGGGACCGAACCAGGCCACCAGGGCGATCGTGGCCCGGTCTAGCCCTGTGCCGGCCAGGACGGCCGCTACTGGCGCCATCCGGATCACCGTGAGACTGAGGACCGCGTACAGGACGATCTGCCAGTTCAGGACCTCCACCGCGGGGGCAACCGCGACAGCGCCGAAGGCCAGCCAGACCAGCAAGGACACGAGCGCGCCTGTTTCCTCGACGAAAGGAATCAGGGGCTCGCCGCGCCGGCCACCGGTTGTGCCGAACGCGAGGCCGCCGACGAACGCGGCGATGAACCCGTTGCCGTGCAGCGCTACCGCGGACGCGTAGGCGCATACCGCCAGGCCCAGCAACGCCGGGCCGGCGAAGCCCTCAGCGGCCCAGCCGCGCTGGCGTGCCGCGTTCACCAGCAGGCCACCTGCACCTCCGACGACCACGCCGAGGAGAATTCCCAGCGCTAGCTCGGCGACCGCTGCGGCTGGACCGTGGCCGGCGACCGAACCTGCGGTCGCCGCTCCCGCCAGGGCGACTGATACAAACGGCGTGGCGATCCCGTCATTCAGGCCGCTCTCCACGTTGATCACCCGGCGGATCCTGGCCGGTACCACCGGGTTGGCCAGCATGCCCGCGCCAAGTGCGGCGTCGGTTGGCGCCAGCGCCGCCCCCACCAGCAGCGCCAGCCAGATGCCGGCGCCGCTGTCCAGGGCGAACGCTAGCAGTGTGCCCAGGCCGATCGTCACCGGAAGCGCGACCCCGAGCAGCCGCAGGTACATGCCCGCATCCGCCCGCAACTCGTGCAGCCCGACCCGCGACGCGTCTGAGAACAGGACCAGCGCGAGGGTGAACTCCGCCAGTTCCTTGATCAGCTCCTTAGGGGGTGCCACGCTCAGGAACGCCAGCGGCCCGTGGGTAAGCAGCAGCCCGGCAAGCACAAAGGTGATCGGCGCGGTGACGTCGAACCGTTCCAGCCTGGCCGAGAGCGTGCCCCACCCGAACACCAGCACCGCCACGATGGCCAGGTCGGAAACGCTCACGATCTCACCCGCCCTCCGCGCGTATCGACGACTCCAAGCTACGAGCGAGCACTACCTGAACGCCATGGCTGCCTGGGGGTCAGGTCAGAACGCTGGATCGCGTTGCAGCGGGCAGGTCATGCAGTGGCCGCCGCCGCGGCCTTTGCCGAGCTCGAAGCCCGCGATCGTGATCACCTCGATGCCGGCCTTGCGGAGCGCGGTGTTGGTGCCGGTGTTGCGCTCGTAGGCGACGACCACGCCGGGTTCGAGCGCGACGACATTGTTGCCGTCGTCCCACTGCTCACGCTCGGCTTCGAAGGAGTCCCCGCCGGTCTCGATGACGCGCATCGTGGACACACCCAGGGCCCGGCCCATCAGCTCGGGCAGCGTCCCCTGCTGCTCCTCCACCACCAGATCGTCGGCCGAGGCGCCGGGCCGGATCGCCCATATCCGCGCCCCGTTGACCACCTGGGGGAACAAGGTGACCAAGTCCCGGTCGCACATGGTGATGACCGTGTCCAGGTGCATGTAGCTGCGCGACTTGGGCAGGTGCACCGCGAGCACCAGCGTGGCCGAACCCGCCCGGAACAGCGACCGGGCGATCCACAGCACCGCCTGCGGCGTGGTCCGCTCCCCCATGCCGATCATCACCGCGCCATTGCCGATGGGCTGCACGTCGCCGCCTTCGACGTGAGCGCGGCCCCAGTCTTCGCTGACCCCGCCGAGCCAGATGGGGAACTTCTCGGCGGCGAACATCGGGCTGAACCGGTAGATCGTCTCCATGATCATGGTCTCCGGCTTGCGGGCCGGCTTGGTCATCGGGTTGATCGTGACGCCGTCGTAGATCCAGCACGACGGGTCGCGCTGGAACAAGAAGTTCGGCAGCGGCGGCAGCAGCATCGACGTCGGGTCGGCGGACTCCCACACCAGCCCCGCGTCCCGAGCCACGTCGGTCTTGGTGATCCCGCCGATCAGGAACTCGGCTACCACCGCCGGATCGGCTGATCTGACCCACTCGGAGGCCCGGTGGGCGGCGGTGATGCCGACCTCACGCTCGTTCAGGATGTGCCCGCACACCCAGTCCCGGGCCTCCGGGCTGGCCAACGCCTGGGCCAGCAGGTCCTCGGCCTCGAACACCTCGACGCCGCGGTCGCGCATCGCCTCGCAGAACATGTCATGCTCGGCCTTGGCCCGCGCCACCCACAGCACGTCGTCGAACAGCAGCTCGGCGGCGTTGGACGGGGTCAGGCGGGCATGCTCCAGCCCCGGCCGGTGTACCATCACCTGGCGCAGCCTGCCCACCTCAGAATTCACTCCGAATGACATGTTGACCACCTCGTTACTTGGCCTGCGTTTCGGCCTTTCCCTGGCCTTTTCCTTGGACCCGGTTTTTGACGTTTCTTTGGAAGAGCATTGTTGTTAAGTGATGGCCTGGAGTGCTGGCTCGGCTTTGGATTTTTCGCTTGCACTGGCGGTGGTCTTGCTCTGTCGTCGCAGCTGGATGAACTTGTC
The DNA here is from genome assembly GCA_963742795.1 of uncultured Actinomycetes bacterium. Classification (GTDB taxonomy): domain Bacteria; phylum Actinomycetota; class Actinomycetes; order Streptosporangiales; family Streptosporangiaceae; genus Palsa-504. The sequence continues at coordinate 255,749 of CAVUNL010000001.1, forward strand.
CACGGCGACGAACGCGGGCGCGATGAGCGATAGGGCAAGCACGATGATCCACTCGCGTCCGGACAGTGAGGTGGTGTCGAGCAGCCGCTGGAGCATGCCGAGTTCCACGGCGGCCCAGGTGAGGACCCAGCCCAGGATGATCCAGCCGAGGTAGGGGAACACCGGCGAGGACCAGGGTGCCTGGCGTTCGCGCCGCATGACCAGGCCGATGTTGACCGCGCTGAACGAGACGATGGCGAAGGCCATGGTCATGTTGACCGACGCGACCGTGGTACTCGGCTTGCCGGGGCCCCATTCGAGCACGGACAGGGCGGTGGCGGCGACCACGAACCCGGTGATGAACCAGCGGAGGATCTGCGGCCGGGTGACGATCTTGGTGCCGGGCCTGCGCGGCGGCCGCTGCATGACCCCGGGGTCGGGGACGTCGACGATGAACCCGATCACCACGGTGATGACCACGAAGAACTTGCAGAACAGCAGCTGGAGCGGGAACAGGGCAACGCCGCCGTTGATATTGAGGATGGTGGCGTACACCATCAGCTGCAGCACCGAGGACAAGATGGTCAGCTGCAGCTTGATGTAGGTGGAGATCCGCCGGTAGATGTCGCGGCCCAGGTCGACGGCTTGGACCAAGGTGGCGAAGTTGTCGTCGGTGAGCACGATCTTGGCGGCCTGCTTGGTGACCTCCGAGCCGCTGCCCATGGCCACGCCGATGTCGGCCTGTTTCAGCGCGGCGGCGTCGTTGACCGCGTCGCCGGTCATCGCGACCACGTCGCCGGATTGCTGCATGAGCTTGGCCAGCCGCAGCTTGTCCTCCGGTGCCACCCGGCCGAACACGTGCAGCTGGGGAAGCCGTTCGATCACCTCGGTATCGGACAGGTGCTGCAGTTCGGTGCCGGTGATCACGCCGGGTCCCAGGCCGAGCTCGTCGGCGATCGCGCGGGCAGTGATGGTGTGGTCGCCGGTGATCATCCGCACGTCGATCCCGGCGCCCAGCGCGGCATGGACCGCGTCCCTCGCCTCGGCGCGCAGCGGGTCCACGATCCCGACCAGCGCGACGAAGACCAGGTCGGTGACGGCGGCCATCGGGTCGGCCAGTGCCGCGGCCATCGCGGCGTCATCCATGTCCTTGGCGGCGAACGCCAGCACCCGCAGCCCGCGCTCGGACAGCTGGCGGTTGGCGGCCAGGAGCTCGTCCCGGACGGTGCCGACCGGCACCTGCTGGCCATGCCACAGGGCCCGGTCGCAGTGGTCCAGGACGACGTCCGGCGCGCCTTTGACGGTGACCAGATGCGGTTGCTGGACGATCGGGCCGGCCAGCCAGTCCGGGCGGTCGTGGAAGGTGGCCATGAACTTGTACTCAGAATCGAACGGCACCTCGGCCAGGCGGGGCAGCGTCTGGCGGGTCTGCTCGGCGTCCACGCCCATCTTCGCGGCCAGCACCACGAACGCCGCCTCGGTCGGGTCGCCGATGACCGATCCGTCATCGCCGACGGTGGCGTCGGTGCACAGCACCAGGCCCAGGGCCAGGTTGCGGAAGTCGGGCGGCTCCGCCCCGGCCACGCCCAGGATCGCGCCGGTCTTGGCGTATCCGGGGCCTTCGATCTTGAACCAGTCGCCGCCGCCCAGCATGGTGGTCGCGGTCATCGCGTTCATCGTCAGCGTGCCGGTCTTGTCGCTGTTGATGACGGTGGTCCCGCCCAGGGTCTCCACGTCCGACAGCGACTTGACCACCGCCTTGTGCTCAGCCAGCCGCTGTGCCCCCGACGACAGCATGGCCTGCACGAACGTGGGCAGCCCGGTCGGGATCGCCGCGATCGCGGTCGAGATGCACAGCAGCACCAGCGTAGTGGTGTCCTGGCCCCGCACCAGGCCGAAGATGGCGATGATCGCCACCGCCAGGAACGCGATCAGGCCGAACACCTTGGTCATGCCGTCCAGTTCGCGCTGCAGCGGCGACTTGGACCGCTTGGTGGCGGTGACCAGCCCGGCGATCTTGCCCATCTCGGTCGCGCTGCCGGTGGCGGTCACCACGATCGTCGCGGTGCCCCGGGTGACCTGGGTGTTCTGGAACACCAGGTTGGTCCGGTCGCCGAGCGCCACCTCACCCCCGGACAACGTGCCCGCGTCCTTGGCGATCGGCGCGCTCTCCCCGGTCAGCGCGGCCTCCTGCACCTCCAGCGTGGCCGAGGACTCGATCCGCCCGTCCGCCGGGACCACGTCCCCGGACTCCAGCAGCACGATGTCACCCGGCACCAGCGTGACCGATTCGATCTGCTCGACCTGCCTGGAGCGCCGCACCCGGGCATGCGGCACCTGCAGCTTGGCCAGCGCCTCCACGCTGGCCCGGGCCTTCAGCTCCTGGGCCGTGCCCATCACCACGTTGAACGTCACCAGCCCCAGCACCACCACGGCCGTCGCGATCTGGACGATCGCGAAACTGGCCGCGACCACGATCAGCAGCATGATGTTCATCGGGTTGACCAGCTGGGCCCGGGCCACCACCCACACGCTCGGCGGCGGCTCGGCCGGTATCTCGTTCGGCCCGTACTCCTCCAGCCGCCGCGCCGCCTCGTGGGCGTCCAGCCCGTCATCCGGATCGACACCCATCTGCCCGGCCGCGTCTTCCGCGGACAACGCATACCAGGCGAGGTTCTCGGCGGGTTGCTGCAAGGTGGTCATCTGAGCTCCTCAGGACGGTTGCGGCGTACCCGCGCCGCGGCGGCTGACCTAGTGCACGAGCTGGACATTCTTCGTCCTGGTGTCGCGGAAGTGTTTCCATCCGTAGTCCAGGGCCACGCTCAGCACCAAGATGCCCGCCAGCGTGGCGATCGAGGCAGGCTCGTGGATCAAGGTGGTGAACACGAACGTCACGAAGACCGCGCCGGCCGCCACGATCGCCAGGACGAGCATCAGGAGGTTCGCGCCGGTCTCGGAGCGGATCCGCAGGTGCGCCGCGGTGATCATGGTAAAGATCACCAGCGCCACCGCGCTGCCGATCGACGCGATCGAGTCCAGATTGAACACCACGGCCAGGACCAGGCACATCGCCGCCTGGATCAGCAGCCCGTTCGAGGCCCGGCCGCCGGCCTTGCGCGCCATCAGCGGCGGGAACTGTCCCGTCTCGGCCAGCCGCTCGGACAGCCCCTGCGCCGGGTAGAGGCCCGCGTTGGTGGCCCCGGCGGTCGCGAACAGCGCGGTGACGGTCATCAGCCAGTAGCCCGCCCGGCCCAGCGTCGGCTCGGCGGCCACCGCGATCGCGGTCCCGCCCGAGGAGATCACCTTGTCCACCGTGAGCGTGCCGAACACGCCCAGCGCGATGGCCACGTAGATGATCGTCGCGATCCCCAGCGCCAGGAACATCGCCTTGGGCAGCTGGCGGGACGGCTTGGCCAGGTCCTTGGCGGTGAAGGTGATGATGCCGAAGCCCAGGAACGCGAAGAAGGTCAGCGCCACGGACGAGATGATGTCCTGGAACGACGGGTACCCGGAGAACGCCAGCAGCGACGGGTGAATGTTCACCAGCGTGACCACCGAGAAGAAGGCCAGGATCCCCAGCACCACGTAGACGATCACCGTCTGCGCATTCGCCACCAGCCCGGACCCGGCGACGTTCAGCGCGGTCATCACCACGATGATCAACGCCGCGAACACCTTGATCCAGGCCGCGTTCTCCCCGGCGAACGTCGAGGTCGCATAGCTCCCGAACGACACCGCCACCATCGCCGTCACGATCGCGTTGGCCATATACGTCAGCCACGCGGTGACCCCGGTGAAATGGCCGTTGCCGGTCGATTTCGCCACGTACTCCAGGAACCCCCCGGCCGACGGGTACCGGGCGCCAAGCTTGGCGAAGGAGTAGCCCTGCAGTCCCGCGACGATCCCGGCGAGCAGGAACGACAGCCACACCGCCGCCCCGGCCACCTCGCCGGCCGCGCCCAGCAGCGCGAAGATGCCCGCCCCGACCATCGCCCCGACGCCGATGAACGCGGCCTGCCGCACCGACAGGTACTTCTTTTCAGGCGGCACCTCCGCGGATCCGCCCACGTCCGCCCGCGATTCCTGGCTCATGACCCGGCCGCCCCCGCCGTGCTCGGCCGCACCGCGTCCTCCGTGTGCCGGGCCTCATCGGAACTAGATGCGGCTCCCTCAGGCGCACCCTGCGTGACAACGCTGGTGCCGGCCTTCCCTGCCACGATCCCGGCGATGTCAGCCAGCGAGCCGATCGCCGCCCGCCTGCCGGTCTTGGCCGCGAAGCGGACCGCGGCCTTGACTTTGGGGCCCATGGACCCGGCCGCGAACTCATAACCGGCCAGTTCCTCCGGCGTCACCCGGCCCAGCCGCCGCTGCTCCGGGCTGCCCCAGTCCAGGTAGACCCCGTCCACATCGGTGGCCATGAGGAACAGGTCCGCGTCCACGTTCTCGGCGAGCAGTTCACTCGCCAGGTCCTTGTCGATGACCGCCTCGACACCCGCCAGGGCGCCAGAACCCGAGGACGGGTACATCGTGGGGATCCCGCCGCCGCCCGCGCAGATGACCACGGCGCCCCGCTCCAGCAGCCAGCTGATCGGCGCGATCTCCAGGATGCGCCGGGGCTCGGGAGAGGGCACCACACGCCGCCATGCGGCACCGTCCGGCCGGAACACCCACCCCTTCTCCGCGGCCAGCACGTCGGCGGCCTCCTTGGCGTAGACGGGGCCGACGAACTTGGCCGGGCTGGCGAACGCCGGATCATCCGGATCCACCACGATCATGGTGAGCAACGTCGCCACCTGATGCTCACGCGGCAGCAGGCTCCGCAGCTCCTGCTGGATCAGGTAGCCGATCATCCCCTGGGTACCCGCGTCCAGCACATCCAGCGGGTAAGGCTCGGTGTCTTTGTACGCTTCGGCCTGCAGGGACAGCAGGCCCACCTGCGGCCCGTTCCCGTGCACCACCACAACGCTGTGCTCCGCGGCCAGCGGCGCGATCGCCTCCGCCGCGATCGCGATGTTCCGCCGCTGGACCTCGGTGGTCATCGGGTCACCCCGCCGCAGCAGCGCGTTGCCGCCCACCGCGATCACGATCCGCATCGTCAGCCTCCTCGCTCCGGTGACCTATGGATGCTGCCAGTGACACGGCGCGGATGTCGCGGCGGTGAGACAGAACTATGCGGCCGTTCCGGGCTAGCTATTTCGGGTTAGCTGGCACACCGAAGGCCCGAAGACTCCTCCGGACATGTCCACCTCATCCGTCACGGCTCACCCTTAGCTGACCGATTGCGTCGTATGACCGTCACTTGCTCCGCACTTGTACTAGCTGGTTTCCAGATTCTGTTCGAGCTATCTCGGAATCTCGTCACCCTTCGGAGGGTGATTTCCCGGCTATTTGCGCGGCGTTCGTGCGCCCAGCGGTTGCCGGACATCAAAGGGCCATGGTCTTGAGGAATGCGTGGAGCGGTCCGAAGACCGTGGTCAGGAGAAGGGGCCACGACGGACACCCCGGGTTTGATTCGGTCAGCCGCTTACCGCGGGGCAGCCCGCCTCGTGCTGGCTGGCCTGGATGTAGGAGACGAGGGCGTCGTTGGGGAACCCGGTGGCTTTCTCATGCAGGCTGTTGCTGGCCTTGGCCGCGGCCAGGTAGACGCGCAGCGCGGCGCAGTCGCGGGTGGCGGTGGCGGCGTCGATTTGCTGCTGTAGCTGGGAGTTGTAGGTGGCCCATGGAACCTGCTGGGCCGTGTCGCAGGCGCCGACCAGCAGGGCCGTGCCCAGGCCGACGACGACCAGGAGGATCCGGCGGCGCCGCCGGAGCGGGTTGGTGTCCATCTATTTCACCGGGCCTCCGAGAGCGGGGACGGCGATTCCGAGGAGCATGGCCAGGCAGGTCAGGATGAGCAAGATGCCCAGCAGCGGCGCGACGAACCTCAGGAACCGGTCGTAGCGGACCCCGCTGAGCGCGAGGCCGCCCATCACGACCGCCGAGGTGGGGGTGAACAGGTTCATCCAGCCGGACGCCGACTGGTAGGCGGTCACCACCATGGCCCGGCTCACCCCGGCGAAGTCACCGAGCGGGGCCATGATCGGCATCGCCAGCGTGGCGTGCCCGGAAGAGGACGGGACCAGGAACGCCAGCGGGATGTTGACCAGGTACATCACTACTATGAACGCTCCCTTGGGGAGCCCGCTGACCGCGCCCTCCAGGGCGTGCAGCACGGTGTCGGTGATCCCGGCGTTGTTCATGATGGTGGTCACCCCGCGGGCCACCGCGATGATGAGCGCGGCGCCGATGAAATCGCCGGCGCCGGCGATGATGCCGGTGACCGTGCCTTCCTCGCCGAGCCCGCCGACCAGCCCGATCAGCACCGCGCCGACCAGGAACAGCGCGGCCAGTTCGGGGAAGTACCAGCCCAGGGTGATGGATTCCAGGGAGGCGGTGAAGTCCCCCCACGGGATCACCGAGAAGATCATCAGCCCGAAGGTCAGCCCGAAGATCCACAGCACGGTCTTCTGCCGGCCGGTGATCGGCTGCGGCGGCCCGGCCGGGGCACCGGCCGGGGCCTGGTCCCCTTCGACGGCGGGCATCATCGACCGGGTCGGATCGGCCTTGACCCGCCGCGCGTACCACAGCACGTACAGCACCGCGATGGCGGCGAAGAGGACGTACATGATCAGTCGCAGCCCGATGCCGTCCCCCAGCGCGACGCCCGCGGCGTCCGAGGCCACCCCGGTCGCGAACGGGTTCACCGTCGAGGCCAGCGTCCCGACCCCCGCGCCGACCAGGATGATCCCCATCCCGACCAGCCGGTCATAGCCCAGGGCGATGATGACCGGCAAGATGATCGCGTAGAACCCGAGTGTCTCCTCGGCCATCCCGTAGGTGGTCCCGCCGACGGAGAAGATCACCATCAAGATCAGGATCAGCAGCAGCCCGCGTTTGCGGAACCGCTCGGTGACCCGCCCGATCCCCGCGTCCAGCGCCCCGGTCTTGATGGTGACGGTGATGAACGCGCCGATCGCCAGGACGAAGAAGAACACCTGGACCGCGCCGGCCAGGTCCCCGCTGTTGTACGGTCCGGTTTGCCCTGGCGCGGTGACGATCTCGGCGGGTACCTGCGTGCCCGCCGAGGTCCCGCAGGCCGCCTGGCCCTTCTTCAGCAGGTCGGGGCTGGGGTTCGTGACCGCCTCGGCAGGCGTCCGTATCCCGTACAAGCCGTTGACCGGCGACACCCACAGGTCATACAGCCGTTCCTGGAAGGACAGGTCGACCTTGACGGTGCCGAACGTGCCGGGAACCGGCTTGGGTGTCCCCCCGTCGCAGCTGACGTAGGAGTAGGAGCCCGGCGGGATGATGAACGTCAAGATCCAGACCCCGACCAGCACGAAGAACAGCACGGTGAACGCGGTCGGGAACTTGAACCGGCGCTTGGGCTCGGCGGTCGTATCCTCCGGGGTGGCCTGCGTGTCGGTCGTCATGGTGCCCGCCCCGGGTCAACGGGGATGGCCAGCGGGGCGCGGGACGGACGATGGCCGCCCCGGGCTCCTGGCCGGGTGCCTGGTACCTGCATCATGGGCGCGCCCCCAGACGAGGATCGGGAACCTTGACTCCTGCAACCTTCTCGATTTGCGCCGGGGGATCATCACCCGCTCAGGGGTGATTCCTGCTCCTTTGCGGAGGTCGTGATGTCAGCGTGACAGGACTGATTTGCCGGCCATGACCGGGCAGCAGGCCGGGACGTGCGATAGCGCCGCGCCGGGTGATCGATCCGCTTCACCGCGGGCGAGTCACCCACGGGGTGATGCCCGTTCCGAGCCGCTCTAGCGAGCAGCAACGTCAGCGTTCCCCGAATCCCCGCCGACCGCGGAGTTTATGAACGATTAATGAATAACCGATGTCTAGTAATCGAATTAAGCGGTGCCGGTCGTGATGGTCGGCTCGCTGCCTGTCCCGGAAGTGCCTGGCAGGCCAAAAGGAAATGGGCGGGAATTCACCCCCGGAAGGGTGAGGGAAACCGCCTGACTATCCAGGCAGGATCGCTAAGGCGACCGGTCTCGGACAGGGGCGGGGACCGCGGGCGGTGAACCACGAGGAGGACAGGTGACTACTCATACCGGGGCGCCCGCACCCAGCCTGGCGCCGGATGACGCGGGACCCGTATGGCACACGCTGAGCGCCGATGGGGTGCTGCGAGCGGAGAAGGTAGACGAGCAGTCAGGCCTCAGCTCGGCCGAAGCGGCCGCGCGGGCCGAGCGGTTCGGACCGAACAAGTTCGACGCCGGGAAGTCGGAGCCCCGGTGGCGCGCGTTCCTCCGCCAGTACACCGACCTGATGCAGATCGTCCTGCTGGCGGCCGGCGTGGTGAGCCTGCTGCTGCAGGAGTGGGAGACCGGCATCGTCCTGATCGTGCTGACGCTGTTCAACGCGGTTCTCGGCCTGCAGCAGGAGGGGAAGGCCGCCGCGGCCGTCTCCGCCCTGCAGAAGATGATGATCATCAAGGCCAAGGTCATGCGCGGCGGCGAACTGCAGGAGATCGCCGCCGAACAGCTCGTCCCCGGCGACATCGTCTCGATCGAGGCGGGAGACATCGTGCCTGCCGACGGGCGGCTGCTGCGCGCGGCGACGCTGGAGGTCGCCGAGTCCGCGCTGACCGGCGAGAGCCTGCCCGTCGCCAAGGGCACGGATCCTGTGGCGGGCAGCGGCACGCCGCTGGGGGACCGGGCCGACATGGTCTACATGAACACCAATGTCACCCGCGGTTCCGGCGAGTTCGTCGTCACCGCGACCGCGATGGCGACCGAGGTCGGCCACATCTCCGGGATGCTGCAGGCTGAGCAGGCCGCCAAGACCCCGCTGACCCGCCAGCTCGACAAGCTCACCCAGCAGATCCTGTGGATCGCGGGGGTCGCCCTGGTCGTGTCGGTGATCCTGAACCTGGCCCGCGGCGACAAGTTCACGGTCGTCTTCACCGCCGCTGTCGCCTTCGCGGTCGGCGCCATCCCGGAAAACCTGCCCGCGGTGGTCACCGCGATCCTGGCCTCCGGAACGCAGGCGCTGGCCAGGGTCGGCGCGATCATGAAGCGGCTGCAGTCGACCGAGACACTCGGCTCCACCTCGGCGATCAACTCGGACAAGACCGGGACGCTGACGCTGAACCAGATGACCGCGGTCCAGATGGCCGTGGTCGGCCGCCGGTATGCGGTCGAGGGTGAAGGCTATTCGGCCAACGGCCAGATCACGCGCGTGGCGGGGCAGACCGAGATCCCCATGGACCAGTTCCTGCTGCCGATGGTCCTGGCCTCGGACGCGGTGATCAACGACGGCGAGCTGATCGGCGACCCGACTGAGGGAGCGCTGGTCGCGCTGGCCGCCAAGGGCGGCGTGGACGCCACCTCGACCAGGCAGGCCTACCCGAGGATCGCCGAGCTCCCGTTCGACGCGGCGTACAAGCTGATGGCTACGTTCCACCGGATGCGCGACGAAGCGGGGCGGGACGTGGTCCGCTGCTACGTGAAAGGCGCGCCTGACCAGTTGCTGGCCCGCGCCGCCACCGTCTTCGACGCCGACGCCGGGCCGGTCGCGGCCGACGGGAGGTTCCGGGAGCTGTACCAGGCGGAAAACCAGCGGCTGGGGGAGCAGGGCCTGCGGGTGTTGGCCACCGCGCGCAAGGATCTCGACCCGGCCGCCTTCGATCCCGCCGCCGACCTGCTCCCGCTGGTGGCTGATCTGGAGTTGCTCGCCCTCGTCGGCATCGTCGACCCGCCGCGCCCCACCGCCAAGGCATCCATCGCTACGGCCAGGTCCGCGGGCATCAAGGTCCGGATGATCACCGGCGATCACGCGGTCACCGCGTCCGCGATCGCCGGCCAGCTGGGCATCGACGGCCGGGTCATCACCGGAGCCGAGTTCGGGGCGATGAGCGACGACGAGGTGCTGAGCGGGATCGACGAGATCGGCGTGATCGCCCGGGTGACGCCCGAGCACAAGGTCCGGCTCGTGGACCTGCTCAAGCGGCAGGGCCGAATCGTGGCGATGACCGGCGACGGCGTCAACGACGCGCCGGCGCTGAAGAGGGCCGACATCGGCATCGCGATGGGCATCACCGGGACCGAGGTGACCAAGGAAGCCGCGGTGATGGTCCTGACCGACGACAACTTCTCCACCATCATCAAGGCCGTCGAGCTTGGCCGCGGGCTGTACGACAACCTCGTCAAGTACGTCCGGTTCCAGATGGGCTGCCTGTTCGGCTTTATCGTCTCCTTCCTCGGCGCCAGCATCTTCAACATCGCCGGCGGCGTGCCGTTCCTGCCCCTGCAGACCCTGTGGATCAACTTCACCACCCTGCTGTTCCAGGCGATCGGCCTGGGCTACGGACGGCCCGCCCCAGGCCTGATGGAGCGCCAGCCCCGCCGGTCCGACCAGCCCATCCTGACCCGGCCGCTGTTCGCCTGGCTCATTTCCGTCGGGCTGGTCATGGGGGTCGGCACGCTCGGGGTCATCAGCTGGGCCGAGCAGGCGCACACGCAGGCGATCGCGCACACCATGGGCGTCGTTACGTTCTCGCTGTACGCCCTGTTCTTCTCGATCGAGACCAGAGACGAACGACGGACGGCGTTCAGCCTCGACACGTTCTCCGACGCCAAGTTCGTCATCGCCACCGGCGTGTCCATCCTGACGCTCCTCCTGACCACCGTCTTCGGCCCGCTCCAGGCGTTCCTCAAGACCACCAGCCTCGATGTCCGGCAGTGGTCGATATGCCTGGCCGTGGCGCTATCCATCGTCGTCATGTCCGAGATCTACAAGGCCGTGCGGCGGCACACCGCGGCCGGCCACCAAGAAACGAGGTGAACAGGATGCCGTTCGGAGTGCATTCCGAGGTGGGCAGGCTGCGCCGCGTGATCGTGCACCGGCCGGGGCTGGAGCATACGCGGCTGACGCCGTCGAACGCGGAGGAGTTGCTGTTCGATGATGTGCTGTGGGTGGCGCGGGCTAAGGCCGAGCATGACATGTTCGCCGAGGCGATGCGGGACCGCGGGGTGGAGGTGTTCGAGGCCGAGACGCTGCTGGCCCAGGCGCTGGCCAGCCCGGAGGCCCGGGAGTGGGTATGCGGGCATATCGTGAGCGAGCGGCAGGTGGGGGTCAACGCCTCGAAGGTGGCCCGGCAGTGGGTGGAATCGGCCGAGCCCGCACAGGTGGCGGAGTTTCTGATCGGCGGGATCACCCGGGCCGATGTGATCCAGGAGGCGGGGCTGGTGTGGCAGACCGCCGATCCGACCACGATGCTGCTGCCGCCGCTGCCGAACTTCCTGTTCCAGCGGGACTGCTCATGCTGGATCTTCAACGGGGTGACGATCAACCCGATGACCAAGCCGGCCCGGCAGCCAGAGACGATGATCATGGAGGTGATCTACCGGTTCCACCCGATGTTCACGGCCGAGGAGTTCCCGGTCTGGCTGGGCGGGGTCGATGAGGACTGGGGCCGCTGCCACGTGGAGGGCGGGGACGTGCAGCCAATCGGGAACGGCACGGTGATGATCGGGATGGGGGAGCGGACCACGCCGCAGGCTGTGATGTGGATCGCCCGGTCGCTGTTCCGGGCGGACGCGGCCCGCCAGGTCCTGGCGGTGTACCTGCCCAAGTCGCGCAGCTACATGCACCTGGACACGGTGATCACCATGTGCGACCGGGACCTGGTCACGCTGTTCCCGCAGGTGGTGTACGGGGCGCGGACCTGGGCCATCCGCCCGGGCGCATCGGCCGAGGAGCTGGTGACCGAGGAGCAGCAGGGCACGCTGCCCGAGCTGATGGCCCAGGCGCTGGGCGTGGGCAAGATGCGGGTGGTGGAGACCGGCGGGGATACGTTCGAGGCCGAGCGGGAGCAGTGGGACGACGGCAACAACGTGGTCGCCCTGGAACCCGGCGTGGTGGTGGCCTATGAGCGGAACACGGGCACGAACACCGCACTGCGGAAACAGGGCATCGAGGTGATCACCGTGGCCGGGTTCGAGCTGGGCAAGGGCCGCGGCGGCGGCCACTGCATGACCTGCCCGATCGAACGCGACCCCGCCTTCTGACAACCCCGCACCCGAGGAGACTTCCAGATGTCGTACAACCTGCACAACCGCTCCTTCCTCAAGGAGATCGACTTCACCCCGGCCGAGCTGCGGTTCTTGCTCAAGCTGGCCGAGGCGCTGAAGCTGGCCAAGTACGCCGGCACCGAGACCCGCAAGCTGGCCGGCAAGGAGATCGCGCTGATCTTCGCCAAGACCTCGACCCGGACCCGGTCCGCGTTCGAGGTCGGCGCCTTCGACCAGGGCGCGCACGTGACCTACCTGGACCCCTCCGGCTCCCAGCTGGGCCACAAGGAGTCCGTCGCCGACACCGCCGCGGTGCTGGGCCGGATGTATGACGGCATCGAGTACCGCGGCAACCACCAGGCCGACGTGGAAGACCTGGCCGCCCACGCCGGGGTGCCGGTCTACAACGGGCTGACCGACGAATGGCACCCCACCCAGATGCTCGCCGACTTCTTGACCATGCACGAGGCCAGCGGCAAACCCTACGACAAGCTCAGCTACGCCTACGTCGGGGACTGCCGGTTCAACATGGGCCGTTCCCTGCTGGTCATGGGCGCCCTGATGGGCGCCGACGTCCGGCTGGCCGGCCCGGCCGACCTGCACCCCCCCAAAGACATCACCGACCTGGCCCGCGACATCGCCGGCCGCACCCGCGCCACCATTACCCTCACCGAGGACCCCGCCGCCGCCGTGGCCGGCGCCGACTTCATCCACACCGACGTGTGGGTCTCCATGGGCGAAGGCAAGGACGTCTGGGCCGACCGGGTCCGCCAGCTCGCCCCCTACCAGGTCAACACCGCCCTCATGGCCGCAGCCGGCAACCCCGCCGTCAAGTTCATGCACTGCCTGCCCGCCTACCACGACATGAACACTGTCGTGGGACGCGAGATCATGGAGCACACCGGCATGACCTCCGGCCTCGAGGTGACCGACGAGGTATTCCGCTCACCGGCCAGCATCGTCTTCGACCAGGCCGAGAACCGCCTGCACACCATCAAGGCCGTCCTTGTCGCCACCCTCGGATAGCACACGCAGTACTCGCCGGGCTGCTGGAGCTCACCCTGCAATTCACCCGTGGAAGGGTGAGGAATCCCCGGCGCGCCGAAGGCAGGATCAAAGCCCGTCACCTATCAATGGCAGTGGCGGGTGAACGGACACCATACGAGGAAGGGGAATACCATGGCTGATCTGATCGCCATCGGATATCCAGATGAAGCGACCGCGGATGCCGCCGCCGACGAGGCACGCCGCCTGGCATCTGATCTGATCATCCAGCCGGACGCGATCGCGGTGATCGCGCGGGACGCGGACGGCAGCTACCACGTCCACACCACCCATCACGCGGTCGGCGGCGGGGCGGTCTGGGGCATGTTCTGGGGGTTCCTGTTCGGCCTGCTGTTCTTCATCCCGGTCTTGGGGATGGCGGTGGGCGCCGGGATGGGCGCGCTGATGGGCAAGTTCGCCAAGACCAGCATCGACAAGCAATTCCAGGACCAGGTCCGCGGCATGGTCCAGCCCGGCACGTCGGCGCTGTTCCTGGTGCTGGAGAAGGTGACCCCGGACAAGGCCATCGAGGCGATGAGCAAGTACGGCGGCACGGTCCTGAAGACCTCGCTGTCCAAGGAAGACGAGCAGGAGCTTCAGGACGCCCTGCACGGCGGCCAGGAAGCCGCGCAGTAACCCCGCACCGGCCCCGGATTGGCCGTATCCGCGCACGTGAGGCACGAGGAGGCAGTGATGCAGACCCACGACGAGCCCATGCTGGGCTGGACGCTGGTCCTGCGACGTCAGCCGGTCCGCCTCGTAGCAGGCCACCCCGAAGGCGGCTACACCGACGCCTACGAACTCATCTGCTGCGACTGCGGCGATGACCCCGACCTGGATTACCGGGATGTCTCGCTCGAGCTTCAGCGGATCCGCGGGCCGTACGGGTTCTCGGCGGGCATCGAGGCATACGGGCAGCACGACATGGTTCAACACGGGCAACCGCCGATCCCCGTAGCCAGCGGGACGTGGCCGCGAACAGGGTCCGCCGATGGCCAGACGAGATAGCGCCCGCACCCCGGCCGCCGGCGCGGCCGGGGTGGTCGCGCAGCGGCTGGCTGACAAGCTCGCGCGACAAGGCGGGCCGGTCCGCCAGCGGCCCGCCAGCAGACTGCGTGAGCTGAGTGCCCTGGACCGGGCGATCTACTCCGCGGTAGCGGCAACCCCCACCCCTTCACTCGACGAGCCGCTGCGCCGGCTCTCCAACGCCGCCAATAACTCCCGCCTCTGGCTGGCCATCGCGACCGGGCTCCGCGTCACGGGGGGCCAGGCGGGCCGGCGTGCTGCGGTGCGAGGAACAGTGGCCATCGGCGTCACGTCCGCGCTGGTGAATCTGGCGGTGAAGTCGGCCTGGTCCCGTCAGCGGCCGGACCGGGCCGGCGCCGGGGTGCCGGTCCGGCGGAACGTGCGGATGCCGGCCTCCACGTCGTTCCCGTCCGGTCACGCGGCGTCAGGGTTCGCCTTCGCCGCAGCCATCGGCCGGGACCAGCCCTGGCTCGGACTGGCGCTGCGGTTCCTGGCGGCGACGGTGGCGTACTCCCGGGTGCACACCGGAGTGCATTACCCGGGCGACGCCGTGGTCGGCGCACTGATCGGCGAGGGCACCGGGCAGGCCGTGGCCGGCCTGATGGACCGGCTGCCGTCGGCCCTCAGGCCCTCCCCGTCCGGTCGCGGCAAGCAACGCGAGCTGCCCGACGGCGCGGATGCGGAAGGCGCAAGGGCGGTGAATAACGATGAGGTTCCCGTGGCGTAAGGCCGCGGCTGCCGGAAAGGCGGCCGACGGCCGGGCTGGCTGGTTCGGGCCGCCTCGTCTTGCCGAACGAAGCTGCTGCTGCCCGGCCAGGCCCGTCGTCGTGGTGCTGATCCCGCCCGCGTCCGCGCGACCGTATCCCGTTGACCTCCTGCTGTGCGGCCACCACTACCTGTCATCCAAAGCCGCCCTGGCCGCAGCCGGTGCGGTCGTCATGGACGAGACCGGCGCGATCGTCGACCCGGCGCCAGTAACCAACGAAATCTGCGCTTCCGCACCTGCCCGCACCGCCCCACGACACTGAACCGGTCGACGGTTCCTGTCCCCCTCAGTAGGGAGCCTTGTTTCGTTCCGGGTCTGAGACGGGCCACTCAGTCCCAGATCGTCATGAGTTCACCCACTGGAGGGTGAGGAGCGCTCCGGGCCCCCAGCGGGGAATTGCCGCACACTTCATGCCTGAAGGGTGGAGGATGCGGCATGATCGCGGGCCATGCCGCCTGGTCCCGGGTCACCCTGGACGGGTGATGACGCGGCAGCCGCCGCCGGGCACGCTAGCGGCAAGCTGAACCAGCACAGCGCGAGGCGTAACCCTTGATGCAAGCTGCCCGGCCGGTTCTTGAGCCAGCACGCACGATGATGAGGGGGGCTATGGCTTGAGTGAGGGCAGTCATGAGATCCGTGGGCTGGCCCATGGCGTTATCGGGCCAGCGCGGGTGATCGCCTTCGGGGTGAGCAGCGTGGCGCCGGCTGGTTCGGTGGTGGGCGGGCTGGTGATCCTGGTGTCGTACGCCGGGTTCGCCTCACCGCTGGTGGTGGTCGTCGCGTTCGTCGCGTCGTTGTGCTGCGCGAGCAGCATCGCGGAGTTCGCCCGGCTGCTGCCCTCGGCTGGCTCGCTGTACACCTACAACAGCCGCGGCCTGGGCCAGACCGGGGGTTTCCTGACCGGCTGGATGATGATCGCCGCGTACGCGCTGTACGCGCCCGCCGGTGTCGCGCTGACCAGTGCGTTTGCGTCGATGCTGCTAGCTGCCGTGGTGCATGTGACCATCGCCCCGTGGGTGCTGTTCCTGGTCATCTTGACGGCGGTGGTCCTGGTCGCCTACCTGGGCATCGCCACCTCGTCTACGGTCGACCTGCTGCTGGCGGCCGGGGAGGTCGCCGTGATCGCGGCGCTGGCCATCACTATCTTGGTCAAGACCGGGGCCGCGCATTACTCCGCCGCGGTTTTCTCCCCGGCATCGTCGCCGCACGGCCAGTTCAGCGACATCACCAATGCCATGATCTACGGCATCTCCGCTTTCGCGGGCTTCGAGGCTGCCGCGGCGCTCGGCGAAGAGGCACGGGACTCGCGCCGCTCCATCCCCGCAGCCACCATTGCCGTCGTCGTCGTGACCGGCCTCTTCTACCTGCTCGTCGTCCTGGCCGAGACGTTCGGCGCGGGGCGGCACGGCATCACCGGCTTGACCCGGCAGCCCAGCCCGCTGGGCTATCTGACCAGCCGCTACTGGTCACCATCGGTCCTGTGGGCCATTGACCTGGTGGTCGTGCTCACCGGCCTGAGCTTCGTCATCGCCGTGTTCAACGCAGCCATCCGGATCCTGTTCGCCATGGGCCGCGAACAGGTCCTGCCAGGGTCTCTGGCCCGGCTGTCCGGCCGCCGGACCCCGGTCATCGCGATCGGCTGCACCGCGGTGCTCATACTCGTGCTCGGGCTGCCCCTGACGTACGCCGACGGCGGCCCGCGCACCTTCCGGTATCTGGCCGGAGCCGGCGCGCTCTCCGTGGTGCTGATCTACCTGGCCGTGAACATCGCGACCATCCGCGCGTTCCGCACCGAGTTCCGCGACCAGTTCCGGCTCTGGCGGCACCTGCTGCTCCCGGCCGCAGCCGCCGTGCTGTTCCTGTTCCCGCTGTGGGGAATCCTTCACCCGCGCGCTTACACACTGGCGAACCTGCTGCCCTTCGCAGCGCTCGGCTGGCTATGCCTGGGGGTGATCGCCGCCGGCGCCCTCCGGGCCAGAAGGCCCGCACGCCTTGAGGCACTCGGCAGAGTATTCACGCCCGCCGAAGAACAGCCCGCCGAGGCGCACCGGTAAGAGCCGACGCGGGCGAGGGCCGCCTGGCCGGGCAGGCCGACGCGAATGGTTGTCATGCCAGCGCCTAGGTGACTTCGCAGTCATCCCAGGCATCTTACAATCATGCTGCCAGTAGGGTTGAGCAGGGAAACGGCTGCGAACCGTAGCCGCTGCCTGACGGAAATGACCGCGGGAGAGGCGTGGCAGAGGGCGCGACGGCTGAGCACGACGCCCGGTTTGCGCTGGCAAAGTTCCGGCCCACGACCCTGCCGGACACGCTGGTCGCCAGGCCGGTGCTGCATGACCGGCTGAATGCGGGAGCCGGGCAGCGGCTGACCGTGGTGGTAGGGTCCGCGGGCGCGGGCAAGAGCGTGCTGCTCTCGAGTTGGGCGGCGGCGCGGCCCCCGGGCATGACCTCGTGGCTGTCCTGCGACCGGGCTGACGCCAACCCGGTCCGGTTCTGGGCCGGGTTCATCGAGGCGTCCCGGATGATGGCGCCGTGGTTCGGCGCCGATGCCGCCGACCTGCTGGCGATGGACAACACCATGTCGGCGGATGTCACCGCCTCGATCGCCAACGATGCCGCGGAACTGCCCGTGGGGTCATCCGTCATCGTGGACGACTTCCACACCGCGGCGGCAGCGGTCGCCGGAGACATGACCGACCTTGTCGAGCGGTGGCCAGCCGGGACCGCCCAGCTGGTACTGGCCAGCCGGAGCGACCCGCCGCTGCGGCTGCACCGGCTGCGGATGACCGGGGAACTGTGCGAGCTCCGGGACCGTGACCTTTATTTCTCCCTGGCTGAAAGCCGCGACCTGCTGGCGGGTTTCGGCGTGGAGGTGAGCGATGGCGAGCTGGCGCTGTTGCACCAGCGAAGCGAGGGATGGACGGCGGTCGTGCAGATGGCGGCGCTGTCGCTGCGCGGGGCCGCCGACCCGGTGCGGATAGCGCAGGCGCTGGAGGTCCGCGGTCACGCGATCGCCGAGTTCTTCGTCTCTGAGGTGCTCGAGCAGCAGCCGCCGGAGGTGGCCCAGTTCATGCTGGACACCTCCATCCTGGGCGAGCTGACGGCTGATACGTGCGCGGCCGTCACCGGCCGGCCGGACGCGGCGGCGCTGCTGCACGCCGTTGGCACGGCTCATTTGTTCCTGGTGGCGCTGGATGCGGAGGGGACCGGCTTCCGGTACCACCATCTGGTGCGCCAGCTGCTGCGCGCCGAGCTGCACGTCAGGGACCAGGCCCGCGAGCAGGAGCTCCAGCTGCGGGCGGCCGAATGGTTCCAGGCCGCGGGTGACAACCGGCGTGCAGCCCGCCATTACCTTGCCGCGCGGCAGGCCGACCGTGCACTGGCTTTGCTGGAGGACCGGGTCGTGTCCGCCTTCCTGGCCGACCCGGCGATGCCAGCGCCACTGGATGTCAGCATGATCGACGCTGCCGTGCTCACCGACGCGCCCGACCGGCTCATTACGGTGGCGGCCGACCTGCTGCTGTCGGGTGACACCGGCCGTGCCTGTCAGTACCTTGACCTGCTCGAGCGCGTTCAGCCGCCGATCCCCCGCGAGTCGAGGCTGGGGGCCCGGTTCATGGCGTTCCAGTCCGTGCGTTATGGGCTGATGGGCCAAGCGGACCAGGCCGTGACTGCTGCCCTGGAGGCCCGGTCGATCAACGAGCAGATGCAGTTCACCGAGGAGTGGAACGTCGCCGCACCGATGATCCTCCCGACTGTCTACACGTGGCTAGAGGACTTCCCAGCGGTTGAGCGTGAGGCGGCGGTGGCTCTTGCGACGCCCGAGCTGACCGAACCGGTCAAGCGGGTGATGGTACCCGGCGTGCGGGCGTTGGCATGGTTCGAAGCCGGCCGCCTGAAGCAGGCCGCCGATGCGGCCGGGGCCGCCTATGCACAGGCCCGGCGGCTGGGATTCGACCGGCACTTCTTCGCCGTGGACTACCTGCGCACGCTGGCCGGCCTGGCGCTGGAGCGGCGAGACCTCGACACAGCCGAGCAGCTCACCGAGCAGGCGCTGTCCATAGCCGAGCGGCGGCGGCCCGTGTTTGAGTTCCTGGCGCTACTGGACCGGGCCCGGATCTGGGCCGCCCGCGGTCAGGTCCGCGAGGCGCTGGCGACCATCGAGGCCGCACGGCAGGTTCTAACCCGAACCGGCTCGGTGCTGCTGACGTGGGCTGATGAGCTGGAAGCGCTGCTGCGCCTGTCACTCGGCGACCCGCGCACCCCCGCCGAACTGGCCAGCCGGCTCTCCCCCGCCCGTCGGAGCCTGCTGTGCGCCAGGATCGCCCTGGCCTCCGGCGACCACCGCGCCGCGACCGAGCACCTGCACTCGCCGTCACTGGGTGATCCGACACCGCGCCGCGCGCTGGTCCGCCAGCTGCTCCTGGCCGCGGCCGCCATCGAGCGCGGCGACCCGATGGCTGGTGGCAGCGTAGGCAGTGCCGTCAGCACAGCGCGCCAGGAGGGCTACCTCAACACTGTCGTCAGCACCGCACCCCAGGTAATCAGCTACCTCATCGAGCACGGGACACGGGCGCCGCGGGATCCTTTCATCGAGCAACTGATCGGTGCGGGCCTCGATGTGCGCGCCGCCCAGCCGGACGCATCCCGGTCCCGCGGCCACCTTGCCGAGCCGCTGACCCCGGCCGAGCTTCGCATTCTCAAGCTGCTACCGACCAGCACCTACCTGCAAATGGCAGAGGTCCTGTATGTCTCTCGTAACACGATCAAGACCCACCTGCGGTCGGTCTACCAGAAGCTCGGGGTGGAGTCACGCTCTCAGGCCATCGAGCGTGCAATCGAACTGCGCCTGCTCTGAGGCGTGGTGCTTCGCGTGCGGCGCATCAGTGGTCGGGATCCTGGAAGTCGGGCTCGCGGTCTTCGTTGAACGCACCGATACCCTCGACTCGGTCGGGATGGACGGCCGAGCGCCAGTGCGCCTCCATCATGATCGCGATGGCTTGCTCGATCGGCTCACCCTGGCCCATCCGGACCGCCTGCTTGACAGCCTGTACCGCGGTCGGTGAGTTGCCCGCGATCTTCCCCGCGATCCGGTGGGCGGCGTCGATGAGCTCGTCCTGAGGATAGAGTTCGTTGACCATCCCGAGCCGGTGCGCTTCCTGCGCGCTGATGGGGTCGCCGGTCATCAGCATCTGCATGGCTTTCCCGGGCGGGATCAAACGCGGAAGCAGCGCCGGCGAGCCGCCCCCGGCCGCGAGGCCGATCATCGCCTCAGGCTGGCCGAAGGTAGCGGTGTCGGACGCGATGATGAAGTCAGTGCTCTGGGCGAGCTCGCAGCCGCCCCCGTAGGCGATCCCGTTGACCGCGGTGAAGATCGGCTTGCGCAACTGGCGCACGGTATACAGGGTGCGGTCGAAGTCTTGGCGTTGCCGCAGCCAGTCCTGTTTGGTCATGTCCCTGCGCTGGCGCAGGTCGCTGCCGACGGAGAAGGCCCGGTGACCGGCTCCGGTGAGGATGACGGCGCGGACCGCGGGGCGAACCGCGATCGTCTCCAGGATCTCGGTCAGGCGCGCCCCCATCGCTGTGGTGATCGCGTTGTCCGCGTGCGGCCGGTTCAGCGTGATGACCGCGATCCGCTCGTCGGGTGTGTACTCGACGAGCACGGGCAGATCGGGCTCCTGCGCACCTGACGCCGGCGGGCCGAAATCGAGTGTCTTCCAGCGGTCGGTGCGTGCGGGGCTGGTGGCCATGGTCTCCGCCCTTTCCTGTTCAGCTGTTCCGGGTGTCCAGTTCCGCCAGCCAGCGCAGCGCACGGAGACCGGGGGCGAAGCAGTACTCTCCGCCGCGGGTGATCACGAACGGCGGCAGGCTCTGCAGCCGGCGGCGGATCGGCCGCTGGGGGATGGTGAAGGTGCCTGATCCGTCGTTTGCTCCGGCGAGCGGATCTTTCTCGGCCGGCGCGCCGATAAAGATGCCGTCGTTCAGCCACTGGGTCTTGACGAACTCAAACTGGCGCTTCGGGTACGCGCCGGCGAAGACGAAGATGATGCCGCGGTCGGCGCCGTCGTCCTCCAGGACCCCTTCGGGCAGCATCGGGCCGTAGCTCGTCCCGAGCCGGAGCATGCGGTGCAGGCGGACATCGGCGCTCATCTCGTGCTCGAGCGCGTCCCGGGGGTTCGCACGCCGGGCATGCGCGCCGGCCGGGCACTTGAATCCGCGAAGGTCATCTCCGTAGCCGAAGCGGTTGTTGCGGCCCGGGTCCGCGCCGAGACCGGGATCGTCGTGTTCGGGGCAGAGCGCGAGCGGTGCGCCGCTCTGCCACCGGCCGACCATCTTCGCGCCGAGCAGTGCCTCGTCCTCGCGGCCGGCCGCCCCGGCGCGGAGGTACTGCCGGTATGCGGCGACCCGGGTGTGAAGTTTCCGGAAAGCCAGGTAGGTGCCGTTGCGGCCCAGGACCTCGGGGACCGGCATCGGCCCCACGCTTCCGGTCTCGTCGGGGTAGCCGAGAATGAACTCGCCCGCTTTGATCGGCCGCTCGTGCGGGTTGCCGCCGGGGATTCCGCTGCCTTCCACCGCCGGCTGCCCGATTCCGTCCTTGAAGCCGAAGGAGGTGCGCCTGGTCGGGAGCTGATAGCAGTCCTGACGCCAGATGACTTCGACTCCGGCAAGCTGCTCGTCTGCGCGGCGCGCCCGCGCGACCAGGCGTTCCTGTTGCGCGGCGTCTGGCGATAGCACCGACAGCGCCACGTGGACCTCGGGGCTTCCGAGCGGCTTCTCCCAGTTCTCCGGGCTGCTTTCGCCGGTGTCGCCCAGCTCGGCCGCGCGTGCCGCCATCCCTCGCCGGAACTCCGGCGCAAAGCTGTTGAGCGACTCCTGGGGCACGCCGAGCGCCTTCAGCCCCTGGTAGGTGAACGCGACCGAGACCCACGCGTTCCGAGACGGATCGGATGGGGACCGTGCGGACTCGATCACCGGGAGCAGCCGCTCGACCAGCGTCCGCCCTGCCGAGCGGTCGTCGATACGGAACAGCAGGTACGTGCCGACGTAGAAGGCCGGCCGCTGGTGAAGCATTCCGGACTGGATGTCGTCGAGCTCGAGAGCGGTGCCCGCCGCGGTCGTCACGGTGTCCGCGGACGTTCGTTCGCTACCCATGGCGGGGAGCCTCCGGGGGGTCGGGATTCGGCGGTGCCAGGTAGGGGAACGCGCGCGACCCGGGCCTGGTCGACCGGTCGATGCCGTCGCGGATGACGGGCCCGTTCCCCCCGTTCACGAGCAGCGTAAAGATCGTGTCCATCACGTCGTCGTTGAGCGTCCGGCCACCGCAGGTCCGGTGAGCTTCGCCGCGCCGGGCGGCGAGCTCGATCTCCAGGAACGAACCGTGTTCGGTGTACGGCTTGGTGACGTCGACGACGAGGTAGTCCGCGAGCATGAGCTCGGTCAGCGGGTGCGCGCCGTCCTCGTATGCCGGCCAGTCGGTCTTGCCGTCCAGACCGTCCCAGAACGCGAGGTTCGCGTTCAGCCGAGCCCGGTACGCGCCCTCGTAGGCGTGGCTGAGGTGGAACGCGTCGTCCATGTTGTACAGGTCGCGGATCTCAAGGTCGCGGTTAACGGTGTCGAACTGCTTCGGCGCCAGCATCAGGTTGGGCACCTCGGGCCGCCCGGCGCGCTCGAGGCGGACGTTGAGGCTGCCGCGCGTCAGGGTCTCCGCGACCACGCCGACCAGCTGAGCGCCGCCGGGCAGCCCGGCGCGGTCGACCTCGATCACCAGGCTGAGGACGTTCTTGCCGTCGAGGTAGATCGCGCCCGGGTCGGTGAACGCGAGCTTTCCGGTGGCGATCGTCTTCAGCGCCGCGGGCGCATCCATGATGAACGGGTCCCACCGCGGGCCGGCGAACACGCGAACGCCGTGCGCCTGGCCGCCATGCTCGTCGTTCACCCTGATCGGGGCCGTCTCGCCCGTCGGTGTGGCGCATGTGCCTTCTTGCCCTGGGCCGTTCGCACCGTGTCCGCCCGCGCGGGCCGAGAACATGCAGTCGATCACGATCTCTTCGCCGCCCGGGACGAATGGCGCCCCGTCGTCCCGGTCGCTCGCGGTGAGCGGCCGCAGCCGGAAGCGGTAGATGAGCCCGTCGGAGAAGACCGCCGACGGCGGCGCGAACGGCAGCGTGTTCAGCACCAGGACGAGCCGGCCTGAGTGCTCGGGACTGGGGAACGCGTACAGGTCGGTGATGTCTGCGATCGGCTCGGCCACGGCTCGCGGCCCGGAGATGTGATGCGACATCGCCCGCCTTCCGTTGGGTTCACGGCTCGTTCGCGATGGCTCACCTAGGCGTCTGCGGCCTCGTTGAGCAGCGGCTTCAGCGCGATGTGCTGCAGCGCGTCCGCGGCGCGGGGATCGTCGAGCACCTGCTGGAAGGCCTCGTTCACCCGCAGCGCCTTGCGGATCTCCTTCACCGTGCCGGGGTAATTCCGGGCGTAGGCTCCGGCGCTAACCTGTGCGCTCAAGATGAAGTCCTTCACCGCGGTGAGGTCCGGGAGGCCCTCGTAGCCCTCGATGTGCCGGAAGATCGCGTCGAAGAGCTGCAGCGGCTTGGACGCGAAGTCCTCCATGTAGGCGTCCCACGGGCCATCGAAGCTCGTCGCGAAGAGCAACCGCGTGTCACCGTCGAACAGCACGAACCTGGCTTCGTGAATGGTCGCGATCGGCATGTCGTAGTCCCCTGGCCGGTAGCCGGGACTGTTCTGCAGCGCCTGCACTGCTTCGCGCAGGTCATTCTCGTGGCCCGGCCTGACCCGGAAGAACAAGCTGAACTCGCTCGTGGAGCCGACGCGGACGCCTGGTCGGGGCGTTCCTGAAGGGGTGGCCAAGATCTTCCTCCTATCGATAAGGGCGTGGTCTTGATACCGCGTGCGCCTGCGGCGAGTTCAGGCAACGCCGGACTCCACTGCCGTTTCGAGATGATCTGCCGCCCACATTCCGGTGGGATCGAGTTCGATGGCGGCGAAGACCGCCGCCCGGCCCAGGGCGTTCGCGTACGTGGGAAACGAGAACGGGACCAATGCCAGTTCCTGGACGGGCATCTTCGCTGCCATCGCGGTCGCCGCCAGCTGCGCGAGCTCGACGGCGCGCTCGCCCACGACGTGGCAACCCAGAATCGTGTGGAGTTCGCGGTCGACGACCAGCTTGCAGAACCCCGTCTGGCGGCCATCGATGATCGGTCGCGGGAGCGAGTCGAAGCGTACCGTCGCGGCGACCACCTCGCGGTTCTCCCGGGCGGCCGCCTCGGTCAGCCCGGCCGAGGCGTACTCGGGATCGGTGAAGCTGCCGATCGGGCTCACCTGAGGCGGCAGGACCGTGGTTGGCCCGAGGACCGCGTTGGTCGCGGCCACCAGTCCCTCGCGGACCGCCTCGTGCACGACCAGCGCGCGCCCGGTGATATCGCCGGCGGCGAAGACGTGCGGCGCGGTCGTGCGCAGGTGCGCGTCCACCTGGACGTACCCGCGCCGGTCGGTCTGCACGCCGGCCCGGTCGAGGTCCAGCCCGGCGGTGGCCGCGACCCATCCGGCCGCGACCACGGCGAGCGTGGCGTCGATGCTGTGCTGCCCGTCACGTGTCGAATGGGTGAGCCGCACGCCGGTCGCACAGCGCTCGAAGCGGTCGATCGTCCCGGCGTCCTCGACGACCTGGACGCCGGACGCGGCCAGGGCGGCACGGACGGCTTCGGAGACCTCCTGGTCCTCGGTCATCAGGATGCGAGGGGCGACCTCGATGAGGTGGACTCGTGAGCCGAACGCGTCGAAGATCGAAGCGACCTGCACGCCCGTCGCGCCAGCACCGATCACGAGCAGCGACGGCGGCACCGAGGAAAGGTGCCACGCGTCGCTGTGCGTCGCGGTCAAGTCGAAGCCGGGAACGGGCAGCGGCCGCGAGGTCCCGCCGGTGCAGATGATGATCTTGCCTGCTCGAAGCCGCGGCGCGTTGTCGCTTTCGACCGTGTGGGCGTCGACGAATCGTGCGGTCCCGGCGTGCTCGTGGATGTCTACCCCGGCATGCTCCAGATCGTCGCGCAGCAGCGTGTGCTGGCGTGCGTCCTCGGTCACCTCGCGGACGCGCGCCAGCAGCCGGGGATAATCGAGCGAGGGTTCACAGCCCGCGATCCCGTAGAGCGGGAGCTGCCTGGCCTCGCGGATCAGCCGCGCGGCCTGGGCCAGGGTACGTACCGGCACCGGGCCGTCGTTCGCGGCCATTCCCCCGAACTGATCGCGGGTGATCAGCGCCGTGCTGGCCCCGAGACGAGCCGCCCGGAGCGCCGCGACGACACCGGCGGGTCCCGCGCCGACGACCACGACGTCGAAGAGCACAGGCGGCGATGAGGTCATGACTTGATCATCCAGAGCGCTCCCACGGCTGTCATCACCCCGTCTGGGTGAGGCGGACACGACAGCCGGATGCGACGATGCAGACATGTGCGAAGGCCTGTCGATGCGGGTAGGCACGTAGCACCCGGGCAGGCGTGGGCAGCAAACGGCAAGGAGACAGTGATGTTCAGACGACGGCGACCGTTGTTGCGCGCGGCCGCGGTGGGCGGCGGTGCGTACATGGCGGGCAAGCATGTCGCCAACCAGCAGGCAGAGAACGCACAGATGGAGGCGGACCAGGACGACCGCATCAGTCAGCTCGAACAACAGCAGTACCAGGCCCCGCCGCCGCAGTACCAGGCCCCGCCGCCGCAGTACCAGCAGCCGCCCGCCGCGCCGCAAAGCTCGGCGATGATTGACCAGCTGAACCAGCTCGCCGACCTGCATCAGAGAGGCGTCCTGACCGACGACGAATTCGCTAGCGCCAAGGCCAAGCTGTTCGGTACCTGAGTCCTGGCGGTTCCGCGATCACCCAGATCCAGGAGGGCACCAACCAGATCCAGCGCACGGCCCCGCGATCACACGAGCCACCGGGTTCATGGTGTGCACACCACGGTCCGTTCGGAAAAAATGAATTTTGACCTAACGGAACGTGGTTCACCTTCCAGGTCAGAGCGGCCGCAGCCGACGAACACCCGGCTAACTCGCCAGGCGGTTCACGGCCTCGGCGCGCCGCGGTCTGTCGGCCGTGCTGCGGGTCTGGCGGACATGCGCTCCATCGGGCCCGCGCCCGGCCGACCCGAGCGCGGCGTCGAGCATCCGTTCGCGCGTGTCGATCTCGTCGCTCATCCGCAGGACCAGTGACGCGAGCTCGGCCGTGGTGCCTGGCCTGAGCCGGGCGCAGCAGGCGGCCAGCCGGTACCGCAGCGCGCGGCGCCTGCTGATCGGCGTCCGCGTGGCGACCTGCGGAATGCCCAGGCACCTGAGCGCCAGCAGGCGCCCCTCGGGGCGGGTCGGCCCGCCGGGATATCCGGTTTCGTTCACGAGGCGTAGGACGCGCCGCGCGGGCACCCGGTTGACACGGAGGTCGCAGCTAACCGACGGTGATCGCGTCCAGCAGCTTCTTCAGGAACTGCGCCGACACGACCGGCGGGTAGTCGTTCGGCTTGCCGATCGGCGGCTGCAGCGACTCGATCACCGCGTCGTGGTCGGCCTCGTAGAAGTAGACCAGCGAGACCAGGTCCTCGTCCGGCGCCTCGGCCTGCGGCGGCAGGACCCGGTGCCGGTTGGACTTCCACCGCGCGCCGCTCCACCGGGCCAGCAGGTCGCCGGTGTTGATGGTGAACGTGCCCGGGACGTGCGGCGCGTCCTCCCAGCCGTCCTGCTCGGTCCAGACCTGCAGGCCGCCGCGGCCCGGCTCCCGGTCCAGGATGGTCACCGTCCCGAAGTCCGTGTGCGGCCCGATGCGGAACTGCCCTGGTTCCGGCCGCCCGGCCAGCGTCATCGGCGGGTACCAGTTGATGTTCATGGTGTGGGTGGCGTGTCCGGTGTGCCGGGTGAAGAAGTCGCTGTCCAGGCCCAGCGCGGCCGCGCAGATCACCAGGAGCTCGTCCGCCAGCGAGCGCATGCGAGCCAGGTAGGCGACCACCGCGGGCTCGAGCCCGGGCACCTCGGCCGGGTAGACGTTGGGCTGGAACCAGTACCCGTCGACCTCGGGGTCGCCGGTCGGCTGGTCGGCGCCGACCGCATACGACTCCTTCATGTCCGGCGGGGTTTGCGTGCCCTCGGCGTAGCCGTTCGCCTCGACGCCGGGCGGCAGCCAGCCCCGCCCGCCCACGGTGACCGCGTACCGCCGCTTGGCCTGCGCCGGCAGCGCGAAGAACGCCCGGGCCTGCGCGCGGACCCGCGCGCGCAGGTCGTCCGGCACGCCATGCCCGCTGATCAGGAAGAAGCCCACGCTCTGCAGCGCGGCGTCGACCTGCGCGGCCACGGCCGCGCGGCCCGCCTCGTCGCCGCCGGACCACGGGGCCAGGTCGATCACGGGAACTGAGGAAGACACGATCTGGGCTCCGATGTCGCACCGGTAAGGAGCGGCGCCCCTTTTTGGTAAGGATAGGACGTGGACCTGATCATCGCCGTGGCGGACCCGAACGCCGACGACGTGCGCGCCCTCCTGGAACGGCACCTGACCTTCGCCCGCGGGGAGAGCCCGCCCGAGCACGTGCACGCCCTGAACACCGGGGCCTGGACCGACCCCGGGCTCACCCTGTTCGGCGCCCGCCGCGGCGGCTCGCTCATGGGCGTCGGCGCCATCCGGCGGCTGGACGACACCCACGCCGAGCTGAAGGCCATGCACACCCGGGCCGAGGCCCGGGGCCAGGGCGTCGGGCAGGCCATGCTCACCCACCTGCTGCGCGTGGCCGAGGTCCGCGGCTACCAGCGGGTGAGCCTGGAAACCGGGACCATGGACGCGTTCGCCCCCGCCCGCGCGCTGTACCGCAAGGCCGGGTTCCGGCCGTGCCCGCCGTTCGGACCGTATACGGTCAACCCCTACAGCGTCTGCATGACCCTGGTCCTGGACCCGGCCCGTCAGGCCTAGCCTGCCCGGCCCCGACTGCCCAGCCCCGACTGCCCAGCCCCGACTGCCCAGCCCCGACTGCCCAGCCCCGACTGCCCAGCCCCGACTGCCCAGCCCCGACTGCCCAGCCCCGACTGCCCGAGTGCCCGACTCCCCGGCCCGGGCCCCGACCGCATTGCCAATGCGTGAGCGCGGGCCGCTACTCTGTGACCATCTTGGGAAAGCGAAAGGATTACCGTGGCCGAGTCTCCGCCCTTGCGGGAGCGCACGCTCGTCGTGCTCAAGCCGGATGCCGTCGCCCGCGGCCTGGCAGGACGTATCATCCAGCGGTTCGAAGACGCGTCGCTGAAGATCATCGGCATGAAAATGCGCGAGATGGACGCCGACTTCACCCGCAGGCACTACTTCGACCTGGAGGAGCGGCTGGGGCCTGTCGTCTACAACGCCACCGCGGGGTTCATGCAGCGCGGCCCGGTCATCGCGTTCGTGGTCGAGGGCGAGGACGCGGTGGCCACCGTACGCAAGATCGTCGGCTCCACCTACCCGAACGAGGCCCAGCCCGGCTCGATCCGCGGTGACTTCGCGCATCAGTCCAAGGCGGTCGCCGTCGCGACCGGCAAGGCGGTCGCGAACCTGGTGCACGCGTCGGGCAAGCCGGAGGAGGCGAAGTACGAGATCGACCTGTGGTTCGACGCGGACGAGCTGTTCCAGTACCGGACCGCGGCCGACGCCTTCGACTGGTAGCCCGCCCCCGCGTACCCCGCCAGCCCCGCCAGCCCCTCGCGTCACACGCGCGCAGCCAATCCAACGCATGAGAGTGGCACCGTGATGGCTCTACCCATCACGGTGCCGCATTCATGCTGTTCGCGGCCTCCGGCTACGCACTTACCAAGTGCTGCACGGCCTCTCGCGCCTCACAGGCACCAGCGCGCGCCGCCCGGTGCTACTGGGCGGCGAGGTTAGGCGCGCCCTTCCGCAGGACGTACTTCTGGATCTTCCCGGTCGCGGTCTTCGGCAGCTCGCTGACGAAGGTGACCCCGCTCGGGGCCTTGAAGTGAGCCAGGTGCTCCCGCGCGAAGGCGATGACGTCTGCCTCGGTCGTGCTGGCGTCCTCGTTCAGCACGACGAACGCGTACGGCGTCTCGCCCCACTTCTCGTGCGGCAGGCCGACGATCGCGACCTCCCGGATCGCCGGGTGGCGGAGCAGCGTGCCCTCGACCTCGACCGAGGAGATGTTCTCCCCGCCGCTGATGATCACGTCCTTGAGCCGGTCCCGGATCTGCGTGTAGCCGTCGGGGTGGACCACCGCCGCGTCCCCCGTGTGGAACCACCCGTCGCCCATGGCCCGGTCGGTCGCCTCGGGATCCTGGTAGTAACCCTCCATGACCACGTTCCCGCGGACGACGATCTCGCCCACCGTCTGGCCGTCCGCGGGCACCTCGCTCCCGTCGGGGTCCACCACCCGCAGCTCGCCGGAGGTCAGCAGCTCGACGCCGGTCCGCGCCTTGATGACCGCGCGGTCGGCCGGCGGCAGTCCCTCGTGCTCGGGCAGCGGCGCGCAGACCGTGATGAACGGCGCCGTCTCGGTCAGGCCGTAGACCTGGGTCACCTCCCAGCCGAGCTCGGCTTCCAGTCGCTCGATGGTGGCCGCCGCCGGCGGCGCCCCGGCGGTCACGACTCGCACCCCGGCCGGGACCTCGCCGCGCTCCGCGGCGGGCGCGTTGGCCAGTGAGATCAGCACCGTGGGCGCGGCGCACAGCCAGCTCACGTGCTCGTCCCTGATCAGCGCGAAGATGGTCGCCGGATCGACCTTGCGCAGGCAGATGTGCGTGCCGGCCGCGGCCGTCACCGTCCAGGTGTAGGTCCAGCCGTTGGCGTGGAACATGGGCAGCGTCCACAGGTACCGCTCGCCCACGGCCATCGGCAGGTGCAGCAGCGTGCCGATCGTGTTCATGGCGGCGTTCCGGTGGGTGATCATCACGCCCTTCGGCCGCGCCGTGGTCCCGCTCGTGTAGTTGATCGAGAGCAGGTCCCGCTCGCCGATCTCCGGCCGCTCGAAGCCGGGATCCGCCGCGGCGATCGCCGCCTCGTAGTCGAGCCAGCCAGCGGCGGCACCCTCGAAGGCCACGAAGTGGCGCACGCCCGGCATCTGGTCGCGGACGCTGTCCACCGCCTTCAGGTAGTCGCTGTGCACGCAGACCACCGCGGCCCCCGAGTGGTTGACGATGTAAATGAAGTCCTCCGCCGTCAGCCGGTAGTTGATCGGCACCAGCACCGCGCCGATCTGCGGCACAGCGTAGAAGGCCTCCAGCTGCGCGTGCGTGTTCGGCGCGATCGTGGCCACCCGGTCTCCCTGCCGCACGCCCAGTCCCGGCAGCGCCGCGGACCAGCGGTCGCACCGGTCGAAGAACTCCCGGTAGGACAGGCGAAGCTCGCCGTCCACGACCGCCTCGCGGTCGGCGTGCAGCCGACTGGTCCGGCGGGCGAAGTCAAGCGGCGACAAGGGTGTTTCCATGGTCCGATTGTGTCAGCCGCGCCTGGGCCTGTGGAGCCCCCGGCCGCCCGCCCGAGCCGGACGGCTGCGGAGATACGGGCCGCGATGACTGCCTGATCTGTATCGGTTACCAACAGTGTTATTGTCTTGTGATTATCGTCACAAGTGCGCCGGTAAACCGGCCGCCGGTTTTCTCGCCGAAGTCCTGCGCATTCGAGCGGCCTTTCTGGCATTGTGGTGCGCCAGCGGTACTTGTGCGAGGCGGCCCAGACGGCGCACCAGGTCAGGTGCAGCAGGTGGGTGGCGCGGCGCCGGTTACCGCACGGGCCCCGCACCCGGCAGGCCGGTACCGGATCGAGTCGGCGCTTGGTGCCAGGCGGGGCATGGCCGGAGGAAAGGATTGCCTTGTCGCGACACCGGACGGGGAATCGCAGTAATAGGCGCAAGCGGGGCCTGATCCGGCGTGTCGGCATTGTCTTTCCGGTCGCGGTTTTCGCGGTCGTAGCGGTCGTCGGCGTCGCGGTCGGCGTGGCAGTATTCCGCCCGGGATCGGGCGCCTTTAACGTCGCCCAGGCCATCGAGGCGGTGCCGGGCAGCCACACCATGGCCCTGCTCCAAACCGAGCGCAAGCAGCTGATCGCGATGACCGACGCGGCCAACACCAAGATCCTGGTGGCCAAGCCGCAACTGGCCTCGCCGTCCGAGGTGGCCGCGGCCAACCCCGGCACCGGCACCGGCACTAATACCGGCACGGGTGGCGGCGGCATCGTCTACGTCACCTCCGCTCCGCCTAACCCGGGCACCGCCCAGTCCACCGCCTACGGCCTGCTGGCCAGCTTCGGCTTCAGCCCGCAGACCTACTTCGGCTGCCTGCTTGACCTGTGGAACCGGGAGAGCGGCTGGCGCTACGACGCGGAGAACGCCAGCGGCGCGTACGGCATCCCGCAGGCGCTGCCGGGCAGCAAGATGGCCAGCGCCGGCGCGGACTGGCAGACGGACCCGGCGACCCAGATCAAGTGGGGCCTCGGCTACATCAAGCAGCTCTACGGGAATCCGTGTGGCGCGTGGGCGTTCGAGGAAGCCAACGGGTATTACTGATCGCGATTAATGCCTTACGTTAGGTAGGAATTCCGGCCCGGTTTTCAGCGCTCCGAAATCGCGACGGCTGCCGATTATCCGGATTGCTGACGCCCGCTATCGGCCTCGATGCGAAGTTCAAGCATCAGTGTGAGTTTCATCATAGTGCGGTCGGCCATACGTTCGCTTTCTGAGAAACGTATAGGTAAACAGGGCGATTTCGAGCCCTCAGCGGCTCGTTCTCCAGTGGTGGTGATCTACATCACACTGCTATTTGTCAGCGTTCTCTTTTGACGTCAGGCATGGTTATAGCCGACAGCACCCCGCCCGTGTGACGGCTGCCTCGAGTTAGCCCGGCGCCCTGACCCGCGCCACGTCGCACGAGCAGATGCCTGCCGCCGATGCCGGGGCAGTTGCGATCAAGGGTGAAGCAGATCGCGTGACGCGCACCACCGAAAGGTCCCTTTGTCACGGCACCGGAAAATTCAATGCAGCCGATCCAAGGCCGTCGCCCTGATCGCGGCCGGCGCGTTCACCGTGGCCACCGCCGCGACGGCGGCCGCGGCCACCTGGCCGGCCGCGCCGTCCGGGTCGTCCGGGTGGTCCGGACCTGCCGCGGGCCGCGCGCATGAGGCCGACGCCGGCTCGCTGCTGACCGTTACCGGCCAGAAGCTCCAGATGCAGGCCTTCGAGCAGAGCACCGCGAGCCAGGCCCGGCAGGCCTCCGAGCTCCGCGACCTGGCGGCCGAACTCTCCGCCGCCCACTGGAACACCGCCCGGGCGCAGGCCGCGAAGAAACTAGCCGCCAGGAAGCTGGCCGCCAAGGAGGCGGCCGCGGCCCTCGCCACTCAGAACACCGCCACCCAGAACACCGGCACCCAGAACACCGGCACCCAGAACACCGGCACCGCGCAGCCCGCGGCCTCGGCGCAGCCGACGCCCTCGGCGACCGCGTCCGCGGCCGCGGCGGCCTCCGGTTCCCCGCAGCAGATCGCCCAGGCGATGCTCGGCTCGTTCGGCTGGTCGTCCAGCCAGTTCTCCTGCCTGGACCCGCTGTGGGCGCACGAAAGCGGCTGGAGCGTGACCGCCTACAACGCCGGCTCGGGCGCCTACGGCATCCCGCAGGCGCTGCCCGGCTCCCGGATGGCCAGCGCCGGCCCGGACTGGCAGACCAACGCGGCGACGCAGGTCAGGTGGGGCCTGGAGTACATCAAGGGCACGTACGGTTCCCCGTGCGGCGCCTGGGATCACGAGCAGGCCACCGGCTGGTACTAGCGAATCTCACCGGCGAATCTCACCGGCGAATCTCACCGGCGCATGTCAGCGGCGGGCCTCACGGCAGTGGCGTGAACGTTTCTACCATCTCGTCGAACTTCGGCCGCATCTGGTTCCACATGCTCTGCGGCGCGGTCATGTACAGCGCGTAGGACTGCGGGCCCGCCGGGGTGTGCAGCACGAAGAGCAGGTCGATGGCCTCCTGGTCGACTCCCTTGTCGACCCAGATGAACTTCCACCACGCTCCCGGCCTGCCGCGGATGGTCTCGGCCTGCAGGCCCATGTCGAGGTAGCCGGGGAAGCGGTTCTGCGCCAGCGACTGGTGCTTGATGTACCGCGCTTCCCTCAGCATGTCGTTGGGGAAGGTGTGCGGCGTGAGGTCGATCAGGATGTTCGCGTTGGCCGACGGGTCGTACAGGTAGTTCTGGTAGCCGCTGGCCGAGGACGTCCAGTTGGACGGCGCGGCGATGGTGAAGCCGGCCGCTTCCGTGCCGGTGGCGGGCCGGGTCCTCGTCGTCCACCCGGCCGGAAGCGGGCCCGTGGTGTGCTCGTTGACCGCGTTGACGATCTGCGGCGCCGTCTCGACCGGCGCGAGCGTCCCCGTACCCGTCGAGGACGACGACGAACCGCCGGGCGGCGTGCTGGTCGTGTCGTGCCGCAGCAGCACAATGGCGGCGGCTCCCGCGCCGGCGCCCAGCACGGCCAGCAGCACCAGCGCGAGCCACAACCCGGTCCGGCGCTTGCGCGGGCCGGCGGGAGCGGGAGCAGGCCGGCCCCGGGCGGCGCCGCCGACCCGGCCCACGGCGCCGCGCCCGGCCCCGCCGACGGCGCCGAGCCCGGCCACGGCTGTGCCGAAGGCGCAGGCCCCGACCGGGGCGCGGGGTCGTACCACGAGGAAAAGTCCGGCGGCAGCGATCCTTCCCCCCCGGCCGAACCCCAGGCTTCCCTCGGCCGGTCGTACTCCGTGGGCGGCCGGTACTCGGCCGGCGGCACGTCGTACGCGCTCTTCGGCTGGTCGAACTCGGTCACCGGCCGGTCGAACCGCGCCGCGTCGCCCAGGACCGGCTGCGGTGTGGTCGCCGCGGTCCCGGTCGCGCCCGGATCGCCGCCCTGGGTGTCGGCGGCGGCCAGCAAGCCGGGCGTCTCCCCCGGGACCGCCCAGCCAGGCGAAGGTGAAGGGGAAGGCCAAGGCGGAGGCGACGGCGAGGCCGACGGCGGGGACGGGGATGAGGCGGCCAGCGCGGTAGCCACATCACCGCCAGGCTCGGCGCCCGTCCTGGCCGGCAGCAGCGGCAGCACGTCGGTGATCATCCGGGTCGCCGCGCTCGCGTCCGGCCGGTCCGACGGCTCCCGGCGCAGCAGGGCGGCGATCGCCGGCCCGAGCGCCCCCGCCGTCGGCGCCGGCGGCGCGTCCTCGTTGATGATGGCCGACATGGTGGTGATCGCGCCGCCGCGATTCTCGAAGGGGCCGTGCCCTTCGACCGCGGCGAACAGGGTCGCGCCGAGCGACCACAGGTCAGAGGCGGGGGAGGCGTCCTCGCCGCGGATGCGTTCGGGCGCGGTGAAGCCCGGCGAGCCCATCACCATCCCGGTCTGGGTCAGCCGGGGGTCGCCCTGGAAGGTGGCGATGCCGAAGTCGGTCAGCACGGCCCGGTCATCCCGGCCGAGCAGCACGTTGCTCGGCTTGACGTCACGGTGCATGACCCCGGCGGCGTGCGCCACGCTCAGCGCGGACAGCAGCTGACGACCCACCTCGGCGGCCCGGCGCGGCGACAGCGGGCCCGAGGCGGCCAGCACCTGGTCCAGCGACTGCGCATGGACCAGCTGCATGACGATCCACGGGCGGCCCCCGTCCTCGGCCACGTCGTAGACGGTCACCACGCCCGGGTGGTTGAGCCGGGCGGCGGTCTTGGCCTCGCGCAGCGTCCGCTGGTAGGCGTTGGCCCGCTCGACGTCGGTGAGCGTCTCGGCGACATGGACTTCCTTGACCGCGACGTCACGGTCGAGCAGCAGGTCGCGGGCACGCCACACGACCCCCATGGCACCTCGCCCGATGGGGGCCTCTAGCCGGTAGCGCCCTGCGATCACCCGCCCGGCGTCCGCCAAAGGGTGCATACGCGGACCATACACGGTGTTCGCTGAAAGGTCTCTGGGGGACGGCTAAGCATTGATTAAGTGAAGGTCACTATTTCCGCTCGCTCGCCTCCGGGCGCTCTTGACGCCCTGCCTTGCCGGTCTGGCCGCCTTCGGCGGCGGGCCCTCGTCGCGCCTGGGGTAGGCCTGTGGGGAAAACACAGTCCAGGCAGGGCCGCGCCCTTTGGCTCGCTCGCTCAGGGGTGCGCCCCGATGCTCAGCACCGGCCCGGACGGGTCCGCGAAGAAGTCATTGCCCTTGTCGTCCACCACGATGAAGGCCGGGAAGTCCCGCACCTCGATCCGCCACACGGCCTCCATGCCGAGCTCGGGGTACTCGAGCACCTCGACCCGGGTGATGCAGTCCTGGGCCAGCCGCGCCGCCGCACCGCCGATCGAGCCGAGGTAGAACCCGCCGTACTGCTTGCACGCCGCCGTCACCGCCGCGGACCGGTTGCCCTTGGCCAGCATGACCAGCGAGCCGCCCGCGGCCTGGAACCGGTCCACGTACGAATCCATCCGGCCCGCCGTGGTGGGCCCGAACGACCCGGACGCGTAGCCCGAAGGAGTCTTGGCCGGCCCCGCGTAGTAAACCGGGTGGTCGCGCAGGTACGCGGGCATCGGCTCGCCCGCGTCCAGTCGCTCGGCGATCGTGGCGTGCGCGATATCCCGCGCCACCACCAGCGGCCCGGTCAGCGCCACCCGGGTGCGCACCGGGTACTTGGTCAGCTCGGCCCGGATCTCGGCCATCGGCCGGCTCAGGTCGATCGCCACCACCTCGCCGTCGTCGGACGCCACGTCAACATCGGGCAGGTACTGCGCCGGGTCGGTCTCGAGCTGCTCGAGGAACACCCCGTCGGCGGTGATCTTGCCGAGCGCCTGCCGGTCCGCGGAGCAGGACACCGCGATCGCGACCGGGCACGATGCCCCGTGCCGCGGCAGCCGGACGACCCGCACGTCGTGGCAGAAGTACTTGCCGCCGAACTGCGCCCCGATCCCGGTCCGCCGCGTAATGTCGAGCACCGCGGCCTCCAGCTCGAGGTCCCGGAACCCGTGCCCGGCCGCCGAACCCGCCACCGGCAGCGCGTCCAGGTACTTGGCCGACGCGTACTTGGCCGTCTTGAGCGCGAACTCGGCCGACGTCCCGCCGACCACGATGGCCAGGTGGTACGGCGGGCACGCCGCCGTGCCGAGCGAGCGGATCTTCTCTTCCAGGAACGACAGCATCCGGGCCGGGTTGAGCACGGCCTTGGTCTCCTGGTACAGGAACGACTTGTTCGCCGAGCCGCCGCCCTTGGCCATGAACAGGAACTTGTACTCGTCCCCGCCGGCCGCGTAGATCTCGATCTGGGCCGGCAGGTTGCTGCCGGTGTTCCGCTCGTCCCACATGGTCAGCGGCGCGAGCTGGGAGTACCTCAGGTTCAGCGTGGTGTACGCGTCGTAGACGCCGCGCGCGATGTGCTCCTCGTCCCGCCCGTCGGTGAGCACGTGCTGGCCGCGCTTGCCCATCACGATCGCGGTCCCGGTGTCCTGGCACATGGGCAGCACCCCGCCGGCCGCGATGCACGCGTTCTTCAGCAGGTCGCGCGCCACGTACCGGTCGTTCGGGCTCGCCTCCGGGTCGTCCAGGATGGACCGTAGCTGGCGCAGGTGCGCGGGCCGCAGCAGGTGGGCGATATCGTGCATGGCCGCACTGGTCAGCACGGTGAGCAGCTCCGGCTCCACCTCAAGAAATTTTCGGCCGAACGAAGCGTGGCTCGTCACGCCGTCACTGCTCAGCCGCCGGTACGTGGTCTCGTCCGCCCCGGCCGGCAGCAGATCCGTATAGCTGAACACTCTGTTCTCCCACTCGCCTCCGGGCGCCTCTTAAGGCGCTCCCTTCCCTCGTCGCTCCTTCGTCGCGCCTGGGGTGGGCTGCGGGGAAAATAGAGTCCAGGCGGCGCCGGCGCCCTTTGGCTCGCGGGAGGGTTGGCTATCAGCTTAGGCCTGTCCGGGACCATTCCAACTCCCGTGCCGCCCATCCTGTGCCGCCCGTCCCGCTCCATCTCTGTCCCCGGCCTGCGACCCCTCGCGTCCCGCGGATCCCGCCAGTTGCTGGGCCCTTCTGGTGCCGGTCGTCACGAGTTTGGCAGAAACAAACTCCGTGTCTCGCTGATCACGACTTGTACATGTTTCATCAAACTTGTATCGTGACGCTATGCGGCGGCGCCGCGCCGCGCGGTGCCCCCGTCCGCGCGATGTGTGCTAAGCACGCGGTGCCCCCGTCCGCGTCCGGCTGAGCTGCGGCGCCGCCGCCGTATCTTTCTCCTCCCGTTGTCTCGTTCGCGCGTCGCCCGCGCCGGTTGTGCTAGCTGGGAAGTGACCCGATGACGGGCCAGGAGTTGCCGAGGCTCACCGCCAGGCTAGAAGAAGTGCGCGCTGGTATCGCCGCGCTTGCGCAGTCGCGCGAACGCGTGCAGGCGCAGATCACTGTCCTGGAGCGGCAGGAAGCAAAGCTTGGGGGGCAAGCTGCCAAGGCGCGGCAGATGGGGCGGGAAGACCTAGCTCGTGCGGCCC
This sequence comes from uncultured Actinomycetes bacterium, assembly GCA_963742795.1. GTDB lineage: Bacteria > Actinomycetota > Actinomycetes > Streptosporangiales > Streptosporangiaceae > Palsa-504. Next base: position 293,106 of record CAVUNL010000001.1, read on the forward strand.
TGGCCAGGCAGCGGGAAGCGGGAAGCCAGCGTACTGAGCTGGCATCCCAGCTCGATCAACTGCTAGGCGAAGAAGTAAAGCTCACCATCGCGGCGCAACGGTTGCAGGCCAGGAAGGCGCGGATCTACTGGTTCGGACTCCAGGACGCGGACCGCGAAGACGCATTCGATACCAACGTCCGCCCCTAAGAGGAGGCAGCGTTCCGCGCCGCCTTCCCGCGCGGCAGCGGCCGGGGCTCAGATCTGGTTGTACTGATAGCTCGGCAGGCCGTACTCGTTCGCAATCGCCGTCCACAGCGCGGCGAAGGCCTTCTTGTCCTGTGTAGCCTGATCATCTGGCACCCTTGCGGCCTGGTAGCTGGCATCGGACTGGTAGTCGGTGCTGCATCCGTGCGAGATCTCGTCGTGCGTCCAGTCGGCGAAGTCCTGGTCAGCCTCGCCGGATGCCTGCCAGGCGTTGGTAAGGTCCTGCAGCATCGATGCGGGCAGGGCCGAGCGGTCAGCCAGGGCGGCGAGCTTGCCCAGCAGGGCCTGATGCGACGACGCAGCGGTGCTGAAGGTCGTCTCGTCCTGGCTCAGCCCAGGCGAGCAGTCCGCGACGCCGCTGACGGCCTGCGTCACGGCGGCTCGATCGGCACCGCTCTGGGCCAGCAACGCGGCCAGGGCCTGCGCCGCCTGCCGACGTGACGGTAGCGCGGGGGAGGATACGGCGGCGGGCGCGGGCGAGGACACAGCGGGGAGCGCGGGCGAGGACACGGCGGGGGACGTCGGCGCAGTGGCCGGCGCCCACATGAATGTCAGGGCACCAGGGATAGTCGCCGATGAAGAGCCGCGCGACACGACCAGCCTGAGACCGGTGGATACGGACGCCCCCAAGGGAGTGGAATCGACCTTGCCGTAGAGCGTCGCCTCGCGGCCGCCGCGAATGGATTCCTGGTTGATTACCCCGCTGCCGGACCTGACCCACGTACCCGCCTGCAGGCGGTAGTCCTCGGGCGAAACGAGGACGCTGGCCACGGTGCCCTGACCAACGTGAGCGCAGCCAGGAGGTGCGGGTGCCATCGAAGCGTAAGGAGTGCCAGATGGCCCGAACCAGACTGCCAGGGCGTATCGCATTCCGGCCGGCATGGCCGGCTGGGTCTCCGCGCCTGTGGCGACGTTGGCCAGCACGACCGTGTCGCCGTCGGCGCAGACACCGGCTAGCCCGAACAGCAGGAAGCCGGCCCGCGTGCCGTCCGGGCTGAACACGAAACGTCCGGGCCCCGTGTTGGAGGTAATCTGGCGGGCCGGGAGCGCGAACGGGACCGCCCGGCCCTCGGCGTCAACCCGGTAGAGCAGCTGCGGACCGCCGGACACGGACACGCTCGTTCCGTATCCCACGATCACGTCAGCTGGCGGAATGGCGCCATTCAGGCCGTAGGCGTTGCCGGAAGGAAACCTGCTCTCGGGCAGCCCGGAGATGACGACCGAGACCGGCTCCGAGCCGTCGTCGGGATAGCTCAGCAGGCGAGGAGCATTCTCTGTAGTGTAGTCATCTGACAGCAACTGGTCACCCCGGAACACGATCGACAAACAGTGGCAACGCCACGTGCGTACCTGATCGCGGCCCACGATGAACTCGCCGACCCCCTGGCCATCGAGCCAGGCCACCTTGCTCCCATCGGCTGACCAGGCCAGCTGCCCTGAGCCAAAGCCTTGCGGACCGCTAAAGCCGGGGTCCTTCGGGAAGGTGGCAAGAGTCCTTACCGACCCGTTGCCGGTGCGCAGGTCTACCGATGTCGACGTGGTGTAGATGAGCGCCGGCGCCGGTACTGGCGCCGGTGGCCGTGTCGGGTGCCCGGTGGGCCTGGGCAGGATGACAGCCGCGGCTACGGCCACGGCTACGGCGACCGCGACGCCGGCCGCGATGGCTCCCTTGACCGGGCTGACGTGCCGGAGCCTGATGTGCCGGCGCAGGGAGATCCGGTGCACGGTGCTGCCTTGCGCGGCGGCCGGGCCGCCCGATGGCCATAGGGCGGCCAGCAGCAGCGCCGCCGCGGCCAGCCCGGACCGGCCGCGGTCCTCCCAGTCCGGCCCGTACGCGCCCCCGGCGACCGCCCGCAGCTCGGCGACCAGCGTGGTCCCGTCGGCCGGACGGTCGCCGGGGTCTTTGGCCAGCCCGGCGGCCACCAGCGGGCGCAGCGGCTCGGGCACCGGCTCCAGCGGGACCGCCTGGGACAGATGCTGGTAGAGCAGCCGCTCGGCGGTGTCCCCGGTAAACGGCGGCCTGCCGGTCAGGCACTCGTAGAAGGTGGCGGTGGCCGCGTAGACGTCGCTGGCCGGAGTGGCGGGGGATCCGCCGAATTGTTCGGGCGGCGCGTAGACCAGCGTGCCGGCCGGGATCGGGCTGTCTCCGGCCCTGGCCGCGATCCCGAAGTCGGTCAGCTTGCTGGCCCCGGTCCCGTTGATCAGCACATTCTCCGGCTTGTAGTCCCGGTGCACCACGCCCCGCCGGTGCGCCGCGGCCAGTCCCAGCAGCGAGCCCTGCAAGACGACCAGCGCCGCCTCCGCCGTGGTGGCACCCTGCCGGGCCAGGATGTCGCGCAGTGAGACCCCGTCGACGAGTTCCATGACGATCGCGGCGCCGCCCGGCGACTCCACGTACTCGTACAGCCGCACCACGTTCGGGTCATCCAGCGAGGCCAGCACCGCCGCCTCAGCCCGGAACAACTCCGCGAACCCCGCGTCGGCCAGCAGCTGACGGCGCAGGTACTTGATCGCCACCTGGCTGCCCGAGGCATCATGGCGGGCCAGCACCACATCGCCGAACCCGCCCGAGCCCAGCGTCTTTACCTCGGTATAACCCGGGACATCCCACTCTCGCGCCATCAGGTCCCCACCCATCGCCCGCCGGCCCCTGCACCTGGCATCGGGCCGGAGGCCATCCCCTCCCGGGCTCCTGCCCGGCCCGCAACCGGGCCCGGCAAACCCCACCTGATGACCGGCTCAGCATGAAGCGGCCGCAGGCGCCCTGTCAATCCCCCGATCCCGGCCAGCAGGCGCCCGCCAGGCTGACCCGGCCGCTAGTCAGATCTTGGTGAAGTGCTGGAAGCACTCGTAGTAGGGGTCGGTGGAGTGCGCGAAGTGGGCCGCCTCGGAGCGCTTGACGGCCAGGTAGGCGGTGCTGCGCAGCGGGCCGAGCGCGTCCATCAGCAGCGCGTCTGCGCTGAGCGCGTCCAGTGCCGCGGGCAGGGAGGCGGGCAGGCGGTGCGCGCCGGCCATCGCGCGCTCGGACTCACTCAGGGTGGACGGGTCGACGTTCATGGCTTCGCCGGGATCGATCTTGCCGCGGATGCCGTCCAGCCCGGCATGGATGAACCCGCCGAGCGCGAGGTACGGGTTGGCGCTGGAATCCGACGGCTTCAGCTCCACGTTGACCGAACTATCGGAGTCCCCTCGCAGCGGAGAGCAAATCCGGATCGCGGCCTCGCGATTGTCCACCCCGTAGCAGGTGTAGGCGCTGGCCCACATCTGCGGCGCGAGCCGGCGGTAGCTGTTCACGCTGGCGCAGGTCAGCGCGACCAGGGCGGGCAGGTGAGCCAGCAGCCCGCCGATGAAGTGGTAGCCGGTCTGGGACAGGCCGTTCCGGTCGGCGGGGTCCGCGAACACATTCCGCCCGCCCGGCTCGCCGTCCGCGGTCAGGTCGATGAGCGAAGCGTGCAGGTGGGTGCCGTTGCCGGCCTGGTCGGGGATGGGCTTGGGGGCCAGGCTGGCCCACAGGCCGTGCCGGAAGGCCACGCCACGCACGGTTTCCCGGTACAGCACGTGGTTGTCGGCGGCGCGCAGCGCATCGGCGTACCGGATCGACATCTCGTGCTGGCCGTGGCCGAGCTCGGGGTAGTAGTGCTCGACAACCAGGCCCTGCGCCTCCAGCGTCTCCACCAGCTCCATGGCGAAGTCGTGCGCCAGGTGGAAGCCGGTGGACGAGTAGCACAGGCTGTCGTCGATCGGCATCAGCCGGTCCGGGATGGACGGCCCGGCCGGGGAGGACTCGCGGCGGCCGATGGTGAACTCCGGCTCGAACGCGGCTTGCATCGCGTACCCCTCGCCGGCCAGCTCGACGATGGCCTGCTTGAGGAACGTCCGGGCGCACGCCTCCCACGGCGACCCGTCCGGCTTGACCAGGTCGGCGAGCATGGCACCGGCGCCCGGCGCATAGGGCAGCGGGACGAACGTCTCGGGGTCGGGCAGGATCCGGACCTCGCCCACCGGCCCCATCCCGGCCACCGGCTGCAGCTGGTCGAGCATGGACATGGCCATCATCGCCACGGTGTGCCCGATGCCGCTGGCCATGCGCTCCCGTAGGTGCCCGGTGCCGGACGCCTTGCCGCGGATGATCCCGCCGTGATCGGCGTACAGGAAGCGGACCAGGCGGATCTGCTCCTGGCTGGTCTGCCCCATCACCGTCTCGATCGCTCCGTCTGTCATGGAAAATGGGTAGCACGTTCCACCCCGCCCCGTACAGCCGAGCGGCGAGAAAGCAGAGCTCATGAGCGCACGGCAAGCACCGCGTGACTTGCGGGCGTCCGATGCGGACCGGGACCGGGTGCTGGCCCTGCTCGCCGAGGCCGTGAGCGACGGGCGGCTTACGCCCGACGAGCACGCCGAACGACTCCAGCGGGCCTGCACGGCCCGGACCCTTGGTGAGCTCGCCGATCTGACCACCGACCTGGTCGTAGCGTCGGCTCAGCCGGTACGCCTGGACGGCGGCCGGGTGATCAGCGGGATCTTCGGCCCGGCCAAGCGGGACGGCCGCTGGGTGGTGCCGGAAACCCTGACCGTGAACGCCATGTTCGGCGAGGTGGAGGTCGATGTCACCCAGGCCATCCTGCAGGCCAGGCACGTGCAGGTCCACGCCACCGTGATCGGCGCCCGGCTGGTGCTGATCGTGCCGGACGGGGTGTCCGTCGAGGTGAACGCTCCCCTGTTGCTCGGCCGCAGGCGCGGCGGCACGCCGCCGGCCGGTACCGAGACGCCGGTCATCGAGGTGAAAGGGCTGGTCCTCGGCGGCGAGATCATCGTGCGTACGCCGCCCAAACCGCGCCGCTTCCGCCTGTTCAGCGGCCGCCGCTGACGAGCACAGCTCAGTCGGACTTTATCGACGCCCACCTACGGCCGGCGCAGTCGACGCCTGCCTAGTCGAACTTCACCGAAGAGTATGCGCGGAGCTTCCAGAGCTGGTGCTCGCTCTTGATGCTGCGGATGGTCCCGGACCGGGACCGCATGACCAGCGAGTGAGTGGTCGCGTGGCCGTGCAGGTACCGCACGCCGTCGACCAGCTCGCCGTCGGTGATCCCGGTGGCCGCGAAGAACACGTCATCGGACGTGACCAGGTCGTCAGTGGTGAGCACCCGGTTCAGGTCGTGGCCCGCGTCGAGTGCACGCCGGCGTTCGGCCTCGTCGCGCGGCGCGAGCTTGCCCAGGATGACCCCGCCCAGGCATTTCAGCGCGCACGCGGCGATGATGCCCTCCGGCGTCCCCCCGATGCCGAGCATCAGGTCGATCCCGGTGCCCTCGCGCGCGGCCATGATCGCGCCCGCCACGTCGCCGTCGGTGATCAGGTGGATCCGGGCGCCGCTCGCCCGGACCTCGGCGATCAGGTCGGCGTGCCGGGGCCGGTCGAGGATGACCACGGTGACGTCCTGCGGCGAGCAGCCCTTGCCCTTGGCCACGGCGAGCACGTTGGCGGCGGGCGGAGCGTCGAGGTCGACCATGCCCGCCGCCTCGGGCCCGGTGGCCAGCTTGGACATGTAGAACACCGCCGACGGGTCGTACATGGAGCCGCGGCCCGCCACGGCCAGGACCGAGACCGCGTTCGGCATGCCGTTGGCGCACAGCCGGGTGCCGTCGATCGGGTCGACCGCGACGTCGCAGGCCGGGCCGGTGCCGTCGCCCACCTCTTCGCCGTTGAACAACATCGGGGCGTGATCCTTCTCGCCCTCCCCGATGACCACCACGCCGCGCATCGACACCGAGTTGATCAGCATCCGCATCGCGTGCACGGCGGCGCCGTCGGCGCCGTTCTTGTCACCGCGGCCCACCCACCGGGCGGCCGCCATGGCCGCGGCTTCGGTCACCCGGGCGAGCTCGAGCGCCAGGTTGCGGTCGGGGGCGTGACTGTCTGGCTCGGGGACCTGCTGCATGGCGGTCATTTCGGTGTCCTTCCCGCTGGGTCGGTAAGCCGATCCTATGCAGGTACCCGCCGGGCTAGCCTGGCCGGTGTGAGCACGGCGGTGGCCAGCAAGGTGGTGCGCGGGAGCGCCTCCGTATTGGGCTGCCTGCTGGGCGCCGCGGTCATTGTCGTGGCCGTCCCGGCGCCGCACGCCGCCGACCCCGTCACCATCAGCTACGCCGGCGACCTGGCCCGGCTGGCCCGGCTGGCGCCGTACCCGGCGGTGGCGCCCGCGGGCCTGCCCGCTTCCTGGCAGCCGGTCAGCTCCGGCCTGGCCGTCGGCGGCGCCAACGGCCCGGGCACCGTGACCTGGCAGCTCGGCTTCATGACCCCCGATGGCGCGCTGGCCTCCCTGCAGGAGAGCAACGCGAGCGCCGCCGCGTTCGTCCGGCGGATGACGAACGACGGTATCGCGCTCGCGCCGACCCGCCTGGCCGGGCAGACCTGGAGCCTCAGCTCGGCCCCGGCCCGCGGCCAGCGGTCGATGTACCTCACCAGCGCAGCCGGGTTCACGGTGGTGGTCACCGGCAACGCCAGCTGGGCCGAGCTGCGTGAACTAGCCGCTGCGCTGCGCCCGGTCGCCCGCTGAGCTCGGATCCGGCTCGACGCGCGGCTCCGGCTCGACACGCGGCTCCGGCTGGACACGCGGCTCCGGCTCGACGCGCGGTTCGGGCGCCCGCGGCTCCGCGGGCGGCGCCACCTGGTCAGGCGTCTGCGGAGTGCTGGCCGGCTCGGGCGCGTCAGGCGGGCGGTCGTCGAAGGTCACCTCGATGTGCTGCTCCGGGCGCCGCTGGTTCTGCAGGGCCTGCAGCGCCATGCTGGCCCGGTCGGCCTCGGTCAGCGGCGGCTGCACGATGGACCGCGGCCAGAGCCGCCGGGCCAGCACCACGTTGATCTCCGCGCAGTACACGGTGATCTCGATGGCCAGGTAGATCCAGGCCAGCAGGCCGAGCACGGTGGCGAACACGCCGTAAACCGAGTTGCTGTGCAGGAAACGATGGACCAGCCAGGTGCCGAGGACCTGCAGTACCGTCCACAGGATCCCGCCGGTGATCGCCCCGGGCAGCAGGCTGCGGGTCGGCACCCCCTTCGGCGTCAGCGCGCGGAAGGCGCCGAGGTACATGCCCGCGCTGAAGGCCGCGGTGACCACGTAGAGCAGGATGTGGAACCAGGAACTCTTGTCGTGTAGGTAGGTGGTGAGGCCGGCCAGCCCTGTCGTGACGATCACGCCGCCGCCGAGCAGGCAGAGGAAGAGCAGCGCCCGCCCGAGCCGCTGCACGTAGCCCGGCCTGGCCGGGCCGGGCAGGTTCCACACCTGCTCCATCGTGAACAGCCCGGCCTGGGCCAGGCCGGTGACGCCGTAGATCAGCACGAGGAGGCCCACGATCAGGCCGATCTTGCTCGAGTTCTGCAGATGAGCCGTATCCACGTTGCTGGCCAGCGTTTGGCCCAGCAGCGGGATCTGGTTTGCCACTGCGTTCTTCGCCTTCGCGGCACTTTCCCGGAACGACGGGTCGGCCGCGGCGATCAGGCCAAGGATCGCGTACAGGATCAGCAGCAGCGGGAAGATGGAGACGAAGGAGGAATAGGCCAGGTTGGAGACCAGCACGCCGCCGTTGTCGTCCCCGTACTTCTTGATCACCCCGAAGACGAACGCGGTCGGCGTGAACCGCCGCTGGGTGGCGTCAATCCGCCTGATCGCCCGCTCGACGGGATTCATCGCGCCTGCCTTGCTGTTGCCTGCGTATGGCTCTGCCCGGCAGGAAGGCACGCAAACAGAGGTCAGAAGGGCGCGTCCTCCCCGGCCGCGGCCGTCTCGGAGTCATCCCGCTGGGCCATGGCCGCCGCGAGCCGGGCCCGCGCGCCGTCCAGCCATTCCTCGCACACCGCGGCCAGCCGCTCGCCGCGCTCCCACAGCTCGAGCGACTGCTCCAGGGTCAGGCCGCCGGCCTCCAGGCGCTTGACCACCGCGGCCAGCTTGTCCCGGGCCTGCTCGTACGAGAGGGCCTCCTTGGGAGGAACCGCATCAGGACCGGCGTCTGCCACGGCTCCAACCCTATCCGTCGGCGCGGACGGTGAGCTGATCCGCCGCGAACCGGACGGTCAGCGTCTCGCCCGGGTCTACCTCGGCCGCGCCGCGGACCACCCCGTCGTTCAGGTGCTGCACGATCGCGTAGCCGCGGCGCAGCGTGGAGGCAGGGGAGAGGGCGAGCAGGCGCGCCTTGGTATGCGCGAGATCGTCGCGGCCGCGGTCCAGGCTCGCGGACACCGACATCCGGGCCCGCTGCAGCAGTGCGTCGACCCGTTCGGCCTGGCGTTCCACCTCCCGCACCGGATCGGCCAGCGCCGGGCGGGACCTGGTCGCCTGCAGCCAGGCCGTCTCCCGGTCCAGCCAGCCGGTCACCACCCGGCGGGCCCGGTCACGCAGCTGGCCGATGAGCGCGAGCTGCTCGCTGACGTCGGGCACCACCCGCTTGGCCGCGTCGGTCGGGGTGGACGCGCGCAGGTCGGCCACGTAGTCCAGCAGCGGCGTGTCCTGCTCGTGGCCGATCGCGCTCACCACCGGGGTCCGGCAGGCCGCGACCGCCCGGATCAGGGACTCGTCGGAGAACGGCAGCAGGTCCTCCAGCGAACCGCCGCCGCGGGCGATCACGATGACGTCCACCTCGGCGTCCTCGTCCAGCCGGCGCAGCGCGTCGATCATCTCCTCGGCCGCGAACGGCCCCTGCACCGCCGTCTCCTCGACCCGGAACCGGACGGCCGGCCAGCGCCGGGCGGCGTTCTGCAGGACATCCCGCTCGGCCGCCGAGCCGCGACCGCAGATGAGGCCGATGACACGGGGCAGGAAGGGGAGAGCCCGTTTTCGTTCGGCAGAAAAAAGACCTTCCGAACCGAGCTGGCGGCGCAGCCGTTCCAGCCGGGCCAGCAGGTCGCCCACCCCCACCGCCCGGATCTCAAGCGCGGTCAGGGCGAACGAGCCCCGGTTGGCGTTGAAATCGGGCCGGGCGAAGACCACCACCCGGGCCCCCTCGGCAGGCGTCGGCTCGGCCGCGTCGAACACCTGCCGGGTGCAGATGACCCGCACCGACACCGCCGCGACCGGGTCGCGCAGGGTCAGGAACACCGCGTTGCCGCGCACGGCACACTCGGCGATCTGCCCTTCCACCCAGATCCGGCCGAGCCGGCCGATCCACCCGCCGACCAGCTGCAGGACGGTCCGGACCGGGACCGGCGATTCGGCCGAGGTGTCCAGGGCCACTACTCCTCGCCCTCCGCCTCCGGTCCTACGTCGTCCTGCACCTCCGCCTCGACGTTTTCCTGCGCCTCGATCTCCGCTTCGGCCTCGGCTTCTCCTCGTTCCTCAGGGGTTGTCTCGGCCTGCAGCTTGGCGATCCGGCGCTCGAACATGGTAATCACGTCGGCCCGGTCAGCGTGCGCGCTCTCGTACTCGATCAGCTGCCTGAGCTGCGGCACGTCCAGGTTCCGCAGCCGCGCGCGCAACGACGCGATCGACAGCTCGTCGTAGTTCGGCAGCGGTGCGCCCAGCTCCGCCACCGGAGCCGCCTTGGCCATCGGAGCCTTGATGGTCCGGTCGCCGGCCGTGGCTTCCGCGCTGGTGAGCAGCCGCACGTTACCGGTCTTGTCGAAGTCCCGGTCCGCGGCAGGTGGCGGAGCCGCGGCAGGTGCCGGAGCCGCGGCAGATGCTGGAGCCGCGGCAGAAGGCGGAGCCGCAGCAGGCGCCGCCGCGGCAGGAGCAGGTGCCGGAGCCGCGGCGGCGGGGGCCGGAGCCGCGGCAGGGGCGGGGGCCGAGCCGGCGGAGCCGCCGGTACCGGAGCCGCCCTCGAGGCGGTCTCCGCGGGTTCGGGCGCGCGGGCCCGCGGGACCTGCTGGCTGGCGGGCGTCTTGTTCCTGAGCTTGTCCGTGATGAGCAGGAGCTGCCCAATCCCGGCGAACACTCCGCGCAGCGCCTGCGCCGGAGCCTCTTTGATACGTTCACTGACCTGCGGGACGCGCATGTCACTCTCTCCCTAGGGACTGGTACCTCGCAGCGCCCAGGCAGGCTTCCCGGCATCCCCGGGCGTGCGTCGCTGTTAGTCAGCGCGTGTTCCCTGCCGGGTAATCTTCGCGCCTCCGCCCGCCGCGCCGCAACAGCGCAGCTCCTGGGCGGGGGCCGCGCCCCGGACATACTCACCTACCATGGGCGTATGCCTTCAAGTCTGCGACGGGTCCTGCTCGCCAAGCCGCGCGGCTACTGTGCCGGCGTTGACCGGGCCGTGCAGGCAGTCGAGATGGCGCTGGACAAATTCGGCCCGCCGGTCTACGTGCGCCGGCAGATCGTGCACAACACGCACGTCGTGAGCACGCTGGAAAAGCGCGGTGCGATCTTCGTCACCGAGGTCGACGAGGTGCCGCCCGGCGCGGTCGTGGTCTTCTCCGCGCACGGCATCGCGCCCGAGGTCCGCCGGGACGCCGAACAACGCGGCCTGCGCGCCATCGACGCCACCTGCCCGCTGGTCACCAAGGTGCACAACGAGGCGCGGCGCTTCGCGGCCAGGGACTACGACATCCTGCTGGTCGGCCACGCCGGGCACGAGGAGGTAGTCGGCACCTCGGGCGAGGCCCCGGACCGGGTGCGCCTGGTCGACGGCGCCGAGGGGGCCGCGAACGTCCAGGTCAAGGACTCGTCCCGGGTGGTCTGGCTGTCGCAGACCACGCTGTCGGTGGACGAGACGGCCGAGACGGTCAGCGCGCTGCGCGAGCGCTTCCCGGCCCTGCTCGACCCCCCCAGCGACGACATCTGCTACGCGACCCAGAACCGGCAGGCGGCGGTCAAGGTCATCGCGGCCCAGTCCGACCTGGTCATCGTGGTCGGCTCGCCGAACTCCTCGAACTCCGTCCGCCTGGTCGAGGTGGCCAGGGACCACGGGGCACCCGCGTACCTGGTCGACGACGCAGGCGAGGTGGACGAGCGCTGGCTGGACGGGGTGGCCACGGTCGGCGTGACCAGCGGCGCCTCGGTACCGGAGGAGCTGGTGAGCGCGGTGCTCGGCAAGCTGGCCGGCTGCGGGTACGACACCGTCGAGGAGGTCGAGGCGGTGCCGGAGGACATGACGTTCGCGCTGCCGCGTGAGCTGCGGCCCTCAGCCGCCGCCCGGCCGCCCGCTGCGGGCTGAGCTGCCACGTCGGCGGATCGCGGGCCGGTACCCGCGGCCGATGGCTACCACCACGGTCAGCGCCGTGCCGGTGAACAGCCAGGGCGCCGACGTGCCCAGCGTGACCAGGATCCCCTCCGCGGCCAGGAACGTCCCGGGCGCGGTGATCAGCTCCGCGCAGGTCGATCCGGCGAAGAACAGCAGCGGCGGGGCCACCACCACCGAGCGCAGGCCGCTGGTCCTGGTGTAGTAGGTGACGGCGCCGCAGCCGCACACGAACGCCGCGCCGGCCAGCGTCCCCCAGCCGGTCCAGTCCGCGATCAGCTGGGTAAAGAAGCAGAGCGCGAACAGCGCTGCCAGCGCCCCGCGCCCGGTGAGCCGCACCGAGGCCTGCGGCTCCAGGCGCGGCACGGTCTTCCGGTCCGGTGTCGGTGCCCTGGTTGGCGTCTGTGCGCGGGTCTGCGTCATCGACCCGCGCGCACCAGGCCCGCCGGCCGGCCACTCTGCGGCGACATCGCGATCTCCGCCGGGTCCCCGGCCGTCAGCTCGGGCGCGGACAGGGCCCGGGTCGTCTCTTCCACCGGCACCAGCGGCTCGAGGTCGCCGTCCACCACGCCCAGGTCGTTCAGCCGCCGGGCGGTGACCAGCACCCGGCTCTCCAGCGAGCCGACCGTCTGGTTGTAGGTGGTCACGGCCGTGGTCAGCGCGCGGCCCAGGCGGTCCACGTGCCGGCCGAGGCTCCCGATCCGGTCGTACAGCTCGCGGCCGAGGTCGAACACCGCGCGCGCGTTGTCCGCGAGCGCCTCCTGCTGCCAGGCGTACTGGGCCGTGCGCAGCATCGTGACCAGCGTGGTGGGCGTGGCGATGTGGACCTTGCGGGCCAGGGCGTACTCCAGCAGCCCCGGGTCGTGTTCCAGCGCCGGGGCCAGGAACGCCTCGCCCGGGATGAACAGGATGACGAACTCCGGCGACGGGCTCAGCGCGGCCCAGTACGCCTTGCCGGCCAGCTGGTCCACGTGGTCCCGCAGGTGCCGCGCGTGCGCCTCCATCCGGGCCGCGCGCACGTCCTCGTCCTCGCTTTCTGCGGCCTCCAGGTACGCGGCGAGCGAGACCTTCGAGTCGACCACGATGTTCTTGCCGCCCGCCAGGCGCACCACCATGTCCGGCCGCAACGGGCCGTCCGCCGAGGTCACGACGACCTGCTCGTCGAAGTCACAGCGCGCGCTCATCCCGGCCAGTTCGACCACCCGGCGCAGCTGGAGCTCGCCCCAGCGGCCTCGGGCCTCGGGCCGCCGCAGCGCCGTGACCAGCGCCTGGGTCTGCTTCCGCAGCTGCTCGGAGGTCTGCCGGGCGATGGCGACCTGCTCGGCCAGCGCGGCGTGCGAGCGGTTCCGGGCCGCGTCGGACTCGCGCAGCTGGTCCTCGACCCGGGCCAGGGTCTCCTTCAGCGGCCCCACGAGGTGCTCGACCGCCGCCCGGCGGGTCTCCAGCTCACCGGCCGCGGTTACGTTCGCCGCCCGCAGCCGTCCCTCGGCGACCTCCAGGAACCGGGCCGTGCTCGCGTCCATCGCCTGCGCGGACAGCGCCTCGAAGCGCTCGGCCAGGTGCCCGTCGACCAGCGCGGCCCGCTGCTCGGCGGCGCGTGCCCGCGCGCTGGCGTCCGCGGTGGCCGCCGCTAGCCGGCCACGCGCGTACAGGAAACCGATCGCTGCCCCCATGAGGATCCCGAGCAGCAAGCCGAGAAGCAACGAGATCGCGCTCATATGCAGCGATGATCTCACCCCGCGGGCGAAACCTCCCGCCGACACGCCCGGCATCGGGTATGAAACCGGGCGCCGGCGGGCTGATCACGGGGCCGTGGGCGGGAAACCACGGACCGTTCGGCGAAAATAAAAAATGTGTCCGAACGGTCCGTGGTGCCACTGCCTGTGCCACGGGTCAGCAGCCAAGCCGCGGCACCAGCCCGTCGCGGCCGGGCTCCCGGTCGCGGTAGGTCCGCTCGGCGAAGTCGAGGAAGCGCTCGACGTCGCCGACGCTCGACACCAGCCCGAGCGAGACCCGGACCGCGCCGCCGCTGGGCAGGCCGGTCAGTTCCAGGTAGTCATCCACCGTCCGCAGGTCGCGCCGGCCGAACTCGCGCCAGGCCTCGCGCACGACCCGCCGGGTCAGCCCGAACGCCTGCTCCCCGGCCCCCGGGTTGCAGAAACAGCCGGCCCGCAGCGAGATGCCGGCCGCGCTCGCGTCCCGCACGACCGCGCGTTCGTCCACCACCGCGCCCCGGGCGTCGAGGAAGTTGAACGCGACGGTCCCGCCGCGGGCCTCGCCGTCCGGCGGCCCGTACAGGCGCACCATGGGAGCGCCGTTGCCGTGCTTGAGGCCGGCCAGGCAGCCGAGCAGCCAGCTGGTGAGGTAGCCGACCCGGCGGTGGATGAGATCGATGCCGATGCCGCCGATCCAGGCCAGGCCGGCGGCGACATCGGGGATGCCGAGGAAATTGACCGTGCCGTCCTCGAACGCGGTCTCGTCGGCGGCGAGCCGGTGCCAGCCGCCCAGCACGCTCGCCCCCCAGACCGTTCCCCCGGAGAACCACGGGCGGCGCAGCCGGGCCAGCGCGTCCCGGCGGGCCAGCAGGCAGCCGATCCCGGTCGGGTAGCCGAACATCTTGTACCAGCTCACGGTCACGAACTCAGGCTTGACCACAGCGAGGTCGAGCCGGTTCGTCGGGACGAAGGCCGCCGCGTCGAGCAGCACGTCATAGCCGGCCGCCTGAGCCAGGTCCACCCAGGCCAGCGGGTGCTGGACGCCGCTGAAGTTGCTCTGCGCCGGGTAGCCGAACAAGCCCCGCCGGCCGCTGCGGCCGGGACGTTCGGCGCGCCCGAGCGCCGCGGCGACCTCGGCCTCGGCGATCCGCAGATCGGCCGCCGACATGCCGGAATACCTGACCGCGGCACCGCCCGCGCGGGCGAACTCCCTGATGCCGTTCATCGCGTTGTGGTTATCGGCGGTGAGCACCAGGCGGGACCGGGGCCGGAACGGGTACGCCTCGCCGACCAGGCGGCACGCGCCCGTCGCGTTCTGGGTGAAGATGACCGCGTACTCCTCCGCGGCGGCGTTGAAGTAACGGAGCACGGCCCGCCGGGCCTGCTCGATCAGCAGGGTGGACGCGGCCGAGGCCGGGCTCTCGGAGTGCGGGTTGCCGAAGCACCCGCCGCGCACCCGCTCCACGTGGGCGCGCAGCTGGGCGTCGGAGGCCAGCCCGGCACCGGTGTAATCCAGGTAGATGTGGCCGCCGGAGTCGAGGTAGGAGTACTCGCTAGCGCGCAGCTCGTCCAGGCGGGCCGTGGCGGCGTAGTCCGGGTAGGCGGCGAGGAAATCGGACACGGGGCCCCCTTGCGAAGCGGAACGCGCGGGGACCCCGCCGATGCCGTGGCCCGGTTGATCCCCCTCTGGGCATTGACGGTAGTCAGTGGCATTAAATGTGCGTTAAGCCCGATCTGCTCCGAACCGCCCGTAATGACTCTGACCTGAACTGAATATTCAGTCAAGAGGCGGCCACTGGCGCGTACGGGTCGCGTCGCGCCGGCTATCTCGACCCTTCTGAGTACGCGGCCTAGTTCCAGCCTGCCGGTCCGGGCCCGCGGGGCCACTAAACTCGCGGAGGTGAGCCTGTCTATCGGCATCGTCGGCCTGCCCAACGTCGGCAAGTCCACCCTGTTCAACGCGCTGACCCGAGCCGGGGCCCTCGCGTCCAGCTACGCGTTCGCCACTATCGAGCCGAACGTCGGCGTGGTCGGCGTCCCCGACCCGCGCCTGGCCGAGCTGGCCAAGCTCTACGACTCCGCACGGATCGTGCCCGCCAGCGTGCGGTTCACCGACATCGCCGGCCTGGTCCGCGGCGCCTCGGAGGGTCAGGGGCTCGGCAACCAGTTCCTGGCCCACATCCGCGAGACCGACGCGATCTGCCAGGTGGTGCGGGTGTTCGCCGACCCCGACGTCGCCCACGTGGACGGTGACATATCGCCCGAGCGCGATATAGAGACGGTGGTGGACGAGCTGATCCTGGCCGACCTGCAGACGCTGGAGAAGGCCAGGCCCCGGCTGGCCAAGGAGACCAGGTTCGCCAAGGATGCTGAGCGGGCGCGGGTGGCCCAGACCGCGGAGGCCGCCGAGAAGCTCCTGTTCACCGGGGTCACCTTGTGGGCCGGGGCCGCCGCCGCGGGCATCGACGTGGCCGCGCTGCGCGAGTTGCAGCTGCTGACGGCCAAGCCGTTCCTCTACGTGTTCAACTGCGACGTGGGCGAACTCGGCGACACCGACCTGCGCCAGCGCCTGTCCGCGCTGGTCGCTCCCGCCGAGGCGGTCTTCCTCGACGCCAAGACCGAAGCCGACCTGACCGAGCTGCCCGAGGACGAGGCCGCCGAACTGCTCGCCGAGGCCGGCCTAGGCGAGCCCGGCCTGGCCCAGCTGGCCCAGGCCGGGTTCCGCGCGCTCGGCCTGCAGACCTTCCTCACCGCGGGCCCGAAGGAGGCCCGGGCCTGGACGATCAAGGCCGGCGCGACGGCGCCGCAGGCGGCCGGCGTCATCCACAGCGACTTCCAGCGCGGCTTCATCAAGGCCGAGGTGGTCTCCTACGACGACCTGATTGCGGCGGGCTCGCTGCCCGCCGCCCGCGCCGCGGGCAAGGCCCGCATCGAAGGCAAGGACTACATCATGCGAGACGGCGACGTCGTCGAATTCCGCTTCAACGTCTAGCGGAGCCCCGGCTCCGCCTCCGGCTGGGCCCGGGACGGTGATCGTCCTGACCGGGCCGCCCGGCGCGGGCAAGAGCACCGTGGCCCGCCTGCTGGCCGACGCCCTGCCGTTCAGCGTGCACCTGCACTCCGACGACTTCTGGCACTACATCCGGCAGGGACGCATCGCCCCCTACCTGCCGGATGCGCACCGGCAGAACCAGGTCGTCATCGATGCCCTGGTCCAGGCTGCGTTCGCCTACGCCGCGGGCGGCTACCACGTGATCTGCGACGGCATCGTCGGCCCCTGGTTCATCGACGTGTTCCGCGCTGTGGCCGCCGCCCGGGCCCTCGAGCTGCACTACGTCATCCTGCGCCCGGACGAGGCCACCACCGTCCGCCGCGCGTCCGCCCGTGGCGACCAGGCCCTGACCGACCCCGAGCCGATCCGCTCCCTTCACCGCCAGTTCACCGACCTCGGCCCCTACGAATCCCACGTCCTCGACTCCACCCGCCTCACCCCCCAAGCCACCGTCACCACGATCCGCCACGGCCTTACCGAAGGCACCTACCGCCTCTAACGCCCTTCCCGCCCCCGCCGCCCGCCGCACCGCGGGCCCCAAGGAGACCTGGCACGCCGGCGTGTGCGTCGCCGTCATCGCCACGGTGATGACCAGCCGAGACGTGACGGCCTGACACGGCCATCCCCAGCCTGTTACATCTGGCCGTGGCGAACCGGACCGGCTGGTTCGTAGGTGCCGATGACGATGCCGAGATCGGTCACGGTGAGGCCGGCAGGGCGCATCGTTGCCGGGAGGATGCCGTCGTTGAACAAGCGGCGACCGGAGCCGAGCAAAAGCGGAAACGTCATCAGGCGGAAGCGGTCGACGAGCTCGTGCTGCAACAGCGTCCGGAGCAGTTTGCTGCTTCCCCAGATCTGCAGCTCGTCGCCGGGTTCGTCCTTCAGCGCCTGCACCGCCGCAACGACGTCGCCGGTCACGAGGCGAGCGGTGTCAGGGTGCTCGCCGCGCCACGTGGCATCGGTCTCGCTGAGCGAGTTGGACACGACGTACTTGGGCAGCGAGTTGATCGCCGTGGCGATGGGGTCGGCGGGGTCGGTCTGATCAGGCCAGTAGCCGCGGAAGATGTCGAAGGTTCTGCGACCGAACAAGAACGCGCTGGCGTGGCTGTTGAGCTCGGTGACGAACTCGCCGACGGCCGGGTCGGGGAACGGGGCCTGCCAGCCGCCGTGGGTGAAGGTGTCGCTGGGATCCTCCTCGGGTCCGCCGGGGGCCTGCATCACGCCGTCGAGGGTCAGGAACGTCTGAACGGTGAGCTTCATGTCAATGCAGACGGACCGGCGCACTGATTCTGAGCGCGTCTCACGCCGAATCGCAAGCTGAGAATGGGGCTTCCTGCTGGAGGGGTTAGGAGAGCCGGGGGATGAGGTCGCCGGCGGGTTCAGAGCGGAGATGTCGTTGTCGACTTCCGTGCGGACGACTGCGAAGCCCCTAGCATCGACGACCCGCTGCTGATCGGCCAGCTGGTTGGCGACGCCGGTGCTCATCACTCACCTTGTCGAAACTGATCCGGGCGTACCTCGCGCAGCGGACAACCTGAGAACTCCATGAGGTGTTATCACAGCGCTAACGGGTCGAGTTCCGCTTCAGCCCTGCTCGTTGACAGCTCGCCAGCGACAAGCCCGCTCACCGTGCCCGGTCACGGCCCGGACAGCGTGGCATACACCCGGGTGCTTGAATGGATCGAGTTGCCAGTGGTCCAGCGCCCGAGGTGTTCGTGATGAATGACATGAAGAGCCGGGGGAGTCGTAAGGTCGCGGTGCTGGGGCCGATCCCTCGCGACCAGGTGGTGACCGATGCCGGTGAGCGGTTCGAGAAGTACGGGTGCGTCATGTATACGGCGGTTGCCCTCTCGGCTTTGCTGGATGCTGGCGACACGGTCGTCCCGATATCACACGTCCGCCGGCGGGACGAGGGTCCGGTCAAGCAGATCCTGGGATCCTTTCCGAATATCGACACCTCCGGGATAACGTCGCCGGCCGACCAGGGGGACGTGGTCGAGCTGCGTTATGTCGACCAGAATCGTCGCGTCGAGCGGCAGGCGAGCTTCATGAACCCGATCCTGCCGGCCGACGTCGACCAGGTGCTCGACGCCGACGCGTTTGTCTGTGTCCCGATCACGGACT
Source organism: uncultured Actinomycetes bacterium (assembly GCA_963742795.1). Classification (GTDB taxonomy): domain Bacteria; phylum Actinomycetota; class Actinomycetes; order Streptosporangiales; family Streptosporangiaceae; genus Palsa-504. The sequence goes on from CAVUNL010000001.1 coordinate 311,405, forward strand.
ACGAGGTGCCGCAGCCGACGCTGCGGCACATCAAGGAGCACAGCAGCGCACCCTTGGTGCTGGACGCCCACGGTCCTGCGATGACGCTGACCCGCAGCGGCGAGCGCCATCCGCGGGTCTGGGCCGACCGGGACGTGTGGCTTCCGTACATCGACATCCTGAAGATGAACCTTGACGAAGCGGGCTCGGCGTGGCTCGGCCAGTCGGCGGAGGTGGCGGCTGATCCGCCCAGGCTGAGCGATGACGACCTGCGTGACCTGGCGCGTCATTGCCTGGACCGCGGTGTCGGGGCGGTATGCGTGACCCTCGACGAACGCGGCTGCGTGGCCTTCTACCGGGATCGCCTCGGCGGGATCGCCGAGGAGTTCGTCGATCGCATCGAGGTGGAGCACGTCGTGGACACGACCGGTGCCGGCGACTCGTTCGCCGGGGGACTGGCCTACGGCTACCTCGCGTACCGGGATTACGTCGTGGCCTGCCAGTTCGGGAACGCGATGGGCGCCCAGCGCGTCACCGGCGCGGAACTGGACGTCTACCTGTCACGAGAGGAAACCGAGCGGCAGATCCTCGCGGCGTACGGCCCTCGACCGCAGGAGGAACTTCCCTGAACATCCCGGTGGTGCGGCCTCCGACGGGCACATGCAGAACCAGTGGAGTGGGTACACCTTCGGCGCGGCCAGCCGTCGGTGACCGCAAGGCGGCTAGGACAGGAGGTGCCGTGGACGGTTTCTTGCTCGCGTATGACGGCTTTGATCCCGAGGCTGAGGGCCTTCGCGAGGCGCTGACCTCGACAGGCAACGGTTACCTGTGCGCACGCGGCGCGGCGGAGTGGGAGGACGCGGACGGCGTGCACTATCCCGGCACCTACGTGCACGGCGGTTACAACCGCGAGACGACGATCCTGGGCGGGCTGCCCGTGCTCAACGAGGACCTGGTAAACGTGCCGAACTGGCTGGTCCTCCAGTTGCGTATCGAGGGCGGGGACGTGATCCGGCTGGCCGACGTAGAGCTGCTCGGTTACCGCCATGAGCTTGACATCCGGTTCGCGACTGTGATCCGCCACCTGTCGTTCCGTGATCATGAGGGTCGTGAGACGACGCTGCACAGCCGCCGGGTCGTCAGCATGGCCGACGCCCATCACGGAGGGATCGAGTGGACGCTCGTCCCGGGGAACTGGTCGGGGCGCGTCGAGGTGGTCACGGCGATCGACGGCCGGGTCAGCAACGCCGGGGTCGCCCGCTACCGGGAGCTGGAGGGCCGCCACCTGAACGCCGTGGGCCCGCGGACGCTCGGGCCCGAGGTGATCGCGCTGAAGGCCGAGACCCGGCAGTCGAACCTGTACATCAGCCACGCGGCCCGCACCCGGGTGTTCCGCGGCGATCGGTCAGTCCAGGTCGAGCGGCAGCTCTACCAGATGGAGGACTACGTCCAGCAGGTCCTGGCCTTCGACGTGCGCCAGGGCGAGGCGACGCGGGTGGAGAAGCTGGTGACGTTCTTCACGTCGCGGGACCCGGCGGTCAGCGACACGCTGGTGAAGGCGGCCACATCGGTGGCGCGGCACACCGATTTCGGCGCCTCCTTCGAGCGGCACGCCGCGGCGTGGGAGGAGCTGTGGCGGGTCTGTGACGTGCGGGTGTCCGGAGAGGAGAGCGTCCAGCTGCTGCTGCGGCTGCACATCGCGCACGTCCTGCAGGTCTGCTCACGGAACACCGCCGACCTCGACGCCGGGCTGCCCGCCCGCGGCCTGAACGGCGAGGCCTATCGCGGGCACGTGTTCTGGGATGAGCTCTACGCGTTTCCGTTCTTCAACGTCCGCCTGCCGGAGGTCACGCGAGGGCTGCTGATGTACCGCTACCGCCGGATAGGCGAGGCCCGGGCGGCGGCCCGGGAGGCAGGATTCCTGGGCGCGATGTTCCCGTGGCAGAGCGGGAGCGATGGAACCGAGGAGACGCAGCGCGTCCACCTCAACCCCGTTTCGGGCGGCTGGGAGCCGGACCTCAGCCGTAACCAGCGGCACGTCAGCGCGGCGATCTTCTGGAACATCTGGCAGTACTTCCAGACCACCCATGACCAGGCGTTCCTGCGTGACTACGGCGCAGAAATGATGCTCAGCATCACGCGCTTCTGGGCGTCGATCGCGCGCTTCAATCCGGAGCGCGAGCGTTACGAGATCCACGGCGTGATGGGCCCCGACGAGTTCCACGACAAGTACCCGGACGCGCCGCATGGTGGCCTGCGCAACAACGCGTACACCAACGTCATGGTGGCGTGGCTGTGCGATGTCGCCGGCCAGCTGCTGGCGTTGCTCCCTTCAAGCCGAGCGGACGAGCTGCGCGAGCGGCTGGGCATCGGCGACGACGACCTGACGGTGTGGCGGGACATGAGCCGCCGGATGTTCGTCCCGTTCCACGGCGACGGGATCATCAGCCAGTTCGAGGGTTATGCGGACCTCGAGGAGCTGGACTGGGACGCGTACCGGGCCGAGTACGGCAACATCCAGCGGCTCGACCGGATCCTGCGCGCGGAGGGCAAGGATCCCAACCGTTACAAGGTCACCAAACAAGCCGACACGGTGATGCTGTTCTTCCTGTTCAGGGACGAGGAGCTTGGCGAGATCTTCGGGCGGCTCGGGTATGGCTACGGTCCCGACACGGTGCCGCGGAACGTCGCGTACTACGACCGGCGCACGTCGCACGGCTCGACGCTGAGTTTCGTCACCCATGCCGGGGTCCTCGCCGCCATCGACCCGGAGAGCTCGTGGGAACGGTTCCTGGTCGCGCTGCATAGCGATGCCGATGACGTCCAGGGCGGCACGACCAAGGAAGGCATCCACATGGGTGTCATGGCCGGGACGCTCGACCTCGTGCAGCGCAGCTACGCGGGCACCTATATCAGCGACGGCGTCCTGTGCTTCGATCCCCGGCTGCCCAGCCAGCTCGACGGCCTGTCGTTCTCGATGCAGTTCCGGCAGACCCCGGTCCAGGTGACGCTGACCCGCGACCAGCTGACGCTGGCCCTGCACGCCGAGGGCGGGAGCCGTTCGGTGCGGGCGGCGGTCCGCGGCGACGTTCGCGAGCTGAGCGTGGGCGACAGGACCGTGTTCGAGCTCAGCCCCCGCCACCCAACGACGGCGCCTTCCGGCCCCTCCGCCCAGGATTGAAAAGAGGGGTTGTCCCTCCCACCCTGCCCGTGCTCGCCCCAGAACGACACCGATGCTTCATCGCTGCCGCCATAGCGACACCAATGTTCCATCGGTGCGGTAGCGAAGCGGTTGGCACGAAACGGCTGAGGTGGATGGTGCGCAACGAGGTCGGCTCGCGCTACCCTGGCTGGCGCTGACCCAGGGCTCGTCCTTTAGTCTGACTATGCGGCGGCCGGTCTGGGGCCGCCTCGACCACGGCGAGGCTCTGCTCGGGGTGTCCGCTACCTGACCGGTCTAGTGAAACCGGCTGATCACTTGCAATTATCGTCTTTGTGTTTGATACTCGTGCAATGACCATTATGTTCATCGGTCGATTGTACGAACGAATAGCGGGGCCGGACAGCCGCCCCGGCCCGGAGCGGGCGCCATGAACGAGCCGTCCGCACGCGAACGGGACCAGCTGATGGTGCCCCGGCTGACCGGCGCGGCGTGGCGCCACGCGCCCGGGCGGGAGCCCACCGGCGCGGAGACCGCCGCCGCGGTGGCCGAGCTGCGGGAGATCGTCGGCGGCCGCGGGGATCTGCTGGCCGAGGTCGCGGGCCTGCTCATCGGCTACTACCGGCGCACCGCCCAGGAACCGAGGGCCCGGGCCGCGGCGTACTACTGCATGGCGGCCGGCGCCGACGCTCGAGCCGATCCCGCGGTGGATCGAGGTGGGATGCGCCCGCGCGGCCGCGGCGCGGCTGATCCCCCCGGCCGGATCCGCCGAACGGCAGGTGTACGCCTGGCCCGAGGCGGTGTAGAGCGTGCTCCCGGGCAGGTCACCGCCACCGCGGGGGCGATCCGGGTGCGTCCGTCCCAATCCGGTCCGAACTGGTTTGAACTCTCTGCGTGTCCGTTACGTATCAGAGAGTGCCGGTCGTTTGTCCGTTCAGATGTCCGGTGATCGGCCGTAACCGGCCCCTCGCCGCGGCGTGATGCACCACAGTGGGACCGCGGTCCGGCGCGAAGGGACGGCCGCCCTGCCGTCGCAGGCGCGGAAACGTGCGGAGGTGTGATGTTTCGCGGGCCCGACCTCGGTGACGGAGAGCGTTTGTCTGATTACCCTCACGTTATACCGCTGTTCGGCTCGGCCGGGCCGGGCCCTGGGGTCCTGGACCACGAGATCGATCCGCGGGGCTCTGGCGCGCCGTCCGGGCGGGCCTGGAGTGGCGGCGGCGGCCGGTGGCTGCTGTGGCCGCTGCGGGTCGTGCTGTGGGCCGCCCTGCTGATCGTCGCCTACCGGGGCGTGACGGCCATCGTCTTTCACCAGGCCGGCGCGCCGCAGGCCCGCGGTGCTGAGCCGGCCGGCACCACGGCCGGGCAGTTCCCGGCGACGCTGGCCGAGGCCTACGCCACGGAGTTCGGGCAGGTCTACTTGAACTTCAGCCCCGCCACCCAGGCTCAGCGCGAGCAGGAGCTCGCGGCCTTCGTCCCGCCCAGCGTCGCGGCCGCCAACCCCGACCTCGGCTGGAACGGCACCGGCCAGCTGCGCCTGCAGTCCGAACAGGTCGCCGGGATCGCGGTCCAGGATCCGCAGCACGCCGTGGTCAGCCTGCTGGCCACGGTCAACGGCCAGCTCATGGAGCTCGGCGTGCCGGTGATCGCCTCGGGCGTCGGCGTCGTGGTCGCCGGAGAGCCCGCCTGGCTGCCCGCGCCGCAGCAGATCCCGGCTCCGGCGGCGGCCAGCCAGGGCTCGGACCCGGTGGCCCGAAACGAGCTGATGAATGAGCTGCCGGCCTTTTTCCAGGCCTATGCCAGCGGTGATAGCGCCGCACTCAGCCGGTTCGAAGTGCGCGGCGTGTCGCTGGCCGGGCTGGGCGGCACGGTGGCCTTTGACTCGATCGCCGGCCTGCAGGTACCGCGGGGCGGTGCCACCCGGCAGATAACCGTCTCCGTCATATGGCAGCTTGGCGGCCCGGCTTCGGCCGACATCACAAAACTCGAGATGGCATACCGAGTGTCGGTCGTCGACCTTCAAAGCGGCAAATGGTATGTAAATGAAATCAGTGCGGCGACTGAGGCGGTGGGACTCAAATGACCAGGACAGCGGCGGCTGACGCCGTCGTGTCCGCCTGCCCTCATGCCGCTGCCGCCTGCGCGGTCGCCGCCGGGACTGCCATCGCTTTCACCGGGCCCGGCCTCAGAGCCCGCCGGCCAGGCCGCGCCCGTCCGCTGTTCCTGCGCCATCCGCCCGGCGCACCGCATCGGCCTGAGCTTAGGTACGTGCGCCCGCATCACCGGCACCCGTCCCCGGGGAACGCCGCAACTCTCGCTGGATGGCCTGCTGATCCCGGAAGGGACATCTCATGACTACTCACCTGCCCGCCGCGATGGTCCCGGTGGCTCTGAGCACCCAGAACCTGGTCCACTACCTGCAGGGACTGTTCGGGCCGCTGTTCCTCGGCATCGTCGGGATCGTGGCGATCTTCTTCCTGTTCACCCGCGAAATCACCCGGTTCGTACAGTTCATCGTGCTGGCCGTGGCCATCGCCGTGGTCTTCTACACGCCCAGCATCGTGCAGGTACTGGCCACCGGCATAGCGAACGCGCTCGGAGTCCACTGATCCCCGCCTGACCGAAGGAGCGCGTCCCTAGTGGACCTTCCCACCTACACAAATATCTGGCGGATCGAAAAAAGGCTCTATAAACTTTACGACTTTCGGCTGCCGGCCCCGTTGCCCATCACCTGGATTGCCGTTTTTACCGGAATTACCGTCCCGTACATTTTCTTCCTTGTTGTAATTGGCCTGCCCTTTAATCACAATTTGGTTTGGCTTTACGTGCTTCCGCCGGGCGTGCTCACCTGGCTGACCACCCGGCCCGTCATTGAGAGCAAGAGATTGCCGGAACTGGTCAGCTCGCAGCTCCGCTACCTCTCCGAGCCGCGGACCTGGTGCCGGATGACCCCGTTCGCGGAGAAGGACGACGTCTCCGTGTCCGTCCGGGTCTGGCACCGGCATCCGCCCGGCGCCCGGCCCGAGAAGACGCGGCCCGAAAAGACGCGGCCCGAGAAGACGCGGCCCGAGAAGACGCGCAAGGCCGCCGGCCGGGGCAGGTCGGCCGGACGCACGCCGGAAACAGCCGCGGTCCCAGCTGTACCGGTAGCACCCGCAGCGCGGCACCGGCCGCCGTGGCGCGGGCCGCCGAGCAGGTCGCCTCTCCGCGGGCCAGGGTCCGGTCGGGCCCGCAGGCCGCCGAACCCGGTGTGTCGCGGTCGCCTCAGCCGGCGCCCCGGCCGCTACCGGCCCGGTCAGCTGCTCCGGCGCCGGGCACGCCGCTCCCGGTCCCGCAGCGAGCCACGGACCGGCCCGTGGCCAAGCGGGTCCGGGTCCTGCGGGCATGGCAGCGCGGGCCGGAGCCCGACCAGGTGCCGGCGGCTCCCGCCGACGAGGCGGGGCCCGAGGTGGTGCAGCGGCGGCCGTCGTGGGCGGTTCCGCCGTCCGAGCGCAGGCAGGATTCCGGGGCCCTCGAAGTCTCGCACGACCCCGAGCCGGATCCCCGCGACCTCGGCCAGCCCGGCCCGGCGTCCTTCACCCCGCCCGCCTGGCCGGAAGCCGGCGCGGGCACCTTCCCCCAGATCGCCGCCTTCCCCGAAGCCGGCCCGTTCCCCGAGGTCGGAGCCTTCCCTGAGGTCGGAGCCTTCCCCGAGGCTGGCGCGTTCCCCGAGGTCGGAGCCTTCCCCGAAGCGGGCCCGTTCCCAGAAGTGGACCCGGTCCCGGAGGCCGAGGCCCTTCCGGAGCCCGAGGTTCTTCCCGAACCCGAGCGCCAGCCGGAGCCAACCCCGGTCCCCGAGGCCGCCGCCGAGCCTGAGCCGGAGCCGGTTCTCGAAGGCGAAGCCGAGGCCGAACCGGTCCCCACTCCCGAAGCCGAGCCGGTCGCGCTCCGCGAGGCGGTGGCCGTGGAGCCCGAGGCCGAGCCGGTCCCGGTCCCCGAAGCCGAGCCGGTCCCGGTCCCCGAGGCCGAACCGGTCCCGGTCCCCGAAGCCGAGCCGGTCGCGCTCCGCGAGGCGGTGGCCGTGGAGCCCGAGGCCGAGCCGGTCCCGGGCCCCGAAGCCGAGCCGGTCCCGGTCCCGGTCCCCGAAGGCGAGCCGGTCGCGCTCCTCGAGCCCGGCTCCGTCTCGGACCCCGGCGCCATGCTCGAACTCGAGCCGCTGCCCGAACCGGATCCCGCTCCCGGGGCCAAGCCGGGCCTGCGGCCCTCGGTCCGGCCCGCGCCCGAGCAGGCTCCGGTGTCTCGTGCGTCCGTCGCACTCGGCCGGTCGGTGGCCGCCAAGGTGGCGTCGCTGTTCGTCGAGCTTGACGCCGGCGAGCGGCCGGTGCCATCGGTCGAGCGGGCCCTGAGCGGTCCCGGCAGCCTGAACGACGCGAGCTGGCGGCGCCGGGTCAAGGTGGTCACCGGCGGCCATGGCCAGGGGCCCGGGCAGCGGGACCAGGCGGCGCTGGACCGGGAGCGGGCCCGGCTGCCGCTGGACGCCCCGCGCCGGATCGCCGTGCTCGGCTGCACCAGCGGTGCAGGGCAGTCCGTGATCGCCCTGATGACCGGGCACGTGCTGGCCGCCGCCCGCGCGGTGCCGGTCGCCGTGCTCGACCTCAACCCCGGCGACACCTCGCTCGCCGGGCGCATCGAGCCAGCTACCTCGGTAACCGCGCTGCTCACCGGCCGGGGACCCGACCCGGAGATGGCCGCGGCCGGATCACGCCCGGGACGCAGCTGGGGCCCGACCCAGGGCCGGCTCGACGTCGTCGCAGGCGACGACGCTCGAGTGCTCAAAGGCGGTGACTACCAGCGGCTGGCCCGCCTGCTGGCCGAACGCTACCCGCTGACCATGATCGATCCGGCGCCGTCCGGGCTCACCCGCGTGCTCTCGCTGGCCGACCAGCTCGTGCTGGTCACCCCGGCCAGCCCGGAGGGGGCCACCGCGCTGGCCCACACCCAGCAGTGGCTGACCGCGCACGGGTACGACGACCTCGCTGCCCGGACCGTGACCGTGGTCAACGGGGTGAGCCGGCGGAGCACCGAGGACGTGCTCCAGGCCGAGTCCGTGGCCCGGGGCCGCTGCCGTGCCATCGTCCGCGTGCCCTGGGATGACCTGCTGTCCCCGGGAGTGAACAGGCCGGGAATGAACAGGGCGGAATCCCCGGCCGCGCTGCACCCGCAGACCAGGCTGGCCTACACCGCGCTGGCCGGCGTGCTGGTCGCGGGCCTGGTTCCCAGAGAAGGCTCAGAGCCGGGAACCCTGCAGACGCGCGTTCGGGAAAGGAGTCCTGGTGAGCACGCGGACTAGGGCGTCCAGCCGATCCAAGACCAGGCTGGGCATCAGGTACTTCGATGACCGCATCCTGCTGACCGATACCTACGCCTGGGCGTACTACCGGATCCCTTCGGTCTCCTACGAGTTCACCACCCCGGAGGAGCGGGAAGCGCTGGCCACGAACATCACCGTCGCGCTGGCCGCGATCCGGATGCAGGACGCCGAGGTGCACCTGCGGATCGCGCACCGGTCCTATCCCGCACAGGCCTGGGCCACCGGGCTGGACGGGACGTCGGACGGCGGCCCGGGCTGGCGGGATTACCTGGAGCAGTCCTACCAGCACGTCTGGGCCAAGGACTTCTGGGGCAAGGAGATCTACCTGGGGGTCCGGCTCGGCCAGCGCGGCGTGCGCGCGCAGTTCTCCGGCGGGGTGCTGTCCCAGTTCGTCACCGCGTACGGCAAGGGTGAGCGCGGGCTCGGGCTCATCGACGAGGCGATCGCCGGGGCGGAGATCACCAAGTGGACCGAATCGGCCGAACGCCTCGGCCGCGCGCTGAACGCCAGCGCGCTCGCGGCCCGGCACGCGACCTCCGGCGAGATCGCCTGGCTGGTCCAGCACACGCTGATGGCGACGGCGGGCGAGCCGGTGCCGTCCGCGACCAAGCGCCGGCGGTGGGGCGCCGGGGAGATTGACACCCTCTTCGAGGGCCAGGTCCATAACGGGCGTACCGTGCTGTGCCTGGAGCACATTAGCGGGGAATCGTATGCCGCCTTTGTCTCCTTCGCCCGGTTTCCCGATGTCATGTCCTTTCCCGATGGCGAGCCGTGGCTGCATTACGCCGATTCGCTGCCTTTCCCGGTCGAGATCAGCTCCCGGATGAAACTCATTCCGCCGGCCAAGGCGAGCAAGGACGTCAGCCGGCGTCTGGCGCACGCCCGCGATATGGACGCGCATATCCGCGAGGCCGGCGCGGAGGCGCCGATCGCATTGGCCGAGCAGATCGCCGCGGCCCGGATGCTCGAGCACGGCATTACCAAGGAACGCCTGCCGTTCGTCTACGGCTGGCACCGGCTGATCGTGACCGCGCCGACCCGGGACCTGTGCGTGCGCCGGGTGGAAGCGGTCGTCGAGCACTACCGCGACATCGGGATCGACGTGGTGAACTCGACCGGCGACCAGTTCTCGCTGCTGTGCGAGTCGCTGCCCGGCGAGCGGATCCGGCTGAACTCGTACGTGCAGCGCCAGCCGCTGTACACGATCGCCGGCGGGATGCCGACCGCCACCGTGGAACTGGGTGACCGCCGCGACGCGCAGGCCGGCTGGATCGGGCCGTATATCGGCGAGACCCTGGGCCGGGCCCGGTCTATCGTGCACTTCGACCCGCTGCTGGCCGCGGCGCGGAACCGGCCCACCGCCATCGCCATCACCGGTGAGCCGGGCGGCGGCAAGACCACGCTGGCGCTGCTGCTCATCCACCAGCTGGCGCTGCGCGGCGCGACGGTCGCGGTGATCGACCCCAAGGGCGACGCCGAATCGCTGGTCGAGTACCTGAAGGCTCAGGGCCGCAGGGCGCGGGTGCTGCCGCTCGGCGCGGCCGCGCCGGGCCTGCTCGACCCGTTCTCCTTCGGCCTGGACTTGTCCGAGAAGCGCACGATGGCCACCGAGACGCTGCGGCTGCTGCTGCCCCGGATGAGCGAGGAACGCGAGAGCGCCATGATCCAGGCGGTCGGCGCGGTGGCCGGGATGGACCGGCCGAGCCTGGGCAAGGTCATTGACTACCTGGAGGCGGCCGACGATCCGGCCTGGAAGAACACCGGCGCGGTGATGCGGTCGATCTCCGAGATGCGGCTGGCCAGGCTGTGCTTCGCCCCGTCGGTGGGCCAGCAGATCGACGCGGAGGGCTGGACCACGGTCTTCACGCTGGCCGGGCTCACCCTGCCCGACACCTCGACCAACCGTGACGACTACTCCTACGAGCAGCGGCTCTCGGTAGCGCTGCTCTACCTGGTGTCGCAGTTCGCCCGCAAGCTGCTGAACGGCATCGACCGCACCAAGCCCAAGGCCATCTTCCTCGACGAGGCCTGGGCGATCACCTCCACCCCCGAGGGCGCCAAGCTGGTGCCCGAGGTCTCCCGGATGGGCCGGTCCCGTAACACCGCGCTGATCCTGGTCTCGCAGAACGCCGGTGACCTGCTGCACGAGCAGGTGACCAACTGCCTGTCCAGCGTGTTCGCGTTCCGGTCGACCGAACGCGGCGAGGTGGCGAACGTCATGTCGCTGCTCGGGGTCGCGCCCTCTGATGAGCACAAGGCCGTGCTCCGTGCGCTCGGCAACGGCGAGTGCATCTTCCGTGACCTGGATGACCGGGCCGGCCGCATCGGGATCGACCTGGTCTCCGACGAACTGCGGGACTGGATCGACACCAACCCCACCCGGGCCCGCAGCGGCCAGCCCGGCCCCGGATCCGACGCGGTCGGTGCTCCGGCGGCTGGAGCGTCGTCCTAAACAGACCTACCAGGAGTTCCCCCGATGTTTGTCCCGCTCGCCCCGTCCCAGCGCCGCGCCCATGGCGGCCGTGTGCACGACCGGGCCCGCGGCCCCGGAAGGGTACCCAGGGCCGCGCGCTGGGCGATACAGGTGCTGCTGATCGCCGGAGCGCTGCTCGGGATCGGCGCGCCCGCGCTGGCCGCCACCCACCCGGGAGCACACGCCACCCACCCGGGAGCACACGCCACCCAGCCGGGAGCACAGAGCCCCCATCAGGTCACCCTGACCGCCAAGGTCACCCCCGCGGTGCCGGGGGCGCCCGGAGGCGTGTGCCAGGTGCCGGGCATCGGCGACATCGGCGGGCTGGTCGGGCTGTGCTCGCAGGGCTCGGCGGGAATCCTCGGTGACCTGAACAACATCTGCGAGCCCTCGCTACCCCAGCCCGAGCAGGCCACCGGCGGCATCGACAACATGGTGCAGCCGCCGGCCGCGGCCGCGGGCGGCAAGACGCTGTACGACAACTACGGGGTGGCCGGCCAGTTCTGGGCCGCCCACGGCCTGCAGTGTTCCGACATGACGTCGCTGATCGGCAACAACGTGGCCGGGATCGTCTTCGACGCGGCGAAATCCATCGACCGGGTGACGATCACCGTCTACCAGTCCGCCGCGGGCAACAACATCTTGACCTGGCTGCAGGACGCCGTGAACAGGCTGATCACAGCGCTGGGCAACGCGATCTACTTCCCCTACCTGGCGCCGGTCGTCATCCTGGGCGCGATCTGGCTGGCCTGGCAGGGCCTGATCCGCAAGCGCGCCACCCGCACCATCGAGGGCACGCTGTGGATGGTGGTGGCCGCCACCGCGGCCATCGCGCTGATCGGTCACCCGGCCGCCTTCACCGGCGTCGGGACCGCCGTCTCCAACGGCACCACCGCCGTGCTCAACACCGCGTTCGCCAAGCTGCCCGCGCCGACCAACAGCAACTGCCTGCCGGTCGCCCAGGGTGATCCGCAGAGCGTCACCGCCAACTACGCCTTCACCAGCGGAAGCGGCCTGGTCGACCAGAACGCCGACGAGCTGTGGTCGGTGCTGGTCTGCAAGCCCTGGCTGCTCGGGGAACTCGGCACCACCCAGTACAACCCCCTCGGCCAGGGTCCGCAGACCGTGGTCGACACCTACGGCCGGCAGCTGCTGTGGTCGCAGGCGTTCGCGGCCAACGAGAACCCGACCACGGCGCTGACCCAGGCCAAGCAGTCCACCTACGCGGGCATCGCGGCCAGCCTGCAGCAGAACGACCCGGCCATCTACCCGTTGTTCCAGGGCAACCAGTGGACCACCAGGCTCGAGATCGCCTTCGGCGCGATGTTCGCCGCGCTGGTGGCCGGGCTGCTCATCCTGCTGATCGCGCTGACCCTGATCGTGCTCAAGCTTGGCTTCCTGCTGCTGCTGGTGGCCGGGCCGTTCTTCCTCATCATCGGCACGCATCCCGGCTTCGGCCGGATCATCGCCATCCGCTGGTTCGAGATGCTGGTCGGCGTGCTGATGAAACAGGTGGCGGTCGCGATCGTGCTGAGCGTGCTGCTGTACTGCTACTCGCTCATCATGGGCACCACCGACCAGGCCCTGCCGTGGGCGCTCAAGATCTTGATGATCGCGCTGGTCACGGTGACCGTCTTCATCTACCGCAAGCCGTTCACCCACCTGTTCTCCGCGGTCGGCTACGGCACGCTCGGCTCCAGCGAGCGGGCCGAGGTCAGCCTGCGCGACGCGGGCTCCACCTTCCGCAGGAACACGGCGACGGCCGCGAGCGTGGCCATCCCCGGCGTTGCGGGCGCCCGGGCCGCCCGGTGGGCGCGCCGCAACCCGGGCCAGGCCGCGTCGGTAGCGGCCGGCGTGGCCAGCGGGGTCGGGGCGGGCGCCGCCGCAGCGGCCGCCACGGCGGGCGAAGCCGGGACCGGGACGGCCGCGGCCGGCGACGCGTACGCGTCGCGATTGCGCCCCGACGCGCCCCCCGCGGCCGACGGGGAAGGCGAGGCGAGCGCGGGTACGCGGCGCGGCGCCAGCGCCGCCAGCATGGCCCGGAACCGGAACATGCCCGAGACCGAGAGCGGCGCGCGCACCGCACCGCCACTCGACCTGCCGCCCAGACCCGGCAACGGCAACGGCAATGGCACCGGCAACGGCAACGGCGCCGGTGGCGCCGGCCCAGCCAGCGCCGCCTCCAGCTGGTCGCGCGGGGCCGGGCGCTCGACGACGGCCGGCGCACCGCCGGCCCGGTCGCGCAGCACATCTGGCGGCGCGCCCAGCAGAACCAACGGAGCCGGGCGGCACCAGCGGGCCGGGCTCGCGTCAGTCCGCCCCGGCCTGGCCGAACAAGCCGGCCTCGTCCGGCTGGACCGGCGCCAGCACCGGCGCGGGGCCCCGCCAGCGCCCCCCCGCGGAGCGCAGGCCCGCCCCGCCGCCGGAACAACAAGGCAACGGCGCCGCCCCGGCGCGCGGAAACGGTTCGGATGAACAGCGGGCCATGCCGTTCTGGCTACGCCCGATACGGCGGGACAAATAACGGACGGTCACCGTGGAACTCAGCCCTCGCCAGCGCGGCGCGGTCTTCGCCGCAGTCGTCATCGCGCTCGCCGCGCTCGGCTACTACCTGGTGGTCCCGGCCGTGACCCACTCCCACGGGTCGGCCCAGGCCGGCGCCACGCCGTCCAGCACCCCGAGCGCCGCCACCGAGCAGACACAAGCGGCGGTCCCGACGGTCCAAGCCTCGGCCGCCGCCGCGGGCGAGCCGGACATCTACGCCTGGCTGCCCTTCACCCAGCAGAACCTGGCCGCCGCCGCCTCGGTGGCGGTGCGGTTCAGCATTGACTACAACACCTACACCTACACCGAGAGCGCGACCGCCTACGTCGGCGCGATGGGCGACCTGGTCACCGGCCAGCTCGCCGGCACGCTGCGGGCCGTCTACCAGACCCCCGGCGTGGCCAAGCTCCGGACCAGCCAGAAGCAGGTCTCCACCGGGACCGCGGTGATCAACTCGCTGCGCGCGTTCGGCCCCTCCAGCATGACGTTCGTCGTCACCGCGGGACAACGGCTGGCCACCTCCGACCGCACCAGCACCGCCAGCACGCAGTACGCGGTCACCATGACCGGCTCAGGCGGCAGCTGGCAAGTAAGCGACATCGAATTGGAATCCGCGGGTAACGCATGACGAGCAGGCTCCTGTTTCAGCCCGAGAAGAAACAGGCCCCAGTACAACCGAACCAACCTGGCGGGCCACACCGCATCCTGATCCCGGTCATCATCGGGGTCGCCGGCCTCCTGCTGCTCGGCCTGCTGGCCGTGCCGGTCCTGGTCGGAACCAACCTGTTCTTCGCCGCGGGCGCCGGCTGCTCCGGCCAGCAGACCGGGGCCGTCGGCCAGCCCACCGCCGGCCCGAAGGCCAAGGCCATCCCGGCCGACTACCTCTACTGGTACAAGAAGGTCGGCCAGCAGTACGGCGTGCCGTGGACGATCCTGGCCGGGATCGGCACGGTGGAAAGCGACAACGGCCAGACCACCCTGCCCGGCGTGCACAGCGGGTCCAACGCGTTCGGCGCGGCCGGCCCGATGCAGATCGGCATCGGCGGCGCGGCGGGCAACGTCTGGGGCGGGCTGCCGGTCCACCCGGCCAGCGAGGTGGTCAGCGGCGTGGCGACCGACGAGGACGGCGGCCCAGAACGCCAGCGTCTACGATCCGCCGGACGCGATCGCGGGCGCGGCCAAGTACCTGCTCGAGTTCGATGTCCAGACCAACCCGTCGGCGGCCATCTTCGCCTACAACCACCTGCAGTCCTACGTGCAGAGCGTGCTCTACTACGCCGGCGCGTACGCGGGCGGCCACTTCTCGGTGGTCTCGGCCCAGATGCCGTCGGGCAGTTCGGCGGCCGGGTGCACCGGCACGGCCGGCGGGTGGCCGGCGGCGTGCCCGCGATCAGCGCGCCGAACCAGCTCGTGGCCGCCGCCATCGCCTACACCGAGCAGCAGCTCGGCAAGCCGTACCTGTTCGGCGGCACCGGCCCGGACGCGTTCGACTGCTCCGGCCTGGTGATGATGGCCTACCGGTCCGCCGGGGTCAACATCGAACGGACCTCGGAGCAGCAGTGGGCGACCGAGGTGCGGGTTCCGGCCTCCCAGGCGCAGCCCGGGGACCTGGTGTTCTTCGCCGGAGCGGACGGTACCCCGACCTCGCCTGGCCACGTCGGCCTGGTCATCGGGGGCGGCAAGATGATCGAGGCGTACGCGACCGGCTTCCCGATCCGCGTCGCCACCTACGCCAACCGGGACCCGATCGGCTTCACCCGTCCCTGGGCCAACGCCAACGTGACGGTAACTTCTCTTACCGGTACCTGACGCGGAGCTGACCCGCCCGGCCGCCGGCGAGTCCCGTAGGTCCCGGTTCTGGCTGATTCCCGACGCGCCCGTAACGAATTTTCGGCCGAACGGTCCGTGGCGCGAGCGGCCGGCCACGCTTCGGCGGGACAGCGGGCTCGGCGATCATTCCCGCGAGCGGCGCCGGGCGTATGATGTTGTGGCCGCGCGGTCGAGGAGGCCGGCGGGTTTCTGGCCGGTGCGGCTGGCGTCAATCTCGACGAGGGGCCTTGGGCTGGTGGCCACGCAGACACTGACGTTCCTGTGCCCGGACATCGAGGGTCCGGCCGGGCATGACAGATAACGGGACGCTGCTGACCAACCTGCCGGCGCAGGTGTCGAGCTTCGTCGGCCGGGAGGTTGAGCTGGCCGCGGTGCGCGCCCTGGTGGGCGGGTCGCGGCTGGTCACGCTGACCGGGACTGGCGGGGCGGGCAAGACCCGGCTGGCGCTGCAGGTGGCGGCCGGGCTGGCCGACGACGCCGGGGACGGGGTGTGGTTCGCCGATCTGGCCCCGCTGGGTGACCCGGATCTAGTCGCGGTGACCGTGGCTGATGTGCTGGGCGTCCGCCAGGAGCCGGGGCGCCCGGCGGTGGACACGGTGGCCGAGGCGGTGGGCGGGCGGAGCCTGCTGGTACTGCTGGACAACTGCGAGCACGTGATCGGGGCGTGCGCCAAGGTGGCCGACGCGCTGCTGCGGGGCTGTCCGAACCTGGCTCTGCTGGCCACTTCCCGGGAGCCGCTGGGCATCGACGGCGAGCGCGTCTACCGGGTGCCATCGATGCACGTCCCGGCCGAGGATGATGATCCGGGGGCGATCCGGGCCAGCGAGGCGGTGCGGCTGCTGGCCGACCGGGCCGCGGCGCAGGGGGTGCCGCTGGCCTGGGACGAGGAGACCGCCTCGGTCATCGGCCGCGTTTGCCGGCGGCTGGATGGCATCCCGCTGGCCATCGAGCTGGCGGCGGCGCGGTTGCGGGCGCTGCCGGCGGGTGAGCTGGAGGCCCGGCTGGGTGAGCGGTTCGCGCTGCTGACCGGGGGGTCGCGGACCGGTCTGCCGCGGCAGCGGACGCTGCGGGCCATGGTGGACTGGTCCTGGGAGCTGCTGACCGGCGCCGAGCGGGCGGTGCTGGCCCGGCTCTCGGTGTTCGCAGGGGGGTTCGGCCTGGCCGCGGCCGAGACGGTCGCCGCGGGCCCGCAGGTGCCCGCCGCTGAGGTGGCCGAGCATCTGGGGGCGCTGGTGGACAAGAGCCTGGTCCAGTTCGGGGACGCCGGCGCCGCGCCGGGCCGCTACCGCCTGCTGGACACCGTCCGGCAGTACGCGGCCGGGCGGCTCGACGCGGCGGGCCCGGCGGCGGCCGACGCCGCCCGGATAGCCCACCGGGACTACTACGTGGTCCTGGCCGAGGCGGCCGCGCCGCAGCTCGTCGGGCCCGCTCATGCCGAGTGGCTGGACCGGCTCGATGCCGAGCTGGGCAACCTGCGAGCGGCGATCGCCTTCACCTTGACCCAGCCCGACCCCGACCCGGGCCTGCGGCTGGCCGCTTCCCTTCGGGTGTTCTGGTCGGCTCGCGGGCACGCCGCCGAAGCGGCGGACGCGCTGCACGCGCTGCTTGACTTGCCGGGCGCCCAGGGGGCGACGCTGACGCGCGCCCGGGCGCTGGCCGCGGCGGCCACCCTCGCCGAGCGGGCGGGCAGCTACGCCACCGCCGAGGACTACTGCCAGGAGGCGCTCGCCATTGCCGGCCCGGCCGGGGATGACTACCTGGTCGCCGACCTGCTGCATCAGCGAGCCTGGATCCTGCTGCACCAAGGGCGGCCCGGCGACGCGCGGCCACTCATCGAGCACGGTCTGGACCTGGCCCGCCGCCTCGGGAACCCCCACCTGACCGCCCGCCTGCATTCCGCCAGGGCATACGCCACCAGCTTTCAGGGGGACCATGCGGGTGCGGCCCGCGACTACCTCCAGTCCCTGCGGCTTTACCGCCAAACCGGTGATCAGGTCGCGGTGGGCATGTTGCTCGGCAACCTCGGCAACGCCGAGCTGTCGGCGGGCGACCTGGACGCCGCGCGCAGCCACCTGGCCGAGTCGCTGGACATCGCCCGCGCGCTCAACAACCGCTACGGCATCCCTTTCGCGGCTTTCAACCTTGGCCTGGCTGAGTACCTGCGCGGCTCGCCGGGTGCCGCCGAGGTTCTGTTCGCGGAAACACTCGACCTGGCCATGCGCATGGGGACGAAGCGGCACACCGCCTACGCGCTGATCGGCCTGGCCCTGACCGGCCGCGGCCGGGACGACCCGGGCTGGCCGGCCCGGCTGCACGGTGCGGCCGACCAGGCCTTCGCGGATCAGGGCCACGCTCTTGAGCCGCTGGAAGCCCGGCTGGCCGACCTCGACCGGCAGCGGCTGCGCGCCGAGATAGGGACCGATGCGTTCGACGCCGAATACGCCGCGGGCCGCACCCTCGATTTGGCGCAGGTGGTGGCTACGCTCCGACGCAGGGGCGCAGCCGCCGGGCCGCTGCGGGCGGCCGCATCGGGTGAGGCCGTGACCATGCTGACGCCTCGCGAGCTGGACGTGCTCAGGCTCGTCGCGCAGGGACTGAGTAACGCCGACATCGCCCGGCGGCTGGTCTTGAGCGAGCACACCGTCCACCGGCACCTGGCCAACATCCTGCGCAAGCTCGGACTCTCCTCCCGCGCCGCGGCCGCGGCCTGGGGGGTGCGCATCGGGCTGGCGTGAGTCTGGCCCGATCGGGCCATCTGTCCCGGCGGCGTGAATCTGGCCCTTACGGGCGAAGCGATGGCGCTGCGGTGCCCTATATCACTGATCCAGGTGACCAGGCATCTAGAAAGCGAAGACTCATGTACGCGCAAGACGACCAAGACAGCACCTCGGCCGTGACACCGAGGTTGCCCGGCAATCAGTCCCGGGCCGCGGCCTGTACCCGGGACTCCAGCCACTCGGGGCCGGCCGCCCGCGCCAGCCAGATGGAGGTGGATCGTGTGCAGCCATGAACCGCGGTGCCCGTCGGCGGGCGATACCGCGCGCGGGGCAGCCCACGTCATCGCCGGCCACCCCGAACAGGGCTGGAGCCTGCTATGCAACGGCATCGTGCTCTTCGACGACGGCGGCCTGCTCCTGCCCGACGGGCGCGCCCAAGCGCCTCGTATGCGGCCCTACACGTAATCGCGGCAAACCGCGCTACTCGCACCTGTCCGCCGCCCATCAGGCCATACCGAGGAGACCACGATGCACCCCAACCTCAGCTACCACCTGGCCCAGGCCCGCCTACAGTTGTCTCGGCGACAGCCACGGCCTGCCCCGCATAATGCCCCGATTCTGCAGCCGGGAACGACGAAGGGGAAGGCACCGGCCACCGCACGTAGACAGCAGCACCACCAGAACGTGCCGCCGAATAAGCCAACAGGGTCTATCAGACCGCTGACGTCACGTACCGCGCCCCTCGCCCTGATCGCCGCGACGCTCTGCGTACTGGCTGTCGGCGCCCTAGCTCCCCGCGCCAGCGCCGGAGCGGCCGTCCGCGCCGCATCCGCCGGCGCGGTGGCGTTCGTCCCGATCGTCGAGCCGTTCGACCCCGGCCACCCCGCCCGGACCGAGCCGAACCCGGGCCACTGCTATGCCCAGCAGAGCACGGTCAGCATAGAGCAGTGCTTCGACACCAAGACGGAGAACACCGACGCGCGGATCGACGCCCGACGGCTGGCCAGGTTCCGCCGCTCGACCGCGGCTGCGCGGGTAGCCATCAACGCGCAGGACCGCAGCTGGCTCGCCGCCCGGGCGCGCGTGTGCAAGGCGGTTTACCACTCCGGCGGCACGATCGACATCATCGATATCGCGAGCTGTCAGCTCGATGAGAGCACGGCCCGGCTGTACAACGTGACTGGCACCGGCGCCCCGAAAGCGACGCTGCCGCAGACCGACAACGTCGACCTGAGCCAGCTGGCCTACTACACGACCCCCGGCGGCACCCGTATCGCCGAGATCGACACCCAGGGCGACGAAACCGGCGGCGGGGTCGTGGCCTGGGTCATCATCGGCGGTTACCAGGGATTCACGGTGAACCCGGCGCAGTTCTCCTACAAGGACGGGTCGTTCACCGACCACGGCGTCATCCAGCCGCCAAACCCGCGCGGGCACCGGGTGGCACCCGGGGTCGTCTACCAGTTCAGCATCGACTACTCGACGATCTCGCGCGACCCGCACGTCCGCAAGGGCACCGGCGGTTACGTGTATGCGCCTTGCGGCCACGTGCGCGCCGAGTGGGCCGGCCGGTAAGAGGCGCTCCCCGCAGCCAGAATGGACCGCATCATGTGCACCCACGACCCGGCCTGCCCGGCCGCCGACCCGAACGACTGGTGGACCGCCCGCTATGACCGTCGGCCCACCTGACCTCGCCGGACATGGAATGGTCACTCCGCCGGGCACCCCGGGCGGCTGGCCAGACAGCTCCGTCGAGCAGATACAGCACGTGTTTCACGAGCTGCACGCGGATGGCCACCATGCTCTTTGTGCGGTCTGCGGTAGCCAGTCCTGGCCACCCGCGGGAAGCTGACCAGCGACCTTTGCGAGTTGCCCAGCCCACCCGAGGTAGTTGTAGCTTCACATCAGAAATGACGGCGAGCACCGCGGCCGCTTCCAGGCTCCCTCGCTGCGGCGAGATCCCGGCGTCGGCTCTCGCGCATTCCTTCGCGATCTTGGCGATCATTCCGGCGAGCGGTGGCGGACGTATGATGTTTGCTGCCCGGTTGAGAAGGTCCGCGGCTTTCTGGCTGGTGCGGTCGGCGTCGATCTTGATGAGAAGCCTGGGCTGGTGGCCACGCAGACGTTCACGTTCTTGTTCGCTGACATCGAGGGTTCGGCCGCGATGGTGCAGCGGCTGGCCGAGGAGCAGGTGTTGCACGCCGGGGGCTGGCCGGCGGCGCTCCGCCGTTGCGGCCGCCGGAGGACCCGGTGCTGCTGACCAACGTGCCGGCGCAGGTGTCCAGCTTCATCGGCCGGGAAGGTGAGCTGGCCGCGGTGCAGCCCCTGATCGGCGGGTCGCGGCTGGTCACGCTGACCGGTGCGGGCGGGGCGGGCAAGACCCGGCTCGGGCTCCAGGTGGCGGCCGAGCTGCTGGATGGCACCGGGGACGGGGTGTGGTTCGCTGATCTGGCCCCGCTGCGCGACCCGGAGCTGGTCGCGGTGACCGTCGCTGATGTGCTGGGGGTGCGGCAGGAGCCGGGCCGGCCGGTGCTGGACACGCTGGTAGAGGCCGTGGGCGGGCAGAGCCTGCTGGTGCTGCTGGACAACTGCGAGCACCTCATCGGGGCGTGCGCCAAGCTGGCCGACGCGCTGCTGCGGGGCTGCCCGAACGTGGCGTTGCTGGCCACCAGCCGCGAGCCGCTCGGCATCGACGGGGAACGCATCTACCGGGTGCCATCGTTGGGCACCCCGGCCGACGGCGATGACACCGGTGCGATCCGGGCCAGTGAGGCGGTGCGGCTGCTAGCCGACCGCGCCGCTGCGCAGGGGGTGGCGCTGGCCGGTGACGAGGAGACCGCCGCGGTGGCCGGGCGGATCTGCCGGCGACTGGATGGCATCCCGCTGGCCATCGAGCTGGCCGCGGCCCGGCTGCGGATGATGCCGGCCGCCGAGCTGGAGGCCCGCCTCGACGAGCGGTTCGCCCTGCTGACCGGCGGGTCGCGCGCCGGGCTGCCGCGGCAGCAGACGCTGCGGGCCATGGTGGACTGGTCCTGGGAGCTGCTGATCGGCCCCGAGCGGGCGGTGCTGGCCCGGCTGTCGGCCTTCGCCGGAGGGTTCGGCCTGGCCGCCGCCGAGGCCGTCGCCGCGACCCCGGACGTGCCCGCCGCCGAGGTGGCCGGGCTGCTGGGTGCGCTGGTGGACAAGAGCCTGGTCCAGTTCGGTGACACCGGTAGTGGCCCGGGCCGGTACCGGATGCTGGAAACCGTCCGGGAGTACGCGGCTGAGCATTTGGACGCGCAGGGCTCGGCGGCAGCGGAGGGCGCCCGGATCGCCCATCGCGATTACTACCTGGCCCTGGCCGAGGCGGCCGCCCCGCAGCTGATAGCGCACGATCAGGCCGCCTGGCTGGACCAGCTCGATGCCGAGCTGGGTAACTTGCGGGCCGCGATCGCCGTCAGCCAGACCCAGCCCGACCTCGAGCCGGGCCTGCGGCTGGCCGCCTCGTTGCGCGTGTACTGGCAGGGCCGCGGGCACGCCGTCGAAGGAGCCGATGCGCTGCGAGCGCTCCTGGACGCGCCGGCCGCCCGGGAGGCGACGCTGCCGCGTGCCCGGGCGCTGGCCGCGGCGGCCCGCCTCCTCGGGCAGACGGGCGGCTACGCGCTCGCCGCGGATTACTGCGCGGAGGGGCTGGCCATTGCCCGCGCCGCCGGGGACGACTATCTGGTCGCCGACCTGCTGCGTGAGCGAGCCTGGGTCCTGCTGCGCCAGGGGCGGCGCGGCACCGCGCTGCCGCTGATCGAGTCTGGCCTGGGCCTGGCCCGCCGCCTCGGGGAACTTAACCTGACCGCCCGCCTCCTTTCCGCCCGCGCGCATGCCACGTACGCTGAGGGGGACCATGCGGGCGCGACCCGCGATGCCGCCGAGGCCCTGCGGCTGTTCCGTCAGGCCGGTGACCGGCTACAGGTGGGGTCGCTGCTCGGCAACCTCGGCAACTACGAGCTGTCGGCGGGCGACCTGGACGCCGCCCGCCGCCACCTGGCCGAATCGCTCGACATCGCCCGCGCGCTCAACGACCGCCACGGTGCCGTCTACGAGACGATTCAACCTTGGCCTGGCCGAGCACCTCGGCGGCTCGCCGAGCGCGGCCGAGGCCTTGTTCGCGGAATCACTCGACCTGGCCAGGCGCATGGGGCTGAAGTCGATGATCGGCCTACGCGCTGCTCGGCCTGGCCATGGCCGGCCGCGGCCGGGCCGACCCGGGCTGGTCCGCCCGGCTGCACGGCGCGGCCGACCAGGCCCTGGCCGGATCTGGGCCACCTCCTCGAGCCGCTGGAAGCCCGGCTGGCCGACCTGGACCGCCAGCGGCTGCGCGCCGCGATGGGCGCCGAGGCCTTCGACGCCGAATACGCCGCGGGCCGCACCCTCGACCTGGCGCAGGTGGCTGACTAGGCCGGGCACAAGGCGAACACGCAGGGCGGCCGTGAGCAACCGGACGCCGCCGTACCAGGTGAGGCCGTGACGGTGCTGACGCCTCGCGAGCTCGACGTGCTGAAGCTCATCGCGCAGGGATTGACCAACCCCGACATCGCCCGGCGGCTGATGCTGAGCGAGCACACCGTCCACCGGCACCTGGCCAACATCCTCCGCAAGCTCGACCTCTCCTCCCGCGCGGCGGCCGCGGCCTGGGGCGTGCGCACCGGGCTGGTGTGAGCCTGGCCCGATCGGGCCATCTGCCGCGGCCGCGTGAACATGGCCCGTACGGGCGAAGCAGCAGCGCCGCCCTGCCGGATATCACTGACACAACGGGGGTAACGGGTTCGCCGGGGACTGCCACCGGCATGCGAACCCGCTGACGGGGGACCGAGATGTCGATCAGCCGCGTCCTCGGAAGACACCGCCCGCCAGGCCGCACCGAGGAGACCGCGATGCACCCCACCATCAGCCACCACCTGGCCCACGCCAGCATAGCCGACCTGCGCCGGCACGCCCAGCGGGACACCCTGGCCCGCGCCGCCCGCCCGGCCCGGCCAGACCGGCGCGGACACGCCGGGTCGGGGCGACCGGGCCCGGGCCGCCGGGTGCGCCGCAAACCTGCACCTCGAACCGTACTCGCGATCGCCTCGCTCGGCGCCGCGGTCGCCTTCATCGACGCGACGGTCGTGAATATCGCGTTCCCGGACATCGCGCGCTCGTTCCCCGGCACGTCGGTCTCGACGCTGTCGTGGGTCCTGAACGCCTACAACATCATCTTCGCCGCGTTTCTGATGGCGGCCGCGGGGATCGCGGACCTGCTCGGGCGCCGGCGCGTCTTCGTCTTCGGACTGGCGCTGTTCACCGTCGGCTCACTGCTGTGCGCCATCGCGCCGTCGGCGACCGCGTTGATTGCCTTCCGGGTGGTGCAGGCGCTCGGCGCCGCCTTCCTCGTGCCATCCGCCCTGGCGCTGGTGCTGAATGCGTTCCCGCCCGCGCATCGCTCGCACGGCGTCGCGCTGCTGTCCGCGGTGAGCGCGGCGGCCGCCGGCCTCGGCCCCTCGCTCGGCGGACTGCTCGTCTCCGCCGCGAACTGGCGCCTGGTGTTCCTGGTCAACGTCCCGATCGGCGGGGCGGCGGCACTGCTGGCCCGGCGGCGGCTGGTCGAGAGCCGGGCGCCGGGCCGTCGGCGGATTCCCGACCTGCCCGGCACGCTGCTGTTCGCCATCGCGATCGCAGCGCTGGTCCTCGGCGTGGTCAAGGGCCAGGAATGGGGCTGGGGCAGCGTACGGACCATTGGCTGTCTGGCGGTGGCGCTCACGTTCGGCGCGGTGGTCATCTGGCGCTGCGGGCGGCACCGCTCGCCGGTCCTCGACCTGTCCCTGCTGAGGATCCGGACGGTCAGCGTCGCCAACGCGATGACGGTCGTCGGGGCGGTCGGCTTCTACGGGTACACGCTCTCGAACGTCTTGTTCCTCACTAGCGTATGGCGATACTCGGTCCTGCAGGCTGGCCTGGCCCTCTCGGTCGGCCCGGTCGTAGCGGTGGCGGTGGCCGGGCCGGCCAGCCGGCTGGCCCAGCGCATCGGCCCCCGCCCCGTTCTGGTCGCCGGGGGCCTGCTCTGGGGCGGGGCGGTGCTGTGGTTCGTCGAGCGAGTCGGGACGTCGCCCGACTTCGCCGGCCAGTGGCTGCCGGGCATGGTGCTGCTGGGCATCGGCGCGGGCACGCTGTTCCCGGTCCTCAGCGGCACTGCGGTCGCCTCGGTACCGGGCAGGAGCTTCGCGACGGCGACCGGGATGAATTCTGTCGCGCGCCAGGTCGGAGCCGCGCTCGGCGTGGCGGTTGTCGTGGCGATCCTCGGGACGTCGACGTCGGCGACCACCTACGCGGCGTTTCAGCATGCCTGGACGTTCGGTGCGGTCTGCCTGTTCGTCGCCGGGCTCGGTTGCCTGCTGGTCGGGCACGTCAAGACCGCCGAGGCGCAGGCGCCCGGCGATGCTGGGCCAGGCGATGCTCCGCGAGCGGTTCTCGCGGAGATTGGGCCTCAGGGGGCCTTGCCCTCACCGCGTCCGCGTCCGCGGCCGCATCCGCGACGCGTGGTCGCGCTGGACACCGGCGATCCGGCGGCCCCGCGCGCGGAGTCGGCGGCCGAGTTCCTCGCCCGGACCCCGCTGTTTTCTGGCGTCCATCCGGAGCTCGTTGAGCAGCTCGCGGCGAAGTCCCGTACGCACCGCCTGGCCGCAGGGAAATGGCTGTTCCGCGAGCGTGACCCCGGGGATGAGATGTACGTCGTCCGCGCCGGCCGGCTCGAGGTCGTCGATGAGGGCGCCGGCGCCGTGATCCGCGAGTACCGCCGCGGGGACGCGCTGGGCGAGCTCGCGTTGCTCACGGATTCGCCGCGGTCTGCCTCGGTGCGCGCCGCGCGCGCCACCGAGGTCATCGGCGTCGACCAGGCCGACTTCACCGATCTCCTGCACAGCTCGCCGGCGCTGTCAGTGGCGCTGAACCAGTCGCTCAGCCGCCGGCTCCAAGACGCGCGCGCGTCGGCCTCGACGGCCCGGCCACGGCCGGCGACGGTCGCGCTGATCGAGCTCGACGGGCGGATCCCGCTGTGGCGGCTCGCCACCTGGCTGGGCACCGCCCTGGAGGCTCACCTGTCGGTCGCGGTGCTCGGCGGTGAGGATGTACCGGGCGCAGAAGTCCCAGGTGCACCGGCCGCCGTGTACGGACCGCTGCTCGACCGGGCGGAGGCAGGCCACGACCTGGTCCTGCTCGTCGGCGGATCCGCCCTGCACGAGCCCTGGACGAAGTTCTGTCTCCAGCATGCCGACCGGATCCTGGCGGTGACCGGAGGCGGACCGGTCCCGCCGGTGCTTGGCCATTATCCCGAGCTGCAAGCCTGCGACCTGGTCGCGTACGACGCCGCGCCCGGCGCTCTGGCCGGCTGGGCGGCCGCGCTCGATCCGGCCGGGTCGCACCTGATCCGGGAGACGGAGTTCGGCGCCGACGTCGCCCGCATGGCCCGCCGGCTGGCCGGCACCTCGGTCGGGATCGTGCTGTCCGGCGGCGGCGCGCGAGCGTTCTCGCACATCGGCGTGCTCGAAGAGCTGACCGCCGCCGGCGTGACGATCGACCGCATCGCCGGCGTCAGCATGGGCGCCGTGATCGGCGCGCTGTTCGCCATGGGCCACGACGCCGATGAGATCGATGCGATCTGTTTTGAAGAGTGGGTGCAGCGCCGGCCGCTGCGGGATTTCACCGTCCCCCGCCACTCGCTGATCCGCGGCGAGCGCTTCCAGTCGATGCTGCACCGCACCTTCGGCACCACCCTGATCGAGGAACTGCCGCGCAGCTTCATCTCCGGCAGCGCCGAACTGCGCAGCGGGCGCCTGGAGATCGCGCGGTACGGGCCGCTGTGGGAGGCGGTCGGGTTCAGCATCAACCTGCCGGTCATCGCGCCTCCGCAGGTTCGCGGCCGCAAGCTATATCGTCGACGGTTCGCTGGTCGACAACCTGCCGGTGAAGGCGATGGCCGACATGGGAGAAGGCCCGGTCATCGCGGTCGACGTGAAGGCCACGATCAAGCGCCCGAAGCACAGCCCGGAAGGGGCACGCGGACGAAACGGCCCGCCCAGCCTCGGTGAGACGCTCACCCGGCTGCTGACTGCTCGGCAGCGAAAACACGGCCCAAGCGGCCCGGCGCCACGCCGACCTGGTGATCAAACCGCATGCCGAAGGCGTCGGACTGCTCGAGTTCGATCGGCTCGACGCGGCCCGCGAGGCCGGCCGCGCGGCGGCGCGCCAGGCGCTCGAGCGAGCGCCGGCCAGCCTGGCCGCCTGACCCAGCACGTCCGCACCGCAACCGATTATCTGCACAACGAGAACAGAAGGGAACACACGATGGCCAAGACGGTCACCGAAGCCCGCCAACCGGATGCCGCGGCTGGTACCGACGCGATCTACCGCAGCCTGTTTGACTCGTTCAACCCGGACAAGGACGGGCGGATCTCCCCGCTGGAAGTGCTCAGCCGGCTGGAGCGCTCCGGGCTGCAGCCCGACGATCCGCGCATCGCCGAGGCGCTGACCGGGCTGGCCGGTGCTGACGGCGGATCCCGGCAGATCAGCTTCACGCAGTTCAAAGCCCTCGCCCAGCACAACAGCAGCCTGATCAGGCGCGCGGTCGAGGGCAACCTCGCGGTGCCCGACTTCGCCGCGCTGACCGCCGACATCACCCGGATGTACGACGAGCTGCTGTCGGCTCAGGTCCGGGACGGTGGCCGACTACATACCGCAGCTCAAGCGCGTTGACCCGGATCAGCTGGCGATCGCCGTGTGCACGGTGGACGGCCAGCGGTTCTCGCGTTGGCGACGCGGCCACCGCGTTCTCCCTGCAGTCGGTGTCCAAGACGGTCAGCTATTGCCTGGCGCTGGACGAGCATGGCACCGAGGCGGTACACCAGCACGTGGGCCGGGAGCCGTCCGGCCGGTCGTTCAACGAGCTGGCCCTGAACCCCAAGGGCCTGCCGCACAACCCGATGGTCAATGCCGGCGGGATCATGACCTGCTCGCTGATCCGGCCGGAGGAGGACATCGCCGACCGGTTCGACCTGGTCGCCGCGACCTGGCAGCGGCTGGCCGGCGGCCGGCGGCCGGGCTTCAACAACGCCGTGTACCTGTCCGAGCGGCAGACCGCGGACCGCAACTTCGCACTCGGTTACTCGATGCGGGAAAGCGGCGCGTTCCGCCCGGGCACCGATCTGACCCAGACGCTGGAGTTCTTCTTCCAGAGCTGCTCGATCGAGGTGGACGCGGAGATGCTCGCGGCCGTGGCGGCGTCGCTGGCCAACGCCGGGGTGTGCCCGCTGACCGAGGACCCGGTGTTCACCCCGGGCACGGTGCAAAGCTGCCTGTCGCTGATGTCCTCCTGCGGCATGTACGACTTTTCCGGGGAGTTCGCGTTCACCATCGGGCTCCCCGCCAAAAGCGGCGTGTCCGGCGCGGTCATGCTGGTGGTCCCCGGGCTGATGGGCATCTGCGTCTGGTCACCGAAGCTGGATGAGCACGGCAACTCCGTGCGCGGCATCGAGTTCTGCCGCAAGCTGGTCGCCGAGTACAACGTGCACGCGTTCGACTCGCTGGTCACCGGCCGCGGCGGGACCGCCAAGCGCGACCCGAGGCGGAAGAAGAACCAGACCCAGACCGAGGCCGTGGTCGCGCTGACCTGGGCGGCGAGCCAGGGCGACCTGGACGAGGTCCGCGCGCTGATCGCCACCGGGGTCGAGCCAGGCACCGCCGACTACGACGGGCGCACCCCGCTGCACCTGGCCGCCGCCGAAGGCCAGCTCGACGTGGTCCGCTACCTGCTGGCGGCCGGCGCCGACCCGCGGCCAGTGGACCGCTGGGGCGGCACCCCGCTGTCCGATGCCGAAGGCCACGGCCACACCGAGATCGCAGCGCTGCTACGGGAGCGCGCAGAAGAGGTAGCCCCCGACAAGCGAGAGGCAGTAGCGGTATGAGCGACAACGACATTGCCGTCAGCAGGGTTGTCTCGGTCCTGCTGGCGGACGGCTGGCACCGGATCGTCCCTGGTTCGTTCCGTGTCGGCCCGCTGAGCTTCGAAGCGGAAGCCGGTCCTGGCACGCCCGGCTTCCGCTTCGAGGAGGCCGACGCCGGCCGCCCGTATCAGCCCGCAGTGCTGGCCGGCCCGCTGGACAGCATCATCGCGGTCCGGCAGGTCACCCCGGCCGTGCCTCGCATCGGCGACCTGGACCGGGCCCGGACAGCGCACAACGGTCACCGGGCGGATCAAGCCGCACGGTTGCTAGCTGGTGCGGGCCGCTGGGCGGCCGAGGGATTAGAGGCAAGCACCATGAGCATGTCCACCGCGGCCGCGTGGCCGGCCTGCGACCGCCCAGACCGCCCGGAACGCCCAGACTGGCGGGCCGACGCTGCCTGCCGGGACGCCGACCCGGAACTGTTCTTCCCGGACGGCGACATCAGGTCCGCCCGGGCCCAACTGAAGACGGCCAAGCTGATCTGCCGCGGCTGCCCGGTGAGCGCCACCTGCCTGAACTGGGCGCTGGCCAGCGGCCAGGAGGCCGGCATCTGGGGCGGCCTGACCGAAGACGAACGACGCGGCCTGCGCCGCCGCGGGCTTTCGGCCAGGCGCAGACTCACCAACTGAGGAAAGTCATGACCACAACCCTGCCAGAACGGTCTGGCCCGCCCGGCAGCGCCAAAAGCGGCCGGCCGCCGGAGCCGTCCGGCTTCCTGTCCGCCTACCCCGGCTACAGCAGTACGGCGCTGCTGGATCAGCTGCGGGCGACCGAGTATTCCTACCTCGACGCGGGCGGTCACGTCTACCTCGACTACACCGGCGCGGGCTTGCCGGCCCAGGCGCAGCTCAGCGCCCATGCCGAGCGTCTTCGCGGCGGGTGCTTCGGGAACCCGCACTCGGAGAACCCGACCTCCGCCGCGTCGACCGAACTGGTCGAGCGGGCCCGGCTCGCGGTCCTGGCGCACTTCAACGCGCCGCCGCAGGAGTACGCGGCCATCTTCACCCCGAACGCCACCGGCGCGTGCCGGCTGGTCGGGGAGGCCTACCCGTTCGGCCCGCGGACCCGGCTAATCCTGACGCAGGACAATCACAACTCGGTCAACGGCATCAGGGAGTTCGCCAGGTCACGCGGCGCAATCACGCGGTACGTACCGTTCTCCTCGCCCGAGCTGCGGGTGGACGACGACGCGGTCCGCCAGGCCCTGGCCCAGCCCCGGCCGGGCCCGCTGGGCGCGGCCTGGCGGGTGGCGCGCTGCGGGGTGGCGCCCTGGGCCGGCCGGGGATGGCGCGCCCGGCGGCAGCGGTCGCTGGCGGCGGACGGGGTACCGGACGCGGATCGGCCCGCGGCCCTGCTGGACGGAGCGGCCACCCCCCGCCGTCGCGGGCTGTTCGCCTACCCGGCGCAGAGCAACTTCAGCGGGGTACAGCATCCCCTGAGCTGGATCGAGCTGGCCCACGAGCACGGCTATGACGTGCTGCTGGACGCGGCGGCGTACGTGCCGGCCAACCGGCTGGACCTGTCCGTGGTCAAGCCCGATTTCGTGCCGGTCAGCTGGTACAAGGTGTTCGGCTACCCGACCGGCGTCGGCTGCCTGATAGCGCGGCGGGAGGCGCTGGGGCGGCTGTGGCGTCCCTGGTTCGCCGGCGGGTCGGTCTACCTCGCCAGCGTGCAGGGCGACTGGCACACGCTGGCCCCGGACGAGGCCCGGTTCGAGGAGGGCACGGTCAGCTTCCTGCAGATACCCGATCTGGAATCCGGGCTGTCCTGGGTCCGCGGCATCGGGATGGACCTGATCCATCAGCGGGTGACGTGCCTGACCGGCTGGCTCCTCGGCCAGCTCGCCGGCCTGCGCCACGGCAACGGTGCGCCGATGGCGCGGATCTACGGGCCCGCCAGCACCCGCGACCGCGGCGGCACCGTCGCGTTCAACCTGCTCGATCCCGCCGGCCGCGTCGTCGACGAGCGCGCGGTCGCGCGGGCTACCGCCGCGGCCGGGATCTCGATCCGCACCGGATGCCACTGCAACCCCGGCGCCAGCGAGGGCGCGTCCCAGCTCACCAGGCAGGACTGGCGCAAAGCGGCGCGGGCCCGCGTCCGCACGATGGATCAGTACCTCGACGTGCTCGGCCTGCCGAGCGCCGGGGCGCTTCGCGCATCGGTGGGCCTGGCCTCCACCGTCGAGGACGTGGAGCGGTTCCTGGCCTTCGTAGAGATGACCTACCGCGATCGCGTGGCCGGCACCGACGGCCTCGCGCCCCGGCGGGGCTGTTGAGCGCGGCTCGGAGGAGGTCATGGTGGACAACGGACCCGGCTCAGCGCGGCGCCTGCTCGGCGTCTTCGCGCATCCGGACGACGAGGTGTTCTGCGCTGGCGGCACCATGGCCCGGGCGGCCGAGGCGGGCGCCGAGGTCATGATCGTCTCGGCCACCCGTGGAGAGCGGGGGCAGATCCGCGATCCCGCGGCCGCGACCCGGCGCACGCTCGGGGCGGTCCGGGAGGGCGAGCTGCGCGCGGCCGCCGCCGAGCTCGGCGTGCAGCACGTGCAGGTGCAGGCCTACCCGGACGGGAGCCTGGAGCACCACCGATCCTCGCTGGGCCCGGTGATCGCGGACATCATGCGGCGGTTCGATCCGGATACGGTCATTACCTTCGGCGCGGACGGCGCGTACGGCCACCCGGACCACATCGCGATTTCCGAGCTGACCACCCAGGCGTTCCGGACGCTGGTCCGCGAGCACAACCGGGGGCAGCGGCTGTACCACGCCGTGTTCCCGCCCCGGCGTACCTGTATCGCCGAGGAACTGGCCCACTGGATCGCCGGCTCCGGGCAGCGGGCCACCGATACCGCCACGCTGCAGGCCATCGCACTGTTCGCGGCCGAGTCGGCCACCATGCGGCTGGCCCGGGACGACGTGCACGTGCAGTGGTTTGCCCCGGGCACCTGCGTCATCGAGCCGGGTGACCCGGCCGATGCGCTGTACCTGATCCTGAGCGGGACCGCCGATCGTCTACTGGAGGATCCCGACGGCCAGGTGATCCACACGCGGCGGATGCAGACGGGTGACTTCTTCGGCGAGCGCGGCCTGGTGACGGGCCAGCGCATGGCGTACGTGGTGGCCCGCGACAGCCTCACGTGCCTCGTCCTGTCCCGCACCTCGATCAGCCCGTACGCCGGACGCGGCGCCGGCGCCATCAGCGCGGCCGAGCCCTCAGCCTTCGGCCTGCCGCCCGGGACCTGCACGGTGGACGTGACCAGCTACCTGTACCGCAAGCTCGCGGCGCTGGCCCGGCACCGCACCCAGTACCCGATCGTTCCGTCGATGCTTCCCCAGAGCCTGCTGCAAGCCATGCTCGGCACCGAGTTCTTCCGCCGGACCGCCGGCGGCAGCCAGAACGCCGCCGCCAGCCGCCGGGCCAGGGCGCCGCATCCACGGCGGCCAGCCGGGTGCCCGTCGCCGCGGCACCTCCGGGCGGCAGCGTGACCCCGGGGTTCACCGGCCTTACCTAATCCCCTCATGACCTGTACCGCTCACCGCACCGACAGGTAGATGAAGGCGCCCGCGCCGGCCGCCAGGCAGTAGATCGCGAACGGCGTCAGCGTGCGCCTCGGGTCGCTGAAGTAGCGGACCAGGAACCTGAGCGCGAAGTAGGCGGCGATCCCGGACACCAGGCTGCCGAACAGCACCTGTCCCCGGATCCCAGCGCCGAGCGGCCCGGTCAGGTCCGGGATCTTCAGCACGCCGGCCGCCAGGATGACCGGTGCCGACAGCAGAAACGAGAACCGCGCCGCGTCCTGCCTGGACAGCCCGCGGAACATGCCGCCGACCATCACGATGCCGTCCCGGCTGATGCCCGGCAGCAGGGCCAGGATCTGCACCACGCCGAGACCGAACGCACCCAGCCAGCCGGTGCGGCGGACGATGCGCCGGTCGGACTCCACCGCGAGGCTCGCGTGCTGCTGCTTCAGCGCCCGCTGCCCGGACGAATGCCGCCCGCCGGCGCTGACTGCACCCGCCGCCACCGCGGCCTTCTGCCGCTCGCTGACCGCCTGCACGTCGGCGGCGATCTCCTGGGCCTCCATGTCCGCGCCGCGGCGCCGCGCCCGCTCGCCGGCCAGCAGGATCAGCCCGTTCACGAACAAGAAGCACGAGGCGAGGATCGGCTTGCTGAACGTGGTGCGGAACGTGTGCTCGAGCTTCAGCCCCGCGAGCCCGACCGGGATCGTGGCCAGGATGATCATCCAGGCCAGGATCTGGTCGGTGTCCTGCGGCGCGAACCGCCTGGTGCCCGGTGCGGGCGCGATGACGTGCCCGAGGGAGGCGAAGAAGGCCTTGATGATCCGCAGCCAGTCCCGCCAGAAGTAGATGATCATGGCGGTGGCCGTGGCCACGTGCAGCCCCACGATGAACGCCAGGTACGGCGACTCGGTCTTGGACACGTCCAGGTCCTGCGCCCACTGGCCCCCGACCAGCGCCGGGATGAGCACGGCATGGCCCAGGCTGGAGATCGGGAAGAGTTCGGTAATGCCCTGGAGAAGCCCGATTACCCCGGCCTCAGCGTACGTAAGATGCGACATGCCAGCCCTTCGCTCCCACGGTTCAACCGCAAAGCTTTAAAAACCATTGAGGCGGAACGGGCAGTGGTGCGGGCTCCACGAACACGTTCATCCCAGCCCGGGGCGGCCCCCCAGCCACCAGTTATCCTAGCCGGGTCCCCGTTCCCCCTAGCCCGGTTTCATCCTGTCTTCATGTAGCCCCCCGCGCCCGCTCCCTAGAGGTGGGTGTCCCGGCGGATCAGGCTTTGCCCGGAACCGCGGGCGTGTCCTTGTGGGTGCGGCGGCCGATCTTGTCGCCGAGCCAGACCAGCGGGTCGTACTTGCGGCCGACCACGCGCTCCTTCATCGGGATCAGCGCGTTGTCGGTGATCTTGATGTGCTCCGGGCAGACCTCGGTGCAGCACTTGGTGATGTTGCAGTAGCCGAGGCCGAAGTCGTCCTGGGCGATCTCGCGCCGGTCGGCGGTGTCGGCCGGGTGCATCTCCAGTTCGGCGATCCGCATCAGGAACCGCGGCCCGGCGAACGGCCGCTCGTTCTCCGGGTGGTCACGGATCACGTGGCAGGTGTCCTGACACAGGAAGCACTCGATACACTTCCGGAACTCCTGTGACCGGTTCACGTCGACCTGCTGCATCCGGAACTCGCCGGGCTTGATCGACGGGTCGGGGGTGAACGACGGGATCTCCCGCGCCTTGGCATAGTTGAACGACACGTCGGTGACCAGGTCCCGGATCACCGGGAAGGTCCGCAGCGGCGTGATGGTCAGCGTCTCGGACGGCGTGAAGACCGACATCCGGGTCATGCAGGCCAGCCGGGGCCGCCCGTTGATCTCCATCGAGCACGACCCGCACTTGCCGGCCTTGCAGTTCCACCGGATGGCCAGGTCGCTGGCCTGGGTCGCCTGCAGCCGGTGCAGCACGTCCAGCACGACCTCGCCCTCGTTAACCTCGACCTGGTAGTCGGCGAGGTCCCCGGTGCCCGCGTCCCCGCGCCAGACCCGCAGCGCAGCCTTGTAAGCCATCAGTGCTTCTCCTCGGCAACCTCAGCACCGGGCAGGCCGGCCAGTTCCTCGTCGGTCATGTACTTGTGCAACTCGCTCACGTCGAACAGCTCGAGCAGGTCGGTCCGCATCGGCTCCATCGGCTGGCGCCGCAGCCGCACGTCGCCGCGGGCGTCCAGCGAGCAGATCAGGTTCACCTTCCGCCATTCCGGCGACATGGCCGGGTAGTCATCGCGGGTGTGGCCGCCGCGTGATTCCTGGCGTTCCAGCGCCGCCTGCGCTACGCACTCCGCGATGAGCAGCATGTTGCGCAGGTCCAGAGCCAGGTGCCAGCCCGGGTTGTAGACGCTGCCGCCCGGCGCGCTGACCTTCGCGGCGCGCTCGCGCAGTTTGTCCAGGTCCGCCAGGGCGGTCTTGATCTCCTCCTCGCGGCGGATGATGCCGACCAGGTCGCTCATCGTCTGCTGGACCTCGGCGTGCACCGTGTACGGGTTCTCGCCGTCGACCCGGTTCAGCGGGGCGAGCGCCTCGGCCCGTGCCTCGGCCACCGCCGCCGCCGAGACGACGGGCCGCGCCGCGATGGCGTCGAGGTAATCCGCGGCGCCCGCGCCGGCCGCCGGCCGAACACGAGCAGGTCCGACAGCGAGTTGCCGCCCAGCCGGTTGGAACCGTGCATGCCGCCAGAGACCTCGCCGGCCGCGAACAGCCCGGGCACGAGCGTTTCAGCCGAGTCGGGGTCCACCTCGACCCCGCCCATCACGTAGTGCTGGGCCGGGCCGACCTCCATCGGCTCCTTGGTGATGTCGACGTCGGCCAGTTCCTTGAACTGGTGGTACATCGACGGCAGCCGGCGCAAGATCTCCGCGGCGGGCAGCCTGGAGGCGATGTCGAGGAAGACGCCGCCGTGCGGTGACCCGCGGCCCGCCTTGACCTCGGCCCTGATCGACCGGGCCACCTCGTCCCGGGGCAGCAGTTCGGGCGGGCGCCGGTTGTTGGCCTGGTCGTTGTACCAGCGGTCGGCCTCCTCCTCGGTCTCCGCGTACATCGGGCGGAACACGTCCGGCACGTAGTTGAACATGAACCGTTTGCCCTCGGAGTTGCGCAGCACGCCGCCGTCACCGCGCACCGACTCGGTGACCAGCAGCCCGGCCACCGACAGCGGCCAGACCATGTGGGTGGGGTGGAACTGCACGAACTCCATGTTCAGCAGCGTCGCCCCGGCCAGCAGGGCCAGCGCGTGCCCGTCCCCGGTGTACTCCCAGGAGTTGGACGTGATCTTGAACGTCTTCCCGATGCCGCCGGTGGCCAGCACGACCGCCGGCGCCTCGAACACGGCGAACCGGCCCGTGTCCCGGAAATAACCGAACGCCCCGGCGATACGCTCCCCGTCGCCGGCGCCGTCCGTGAGCAGCCGGGTGATCGTGGTCTCCGCGAAGACCTTGATCATCGCCTCCGGGTCGCCGAACTCGACCGCGTCCGCCTGCTGCATGGCCACGACCTTCTGCTGCAGGGTGCGGATCATCTCCAGCCCGGTCCGGTCGCCGACGTGGGCCAGCCGCGGGTACTCGTGCCCGCCGAAGTTCCGCTGGCTGATCTTGCCGTCCTTGGTCCGGTCGAACACCGCGCCCCAGGCCTCGAGCTCCCAGACCCGGTCCGGGGCCTCCTTGGCGTGCAGTTCGGCCATCCGCCAGTTGTTCAGGAACTTGCCGCCGCGCATCGTGTCGCGGAAGTGCACCTGCCAGTTGTCGTTCGGGTTCACGTTGCCCATGGCCGCCGCGCAGCCGCCCTCGGCCATGACCGTGTGCGCCTTGCCGAACAGGGACTTGGAGATGATCGCGGTCTTCTTGCCGTTCAGCCGCGCCTCGATCGCCGCCCGCAATCCCGAGCCGCCCGCGCCGACGACCACCACGTCGTAGGCGTAGCGGTCGGCTTCGGCCGGTACCGGCTCGCCGCTCGCCCCGGCGTCGCCCAGAGCTTCTGCGTCGCTGTGAACTTCTGCGTCGCTCATAACCACTGCCCGTTCGGTCAATTGAAGATTCTCGGATCTGCGAAGGCTCCGCTCGCCACCAGCAGGATGTACAGGTCGCTCAGCATCAGCGTGCCGAGCGTGATCCAGGCGAACTGCAGGTGCCGCGCGTTCAGCCACGAGACTTTGGTCCAGGCCCAGTACCGGACCGGGTGCTTGGAGAAGTTCTTCAGCCGCCCGCCGGTGATGTGCCGGCACGAGTGGCAGCCCAGCGTGTAGCCCCACAGCAGGATCACGTTGGCCAGCAGGATCAGCGAGCCGATTCCGAACCCGAAGTTCCCGTCCGGCCCGCGGAACGCCTGCGTCACGTCGTAGGTGAGCAGGATCCCGACGAACAAGGCCGCGTACCAGAAGTAGCGGTGCAGGTTCTGCGCAATCAGCGGCACCCTGGTCTCGCCGGTGTACGTCGCGTGCGGCTCGCGCACCGCGCACGCCGAAGGCGCCCGCCAGAACGCCCGGTAGTACGCCCCCCGGTAGTAGTAGCAGGTAAACCGGAAGCCGAGCACGAACACGAGCGACACGAACGCGTACGGGATGATCGGCGGGATGGCCGGGATCCACTGGCCCAGGGTGCTCGAGCCCGGCACGCACTCGCCGCTGACGCACGGGGAGTAGAACGGGGTCAGGTAGTGGTCCGAAGGCACGTAGTACCAGTGGCCGGTGAACACGCGCACCGTGGCGTAGGTCACCCAGATCGTGAGGCCGGCCGCCACCACGCGTGGCTGCTTCCACCACGAGTCGGTGCGGAAGGTGCGTTCGGAGAGCTGCGCCCGCGACCTGGCCGGCGCTTCCGGTGCCTGTGTCATTCTTGTTCAGCGTCCTCGCTGCTTTGAGCGTAAGCGTAACGCCACGCACCGCCAAACCATCCGGGCGTGGGTGCTGCCCAAGAACCTATTCCAGTCGGCGAACAGATGCAGTGATCGAGACCTCATCGTGGTGTGTGACCCTGGCTACACTGCGGCCCGGTCACCTGAGGCCCGGGCCGCCGGGCGGCGTGTCTTCGGTCGGTCTCAGCTTGCGCCGAGGGCGCGGCGGAGGAAGTCGAGCTGCAGGAGCAGGAGGTTCTCCGCGACCGTCTCCTGCGAGGCCATGTGGGTGATGCCGGTCAGCGGCAGCACCTCGTGCGGGTACCCGGCGGCCAGCAGCGCGGCCGACAGCCGCAGGGTGTGCGCCACCACCACGTTGTCGTCGGCCAGGCCGTGGATCAGCATGAGCGGGCGAGGTGACACCACGGACCGTTCGGCCAGAAGAATGAGACCGGACCGGTCGTAGGCCTCAGCGTTGGAGCCCGGCAGGCCCAGGTAGCGCTCGGTGTAATGGGTGTCGTACAGCCGCCAGTCGGTGACCGGGGCGCCCGCGATCGCCGCGTGGAATACGTCGGGGCGGCGCAGCACGGCCAGTGCGGCCAGGTAGCCGCCGAACGACCAGCCCCGGATCGCCACCCGGCCGGCATCCAGGTCGGCGAACCGGCCGGCCGCGGCCGCCAGCGCGTCGACCTGGTCCTCAAGCACCGGGTCGGCCAGGTCGCCGGCCACCGCGCGTTCCCAGGCCGGCCCGCGGGCCGGGGTGCCGCGACCGTCCGCGATCACCACCGCGAAACCCTGCTCGGCGAACCACTGCGGGACCAGGTAGGCGCCCCGCGCCCTGAGCACCCGCTGCGCGTGCGGGCCGCCGTACGGGTCGAGCAGCACCGGCAGCCGGCCCCGCTCGGACTGGTACTGCCCGGACTGGTGCCAGGACGGGAACAGCACCGCGGTCTGGATCTCGCGCGGGCCGGCCCGGAACAGGACCGGGCGGGGCGCGGGCAGCGCCGGCTGCTCGGCCAGGGACACGATGTCGACTGGCGGCCAGGGACCGGACCGAGACACGCGGACGGTCACGCCGTCGGCGTCCAGGGACCGGCGCGAGGTGACCATCGTGCCGCCCGCGCGGGTGCCCGCTTCCACGCCGCCGCCCGCCCCAGCGCGGTGCAGGCCGGAAGGCCCGCAGCTCCACAGCACGACCTCGGCCGGGTCCTGGGCGGACGCCTGGAACAGCACGGTGTCCCCGTCCACGTCAAGCACGCCGCGGACCTGCAGGCCGGGCGGGGTCACGACCTCGGGGGAGCGGCCCGGAGCGAGCAGGACCAGGCGCCGGGTGTCCTCCTCGTCCCGGGTCCATACGACCCGGCCGTCCGCGGTCCAGGCCGGGACACCCGGGACGATCTCCAGCCAGTCCGGGTCGGTGTCCTCGTGCAGCACGCGGGTCTGGCCGCTGGCCACGTCGACGCAGAGGATCCGCACCGCCCGCTGGTCCCGGCTCTGCACCACGACCAGCGGATCGTGCCCGTCCTGCCAGCCGGCGGTGACCAGGTACGGGAAGGCGGCCGGATCGGTCTGCACCGGCACGGTCTGGCCGTCGAGGCGGGCCAGGAGCAGGGAAACGTCGGCGTTCGGGGTGCCGGCCGCGGGATAGGCCACCTCGGCGGCTACCCGTTCGGGGTGCGCGGGATCGGCGATGTGCCACCGGTGCACCGGGGACTCGTCCACCCGCGCGACGAGCAGCGCGGAGCCGTCCGGGGCCCACCAGTAGCCGCGGTGGCGGTCCATTTCCTCGGCCGCGATGAACTCGGGCAGCCCGAACGTCACCCCCGGCGCGCCCCGCGGGTCCGCGACCGCCTGGTCCGGAAGGTCGCCCGCCAGGCCGGTGACCCGGAGCGCACCCTCGCAGACGTAGGCCAGCCGCCGTCCGGCCGGGTCGGGGCGGGGGTCCAGCGCCGGGGTCCGCGTCGCCACCTGGTAAGCCGGGCTCTGCCGGCCTGCACTGGCGCCGGTCAGCGGCACGGCGTACACGTGGCCGGACAGCGCGAAGACGGCCACCGTGACCGCCTGGTCGGTCGCGTAGGCCACGATCCCGCCCGCCTGCTCCCGTACCCGCTCGCGCCGGGCCCGTTCCTGCGGCGGCAGGTCGTCCTCATCGGCGCCGAGCGTCCTCGGGTCGGCGACCAGGCGTTCCTGCCCGTGCTCCACGTCCAGCGCCCACAGGCACGTCACCGGGTCGGCGCCGCTCTCGGTACGCAGGAAGACGACCCGGGTGCCGTCGGGTGAGACGCGGAACGCGCGCGGCACGCCGAGCGTGAACCGCCTGGTCCTGGCCTCTTGCCGGGGGAAGCTCTCCGTCATGTACTGAAATCTTGCCAGTACCGGCCCACCGATAGGCTCACTGCCATGAGCTCGCCCGACCGACGCCTGCTCCTGGTGCACGCTCACCCGGATGACGAGTCGATCTCCACCGGGGCCACGATGGCCAGGTACGCCGCCGAAGGCGTCCGGGTCACGCTCGTGACCTGCACACTCGGCGAGCTGGGCGAGATCATCCCGCCGTCGCTGGCCTACCTGGCCGCGGAGAAAGAAGACCGGCTGGGGGCGTACCGGATCGGCGAGCTGACCGCGGCCTGCGCCGCGCTCGGCGTGACCGACCACCGGTTCCTCGGCGGGCCGGGCCGCTGGCGCGACTCGGGCATGATGGGCACCGCGGGCAACGACGACCCCCGCTGCTTCTGGCGGGCCGACGTGGACCAGGCCGCGGGCGCCCTGCTCGACGTCATCGGCGAGGTCCGGCCGCAGGTGCTGGTGACCTACGACGCCAACGGCGCCTACGGGCACCCCGATCACATCCAGGCCCACCGGGTCGCCTGGCGGGCCTGCGAGCTGGCCGGCCCGGACGCGCCGGCCAAGCTCTACGCCACCGCCGCGCTCGGGTCTGAGCAAAGCACCACCGAGATCGACGCCGGCGCCTGGTTCGACCGCAAGCTGGCCGCGATGCGCGCGCACGCCACCCAGATCACCGTGGACCCGCCGTTCTTCGCCCTGTCCGACGGCGTACGCCGCCAGACCAGCGGCACCGAGTACTACACCCTGCTGGCCGGCCCGCCCGGGCCCGCCGAACCCGAGACCGACCTCTTTGCACAGTAACCTCTGCCTATGAACGCCGAGACGGACGGGAAGGGGAGCCGGCTGCTCACCGCGGCCGCGTACACCGCGTTGTTCCTGGCCGGCGTGGTGGAGGGCCTGATCGGCAGCTTCCAGTACAGCCGGCTGGTCCCGGTGGCGGCGATCGGGTTCTGCGTGCTGCTCCTGGCCACGTGCCTGCTGGGCTCCTGGGCCATGCGCTCGGTCAGCGGCGCGCTGTGGCCGGCGGTCGGCTGGATCGTCACGTCGTTCGTCCTGTCCATGCCGGTCTCCGGCGGCAGCGTGATCATCACCAACTCGACCGCGGGCAAGTGGTACCTGTACGGCGGCACGGTGAGCGCGCTGGGCGGGATCGCCCTGTCGTTCGGCGCCCAGTCCTTTGGCGGCCCGTTCTTTAGCGGCAGGATCCGCGGCGCCGGAGCGCGGCCGCGATGAGCCTGGACGACGCCTCGTTCCGGCGCGCCGCGGGCCAGTTCGCGAGCGGGATCGTGGTGGTCACCACCCGGGGCGGCCACGCCATGACGGTCAGCGCGTTCACCTCGGTGTCGCTGGATCCGCCGCTGGTCCTGTTCTGCGCCGAGAAGATCGCCCGGTTCCACGACGCGGTCCTGGCGGAGGGCTCGTGGGCCGTGTCGATCCTGGCCGAGGACGACGAGAAGACCGCCCGCTGGCTGGCCACCCGGGGGCGGCCGCTGGACGGGCAGCTAGAGGGCGTGGCCCACCACCCCGGCCCGGCCACCGGCGCGCCGCTGCTCGACGACGCGCTGGCCGTGCTGGAGTGCCGCACCACCGCCGTGCACGACGCCGGCGACCACAGCATCGTCGTCGGCCAGGTCGAAGCCGTCACCGCCCCCCCGGAAACCGCGGACCGCGGCCCCCTCCTCCACTACTCCGGCGCCTACCGCCGCCTCAGATCATTACCGCGGACCGTTACTGCTGCTGCCTGGAGGTCTGCCAGGGGTGGCTTCGATGCGAGTGCGCTCGGCGCACAGGTCGGTGAAGCGGGCGCGGATGCGGGCTGAGCCGGGCGGGATATCACATAACAACCGCGCACGCTGATGAAAGCCGGCAGTGCCCTTGGCCCCGCATGGGAATTGTCGCCCGATTCCGCATGTCAGGGACAGGCCACTGCAATGCGGGCTAGTGTCATGACTAGGTGAGCCGGGAAGCCTGGTCGGCGTTGGTTTCGTGCGTCAGCACAAAAAGCTTGAGGGGGAGACCGGCTATGACTCTCACCATGTCGTTGGGTTCATTCACGTCCTCCACGCGATCAGTGCCCTGGCTGGGGCGTCTGTTTGCGCGAACAGGTCCTGCCGGGCAGGCAGCTGCCGCCTCGCGATCCGGCTGGTCCCCGGAAGGGACGGCCTGGCAGGGGCGCACCGTGAGGTCACCGGCGGCGGCCGCAGCCACGCCGGGGCCTGTTGGGCCGATGGCCCTGCCGGGTGAGGGCCGTGCTCGCAGATGGCGTGTGCCTGGCGCGTGGCCGCTGCTGGTTATGCTGGCGGTTCAGGCGGGGTTGTCGCTGCGGCTGCTGCGGGCCGATACCGCGTCCCAAAGTGAGGCCCTGTACCTGTATGCCGGGCACCTGGAATGGGCGCACTGGCTGCACGGTGTGCCGATTCCGCCGTTCCCGAAGTATCTCTCTGGCGCGCCGGTCCTTTACCCGCCGGTCGGCGCGGCGGCGGACAGCATCGGCGGGCTGGCCGGTGCCCGGGTCCTGTCATTGGTGTTCATGCTTGGCGCCACTGTCTTGCTGTGGGGTGCTGCCGCCCGGTTGTTCGGGCGGCGGGCCGCGTCCTTCGCTGCCGCATTGTTCGCCGTGCTCGGCACGACCTTGCACCTGGGGGCGTTCGCCACCTACGACGCGATGTCGGTGTTCCTGGTCGCGCTGGCGGCCTGGTGCGTGATCCGCGCCGGGGACCGGGGACCGGCGACGGGATGGATGGCCGCGGCCGGAGCGGCTCTGGCGCTGGCCAACGCCACGGCCTACACCTCCCTGCTGTTCGACCCGCTCATCGCCGCGCTCGCCCTGCTCACCGCACCCTGGACCGCCCGCGGCTTGCTCGCGGCCCGGCGTACCGGGACCCTGCTGGCCGCCACGGCCGCGCTGCTGGCCACCGCGCTGGCCATCGGCGGGAGCAGCTACCTGGGTGGTTTCCAGCGGACGATGCTGACCCGGGTCCCCGGCTCGGCCTCCCCGCTGCAGGTGCTCGGCCAGTCCTGGTCCTGGGCCGGCCTGCTGCTGGTCCTGGCCGTCTCCGGCGTCGTCATCAGCTGGGCCAGCCGGCACGGCGCCGCCCAGACAGCGCTGCTCGCGTTCGTGTCCGCCGCCCTGGTGCTAGGCCCGGTGGAGCAGGCGCACCTGCATACCGAGGACTCGCTGAATCATCACGTCGGCCTGGGCGCCTGGTTCGCCGCCATCGCCGCCGGGTACGCGGTCGACCGGTTCATCGCAGCCGCACCGGCCGGCCGGGGCCGCGCCCTGACCTGCGGGGCGTGCGTGATCGCGCTGATCTTCCCGGCCGCCCTCGGCCTCACCCAGTCCCGGGCCTTCTCCGCCAGCTGGGCGAACGCATCCGCCTTCATCGCGATCTTCGGCCCGCTGGCCGGCCACAGTACCGGGCCCCTCCTGGTGGAAGATCCCACCGTCGCCGAGTACTACCTGCCCGCCGGCGCCCAGTGGCAGCGGTGGTCCAGCACCCGCAACATCACCCTGCCCGCCGGCACCTACACCGGCGGCCCGGCCGCCGCCGCCAGCGTCACCAGCCCCGGCAACGCGCCCGTCTACGCCAATTACATCGCCGAGGGCTACTTCTCCCTGGTCGCGCTGAACTTCACCGACACCACCAGCCTGGACCGCCAGATAGCCGCCGACCTGCGCCGCAACCACCACTACCATGTCATCCAGGTCGTCCCCTACGGCATGGAGATCCCCCCGATCGGCATTGGGGACTACGTCATCTGGCAATACCAGGCCACCACCAGGCAAGCGGGCTACACGCCTGACAAGTGAACCGGCCACAGGCGCCCGCCGGCCTCGGATCTTCCCGCAGCGAGTCCGTCGCGGCCTTGATGCGTTCAATCACGGGCCGGTCGAGCTTGCGCAGCGACCGCAACGCTTTCGGGGCGAACTCCAGCGCATGCCCCTTGCCTCGTGCTTTGCATTCGACAAGAATCAATGGCTGGCCATCGGTTATGCTTTTGTCGGCATCGGCAAAATAGATCAGGTCCGCCACTGCTAGCTTGGGTTTTGAAAAGCCATCAAAGCCACGGGTGATGAAATGGAAACCAGGCGCTTCCTGTTCTTCGTGATAACCAAGCTGTCGGAACAGCGGGCTTACGAAGTAAAACTGAACCTCAAGCTCGTTGTCGAGTGGCGCAGACTCCATATGGTCGAAGAACCCATGTGTGGGCGCTGGCCCGGGGGGTTCCGGCATGCGCAGCGTCAGCCAGTCATCGGCCCTAGCCTCGCTCAGCGGCGGTATAACTCGGATTCCCTCTGTCGCCAGAAGCTCGGTGACGAGCCTTCTGCGCTTTGCGTTAAAAACTTGGAAGCCAAAAAGTTCGCGGAGTCGATGGCAGTGCAATTTTCGCGAACCTTGCCGGACTCGCTTCGATTGATCGCCTGATGTTCGCCACGACTACGACGGGATCTTTGTCCTTTGCCATCCCCCACTCCTCCTGTTGCTGTGTTTAGGCGATGCTCAACCAAACGCTACTCCTGCGGCTTGACGAACGTCCCCCAGCCTTGCCTTACGGTGATCAGTCCTTCGTCGGCCAGCACGCCGATAGCACGGCGTGCGGTGTTCCGTGCTATGCCGTACTCCTGCATGAGGTAGCTAATGCTCGGAACACGTGCACCAGGTGGAAGGTCGCCAGAGCGGATGCGGTCACGCAGGATCGCGACCACCTGAAGGTACGGTGGCTCTGCCGCATGATGATCAACTCCCACACGACCAGGTTAAACGTGCCTAACCCGCCCCGTTAATGCCGGACAGACCAGGCACATGCCTGATAGTGCCTGATACAGTGACTCAATGGAGTCTTGGGCCGACCTACAGCTAGAGAGACGCCCCCCGGCATCGCGCCGGGGGGTGTCGTCATGTCTGAGCTGGGGTTACGTCTCCTTTAGCACAGCCTCAATCTGGTCTAGTCCCCAGTTGAGATCTGCCTCGCTGATGGTGAGCGGCGGAGCAAGTCTGATCACGCCGCCTTGACTCCCTGACCTGCGGTGTTGTACATTCGAATCTGTAAATTTCCCGTTCGTCTCCTTGGCCAGCACCCCGGCCGCGGCCAGCCGCTCGCACACCTCCCGGCCGGGCAGCGAGGCGAACTCCACCCCGGCCCACAGCCCGCGCCCGCGCACGGCGCGGACTACGTCGCGCGGCAGGGCGGCCAGCCGCGCGTGCATGTGCTCGCCGAGCGCGGCCGCGCGGGCCTGGTACTCCCCGGTGCGCAGCATGGCCACCACCTCGCGGCCGACCGCGCAGGCCAGCGGGTTCCCGCCGAACGTGGACCCGTGCTGCCCCGGCTCCAGCACGCCGAGCACCGGCCAGCTGGACACCATTGCGGACACCGGCACGATCCCGCCGCCCAGCGCCTTGCCCAGCAGGTACGCGTCCGGGACCACACCCTCCGCCGAACACGCGAACGTGTGACCGGTCCGCCCCAGCCCGGACTGGATCTCGTCGGCGATCATCAAGACGCCGTGCGCGGTGCACATCTCGCGCAGCCCGGCCAGGAACCCGGCCGGCGGCACGACCACCCCGGCCTCGCCCTGGATCGGCTCGACCAGCACCGCCACTACCCGATCGTCCAAAGCCTCAGAAACCG
Source organism: uncultured Actinomycetes bacterium (assembly GCA_963742795.1). GTDB lineage: Bacteria > Actinomycetota > Actinomycetes > Streptosporangiales > Streptosporangiaceae > Palsa-504. Next base: position 355,832 of record CAVUNL010000001.1, read on the forward strand.
CGGCCAGGTCCCCGTACGGCACGACCCGGAACCCCGGCGTGTACGGCCCGAAGTCGTCGCGCGCATCGGGATCGGTCGAGAAGCTCACGATGGTGGTCGTGCGGCCGTGGAAGTTCCCGTCGAACGCGATGATCACGGCCTCGTCGCGGGGTACCCCCTTGACCCGGTACCCCCACTTGCGGGCGACCTTGATCGCGGTCTCGACCGCCTCCGCGCCGGTGTTCATCGGCAGCACCACGTCCATGCCCGCCAGCTCGGCCAGCTCGGCGCAGAACGGCCCGAACTGGTCGTGGTCGAACGCCCGGCTCACCAGCGTCAGCCGCTCGAGCTGGTTCATGGCCGCGGCGATCAGCCGGGGGTGCCGGTGACCGAAGTTCAGCGCCGAGTACGCGGCGAGCATGTCCAGGTAGCGGCGTCCGTCGACGTCGGTCACCCAGGCGCCCTCGGCCTCGTCGATGACGACGGGCAGCGGGTGGTAGTTGTGCGCGGCGTGCTCGTCGCTGAGCCGCGTCAGCTCGGTCGCGCGCCCGGTCATGGTCTCACTCATGAGCCCAGGGTAGGGGCTGGCGAACCGGGAAGACACGCGCCGATCATGCGTGTTGGCGCAGGATCATTGCGTAAAATCGTGCCTCAACGGCGATCTCTTGCGCATATGAACGCCGAAGCAGCAAATGAACGCCGAAGCAGCAAATGAACGCCGAAGCGGCAGACGCCGAGGCAGCCAACCGGGTCAGCGCTTGCGCGCCACCCCGCAGTACGCGTGTGACTCCTCAGAAGCCCCGTGGCCCGACGCGTCCGGCTTCCACCGCGGGCACGCCACCACACCCGGCTCGATCAGGTCCAGCCCGTCGAAGAAGCTGGCCAGCTCGTCCGGCCGGCGCAGGTAGTAGGGCGCCGGCGCCCCCTGGTTGTACCGCCGCTGCGCCTCGGAAACTGGCCCCGTCCCGGCCACGCCGTCGGCGATGGCCAGGTAGCTGCCGGACGGCAGCGCGTCCATGAGCTGGCTGGTGATCGACCGGGCCGCCCCGTGGTCGTCGAGGTGGCCGAGCACGCCGAGCATGATCAGCGCCACCGGCTGCTCGAGGTCCAGGGTCCGCGCCGAGCCAGCCAGCACCGCGGCCACGTCGCGCAGGTCGGCGTCCACGTAGCTGACCGTGCCCTGCGGCGTGCTGGCCAGCATCGGGGTCTGCAGCAGGGCCCGGGCGTGGATCAGGACCGCCGGGTCGTTGTCCGCGTAGACGATCCCGGTGTCCGGCGCGATCCGCTGCGCGATCTCGTGGGTGTTGCCCCCGGCGGGCAGGCCCGCGCCGATGTCGAGGAACTGCCGGATCCGCGCCGGCCCGGCCAGGAACCGCACCGCGCGGACCAGGAACGCCCGCTCGGCTCGCGCGGTCTGGGCCAGGTACGGGAAGTCCTGGCCGATCTGCTCGCCCGCGGCCCGGTCGGCGGCGAAGTAGTCCCGCCCGCCCAGCCAGTAGTTCCACACCCGGGCCGGGTGCGCCGTGCTCACGTCGAGCCCGGCCGGCGCCGGCCCGCCCGGGTCCCGCCCCGCGGCAGGCCCGGCGGCAGGCTGACCAGCGGCAGCGGGCTGACCCGCGGTAGCGGGCTGACCGGCGGTAGCGGGCTGACCGACGGCAGGCCCCGCAGCAGGCTGACCAGCGGCGGACGGGTGAGCGGCAGGGCGCGGAGTGGGAACCGTGGCGGTAAACCCGTGCCGGGGGGCGCGTCTACGGAACATTCCTCGTATTGTGCCCGAATCCCCGGGGTCCCCGTCCGCAGATGCGCCCGATCGCCTACCGCTGCCGCCAGCGGCCCCGGCCGAACGCGCTCCCGTACTGCCCGTTCAGCCAGCTCCTGGTCACCGGCTGGGCCTGGTCGATCGCGTTGGCGTAGTAGACGGGCGCGCCCTGCGGCTTCGGCAGCCGCCCGACGTCGGACCGGTCCAGGTCACACCGGATGTACGCGGCCGTGATCGCCGCGACCTGGTCGGCGTCCACGAACCGCAGGTCGCCGGAGCGCGTGATGTTCTCCAGGAACCGCGCCCTGGTCCGGTGGCCGGCGCTCAGCTCCCGCTGGATCCGCCATTGCGCCATGCCGCCGTGGCCGACCCAGACCACGATCCCGTCGAACACGTCCAGTTCGGGGACCTCCAGGACGTGCTCCAGGATGCCGAACTCCTCGCGGTCCCTGGTGAGCACGGGAACCCCGGGCGTCACTCCCTCGTAGGAGACCGGGAATTCGTCGTCGTCCACGAGACCTCCCTGAACCTCAGCGGGTCAACCCAGGCTAGCGTGCACCGCTCCAGGAACGCAGCCGGGAAGCCCCCGCGGCCACCCGCTCGTCGGTGGCGGTCAGCGCCACCCGCACGTGCCGCGCCCCGGCGGCGCCGTACACCGAGCCCGGCGTGACCAGGATCCCGCAGTCAGCGGCCAGCAGCTCGGCCGCAGACCAGCCGTCATAAGACGGATGCGTCAGCCACAGGTACAGCCCGGCCTCGGAATCATCCACCGCCCACCCGGCCCCGGTGAACGCCTCCCGCAGCACCGAACGCCGGGCCGCGTACCGCTGCCGCTGCACCGCCGCGTGCTCGTCATCGGACAGCGCCGCCGCCATCGCGGCCTGCACCGGGGCCGGCACGATCATCCCGGCCTGCTTGCGGATGGCCAGCAACGAGGCCACCAGCGACGGGTCCCCGGTCACGAACCCGGCCCGGTACCCGGCCAGGTTCGACCGCTTGGACAGCGAGTGCACGGCCAGCACCCCGTCGAAGGACCCCCCGCACACCGAAGGGTGCAGCACCGAGACCGGCGCAGCCTCCCAGCCCAGCGTGATGTAGCACTCGTCGGAGGCCACCACCGCGCCGCGCTCGCGCGCCCATTCGACCACTTTCCGCAGGTGCGAAACCGGCAGCACCCGCCCGGTCGGGTTCGACGGCGAGTTCACCCACACCAGCCGCACCCGCGACGGGCCCAGCGACAGCAAACTGTCCGAAGCCATCGCGGTCGCCCCGGCCAGCCGCGCCCCGGTGTCGTAGGTGGGGTAGGCCAGCTCCGGGTACACCATCACGTCGCCCGGGCCCAGCCCCAGCATGACCGGCAGCCAGGCGATGAACTCCTTGGTCCCGATGACCGGCAGCACGTCGTCGGGGGACACGGACACCGACAGCGACCGCTCCAGCCACCCCGCCGCCGAGGCCCGCAGCGCGAAGGTCCCGTGCGTCGCCGGGTACCCGGGCGCGTCCGACGCCGCCGCCAGGGCCTCGCGGATCACCGAGGGCACGGGATCGACGGGAGTGCCCATCGACAGGTCCACCGCGCCGTCCGGGTGCAGCCGGGCCTTCTCGCCGAGCGGCGCGATCCGGTCCCAGGTGAACGCGGGAAGCCGGGCCGCGAGGGTCACTCCTCGGCGGCTTGCGGGGGCAGCGCCGCTACGACCGGGTGGTCCTTGCCGATCTTGCCGGCCTTGGAGGCGCCGCCGGGGGAGCCGAGGTCAGCGAAGAAGTCGACGTTGACCTTGTAGTACTCCTTCCACTGCTCGGGCACGTCGTCCTCGTAGTAGATCGCCTCGACCGGGCAGACGGGCTCGCACGCGCCGCAGTCCACGCACTCGTCGGGGTGGATGTACAGCATGCGGTCACCCTCGTAGATGCAGTCAACCGGGCATTCCTCGATGCATGCTCTGTCAAGCACATCAACGCAGGGCTGCGCGATGATGTAGGTCACGGGTGAGCTCCTTCGTGGTTCTTATCCCTGCTGCTAACACAGTATGGCGGCTCGCCGGCTGATGCCGAGTCACGGGTCACTTCACTAGGCCGCGACAATACTGCCGCGCGGCACCGGGCTCGCGGTCCGGCTGGCCCGTTGCCAGCCCATACTGCCATTCGCGGCATTCCACACGTAGCCGGCATACCGGATCTGGCTGATGCCGTACTGCTGGGCGTGCGCCACCAGCCAGGCGGCCACCGTCCAGGCCCCGTCCCGCTGCACGTGCACGACCGCGGTGGTTCTCTCCTTCTTCTTTTTGGCCGAACGGTCCGTGGTCATCCTCACCAGCACTGCGTCCTTGCCTTGCCGGGCCGAACGTCTGGGTCAGCTGCTTCAGCGCCCCGGCCAGGTCGGCCCGGACCCCTTGGCCTGCCGGGGTGTACCAGCAGGACACCCCGGCCGGCCAGGTGCCGGTGAAGTACCCGGTCAGCTGGGTGGCGATCCCGGCCCACTGCTCGTAGGCGGACCCGTCCGCGCTGTGCTGGACGTCCTGGGCCGCCTGGCCGACCGGCATTGTGGTGTAGCCGGGCACCTTGACCAGCGCGGCGAAGAACCTGGTCGTGGCGTAGACGGGATCCTCGATCTCCGCGGTGGTGCCCCAGCCCTGCGAGGGACGCTGCTGGAACACGCCGACCGAGTCGCGGTCGCCGTAGTCCAGGTTCTGCAGCTGCGATTCCTGCAGGGCGGCGGCCAGGGCGACGGTAACCGCCCGCTGCGGCAGCCGGTGCCGGGCCGCGATGCCCGCGATGGTGGCGGCTATGCCCGCCTGACCGGTGTCCAGCGGGATGGCCGCGCCCCCGGTGCCGGCCTGGCATCCGGGCGGCGGCGGGGGAGCCGGGGGGGTCACGCTGTGCTTCGGCCCGCCGAACGCCACGTAACCGATCGCCGCCAGCAGCAGCACCAGCGCGGACCCGATGACGGGAACGGCCCGCGGCCGGCGGGAAGGGGGCGGCACACCATCAGACCGTACCGCTAAACCTTGACCACTAGGCTGGCGCAACATGAGCAAGGCTGTGCAGGTGTCCCCGCTGCCCGCGATCATCGACGAGCTGTGGGAGCGGCGTACCGAACTGTCCCCGGCCGATGAGCAGGCCCGCGCGGCGGTGGTCGGCGCGGTCGACGCGATCGACGCCGGCGCAGGCCCGGGTGGCCGTGGTCGATCCGGTCACCGGCGAGGTGGTGGTCGACGAGCGGGCCAAGCGGGCCATCCTGCTCGCCTTCCGGGTCCTGCCCATGGCCCGGTCCCAGGTGGGTGACTTCCGCTACGACGACCGGGTGCCGCTGACCACGCGGCTGGACGGCGTGCGGGCGCTGCCCGGGTCGATCGTCCGCTGGGGTGCGTACGTCGCGCCGGGGGCGGTGCTGATGCCGTCGTTCGTCAACATCGGCGCGTACGTGGACTCGGGCACGATGGTGGACACGTGGGCCACGGTCGGCTCGGGCGCCCAGATCGGCAAGAACGTCCATTTGTCCGGCGGCGCCGGGATCGGCGGCGTGCTCGAGCCGCCGAACGCGGTGCCGGTGGTGGTCGAGGACGAGGCCATGATCGGCTCGCGCGCCATGGTGGTCGGCGGGGCCCGGGTGCGCCAGGGCGCCACGCTGGGCGCGGGCGCGATCCTCACCCCGACCACCCACGTCATCGACACCGAGACCGGCGCCGAACTGCCCCGCGGCGAGGCGCCGCCCTGGTCGGTCTGCATCGGCGGGACCTTCCCGCGGACCTTCCCCGGCGGCACGTTCGGCATGCCGTGCCTGCTCGTGCTCAAGCGCCTCCCCGAGGGTGCCCGGCACGACAAATCGGCCCTGAACGCCATCCTTCGCGATCACGGGGTGGACGCGTGAGCGACTACTCTTAGTACACGATGAGCGTGAACTCCGAACCGCACCGGCGGATCCGCCGCCAGGGACCCGTCACGCTGCGCGGCAACCAGATACCGGCGACCACCACCGACCAGCGGCTGCTGGACCGGCGGGGCACCGCCGACTGGGTACACACCGACCCGTGGCGGGTGCTGCGGATCCAGGCCGAGTTCGTCGAGGGGTTCGGCCTGCTGGCCGAGCTCGGCCCCGCGGTCTCGATCTTCGGCTCGGCCCGCACCCAGCGTGGCAGCCGCGCGTACCTGACCGCCGAGGCCATCGCGGGCGGCCTGGTCAGGGCCGGCTACGCGGTGATCACCGGCGGCGGCCCGGGGATCATGGAGGCGGCCAACAAGGGCGCGGTCGAGGGCGGCGGCGTCTCGGTCGGGCTGGGCATCGAGCTGCCCACCGAGACGGGCCTGAACGACTACGTCGAGATGGGCCTGGAGTTCCGGTACTTCTTCGTCCGCAAGACCTGCTTCATCAAGTACTCCCAGGCCTTCGTGGTCCTGCCCGGCGGCTTCGGCACCATGGACGAGCTGTTCGAGGCGCTCACCCTGGTCGCCACCGGCAAGATCACCAAGTTCCCGATCGTGCTGGTCGGCCGGTCGTACTGGTCCGGCCTGCTCGGCTGGCTCCAGGACACCATGCTGGCCGGGGCCAACATCGGGCACGCGGAGTTCGGCCTGATCAGCGTGGCGGACGAGCCCGGCGAGGTGGTCGAGATCATCCGCCGGGCGCACGCCGGCCAGGCCCCGGGCGCCTAGCCCGCCGCGGCGCGGATCCGCCCGCCGATGCGACATCGCGCACCAGGCATGGCACGATGCATATGTGCCAGTGCTCATGATCCTGGTCGCCGTCGTCATCCTCGTCGGCGTGTTTTTCGTCGCCACCGGGCGCGGCGGCGAACTGGCCTACGAGCAGGCCGACCACGCGCCGCTGGACCTCGGCCCGGTGTCCGCCACCGACGTCGCGCTGCTGCGCCCGCCGACCGCCCTGTGGGGCTACAACATGCAGGTCACCGACGAGGCGCTGGAGCAGATCGCCCAGGCCATCCGGGACCGCGACGTCACCATCGCGTTCCTGCAGCAGCGCCTCACGGACTCGACCGCGCGCGCCGCAGAGCCGGGCCCGGAGGCCAGCCCGGAGCCACAGGGCCCCGACGATCACGCCGCCGCGGAGCCGGGTGACGGCGCGCTCGCCGCCGAGGAGCAGAGCTGGTGACCGGGCCGGACCCTGCTCCCGACCGGGCCGGAGGCCCGGTCCCCGGCCCGGACGGGAAGCTGCGCTGCCCGTGGGGCCTGAGCGCGCCGGAGTACCTGGCCTACCACGACCAGGAGTGGGGCAAGCCGGTCCGCGGCGACACGAAGATCTTCGAGCGGCTGTGCCTGGAGGGCTTCCAGTCCGGGCTGTCCTGGCTGACCATCTTGCGCAAGCGCGAGAACTTCCGCGCGGCCTTCGCCGGCTTCGACCTGGCCGCGGTGGCGGCCTTCGGCGACGCTGACGTGGCGCGCCTGCTGGCCGACGCCGGCATCGTGCGCAACCGCGCCAAGATCAACGCCGTGCTGGTCAACGCGCGGGCCGCGCTCGGCCTGCCCGACGGGCTGAGCGCGCTGGTCTGGAAGTACGCGGGCGAGCCCGCCGCCGCGCCGCGGACGCTGGCCGACGTCCCCGGTGTCACCCCGGCGTCCAAGGCGCTCAGCGCCGAACTCAAGCGCCACGGCTTCACCTTCACCGGCCCGGTCACCGCGTACGCCACCATGCAGGCCTGCGGCATCGTCAACGACCACCTGGCCGGCTGCTTCGCCCGCGAGGTGTTACCGGCCGGGGCCGCCGCCATCCGGTCCGCGAAGCCTACGGACCTGTCCCGGGCGCGCGCCCGGGACGAGGCCCTATGCTGCACGGCATGAGTGCGGACCAACCCCCTGCCGACGCCAACGTCGCCCGGCTCTTCGCCCCGGTGGCGATCGAAGCGACCTTCGCGGGCGTGCTGACCGAGGCGACCGGCATCCTGGGCCGGATCGATGACCCGGTGGACGCGGAGCTGTGGGGCTCGGACCTGATCGGCGCGCTGGCCGCCTCGGCCGCCAGCCAGGCGTCGCTGATGCAGGCCCTGACCGAGTCGCTGGTGCCTGCCGCGGAGGCGGCCTCGGCCCCGGAATCCCTGGCCTTGCTGCGGGTCCTGGCCGCGCTGGGCGCACCCGGCCTCCGGGCCGCCGCCGGGCAGGCCGCGGCGCGGGTATCGGCCCGCGGCGTGGCCGACCCGCCCTGGGCCGCCACGCTCGGTTTCCCGCGGGTCGGCGACTGCTGGCACTACGCCGACGTCGGCGGCCGGCAGGAGTCGCTGACCATGACCTTCTGCTACGGCGACCGGCCGCACGCGGTGTCCGTGCTGATCGACCACGGCCGCGGCGGCAAGATCAGGGACGCCTGGGTGGCCAAGGGCGCCGGCCTGCGCGCGGAAACCGAGCAGGCGGCGCACGACGACCCGCTGGTGGCGTTCGACACGATCGACGCCGCCGACGCCGGCCGCCGGCTGGCCCGCGCCGTCGCCGCGGGCGAATGCCCGGAGCAGCCCGATCAGGTCGACGACGTGGTGGCCCACCGGGCCCTGGTGCACGCCCGGCTGGAGCTCCTGCTCAGCGCAGGAACCCGTTGACCAGCGGCTACGGGACGAGCGCCAGGGTCGCGCCGCTCGCGTCGAGCAGCCGGTGCGGGCCCGCCGCGCCGGGCAGCCGGGCCCGGTCGCCGCGGACCCGGGCGTACGGTCCGCCCGGCCCGGCCAGCACCGTCCCGTCGGCCTGCACCGCGACCAGCTCGCCGTCGTGGCGCAGCAGCACCGGGCCGTCGCGCTCGGCCGAGATCGCCACCCGGCCCGCCCGCAGGCCGTCGAGCACGTCGCCCGGCTCGCGGCCCGCGCACTCGACCCAGGTGGTCGGGCAGCCCGGCGGGGCCTCCGAGCCCGGACGGTGCCAGTCGCTGCCGCCGACCGGGATCGCCCCGGGGTCCCAGGCCAGCCACCACGCGAACGGAAGGGTCCAGCGCTTGTCCAGCCAGCTCCAGTGCCACACCTCGGCCAGCGGCGGGCGGCGGCGCATCGGGCGCGTCCAGCTGAGCGGGCCGGCGAACGGGTGGTTGACCGAGAGCAGCCCGCCGCGGGCCTGCGTCGCGTCCAGCCAGTGGTCGGGTTCGCGGCGGAAGTCGATCCAGCCCACGTCGCCCAGCGCGCCGGCGTGCCCCCCGTCGGTCGTCACCTCCTGGCCGGGCAGCAGCGTGATCCCGTACCGCCGGGCCGTGCCGGCCAGCTCGGCGTGGTGGCTGATCGTGTTGTGGTCGGTGATCGCGAGGAAGTCGAGCCCGCGCTCGACCGCCAGGACGGCCAGCTCGGGGACGGTCAGCGCGCCGTCCGAGTGCACGGTGTGCGAGTGCAGGTCGCCCGCGAGCCACTGCAGGCCGGGTCCGGCCGGCAGCTCCCGCCGCGCCGGGCGTTCCCGCGGCGCCGGCGGCGCCACGGGAACGGGCGCCACCAGCCCCGAGCCGTGCCCGCTGGCCTGCACCGTCACCCGGTACGGCACGCCGTCAAGCGGGACCCGGTGCACGCCGATCATCACCTGCCACAACCCGGCCTCGAGCTCGCCGGGCAGGTACCCGGGCGTGGCCTCCTCCCCGGTGATCGCGAACCAGCTCCGCGCACCCCCCGACCAGCCGCGGAACCCGGTCGGCCCGAGACACCCCAGGTCGAGCACGGTCTCCCCGGCTTGCTCGTACTCCAGCTCCACGCGCAGCCCGGCCGTCCCCGGCCCCACCTCCACCGGCAGGTAGTGCCACGGCGACTCGAACCGGTGCTCCAGCGTCCACCGCCCCTCGTGCACGGTGTACCGCGAATCCTCCGTCATGCCGCGATCGTAAGTCCACTCACGTCGTCGCCGCGTAACCGCCGTCGATCACGATCGTCTCGCCGGTCACGAACGGGTCAGCCGCAGCGCCGCGGCCCGGCCGATCCCGCTCGCCGACCCGGTCACCAGCGCCGCCGGCCTGTCCCCGGCCATCTCGGAGGCTGCCATCCGAGCAGCCTAACGAGGAGCCGCGGCCCGACGTCAGCGGGGCAGCGCGGGCGCCGGCCCGGCCGGATCGCCGCCGGCGGCGAGCAGCCAGTCCGCTCCCTCCAGCCGGACAGACCGCAGGTACGGGTCGTGCCCGGAAGAACGCCGGGCCAGCCGGGCGCTGACGAACTCACCCGGGCCTGGCCGCGGCAGGTCCAGCGCCGCGGCGAGCAGCTGGTCGCCGGCGTAGTCGCCGAAGATCACGATCCCCTCGCCGCGCAGCTGGTCCCGCGCGCCGCCGAGGCCAGCCGCTCTCCGCGAAAGCATCCCAGCCCGCGGCTGGGCGTACCACTCAGGCGAAGCAGGCAGATCGCTTGCCGAGGGCGGCTCCGTCCCGCGGCTGCGATCGCCGCCCGTTCGGCATCCCAGGCCCATGGCCGCCAAACTGGGCGGGTGGATGTCACAGACCTAGACGCCGATCCGCTGCGTCAGCTCTCTACGTGGCTGGACGCGGCCCGCGCGGCCGGCCAGCCGATGCCCGAAGCCATGACCATCGCCAGTGCAACCAGCGACGGCGTTCCGTCGGCCCGCCTGGTAGTGCTGCGCGGCCTCCGGCGAGGGCTGGTCTTCTTCACCGACTGCCAGAGCGACAAGGGCGCTGAGCTGTCGGCCAATCCGCGGGCGGCTGCCGTGCTGCACTGGCTTGTTCCAGCACACCGCCAGGTACGCGCGGCCGGGCCGGTGGAGCCGGTGAGCGAGGACGAGGCGGACCAGTACTGGAGCACGCGCGCCCCCGCCGCCCGGCTCAGCGCGGCCGCCTCGCGGCAAAGCCGCGTCGTGGCCAGCCGGACGGTCCTGGAAACGCAGGTCCGGGACATGCTGCGGCGCCACCCCGGCGGAGCCGATGTTCCCCGGCCGCGGCGCTGGGGCGGCTTTCGGGTGCTGCCGTCCCGCGTCGAGTTCTGGCAGGAATCGCCGGACGGCCTGCACGACCGGATCCGCTACCGCCGGGCAGGCAGCGGCTGGATCATCGAGCGGCTCTCGCCGTAACGATCGACGGCCTCAGCAACGAGAAGGTCATCGCCATCAAACCGTCCTGCCCGTCACCTGCTGTCACAGTCCGACAAGCGCGAAGCCAGGCGCTGCGCCGGGAAACGCTCCAAAACGCCGAGTATTCGCGGAGCCGATAGTCAGCAGCCGAACGGCGAGGCGCGCGCAGATTGTTCTGTTCGGTGCGGCCTTCGATGTCGTCTTCGGCGGGCCCGTGGTGCTGTTGTTGGTGCTGTGCCGGATCCGCCAGGCATCGCGCTGGCGGGTCTGGCCGCGACAGGCCACGATCATGGCGGGGGCGTCGCGCGCCGACCCTGGGCCCCGGGTTTGGTTGTCCCTTCGTTCACACTGCCTCGGCCACTATCAGGCTCGCCGGCCCGGCCAGCGGCCTCTGGCCCGCTATGCTCCAGCCCGTCTCGGCCAGCCAGTCCTGCACCTCGGCGGCGCTGTAGACGTCGCCGCCAGCGATGACCAGGAACTCGGCCGCCATCAGCGCGGCGAACAGGGGCTGGGTATGGCTCGGGTCGGTCCAGAAGTCGACCAGGAGCGCTCGGGCGCCCTCTACAGGCCGCGAGCTCAGCCGAATACATGGCGTGACATAGGAGCAGCGCGACTCGGATACGGATCCTCCCTTCCGATTCGCGGCGGCGCATGGAGCCGACTTGCCGGCTAGCCGCAGCCGCCCCGATCAGGACGTTCGGGGTGCCAGAAGCGAGTTGCCTGATGCGCTCGGCGGGCGGCACTCGCACTGCGCTGTCCAGTGAGACGATCCCTTGCGGTGACGGGCAACGACCGGAAGAGCCGTGCAGCAGGCCGGACGTGATCAGCGCAGACCGTCCTTCAGCGGTTCCCGGCTCGTCTGGGGGTGAGTTTCGGTGTGATAATGGCCGCATGCCCTGGACGGGCGCGCTGGATCGGTTTCCCGCTAACCTGCCACGCCAGCTGACCAGCTTTATCGGCCGGGAGCGGGAGCTGCAGGATCTGACGGGGCTCCTGGGACGCAGCCGACTGCTGACTCTCACGGGCCCGGGTGGCAGTGGCAAAACCCGGCTTGGCTTGCAGTTGGCCGCCGAGGTCACCGGCGGCTTCCCGGACGGTGTGTACTTTGTGGCGCTGGCCCCGGTCGGGAACCCGGATCTGGTCCTGTCGTCGATCGCGCAGGGCGTCGGGCTGCGGGATGTGGGCGACCGGCCGCTGCTGGATCGCCTGCGAAGCCACCTCGAAAACGCGCGGGTCCTTATCCTGCTCGATAACTTCGAGCATTTGATCGCGGCTGCTCCCGTGGTCGCGCAGATCTTGCAGGCGACGGTGGCGCTGAGGATCGTGGTGACCAGCCGGGCGCCGCTTCATGTGAGCGGCGAGCAGGAGTTTGAAGTCCCTCCCCTGCGGGTGCCCGACCCGCAATGCGCGACGGTCGCCGCGGTCGCGGGTTGCGAGTCGGTGCGGCTGTTCACCGAGCGCGCCCAGGCCGTCTGGCCGGGCTTCGTCCTGGACGAGGAGAACGCGGCCCTGGTCGCGGGGATCGCCCGAAGACTCGATGGCTTGCCTCTCGCGGTTGAACTGGCGGCGGCGCGGGTCAAGGTCCTGCCGCCCGCGTCGCTGCTCGCCCGGCTGGAGCAGTCGTTGCCTGTGCTGGTCGGCGGTGCCCGTGACCTGCCGCAGCGTCAGCAGACCCTGAGGGGCACGATCGCCTGGAGCTACGGGCTGCTCGGTGCGGGCGCCGGGCGCTTGCTGGCGGCCTGCTCGGTGTTCCGCGGCGGTATCAGCCTCGAGGCCGCCGAGTCCGTCTGTGCGCCGGTCACCGACTTGGGCGTCGAGGTCCTGGATGGGCTGCAGGAGCTCGTCGACCAGAGCCTGCTGCGCCGGATCGAGGGGTTTGCGGGTCCGGTTGGCCCGCGGTTCGGGATGCTGTTCATGGTCCGCGAGTACGCTGCTGAACGGCTGGCCGAGATGCCGGAGCGGGCCCGGGTCGAGAAGAGCCACGCCGTTACGTTCCTGGCCCTGGCCGAAGACGGCCGCGCGGGAGCTGCGCGGCCCGGGCGAGCTGGAGTGGCTTGACCGGCTCGAGGTCGAGCACCAGAATATCCGCGCCGCCATCGACTGGTACCAGCAGCACGAGTCCCGCGATGCGCTGCGGCTGGCCGTGGCGATGTCCCGCTTCTGGGGCGTCCGCGGTCATTTCACGGAGGGGCGCGGACGGCTGGAGGCCCTGCTCGGCGTGCACGGGGACGGGACCTCCACGCGGGTGAAGGCGCTGAACGGCTCGGCGTCGCTCGCGATCGACCAAGGGGACTATCAGTGTGCGCGTGACCTGCTCGGCCAGAGCATCCGGCTGAGCCAGGAGCTGGGCTACCGGCGCGGCGAGGCGATGGCCCAGGTCTACCTGGGCCGCAGCCTGGTCGCGGGCGAACGCCCGGCCGAGGCAGGACCGCATGTGGACCGTGCCCTGCGGCTGCTGGAAGGGCTGGACGATCCGGCCACCCTCGCTACCGCGCTGCTGTACGCCGGTCTGGCGGCGCATTTCACCGGTCAGGTCGAGGAGGCCTGCGCCCGGTACGGACGGTCTGTTGAGCTATGCCGCGCGATCGGCTTCCGGTCGGTGGGCGCGCGCTCGCTGCAGATGCTCGGCCACGCTCGCTTCGACCTGGGCGACATCCGCGGGGCGCGCGGCGCGTTCGAGGAGGCCCTGCCGACGTGCCTGGAATTGGGGGACCGCTGGGTTGTCCCCCTGGTCATCGCCGGCTTGGCCGGGGTGGCGCTCCACACCGGCAGGCCCCGGCGGGCCCTGCGGCTGGCGGGAGTGGTGCGCGGGCTGTGCGAGGCCGGCCAGTTCAGCATGCCGGCGGTGCGAGAGGCACGGCTGGAGCAGCTGGCTGGCGCTGGCCAGGAAGCGGCTCGGCTCGGCGGCGGCGCAGATGATGGCCGAGGGACGGCGGATGAGCCTGGCCGAGGCGGTCTCCTACGCGCTGGCGGACGAGCCTGAGGAGGTCTGGCGGAGCGGGCCGCGCCGGACGCTCACGCGGCGCGAGCTGGAGGTAGCGGCCCTCGTCGCGCAGGGTCTCACCAACAGGGGCATCGCCGGCCAGCTTCACCTTTCTGTCCGCACCGTCGACACGCACGTCGACCACATCCTGACCAAGCTCGGCTTCAGCAACCGCGCGCAGCTGGTGGCCTGGGCGTATGAGTCCGGGATGGCGCCGAAAGATACGTAGGGCCTCGGTAGTTCTTCCGATGCCCCGGCGCCGCGTCCGGGTCCAGTCTGCGGTCATGACAAGCATCAGCCAGTCCCAGCAGAGCAGCCGTCGCGATTGCCAGGTCCTGGTCGTGGGCGCGGGGCCGACCGGGCTCGTGCTGGCCTGCGAGCTGCTGGCCCGCGGCATCCGGGCCCGGATCATCGATAAGGGTGACGGTGTGGTCCGGCAGACCCGCGCCCTGGGCATTCACGCACGCACGCTCGAGGTGCTCGACATGATGGGCCTGGCGGAGCGGTTCGCCGAGCACGGCCAGGTGGTCCGCCGCTTCCACATGTACGCCGACGGGAAGACTCTGGTCCGCCTGGAACTGGCCCGCAATGGATCAGCGTTCGGCTTCATGCTCGACGTCCCGCAGGACGTGACCGAGACGATTCTCCGTCAGCGGGTCAGCGAGCTGGGCGGCAGCGTCGAGGAGGGGACCGAGCTCAGCAGTCTCCGCCAGGCCCCCGGCGGCGTCACCGCCACGGTCATCGAGCTGGGAGGCACTGCGCGGACTGTCACAGCTGATTACGTTGTCGGCGCCGACGGCGCACACAGCCGTGTCCGCAGCGAGCTCGGCCTGGACTTCCGCGGGCACCCGTACGCGCAGGACTGGCTGCTCGCCGACGTCCACCTGGGCTGGGACCGTCCCGATGATGAGATGCACGCGTTCTTCCGGCGCGATGGCCGGCCGCTGATCTGCATGCCGATGCGTGAGCACCGCTGGCGGGTGATCCTCCCCTACGCCGGGGAGCGCGACCGGCGGCCACCGACGCTGGAGGAGATCCAGCGGCTCGTCGGCCAGAGGGCACCGGAGCCAGTGCCGGTGGCCGATCCGGCCTGGCTCGCCACCTTCCAGACCCAACGGCGCTCCACCCACATCTACCGGCGCGGGCGCATCCTGCTGGCCGGCGACGCCGTCCATGTCCACAGTCCGGCAGGCGGGCAAGGCATGAACACCGGGATCATGGACGCCCATAACCTGGCCTGGAAGCTGGCCCTGGTGGCCTCCGGCCAGGCACCAGACGGGCTGCTGGACAGCTACGGCCAGGAACGCGGCCCGGTGGCCGCAGACGTCCTGGCCCTGACGCACAACCTGGTCAAACTCGGCACCATGACCCACCCCGTGCAGCGGGCCCTCCGGAACATCATCGTCCCGATCGCCGGCCGCCTGACGCCAATCCAGCGCCGGGCCGTCCGCCGGATAAGCCACATCAACGTGGCCTACCCCTCAAGCACACTGACGCATCCCGGCCGCAGGCGCCACGGCCTCCAACCGGGCGAGCGGGCACCAGACCTCGAAGTGACCGGCAATGAAGGAAAAACCCGGCTCTACGAGGTCTTGCGGCACGGCCGGCACGTGCTCTTGATCTCCGGCCCAGGCCCCGCCGGAGACTTGCCGCCAAAGATGCACCCCTGGCAGGACCAGATAGATGTGGTCACACAACAGAACAGCCGCACGGACCGGCCCGGCCTCGGCCCAGCGGAGAACGTCTACCTGCTTCGGCCCGACGGCTATGTGGCAGTACGCGGGTCCGTAACCAGACCGGACAGCCTGCTCGATTACCTGCACCGGCTGTTCGGGACCACCAGGGGACGACAGCCCGCCCCAGCTTCCGCACCACCGGCGTGAGGTGCTCTGCAGTGAGCCGAGCCGGTACCGACCCAGACAATCACGGGCATCCTGCGCGGTCCCGGCTGAACCGGGCAGGCTCAGGTCGGCTGCCGAGTGCGGCACAAAGGCATCGAGTTCGCAGCCCACGGGCTCCTGCACCACCTGGCACTAAGGGATCTTGAAGCCCAATCAGCCACTGTGCAAGACAAGCCCGCGCCGCTGAACGGCTCCGCCGCCAGCGTGCACATAGCCCAACTCTGCGCTCATCGCGGCGATGGCGCTACGCCCCACCCGGCCGCGCCGAACGGCGGCAGTGCGCGTCCAGTTCGGGATCTGGCCTGGTCACTCGCCGCAACGAGCAAGGCCGGGAGTGAGGTTGCCGAGGTCTGAATGGGGCCTGGTGCCAGTGGTCTTGACAGGACGCCGCACGCCGCGATCATGTGCCGGTTTCTGGGCCA
>CAVUNL010000002.1:0-413012 GCA_963742795.1 uncultured Actinomycetes bacterium
GGCGCATCGCGGGCGCCGGTACGCTAACTGCCCGTCATGTCACGGGCTGCCCAGTACACACCCGCACCACGAGTGCGGTCAGGGCCCACCGGCCGCTCTCGATGCGCGGGCCAACCGGGACGCTGGCGACCTCCGCATCGAAGGGATAGACCCGACGGCGTGGGACTCGTAATCCACCCGCGGCCGCCGCACATGGGCGGCCTGGGAATGCTCGAGGAGCTCTTCCTCGACCGGCATAACTGTAGAACCCGGCGATGGTGCACAGCCGCCGGGTGACGGTGGACCGGGCCCGGCCGCGAGCTTCCAGGTCGCGGGTGAAGCTCTCGATGCCGGCTCGGCGGACGGCAAACAAAGGCAGGGAACGGGCGCGGCACCAGGTGGTGAACTGGCGCAGGTCCAGCGCGCAGACGTCGCGGGTCAGGCCGCGGTATCCGGCCATGTACCCGGCGAGGGCGAGCCGTTCGGGGTCGGTGAAGGCGGGCTGATCGTGGCGAGCGCAAGGATCAGACGTCAATCGCGAGAAACCGCGCCACAGGGGGACTTGAGCGCCGGCTGGGGTGGTGAACCTCGCCGCGCGGCATTGCGGTCTGGTTCGCGTGGTTGGCTTCGGTTCAGGCGCTACCGAGGTGGGGCTGGGCGTGATCGGTAAGGGATTCTGGTCCTGCCAGAAGGGGCCGGAGGTTTGCCCTGTTTCTCACGGCGAGCTTGCCATATACCTGGTGCAGTGTGTTGTCGACGGTGCGGACGGAAACGACGAGCCGCTCCGCGATCGTCTTGCTGGACAGCCCGCGAGCGGCCATCGTGGCGATTTCCAGCTCACGGGGGGTGAGATCGCGCGGCTGAAGCAGGTCCAGGGCGGGCGTGCGCGCGCCTTCGCATTGCGCGGCAAGTGTGGTTGCCCTGGTGGCGGCGGCCTCAGCCGCGGTCCGGCGGCCCTCAGCCTGAAGTGCCCTGGCAGCCTCGGCAGCAGCTTCAGCGGCGAGCAGGTTGAAGCCGAGGGCGGCGAAGCCGCTAGCGATCTGGTCGAGCGCTAGGCCATCTTGGGCTTCGAGCGCAGCGGCGTGGATACGTACAGCGGTGCGAGCTGGCCTTCAGCGCCGGCGGCTGCCCGGCGAAGGCTGGAAGTTACCCGGCTGGCTCCCCCGAGCCTGGCCACGTCGTGGAGGGCCTGGAGCTGGAATGTGACCTGACCGCGGGATTGGGCTTGTTCAGCCAGTTCCATGGCTAGCCTGATGGCGGTGGATCGTTCCCCGCGCGTGGCAGCCTCCCACGGCCGGGCCAGCGCGGCCCACAGGTGGAAGAGCCGGGTGCCGGCCGCGGTGTATTGCTCCGCTTCCGCAAGGGCAGCATGGGCGGCTGCGAGGTCACCAGCCAAGGCGGCGGCATGTGCGAGCCCCCGACTCCTGCGCGGTCTCCATTCGCAGGCGACCCGGGAGGATCGGAAATGAGAATACAAATCGTGGCTGCAGTTGCGCTCGCAGCGTCGCTATTCGCGGTGCCGCCGTCGTCGGCGAAGACCGACAAACCGTCGGCAGCGCCGGCGACCGTAGCGCTCGCGTGGAACACGAATGCCGTCGCCGCCGTGCGCGCCGCCAGCGTGATCGACCCGCAGGGCACAGCAGCGCGGCCGCTGTATCAGACCGAGGGCCTGCTCTACATGTCCTATGTCCAGGCTGCGGTCTATGACGCGGCGACCAAGATCGGTCACCGCTACGCGCCCTACCATCGCTTCTCCGCACGGGCCGGCAATGCCTCACTCGAAGCGGCGGTGATCGCAGCCGCCTACAACACGCTGGTGTTCTACCTCGGCGATCCGGGCGGCACCTTGGCCGCCAAGTACGCAGCGTCGATCGCCGCGCTTCCCGACGATCGAACCACTGCCAGGGGAATCGCGGTCGGCCAGGCGGCTGCGGCGGACATCGAGGCGCTCCGCGCGAACGATGGACGCAACGCTCCCGTCTCAACGCCGTTCGGCGCTGGCCCGCTTCAGCCCGGCCTGTGGGTCTGGGCGCCGCCGCCCTCCCTGCAGATTGCGCAAACGCCGTGGATGGCGGTGATGCGGCCGTTCATGCTCGGCAGCACCTCGCAGTTCCGGGCGCCCGCCCCGCCCGCGCTCACGAGCGCGCTCTATACGAGAGACTTCAACGAAACGAAGGCGTACGGTTCCGCGACGAGCGCCGTGCGCACCCCTGCACAGACGGCGATCGCGTACTTCTGGAACGCCAATGCGGTCAATCAGGTGAACCAGACTCTCCAGAACGCTGCCACCCAGCACAACATGGACCTTCTCGACACGGTGCGTCTGCTGGCCGCGGGGAACATGGTGCCGACCGACGCCGGCATGGCGTGCTTTGACTCCAAGTACACCTACCAGTTCTGGCGCCCGATCACCGCGGTCCGCAACGCCGGCATCGACGGCAATCCGGCGACGACCGCCGATCCGGCCTGGATGCCGCTCCTCACGACGCCCAATCACCCGGAGTACCCCTCGCAACACGGTTGCGTGACCAGCGCGGTTGCCCAGGTCCTGGCGAACGCGCTCAGTACCAGCCGCATCAACGCAACCATTCCGGGCGCGCAGGACGGCGCCACCACGCTGACGACATCGCAGACGTTCGCGACGGTGCACGATCTATACACTCAGCTCGTCAACGCCCGCGTCTGGATCGGCTTCCACTACCGCAACTCCGTAGTCGCCGGAGAGAACCTCGGCACGGCAGTGGCGAAGTGGGAGCTTCAGCGCTACTTCCTGCCCACCGATTGATGACGACTAGGCGTCGGAAGCCGCCGAACCTGAGTGGGGGGCCGGCCTTTCAAGAGAGGAGGGCACAGCCAAGCCCGTAGAGCAGCCAAGGACCGGGTCGCCACCGAATCCACGGCGCGCGGAACATTCCCTGTCAACTCAGTGCCAGGGCCGGCCTCAGCAAACGGATCACAGCTGGTCCCTCACGCCATGAAGACACAATCAATTTGTGCGGACACGTAGCATAAGCTGGAGCGGCCAGCCAGATGTAGTGTTGTCAGCTTTCAGCCCATCAAGTAGGACGCCGAATGTTCCTCCTTGCACTGCTCATCTCCTTCCCGTACGGAAGCGACGTAATGTCTTAGGTCATCCACTCGCCGACACCACATACCGAAACGCTAATGCTGGTAAGCCATGCCCATTTTCACCGCCTCGGCTGAGAGCTAGAATCGGACGCAACCCGCCGCGCACATACGAACGCAAGTTCGTTCTCGTCAGCTCACGAACTCGCAGTCAACAGGCATGACCGATCGACTCCGAGAGGCCGCAATCAGCGATCGTCACCCAGCGCGACCGGTGTTCTGGAACGTGAGCGACCTTGCCGATTTCGCGCGGCTGACTACTGCCGCATTGGTGCGGGTCAGCGCGCGCGTAACAAGCGGCCCGGTAGGCACCGCCTTTCGTGCTGGAGTCGATTGGGACCGGCCGGGCAGGACGCGGCAGACTTCCGATGGCGCGTGTTAGGCGTTGCTCATCAGGAGCTGGCCGCCGTCGGTGCAGGCACATCGCACGACCCGGCGCCGATATACGGCGGTAGTGGTGGAGTAGGCTGCCGTTCACTGTCGGTCCGGCATGGATTGGCGTGGACAGCGATGAGCGAGGACCAGGTACTGCGCTTGCCGACGGGTGAGCTCATTTCCATTATCCGCACCGGATCTGAGACTGAGGGCGAGGTGTTTGAGTTCGAAGCCGTCCTGCCATCAGGGCTGTCCGGACCGCCCGCCCACTGGCACCGGGTCGAGCAGGAGACATTCGAAGTTATCGAGGGCACGCTACGCGTGCGGGTCGGGCACGCCGTGCGCCATCTCGGACCAGGGGAATCGGTGGTTGTGGCGCCCGGCACCGTGCACGCGTTCTCCAATCCGACCCACGAGCAGGTACGTGTGATCACTCGCGAGACGCCGGCGGGTCAGCTCGAGGGACAGCTACGCGTTATGGCGTCGGCCGGCCGGCTGCCGCCGTTGCTGCGGTTGGCCGAAGTCAACGCCAGGAACGGTTTCTCGTTCTTCCTGGCAGGCGTGCCCGAGTTTCCGCAGCGGCTGCTATGGCAGGGTCTGGCCGGGCTGGCGCGTCTCCGGAAACTCCGGCGACCGCGAGCCCCACGTGGCCCGGGATGGCATGAGAGGGCGGCCCAGGCCGACCGGATCGGGCATACGTCCAGCTACGTGGCCCACCGGCTAGAAGTAGCGGGCGCGACACAACCACCTGTTCTGCGCGGCGACGGCGCCGACCGACGATCTGCCCGTCCTCGAGGGCAGCCCACGCCTGCCCGTCGCGGACCGCCTGCGCATAGTCGGCGGTCATCGGCGCCGGCGCACTTCGACGCTCATCTGCGGGTGACCGATCTAGGATCCGGGCGGAGCTGGACAATCGGCCAGAGCGTGCCGCGCTGCCACCTGCTCACCAGCCCGGCGTGGAGCGCGAACGGTCTGGTGATGGCACCGGCCTGACAATGGGGTCATGAGACTGGATGCCCGTCTGGCCGGGCAGTGGACGCCGGCCGAGCTGGGCGTGCACCCGGTGGCCGATGGCGGCCCGCTGCCTGCGTACGTCTGCCGGCCGCACGACGAGCGGTTGCGGGTGATCCTGGCGCCGCCGGTGGCCGACAGCCGGCTGGTGGTGGTCCGCGGCGAGCCCGGTGCCGGCACCACCCGGGCTGTCTGGGAGGCGGTCGCCGGGCTGCTGGCGGAGTGGCCGCTGGAGTACCCTCGGACCGCCGCGGCGCTGGCCGCGCGGCTGGAGGCGGGGATCCCGGCCGGGACCGTGCTGTGGCTGGGCGAGCTGGGCCGGTACGCGGACGCGGACGGCGGCGCGGACGCGCTGGACCGCCTGGACGACCTGTTCGACGAGGACGGCTACCTGGTCGTGGCGACCATCTGGCCCTGGCAGTGGGACGCCTGCATCGCCGCGGTCGGCGCCGGGCGCGGCGCGGGCGACCCGGCCTGGCTGGCCGGGCGGATGCTCGCCCGGCTGGATGAGCTCTCGCTGTATGACCCGTCCTCGATCAGCCCTGACTATGGTGGCGGGCTCGTGGACGTGCCGGCCCGGTTCACCGCCGCCGAGCTGGCCGAGGCGGCCGGGAGCGGCGACCCGGTGCTGGCCGCCGCCGCGGCTGCGGCCGGCCCGGACGGGCAGGTTACCCAGTACCTGGCCGGGGTCCCGGGGCTGCTGAGCCGCTACACCGGCCCCGGGGGTGACCCGCGCGGCCGGGCGGTCCTGACCGCGGCGATGGACGCCACTCGGCTCGGCCCGGCTGAACGACCCGTGGGAGGCCGCCCGGCTGCTCGACGCGATGCGCGCCGCCCAGGCCAGCGACGCGATCCGGGCCCTGGTGGCTCGTGACCCGGCCGGGCAGGCTGACCTCGGCGCCCGGTGGGACGCGCTCAGGCTGCTCATCGCGCTGGGCGCAGCCGGGGCCGGCGACGCGGCCGAGACGCTCGGTGCCCGCCTAGCCGAGTGCGTCCGGCTCGACGACGTGTCCTACCTGGCCGCGGTGCTGCGGGCGCTGGGCACGGCCCGGGCCGGCGGCGCGGTCCGCGCCCTCGTGGCCCGCGACCCGGCCCGGCACGCCGACCCGGACGACCTGCGGGAGACCGCCCTGCTGGTGACGGCGATGCACGCGGCCGGACCCGAAGCCAGCGACGCGACCCGGGCGCTGGCCGACTGGGCCGCCGGGCACTGCGTCATCGACGGCGCGCAGAACGTCGCCAGCCTGCTGCGCGCGATGCGGGCGACCGGGCAGGCCGGCGCCGCCCGGCGGTTGCTGGACCGCGACCCGGTCGGTCAGGGCCGCGCTGGCCGCCCGGGCCGCCCGGGCCGCCCCGCAGGCCAGCCTGGCCGACCCCGGCGGCGCCGCCGCGCTGGTGGCCGGGCTACGCGCCGCCGGGGAGCATGAAGCAGCCCGGGCCCTGCTGGACCGAGATCCCGCCCGTCAGGCCCGCCTCGGCCGGCCGCAGGACGTCGCCCGGCTGATCGCGGCGCTGCGCGCCGCCGGGGCGGGGGAGGCGGCCGGGATCCTGGCCAGGCGGGCAGCGGGAGCCGGGATGTTCGGCGTTTTCCTGGCATACCACTCAGACGGGAGGGACACGGGCGGGGCGGTCAGCTACCGGTACGGGTGTGAGCCGGACCTGACACCGGCGCCACCGTGGCGGTGGACCTCACCGGATCCAGCCACTTAGTCGAGATCGAACTCGTTGCCCTCGATGTCCTGCATCACGAGGCACGACTCGTTGTCGCCATCGGCAGGCAGTAGTCGCACGCGTACCGCGCCGAGCGGGACCAGTCGTGCGCATTCGGCCTCAAGTGCGGCCAGGCGCTCTTCACCCACGAGCCCGGTGCCGACCCGTACGTCAAGATGCACCCGGTTCTTGACGACCTTCCCTTCGGGAACGCGCTGGAAGAACAGTCGCGGGCCCACACCTGAGGGATCAATGCATGCGAACGCTGAACCCTGATCCTCGGGCGGCAGCGCACGATCGAAATCGTCCCAAGTAGCAAACCCCTCCGGGGGCGGCGGTACGACGTACCCCAGCACCTCGCACCAGAAACGAGCGACGCGCTCAGGTTCTGCGCAGTCGAAGGTGACCTGGAACTGCTTGACCGACGTCATCGGTCCACCATAGAGGCAAGGTCTTTCGTCGTCTCCACGGGCCCGCCGCTGGCTAGGTTGTGGCGCATGCGGCCGACTCTTGAAGATGAGTGGGACCGGAATCTGCGATCGGCTGAATCGCGTCTCACCCTGGCACCTTACGGCCGGTGCTGGGCAGCCAGAAGGCTGACGCTTGTCTGACCGGATGACCGATGCCGCAGGCCGGGCCGGCCCGCAAGGATTGCCGCATGCCGATCGGATACCTCGTAACCACGTCGCTCGTCGCCTGTGGTGTGCTCGGCGCTCTGGCGCCACCGCGCCGCCCATTCATCTTGGGGGCGCTGAGCTTCGTCGCTGGCTCCGCGCTCAACGAGCTGCCGTTCATAGCCGCCGCCTGGCTCGTCGTCTCCACGTTGCTGGCCCTGGACCAGACCGGCCTCGGCTCGCCGGCCGGGGCCGCCGCCGTAGCGGTGGCGATCCTCGCCATGGCCGGGCTGCTGCTCGTCGTCCGGCGTGCGCTGCTGACCGGACCAGCGCTGGAGCAGGCCTTGACTGTCGGTCTCGGCGCTGGCTGGCGCGGGAGCGCCGGTGACGTCAGGACCCGGCGCAGGATCATGTCCGGCCGGGTCCTGTTCGCCCCGTTCCTGATGCGGCGCCCGGACGTCACGCGGGTGGCGAACCTCAGCTACGGCGACGCGGGCCGCAAGAACCTGCTCGATGTCTACCACGGGCGTCCTGGAACGGCGAACAAACCCGTCCTGATCCACCTGCACGGCGGAGCGCTCTTCACGGGAAGGAAGAACCGCGAGTCGCTTCCGCTTCTGTACCGGCTCGCCAGCCAGGGCTGGGTGTGCATCAGCGCGAACTACCGGCTGCGCCCTGCCGTGACATTCCCTGATCACCTGATTGATGTCAAGAAGGCAATCGCCTGGGCGCGGGAGCATGCCCGCGACTACGGCGCCGACCCGTCGGTGGTGTTCGTGGCGGGCAGCTCCTCCGGCGGGCAGCTCGCCGCCCTCGCCGCGCTCACCAGCAACGATCCTCGCTATCAGCCCGGCTTCGAGCACGCCGACACCTCGGTGAACGCCGCGATCTGCCTGCACGGATACTACGGTCAACCCGGCAGCCAGGAAACGGAGCCGTTCTCGCCGCTGGCCTACCCGGGCGTGGGCGCGCCGCCGTTGTTCATCGCGCACGGCGACCGGGACTCGCTGATTCCCGTGGAAACGGCCCGGCTGTTCGGCGAGCGGATGC
This sequence comes from uncultured Actinomycetes bacterium, assembly GCA_963742795.1. Lineage (GTDB taxonomy): Bacteria > Actinomycetota > Actinomycetes > Streptosporangiales > Streptosporangiaceae > Palsa-504. The sequence goes on from CAVUNL010000002.1 coordinate 7,866, forward strand.
GCGGCGGCTCGGCCGGCCCAGTCGTCTACGCGGAACTGCCCGGGGCCCAGCACGGCTTCGACCGGTTTCACTCCATCCGCTTCGAGCGGGTCGTCGACGCGGTGGAGGACTTCGCCGCCTGGGTACGATCGCGTGAGCCACTGCGGCCGGGTAAGTGAGCGGAGTGGGTTTGTTCGCGAGTTCCGGCACCAGATGTCGCTGAGTTTCGGGACCAGCGAGATCTCGCCGTTCTCGATGTTCGCGAGTTTGGGCGCCACCCTCGGTTGGGCTCGATACGCCTGTTGTCGGTCAGCACGCCGTTCACGTACGGTGACGGACGCGGGAGGCTGGACGCTCAATGTCTGCGGCAGAAGCGGACGACTTCACCCTGAAGCGCCGATGCATAAATATACGGGCCGTCCGCTGGGGCGTTGGGCCGTAACTGGGCGCCGCTAGGCGGTCACCTGCGCGAAGCCCGGTTGATAACCGCGCGCCGAGCCGCCGTTATGGGCGGCTTTGCCGGATAAGGTGCCCCTTGGTTCCGTCCATGCAGATCTGAACGTTATGCAGCGGAATCGCCGACGACAGTCCAAGGCCAAGCGCCGCCGGAGCCCGGAACTGGGCGGGAGCCGCCGTTGGACCCGTAGACCTTAGTTCCGTGGCGGGATACCGTGAGCTGGCACCGGACGTCTGGCCCCGGCCAAGACAAAGCAGGTGGTCGTCATGCGCAGGTACCTTGTCGTCGCGAACCAGACCCTGCAGCGCGCCGAGCTACGAGATGAGCTCCGCGAGCGGATCGGGGCGGGACCGAGCTCGTTCTACCTGCTCGTCCCGGACACCAGGGCGGCAGACTATCCGGACGTGGCCGCCGCGGCTGGTGTCCTGCAGCCCAGCATGACATGGTGGATGACGGACTACAGGGGCCCCGCCACCGACGAGGAGGCAAGCACGCAGGCCCGGCAGCGGCTCGGCCAGATGCTGGCTGACCTGGGTGCGCTGGGTGTCCCGGTCGAGGGTGACCTGGGCAGTGCCCAGCCTGTGGAGGCCATGGAGAAGATCCTCACCGATCGCCAGTTCGACGAGATCATCGTGGCCACGCTGCCCCGGCCCGTCTCGCACTGGCTGCGGGCTGACTTGCCCCGCAGGGCCGGGCGCCGGTTCGGGCTGCCGGTCACGACCATCATCACCAAGCGCTGGCCCTTAGCCGACGGCCGCCAGAACCTGGACGTCAACCGGCGCGCGTTGTGTCTGGTTACACTCTGACGTTCCGTCACCAGTGGTATCAGCGGTTGATTTACGCGAACCATTCTGTGCGGCTCGTCGGGAGCTGCCGACTCGCCGCCCAGCCCCCGCTGCGCGGCGAGTTCCCGCACAGTCCGATCAGGGCGTGGCGTCGCTGCGGGTCAGGCACCCCGGGGGGAGGGGGAACCAGCGCAGCGCCTCGAAGTCAGCGGGCAGGCCGGCGGGACCGTGGTCGATGTGCTCGGGGCGGGTTGCCAGCAGGTCCCGTGCCTGGTGCAGGTACTCACCGAGAGCGTCTTCGCCGGCTCGGGCACGCGGGCCGGGACAGCTCAGCGTGCCGTCGGGAGCGTAGCGCAGGTCGGTCAGCCGCAGCGGCGGCTGCGGGCTGCCGTCGCGATGGCGCCACAGGCCGGTGTGCGGGTTGAAGCGGTAGTCGGCGAGCAGCCGCTGGCCGAGGTCCGCGATCAGCTCTGTCGCGTCGATGAGGTAGTCGGCGACGGTGTCGGAGATGAAGTAGTTGAAGTTGATCCTGGCCCAGCCGGGCTTGATGCCCTCGCAGCCGTGGCCTATCTCGTCGCGGAAGGCGTGCGAGCGGGCTGTGTCGATGTCCAGCAGCCGGTGGCCGTAGGGCCCGGCGCAGGAGCAGCCGCCGCGGGCCTGGATCCCGAACAGGTCGTTGAGCACCGCCACGACATAGTTGTGATGCAGGTAGCGGTCACCGTGGCGGATGCGCAGCGAGACGATGGACAGCCGCCTTGCGTCGGGGCTGCCGAGGACCTCGATGCGCGGATTGCGCGACCAGCGCCGCAGGGCGCGTTGCCAGAGGCGTTCCTCGCTGGCCTGGATGGCCTCGGTGCCGACGGCCTGCTTGAGCGCGAACACCAGCCCGGCCCGGATGGACTCCACGATGGCTGGGGTGCCGCCTTCTTCCCGCGCGACCGGGTCGTCGAGGTAGCGGTGGCCGACCGGGTCGACGAAGGCGACGGTCCCGCCGCCGGGCACGGTGGGCACCTGGTTACGCACCAGGTTACGGTGTACGACCAGGACGCCAGGGGTCTGGGGGCCGCCGATGAACTTGTGCGGCGACAGGAAGATGGCGTCCTTGTGGTCGCCGGCGCCGGGCGCTGATTCTCCTGCCCGGATCGGCACGTACGGGCCGGCCGCCGCGTAATCCCAGAACGACAGCGCCCCGCCGGAGTGCAGCAGCGCGGCGATAGCGTCGGCGTCGGACAGGATGCCGGTGACGTTGGAGGCGGCCGAGAAGCTGCCGATGCGCAGCGGCCGCTGCGCGTAGCGGGTCAGCTGCGCTGACAGGTCGGCCTGGTCGATGTGCCCGTCGGCGTCGGTGCCGATGACCACGACATCGGCGATCGTCTCCCGCCAGGGCAGCTCGTTGGAATGGTGCTCGTAGGGTCCGACGAACACCACCGGCCGCTGCGCGGGCGGGATCTGGTCGAGCAGCCGGTACCGCCGGGCCAGGCCGTCGGGCAGCCGCAGTTCCAGGATGCCGATCAGCTTGCTGACCGCCGCGGTGGCACCGGAGCCGCAGAAGATCACCAGGTCGCCGGCGGTGCCGCCGACGGCGTCGTGGATGATCTGGCGGGCGTCCTCCCGCAGCCGGCTGGTGGCCAGGCCCGTGCCGGAGCTCTCGGTGTGGGTGTTGGCGTACCGGGGCAGCACCTGCTCGCGGATGACGTCCTCGATGAAGTCCAGGGACCGGCCCGAGGCGGTGTAGTCGGCGTAGGTGATGCGCCGCGGCCCGTACGGGCCGTCGATTACCTCGCCCTCGCCGATGATCCCGGCCCGGATCCGGTCCACCAGGGCCGCAGCGGGCTGCGCGGCCAGCGGGCGGACCATGGAAGCTGTCACCGGGGCGCCTCCTGTCAGTGCCCGGTCCGGGAACTTGCTCAGATCAGGTCGATGGCGACTGATGGCGGGGAGGTCAGGCTGTTATGCACGGTGCAATGCGAGACCACCGCGTGCAGCGCGGGCCGCCGGCAGGCTGGCAGATCGGCGGGTGCCCGGACGGTCAGGCGGATGGCGCTCACCCGCGCCGGGCGGTCACTGGCCATGTCGAAACCGGCCGACACGGCCAGCCCATCGCGGCCGTACCCGTGGCGTGTCAGGTACCGGCCTGCATAGAAAGCCACGCACGTGACCAGCGACGCGACAAACAGCTCGGTGGGGGTAGGCGCGGTGTCCAGGCCGCCGCCTTCGGCTGGCTGGTCCACCAGCACCCGGTGCCCTCGCACCGACACCTCATATGACTCCCCGGCCACATAGCGCACATCCATCTCATGGGTGTCTGCGCCTGCGGGCCGTTCCGTCACCTGTGCCTGCGCCATGTCTGCGCTCCCCTTAAGCCGCTGCGTTTCGTTCAGTTAAATACCCTATGGGGTATGATTAACAGGTACGATGGTCATGCCTGGCAGGGCCATTGGTCCCGGTGCGGCATGCCGGTGACGGCGAGCCCGCGCCCGGCGGAGCAGTCCAGTCCGCTTCTCGCAGGACGTCCACTGCCGCTCGGAGGCTGGTCGCTGCCTCGTCAGCGACGGGCTGGAGCGACGGCTCCCCTGCGACCGCGGCCATCGTCTGCGGGCCGAACGCGCCGATCACGGTCCGGCTCGCCTCGGTCCGGACCACCACGTTGCAGGGGAGCAGCAGCCCGATCCTGCGGCCGGTGTTGAGCGCCTGATGCGCCAGGGAGGGGTTGCAGGCACCGAGGATGAGGTAGGGCTCCATGTCCACGCCGAGCTTGTCGCGCGGGTCTCGCTTTGCGGCGGGGCAGCTGAGAGGCCGGCCTGCCCGGATCACCGGGGTACGTGCCACCTGGTCCCTGGTCAGGCGGGCCACCCCGCGGCCTCGCCGCATCGGGCGGTCGGTGGCCCCCCCGAGCACTGCCTGGTCGCGTCGGCGCGACGTGGATCCCCGCCAGTAGTGCTGTCCTTGGCGTCGCAGAGGCCTGTTCAGGCCACCTGTTCGGCCCGGTCCCTGATCCCGCGGAGCATTTTCTGGGTCATCACGAAGCTGACCGCCTCGACGGGCTCGACGATGAACCAGGCCCACGGCCTGGTGTAAGCGTATCTCTCACGTATGAGCAGCCGTGATGTTCCGTCTGGTTCATCGCGGAGTACCCAGGCCCAGGTAAAGTCGTAAGGAGGCGAGGCGTTCCCCACCGGAACCCCGCCGCGGAGAACGAGCGAACGCCCCGGCTCCAGGGCGGCAACGTCGAGCCCGACCGCTGGCGCGAGCTTGACCTTGTCCCCGACCTTGATGTCCTGCCATCCGGGGACTACGCGATCCGCGCTGTGGATGTCGCACCCGGCCAGGTTCTCCAGGAAGTCGTAGCTGTAGAACCCGCCCCGCCCATGCCCCAGCTGGGCGATCCAGGGCCAGACCTGGCCGGCTGAGGCGCGGACGGTAATGGCGCGGGTCGCGGTGAGATCAGGGCTCACGATGAGGTCGTCGCCTGGGAGGGCCGCGTTGCACTCCTGGGCGCTCGCCCCCCACCGCAGATGACGGGGTCTGGCAAAGAGGATGTAGGTGGCCGCCGCGATTCCGATGGCGCTTACTCCCGCGACGTACCGACCTCTCATCCGGCCCTTCCCCTCCACGGTCGCCTTAGCCCACCGGGACCAGTATCGTCGCTCGCTTCACACTTCCACCCCAGGAGCTCGGTGAACCGCAAGCCACGGACCTGGCCATCGGCAGCGTTATGACCCTGGACCGAATCAGATACCGGCCCGTCGGGCCAGCCGCGGCGGATCGCTCAGGCGGCGACGAACGGTCGTTCGCCAGCCGATCACCTAGTGTGGACAAGCCCCCGATGGGAAAGCGCGCGGAGCCGCCGATATGAACGAAACTCGGGTCCCTGCCCATCAAGACGCTGGCCGCCAGATATGGATGTTCTGCGCGTACAAGGGAATCAGCACGAGAGTCGCAAGCACCGCTGCAAGTGGGCGGAGGATGTTCGTCGCATCCGCCGACGGCAGCCTGATCGCCAGCCCTGGCCGCACATGCGTCGCTCTCGGCCCGTGCCGACGCGGCGCGAACGCAGTGAAACCGCAGGCGAGGGACGCCTGCCGTGCTGCGGGCCAGCTGGTGCCGCGTTCAGCGCCTCGGTCTGGTGACGGAGGCCTGGCCACTGGCCGGGCTGCCGCTCATCGAGAACGGGGCTGATGAGGGTTCCGCATGTATCCGGCGAATGGGTGATCTTAAATACGCTCAGGGACTTTCGGCCCTGACGATTAACAGGTCTCGCGGGGTAGGTTTGCGGAGTTTTTCCCGGCAAAAGCGGGCCGGGACAGGCCGGGTCTGGCAGGAGGCCGTCATGACGACGCGGCGGGATTTCATCAAGTGGTCCGCGGTAGGCGGGGCAGGGCTGGTGGCCGGGCGCGGGCTGTGGAATGGGGCGGCGCGGGCGGCAACTTCCCCGGTCCCGGCGGTCTCAGCGCGGGGCGGGCCGGTGGCGTCGGGCCTGACGCCGTACCTGGATCCGATGCCGGTACTTGTCGATTACGCGGTCGATGCGACCGGCGGCGGGACGGTGCGGCTGAGCACGGCGCTGATTTCCCGCAAGGTTCACCGCCAGCTGCCCGCCACGACGCTGTTCGGGTACCTGCATTCAGGCGGGCCCGGCGCGGGCGATACGGGGGCGTCGTACCTGGGGCCGCCGATCGTGGCCAAGAGCGGGACGGCGGTGAAGGTCAGGTACGCCAATGGCCTGGCCCCGGACGATTTCCTGCGGGTGTTCACCAACGACGGCGCCAGCTACCTGCAGTTCGCCCCGTTCCCCGAGGTCCGGACCATGACCCACCTGCACGGCGGGTTCGTCGCGGGCGATGACGACGGGAACCCGTTCGCGCAGCCGGACGCGTTCCGGTCCGGGGCAACCCAGCCGGTGACCTACCCGAACGAGCAGCCGGCCGCCCTGTTGTGGTATCACGACCACTACCTGGGGGACACGCGGATGAACGTGGTGGCCGGGCTGGCCGGCGGCTACCTGCTGCGCGACTCCTTCGACACCGGCACCAACCCGGTGCTGCCCGGTCCGGTCGGCACCTACGAGCTGCCGATCGTGGTCCAGGACCGGCAGTTCAACCCGGACGGGTCGCTGCTGTACCCGATCGGGCAGGCGTCGATGCACGGGCCCTGGATCGGCGAGTATTTCGGTGACGTGATGCTGGTGAACGGCAAGATCTGGCCGAAACTGACCGTGGAGCCCGCGGTGTACCGGTTCCGGGTACTCAATGGCTGCAACGCCCGGATCATGGATCTGCGGATCTGGTCGGCCGACGGCCGCGCGGCCGTGCCGATGGTCATCATCGGCACCGAGGGCGGGCTGCTGCCGGTGAACCCGGTCGGCTCGAACGGCCTGGTGATGACCCCGGCCGAGCGGTATGACGTGATCTGTGACTTCCGCAGGTTCGCGGGCCGGACGCTGCTCATGACGAATACCACTCCGCCCGGCCCGGTATCCACGCCGGCGCCGCCGCTGATGCGGGTCATGCAGATCACCGTGAAGCACAAGGCGTCCAGCGGCGCGCCGATGAGCGTGCCCGGGCCCGGGTCACTGCCGGCCAACCCGAAGGCAGCGGAGCTGACCAGCCTGGGGCCACCGAAGCTGAGCGGCGGGTCGGTCGCGGCACGGATGATCACGCTGAACGAGGTCGCAGCAGAGACCCCGCGCTGGATGCTGAACCTCAACGCGCACCCGTACGGAGACCCCCACCCGGTGACCGAGACGCTGACCTGGAACAGCGTCGAGGACTGGTATTTCGTGAACACCACCCCGGACACCCACCCGATGCACACCCACCTGGTCACCTTCAAGGTGATCGGCCGCTACGACTACGACGCCGCCGGCTACGCCGCGAAATACGGCACCGCGAACGGCGTCCCGCAGCTGGACGTCTCCACGCTGAGGCCGTTCCTGAAGTCCGGACTGATCGAACCGGGTCCGGACGAGGCGGGACTGAAGGAGACAGTGAAGGCGAACCCGGGGCAGATCACGGTCGTGCGCGCCAGGTTCTCGCTGCCCAGCACCGCCCTCAACGGCGCAGGCAAGCTCATCAAGCCGCAAAGGTACGTGCACCACTGCCACATCGTCGAGCACGAAGACAACGACATGATGGAACGCATGATCGTCGTGCCTTGATACGGCGCGGGTAACCGCCTTACGCGTGGCCCCGAGATCCTCGGCGTCATGGACGTGAAACACGCAGATCGCGATGATCAGCGCACGCTAACGGCAATGATTGACACGCCAGTCCAGCGCGCGGAATCGGCGATCTGATTTCCTATCAGAAACCTAGGAAAGGCCGAGCGGTAATCGCCGATAACGTCAGCAAGTCGGCGCGCGCGAACCAGCTGCCCTGGGAGGTGGAGTGTCTGGTCGAGGCCGGGCTTGAGCCGTGGGAGGCACTGGCTGCGGTGACCTGGCGCGGCGGCGACCTGCTCGGCGAGCCAGAGGCAGGAGTGATCAGGGCGGGCGGACCCGCCGACTTCTCGCTCGTGCACGGCGACCCGCTGAGCGACCCGACGGCGCTGTGGCGCATCTGGCGAGTCGCCTGATCCGCCACCGCCGAGGCGGAGGCTGGCGTGCCCGTCCGGGCCGGGTCTACGATCTTTAGACCGCAGTGGTCCCCGGCCCTCTGCCTTGCCCGCGTTGGCAGAAGCCGCCGGGTGTCACAGGGGCTGGCAGGTGATCCTTTCGCCTGTTCCCACCCGAGGGGAATCTCGATGGCGCTCTACATGTACCAGGCCTCCTATACCGCTCGGTCGATGGCGGCTCAGCTCAAGGAGCCGCAAGACCCCGTGGAAGCGATCAGGCCGACACTGGAGGACCTGGGAGCCAAGATGGTGGTGGCGGGCTTTCCGTTTGGCGAGTATGACGTGCTCGTCGTGTATGAGGCACCCGATGACATGACCGCTGCCAGCGTCGCGATGGCAGTTGCCGCCGAGGGCGACGTCAAGTCGGCCAAGACCACGCGACTGCTCAGCGGGCAGGAATGGCTCGAGTCTTTGCGCAAACGCAGGATTGTCAACACCCGGAAAGGGCGCCAGCCGGTCGACCGTCCGCGCCAAGCGCCGGAACCCTTATAGAGCGCCGGCGGATCTGGCCGAACAGCTCGTCGCCGCGGGAAAATCGCCTCGCCCCCTCGCCTGCTCTCTCGACCACGCCCGCACCATCGGCACCGAGCACCATCGGGAATGTCGCCGGAGCCGGCCGCCAGGCGCCCGAGGCGAGCGTGGCATCCATCGGGTTCATGCCCGCGGCCCGCATCCGGAGCAGGACCTGCCCCGCTGCCGGTTCCGGCGTAGGTATCTCGCCCACCACCGGGGTGCCTCCGTATTCACTGACGATGACAGCACGCATATAGCGACCTCCTCGCCAATCGAAGCTCGCAGACTGCGGTCCATACAGCCCACGCTGGCTGGCCACCTGGATCGCCCGCTCGATCGAGGCAGGCAGGGATATCCTCTCAGATGCCGCCAAAGGCCGGGCCCCGCCGCCCGCTCGGTCCTGATCGAGACGCGCAGGTGCCCGCGTCAGTCCTCCGCCGGGTAGGCCAGCCACGCCCGCTGCTCGTCCCCTTCAAGCCATCGGTATGGATGACACTGACGACAGCAGGAACTCGCTAGCCCGGGCAGCCGAGCTGGCCGGGCAGCCGACCTGAGACTCGTGGTGGTCCATGTCCGGCACATCCGGTCTTCGCAGAGATGTCATCGATGACCATCGGGATGGCCGACGACCGGTCGGCTGCGGGCCATCGTGATGGGCGGCCGGAGACGAACTGGCGCTTCCCGACGGACGGTACGCTCTCGGCCTTCCGCCGCCCTTCGGACCGGGAGCCCGCCAGGGACCACCTTCAACGTGGTCGTGGTACCAGCGTACTAAACGACCATGTCGCCTTCTCCTGGGTCATGGCCGGGGGTTTCCGGGGCGGGTGACCGGCGGCGTCTATCCGCTGCGGACGTGTTGCCGCGCGGTCACCCCGGACCCTACCTGCCTGTTTCCACCAGAAGCACCATGGTGTCGGCCAGTACCCCGTCGTGGTCCATCGCGTCCGACGCGGCGGCAGTCTGCAGGGCGGCCATCGTGGCGTCGAGGTTGGCGACGTCCATAAGCACCGCCACCCGGGTGGGATTCTGCGGGTCGGTAAAGGTGCGGATGTTGGTAACACCGAGCGGCCCGAAGAACTCCTCGCGCTTCGGCGAGGCAAGATTTCTAGAATTATCTGTATATCATTCCCACGGGCGGCCGGACTTCCCTGACCCCTCACGCTCGAGTCCTGTGCGCACCGCCGACGACTTCGGGGGGTTGCGCCTGCGCGAGATCGCGGCGACCGTCGGCATCACCGGGTGCAGCACTCATAGCATCGGCACCGACCTGGCCGAAGCTGGCTACGTTCCTCAAGCGCGAAGACGGCCGGACCAGCCGGCACCAAATCCAGGTACACCGGCCGCTGCCAGGACCCGTCAATGACAGCGCCTACGCGCCGGACCTGCCTGGCGTGGTCGCGGCCTGCGTCACTCCACGCGGTCCAGCGATGGCTCGGGATGTTCGCCCAGGTACTCCACCCAGGCCCGCTTCACGCATGGGTAGTGCGTGGAAGCCTCGACCTGATCCATGAAGTTGCTGATGTTCGCGTCGAACCGCTGCTGCAGTTGCTCGTCGGCGATGCGCCCTTCAGCGGTGAAGGCCAGGTGGGCCCGGGCGAGGGAGAACATGTCCGGATACAGCCGCGAGCCGAGGTGCTCAAACGGAACGCGCAGCGCCCACAGGCCGCGGTTGCCCCCGCCCATAGAGGGCGATGCGGACATGAGCAGCCCGTGCCGCTCGTTGAACGGCTGCGGCTGGTAGCGCGATACCCAGTCGATGGCGTTCTTCAGCGCCCCCGGCATCGAGGCGTTGTACTCCGGCGAGGCCACGACGAAACCATGGCAGGCCTCCAGCCGCCGCCGGAACTCCTCGGCGCCCGGCGGGAATCCTTCCTCGCGCTGGACATCCTCGTCGTAGGACGGAGCGTCGAAGTCGCGCATCGCCGCAACATCGACATCTCCGCCGCCGGCCTCGATAGCCGCCGCTGCCAGCTCGGCAAGCCGCGTATTGAGGGAGTCCCGGCGCAGGGACGCTGAGAAAACCAGGAAACGAACGGGCTGGCGACGCTGGCTGGCGGGCATCAGCAGGCCGGGGTGCGAGGACGGCGGGAGCCCGCTTCAGCGCGCCCGAGGCGATGACAAGTGCTCCATATGGCCATGGGGCCTCTCCCGGTGACGGATAGGGTGCGCAGCCTATCAACCTTCTGCACGGTCCTCATCAGCCATACCTATTCCTGCGCGGGCAGCTACGGCTCGGGTAGCTCGTTGACGCCCAGGACAGCCCAGCGGCCGCCGCGCCATTCCAGCGTGTTGTAGCACCCGTTGTCCTGCGGGATCGCGTCCGGATCACCCAGGCCGGCATCGAACGCGGCCAGCACCTCGCGGTTCACGGCGTCGTGGCTGACCACGACCACGGTGCCGCCGGGGTGGCGCCGGGCGATGCCGGTCAGCCCCCGGACGGCCCGGTCCCGGACCGCCGGGCGCGGCTCGACACCCGGGGCGCGGTCGACCGAGCCCCACCGGTCCGTCACCGACTCACGGCTGATGCCTGTCCACGGCCCGTAATCCCGGTCGAGCAGGCACTGATCGACGGCCACTTCCAGCCCGGCTCGTTCGGCGACCGGCTGGGCGGTCTGCCGTGCCCGCACCAGCGGACTAGAGAAAACGTCAGCCAGTCCCCGGGGACCCAGCACGGCCCCCAGCCGCTGAGCCTGGCGGCGCCCGGTCTCATCCAGCGGCGGGTCAGCCAGGCCGCGCAGCACGCCGGCCTCATTCAGCGGAGTCTGGCCATGCCGGACCAGGTAGACCACGGTACGGCCGGACGATCCCGCATCCGCAGACGCCCCAGCCGGCATCCTTGTCTCCCCTCCGGGCCCACGCGGGTGAACGAGCCCACGATGGCGACGATTATCCACCGACGGGCAGATGAGCCGGCCGCGGGCCGCTCGGGCCGTGAATGCGGCCGGTTACGGCTTGCGGGCGATGCCGCAGAATTCGTCGACCGGGGGTGGCTGGCCGCTCAGCGGGCTGACATCGGGGCGCCACCGGGAGCACGGCACCACACCAGGCTCCAGCAGGTCGAGCCCGTCGAAGAACCGGGCGATCTGTGCGTCACTAGCCTTCCAAGGTGTCCTGCATGGTGACTGCTCACTGTCCGGTTGCGCAATGCGTATCATGTCCTGCGTGTGCTGATTGTAACGAGTTAGTCACAAATCGAGCAGGACGGGCCGTCTGCTGTTCTCTAAGTGTGATTAACCTGTCACAATAGGTGATATGATCCAGATAAACTGGCGGAAATCCACCTACAGCCGCTCCAACGGCAACTGCATCGAAGTCGGGACCGCCCAGGCACTGGTCGCCGTCCGGGACTCCAAGGACCCTGACGGGCCGGTGATCGACGTTAGCCCGAGAGCGTGGATCGAGTTCACCGACCACGTCAAGCGCGCGACACCCAGGACACCATCCAGGCAGAGGTTAGCGCCCAGCCTGAAGCGCCGGGCTGGCGCTATTGCGGCACCTGGCCGATGGGCCTGAGTTAGCGTCGTCGTGCCAGGGGAGCTAGCAAGCCGAGGGCGCGGGCGCGTTCGACGGCCTCGGTTCGGCTATGGGTGTCGAGCTTGGCGTAGAGGTGGGTCAGGTGGGTTCTGATTGTGTTCCGCGAGACGTGCAGTTCATTCGCGATCTCTGGTTGCGACAAGTTGGTCGGCAGGTAGCGCAGCACCCGGATCTCGCTTTCGCTGAGCGGCCTGAGCGGCGGCTGCGGTCCGGCGGGCGGCGCGGGCCTTTCCCCGGCCAGCAGGTCGAGGATCTCGGCGATCAGGCAGGGGTGTGCGGTGCGGTGCCGGGCGTGGACTTCACCCGGCCGGCGTGTGATGCCTTCAAGCGTCACGAGGTCCGGCGGGTGGTCGGGATCTCGGCCCTGGGCCGCGGTACGGCCGTGGCCGGGCACGCCGGACTTGTGACGGCGTCACTGGCAATGGACGACCTGATCGCCAGCAGCGGCGTAAGCTACCGGGCGCTGACGATGCCCTCGTTCATGGACAACCTGCTGCGTCAGGTGGAGTCGATCAGGAACCGGGGCGTGTTCTCCTCACCGATCTCCGGGGACCGCAAGCTGCCGACCTGCGCCACCCGCGACATCGCCGCCGCCGCGGCCAGACTGCTGCTCGATCGCTCCTGGAGCGGGCAACGGCACGTCGCGGTGCTCGGCCCGGAGGATCTGTCCTTCAACGACATGGCGCGGATCATGTCCGAGGTGCTCGGCCAGCCTGTGCGGTTCCAGCAGATCCCCGGCGAGGCCTATAAGGCCAGGTTGCTCGAGCGCGGGATGTCCGAGGCCATGGCCCAGGGCAACCTCGACATGGTGGTCGCCAAGGACCAGGGCCTCGACAACGGCGAGCCGCGCACGCGGCAGTCCACCACCCCTACCAGTTTCCGCCAGTGGTGCGAGGAGATCCTCAAGCCGGCCGTCCTGGCCTGAATATGCCGCCGGGTCGAATACGCCTCCGGCTTCGCTGACGCGCTATGCCGAGCGCGCGAGCTCTGGGACGAGGTACTGACCGTTGACGGTGCCGAGCCCGGTGACCAGGTTGTAGCCGTGCCGGACCGAGTAGCCGCGCACCTTTCCGCCGGAGAATGAGACGGTGTTGTTGCCGGACGCCACCGGGACGATGCCTGGTGCGTGCCTTGCGGCCAGTGCGTACAGCGCCGGGTTGACCGGCCCGAGCGGGTGGCCAGCCACCTGGTCGGCGAGCGCGACGATGGCCGCGAACATCGGCGCCGACTCGCTGGTACCGCACGATGCGGTCCACCCGCCTTGCCCGCCGGTGAATGTCTCGAAGACGTTCACCGCGACGCTGCACGATGCGCTCATTGAGATGTCTGGGATGCCGCGCTGGTTACCGGTGACGTTCCGCACGCCGTTCTGGTAGCCGGGCCTGCCGTAGTAAGCGGACTTCCCGCCTCCGGTGGCTAGCGGGTTCGGGCCGTCGTTGCCGAAGAAAAAGTTGTTCACCACAGGGCTGTATGTATCGTTCCAGGCCGCGTCGAGACCGTTGCGGGCGCCGCTGGCATTCAGGTTGAGCCGGGTGCCGCCGACGGCGGTCACGAACGGGCTGGTGGCGGGCCAGCTCGCGACCGGATGGCGGTAATAGTTGCCATTGTTGTCCTGACCGGACGCACCGCTGTCGCCGGAGGAGGCGACGATCGTGATGTGGCTGCTCGCGGCCTGGCTGAAGATGGAGCTGTAGGAGCTGACGAATTCCCGCCCGAGAGCCTGCTCGGGCGCCCCCCAGCTCAAGCTGATCACGTCGCCAAGCTTGTGCTGGACCGCGTACCGGACCGCGAGGGCGAGATGCTGCAGGTCTTCCTTGGCCACCTCGACCAGAACGATCTTCGCGTCCGGGGCGCCAGCGTGCGCGTACTCCACGTCCAGCGTGGTCTCGCTGGCCCAGCCGATCATGTCGGCGTTGCCGGAGTCGAAGGCCGGCACGTGCCCGACCCGGACGATACGCAGCGGCGGCGTGCCCAGGCCCAGATACTGGTCGAACTGCAGCAGGTCATCGGCGATCGTCGGTGATCCGAACGCGTCGACGACCACGATGGTCCGGCCCTTGCCGGTGGTGCCGCGGCGGTAGAGGGCGGGCAGCTTGTATGCCGCCTCGACCTGGTCGGGAACGTAGCAATCGATCTGGAAGACAGATTCGCACTGTGCGTCACTGAACGGAACCGGCGCCATGAACGCGCCGCGGACACGGTTCGCGGCCGGGTGTACGACCAAGGTGCCCGGATTGCTCGCGTGGCTCGCGCTGCTGACGTTGCTCGCGGTGCTGCCGAGCGCGACACCGCTGCTGAGGGCGACGGCGCTCCCGGCGACGGCGGTCAGCACGGCAGCAACACCGACCACTAGCCGGGCTGACCTCGCTCGGGACACGCGCATCGGGCCACCCTTCCGACAGTTAGGACAAGATAGAGCACGCCGACGATAACAGGATCAGCCGACCGTGGTACGTAGATTCCGGCACGCGGGAGCGCTGGCGTGGTGAACAGGTGGTGGCTACTGGCCCAGGAGCCATTGCCGGGGGGCGATGAGCTCGCGGGCTTCGGTCGGCCCCCATGAGCCGGGCTTGTAGCCGCGGACCGGGGGCGGGCTGGTCAGCAGCGGCTCGGCTACCTGCCACGCCGCGGCCAGCCCGTCGGGCCGGGTGAACAGCGAGCGGTCGCCGAGCAGGACGTCGTGGATCAGCCGCACGTACGGCGGCAGCGGGTCGGCGCCGTGCAGGCTGGCCAACGGGATCGACGCGCGGGCGACGTCGAGGTCCAGCGCGGGTCCGGGCTTCTTGGCCACCAGGAGCAGGTCGATCTCCCCGTCGCCGGCCATCGAGAAGCACAGCACGTTCCCATCGCGGGGCAGCCGGCCGCCAGCGGCCCGGGCGGCTCGCGCAGGATCAGGCTGACCCGCTGATTCGACGCGGCCAGCCGTTTTCCGGTGCGCAGGTAGAACGGCACGTTCCGCCAGCGGGGGTTATCGATCCAGAGCCGGGCGGCCACGAACGTGTCCCGGCTGGAGTGCGGATCGACACCTGGCACCTCCCGGTACCCATCGAACTGCCCCAGCACGACCTCCCGCGGGTCCAGCGGGCGGAAACAGCTGATGATCTTTTCGCGGGCGGCCTGCAGGTCCAGCGCGTCCAGGCTGGCCGGGGGTTCCATGGCGACCTCGGCGGTGACCTGGAACAAGTGCGTGACGAGCATGTCCAGGATCGCGCCGGTGGCGTCGTAGAACTCGGCCCGGTCGCTGATGCCGAGCGTCTCGGGCACGTCGATCTGCACCGACTCGATGTGCTCGCCGTTCCAGTACGCGCCGGACGACGCGTTGGCAAAGCGGAGTACGTGCAGATCCTGGCAGGCTTCCTTGCCCAGGAAATGGTCGATCCGGTACACCTGCTGCTCATCCAGGACTGAATGAACGATCCGGTCGAGTTCGCGGAAGCTGCTGAGCGAGGTGCCAAATGGCTTCTCGTAGACGACCCGGGCGCCGCGGGCCAGTCCGTACTGCCCCAGCGCCTGGGTCAGCCCGCCGAAGGCGACAGGCGGGACGGCCAGGTAATGCACCAGCTGCGGCCTGTCGCCGACCGATGCGCCCTCCTTGCTGAGCACATCCAACAGGCTGCCGGGGCTGTCGGAGCTGAACCCGCCGCCGGCGAAGAACACGCGCTGCGCGAATGAATCCCAGTCCTTGCCCTCGGGCTTGGGGCCGAATTCGGTGAGCGCGTCGTGGACGCTGGCACGGAAGTTCTCGTGCGTGATCTCACCGCGGCCGTTGCCCACCAGCAGCCACTGCGGGGGCAGAAGGCCCTCGGACGCCAGCCGGTAGAAAGCCGGCAGCACCATGCGCTTGGCCAGGTCGCCGGTCGCCCCGAAAAGCACGAAAACCGCTGGCCGGGCCGCTGGGTCCGGTTGCTGCGTCATAGCCGCCACGCCCCCAAGTTACATTCCTGCCCCGGCCCGCCCGGGGCCGCCCTCCATCCTCACGGAACCTTACCTGCCGGTTCAGGATCAGCGGCCGCTCCAGGGTCGGGGTTCTCCGAGACCAGCGAGGCCGGCCGAGGCTTGCAGCAGGAGATTGTCCGGCTGGCCCGCGCGTCCGGGATGCGTGTCTACGGACCGAACTCGCCGGGGCTGGCCAACATCGCCGACCGGGTGCTGCTGAGCATGTCGCCGGTGGCCGGCGCGGACGTGACCAGCGGCCCGGTCGGGTTGGTGACTCAGGGCGGTGGTCTCGGTCGCGCGCTCATGCAGTGGATGGATCGCGGGCTCGGCATCGGCCTGTGGTGCTCACCCGGCAACGAAGCCGACCTGGACATGCCGACCCTGCCTTCCGAGCGGCGCCGCTCAACGCGGCGGCTGGTACGTCATGTGGGCGTGGCAGTACGTCTGAATTCTCTGGTTGAAGGCGGTTGCTCCGGCGAGTCAGGCAATGGGCCGGGTGGAAGTGGTCGGGAATCCGGCGGGCATAGTAGGACTCCCATGCTTCGCCCGGCTGCTCGGCGGTGTAGAGCTTGTCCAGGTCCACCAGCAGGTAGATCGGCTCGCTGCGGACGGGCTTGGTCTCGAGCCTGTCAATTTCGCTGCCTGGCCCCTGCGGCCAATTCCTTTGGTGGACGCGCCGGGTCTGCCTTCATGACGGTGGCAAGCGGGCCGCCCGGCAAACGAGGAGGATCACCATGCGCAAGTTGAGTGTGTCGAGCCTAGTGACCTTGGACGGTGTCAGCCAGGACCCGGGCGGGTTCGGCGAGACCGCCCAGGGCGGCTGGGGGAGCCCGTACTTCACCGCAGACGCGCAGCAGAACGCGCTGGAGCACATGCAGGCAGCCGACTACTTCCTGACCGGGCGAGTCACCTACGAGCTGCTCCGCAAGGCGTGGTCCACCATCAAGGGCAGTGCCTACCTGGACCGGATGAACGAGATCCCCAAGCTGGTGGCGTCCACGACGCTGACCGGACCGCTGCCGTGGAACGCGACAGCGATCAACGGTGACGTGGCAGCCGAGATCGCCCGGCTCAAGCAGCAGCCCGGCGGGGACATCGAGGTCTACGGCAGTACCACGCTGGTGCAGACCCTGATGCGGCACAACCTGATCGATGAATACCGGGTCGCGGTGCACCCGATCGTGCTCGGCGGCGGGTCGCAGCTGTTCCCCCAGGGCGGCGTGAGCGCCACGCTGCAACTGACCGCTACCCGCATGCTGGACTCTGGCGTGGTCAGCCTGACCTACGTGCAGCTCGCAAAATCACCAGTCACCTGATCCTGGTGATTCGCGGTCCGCGCTGAGCTGGCGGACCTCGAGCAGGTCCAGGCCGAGCGCCTCGATCTCGGCCAGCACGCCGTACAGCGCCGACCGGTCCAGCAGGCCGGTGAGCACGGTGTGCGCGCCATGCTGCCGCGGGGCCAGGGCCGGGAACGCGGACAGCACCGTGGCGCCGAGGTGCCCGTTGATCCGGATCAGGTACAAGGCGAGTCCCGGGTCCATGCCGCCATGGTCACTGGCCGGCAGGTGACCCCGCATCACCGGAATCCGGTGACCGCCGGGCTATGGCGTGCGGCCAGCCGCCAGCAGCCGCAGTTCCCGAGCGCGCTGCACGGCCGAGGAGCGGTCCCGGACCTGGAGCTTGGCGTAGATGCTGCGGACGTGGGTGCTGACCGTGTTCACCGAGACGGACAGCTCGCCGGCGATCTCGGGCCGGGACAGGTTCGTCGGGAGATATCGCAGCACCCTGAGCTCGCCCGGGCTGAGCTCTTCGACATCCAGCAGCGGCGGCTGGTTTTCGGCCGGCGGGGATGAGCCGTGCAGGACGTCGAGGATGTCGGCGAGCAGGGCGGCGTGCGCGGTCTCATGCCGCGGCAGCGCCTCGAGCAGCTCCCGGGAGCCGGTCATCGCGAACGGCAGGACCAGCCGGTCAGCCTCGGCCAGGGCCAGTGCACGTTCTGCCGCCTGGTTCGCCGCGCGCTGGTCACCGAGCTCACGATGGGCGAGACCCGCGAGCAGCTGCGCCTCCACGACCGTGACGTAACCGAGGACCGGGGCCGTGCCATCGAGAACATCCTGCAGGGCACCCAGGGCTCCGGCCGGATCACCTTCCGCGAGGCAGATCACCGCGCAGGCATCACGGATCTCACCGGAGCCGGCCCGCTCGTCATCGACCGCCGCGAGCGCCGCGCGGGCCTCGCCGGGCCTGCCGAGGCGGGCTTGCGTGGCCAGCATCCAGCCGGTCACCTGGCTCGCCAGCGCGTGCGATCCCTCCAGCTGCGATCGCAGGCGTTCGGCCGCGCTGAACTCCTCGAACGTCTCATGGTGGCGGCCACGGCTGGCCTGCAGCATGCCGCTCACAATGTGCACAAGCAACCTGATGTCCGGCCCGGTGTCTGTTTGCAGGGCCCGTGTGGTGCGCAGCAGCCATCGCTCGGCTTCGTCGAACTTGCCCGTCCACACCATCGTGCTGGCCAGCGTGATCAGCGCGGGCGCGATCACTGGCTCCGCGCCCCAGCCGTACCGTTCGGCGAGCGCGATCGCCTCCCGGCTGCGGCGCTGGGTGGTGGCGAACGGGTGGATCTTCGACGCGAACGCGAGCTGCGCGAGGCAGGCGACTTCGAGGTACGGCCGGCCGATCTCCCGGGCCAGGACGGCGCCCTCCCGGAGGTGGCGCTCGGCGTCTTCCAGCCCCAGCGACCACGCCTCGGCGGTCCCCAGGTTCATCAGCGCCACCGCGCGCAGGTCACTGCCCAAGGCGATGTCCTCGTCGGACTGCCCGGTCACCGGGGAGGCCAGGAATCTGACCTGCTCGATGACCCCGGCCAGGTGACCGCGCCGCCGGGCCAGCGACAGCTTCAGCGACGCGATCGCCACCCGCAGGCGGCGCTGGCGATCCGGCGGCGCCGTCCCGGCGTACGCCTCAGCGACCGCCAGATGCGCGGCCGCCTCGTCCAGGCGTCCCTGGACCAGGTCACCCCCCGCGCGGACCAGGGCCAGCTCGGGGTGGTCCGCGCCCGGCGGGAACGCCCGCACCAGCGCCTGCATGGTCTGCGCATGCCCGTCGAGCGCCAGGCTGAACGAATGGTCGGCCAGCAGCCGGGCCGCATCAGGCCAGTCACCCGCCGCCTGGGTGTGCCGGACGGCCTCGACCACCAGGCCCTGCCGGATGAACCATCCGGCGGCGCGCCGGTGCAGCCCCGGCACCTCCCCGGGCAGCGTCCGGCGCAGCTCCAGCCGCAGCAGGTCCCCGAACAGGTGGTGATACCGGAACCACGTGCGCCCGGGGTCCAGCGGCACGACGAACGCGTTCGCGTCCGCGAGTTCCAGCAAGATCCGCTCCGAACCAGGGCGGCCGGTCAGCACGTCGGCCAGCTCGCCGTTGACCCGGTCGAGCAGGGAGGTGCGCAGGAGCAGATCCTGGACCTCGGGCGGCTGGCGATCCAGCATCTCCGCGATCAGGTACTCCGCGACGGTGCGGTCGCTGCCGGAGAACTCCGCGACGAACCGCTCCGGGTCGGGGTGGCCGGCCAGGGCGATCGCCGCGAGCCGCAGGCCCGCGGCCCACCCCTCGGTCCGCTGGTGCAGCAGCGCCGCCCCGGCCCCGGACAGCGCGATACCCGAGGCGGCCAGCAGCATGCGGGTCTCACGCTCGGTGAAGCGCAGGTCGGCCGCGCGGATCTCGGCCAGCTCCCCGGCCAGGCGCAGCTGATGCAGCCCCAGCCGCAGATCGTGACGCGTGGTCAGCATCGCGTGCACGTGCGGGGGAAGGCTGGTCAGCAGCCGGCTGAGCTGGGCGAGTGCCTCCGGCGAGGTCAGCTCGTGCAGATCATCGATGACCACCGTGAGGCCGGCACCGGCATCGGCGAGCTCCCGTAGCACCCGGTCAACCATCGCCGGCGCGTTGAAATCAGGCGTCGCGGCCGGCGGCCCCGCCCGGCCGGCCGTGGCGCAAGCGTGCCGGACCGCGTCGAGCAGGGCCAGCCAGAACTGCTGGGCGTCGTGCTGATCGCGTTGCACCTGCAGCACCGCGAGCCGGCGGCGCTCACCCGGACGGTCAGCCCACGCGCGCAGCAGGCACGTCTTCCCGCTGCCGGCCGGAGCCGAGATGACCGTTACCTTCCGGGCCGCCGCGCGATCCAGGGCATCGAGAAGATCGTCCCGGTCGATCAGCCAGGGAATTGCTCGAGCCACCGTCAAAGGCCTGCCTTGATATCTATCCCTGACACCCTAACGTCCGTCACGCAGTCCGGGCATCTTTCCTCTCGGTACCGGGCCCGCGCACGTACTGTCAACGGCGCGCGAACCGTGCGCGGAAAATCACCAGGATCCGGTGAGGACGTCTCACCTGCCTGCTGGCGAGGCTGGACGTGTCTCGAAGGCTCGCACGGCCGCAGGGGACGTGCCTCAGATTCAAGGGAGATACCGTGACATCACCAGCACCCGGCGACGACCCCTCCGACTACGCGCCGATCCCCCGGTCCGCGCTCGGCCCGGCCCTGAACGACCAGGGCTACTACGTCGGGCGCGTGGAGCGGAACCTGTACTACGTCACCGACGGCGTCTACCAGGCGGCGTTCTTGACCACCCCGGACGGCGTGGTGCTGTTCGACGCGCCCCCGTCCATCGGCGGTAACCTGCAGCGGGCCGTGGACGAGATCGCCGCCGCCAACGGCGTGACCAACACGGTGACCCACCTGGTCTACTCCCACCACCACGCCGACCACGGCGCCGCGTCCTCACTGTTCGACGGGGACGTGACCCGGATCGGGCACGAAGAGACCCGGCGTCTGCTGGCGCGGGACGACGACCCGTCCCGGCCGCTGCCGGAGGTGACCTTCGCCGACCGCTACACGCTGGAGGTTGGGGGTGAGCGCGTCGAGCTGGCCTGGCACGGGCCTAATCACACGCCAGACAACATCTACATCCACTTCCCCGACCACGACACCCTCATGTTCATCGACGTGGTCAACGCCGGCTGGGTACCCATCTACAACCTCAACCTGTCCGAGGACGTCATCGGGTACATGGGCGCCCCTGCCATCGCGCTGTCCTACCCGTGGACGCACTTCATCTGCGGGCACCTCGGCCGGCTCGCCACCCGCGATGACGTCGCGGTGCACCAGCAGTACATCGCGGACATCGAGGCCAGCTCCAGGGAGGCCCTGGCGAGCGTCAACCCGGTGCCTTATTACGTGGGGGCCGGGGAGAACTTCTGGCTGGGCGTGAAGGGCCACCTGGATGCCGTCACCGAGCGGGCCGCCGCGCCCGTGATCGCCAAGTACACCGGCGTGCTGGCCGCCGCGGACATCCCGGTCTTCACCAACACCACGACCTTCCTGATCATGCAGTCGCTGCGCCTCGACAAGGGCCCGCCCGGCCCGGTCCATCCCTGACGACAACGCACCCGGGGCCGGTAAACGCCGGCCCCGGGTGCGCTCGCGTCTGGGTGGCACGAACGCGGGCGGGAGCAGGAACCACGCTCCGTTCGGAAGAAATGATCTTTTCAGCCAAACGGCCGGAGGTTACTCGCCCGGAGAGACCTGGCTACGGCCTCACTCCTTGCGCGGCGAAATCACACGAACAGGATGATGCATGTTCACCATGTTGGGCCTGAGGCTGGCGTACAAGGACGGAAGGGAGCACGCGATGCGGATCGGATTCTCCGGAACCGGGACAGTGATCCGCCAGGCCAGGTGGAAGTTCGCACGATGATCATACGCACCGACTGGCGTGACGATGCCGCCTGCCGCGACGCCGATGCGGAGCTCTTCTTCCCCGTCGGCACGATGGGGCCCGCGTTGCGCCAGATCGACGAGGCTAAACGGATCTGCCGGGCCTGCCCAGCGCAGGCCGCGTGCCTGGCCTGGGCGCTAGACCACGGGGTCACCTCGGGCGTGTGGGGGGGTACCACCGAGGACGAGCGGCGCGCTCTGCGGCGACCTGCCGAGAAGAAGTGACTGCCGAGCTCGGTTCCCCTTAAGCCCTTCGTGCGGAGGGCGCGAGCAGGCCCAGGGCGCGGGCGCGGTCTACCGCCTCGTGGCGGTTGTGGACGCCGAGCTTGGCGTACAGGTGGCGCGTGTGCGTGCTGACGGTGTTCACCGACAGCCAGAGCTCAGCGGCGATCTCGGGCCCGGTGAGGTGGGTCGGCAGGTAGCGCAGGACGCGGGTCTCGCTGTCGGTGAGCTGTTCATCCAGGCCGCGGCCGCGGGCCCATCCGGCCTGGCCGCCGGGCGGCGGCACGGCCGTGGCCGGCCTCAGCAGCAGGTCCAGGATCTGGGAGATCAAGGCGGGATGTGCGGAGCTATTTGCGGTGCGGTACCGGCGATGCCGCTCGAGCAGCGCCGGGGCGGGATCCAGCAGGAAGGGCAGGACGATGCCGTTGGACTCGGTAATATCCAGCGCCCGCTCCAGGGCACGGCCGGCGGCGGCCTGGTCGCCCAGCGCGTCGCGGGCTCGTGCCTCCAGCAGCAGCGCCGTTACCATCCGCACCTGGCGGACGCCGGAGAGCGAGCCGTCCAGGACGGGTGTGAGCGCGTCGGCGGCCGCCTGCGGGTCGCCGGCGGCCAGCCGCAGCGCCGCCGCCGCGGTGCGCATCTCCGCGGTGGCCTGTTCGTCCTCGCCCAGTTCGGCCAGAGCCTGCCCGGCGCCTCCGGTCTGGCCCAGCCGGACCAGCGTCTGCAGCATCTGTGATCGCATCGACGTCACGCAGGGGTGCGGCCCGGCCAGCGCCGCGGCCAGCTTCTCGGCGCCGCCGAACGCCGCCAGCGCCTCCTGATCACGGCCCCGGGCCAGTTCCAGGACCGCGCGAGCATGACGCAGGCTCATCCCGGCGGCCGGTTCCGCCTCGGTGCGCAGGGTGCGCTCGGCGCGGTCCAGCCACGGCTCTGCCTCAGCCAGCCGCCCCTGGTACAGCAGCGCGATGCCGAGCTGGGTATAAGCGACCCCGGCGAGCGGCTCCTCGCCCCAGCCGTGCCGTTCCGCCAGCTCGATCGCCTGCCTGCTCCATTCCGCTTGCGACGCATCGGGCCGGACCAGCAGCATCGCGTGCGCCCGGTGGGTCAGGCCGGTGAACTCTAGATACGGCCGCCCGATCCGGCGCGCCAGGGCGATGCCGTGGGTCAGATGCCGTTCCGCGTCCTCGAACCGGAAGGCCCAGATCTCGGCGATACCAAGGCTGATGAACGCCGCGGCGCGCAGATCCTCGCCCAGCTCGAGGTGCGCGGCATCAGCCTCGGTGAGGGCGAGCAGCCGCTGAGCCTCCTCGGCCACGACCGGGAAGTCGACGAGGCGCCGGGCCAGGAACAGCCGCAGCACCGAAAGCATGACCTGCACGCGCCCGCGGCGGTCCGCGGGCACCGCCGTCAGCGCGCCAGTGGCCTGGGCCAGGTGCCGTCCGGCATCGGCCAGGGCTCCCCGGATCAGATCACCGGCCACCTGCACGGTGGTGAGCTCCGGGCTAGCCGCGACGACCCGGCGGGGGAGCCTGGCCAGCAGCTCGACCAAAGTAGCGCCCCGCCCGCTGAGGTAGAGGTCCAGCCAGTGGTCCGACAGCAGCCGGGCGGCCATCCCCCAGTCCTGCGCGGCCTGGGCTTGGCGGACCGCCTCCACTGGGTGCCCGTGCTCGGCCAGCCACGCGGCGGCAGTCCGGTGCAGCGCGTCCCGCTCGTTCGGCTCGGTACGGCGCAACTCCAGTTGCAGCAGGTCCGCGAACAGCTGGTGGTAGCGGAACCACGACCGGCCCGCGTCCAGCGAGACCACGAACGCGCCGGCCTGCTCCAGATCCTGCAGGATCCGTTCCCCGCCCGAGCTGCTGGTCAGCACGTCCGCCAACGGGCCGGACACCCGGTCCAGCACTGAGGTGCGCAGCAGCAGCCGCCGTACCTCCTCGCTCTGCCGGTCCAGCACCTCGGCCAGGAGGAATTCAGCCACCGTCCGATCGGTGCCGGAGAACTCCGCGGCGAACTGTTCCG
This sequence comes from uncultured Actinomycetes bacterium, assembly GCA_963742795.1. GTDB lineage: Bacteria > Actinomycetota > Actinomycetes > Streptosporangiales > Streptosporangiaceae > Palsa-504. The sequence continues at coordinate 31,693 of CAVUNL010000002.1, forward strand.
GGTCCGGGTGCCCGGCCAGCGACAGCGCGGCCAGCCGCAGCCCGGCCGCCCAGCCCTCGGTCCGTCGGTGCAACCGGGCCAGCGCGTCGGCTGGCAGTTCCACCCCGGTCGCGTCGAACAGCGCCCGCGCCTCGGCCAGGCTGAACCGTAGATCGGCCGCGCGGATCTCGGTCAGCTCCCCCTCCAGCCGCAGCCGGTGCAGCCCCAGCGTCAGGTCGTGCCGGGTCGCAAGGACGAACCGAAGCTCCGGCGACGCGCGCAACAGCAAGAGCTCCAACTGGGACAGCACCTCACCAGAACCCAGCAAATGCGCGTCGTCGATCACCAGCCACAGCCGGTCTTCCAGCGGGGCCAGATCCGTAAGCAACCGCTCTACCACCGCCCAGCCGTCCAGACCCGGCGCCGCGGTCAGCGGCCGCACCAGCGCCGACCCGGCCGCCGTGCCCCGCAGCGCGTCGGCTATCGAGATCCAGAATCCTTGCGGATCGCGCTCCTCGCTGTCCACCGGTACCCATGCGGCATGCCGGGCCAGGCCGGCCTCGGCGATCCACGACCGCATCAGCACCGTCTTCCCGCTCCCCGCCGGCGCCGATATCTGAACGGCTCGTTCCGCTTCGGCCAGTCGCCCGACCAGCGCGCACCGGGACACGACTTCTCCTTTGACGGGAGGAGCAGGGGCTCCGGACTCGTCGGCGGACGCGGTTGCGCCACTGACTGGCACCAGGCCGACTGTGGCCCGGCCGGGCCCGTCAAGACGGACGTGGAAAGGTCTCAGCTCGCGCGGGACTACAGTGCGCCGGGGTTGACCCGGTGCGGGTAAATCGCCAGCATCTGCCAGTAGAGTTCCTGCGCCGTGGTGGTTTCCTGGTCGAGCCGGTCGAAGTCCCTGATGTACTGGCGGGTTTCATCGATGATGCGCGGGTTGTCGTCGTTGCCGTAGCGTTTGTGTCCGGCTACGACGGCACGCGGGTCGAGGGCCTCGATGATGTCGAGGGCCGCGAGCCAGTCCCGGCGGCCTTGAGAGTCTGATTCGGCCAGGTACTGGTGCACGCCGTTGTATGCCGCGTCGCCGGCCACGACCAGCCCTAGGTCCGGTACGTGCAGGACCGTGGTGTCATCGGTGTCGGTGTGCCCGACGTCGATGGCGACAAGCTGATGGCCTTCTAGCTCGAAGGACGGCCCGTCCAGCGGATCGGCAACGGGGTTGTCATCAGGGATCTGGCCCGGGAACCTGGGTTGCCAGAAGGTCTGGAGGGCCTCGGGCGCGGACCACTTGCGCATACTCTCGACGACTGCTGGCGTGGCGACGGCCCGCACGCCGGGGAAGCGCTCGCGGACCGCGCCGAGCCCGAACCAGTGATCACCGTGCCCGTGGGTGACGTACACCGTGGTGAGGTTCTTTCCCGTGGTCGACACCCAGTCAGCCACAGCCATGCCCTGCTCGACCGTCATGAGGGGGTCGACCAAGACGGCGTCACGTCGGCCGGAGATGAGGGTGGCCGATATCGGGCTCCAGGTCGAGCGGCTCTGACCAGGCGGGACGTCCTTGCCCGCCATCGCGATGATCGGCGCCACGTAGACCTGATAGGTCAGCGTTGACTCCCTTGTCATTGTGTGATCCCTTCGTGGTCGTCTCTTACAGCCATCCTGCGGCGCGAGGCTGCGGCCGGGGTATCCGCAGCACTACTGCACTTTGCGGATCACTGCTGCGCGGCCGGCGTGGCGATACCGCCGGTCTGGCCGGCCGGGAAAGTGGCACGAACCCAGGTAGCCAGCTCATCGCCGTACAGACTTATGGAAGGGTGTCGCTTCCGGTGCTTTCGTGTGCTGCGGCGGGCGTGCTGGTGAGGGCGATCACGTCGCGTAGCTGGTTGCGGCTGGCGACCCCCAGCTTGGGGTAGGACCGGTACAGGTGCGAGCTGACCGTGCGCGGTGACAGGAAGAGCCGGTCGCCGATCTCGCGGTCGGTCAGGCCGTCGCTGGCCAGCCGGACGATCTGGCGTTGCTGAGGGGTGAGCTCCCCTAGCGCATCGGGTTCGGCGGGCGCGCCGGCGACCGCGACCCCGCACGCTCTCAACTCCGCCTGGGCGCGCTGCGCCCATGACCGGGCACCTAGTCGCCGGAAGGTGCCCAGGGCTTCGGTCAGGACGGGTTTGGCGTCGTTGATCCGGCGGCGCCGCCGCAGCCATTCGCCGTAGTCGAGGCGAAGCTGGGCCCGCTCGAACGGCCACTGGTCCCCGGCGGGATCGGCGAGCGCCGTGTCGAAATGGGCTCCTGACCTGGATGGGTCGGCGAGGATGCCGCGGGCCCGGGCGATGAGCTGCTCGAGCCGGGGAGAAACCGTTCCGCCTAGATAGCTCAGCGCCCGCTCAAGGACGTCTTGCCCTTCCATCCGCCGGTCGGCGCGGACCGCGGCGGCGGCGAGATCTGCCACTCCTAGGTAGGAGGCGTAGTTGTGCAGCGGCGTGCCGTCCTTGCTGAACAGCCCGCGGAGCTGGGTGAACGCCTGGAGGTAGCTGCCGTCGGCTAGAGCCGCGACGCCGAGGGCCCGCCGGGCCCGGGCGGCCACCAGCCCGCATTCGGCCGGATCGACGGTGGCCAGCGCCCTTTCGGCGTGCCTGCGGGCCGCAGCGGAGTCGCCGCGCAGGGCCAGGACGGTGGCGGCGATCACGTCAGCGGACGCGGCGATGAGTTCCGTCTGGTTCGCCTCGGCCAGGCCGGCGGCCTCGGCGGCAGCGTCCAGCGCCTCGTCCCAGCGCCCCGTGTCGATGTAGGCCCACCCCAGCACGGTCAGGCTCCCGCCGCTGGTACCCCGCACGCCGGGAGCCCGGAGCCGTTGCATGGCGTCTTGCAGAAAGGTGATCGCCAGGTCGGATTCGTCCAGGAGCCACGCGGTGGAAGCTATGCGCCACAAAGACGGCTCTTCAATGGGCGAGCCGACGATCTTGCGCAGGTACGGGAGGAGCTGGTTTCTGCTGCCGATCGGGTCGGCGCTGGCGCCTATCCAGAGTCTCAGCACATCAATGCCCGGGGTCCGGCCGGGGGGCGGCGGACCCTGGCGTTCCAGCAGGTCGAGGGTGCGGCTGACCGCCTGGCGGCTGGCGGGCAAGCCGGACTGGTAGGCGACAGTGGCGGCGCTCCCGAGCGCGTCCCAGGCGAGGGCCGGCAGGTCACGCGATGCCTCTTCGGCGACGGAGATGAGCGCTGACAGCGCGGCGGTGCGCCGCCCTGACCAGGCCAGCGCCCACGCGGCGTCGTGGCGAGCGGTCAGCCGCAGCTCCGGGTCCGAGGTGACCGCCAGGGCGCGCCTGGCGAGCTCCTGCACCCAGTCCCCCTGACCGGTGGGAACGGCGGCCGACGCGGCGGCTACCAGCCTGCGTGCCTGGTCTGCCCGGTCCGGGCTGAGTTCGGCCGCGCGTTCCAGGGCCAGCGCGGCGGCGGCCGCACCGCCGCGGCGCCGCGCCTGGGCGGCGGTGGCCTCCAGCAGCGAAGCCACCTGCTCGTCCGGGTCCAGGGCCGCGGCGGCCAGGTGCCAGGCCCGCCGGTCGGGCTGGTCGTGCAGGGCCTCGGCGAGCTCGCGGTGCGCCGCGGCCCGCCACGCGAAGGGCGCGGAGTGGTAGATGGCGGAACGGACCAGGGGATGGGAGAACTGCAGGCCGGTCCGGTCGACCCTGACCAGGCCCAGCTGCTCGGCCGGCGCCAGCGCCCGCGCATCTGGCCCGGCACCGTGGCTCGTGGCTACGCGCAGGTCCGGGTCGTCGGCCACCGCGGCCAGCAGCAGCGCGGCTTGCGTCTGCTCGGGCAGCGCGGCGAACCGGGAGGTCAGGACGGCGCTCAGCCGGTCAGTCAGCGGCAGCGGCTCGGCGGCCCACCGCCGGCTGGCGCCGGGATCATCGGCGATCACCGTGGCCAGCTCGATCAGCGCCATGGGATTACCGGCGGCCTGGGCGAGCACCTGCACCCGGGCCTGCCCGCGGGGCGGGCGCGGCTGCCTATCCAGCAGGCGGCCGGCGTCCCCGGCCGACAGCGGCTCGAGATGCAGGTGCGGGAAGCCCCGGTCAAAGCCGGGCGGCGGTGCCTGCCCCCGGGCGGCCACCAGCAGCACCACCCGCTCGGCGTCCAGCCGGCTGCCGGCGAAGGCCAGCGCGTCCAGCGAGCTGCGGTCCAGCCAGTGGGCGTCATCGGCGACCACCAGGACCGGGGACCGTTCGGACAGATCCGACAGCAAGGTCAAGACGGCCACCCCGGTCAGCAGCGGGTCCGCCGGACCGGGATCCGCGGAACCGGGGTCGGCGGAACCGGGGTCGGCGGAACCGGGGTCCGCGGAAAGGCCGAGGGCCGCCAGCAGGGCCTGGGCCTGCCGGCCGGGCAGACCGGCGGCGGCCGGCAGCACCGGCCGCAGCAGCTGATGCAGCCCGGCGAACGCGAGCCTGGACTCCGATTCCCGGCCGGTAACCGACAGGACCCGGATGCCCGCCGTCCGGGCCCGGCCGGCGGCGTCGGCCAGCAGCACGGACTTGCCCATCCCCGCCTCACCGGTGACCAGCAGCACCTGGCTGGCCGGGAGGGCAGGATCCACCAGGGCGCGCAGCCGGGCCAGACCGGCGTCCCGGCCGATGATCGGTGCCTGCTGCCGCGCGGGGGGCTCACCGGGGCCCGGCATACGACTGTCCTCTCGGCCAGTGCGTTTGGTCAACGCCGTCCCTTGGGGGAACAGCAGCCACGGCCCGGGCATGCCCGCAGCGCGCAAAGTGCAGTCAGACCACGGATACCGCCCCGTACCTACCCGGAGCCACAGTGGTGACTGGGCCAGGCGTTACCGCTGCAAGCACCAGACGATGAGGATCGCGATGCCTTTTGTCACTGTCGGGCGGCAGAATTCAGCCGCCATCCGGATCTACTACGAGGATCACGGGTCCGGTTCTCCCGTCGTGCTGGTGCACGGCTACGCGCTGAACGGGCACTCCTGGGAAAAACAGGAGGCCGCCCTGCTGGCCGCCGGGCACCGGGTCATCACGTACGACCGGCGCGGCTTTGGCGCCTCCAGCCGGCCCAGCACCGGATACGACTTCGACACGCTCGCCGCCGACCTTGATGTCCTGCTCAGCCGGCTCGACCTGCGCGAGGTGGTGCTGGCCGGGTTCGCCATGGGGACCGGTGAGGTAGCCCGGTACCTGGCCGTTCACGGCCCAGGGCGGGTCAAGGCGGCGGTGCTGGTGGCGCCGCTGCTGCCGTTCCTGCTCAAGACCGACGACAGCCCCGACGGCATTGACCGGAGCGTGTTCGACGGCCTCACCACGCGGATCGCGGCCGACCGGCCGGCCGCGATGAAAGACTTCATGGACGACTCCTACAACGTCGATCTGCTGGGCGGCAGCCGGGTCAGCGAACAGGCCTGGCAGAACAGCTTCTACACCGCCCTGTCCGCGTCGGCCTCCGCCGCCGTCGGCTGCGTCACCGCCTGCCAGGAAGACTTCCGGGCGGACCTGGCCACGATCACCATCCCAGTCCTGGTCATCCACGGCGACCAGGACCGCGTGCTGCCCTACCAGGCCACCAGCAGCAGGCTTCCCGCATTGCTGACCAACGCCCGCTCCACCATCATCACCGGCGGGCCGCACGCGATCATCTGGACCCACGCCGACGAGGTCAACCAGGCACTGCTCGACTTCATCGCCCGCCCCGGCCAAGCCAGCGGGTCGCAGAACGGACGCGCCAGCTGACCCCTGGCTGCCCGCCGGTTGCGGACCGGTCAGGCGATTGGCGGGGGTTCTCCCTGCGCGCTGTCAGCCAGCGCCGGATCCCAGCCGCAGACCGCGCACGCATGCCGGACCGCGGACCGGCCGAACTCGAGCGCGGCACGGTGCGGATCCGGGCTGGCGCGGACGTCGTCCCAGTCGAGGACGAATTCGCCCAACCCGGTATCCCAGCGGGCGGCCGCCGGTGATAGCGTCGCGGCCGCGAATCCCTCTGGCGCGGGATAGGCGTAGGCGAAGAAGGCCGCCCGCGGGTAGCGCGGATCGCCGGGCCACCACCCGACTTCGATCTGCTGGGCATCCCCCGCGTTACGCATGATGAAGTCGGCGGATGCGGGCTCGGCCGGCCGGCCGGAGAACAGGCTCACCGCCAGGTCGAAGGAGCCCCACCACGCGTTGACCGGACTGCAGCGCCCGCGGTACGGGGCGCGCAGCGCGGACAGGACCAGCGCCGCCCGGGTGGCCGCCGCGAAATAGGCGCTGACGTGGACGGGATCGTAGGTCGCGTGCTCCTCGTCCTGGTCCAGCGGGGTGTCCCACGGCACCTCCTGCGGCCGGGGATTGATCCGCACCGGGCCCGCCAGTGCGCGCACCGCCACCAGCACCTCGCGGGTCACCACCGCGACCGGCCGGTCCGGCGTGAGCGCTACACGTTCTGCTCGCCCGTCGCTGTGCTCCGCGACGACTTGGTGGGTCCGCAGGTCCAGCACGACGGCCAGCGCACCGGAGCCGTCCGGTGCTGGCAGCGGAAGTGTCTCCCAGCCGCGTACGGTCAGGCGCAGCGCGGCATGCTGCAGCTCGGGTTCGGGCGGAGCCAGCGCCGCGGCCAGCTTGCCCAGAACTTGGGTGTGGGCGTGAAGGGTGTCGCAGGTGGCACTCCAGGCGTCGTAGGGGAGCGCCGGCCATTCAGTGGGCATGCACCAAGCTACCGCTCACCCACTGCCCGCTCTGGACGCGCCGGGTGCGTGTCCCTGGTGTTTAGCTGACCTGGGATCAGTTGTCGGGTTCGTACTTGAAAGAGAGCTGGAGCTTGGTGCGATAGGTGATCGCCCCGCCCTCGTCCAGGTGAATGTCCTGCTTGACGACCTCGGCCACCCGCAGATCGCGGAGCGTCCCGGTGGCAGTCCTGATCGCCTCCGCCGCCGCGTCTTCCCATGAAGTGCTGCTTGTCCCGATGATCTCGGTCACCCTGTACACGCTCATAACGCTCTCCTTTTAACCACGTGTTAACCACGTGCGACTTTAAACCACGTGCGACCCGCTCCGGGGCTGCTGCCGCCAGCTTGTCACATAGCCGCCCTGCCCGGTCGTCGATGCAGGCAGGTGATCGCCGCACTACAGTTTGCTGAGTGGCAGGCGATCAGGCTGGGCGGGTGGACAGCTGGATCTGGTCGGTGCGGCTGACAAGGACCCGCTCGGCCGCGTCCGGTGCCTGCCGGGCCGGGCACGTCAGGGTCAACGGGGTGCGGGTCAAGCCCGCGCATGCCGTGCGGGCCGGTGATGAGGTGCGGCTGCGCTACGAAGGACGCGAGCGCGTCGTGGTCGTCCAGCAGGTCATCACCAAGCGGGTCAGCCCACCTGTTGCCGCCGGGTGCTATATCGACAACAGCCCTCCCCCGCCGCCGCGCGAGGAGGCTGTGGCGGTGGCTGCCCGCGACCGCGGCACGGGCCGTCCGACCAAGCGCGAGCGCCGAAGCATCGAGAAGTTGCTCGGGCGGCCGCCCGCTGAGCGGTTCTGGGTGCGACTTATGTCTCGGTCTCGTCTGTGCCATTATCCGGGACAGTAGTCCCGTGCATGTTCAGGCGTTCCATGGGCTGGCCGGTGATCTCGCCGATGAGGTCGAAGTCCTTACCGAGGTGCAGGACGGTCAGACCGGCGATTTCGGCAGTCGCGGCGATGATCAGATCCGGTATTGACGGAGCGCGATGCTGGCCTCGATCGGCGAGCAGCGTCAGAATCTCCACGGCGCGGTCCTCGATGGCGGGGGTCATGTATTCCACGGGTATTGACGACAGTGGCGGCTGCTGGAATGCTGCCCGCAGCTGCGGACCTGACCGTGCCGAGTAACCGGTTTCCAGGCGTGTCACGGTGGTGATCCGCACCAGTCCGCGTTCGATCCGCGTGGCCCACGCCTCAGCATCCGGGCTGGCGGCCAGGCGGACCAGCGCGGACTTGTCGATCAGCCAGGCGGTCACGTCCAAGCCTGGGACATCACATCCGGATCGGCCAGGTCAGCGAAGGTGCCGGCGAACCGTACCAGGTCCTGCACGCTGACCGGGGAACCAGGGGTGGCGGCGTCTTGAGCCAGGCGGCGACGCACGTACTCACTCCGGGACAGGCCCAGGCGGGCGGCGTGGGCATCGAGGGCCGCGACGACCTCCTCGGGTACATCGCGGATCAGGACATCGGTCATCTCTGCCTCCAGGTGATATCCCATGATAGCGCGATCGCTGGAGGGCCACATTTACTGGAGTGTCACATTTAAAAGCCCTCGCGGGGGTCGTAACGGGCGAGCGCGCCGCCGGGCAGCGCGGTCGGGGCGGCGACGGCGACGGTATCCGGGTACTTCAGCCCGGTCCCGGTGTTGAGCGCCACTACTGAGTGCTTTGGCGAGAGCCAGCCGGCCTGCGTCAGCTGCCGCGCCGCCGCGAAGCAGGCCGCGCCCTCCGGGCAGGCGAACGTGCCCTCGAGCGTGGCGGCCTCGCGCTCGGCGGCCAGGATGTCATCGTCGGATATCGCGATGGCGGTACCGCCCGTCGCGTACACGGCGTCCAGGACCAGGAAGTCGCCGAGCGGCTTGGGCACGGTCACGCCGAAGGCGACCGTCTTCGCGTCCGGCCATTGCTTAGCCTCCCGCGCGCCGTCCTCGAAGGCCGCCACGATCGGCGCGCAGCCGGCCGCCTGCACCGCGACCAGCCGCGGGAAGGCGCCGGCGATCCAGCCGAGTTCCCGCAGTTCCAGCAGCGCCTTGTACATGGCGATGAGTCCGACGCCCCCGCCGGTCGGGCACAAGATGACATCCGGCAGCGACCAGCCGAGCTGCTCGGCGATCTCCAGCCCGATCGTCTTCTTGCCCTCGATCCGGTAGGGCTCCTTCAGCGTGGACGCGTCGGCCAGGCTATCGTCGGACGCCACGGCCTGGCCGACCAGGCGGCCGGCGTCGCTGATCAGCCCGTCGACCAGGTGCAGCTCCGCGCCGGCCACCGCGCACTCGGCCCGGTTGACCTCGGGCGCGTCTAGCGGCATGACGATCAGGCTGCGCAGGCCCGCCCGGGCGCAGTAGGCCGCCCAGGCGGCGCCCGCGTTGCCGTTGGTCGGCATGGCTACGGATCGGACACCGAGCTCGGCAGCTCTGGAGACTCCGACGGCAGCGCCGCGGGCCTTAAAGGTTCCCGTCGGCAGCTGTCCGTCGTCCTTCATCCACAGTTCTCGCACGCCGACCGTTGCCGCCAGCCGTGGCATGGGCAGCAGCGGCGTCATCCCCTCGCCGAAGCCGACGATGTTCGCCGGGTCCCGCACCGGGAGCAGTTCGTGGTAGCGCCACAACGTCTCCGGGCGTGCGGCCAGCGCAGCGGGCGTGACCGCGGACCTGACACCATCGAGGTCGTACCGCGCGAGCAGCGGACTGCCGCACGTGCACAGACCGGTGAGCCGGTCCGCGTCGTGGGTGCGACCGCAGCGCGGGCAGTCGAGATGGGTCAGGAAGGAGTGTGTCATCGGCATAGATGACGGTATGTGACAATCAGGGCGTAGGCGACGGCGGCCGGGAGGCCGGGAAGGAGCCCTACCATGTCCCAGACCCTGCCCCCGCCGCTGTTCGACCCGTTCGCGCCCGGTTTCACCGACGATCCCTACCCGCAGTACGCGGCGCTGCGCGCCGCGGCGCCGGTCTATCAGCATCCGCTCGGGTTCTGGCTGCTCACCTGCTATGACGAGGTTTCCTGGCTGCTGCGGGCGGGCCTGTCGGTGGAGGACCGCAACATCGCCGCGAGCCCGCTGCTGGAGCTGCGCGAGCAAATGTACGGCGAGGAGGCCGCCCGGCCTCGGGGCGTGTCCATGCTCGACCGCGACCCGCCGGATCACACCCGGCTGCGCCGACTGGTGTCGAAGGCCTTCACGCCGCGGGCGGTGCAGGCGCTGCAGCCGCGCATCACCGGCCTGGTCGACAGCATGCTCGACGCGGCGGAGGGAGAAGGCCGGGTGGATCTCGTGGACGCGCTGGCCTTCCCGCTGCCGTTCGCGGTGATCGCGGAGATGCTGGGCACACCGCCGGCGGACCACGAGCGCATCAGGGCGCTGACCGGTACGGTGGTCCGCTCGCTGGAGCCGGTCGCCGATCCGGCGGTCGCCTCGGCCATCGCGGCCGCGGACAGCGAGCTGACCGCGATCGCGGCCAGCATGATCGCGTGGAAGCGCGCTCATCCCGCTGATGACCTGCTGACCGCGCTCATCAACGCCGAGGACGACGGCGACGTGCTCGACGACGACGAGCTGATCGCGCAGACCCTGCTGCTGTACATCGCCGGGCACGAAACGACGGTCAACCTCATCGCGGGCGGAACCCTCGCGCTACTGCGCCACCCGGCCCAGCTCGCGCTGCTGCGAGATGATCCAGGCCTGATCGCCGGCGCCGTGGAGGAACTGCTCCGTTACGACAGCCCGGTACAGGCGAGCAGGCGGATCACCACCGAACCGGTCCGCGTCGGCGGCGTCACCATCCCCGCCGGGGCCTTCGTCATGGCCAGCTTGGGCTCGGCCAACCGGGACGAGGGTTTCTGGGGGCCGGACGCCGCCGAGCTCAGGCTCGACCGGACGAACGCACGCCAGCACGTCTCGTTCGGTGGCGGACCGCACCACTGCCTGGGTGCGTCGCTGGCCAGGCTCGAGGCCTCGATCGCCCTCGCGCGGCTGACCGCCCGGTTCCCCGGGCTCGCCCTCGACGGCCAGGTCGCATGGAACGGCCGGATCAACCTGCGCGGACCCGCGCACCTGCCGGTATCGCTGGGCAGCTAGCCCGGACCGCTGTTCAGGCATAGGCAGCTTGCGGCGCGACCGCGCGCGCGTTGGCAAGCAAGATGTCCCAGCCTTGCGCGGTGAGCGCTGCCCATAGCCGGTTAGCGCAGTGCCCGCATAGGTATAGCTCGCGGTCCCGGTGCACCTGGTAAGGCGCAACGACCGCAGGTCCGCACCGATCACACGTTTCGCTCATCTGCGCCTCCCGTCGGTAAGTCCAGGATCGTGCACCAGCCTTCATTCGTCATCCCGGCGGGCAGCCAATTCGGCTACGGGCTAACGACTACCCCGGCGCGGCAGGTGGCCACTATTGCACGGCAACAACTCAGAGCGAGCGATCCCGCGCTACTGGGAGCTAATTGACTGGGAGCACCTCGAACGCCGGGTGTTTGGGGGCAATGGCCCGGATCTGGTCGTCGCTTGAGTCTGGCCCGGTGCCCTCGAAGAAGATCCCGACCTCTGCCTTCCACCTTCTGAGGTAGGCGCGCAGCACCGGTACTTTCTCATCGTCAGCGAGCTCCCGGCCGCGGAAGCTCTCCGCGTGCCTGCCCACCCGCAGCTCGCCGGTGCCGGCGGCGCGCAGGTTGCGCACCCACTGGGCTTCGCCACGGGGTGCGACGAGGTAACGGCGGCCGTCGTAGGTGAGCAGGTTTACCGGCGTGGTCCGCCACTGTCCGCTCGTGCGGCCCTTCACGGCCAGGACCCGCGAGCCGAGGACGCTGATGCCGTGCCGGGTCAGGAAGGCCACCAGCCGATTGAAAACGTTGCGCGTGAACCAGCCAGGCGGACGGTAGTAATCGGGCATGCTGCCAGCGTAGCCAGGCAAGCGCCAGGCCTCTCGCGCCACCCGTCCCGGTCACGGGCCGGCGAGAAAGAGATGCTTCTCCGTTGCGAGGCGGGGTGCCCATTCGACGTGGCTCGCGCCCGTGAAGCGCAGGTACGCGCGGAGGGCGTCGCGCATCGCGTCGACGAACCCGTCGGCGCGGCGGGGCGCGAAGCCGTCCTCCCACCAGAGGTTGAGCACCTCCACGCGGGCCCGGTCCCGGTCGATCCGCGGTTCGATCCGGCCGACGAAACGGTCACCGAAACAGATCGGGAGCACGTACCAGCCCCAGCGGCGCTTGGCCGACGGGAAAAAGCCCTCCCATACGTAGTCGAAGTCAAACAGGCTCGCGACGAGGGCCTTGTCCCACAGTAGCGAGTCGAACGGGGGAATGAACACGACGGAGGGCGCGGGCGCTGGCGGCACCTGCAGCAGCGCGAGTTCCTCGCTGAGGACAAAGCGCTTGCCGCGTATGCCGTCAACGTCGACGGGCACGAGCGCACCGAGTTCGACCAGCTCCTCGCGCAGCTCGTGGCGTCCCGGCCGCTCCGGGGTCGATTCCGGCGGGGCGATGCGGTAGAACGTGTCGCCGGCGCCGCCGGCGCCGAGCAGCCCGTGGGCGCGGTACCGGGACAGGAGCTTGTGCCGGAGCTGTTCGCGCACCGGCACCTCGTGGACGAGCAGCTCGGCCGGGAGCAGCCGTTCGAGGAGGTCGTAGTACCGGCGGTTGCCCTCGCGCCGGGCCAGGCCGATCGCGCCCGTGACGGTGTACGCCTCGAGCACGGCGCGCACGACGTTCTCCGGCATCCCGAACCAGTCCTTCGGGGCTCCGTGCTCGGGCTCGAAATCGAGCGCCGACAGCGCGCCCTCCGCACGGATCCGCCCGAGCACGCGGTCGGCCACCACGGCGTTCTCGGCGAGAATCCTGGCGTGGAACCGGGGCCCCTTGCGGCCGAAGCCCAGACGGAACCACGGGAACTCGCTCGCCGGGACGAGCGACAGCGCCTTGTTGGTCACCTCGAAGATCTCACGGCGTTCGTAGAGCACGTCGCACCAGGCGGGCTCGTAACCGGCCACGCGCGCGTGCAGCACGAGGTCATGGTTCCGGCCGGCGACCGCGATCGGGTCGAACTGGATCGACCCGAACTTCCGGAAGACCTCGAGCACGCCGCCGGGGCCTCCCGCGACAGAGCGGGCAGGCGCGAGAAAATGCCGCGCGATAAGGAAGCGACGCGCCGCCTCAGCAGCGACTTTCACCCTGAGGACACTAGCAGGACCGCATGGCGTGCTCCGCGGAGCCGCTGGGCGCCGGGCGGCATTCAAGGGGGCCGTGACTAGCTACCGCAGCGCACCACCCGGGCTGAGCGTGCAGCTGGCCAGCGCCAGACTGGCCCGGACCGTAGCGCCACGGTCCGTTCGGACCAAATGAATTTTCCCGAACGGACGGTGCCGTTGGCAGCCAGGGGCGCGGCGCCCTCTCGCCGTGGACGGCGGTGCCGCGCGGGATGCTGCCGTACAGGTAGGCGCTGTGCATCCGCGGGCCGCCGATCGTCCCGTCCTCGTCCAGCCCTCGGTCGGTCACCCGTCCCACTATGGCGTTATTAGCCCGGCCACAGCGCGGACCGCGCCGGGGACGCCGTCGACGGCCGCGGGGCCGAGGATGGCAAGCTGCAGCAGGTAGCCGGGCACCAGGCAGATGAGCGTCGCGGCCAAGATGTCCGCGGGCACGCCGGCGGGCAGGTCCCGCGAGCTCTGCTCGATGACCTCGACCAGGCTGGCGCGTATCTGGGTGACCATGTCCGTGAACCGCTCCGCGAGCAAGGGGTTCCGCAGGGCTTCGGACCAGACGATCACGGTGAGCTTGCCGAGGCCGTCCTGCGCGTCCTGGGCGTGCACCATGTCCATGATGTCGGCCAGCACGGCGCCGGCCGGGCGGCCTGGATGCCCGGTGACGACGGCGGCGATCATCTCGGTGACCCCGCGCATGTTCTCCTCGGCGATGGCCACGATCATGTCGTCCTTGCTGGCGAAGTAGCTGTACACCGCGCCGGACGACAGGCCGGCCTCGGCGAACAGATCCTGCATGGACGTCGCGTGGAAGCCGTCGCGCAGGAAGCAGCGCCTGGCGGCGGCCAGGATCTGCTCGCGTCGGGCGTCCCGGTGCTGCTGAGTGACCTTCGGCATGCCGTCCATGATAAAGCAAAACGAACATTCGTCTTGACATTTACCAGGATCGGTGGCAGGGTGGGAGGAAATAAAGAGAACGATCATTCGTTATTCGGAGGCCTCCGCCATGAGGAACCCGCTGGCGGCCCATCCGCCCTGGCGCCAGCTGACCATCATCGCGGTGCTGCTGCCGCTGATGATCGTGCTGGCCGTGCTGGCTTTCGCCTGGCCCGCGGCGCGCATTGCCCCGCGCGACCTTCCCGTCGGCGCCGTGGGGACCAGCGAGCCGGTCCTGGCGGGCCTGCACCGGAGCGACCCGGGCGGCTTCGACGTGCGGCGGTACGCCGACGAGGCGTCGGCGCGGGCCGCGATCCAGCACCGGGACATCTACGGCGCGTTCGCCGTCAGCCGCGGCCGCGTCACCGTCCTGGAGGCCAGTGCGGCCAGCCCGTCGGTCGCGCAACTGCTGAGCACGGTCGGCCAGCACCTGGCGGCGAGCGGTTCCCGGCAGCTAGTGGTCGACGACGTGGTCCCCCTCTCGGCCGGCGACCCCCGCGGGCTGGTGCTGCCCTCGGCCCTGCTGCCCATGAGCATCTGCGGCGTCATCATGGCCTCGGTCATCGGCCTGGTGCTGGGGTTCCGGCCCGCCTGGCGCCAGATCATGGCCCTGATCGTCGTCTCGGCCGCGGCAGGCCTGGGCGCCTACCTGATCGCCCAGGGCTTCCTGGGCGCCCTGCCGCACGAGGCAGTGGCCACCTGGGCGGCGCTGTCCCTCACCGTGCTGGCCATCGGGGCCACCACGGCCGGGCTGATCGCCCTCATCGGCGCGGCCGGACTCGGGCTCGGCATCCTGCTGATGATCTTCATCGGCAACCCGTTCTCGGGGGCGACGTCCGCGCCTGAGCTGCTGCCCGCGCCGGTCGGCACCATCGGGCAGTGGCTTCCCCCCGGCGCCGGCGCCAACCTGCTGCGCAGTACCGCCTACTTCGGCGGCCACGGCGCCGCGGGTCACCTCACCGTGCTGCTCGTCTGGATCGTGCTGGGCCTGGCGGCCATCATCGCCGGTCACCACGCACCGCTCCGGTTCGCGGCGCGCCGGGCCTGGAAACCGCCCGCCGCCGAAGGCGGCCAGACCAGCGCGGCGGAGATCAGGCCGGACGTGCCCGTCCAGGACCGCGCGTACTCATAGGAAGCTGCCCGCCGGAGTCGCTGCTCGGCTACCACGAGGCCGCACTAGTGTTATCGGGTGAGCGTAGACGAGCGGATCGCACGGTCTCGGCTGCTCTACGAGCAGGCGCTGTTCGAGAGCGACGCCGGGGCGCTGGCGGCAGCCGAGCGGGAACTGGACGGCGTGGAGGCCGATCTGGCCCTGGCCCGGGGCCGGGTGATTCACGGCCGGTTCCTGACCCAGCGGGCCGAGGACCCAGAGCTGGCCAGGGAGAATCCGCATGAGCTGGCGTTGTTCGAACGAGCCGCTTCCCTGTACCGAGAGCGCGGCGACGTGCGCGGCGAGGCTGAAGCGCTGTTCTGGGTGGGCTGCTGCCACCAGGTGGTCCGGCACGACAACGAGGCCGCGGTCCCGGTGCTCTGGCGGTCGCTGGAACTGGCGACGGAGGCCGACGACCCGGTGACCATGTCCGAGGCGCTCCGGCACCTGGGCATCGCCGAGCACGCCGCGGGCCAGCTCGAGCTGGCCCGCCTGCACCTGGAGGAATCCACCCGGCTGCGGCGCGAGATCGGCGCCTGGCCCGGCGTGGCCGCGAACATGGTCGGGCTGATCTACATCGCGGCCGGTCAGGACCGTCGCGAGGACGGGCTGGCGCTGGCCGAGGAGGCCCGGGCGATCGCCGAGGCCAACGGCGCGCCGGGCCTGCTGCGCCAGATCGACGAGGCCCGCGCGCAGCTTTAGGCCTCGTGACCTGACCGAAGGCGTGCCGGGTCTAGCCGAAGGCGTGCCGGGTCTGGCCGAAGGGGTCGCCCTTGGCCTGGGCGAAGATCTTGGCGGGCCGCACCGAGTAGACGTGGCTGGCGCCTCGCCCCTGGTCAAAGGCGCCGTCCCGGACGGTCATCGGTGTTCGATCAGGGGCAGCACGCTACCGCCGTCGTCGTAGACCCCGGCGGCCCACAGGTGGCCGCCAATGGTGGTGACGCCGCCGAGGATGTTGCTGCCCGAGCCGGGTTCGGGACCGGTGTCGACGGTCCAGACGCCGTTGGTGCCGCTGAGGATCAGCGTGTTGTTGTTGTCGGTCTTCGGGTCGACGTAGGTGCCGACCGCCCAGGCCGTGCCGCCGGCCACGGTGATGCCCCAGAGGTTGGTCCAGATGGAGCCCGCCGAGGCGGGCAGGCTGGCGGTCTGCCAGGTCCCGTCTTGGTAGGTCTCGATCAGCGGACGGCCGCCGGCCGGGCTGTCGGCCTCGCCGGCCACGTACACCTGACCGTCCGCGGTGACGGCGATGCTGTCGAGCATCACCGAGGCGGTCGTGGCCGCCGGGAGGGGGATCACTGACCACGAGTGGCCGTCCCAGTGCTCGACCAGCCCGTTGTCGGGGAACGTCCCGAGCTGCTGACCGGCCGCCCATACGTCATCGGCGCTCACCACGTCGACCGCGTACAGGTGGTTGCCGCTTGATCCAGGGTCGGGGGTGGGCACGACGGTCCACGTCGAGCCGTTCCAGTGTTCGGCCAGCGTCTGGAAGACTCCGTTGCGGCCTTCCTGGTCGCCCACTTGGCCCAGAAGCTCGCGTGGGTGATCTCACTTACCAGCTGGCCGAGGTAGGCGCGCCGACCGCAACCAGGTGCTGGTTCTGCGGGTCGCCGATGTTGCCGCTGTCCAGGCAGTACGGCGGGTCGCCGTGCATGTCGTGGCACTCCTCCGGGATGACGTAGCTGAAGGCGGGCACGTTGCCGCTGCGCAGGTCGGCGGCCAGCGTGCCGATCGGGACCTGACGCGACCAGTCGGCGGGATTCTGTGAGGTGGTGTAGTTCTGGATGCCGTCGTGCTTGGACACGAACAGCGGGTCGCTGTCGGGGGCGCCGTTGCACTTGGCCGGGTAGCAGATCCCCTCGTACCCCGGATAGGGCAGCGCCTGCAGGTAGGCCTTCCAGCTGATGCTGGCCCGGTCGAGCTGGCTGAACAGGCTGGGGGCGTTGACCCTGTTCTTCCAGTACGCGTCGTCGCTGGTCACGTTGAAGGTGCTGCCGCCGATCAGGCCCACGTAATTCGGCTCGCTGCTGAACTGGCTGACCCCGAAGTAGTCGGTCGCGACCCCGAACGTCTTGGCCAGGTAGGTCAGGTTGGGCGCGGCCGGGTTGCCGATCACGTCGTGGTAGCCGTTGTTCTCTTCCACGATGACGAACACGTGGCTCAGGCGGGGCGCCGACGCGGCGGGCTGGGCCAGCGCGGCCTGGCCTGAGGCGACGGCGACGCCGAACAGCGACAGGCCCGCCGCAATCAGGCAGGAGCTTCCCAGGCGGCTCAACCGCCACATCCGATGCCGAATCCGTCCGCCGTCCATGGCAGGCCTCCTCGCGGGCGAGTGCTAGGAGGAGTCAAGCAAACGCGGCTGAACGGAAAGTGACACAAATACGACAAGTCGCTGTTGGCGCACGAGCTGGGAGTCCGGTCACGGCGGAGTCGGCAGGGAGGGCCGGCCGGGAGGGCTTTGGCTGCCCATCCCGGCCGGCCGGGGTCTGCCGTGGGTCAGGCTGGGTCGGTGGCTGCGGGTTCGCTGGGTTGGCTGCGTTCGCTCGGGACTGGCTCGCTGGGAGCTGGCTCCGCGTGAGCAGCCTCCGCCCTGACCGACTCGGAGCGAGCCCCACCGAAAATGCGCTCGGCCACGCTGATCAGCCGGTCGGCCCGGTCTCGCATCACCTCGAATCGCTGGATGACCTGCTCGACACGATCCTGGAGCCGCTCAGCCGGGTCCCGGTTCGGCTGCACCCGGTGCGGGCCGGGCGGACCATAGTGGTGTCCGCGCCTCGGCCGGGGCGGCCGAGGGGGTAGTGGGGGCCGTGGCGGGCGATGCGACTGCTGGTGCCGATGGAAATGATGGGGCGTGTCATCATCGAAGTCGCCGGCTAGGTTCTCGGCCTCGGCGGCCGCTTCCTCCGCCTGGTCGGCGGCCTCTTCGGCCTGATCGGCTTGCTCCTCGGCTCGTTCGGCGCGGTGGCGAGCCCGCTGGGCGGCGGCACGAGCCTCCCCGGCCCGCCGTTCGGCCTGGGCGATGGTCTCGTCGTCGCCCCATTCGTTGGTCAGTTCGGCCGCTTCTTGAGTCAGGTCGGCGGCTTCCTCGGCCCGGTCGGCGTCCTCCTCGGCCCGTTCGGCCCGCTCGCGCGCCTGCTCGGCCAGGTGGCGTGCATGCTCGGCCAGCTCACGGGCCTGGACAGCATGCTCCTGAGCGCGGGCCTCGGCCTCGCGGCCGCCTGCGTCCCCGGCATCACGGCCGCCCGCGTCTCCGGCATCACGGCCGCCTGCGTCCCCGGCGTCGCGGGCGCCGGTGTCCTCGGCCATGCTGTCGTCGCGGAGATCTTCGGCGGCGTCGTACTCGTCTTCTACCGCGCGGCGGGCCACGCTATACGGCTCGCCCGTCTCAGCCATCCGCTGGCGGGTGGCGATCTTGCGGGCCTTGTCCTCAGTCATGATCGTTCTTCCCTGGCGAGGCGGCCCGCGTCTGCTCGCCATGGTGAACGGCCCTGCTATTGCTAGCGCTGCCATGACTAGGAGGCACCCGAGTCTTAGACCCTTGTCCTCGTTGCCGCCGACGGCGCGGGCCGGTCGCTGGCTCGGAAGCGGGCAGGTGGTGCGCTGCCACTAGAGCCCACGTTACCTCAAGATATAACGCTTGCAAGGGAGGCTAGCCCCCGGCTTTCGCGGGGGGCTAGCTGGCGGCGTCCCGCGCCTAATTCTCCGGTCGACCCGTCGAGGCGTTCCCGGAGCAGGTCAGCGTGCCCGTTGTGGCGTGCGTACTCCTCGATCATGTGGGTCATCACCCAGCGCAGCGAGGCATAGCCGCTGTGCCGGAAGCCCCTGACGTCGAAGGACGGTGCCGCGGCCACCAGGACCCGCGCGTGATCGCATTCGGCCCGCCAGATCCGGAACGCCTCGGCCACGTCGGCGGTCGCCACGCCCTTTCGTCCGCCTCGAACGGCGGGTTAACGCGTTCGTCAGTCATGTCCGATCTCTACCAGCAGGGGCGACGGTCAGGCCTGGCGGTTGACGAAGGCCACGATCTGGTGGAGGCCGGGCCGGTAGCCGTCGGCGGTATCGACCTCGAGCGAGGGAACATCCAGCGAGATCCGGGTGAACGCGGGCGGGCCGGACGGGCGTTCCGGGCCGGGATCGGCATGGGCGCGGCGCAGCGGGTTGTCCTGGGCGCGCTGCCAGATGCGCCGCAAGGCCAGGTCCGGGTCCACGACGCAGTTCACGATCCGGAGCCTGGCCAGGTCCAGCAGCGATTCCAGCCGCGGCCGCCACACGTGGTCCTGGAACGCGGCCTCGGCCACGGTGGTCACCCCGGCGTGTACCAGGAGTTCGAGCGCGTTGAAGAAGACCGGCAGCGTCCGGGCCGTCAGCTCGTCGCCGGGCCGCGGCACGAAGCCCGCGGCCGCGGGGCCCCAGGTGGCGTGGACCATCCCTTCCTTGATCTCGTCGCGGCAGATCGCCGGGCAGCCCACCGCCGAGGCGATCGCGTGGGCGAGCGTGGTCTTACCCGATCCCGCCGGACCGCTGACGACGACGAGCGTAGGAAGTGCAGCCATTCTTGCCGTTATAGCCGACTGCCGTAACGTTCCCGGAGCGGTTCGTGCCTAGAGTTAGGCGCGTCTGGTCCCATCGGCTGAGGAGACGGCCTGGTCAGCACGAATTCATCGGGCGCGCATATTGACACTTAAGTGTTATTGCATAGCCATTGTTATAAAGATTATTTTGTGCTACTATCGAGGTAATTAATTATAATCTGGCGCGTGTGATTGCTCATGGACAGCCGAGCCTGACCGCGCTGACCGCGGCGGCGGCGCGGGCCGCGCACCTGATCGTCGATAACGAACCGGTGATCTTCGCCGATACGCTGGCGCAGGCCATGCTGGGCGAGCGCGCCGAGGAACTTCTTTCTTACCACCGGGTCCACGGGACGCATCCGGTGCTGGCCGGCGCGCGGGCGCAGGTCACCTGCCGCAGCCGCTATGCCGAGGATCGGCTAGCGGACGCCATCGAGCGCGGGATCGGGCAGTATGTGCTGCTCGGCTCCGGGCTGGACTCGTTCGCGTACCGGTCACCGCTGGCGGGTTGCGTCCGGGTGTTCGAGGTCGACCACCCGGCTACCCAGGCGTACAAGCGGCGCGTCCGGGGGACGGCGGGAGGCGTCGGGACGGCGGGCGCAGGCGGGACGGCGGGCGCAGGCGGGACGGCGGGCGCAGGCGGGACGGCGGGCGCAGGCGGGACGGCGGGGGGAGACGGGACGACGGGGGGAGCGGCGGGACGCGTGAGGTTTGTGGCGGTGGACTTTGGGCGGGACTCGCTCGGGGAGGCGCTGGAGCGGGCGGGGTTCGACGCGGGGCAGCCCGGCCTTGGTCAGCTGGCTGGGGGTGACCATGTACCTCGACGAGAGCGACATCGAGGCGACGGTGGCGGTGCTGGGCGGGTTCGCGCCGGGCTCGGAGGTAGTCGTGGACTACATGCTGCCCGCCGGGATGCGTGACGCCGCGGGGCAGATGTACGCGGACCTGGTCGGGCAGGCCGCGGCCGAGTGGGGCGAGCCGTGGCGGTCGGTGTTCGCGCCCGCGGCCATGGCCGCCCTGCTGGCCCGGCACGGGTTCGGGCCGGCCCGGGACGTCGGGCAGCGGGACATGATCCCGGCCGGGGCCTGGGACCGGTCCGACGCGCTGCGGCCGGCGGAACTGTCTCGCATCGCGCACGCCGCGATCCCCTCCGGGGCCTGGGGTTCCTTGACGTTCTGAGTTGCCCCGGCCGGGGGCCCCGCGCATACTTCTGCAGTGCGGGAGAACTGAGGGTAAGAAACCCGGGCTGCTGACCGACGGGCGGATGCGGTTCGTGCTGGGCGGGCTGGTCGCGTCGGGGGCGGCCGACGGCTTCGGGCCGGTGACGTTGAGCTTCGCGGTGCTGCGGGTGACCGGCTCGGTCAGCCGGCTGGGGCTGGTCCTGGCCGCCCAGGCCACGGCCGCGCTGGCGCTGACCCTGGCCGGCGGGCTGGCCGCGGACCGCTTCCCGCGGGCCCGGATCCTGATCTGCTCGCTCGCGGGGCGGACGGTCGCGGCGACGCTGCTGGCCGTCACCCTGCTCACCGGGACGGCGTCGTTCCCGCTGCTGCTGGCCGCGGCGGCCGGCTACGGGTGCGCGGACGCGTTTTTCGGGCCGGCCAGCACCGCGCTGGTCCCCGACCTCGTGCCGCGGGAGCGACTGGTCCCGGCCAACGCACTGCTCGGCGGGACCACCTCGTCGGCGGCCATCGCGGCCCCGGCCCTGGCCGGCCTGGTCGTGGCGGTGCTCGGGCCGGGCGCGGGCTTCGCGGTCCAGGCCGCGCTGCTGGCCGCGGCGGCAGGGAGCCTACGGACGGGGGTGACGCAGATGACGAAAGTGACGCAGGTGTTTAGATGCCGGGGGGCGAAGGATGCGGGGGCGAAGGAGGCGGGGGCGAAGGAGGCGGGGGCGAAGGAGGCGGGGGCGAAGGATGCGGGGGCGAAGGATGCGGGGGCGAGGGATGCGGGGGTGGCACGCGAGCGCGGTGATCATGGCCGCGGCCGGGGCCGCGTTTACCTTCGTTCCCGCGCTGCGGTCCGACGCGAGCGCCGGACCGCAGGGGCTGTGTCATGAAACCCGGGTTTCACTTCGCTAGGGCGAAGTGAAACCCGGGTTTCATCTCGGACGGGTGGTGCTCGGACGGGTGGTGCTCGAATGGGTGGGGAGAGCGGGTACCACGCTCCGTTCGGCGAAAAAGATCACTTCATCAGCGCAGGGCCGAGCGGTAGTGCCTTGCCGCCGGTGCCCGCCTGGGCCGCGCTGAAGAACAGGTAGACCCCGACCGCGGCGAACACCAGCACCACCCAGCCGCCGGCCTTGAGCAGGTTCGAGGAGGGTACGCCGAGCGGGGAGGTCTGCTCCCAGGCGAGCAGGAGCAGGAGCAGGGCCAAGCTGACGAGCGCGAATACCGCGGTGAACGCCGACGGCAGGCGCAGCGTGGCCACGGTCAGCAGCACGATAATGATCAGCCAGGTGAGCAGGAACAGCCTCACGGTGTCGACCGCCGCGAGGGCAGGGATGGCGAACCAGTTATGGTCCAGGCCGAGCACGAGCACCGCGTAGCTCAGCCAGAAGGTGCCGAAGATGCCGAACACGGCCGCGACCGCGCTCTGGCCGACTGCCGCGGCCCAGATCGTGGACAGGAGCAGCCCCAGGGCCGTGGCGGCCAGGATGATCGCCAGGGGGGCGCCGAGAACGCCGAACGGCACCACGCCAACCAGGGCGAGGCCGAGCGCCACGGAACCGGCGATGAAGCTCGCCAGACCCCAGATGGACGGGTCGCCGGCCATGGGCCCGACCACGGGCGCCGCGGGTGCTTCCTGGGCAACGGGACGGCCGGATTCACCGGCGGTTGCGTCAACAGTGGTCATCGATTCGCTCCCTGAGCTAAAGAGCGCCCCGCGCAAGCGGGCTCAATGCATCCGTACGCCGATGACGGGACACATGTGTTCTCACTTTGAATCAGTACCGCTGTGACCTGTGGTTACGGTGTCAGCTGCCCGAGGCGACGATTCCGTATTCGTGTATTTTGCGGTAGATCGTGGCCCGTGACATGCCCAGCGCCTCGGCGGCGCGGACCTTGTTGCCGTCGTGGTCCTGCAGGCTCTGCACGATCGCGTCGCGCTCGATGGACTCCAGCGGGGACAGCAGGCGGCGGCTCACCGTCCAGCATTCCGGGGGCAGGTCGCGCGGCATGATCGCGCCGGCCCGGCGGCGCTGCACGACCTGGCGCAGGACCTGCCAGAGCTGTTCGGTGTTGCCGGGCCAGTTGTGCCGCAGCAGCAACTGCATGGCCTCGGGGGAGCAGGTCAGGCGGCCCTGCTGGCTGAGCCGGGCCAGGAAGAACGGCACCAGCTCGTGCAGGTCCTCGATGTGGTGGCGCAGCGGCGGGAGCTCCACCGTGCCCTGGAAGAACCGCAGCAGCCGGGCCATGGGGTTCAGATCGGCGGTGGCCTGCTTGCGGTTCAGGGTGACCGCGACCCGCAGCTCGGCCTCGCGTCCAGCGGCCCGGGCCTCGCCCAGCGCGCTGGCCAGCGCGTGCATCTGCTTGGCGTTCAGCTCGTCGACGTGCCGGATGACCAGCATGCCCTTGCCCTCGAGCAGCTCGCGGCGGGTCTTGACCAGCCAGTCCTGGCCCGCCGGCTCGGCGTCGAGGACGTGGAACGGCGCGGCGGGGTTCCGGCGCTGGTGCACGGCCCGGGCCAGGGCCAGCTTGCCCACGCCGGGCTCGCCCTCCAGGGTCAGCCACTCCCCGGAGTCGTACAGGGTCTCGGCGTCGCGGCAGGCGCGCAGCCACAGCACGCCGCTGCCGACCAGGCCGGGCAGGTACATGGCCGAGCGGGGCGCGGGCACGTCGGTCGCGCCGACCACCGCCGAGACCAGCTTGACGTGGACCACGCCGTCGGCGACGGGGCCGTCGTTGAGCCGGCGGCAGGACATCCGGGCCATCACGCCGCTGGGCAGGTCGACGGTCACCGCGCCGGTGGCGTGCCGGGTCAGCGCCTCGGTGGCGTGGCCGATCAGCGCGGCCTGGTCGCCGGGGTCGAGGAGCGTGCGGGCGTGGTCGTTCAGCATGACGACGTCGTTGCCCAGGGCCAGCACGATGCCGCCGGTGCGCCGGCAGGCCCGGACGTACTCCTGGAGCAGGTCGATGTCCCGGCTGCTGCTGGCCGTGACCAGGGCCTGGGTGATCTGGTCGGCGGTGGCCTTGACCAGCGAGATCATCAGCGGGTCGGCGTCCCTGCGCCAGCAGGTCAGGTCGATCACGCCCACCGTCTTACCGGAGACCGGGTCGTGGATCGGCACCCCGGCGCAGCCGAACTGCTCCAGGTGCTCGGCGTAGTGCTCGTGCCCGAATACGTGGGCCGGGCCGCCCGCCTCCAGCGCGGTGCCGATGCCGTTGGTGCCGACGCGGTCCTCGGCGTAGCTGAAGCCGGGGGCCAGCATGACGCTGTCCAGCGCGCGCTCCAGATCGTGGTCGGCGGTCAGCCGGTCCAGTACCAGCCCGTTAGCGTCGGTCAGGATGATGCTGATCGGCTGGCCGTCCAGCTGCTCGCGCAGGCGCCGCAGCACCGGCTCGGCGCTGCGCACCAGCCTGGTCTCCAGGTCGGGTTCGTGAAGGTAGCTCAGATCGATGTGGTCGGCCGCCACCTGCCACTGGCGCGAGCGCCACCACGAGGCCAGGATCGGCTTGCGCACCGCATTGGAGTCCACCGCGTCGGCCGAGAGGAACCGGACCCTGGCCTCGGCCAGGCGATCCCGTGACGTCTGCGGCGGCAGTGACGCGTGTGCCATTTCGCCTCCCCACCTAGTGTTCTCCGGCTGGAGGCTCAGCCTGGCCTGGAGGCTCAGCCTGCGCGGATCGGATTCGGCTTTACCTGCCCCTTACAAAGTAAACCCGATGTTGCGGGGCACTGTCTCAAGTTGAGACCGCCGATTTGGCGGTCCTGACGTTTTGCTGGGGCCATGGACGCCCACGGCGAGACCAACCATTCCCCGGATCCCGAGACCTATAACCCGTGGAGCATCGTCAACCTGGTGTTTCACCACCTGGCTCAGGAGGGTTTGCACCCGGTTCTGGGTGAGTCCGGCGACCCGGGTACGCCCGCGGCCGATCTGCTCCGCGCGCTGGGCATCCAGCCGGCCGCCGAGGGGAACCGGCAGCGCTCCGAGCAGACCAAGCAGGAACTCGCGGCCATCCGCGCCGCGTTCGAACAGGGATGAAAAACAGCCAGCACTGTCTCATTTCGAGAGCTCATGACCTTGGCTTTCGAGATGTGATGCACCACACAAGGACTTTCGGGGCTGTTGGCTGCAGCCCGCGGGGGCCGCTACGGCCCCCCGAACCCCGGAACCCGCCGAGAAAGGGGTGACGATGAGTCGCCAGAGTGTGGCCAGGGCGCACCAGAAGATCCAGGAGCTGTCCTGGGAGCCCAAGTACCACGAGCCAGTCGCGCAGTACGGGACTGACTACACCTTCCGCAAGGCAGCGAAGAAGGACCCGCTCAAGCAGGTGCTGCGGTCCTACTTCCCGATGCAGGAAGAGAAGGACCACCGCGTCTACGGCGCCGAGGACGGCGCGATCCGCGGCAACATGTTCCGGCAGGTGCAAGAGCGCTGGCTGGAGTGGCAGAAGCTGTTCCTTTCGATCATCCCGCTGCCGGAGATCTCCGCGGCGCGGGCGATGCCGCTGCTGTTCCGCACGGTGCCGAACCCGGAGCTGCACAACGGCCAGGCGATCCAGATGATCGACGAGGTACGGCACTCGACGATCCAGCAGAACCTCAAGCGCCTGTACATGCAGAACTACATCGACCCGGCGGGCTTCAACAACAGCCTGCGCAACTTCCAGGACGACTACTGCGGCACCATCGGCCGCCAGTTCGCGGAAGGCTTCATCACCGGCGACGCGATCACCGCGGCGTCGATCTACCTGACCATCGTGGCCGAGACCGCATTCACGAACACCCTGTTCGTGGCCATGCCGGCCGAGGCGGCGGCGAACGGCGACTACCTGCTGCCGACGGTGTTCCACTCGGTGCAGTCCGACGAGTCGCGGCACATCTCCAACGGCTACGCCACGCTGCTGATGGCGCTGGCCGACGAGGAGAACCACCAGCTGCTCGAGCGCGACCTGCGCTACGCGTGGTGGAACAACCACCGGGTGGTGGACGCGGCCATCGGCACGTTCATCGAGTACGGCACCAAGGACCGCCGCAAGGACCGGGAGTCCTACGCGGAGATGTGGCGCCGGTGGATCTACGACGACTACTACCGCAGCTACCTCGTGCCGCT
Organism: uncultured Actinomycetes bacterium; assembly: GCA_963742795.1. Classification (GTDB taxonomy): domain Bacteria; phylum Actinomycetota; class Actinomycetes; order Streptosporangiales; family Streptosporangiaceae; genus Palsa-504. The sequence continues at coordinate 57,501 of CAVUNL010000002.1, forward strand.
GGAGAAGTACGGCCTGGTCATCCCCCATGACCTGATCGAGGAATCCTGGAACCAGATCTGGAACAAGGGCTACGTGCACGAAGTCGCGCAGTTCTTCGCCACCGGCTGGCTGGCGAACTACTGGCGCATCGACGGCATGACCGACGAAGACTTCGAGTGGTTCGAGTACAAGTACCCGGGCTGGTACGACAAGTACGGCAAGTGGTGGGAGAACTACAGCCGCCTGTCCGAGCCGAACGGGCACCACCCGATCGTGGCCGAGGACGTCGACTACTGGTACCCGAACCGGTGCTGGACCTGCATGGTCCCGTGCCTGGTCCGCGAGGACATGGTGTACGCCGAGGTCGACGGCGTGGTCCGCACGTACTGCCACAAGGAATGCCGCTGGACCGACGTCGAGGCGTTCCGGCCGACCTACCAGGGCCGGGCCACCCCGAACATGGGCCAGCTCATCGGCACCCGCGAATGGGAAACCATGTACCACGGCTGGAACTGGGCCGACGTGGTGTCCGACATGGGCTTCGTCCGCGACGACGGCAAGACCATGGTGGCGCAGCCGCACCTGAAGCTGGGCGACCAGTCGAAGATGTGGACGCTGGACCACCTGCGCCGGATGGGACCGGTGCAGAGCCCGAACGTCCTGTTCAACGAGATGACCCCGGAGGAGCGGGCCGCGTTCCACGCCAAGTACATCAAGGCTGGCCCCGCAGGCCGGTTCCCGAAGGAAGACGCCTGAGGTCTTTCAGTCCTTAGTCCGAACGGACCGTGGCTCGTCTTGACCGGTCCGTGCGAGCTAACCGGGGGGCAGGAGGCTGGGTTGGTTCTCCGGCCGTTCCCTCCTGCTCCCCGGTCCGTCTCCCGCTGTTTCTTCCCGCTTCCCCATGAGGTGATGGATGGGCGATAAGCACGTCGTCCGGTTCGAGCCAGTCGGCATCGAGATCGAGGTCGACGAGGAGCAGACGGTCCTGCGGGCCGCCTTCGACCAGGGCCTCATGCTCATGCACGGCTGCAAGGAGGGGCAGTGCTCGGCCTGTAAGTCATTCCTGCTCGACGGCGACGACGTGGAGCTGGACAAGTACTCGACGTTCGCGCTGCCCGACTTCGAGAAGGAAGAAGGCTTCACGCTGCTGTGCCGGGCGCACGTCTACGAAGACGTGACGATCGAGCTGCTGAACTACGACGAGGAGATGATCAGGTCCGGACTGCCGATCCAGACGGTCGAGACCGAGGTCGTAGCCAACGACCCGGTCACGCACGACCTGCGGCACCTGGTGCTGCGCATAGTCTCCCCGGACACTGACTTCAAGTTCTTCCCGGGGCAGTACGTGGACATCTCCGTGCCCGGCACGGACGAGGTCCGGTCGTTCTCGATGGCGAACACGTCGGCCCGGGAAAGCGGGCAGCTCGAGTTCGTCATCAAGGTCTATCCGGACGGGCTGTTCTCGGAATATCTCGATAAGCAGCTGAAGGTCGGCGACCGGCTCACCGTGACCGGGCCGTACGGGGTGTTCATGTTGCGCGACGCCCCGGACACCGACCTGATCTTCGTCGGCGGCGGGGCCGGGATGGCGCCCATCTTGTCCCTGATCCGCTCGATGGCCGAACGCGGTATCGACCGCAAGGCCGTGTACTACTACGGCGCGCGCCGCCGCGCCGACCTGTGTTTCGAGGACGAGCTCCGCGCCCTGGAGCAGACCGTGCCCAACTTCCGGTTCGTGCCCGCCCTGTCGGACGAGGACTGGGAGGGCGAGAACGGCCTGATCACCGACGTGGTGTCTCGTTCGGAGCCGGCGCTGGCCCGGGCGCACGGCTACATCTGCGGTCCCCCGCCCATGGTGGAGGCCGCGGTCCCGCTGCTGACCAGGCTCGGGATACCGGAAAAGCACGTGTATTTCGACAAGTTCACGACTACTGGGGACCCGGACAAAGCACCGCCAGCTCCCTAACGTGAAAGGGAAGGACTATGACAGAGGCTCAAGAACGCAGCGTCCCGATGGTGACCTTCACCGACGCGGAGGCTGGTGCGAAGGTATTCCCCGACTCCACCGAACGCCGGTTCAACTACTACAAGCCGGCCGGGCGCAAGCAGACCCACTACGAGGACGTCACCGTCGAGGTCCAGCCCGATCCCAGGCACTACCTCGCCCAGGGCTGGCTGTACGGGTTCTCCGACGGCCGCGGCGGCTACCCGCTGGACTGGACCGCGCTGAAGGCGTGGGGCACCGACCGGCCCGAACCCAAGCGCTTCCCCGGCTCGGGCGGCAAGGGCTACGACTGGCCCGCGCTGGGCTGGCACGAGTTCCGTGACCCGAACGAGGAGTGGGAACTCACCCTGTACCGCTACAACGCCAACGTGGTGCGGCAGCTCAACCAGAACATCCAGAACGCCCAGCAGGCCAAGGCGTTCGACGTGTGGAACCGGAACTGGATCCGGTTCGTGGAGCGCAACGTGGGCGCCTGGATGCACGTCGACCAGGGGCTCGGGCTCTACCTGTTCGCGAACGCGAACCGCCGGGCCCCGACCAACATGCACAACAATGCGATCTCGGTGAACAGCATGCACCGGATCCGGGCCGCCCAGGACCTGGCGCTGTACAACCTGACCCTGTCCGAGGTGCTCGACGGCTTCAACGGCACCGCGCACATGGAGACCTGGAACGAGGACCCGGCCTGGCAGGGTGTCCGGGAGGTCGCCGAGCAGCTGACCGGCATCGACGACTGGTGCGAGGCCATCTTCGCGGCGAACGTGGTGTTCGAGCCGCTGGTCGGCGAGCTGTTCCGCAGCCACCTGGTGATGCACGCCGCGCCGCGCAACGGCGACTTCGTGACGCCGACCGTGGTCGGCGCCGAGGAGTACGACTTCGCCGAGCGCGACCTGCGCTACACCGTCCCGATGTTCCGCCTGCTGACCACCGACCGGGAGTTCGCGGACTACAACCGGGCGCTGATCATGCAGTGGATGTCGACCTGGGTGCCGCGGGCCATCTCGGCCGCCCGGACCCTGCAGCCGCTGTGGTCGCAGCCCGAGGCCAAGCCGGGCCGGTTCGAAGACGGCCTGGACGCCGCCAAGAACCGCTTCGCCGGCATCGTGACCGATCTCGACCTGGACACCCCGAAGGAGCTCGCGCAATGACCACGGCCGTAGAGAGCCCGTTCAAGTCCAACAACACGGCGTCCAACAAGTGCGGCGTCACGCTCATGAACAACCAGGTCGGCGAGATCGTCGCGCAGGTGATGGCGACCAAGCCGAACGTCACCGTGACCCCGCTGCCGTCCATGATGCGCGTCGACGCGATCGGCCGGATGGACTTCATCTACGACGAGATCTCCGAGGCGGCCGGCGAGGAGCCCGGCTGGTTCGACGCCGCGGAGTTCGAGGAGAACATGTCCACCCACTACGGCCGGATGATCCACGAGGACGACCGGACGATCATGTTCGCCAACCCCGAGGACGCGGCCGAGTTCATCGGGTTCGACCTGGTGGCCCGGTCCTAGCGGCGCCGGCCTAGCGGGTAGAGACCTATCCAGAGCGCGGCCCGTACCCCCGGCATCGTACGGGCCGCGCACCCCTACCGGGCAGAAGATGGAAATTCCAGATTTTGCTCGCGGCATGTTGTGGCACTGAGCCGGTAATAACCGGCTCAGTGCCACTGCCAAGTCACCACGAAGGAGGCACATGTACGAGAGCAACGGCGAGAAGTACTTCGTCGTCGACGGGCATATGCACTACTGGAGCGCCGGCCCCGACAACTGGGTGCCCGGGGCGGAGAAGTACGCCGAGGGCTGGATCAAGTGCTTCCACGCATACCAGAGCCTCGGCCCGCCCGCGACACATTGGTCGCTGGAGCACTTCGAGACGTACTCCGAGGACGACCTGATGAAGGACGTCTTCCAGGACGGCTACGTGGACGTGGCCATCTTCCAGCCGACCTACCTCAAGGAGTGGTATAAGGAGGGCTTCAACACCACCGAGCGCAACGCGCTGATGGGCGAGAAGCACCCCGGCAAGTTCATCTACAACACGCGCTGGGACCCGCGCGAGGGCGACGCGGGCATCGAGCAGCTCAAGCGCAACATCGACCGGTTCGGGTCGCGCGGGGCCAAGCTCTACACCGCAGAGTGGAACGCCGGCTCGCGCGGCTACAAGCTGACCGACCCGGCCTCGTACCGGTACCTGGAGGCCGCGCAGGACCTCGGCATCAAGAACGTCCACGTGCACAAGGGCCCGACGATCTGGCCGCTGGACAAGGACGCCTTCGACGTGGCCGACGTGGACCACGTCGCGACCGACTTCCCGGACCTGAACTTCATCGTCGAGCACGTGGGCCTGCCGCGGATCGACGACTTCTGCTACATGGCCACCCAGGAGCCGAACGTGTACGCGGGGCTCGCGGTCGCCATCGGCGCCCTCATGCACGCCCGGCCGAAGTTCTTCGCCCGGGTCATCGGCGAGCTGCTGTTCTGGGTCGGCGAGGACAAGATGCTGTTCGGCAGCGACTACGCCATTTGGGAGCCGAAGTGGCAGGTCGAGGGCTTCGTCAACTGGGAGTTCCCGGATGACGAGGCGTTCAGCGACTACCCGCGGATGAACGTCGCGTCGAAGAAGAAGATCATGGGCCTGAATGCGGCCAAGCTCTACGACATCAAGGTGCCGGACGAGTTCCAGATCCCCGCGTCGGCCGGCACGCCCGGTGCGCAAGAGGTGCTGGGCCAGGAGCAGCCGGTCGCGGGAGCATGACCGCTCCGGCTTTTGTGGCCTCGCAGGAGCGCCTGCTGGCCGCTCTGGAGACGGTGCGCGACCCCGAGCTCGACGAGCCCATTACCTCGCTCGGGTTCGTGGCGTCGTGCACCGTCTCCGCGGACGGCGACGCCGAGGTCCGGCTGCGGCTGCCCACGTACTTCTGCGCGCCCAACTTCGCCTACCTGATGGTGGCGGACGCCTACGACGTGGTGTCGGTCCTGCCGGGCGTGCGCCGCGCGTCGGTGGTGCTGGAGGACCACTTCGCCTCGGATGCCATCAACGACGGCGTGGCCGCCCAGGCCGGCTTCGTGCAGTCGTTCGACGGCGAGGCGGTCAGCGAGCTGCACGGGCTGCGGGCCGACTTCCTGCGCAAGGCGGTGATGGCCGGCACCGATCAGGTGTGCAGGCCGCTGCTCGCGGCGGGCACGGACCCGGCGGCACTGCTCGCGATGACCCTCGGCGAGGTGCCGCCGTCTCGTGCGCTGGCCCGGTTGCGAGAGCGCCGGGCCGAACTCGGCCTGCCCGCCGGGGACGACGCCCCGTTGCTGATCGACCCGGTTTCCGGGCGTCCTGTCCCGGCCGAGGCGGTGCCCCTCCACCTGCGGAAGGCGAAGGTCACGCGGGTTAGCATCGAGGCGAATTCCGGCATCTGCCGCGGCATGCTGCGGCACCGATATGACACGCCAGGAGAGGGAGAGTCAGTGCTCTCGCAGACCCAGGAGGAGGACCAATGAAGGCCGTCCGGTTGCACGAGTTCAACCAGATGCCGGTGGTCGACGACGTACCCGAGCCGAAGATCAGCGGGCCGTTCGATGTGATCGTGAAGATCGGCGGTGCCGGGGTCTGCCGCACCGACCTGCACATCATGCTGGGCCAGTGGGACGAGCGGATGCACACGCCGCTGCCGTACATCCTGGGCCACGAGAACGCCGGCTGGGTGCACGAGGTCGGCTCCGGCGTCACCAACGTGCAGCCCGGTGACACCGTGATCCTGCATCCCCTGGTCACCGAGGGATTCTGCCACGCCTGCCGGGCAGGCGACGACATGCACTGCGAGAACGCCGCGTTCCCCGGGCTATCGCGCGACGGCGGCATGGCCGAGTACCTGCTCACGTCGGCTCGGTCGTGCATCAAGCTCAACCCGGAGACCCGGCCGCAGGACGTCGCGGCGCTGGCCGACGCGGGCATCACCGCCTACCACGCGGTCCGCAAGGCCCTCCCGCTGCTGTACCCCGGCACCACCGCCGTGGTGATCGGCGCGGGCGGGCTGGGTCACATCGGCATCCAGTGCCTGGCCACGCTGACCGCCACGAACATCATCGTGGTGGACGCGAACCCGGACGCGCTCAAGCTGGCCTCGGAGCTGGGGGCGCAGCACACGGTGGTGGCCGACGGCAGCCAGCGGGAAGCGGTCGCCGACCTGACCGGCGGTCGCGGTGCGCACGTCGTCCTGGACTTCGTGGCCGAGCAGGGTGCCGAGATGGACGGGTGGAACATGACCCGCGAGGCCGGCTCGTACTACGTCATCGGCTACGGCGGCACGCTGGAGATCCCGACCCTGGACATCATCTCCACCGAGCGGAACATCACCGGCAACATCGTCGGCACCTACAACGACCTGGTCGAGCTGATGGACCTGGCCCAGGCCGGGAAGGTGACGCTGCACACCAAGGTCTATCCGCTGGCCGACGCCACCGAGGCCCTCGCCGACCTGGACGCCGGCCGTGTCCGCGGCCGCGCGATCCTCGTCCCGTAACCCCAAGGAGCACTCATGGCCAAGGAACTGCGCTTCGGCGCTGAAGCTCGCGGCCTGCTGCTGGCTGGCGTGGACCAGCTGGCCGAAGCCGTCAAGTCGACTCTCGGCCCCAAGGGGCGCAACGTCATCCTGGAGAAGATCACCGGCTCGCCGGTGGTGACCAACGACGGCGTCACGATCGCGCGCGAGATCCACCTGAAGAACCAGTTCGAGAACATGGGCGCGCAGCTGGTCAAGGAAGCGGCCATCAAGACCAACGACATCGTCGGCGACGGCACCACCACCGCCACGGTGATCGCGCAGGCCATCATCCGGGAGGGGATGCAGGTCATCGGCGACGGCGCCAACCCGGTGCTGGTCAAGCGCGGCATCGACCTGGCCGTCGGCCGGCTGGTCGAGCACCTGCAGAAGGTGGCGCACCCCATTTCGACAGAGGACGACTATGCACGCGTCGCGGCGATCTCGGCCAACGACGACGAGACGGTCGGCCGGGTCATCGCCAAGGCGCTTTATACGGTGGGCGACGGCGGCATCGTCACGATAGAGGACGCGCCGGTGCCGGGCATGGGCGTGGACTTCGTGGAGGGCTTCGAGTTCGACAATGGCTACCTGTCGCCCTACATGGTGACCAGGCCGGCCAGCCTGGAGGCTGTGGTCGAGGACCCGTACATCCTGCTGTGCAGCGAGAAGATCACCAAGGTGCAGCAGCTCATGCCGGTGCTGGACAAGGTGATGCGGGCGCCGCGGCCGCTGGTCATCATCGCCGAGACCGTCGAGGGCACCGCCCTGTCCATGCTGGTGCACAACCACGTGAACGGCATCTTCCAGTGCGTCGCGGTGCGGGCCCCCGGGTTCGGTGACCGCCGGCTGCATAAGCTGGAGGACATCGCCGCGCTGACCGGCGGCGCCGTGTACAGCAAGCACTCCGGGTTCACGCTGGAGACGATGACCGCCGAGCAGCTCGGCCGGGCCCGGCAGGTGCGGGTCAACGCGGACCGCACCACGATCATCGGCGGCAGCGGTTCGGCCGAGGCCGTCGCGTTCCGGATCGACCAGCTGCGGGCCGAGCTGGCCCGGGCCAGCTTCGGCACGGACGAGGACGTGCTGAGCGAGCGGATCGGCGCCCTGTCCGGCAAGGTCGCGGTGATCAGGGTCGGCGCCGCCACACCCGCCGAGCTGCGGGAACTCCGGCACCGGGTCGAGGACGCCCTGTCCGCTACCCGGGCCGCGATGGCCGAGGGCATCGTGGCCGGCGGCGGCGCCGCGCTGCTGCACTCGATCGGCGCGCTGGACGACCTTTCGGTGAGCGGCGACTACGCCATAGGCGCCGGCATCGTCCGCCGCGCGCTGAGCGAGCCCGCCTACCTCATCTCGGCTAACGCCGGCTACAAGGCCGCGGAGATCGTGGCCCAGACGGCTGGCATGGGTGTTGACGAGGGGTTCGACGCATTGGCGGGCCGGCATGGCAACATGATCGAGATGGGCATCATCGACCCGCTCCGGGTGGTCCGCTCCGCGCTGCAGAACGGCGCGTCGGTAGCGGGCCTGCTGCTCACCACCAACACGCTGGTGGCCGAGGAGCAGACGCCGTGGGGTGGCAGCGCGGCGCTGATGACCGAGTTCGGCTCGCTGGACGAGGGCTTGCACCAGCCGTCGCCCGACGCCAGCACACCGCAGTCATTGGGGCTCGGTCCGTCCGTAGGCTGACACGGAACGCCGCCTACCTGGGTAATTAGATGTGTCTAATTGTGAGATTAGATGCATCTCAGGGAGTGCTAGGGTCGGCGCATGATGTCGGCGGTAGCCACGCGCGGGCCCTCGTGCTGTGATGCGGCCCGTTCGGAGGCGATGGGGAAATACCTGCGGGCCATATACCTGCTGAGCTTCAAGGCTCCGCGGGTCTCGACCTCCGACGTGGCGGCCCGGCTGGGCGTCGCCGCCCCGTCGGTGTCGGCGATGCTGCGCCGGCTCGGCACGGCGGGCTTGCTGGCCGCATCGGGCAGCGGCGGCATCGCGTTGAACGAACATGGCCAGCGTCATGCCCGGGAGGTGATCCGGCGGCACCGGCTCATCGAGACCTTCCTGGTGCGGGCCGTCGGCATGAGCTGGGACGAGGTGCACGACGAGGCGGAGGCGCTGCAGCAAGTGGTCAGCGACCTGCTGATCGACCGGATCGACGCGGCGCTGGGGCATCCGCGGCGGGATCCGCACGGCGACCCGATCCCGCCACCCTCGGGCGATCACGTCGAGGACTGGCCGCCGGCGCTCGCCGACGTTACCGCGGGTGCGTGCTTCCGGGTGGACCGGGTCAGCGACGAGGACAGCGCTGCCCTGCAGTACCTCGCCGAGCTGGGGATCCGGCCCGGGGTAGTGCTGTGGGTGGTGGAACGGGAGCCGTTCGGCGGGCCGCTGTGGGTCGAGATCGACGGCCAGCGGCGCGCCATGGGAACGCCCCTGACCCATCTGGTGCACGGAGTGGTCGAGGCGTGACCGCGACCGGAGCCATCGGGCTGCCCGAACCAGCGGACCAGATCCCCAGCGCGCTGGAGCAGCTGCTGAGCAAGGGCCGTGTGCGCGCAACGCTGGCGATGCTCGGCCCGGCGTTCGTCGCCTCGATCGCCTACGTCGACCCGGGCAACTTCGCCACCAACTTCCAGGGCGGCGCGCAGTTCGGCTACCTGCTGCTCTGGGTGGTGCTGGCCGCGAACGTCACCGCGATGCTGATCCAGTACCTATCGGCCAAGCTGGGCATCGCGACCGGCCGCAACCTCGCCGAGAACTTCCGCACGCATTGCCCCCGCTTGCTGACCTGGGGCATGTGGGTACAGGCCGAGATCGTGGCGATGTCCACCGACATCGCCGAGTTCCTCGGCGGCGCGATCGGCCTGAACCTGCTCTTCGGAGTACCGCTGTTTCCCGCCGGCCTGATGACGGGCGCGATCGCGTTCGGGATCCTCGGGCTGCAAAGGTTCGGCTTCCGCCGTTTCGAGCTGGTGATCAGCGGGCTCCTGGGGATCATCTTCCTCGGTTTCCTCTATGAGACGCTGCGCATCGGCCCCTCTACCCACGGCTCGCTCAACGGGCTGATCCCCGGCCTAGCCGGCACCGGATCGCTTTACCTCGCGGTCGGGATTATCGGGGCCACCGTGATGCCGCACGTGATCTACCTGCACTCCGCGCTGACCCAGGACCGGGTACCGTGCCGGGACGACCGCGAGCGCAGCCGCGTGCTGCGCTTCGAGCGCACGGACGTGATCATCGCCCTAGGGCTGGCGGGCCTAGTCAACATGGCGATGCTCGCCGTCGCCGCCAAGCTCTTTCACACCCCCGCCCTTTCGGGCCTGAGCACCCTGCAACAAGCCCACCATGAGCTGGGGCACCTGGCCGGCGGTACCGCGGCACTCGCGTTCGCGGTCGCGCTGCTGGCCTCCGGCGCCTCCTCCTCCAGCGTCGGCACCTACGCCGGCCAGATCGTGATGGCCGGCTTCGTCAACCTCCGCATCCCGCTCATGGTCCGCCGGGGGCTCACGATGATTCCGGCGCTGATTATCATCGCGGTCGGGATGAACCCCACGGAGGCGCTGGTGCTCAGCCAGGTCGTGCTGTCCTTCGGCGTCCCGTTCGCCCTGGTGCCGCTGGTGCTGCTCACCTGCCGCCGCGACGTGATGGGCGCCCAGGTCAACCGGCGCGTGACCACCATCCTCGCCTCGAGCTGCGCCGTCATGATCGTCGGGATGAACGTCTTCTTGATCTGCCAGCAGTTCTTCCTCAACTGAAGCGCCCCGCCCGGGGCCGTAATCGCAGGGCCGGACATCTACCTGCTGGCGACGCGTAGTCTGCCGAGGCGTAATCTGCCCCTTATGAGTCCGATCTCGCGCGGCTTCCACCGCCGCCACCAAGAGGCGGAGCCTGCCGGCCGGGTGCCGCCCGGCCAGTACGTGACCAGTGACTTTCCGGTCCTGTCGGCCGGGCCCACGCCGCACACGCCGCTGCCGGACTGGACGTTCTCGATCGAGGGCGGCCAGTCGCCCGTTTCGTGGACGTGGCAGGAATTCCAGTCGCTGCCGACGGAGACGGTCACGGTCGACATTCACTGCGTGACCCGGTGGTCCAAGCTCGACACCAGTTGGAAGGGCGTGTCGCTGGACGTGCTGCTCAGCGCGGTCTCCTACACCGCCCCCTACGTGCTGGCCTTCTGCGACGGCGGGTACACGACCAACCTGCCGGTGGCCGACCTGACCGGCGGGAAGGCCTGGGTAGCGTACAACTACGACGGCTCGGCGCTGGCGCCGGAGCACGGCGGCCCGGCCCGGCTGCTCGTCCCGCACCTGTACTTCTGGAAGAGCGCCAAGTGGGTGCGCGGGCTGCGGCTGCGGGACACCAACGCACCGGGCTTCTGGGAGATGTACGGCTACAACATGTACGGAGACCCATGGCGGGAACAGCGGTACGCGGGCGACTGACCTGGGAAACTGCCACGGTCGGCGCGGTGATAGACGAGACGTCTAAGGTCCGGACGCTTTCGCTTGACGTGCCGGGCTGGGGGGGCCACCAGGCCGGCGCAGCACCTGGACATCGCGCTTACCGGCGACGACGGCTACCGGGCCGAGCGCTCCTACTCGATCGCCTCGGCGCCCGGCGAGCCGGTCGCGATCACGGTCGAGCGGCTGGACGACGGCGAGGTCTCGCCGTACCTGACCGAGGACGTGCAGATCGGTGACGAGTTCGAGGTGCGCGGGCCGATCGGCGGCTACTTCATCTGGGATCCTCCGGTATCCGGCGATGGGCCGCTGCTGCTGGCCGCCGGGGGTTCGGGGGTGGTGCCGCTGCGGGCCATCATTCGGCACCGCTGCCTGGTGGGGAGTTCGGTGCCAGTCCGCCTGCTGTACTCGGTGCGCAGTCAGGCTGAGGTGATCTACCGGTCCGAGCTGGATCATCTCAATCAGGAGGCGGACGGCGTAAAGGTGATCTACACGCTGACCCGGCAGCAGCCGCCCGGCTGGACCGGTTACGCGCGGCGGGTGGACCAGCAGATGATGGCCGAGGTGGCGTGGCCGGTGGTTTCGGGGCCTTCGGCGGCTTCGGGGCCTTCGGCGCCGCTGGCCTCCGCGCCGCCGACCTCCGCGCCGCTGGCCTACGTGTGCGGGCCCGACGAACTTTGTGGAGGCGGTGGCCTCGGACCTGGTGGCGCTCGGCTACCCGCCGCAGCGGGTCAAGACCGAGAGGTTCGGCGCGACGGGCACCCCGTGATCCTGTTCGCTCGAGGGAGGTCCCTGTGATGGATGCGCTGGAAGATAGCGTGCTGGACGGTAATGCGATCGGCGGGATGCTGATCGAGGTGTTCGGGGCGGAGATGACCACGGCGGTGGGCATCTGCGGCACGTGCGGAACCCGGGGGCAGGTGGCCGAGATGGCGGTGTACCAGCCGAAGCTGGGCACCGTGGTCCGCTGTCGCGTATGCGACAACGTGCTCATGGTGTTCGTCGCGATCCACGGGGTCACCTGCGTCGACCTGCGGGGCTTGGCCAGCCTGACCTGAGTCCGGTCCGCGTTTATGCAGGCAGCGTTTATGCAGGCAGCGGCAGGCAGCTAGCCCGGCGCCTGCCGGCACGGATATCGCCCTCGTGCTGGTGGGCGGCAGGTGAGGAGGCGCATAAACCAGACAGCCGCCCGCCCGCGCCGGGCGGCTTACCCGGCGCGGGCTGGCGGGCTGTGACTATGGAGGACCTTGGTCCGGTCGGGGTTCCAGGCGGTGGTGGTGCCGTCGGGGTTCAGGACCAGGGTCCAGCCCCACCGGTGGACCACGATCTGGTGGTGATACGAACACAGAAGCAAACAGTCTTTGAGGCTGGTGTGGCCGCCGTTGGCCTTGTGCTTGACGTGGTGGACTTCACAGGCCGAGGCGGGCTGGTTGCAGCCGCCGGGCCAGCGGCAGCGCCGGTCGCGCAGGATCACGGCGTTGCGGATTCCGGGCGGGATGGTCTTGGAGAAGCCGATGTCCAGGGGCAGGCTCGGGCCGGCCAGCCGGGCTCCGAGCTGCCGGGTGCGCAGGAAGGAAGCCAGGCCGCCGGGACCGGAGAGGAGGTCGGCGGCCTTGCCGATGATGGCTTGCTGCAGCGCTTCGCGAGACGGTGAGGCCGGGGTCTCAGCGTCTGCCTGGGTGCCGTCGGCGGGCAGGCCGGCGTCGTGGTCGAGGTGCTCCAGTCGTACGCACAGCTTCACCAGGTCATCCAGGACGCCGACTTCGACGTTGCCGGTGACGACGGGGGTGAGGGTCGCGTCGCAGGTGGCGGCCCGGGCAGCGTCGCCGTCGAGCCAGGCGGCACCGTCGCCTGCGCCCTCGGAGGCGGCGGCGCGATGGGCGACCCACCGGACGCGAACCTCTGCGATCCACTCGTTCTCCAGGGCTGATCCGTCGTCCAGGGCGCGGAGCTCGGCGAGGGAGACATGGACCCAGCCTTTGACGGGCTGCCCGGCCCGCTCGGGCAGCAGGCCGCTGGCCAGGAGGCGCTTCATGGCGTCCTGGAGCGCGTCGTGGTAGCGCTGGCCATGGGTGCGGGCGTCCTCGGCGTCTGTGGGTGCGGACAGGGCGTCCAGCACCGCGGTGATGACCGCGGCGCACTCGGGGGTCAGGTCGCCGGTCACCACGCCCGCACCGGCGAGAGTGGTCTCGATCCGGACCTGGCGGTCCTCAAAGCCGTCGTCCGGGCCGCCGTCGTCGGGGGTGGCGGACAGCGACCGGGCGTAGATCTCCATGGCCAGCTCGACCAGGTCCTGCTGGTCCACGCCGGCCCGGGCCGCGGTGACCAGGATCGCGTCAGCCGCGGCCCGGCAGGCCTCGGGCAGCTTGTCCGTCCATTCGCATAGCTTCCGCCCGTAGGACTCCGACAGGACGTGCCCCTCGGCCAGGGCGGCGACGACCAGCGGGTGGGCGGCGGCACGGCGCGCCCACGCGGTGTGAGCGGTCGCGGTGCCCTTGGTGACGCGGGTCCGGTGTATGAGCCAGGACCGCGGGCTGTAGTCCGCGTCGGCGGCATAGCCCTGGCCAGAGATGAAGGAGCCAAGAACGCAGGCCCGAGTCGCGGTGCTCATCGAGGTGACCCGCTCGAGGGCGTGCAGGCACTGCGCCTGCTCCTCGGTCACCATCTCGGTCGCCTTCGCGTAGAGGAATCCCATCGCCGCGTACAGCATCTTCACTGCTTGATCTGTGTTCACCGGAGACTCAACGGCGCCCACCTGACTCACCTCCCCTGGCATGTCGATGGCCGTACTTCGATCTCTAGTTCTATGGTAGCTGACGCCTCCGACATTTCGCGGAGCCACGCCGCCAGCAGCGGCCCGGGGAGAGGGTGCGGGGCGGGTCTGGCCGCTCTAGGATCGAGGAAGTTCCGGACTCGGGAGGGCAACGATGCCAGTGGTACAGGCGAACGGGATCGACATCAACTACGAGGTGCAGGGCGAGGGCGAGCCGATGGTGCTCATCCCGTACCTGGCCGCCGAGCAGGCCTGTTACGCGTTCCAGGTAGGTGAATACGCCAAGCACTTCACCTGCTACAGCATCGACCCGCGCGGCGCGGGGCTGTCCAGCAAGCCGGAGGGCGAGTACACCACCGAGCTGCTGGCCGACGACGTCGCGGCGTTCATGGAGGCCACCGGGATCGGGCGGGCGCACATCTTCGGGGTCTCGCTGGGCGCGGCGGCCGGCATGTGGCTGGCGGGCAAGCATCCGGAGCTGGTCACCACGCTGTCGCTGCACAGCGCCTGGGACAAGACCGACCCGTTCCTGCGCGTCATCCTGGAGGGCTGGCGGATCATGGCCGACGGGCTGGACAGCGTGACGGAGATGGTCATCGCGGGCATCTTGCCGTTCTGCCTGACCCCCGAGCTGTACGCCGCCCGGCCGGAGTACGTCGACGCCCTGGCCGACTTCGTCCGCAGCCGCCCGATGCCGCCGGTGGACGCGTTCACGCGGCAGTCCGAGGCCGTGCTGACGCACGACGCGACACCCGTCCTCGGCTCGATCCAGGCCCCTACCCTGATCACCTACGGGCGCCACGACATCGTGACCTCGACCCGCTTCGCCGCGCCGCTGACCGAGGGGATCGCGAACACCGAGCTCATCGTGTTCGAGGACTGCGCGCATGCCCCGATCTACGAGAACGTGGAGGCGTTCAACGGGCGGACGCTGGCCTTCCTGCAGCGCCACACCGGGTGAGCAAGAGCCAGGGGGCCCCGACCTGGCTGCCGTGGGGGTGCACCGGCTCCAATTGTCCGCGCAGGACAGCTGGCTCCTCTCAGGCGGCAACGGGCCGTCTGATGTGAATCAGCCGGTGTGGGGGAACCGCGCGACCGTCGGGCAAGAGCTCGCCCGTGTCGTCGAAGAGGATGACGCCGTTGCACAGCAGGCTCCACCCTTGCTCGGGATGGAAGGCGATGATGCGGGCCGCGTCACGGTCAGGGCGGTCAGCTGGAGGACATGGGGGCTGATGTGGGCACATTGCTCGCCTCTGGGGATTGCGGAGGTATGGGGGGCCGGGTTCGGCTAGCTACAACCCATGACCGGCCCCGGCGAGTACGACGTGGTGTTGATCAGCGCCGCGATGGCCGGGTAGCGGCGCATCCTGTCCAGGCAGCGGCTACGGGTCGGGCCGATGCTGCCGACAGGCATAGCCAGCCTGGCGCTGATCTCGGCGTACGGTAGCGGCGGGTCCGCGGTGAGCATAGCGACAAGCCGCTGGCATTCCGGGGGCAGATGGGTGAACGCCTCGCGCAGCGCCGCATGACGCTCGGCCGCGAGCACTTCCTGCTCGGCCGCATCGGCCCGCTCATCCGCCATGTTCTCAGCGTCGAGCGCGTAGACGACTGCGTGCGGTCCGTGTGCCGCGCGCACGAGGCGTCCGCACTCCCGCCGGGTGGTGGTAGCGAGCCACCCGGCCAGGGCGGCTGGCTCGCGGATCTTGCCCAGGTGGTCCACCAGGCGCAGCCAGACGCTCTGGCTCACGTCGTCGGCGTCGGCGCGGTCGAGCCGGTACTTGCGGCAAATCGACCAGATCAACGGGGCGTAGCGCTCGACGAGGGCGTCCCACGCCTGCACGTCGCCGTCTCTGGCGCTGGCTACCAAGTCGATGACCACCGAGTCATCACACGTCTGGTCGATGTCGTTTCGCACAGGTTCACATGGGATACGGGCTGTCTCAGCGGTCATGGTCAGGTTCTCCTCAACAACTGCCGGGCAATATGTCCGGCCGCTATCCGCGTCGTGAAGACAGCCTCAACGGGGGGGTGTCCCGTTGTCATGAGGCACGTGTCACGAGGCGCCGGGAAGTAATCGCCTGCCGGCCGGACCAGCGGTCGTGCGGATGTCCCTTAGATCCGGGACTTCTGTCCCAGGCCCGCGTCCCTGGCCTGCACGATGGCTTGCGCCCGGTCGGCGACCTGCAGCTTGGTCAGGATGTTCGACACGTGATTGCGTATCGTCTTCTGGCTCAGCCCCAGCTTGGCCGCGATTGCCGTGTTGGCCCGGCCCTGGGCGACCAGATCCAGCACCTCGCGCTCCCGGTCGGTCAGTTGCGGGAATACCTGCGGCGGGGCTGAGGCACTGGCGGTGAAGTAGGCGAGCATGCGGGCGGCCAGCTGCGTCCCGAAGATGATCTCGCCGTTGGCGGCGGCCCGGATGGCGGTGCGGATTTGTTCCTGGTCGGCGCCCTTGAGCAGATATCCGCGGGCACCGGCGCGCAGCGCGGAGAAGATCGAGTCGTCGTCGTCGAACATGGTCAGCACCAGAACCGTTATGTGCGGACTGTCGGCCACGATACGGCGAGTTGCCTCGATGCCGTTCAGCCCCGGCATGTGCAGGTCCATGACGACCACGTCCGGTTGGGTTTCCCGAGCCAGGTCGACGGCTTCGGTGCCGCTGGTGGCCGCCCCCGCTAGCTCGGTGTCGGGCCCCTCGGTCAGCAGGGCGGTTAGGCCGTCACGGAACAACGGGTGGTCATCGGCGATCAGGACCCGGATAAGTTCGGTCATGGTTGCTCCCGGGCGGGTAGGCAGGCGGTGATCCTGGTTCCGTGCGGCAAGCAGGGTTCGATCGCCAGTTTGCCGCCGAGCTCGGTGACGCGCTCGCGCATCGACGCGATGCCGACCCCGGTCCGCCAGCCCTCGGGCAAGCCCACGCCGTCGTCGCGCACGTCCACGTCCAGGCCGTGGTCTAGGTGGATCCGCACGGAGCATCGTGTGGCGTGCGCGTGTCTGGTGACGTTGGTCAGTGCTTCGGTCACGATCCGGTAGCAGGCCACTTCGACCGCCGCGGGAAGATGGGCTAGGTCCTCGTCGGGAGCGTCCAGGGTGACGGTGAGCGCGGGTGTCTCGTGCCGCAGCCGCCCGACCTCCTCGCGCAGCGACCCGACCAGGCCGAACTCATCGAGTGTCGGCGGCCGCAGCCCATAGACGATGCGGCGCACATCGGTCACGGCCCGCTGTGTCTCCGCCTTGAGCCTGCCCAGCAATTCCTGCAATTCCTGCTGTCCAGCCGACCGGGCCCGGGCAGTGTCAAGACCCAGCGTCAGGCCGGCCAGCGTCGGACCCAGGCCGTCGTGCAGGTCGCGTCGCAGCCGCCGACGTTCCTCTTCTCGTGCAGTGACCAGGCCCGCCCGGGACGCATCCAGCGCCTGGCGCAGGGCCACCGCGTGGGTGGCAGGCCCCGCCTGCCGGGCGAGATCAGCCAGCAGCCGCTCGTCGTCGGGGCCGAGCCGCTCGCCCCGTGACCGCGTGCCCACCACGAGCCGTCCGACGGTTTCGCGCTGGGAGATGAGCGGGAATTTGGTCACGTCGGACGGGAGGCCGTCGCTGTATACGGCCGCTTGCCGCCACCCATCGCCGAGCCGCAACTCGAGGGCCACATAGGGCAGCCGAAGGCTGTCCGCGATCGTCTTGACCACGGAATCCAGCGCCGATTCTGTCCCGCCGGATTCCTCCACGAGACGGCCCAGCCTGGCCAGCGCTTCGTAGGGCACCCCCCGGTCGCCGTAGAACAGCCGGTCGACCCGGCGCTGCACCCTGTCCCGCAGTGGGAACAGCGCGGCGGCGGCCACCGCGGTAGCGAGGACCTGCACGGGAAGGTCGCTGCTTATCCCGAACCCTATGTGGCACACCGCCACTACGGCCAGGTAGACCGCGGCCACCCCGGCGGTCAGCAAGCCATACAGCACGGCCCGGCTCAGCAGCAGGTCGATCTCATACAGCCGGTACCGTAGCACCGCGATCCCGATCGCCACCGGTAGCAGGGTGCCAGCCAGCGCTCCCAGTATCACGTTCACCGGGCCGCCCGAGTCGAAGAATCCCGCGATCAAAGACACAGCGGCAATCGGCAGCACGGCGAGGAACCACTTGAGCTGCTGGCGTCCTACCCGGTCCGCTCGGCGCCACCGCAGCACCACGGTCGCCGCCGCCGCGGCGGCCGCGGCCAGCCCGCACGCCACGGCCAGGAACTGCAGCACCTCGAAGAAGCGATCAAACGGGGGGTAGGTATACGGATCAGGCCGGTCACGGAACCAACTACCCATGCTCTGCGGGATGAAGGCGTAGCCGGCCACCCAGAGCGGGATGAAAGCCAGCGCCGCCCACAGCGCGGGCCGCCACCGCGGCGACAGCAGCCTCCCCTCGGGGAAGACCAGCGGCAAGACCAGGCCGGTCAAGCTGGCGGCCGGCGCGGATAGCCACGTGTTCCCCCACAGCGCCGACGTCGCGAACGGAAGCGATCCCGGGTGGACGAGCGCATAGCGTGCGTAGGCGAAGACAAAGCCGGAAATCGCATTAACGAAGCCGATCAGGCACAGCAGCGGGCCCATCGGATGGCCAGGCCGCCGCGCCAGCAGCACGCATCCCATCCACGCGAAGCCAATAGCTATCGGCACCGGCCACCAGTCCAGGTCGCGGCCGAGGGCAGCCAGTACCGCATTGAAAAAGGCCAGGATCGTCGCCGCCGCGGCCGCTGCCCAGGCCCACGGGGCTGGCGTCAGCCAGCGAGCAGGTGTCGCCAGCACTGTCCGTCCCTGAAGACCCAGATTCACATTCCTACGATCGGCCCTTTCGGTCCCGGTGTCACGGGGCAGATGTCCCGGATGTCCCGGGATCATTTGAGCCAGGCCCAGCCGCCGCCCGGGCCATGATGGCGAAGAGCATCATCAAAGATCACCGCCCCGGCCGAAGCTGCCAGGACTTGGCTCCGGCCCAGCGCCGACCGATGATCCCGCGCTGCAGCCCGCAGGCCGGTCGCAGGACAGCGAGCCCTGCGTGCCCGTAGCTAGGATCCCGGAAGTAACAGATCGGGCGCCGAAACTCGAGGGGACGAGCCGCGCAGTCCCGCCGATCTGGCTCAGGCTGCCGCTGCCAAGATGTAGGGCTGACTGGGGCGGCAGATCCGTTGTTCGGGAGCGGCTTGGAGCATCGGCGGCTGTTCCCTGGCAGACCCGCGAGCGGTCATCGGGCAGCGCGTGCCCAGGCCTTTCTGAGGGCGAGGATCTCGGCGGTACTGTTCTCCCGGGCGATATACGGGATGTCCAGTGCGTAGCGCATCCGTTCGCGCGGAATCCGGCGGTGCACCCCGGCGACGTCTTCGAGGATCGTGCGGTACAGCGACGCCCCATCCATGCAGAAGACGTCAATCAGCACAAGCCGCCCGTCGGCGGCTCTGCGGATGTGGGCCTCGTTCAAGTCGCACCTGCCCCACCAGGGCGTCGACTTCTGGTACCCCGCATCGATCATCTGCGCTGCCCGCCGTACCTCCTGGAACTCCGCGTCACCGGCCGCGGTCCGCCACTGCTCGGTGACCTGCTCGGCGACCGGATGGTCCACGGGAGCGGCGAACTCCAGGAAGACGACCGAACCGCCGCCTTCGAGGTCGGCGGCCAGCTCGATCCTCGGCAGCCATCGGTTGCCGGCGCACTCGCGGCACAGGTCCACGAATGCCCAATATGCCGGGTCGAACGGGCATACCCTCGCGACGACGGCTCCCTCCGGGGATCGCAGCGCCACTGCCCAGTCGCCCACCCCGCATGGCACCCAGCCCTCTGTCGCTAGCTCGGCCAGGACCTGGCGATGGGACAGCGACTCCCAGGGCAGGCCGGGAATGGGAGGACGGCCTGCACTCAGTTCAGGCACCTCAGCAACGTACCGGCACGCCACCGGACGACGCACCTGATTTACCTGGCCGCCATCCACCATCGATGCGGCCTGCCGGCATAGCCACCCCGTCATCTGATCCACGGGACCCGGCCTCGTCCTCGGTGATCTCGTAAAGCAGAGCGGTGTGACCAATGCGAGGATGCGGCCGGACGTCTCGTCCACCTGATGAACAGAATTGGCTATTCTGCACCGCACAACGGATGAATTATCGGCCGCTGTCAACAGCTCGTAATCGGCATCGATCTGGAGCGTTTGTCCGTAGGCGGCCCGACGCCGGTCTCGAGCGGGTCGTGACATGGCGTGAGCGGCTGTCCCCGCTTAGGTTGAGTTTCCGCTCAATCGCTGGGACCCGCAGCTGGCCCAGCCTCCCGGGTCTCAGCCCGGCCGGGAGGTACCCGATGACCACTGCCGCCCCATCCACTGCCCTCGCCACGATCCAGCCCGCCTTCACCGATCCCGAACGGCTGGCCCTCGCCGGGTTCCTGGCCGGATACCGCGGACTGACAAGAGAGGCCTACACGCTGGACCTGCGCCAGTTCACCACCTGGTGCCCGGCCCGCTCCCTGAACCTGTTCGCGATCCGCCGCGCCGACATCGAAGGCTTCGCCCGGGACCTGGAAGCCAGGGGACGCCCGCGCCACCGTCACCCGTCGGCTGTGCACCATCGCCGGGGCAGGGTGGTCGGGGCAAGCAGATATTCGGCGGGTGGTGGGGATGCGGGCAGCGTGGGCACGCCCCGGGCTGGCCGCTCGGGGGTTGACGTGCGGTCACGTGACTGGGCCAGTAGCTATGAGCGTGTGGCGGTCGCCGACGCCGGGGACATGCTCCTAATCGTGGGTGGGCTGATGGGAGACTTGCTCTAGTCCATATTGGCGCAGGGTTTCGCGGACGCGCTGGGCGCCGGGGGATCCGATGCGCTGGTAGATCGCAAGTGCCTGCCGCAGATGCGCGGCGGCTTGGCCGGGGTTGCCGCCTTGAAGGTAGCTATTGCCGATTCCTTCCTGTGCGCGCGCTTCCTCCAGTGGCGCGCTGATGTCTTGGGCGATGGCCAGTGCCTGGGTGTGACGCTCACGGGCCTGGCTGGTGGTCGAGGTCCGCGAGGAAAGTTCGCCGAGGTCGTTGAGGGCATAGGCCTGCCCATATAGGTCGCCGAGGTCGCGGGACAGCGCCAGGGCTTGCTGGTGGCTGGCAGCGGCGGCCGGGTAGTCCCCAGCTGCTGCAGTGTGCCCAGGTTTTGGAGGGCTTCGGACTCTACGAGACGATCGCCAGCGCCGCGGGCCAGCGCCAGGGCCCGGTGGAGGCTGGCGGCGGCGGCCGGGTAGTCGCCGGTCAGCACATGCACCGAGCCCACCATGATGAGCGTGTAGCCCTGGCCGGGCAGGTCACCGGCCTCCCCGTAGAGCACTAGCGCCCGGGCCAGGCTGGCGGCGGCGGCCGGGTAATCCCCGGATTCTCGCCGCAAGAGGCCCAACCCGGCGAGGGTGTGGGCTTCGCCGAGCGGGTCGCCAGCCTGGCGCGCTGCGGCCAAAGCGGTCTGGTGGAGGGCAGCGAACTGATCCCAGTGACCGCGGGCGGCCAGGAAGCCGCCCATCGCGGCGGGGATGGCGATGGCATACAGGGATCGTGCCTGGCCGGCGGCGTAATCCGCGGCGGCGTGCAGGTTCGCCCGCTCGGCTTCCAGCCAGCCGCCCGCCGGCCCCAGAGTGGACAGGTCGGGGGCATGGGCCGGGGGCCGGCCAGGCGGCGGGCGGCGGTTGGCGCTGAACCCGGAGTCGAAGTGGCGGCTGGCGGCCAGGGCGGTGTGCAGGTAGTAGTCCAGCAACCGGCCAGGAACCTGCGCCGACTCATTCCCCGGCGAGTCACCGGCGGTCATCTGATGACCCCTTCTCCCGGCTGGCCAGGCAGCCGCGAGGCCCCGGTTGCGCACGCCGGTCAGGCACGGCAGGGATGTCCGGTCGGAGCTGCTGATCAAGCTCGCGCTGCTGGAACGGGCCGGAGCCGATCCCTGGGACCTGCTCAGCGAACAACGCCACCAGTTCAGCCCTCTTGCCGCGGCGCTGGCTGACCGGGTGCATGCGACTTACGGAATCGAGTACACGCTGGCGCTGCGGCGGCACAAGGCAATGTCCGCGACCATCCAATTCCTCGACGATATGACACAGCAGACCGAACCGGCATCTACAGAAAGACTGGAAGCCTAGCCACAGATTTCACCAAGCAAGCCGAGCAGCTGACCGCCCAGCCGTGGTCAGCTGCGCCCGGAGCAGCCGCGGCCACGGCAGCGACCCGACCACGGCTGGGACAGCCTCACCCCCACCGAACAAGAGGTAGGTAAACTCGCCACCGAGGGCCCGTCCAACCCCTGACATCGCCGACCGCCTGTTCATCTCTGGCGATCCGTGGCATAGGCCCCAGCTATGGCCATGCCGGCAGTCGCGCATAGTGGCGGGCTGGACTTGCGCGCCCGGCAGACGACAACGGCCCCGGCCCGTCAGGCGGGCAAACCTCGTTGCTGCCCTTGGCGGAGGGACCGTGCCCGTCGTGCACCGCCCTGCTCGACCAGCTTGACGGCGCGGCCGAGCACGTCTCTCAGCACGTCAACCTCGCGGTCGCCGCGAAGGCGCCGCTCGAGCGCGTCCTCGCCTTTGCCGCCGAACGCGGCTGGCGGCGGCTGCGCTTGCTGTCCTCGGCCGGCACCACCTACAACCGTGACTACCTGGCCGAGACCGCCGACGGCTCCCAGCAGCCGATCCTGAACGTGTTTCACCGCGACGGGGAGACGATCCGCCACTTCTGGGGCTCGGAACTCTTCTATGCACCCGTCGATCGCGGGCAAGAACCCCGCCACGTCGGCACCATCGAGCCACTGTGGAACCTGTTCGACTTCACCCCCGAGGGACGCCCAGCCAATTGGCATGAGCAGTTCAGCTACTGACCACCAGTAGCGTCCACCGGTCATCGACCCTGGCCAGCGCCTTGGCAGGCGGGGGCGAGCCGTTCTCCTGTTCAGCCATGAGCGGATCCTAGCCGCGGGTGTTGACAGCCGGGCTGTAGTTAGTAGTAATTTGCAAGTTACTAAAGAAATCGAGGGCAAGTGATGGACGACAGCATCCGCGTTTGCGACGCCGACCGGGACCGTGTCACCGCCCAGTTGCGCGATCACTTCGCCGCGGGGCGGATCGCCCCCGGCGAACTGGACGAGCGGCTGTCGGCGGCGCTGACCGCCAAGACCTTCGGCGACCTGCGCCGGATCATGGCTGACCTGCCCGGGCCCGTCCCAGCGCCGCTCGGTGCGGCGCCGCTCCCACTGCGGGCCACGCCCGCCTGGGCCGTCCGCCGCCGCCACCCGCCCTTCCCGCCGCTGATTCTGCTCGTGCTGCTCGCGGGGCTGCTGATCCCCGGCACAGGCTGGCTGCTGGCCGCGTTCGTCAACGTGATCTTGCTGTTCTGGCTGATGACGTTCGTCGTCGCCTTTGCCGTCGGCCGGTCGCAGCGGCGGTGGCACCACCAAGGTGGCTGGCAGCGCCCCCGGTACCCCTCGGGGCGCCACTACACGTGGCTATGACGGCGCCGCGACCCTAGCGCGGGTCCGGTCGCGGCTCGCGCAAGCACGGCGACGCAGCTATGCGTCTCACAGACGACCCGGCCAGCCACGCAGCGCGGCACCGCCGGCCGGGATGCCAGGTGGGGCCGCTTGGACTCCCAGCGGTGGACCGTCCGCACCACCGGCACCCTGACAAGGATCCTTCTCATTCAAACCACCCCAGTCACACATCTTCGAGGGTGGTACGGCGTGCGTCGACCTGGCCCATGGCAGACGCCGGAGCGTAGCTGGCCCGCCACCATTCCGTGTCCCCCGCTCTGGCGGATCACCACGATCCGGTGATGACCAATCACCTGCCTGGCGGCCAACCTGAGTCTGCCGCGCAGACCCGCACGGCCCGGGTGAGGAGGTCGGCATGACAGCGGACAACGAGCAGGTTACGCCAGCGGGTGCTTCGGCGCACGCCGCTGCCCAGGTGCGCCGGGGTGCCAGCAGCACGGGCCGGGCCGGGCCGGGAACGGGCCCGGTGACCGGGGTGGACGGACGTGGTTCGTCGGTGCCTGCGGTGCGGGTCGAGGGTGTGGTCAAGCGTTTCGGGGCGACCGTGGCGCTGGATGGTGCCGGGCTCGAGGTCCCGGCCGGGATGGTGTTCGGCCTGCTGGGCCCGAACGGGGCGGGCAAGACCACGCTGGTCCGCATTCTGGCCACGCTGCTGTCGCCGGATGCGGGCCGGGCGGAGGTCTTCGGCCGCGACGTGGCGGGGGAGCCGGCCGCGGTCCGCGAGCTGATCGGCTTGACGGGGCAGTTCGCGGCGGTCGACGAGCTGTTGACCGGGCGGGAGAACCTGGAGATGTTCGGGCGTTTGTTCAAACTGTCCGGTGAGCAGGCCCGCCGCCGCGCCGGCGAGCTGCTCGATCGGTTCGACCTGGCGCAGGCCGCTGACCGGCCGGCCCGGACCTACTCCGGCGGCATGCGCCGCCGGCTCGACATCGCCTCCAGCCTGCTGACGCGCCCGCAGGTGCTGTTCCTCGACGAGCCGACCACGGGCCTGGACCCGCGCAGCCGCAACGAGATCTGGGCCATCGTGCGCGAACTGCGGCGCGAGGGGACAACCATCCTGCTGACCACCCAGTACCTGGAGGAAGCCGATCAGCTGGCCGACCGGATCGCCGTCATCGACCGCGGGAAGGTGATCGCGGAGGGAACCGGGAACGAGCTCAAGGACCGCGTCGGCGGCCAGATCCTGGAGGTCGAACTGGCCAGCGCGGGGCAGCGTGACCGGGCGCAGGCGGTCCTCGCCGGGGTGGGCTGCGGCGAGCCGCAGCCGGACGAGCGCCCGGACCGGCTCATCCTCCCGGCCCCGCGCAACGGCCTCCAGCTGGTCGAGGAGGCCGCCGCCGGGCTGCGCCGGGCACAGATCGGCGTCAGCGACATCGGGCTGCGCCGGCCCACGCTCGATGATGTCTTCCTGCAGCTGACCGGTGCCCCGCCCGGCGAGGACGGCGGCGGGCCTGGCCCCCGGACCCGGCGCCGCCCCCGGACCCGGCCGCCGGCGCCGGACGTGCCGGCGCCTCGCAGGCCGGTGCTGCGGCTGCGCCTGCCGTCGCCGCGGGCCGTGCGCTCGGCCATCACCGACACCGCCGTGGTCACCCGCCGCAACCTGCGTCACTACGTCCGCCAGCCGGACCTGCTGGTCTTCTCCACCATCCAGCCGGTCCTGTTCGTGCTGCTGTTCGTCTACGTGTTCGGCGGCGCGATCGGCCGCTCGCTGCCGCACGGGATCACCTACGTCGACTTCCTGCTGCCCGGGATCTTCGTCCAGTCGGTCACCTTCGGCGCCTCGCAGACCGCGGTCGGCCTGAAGGAAGACCTGACCCGCGGGGTAGTCGACCGGTTCCGGTCCATGCCGGTGGCCCGCTCCGCGGTG
Organism: uncultured Actinomycetes bacterium; assembly: GCA_963742795.1. Taxonomy (GTDB): domain Bacteria; phylum Actinomycetota; class Actinomycetes; order Streptosporangiales; family Streptosporangiaceae; genus Palsa-504. The sequence continues at coordinate 82,651 of CAVUNL010000002.1, forward strand.
CTGGCCGGGCGCACCGTGGCCGACCTGGTCCGCAACACCCTCATCATCGCCCTGATGATCGCCGTCGGGTACCTGGTCGGGTTCCGCTTCACCGGCGGAGCAGCCGGGGCGGTCGGATGCGTCGCCGTCGTCGCCGCCTTCGGCTTGGCCCTCAGCTGGATCTTCGCCTTCGTGGCGCTCACCGTCCGGGGCGCAGAGACGGCGCAGACCGCCGGATTCGTCGTGATCTTCCCGCTCGTGTTCGCCAGCTCGGTATTCGTGCCCGTCGCCACCTTCCCGCACTGGCTGCAGGCCTTCGCGAAAATCAACCCCGTCACCGTCACCGCCAACGCCGCCCGCTCGCTCGCGCTGTTCGGCACCCCAGCATCACTGGGCGCGGCCGCAGCCTGGATCGGCGGACTGCTGGCCGTCTTCATCCCCCTGTCCGTATGGCGCTACCGGCGGATCAGCTAAGCACGTTCCGCCGCCTGAAGACCCTCATCACGCACCCGTGGAGAGTCGGCTGGGGACGGGTGCGGGGGCATGAACCACGCTCCGTTCGGAAAAGTCAAGGCAGTACCCCGTACGGTGGCGGCAGATCACCCTGGACGGATGGAAGACTTGCGCGGATCTCCCGCAGCGTCTCCTCGGGCGGCGGCCGCCAGAGTGCGCTGATAGGCCTTGGTGGTGTGGTACAGGTGGATGACCACCTCGGCGTAGGACCGGAAAACGCCCACCTCGTGGTACGGCAGCCCGATCTGGCTGCAGTACTCGATGGTGATCGGCCGGGCCCGGCGTAGCGCCTTGCGCGGCATCGTCGGGAACAGGTGGTGCTCGATCTGGTAATTCAGCCCGCCGTACAGGAAGTCGGTCAGGTACGACGACCGGATGTTGCGCGAGGTCACCACCTGCCGCGTCAGCCAGTCCCACTCCTCGCCGTTCCAGTGACCGCCCGGGCGATGACGCCGGTCCACCATCACCACATCGGCATCGCAGGCCGCGATCAGCGCGTCGACGAACGCCATCCCGGCCGCACCCGCCCCGACGACCAGATGGTCGGTCTCAATCCCGCCCACGGCCGAAGCCGGAGCTGGTTCCGGGCGAATCGGTTGCTGATGGTTGCTGAAATAGCACCTTCCGTTCATCTGCCTGGCTCTCTTTGGACCCGTGTTCCCGGTTGGATATCGGGGGTGATGTCCGGACGTGGGGTCTGATGTCCGGACCTGGGCCTCAAGGAGTGATTGTGATCAAGCGAGCACGGACGGGAGTCGCCGCCTTCGTGACAGTGATGTGCGCCGCCGCGGCGGTGGCCGCAACCAGCGCGCCGGCCGGGGCCAGCGCGGCCAAGGCGGGCTCCGGGGCGCTCACACCCGGCAACCTGCTGGTCAGCGAGAGCGTCTTCACCAAGGCTCCGAAGATCGTGGCCGGGAAGACCCAGCTGCCGCCCGGGTGCACCGGCTCCAACTGCGTCACCGCGATCGCGAACGGCAGCTACCCTCAGGTCTTCAACAACGCGCTGGTCGACGGCAGCTTCGGGGTCACCTCCCGGATCTTCGTGGACGAGATGACGCCGTCCGGGGCGCCGCTCGGCACCATCACGGTGCCGCCTGGCCGGCTCGTCACCAGCTTCTCCTCCAAATCCGAGCTGGCCCTCAACCTCTCCCCCGACGGCAGCACCCTGTCGTTCATGGGGTACGTGGCCAAGCCGGGCGACCTCGACGTGTCGAACTCCAACACGCCGGGCGTGATCGACCCGACCAACCCGGTGCCCAGCGCCTTCTACCGGGCGGTGGCCCAGATGTCCGCCAACGGGCCGCTGAAGCTCACCGAGACCAACGCCTACAGCGGCAACAACGGCCGGGCGGCGATCACCGCCGAGGCGGGCGGCAACCAGCTCATTTACACGTCGGGTAACGCCGGGAACGGCAGCAACCCGCAGCCGGACGGCGTGATTCTCGGCGCCGGGGCACAGCTGATCACGCCGGGCGCGGCCCCGGGCACGCCCACGCCGGTGGGCAGCTTCAACATCACCCAGCTGGGCCACCCGGCGGACAAGATCGGCAAGGACGACAACTTCCGTGGCCTGGCTATCTACAACAACGTCCTGTACTACACCAAGGGCAGCGGCGGCAACGGCGTCAACACCGTGTACTTCCTGGACACCACGGGCAAGGCGTGCCCCAACGGAGTCGGTCTGCCCGGCCGCGGGCGCTCAGCTGCCCACCTCCCCGCTCAGCTACGACCTGGCGACCCTGCAGATCACCGGGCTGCCCAGCAACATGTGCATCCTGAAGGGTTTCAACACCGAACTGGCCAAGACGTCGACGAACTCGTTCCCGTTCGGGCTGTTCTTCGCGAACCCGGACACGCTCTACGTGGCCGACGAGGGTAACGGCACCAACACCTTCGCCAACGGCGAATACACCGCCGCGGCGGCGCAGACCTTCGCCGGCCTGCAGAAGTGGGTCTTCGACGGGAGCGAGTGGAAGCTCGCATACACGCTGCGGGCGGGCCTGAACCTCGGCCAGCCCTACACCGTGCCCGGGTACCCGACGGGGATCAACGCCGGGACCGGCCTGCCGTGGGCGCCGGCCACAGACGGGCTGCGCAACATCACCGGCCGGGTCAACTCGCAACGGGACGGTGTCCATCTGGGCCATCACCTCCACGGTGAGCGGCGGAGGCGACCAGGGCGCCGACCCGAACAAGCTGGTGGAGATCACCGACCCGCTGACCGCCACCTCGTCCGTCGCGGGCGAGAGCTTCCGGACGATCCGGGCGGCGGGTTTCGGCGAGGTGCTGCGCGGCGTCTCGTTTACCCCGGGTAGCCGGTGATTGCTGGCACCATGGCGGTATGGAGGATCCTTATCAGAAGCTGAGCAGGTCCGAGGCCTCGGACGCGGTCACCAGACTGGGCTGGAGGCTCGTCCTGGGCGAGCTGAGAACCGAGGTCCGGACCGGATCCCTCGTGCTGGCCGCCGACGTCGCCGCCCGGGTGGCGGCGGTGGCCGGCGCCGAGGGGCATCTACGGCTGGACGTGCGCGCGGACCGGGTGCTGCTGTCGCTGCAGACCGCGACGGCGGCCTGGGTGACCGAGCGGGACGTCGAGCTGGCCCGCAATATCTCGACCGTGGTCGACGAGACGAGGCTGGAGACGGTCAGCGGGGTGGGCCTGGACGGCGGGGGCGAGCGGGCGGTGCAGGTGATCGAGATCGGGATCGATGCGCTGGACGCGGCGGCGATCCGGGCGTTCTGGCGGACGGTGCTGGGGTACGTGGACGAACCGGGGCGGTTCGGTCCGTGGGACGGGCTGGTCGACCCGCTGGGCCAGGGGCCGGCGGTCTGGTTCCAGCGGATGGACGCGCCGCGCCCGCAGCGCAACCGGATTCACTTCGACGTGTCGGTACCGCACGACGAGGCGGAGTCCCGGATCGGGGCCGCCCTGGCGGCGGGCGGGACCTTGATCGACGACACGCGAGCGCCCGCGTTCTGGGTGCTGGCCGACGCCGAGGGCAACGAGGCGTGCGTCACGACCTGGCAGGGCCGGGACGGCTGAGCCCGGTTACGGCTGGACTGGCGGCGGGCAGCCGACGCTAGGGTCTGGAGTTGCTTAGGCAGACCCGCGGGCCGACCGCGACGAGGAACGCGGCCGGCCCGCGGCGAGTTGCACCGTCAGCTCGGGTTGAGCCTCCGGTGTCCGCTGCGGCGCAGCCGCCAGCTACCGGCCAGGCCGAGCAACGCGCCGCCGCCGATCAGCACCAGCCACGGCAGGGGCAAGCCTGCGCCGTGCGGCGCGGTCCCGCCGAATCCGGTGGAAACGCCACCGGTCGGCACCTGGCCGGCCCCGGCCGCATCGGTCAGGTTGACGATCTGCAATGCCGCCGCCGGGCGCCGCGATGACGATCTCCGTGTGGACGGTGCCCGCGGTCAGCGTGACCGGCGTGCTCGCCTTCGCGCTGGGGCCGGTCGCGCTCATGGTCCAGGTCCCGGGCGGGATCGTCGCCTGGGGACTGACGGTGCCGGGCGCCGCGTCGGTCGTGATGTTGCCCGGGGCTCCCGGAGCGCAACTGCAGTGGAACGTCACTTGCTGCTGGTTGACGGCGGCCTGGATCACCCGCACGAAGGATTTGCCCTTCGGCGTGGTCAGGTTGTTGTCGATGACTTTGAGTTGCCCTTGCTGGGCGCTGGTCCGCAGAGGTCACCACCGTGTACGCGCCGCCGGCCTTGACTGTCAGGCTGACGGACCAGACGGGATTGCTCGACGCGGACGACCCGGCGGTCGCGCATCTTGACGCTGTAGCCGCCGGCGTTAACAGCCTGATAGGGCAAGTATCGTCCCGTAGGCGACATCGTGCTGCACGAACTGAGGGCTGGAATTGCCCGACGAATACAGATATATGTCCACCGGGGACGGAGACTCGGACAGGTTACCGAGGCTGACGAACCCCGTATCGCAGCCGCGGGGGCCGCCGAGGCGCTGGCCGGAATGCCGAGCAGCAGGGCCGAGAAGGCGAGCAACACCGCCGGCCGCCTGGGCATGACACGAGATTTCACGTTGGATCCCTCCCATAGTGCGGAAATCTCTTTCCGCCTCCCAGCCCAAAAGGCCCGGCACGCCAACATCGCCCGGGTGACCAGACGAGTCGTTCTCGATCTCGTTGGGCGAGGTCACAAGGGAACGAATGAGACGCTGTGCCCACAGTAGAGGTGGAATTTCGCTATAGCAACCAGGGCAACCTAGGCCGCTCGGGTTGCATTATCTCCAAAGCACTCATATCGGGATTTCGGGGGCAGGCCGCCGACCGGCTGTGCACGTGTCCGGACTGCGCGTGAGCGGACAGGATCAAAGGCCTTTCCGCGGCGTACGAGGCAGATCACCGGCCCTGGGCGAGGTGGAGGCCAGAGCCCGGCGGGTACGCGGTGCCCGCCCGGCCGAAGGGGCAGTTATGCCCGCCGGCTATGGGATAAGTTCGCATACCAGAGGAAGACGCTGCCGTTCTGATCGCCAGTCGCCAGTTCCTTGCCATCCGCGCTGAAAACCACCGAGTTTATTTCCACATTGTTAAGGTCGCCGAGCGTTGTCATGACCTTGCCAGTGACGACATTCCAGAGGTAGGTATTGCCATTGTTGTCGGCGGCCGCTATGGTCGTGCCGTCCGGGCTGAACGCGACCGAGATTACGCCGCTGCCACCAGGGTCGGCGAGGCTGGCGATCAGTTTGCCGGTGGCGAGATTCCATAGGAACGTGCGGCCGTTGCCATCGCCGGCGGCCACGATCTTGCCGTCCGGGCTGAACGCGACCGAGTTCACCCCCTTACCGCCAGAGTTGGCGAGGGTGACGACCGGCTTGCCGGTGGCGACATTCCACAGGAACGTGCGGCCGTTGCCATCGCCGGCGGCCACGATCTTGCCGTCCGGGCTGAACGCGACCGAGTTCACCCCCTTACCGCCAGAGTTGGCGAGGGTGACGACCGGCTTGCCGGTGGCGACATTCCACAGGAACGTGCGGCCGTTGCCATCGCCGGCGGCCACGATCTTGCCGTCCGGGCTGAACGCGACCGAATACGCGCCGTCACTGCCGGAGTCGGTGAAGGTGGCAGCCTGGCTACCGGTGGCGACATCCCACAAAGACACGTGGCCGCTGTTATCGCTGGCGGCCAGGGTCTGGCCGCCAGGGCTGAACGCGATCGCAGTTATGCTGGCGCTCCCGAAACTGCGCGTGCAGTGGGCGGCGGCAATATCCCACAGGCAGATCTGTTCAGAGGCTACGGCCAGCGTGGTGCCAGACGGGCTGAAGGCCAGTCCTGCGATGGGGACGAAGCGCCAGGCAGCCGGGAGATCGACGGGGACGCGCCGGTAGCTCACGGAGGTACCGGACGATCCGGCGGAGGCGCCACCTGTGGGTGCCTGCCGAGCCCCGGCGGCATCGGTCAGGTTGATGATCTGAATGCCGCCGCCGGGCGCGTCGATGACGATCTCCGTATGGACGGTGCCCGCGGTCAGCGTGACCGGCAAGCTGGCCTTCGCGCTGGGACCGGCCGCGCTCATGGTCCACGTGCCGGGCGGAATCGTCGCCTGGGGACTGACGGTGCCGGGCGCCGCATCGGTCGTGATGTTGCCCGGGTCGCCCGGAGCGCAACTGCAGTGGAACGTCACCTGCCGCTGGTTGACCGCGGCCTGGATCACTCGCACGAAGGACTTGCCCTTCGGCGTGGTCAGGTTGTTGTCGATGACCTTGAGCTGCCCTTGCTGGGCGCTGGCCCGCAAGGGCACCACCGTGTACGTGCCCCCGGCCTTGACCGTCAGGCTGACCGACCACACGGGATTACTCGACGCCGACGACCCGGCGGCGCGCATCTTGACGCTGTAGTCACCGGCGCTAACGGCCCGGTACGGCAGTATCGTCCCGTAGGCCACGCCGTGCTGCACGAACTGAGGGCTGGACTCCCCCGACGAATACAGGTACACGTCCACCGGGGACGGACTCTCCGACAAGTTACCGAGACTGATAAATCCGGCGCTGGCAGCCAGGCGGACCAGCGGCCGCCGACCGGCCGGAGGAGGCCGACGGACTCGACGATATGAAGGGAATAGTTATCGCCCCGGCCAGGATCGCGCAGGCCAGGGCGAGCACCGGGAGACGATGGCTCTTGACCCAGACGATTACCGGGCTGCGGCGGTCGGGCGGGCGCTCCGGGGGTGGTGCGACGTCCCAGGCTGGACCGTGATCGGTCAGCCGGTCTGGTTCGGCAGCCGGCTCGGCGGGGATGGCTGCGGGACGGACGTCGGTCTCGGCGGCGGCCCTGGGCCGGACGTCGGTCTCGGCGGCGGCCCTGGGCCGGACGTCGGTCTCGGCGGCGGCCCTGGGCCGGACGTCGGTCTCGGCGGCGGCCCTGGGCCGGACGTCGGTCTGGGCAGCTGGCGTCGGCTGGTCGCGTTGGTCGGCCGGTTCGGTGCGGTCGGGCAGTTCGTCGGGGACTGGATCGGCCGGCCTGACCGCGGCCGGAGGAGGTTCGACCACCGTCGGCGACGGGACCTCGGACGCACCGGGGAGGCTGGACACCGCCGTGGGCGGGGGCGATGCCGTCTCATCGTCCTGGTCGGGAATGACTATCGCGGCCGCGGTCGGAGTGGGGAGGTCGGCCGCGGGCGTCTCCACGGTGCCGGGCGGGAGTGGCTCGATAGTGCCGGGCGGGGTGCTACCGCGGACCGAATCGACCGTTCCGGCCGGGGCCGGGTCGGAGGCGTCCGACGGCAGCGAGTGCGGAGGCGTCGCGGCGGAGCTGCGGCGATGGTAGGGGGTCAGGCCGAGCGCATCACGCAGCGCGTCGGCGAAGTCCCCGCACGAGTCGTACCGTTTCTCCGCGGTCTTGGCCATCGCCTTGGCCACGACCTGATCGACGGCGGCGGGCAGGTCCGGCCGGAGGGACACCAGGGACGGGGGCGGCACGGCCAGGTGCGCGTAGATGAGCGCTGGGAGCGAGTCCCGCTCGAACGGCACCGTTCCGGTCAGCAGCTGAACCGCCACGCAGGCCAGCGAGTACTGGTCGGTGCGACCGTCCACCGGCTGGCCGCTGATCTGCTCCGGCGCCATGTAGTCCGGCGTGCCGAGATTACTGCTGCCCACCCCGGTCAGGCTGCCCAGCGCCGCGCCCTTGACGATCCCGAAGTCCGACAGGTACACGTGATCGGGCCGGCCCGCTCTCGCGTCGACCAGGATGTTCCCGGGCTTGACGTCGCGGTGCACCAGCCCGGCGCTGTGCGCGGCATCCAGCGCCGAGGCCACCGGCGAGACGAAGTCCGCGGCCCGGTCCGGTGCCAGCGCGCCCTCCCGCTCCAGCACCTGCCGCAGGTCACCGCCTGCAACGTACCGCATCGCGATGAACAGCACCCCGCCGGCCTCGCCGGCCTCGTACACCGGGATGATGTGCGGATCATCTACCGTCGCCGCCGCGCGCGACTCCGCGATGAACCGCCGCCGGAACTCCGGGCTCGACGAGGCCAGGGCCGGCGAGAGGATCTTCAACGCGACCGGGCGGCCCAGCCGCTCGTCGAGGGCCCGGAACACGACCGCGAACCCGCCCCGCCCGACCTGCTGCTCCAGGCGGTACCCGGACAGCACGGAGCCCGCGCGGAACTCGGTCAGCTGCGCCGGGAAATCCTCGCTCAACGCCCCTCCCCCCCAGGCGTCTCGATTATCGCAGCGAATCAGCGGGAGAGCGAGGGCTCCGGCTCGGCGGACGTCTTCTTATCGTCACTGATCTCGGCCCACAGGGCGCGGAAGGCGAGGGCGGCCTGGCTGCGGGGAGCGAACGCGGTGACCGGGGCGCGCTCCACGGACATTCGCTCGATGAGGGACAGAGCCGGAATGGGGGTAGCTGCCACGTTGGACCGTTCGGCCAAAAGTTTTTCCGTGATCTCCTGGTGCAGGCGCTTACGGCGGTCAACCATCGAGAAGAAGGCGAGGATCTCGGGCTGGCGGCCGTCGAAGCCGGCCACGAACTCGCTGAGCTGGTCCAGGGTGCGGACCGACAGCGTGGTCGGGATCAGCGGGACCAGCAGGACGTCGGCGGCGTGCATGACGTTCTCGGAGACCAGGGAGATGCTGGGCGGGCAGTCCAGGAACACGTGCTCGTACTCGCCGGCCAGCGGGCGGAGCAGCTGGGCGATCTGGCGGGTCGGCTTCTTGTCCTTATCGTCTAGGAGCAGGTCCATGTTGCGGTAGGTGAAGTCGGCCGGGAGCAGGTCCAGGTGCTCGAAGTCGGTGCCCTTGATCGCGTCGTCCAAGGCCTTGGTCCCGCGGATGAGCGCCTTCCCGCCGCCCTTGACCCGGGGCTTGATCCGGAACAGGAAGCTGGCCGCGCCCTGCGGGTCCAGGTCCCACAGCAGCGTGCGGTAGCCGTCGGCGGCGGACAGGTAGGACAGGTTGACCGCGGCGGTGGTCTTGCCGACGCCGCCCTTGATGTTGTAGGTGGCGAAGATCTTCACTGCGCGGGCCTGTCCAGGCCCGGACCGCAGGGCCTATTGAGCAGAGAGCGGACGCGCTGTTGCTCCCCGGGCCGGCGAACCTGGTGAACCGCTCAGCGAAGTCCGCGCGGGCTTCGGCCTGGCTGTGTGCGAGATTTGCGGCGATTTCACCCATGGCCAGCAGCGTAGCGGCCGGGGCGGCGCGCTCGGCCAGCATCGCGTCGGCCAGGGTCCCGATCTCGTGGCGCTGCACCTCGTCGTCCTGGAACTCGCCCAGGCAGTCCTGCAGCTGCTTCAGGTCCCCGACGACCTTGCGGTAGGCCACCGGGTCGTGCAGCGGGGCGAAGAACTCCAGCACGTAGCGCAGTTCCTTGCAGCGTTTCCTCAGGTTGTGCAGAAGATCCGGGGCGGAGTCCGGGGTGATCGCGGCGCCCTGCGCGATGACCCGGCGGTACATCCGGCCGGTCCGGGACACGGCGAGCTCGTCGGCGGTGGGGCCCTTGCGGGGGCGGCCCGCGTCGCGAACCTCGAGCAGCGCCTTGCGCCAGTCGTCGGTGAGGACCCGGAACCGGGGCGAGCGCAGTCCCGCCGCCAGCCGGCGGAACTCCTGCGTGCGGCGCCGGGCCAGGAAGGCGCGGAACGGCTCGAGGTCGGCCGGCGACGCGGCCACCAGCTGCGCGGCCATCGCGCTGAAGCCGAGCAGGTGGACGTCGAGGTCCCGGGTCGGCGTGGTCAGGTCGCCGAGCCACTTGAACTCGGCCGCGTACGGCGCGGCCAGGCCGTCCGGCAGCACGTCGCCGAGCAGCTTGATCGCCGACCGGGTGCGCCGGGACGCCACCCGCAGGTCGTGCAGGAACTCGGTGTCGATGTCGCGCAGTACCCCGTCGACGTTCTGCTCCACGGTATCGAGCAGGCCCAGCAGCAACGTGGCGACCGCGACGGAGGCCGGCATCTGCGCGGTGATCTCCGTGGTCACGCCGTTGCTGTAGTCGTCCGGGTGACGGCCGAGGGCGTGCAGGGCCTCGAGGAAGGCGGTTTGGCGCGCCGGGGAGACGCCGGGGGTTTCGGCCAGGAGGCGGGCGGCGCGGCGGGCCTGGCCGGGGTAGCCGCGGACCTCGGCGATGGTCAGCCGCGGGGGCAGCGGGACGGGCCGGTCGCCCCGGGTCACCGTCGAGCGGTCCACGACGAGCCGGGCGACGGTCTTGCCGTCCGCGTTGAGCAGGCGGGTGACGCTGACCGAGCCGGACGCGGTGGCCATGGGCAGCAGGGCGCGCGGGCTGGCCAGCTTGAGGATCTGGTCCCGGACCGGCCCGGCGGGCAGGTCCCCGGCCAGCCGGGGACGGCCGGACCGCCAGCCCGGGACGGGCTGCTCGGCTTGGAGTACCTCGTCCCTGGTGAGCAGCAGGCGGCCGCCCCGGTTCCTGTGCTCGTACTCCAGGACCAGGCCGGCGCGGTTCAGCCGCCAGTCGAAGGTGTCCAGCCAGGTGTGCTGGCGGGCGCCGCTGCCGGGCGCCCCGGGCTCGGTGACAACGCCGAACGCCTGGCCGAGCGCGTCCAGAACGGCAGATACCGGGTCGTGTGATCCGATGTCTGCGATATCCGCATCCAGCTCGAATCCCTGCAGGTCAGGCGTCATGTAGTCAGGCTCTCCTTTCGGAGAATCTTACTGCCACTCCCCCTATGACCTGTATACACCGAGCTCAGGCCGCGGGCCAGGTCAGGCCGGTGGCGGCGAGAATATCGGCGGGGCGGGGCATGGCCGCCTGGGCGCCGTGCCGGGTGACGGCGGCGGCGCCCGCGGCGGCGGCGGCCCTTACGGCTTCCGGGGGCGGGACGCCGGCCGCGAGCGCCACGGCGAGCGCGCCGACGAACGTGTCGCCCGCGCCTACGGTGTCGACCGCGGTGACCGTGAACCCTTCGACGGTGTGCGCGCCGTCCGGGCCGGCCAGGGCGGCGCCGTGGGCGCCCGCGGTGACCACGGCGTGGCGGGGGCCTTTGGCGGTCAGTTCGGTGGCGGCCTTTTCTGCGTTGGCCAGGCCACTGACGGGGTGGCCGAGGACGGCGGCCGCCTCGGACTCGTTGACCACCAGCCAGTCCAGGTGTGCGCGGGCGGTGGCGACCAGTTCGGCCGCGTTGTCCGGCGCGGGGGCGAGGTTGAGGATTTTGGGGCCGGGCCGGGCTAGGGCCAGGGTGATGGCGGGGGCGGGGATCTCGGCGCTGATGACCAGGACGTCGTGGTTGCTCGCGGCGGCTTTGTCTACCTCGGAGGGACCGACCTGGTGGTTGGCGCCGGGGGCGACGATGATGAGGTTCTCGCCGGACTGGTCCACCGCGATCATGGCCAGGCCCGTTGGCACTTTTGGCACCACGCGGACGCGGTCGGCGTCGATCCCTTCGGCGCGCAGGGCGGCCAGGAGCTGGCGGCCGAAGTCATCGTCGCCGACGCAGCCGACCATGCGCACGTCGGCGCCCAGCCGGGCCGCGGCGACGGCCTGGTTGGCGCCCTTGCCGCCCGGGGTGAAGCGGGCCTCGGAGCCGAGCGCGGTGGCGCCCGGGCCGGGCAGCCGGGGCACGGTCACCGAGATGTCCATGTTCAGGCTGCCGAGCACGGTCACCTGAGGTCGTTTCGTCATGGCGGAACGGTAGCGCGACGCGCGGCCGCGGTGGCGGCATGCCCGCGCCGCGCTCCCCGGCATGCTTTCCATGATCACGAAGACTTTTGCCCCATCTCCCGGGGTAAAAGTCTTCACGATCATGGGCGCGGGGCGGCGTGTGCTTATGTAGATACCGGGATCCTCCCGTCGGTGGTGGTGTCGGCGGCGAGTATGATAAATGTATGAAACGGATTACGGTCAGCCTGCCCGATGAACTGGCCGAGCAGGTCAAGCGGGCCGCCGGCGGCGAGCGCCGGGTCAGCTCATACGTGGCCGCCGCGCTCGAGGACTATGCCGAGCGGGAAAACCTGGAAGATGTGCTGGCCTCGTGGAACACCGAGACTCCCGTGCCGGACGAGGTCCGGCGGCAGGTCAGGGAGGAGCTAGACGGGGCTGGCGGTAGCCGGCCGGTCCGGGCGAGAGGGCAGGCTGGCCGGGTGACGGCCGGCAGGGCCAGCGGGTTGACCCTCGACACCGGCGCGCTGCTGGCCATGGACCATCCGAGCAAGGCGATCGTCATGCAGGCCCGCCTGGACGAGACCCTACGGCGCGGCGGTACCGTGTGCGTTCCCGCCGGTGCCATCGCGCAGGCGTGGCGAAGTTCCCGTCAGGTCCGGCTGGCTCGCCTGCTGAAGTCGCGGGATGTCGACATTGCCATCATGACGCCAAACGTCGCCCGCAGCGTAGGACTACTGTGCGCGCGCACCGGCCACGACGACGTCATCGACGTTCACGTCGTGCTCTGCGCCAGGGAGCGCCGACATGTCGTCGTCACCAGCGACCCCGATGACATGTCCCGTATCGACCCGGGGCTGCCGGTTATCAGGGCGTGATCCATACGTGGACTCGGCGGCGAGGCCGAGGGCGAGCGCCAGGGTCAGGGCCGGCACGAGGTAGACCGGGATGACGATGGCGCCCATGAAGACCAGGCCCATCGCCGCGGCCGACGTGGCCAGCCGGGCGACCCGGGCCGACCTGGTCATCTGGCCGGACGGCAAGCAGGCGCTGGCCAGCAAGCAGACGCTGACTCCCCCGTACAGTGCGGCGCGCGGGCCGATGCCGATGGTGGCCGCTCCGTCGGCGGCCAGGATGGCCAGGTGCAGGCCGGCGCTGGCCGCGGCGATGCCGCCCACGATCGGCAGATTCGCCGCGGCGAACCAGGCGATCGCGCGAGGGCTGTCCAGGGCCCGGTGGTCCGCGGACCTGATCCAGGCCCACCACAACGTGCCCAGCGTCACCACCGCCGCGGTCAGCACCACGGCCAGCGGGAGGCTCCACGGCCGCAGGGTGGCGGCGCTGATCAGGCGGGCCACCGACTCGCCGAGCACGATCAGGACGAACAGCTGGAAGCGTTCGGCCAGGTGCCAGGGGTTGAGCGGGATCTGCCGCTTCGGTGCGAGCATGCCGAGGGCGCCGGCCGCGTCGGCGGCCAGGGCGGCTGCCCAGACGGCGGACCGGAAAGGCCCGCCGACGGGCAGCGAGGACACCCACAGCGCGCCGCCGACGCCGAAGCAGATGAGGTAACGGCCATACAGTCGCCGGGTCGCGGGCAGGTACTTGCGGGCCCGGGCGTACAAAAGCAGTTGCAGCCCGCGCATGGCCGCGAAGGCGATGACGAAGCCGGCCGGGTCGCCCGCTACCGCCCGTGACACGCTGGCCGCCAGGCCGGCACCCAGGACGATGGCGACGAGGAACACGCATCGGTGCCAGGCGTCGTCGGACTCGTGCCGGTCGGCGTAGAAGGAGAACTGCACCCACAGCCACCAGACCGGGACGAAGAAGAAGGCGAAACGGCCCAGGGTAACCAGGTCGGGATGATCCTGGAGAGTGCCGGCGAGCTGGTTGACCGCCCCGGCGAACACCAGGTCGAAGAAGAGCTCGACCCAGCTGGCGCGGCGCCGCTCGAGGCCGTGCCCGTCCGCAGTCCGCAGCGGCGGCGGGGTGATCCGGACCGGGTGCACCGGGACTCGCGCCAGGCGCGCCGCGGCGCCGGGGTGGCGGACCGCGGTCTTGGTGGCGGTCATGGGAGATCCTCCTCCAGGGCGTGCCGGACGGCGCCGGCGGCGGTGAGTGAGCGTCCGTAGGCCCGGGCTCGCCGGAAGGCCGCGTCGGTCGTGCGAGCGCGCAGCCCGGCCAGGATGCTGTCGTCATGCGGGGCACGTGGCACGTAGGCGTGCAGCCAGCCGCTGCCGTTGGCCTCGAGTAGCGCGGTAGCGGCGGCGAGCAAGCTGACGGCGCGCTCGGGGTGGTCCTGCTGGGCGGCGAGGTCGGCCAGCGCCTCAAGGTAGTAGGCCAGGCCCGGCTGGTCGCCGGCTTCGGCCGCGAGCGACAGGCCCTGCTTGAGCAGGTCGGCGGCGTCGTCCAGGTCACCCCCGGCCTGGCGGCTGATGGCCAGGTCGTAAAGCGAGATCAGGACGGTGAACCGGTCAGCCGCGCTATGCGCGGCACTCAGGCCGTCGGTGAACAGCTCCGCGGCGCGGTAGTGATCGTGTTGGCCGAGTCTGATCTGGCCGAGGAAATTGGTGGCCAGCGCGACATCCAACAGGTACTGGACGTGTTCCCGCTCGGTCAGCCGCTGGTCCGCCATCTCCCGCAGCTGGGTGAGGGTCTGTTCGAGCAGCTCGCTGGCGTAGGCAGCTTCGCGCTCGGACGCCGCGAGCAGGTGACCCAGGGACGCCGCGGTGAGGCCCAAGCCGAGCCTGTCCCCGACCTGCATGTACAGCGGGAGGCTCCGCTTGAGCAGTCGCAGGGCCTGGGCCTGGTCCCCGCCGACGAAGCGGACGAAGCCGGCTCCGCTCAGGGCCAGGGCGCGCTCCTGGAGCGGCAGGCCATCGCTGTGAGCCAGAATCTGGTCCACGTGGCGGGCCAGCTCCTCGGCGTGGCCGTGGAGCCACCAGAACCTCCAGGTGGCCCAGACCAGGTCCAGCGCCGTCTCCGGATGATCATGCTCGACCAGCCAAGACAGGGCGGCGCTGAGGTTGCCACGGCGTATCTCCAGCCGGTTGAGCCAGGCCAGCTGTCCGGCACCGTGCAGCTCGGTGTCGGCCGGCTTGGCCAGGGCCACGAAGTAGGCGGCATGCCGGTGATGCGCGTGCTGCCAGTCCCCGCTTTCCCGCAGGCGTTCCAGGGCGTACTCCCGGATGGTATCGAGCAGGCTGAACCGGGGTTCATCCTCGCTGGGCTCCACCCTGACTAGGCTGCTGTCCACCAGCGAGCTCAGCGTCTCTACCACGCGGCCTGGCTGGTCGGCTTGGTCGGCGGCTGCCGTGTCGCCGCAGACCGCCGTCACGGCAGGCAGGCCGAAGCTTCCGACGAACACTCCCAGCCGGGCGAACAAGGCCTGCTCACCGGCCGTGAGCAGGCTGAAGCTCCAGTCGAGCGTGTTGCGCAGGGTGCGCTGCCGTTCGGGCAGGTCACGCGGTCCCGTGGTCAGCACGCTCATCCGGTCGTCGAGCCGGGCCAGCAGCGCCTGCGGGGGCAGGAGTCTGATCCGGGCGGCGGCTAGCTCGATGGCCAGCGGCAGCCCGTCCAGCCGACGGCAGATCTCGGCGACGGCCTGGATGTTGCGCCTGGTCAGCTCGAAGCCCGGGGCTTCGGCGCGGGCTCGGGCCGCGAACAGGCGGACCGAAGCGTAGTCCTGGAGCTCCGTAGCGTTCCCGGCCGCGCCGGGCGGCGGGACGGGAAGCGGCGGAACCGCGAGTTCGTTCTCGCCGCTGAGCCGGAGCACGGTCCGGCTGGTCACCAGGACCACCAGGCGCGGGCACACGGCCAGCAGGTCGGAGACGACAGTAGCACCGGCGGTCACTTGCTCGAAGTTGTCCAGGATCAGCAGCAGCTGCTTGGTCCGCAGGTACGACACCACGTCGCTGACTAGCCTGTCGCCTGAGGTGTTGAGCCCGAGTCCGGCGGCGATCGCGGCCGGCACCAGGTCGGCGGTGCGCACCGAGGTCAGATCGACGAACCGGACCCCGTCGGGGAACGTGGAGGCGAGCCGGCCCGCGGCCTCGAGGGCGAGCCCGGCTCTTCCCGACACCGCCCGGGCCGGTCAGGGTGATCAGGCGTACGCCCTGGTGGACCACGAGGTCTACCATTCCGGCGGTTTCCTGCTCTCGGTCCACGAGCGGTGTCGCGGGCACCGGAAGAACCCCGGCCAGCATCGGGTCCGCTGCGTTCGGGCCGGGTCATCTCGAAGCGCTCGCTGAGCAGCAGCGCCAGGTCGTCCTCGACCAGGCGCTGCAGCTCGGCCGGGTCGGAGAAGCGCTGGTAGGAGACGCTGTCGTCGTTCTTGATCCGGGCCAGCAGTTCGGTCAGCCGCTTGTCGCCGTCGGGTGCGGGCGCCTTAACGTAGATCAGCCTGGGCATCCCGGTGGAGAGCCGGTACTCGTCCTCGAGCCCGGACACCTCCTCCCCCGGCGCGACCCAGCCGTAGCTCTGCCAGTAGACGCCGACGAAGACCTGGCTCTGGGCCAGGTAGGCGCGGTAAAGCTGGCGAGGCGGGTGGGGTCGCGCGCCCAGCTCGAACATCACCGGCACCAGCCGCAGGCGGTTCACGGCTTCCCGCACCGCGTGACGCTCGGCGGCCAGTTCCTGCAGCGTCGAGCTCACGAAGACCCGTACCCGCTGATCGGGGGTGCGGATCACGGCGTCCTGGCCCGTGGCGTCCGGGCCGGTGGTGGCGATCATGGCATTTCCTCTTCTTGAGTGGGAGCGCCGGGTGGCCAGCGGGCCCGGCCCGCCGGCCACCGGTCTTCACCCGCTGGCCGGGGCGGCCAGGGCCCGGGTCAGCTCCCGGAGCAGGGGCGGGGCATCGTCGGCGCCAAGATCGGCCTCGATCAGGACCGGCCGGCCCGCGCCCGCGTGGTAGCTGGCGGCGTTGAGGGCCCAGGCCAGCTCGTGGGAGGTGATGGCGAGCAGCGCCACGGGCGACGTGACCGGGCCAACCGCGGCGGGCAGCGCGGTCCAGTCCCAGGCCGGGATCTGGTGGTAGCTGGCGTCGGGCTGGTGGATGGCCCGCTCGACCGTATAGCCGCCGTTGTTGAGCACGATGATCACCGGCGCCAGGCCCTGGCCGAGCAACGTGCCGAGCTCGGCCGCGGTCTGCTGCATGGCGCCGTCACCGGCGATCAGCACGACGCGGCGGTCCGGCGCGGCCAGTGACGCGCCGAGCGCGGCCGGCACACTCCAGCCGATCGACGCCCACAGCGGCTGGCCGATCAGCTGGGCCCCGTCGGGCAGCGTGAGCGCGGCGGCACCGTAGAAGGCAGTTCCCTGGTCGGCGATCAGCAGATCGCCCGGCTGCAGGAAGTCCTGCACGCGGGCCCACAGGCTGCGCTGGGTGAGCGGGCCGCCGCGAGCCTGCTGCGCGGCGAGGTCGCGCACCTGCGAGGTCACCCGGTGCCGGGAGGCCAGGTGGCCGACCAGCAGGCTCGCGCTGTCCGCGGCGGCCAGCATCCGGCGGGCGCGCCCGGTGAACGCGGCCACCACGGCCTGGGTCGGGCTCCTGGCTGGCCCGGGGCAGTGGTCCCACGGGCGCGAGCACCGGCAGGTCCGCCACGTCGGCGGGAATCGTAAGGTACACCGGACGCGAGGTGCGCAGCGCGGTGCTCAGCACCCGGTCGATCTCCTCCGGGGCGGTGGCGGCACGCAGGTCGGCCTGGGCCGCGGTGATCTCGGCCGCCATCCGGGCGAAGTGACCGTAGTCGCGGCCCGGCAGGTTGTGATGCAGCGTGGCGGCGGATTCCCTGGCGGCCAGGGCCGGGGTGCCGACGATGTGGACGACGGGCACGGACTCGGCGTAGGCGCCCGCGATCGCGTTTATCGCGGACAGCTCCCCGACGCCGAACGTGGTGACCAGGGCGCCGATCCCCCGCTGCCGGGCGTAGCTGTCGGCGGCGTAGCCGGCGCCCTGCTCGGTGGCCATGCCGATCCAGGCCAGGCGGGGCCGGGCGGCGATGGCGTCGAGGATGGGCAGGTTGTAATCACCGGGCACGCCGAAAACGGAGATCACGCCGGCTTCGGCCAGGCGGGTCAGCAGGTAGCCGGCCACCGTGGTGATCCGCGGCGCGGGGATGAACGGGGTGTCCTGCGCGGTGTGGGTGTTCATGACGGGGTTCCTTCGTGGTGGGGCGGGATGGGGTGGTTGGAGCGGATCAGGTCGTCGGGGTCGACCGCGGTCTTGATCCGGCGGAGCCGGTCGTAGGCCTCCGGAGTCCAGAAGCTGCTCGGGCGACGGCGGGTTTCTGCCAGGTTGAGGTACATCTGCCGGGCGGCCCACGGGCTCATCGCGGACTGCACCTCGGCGATACTGCGGGCCACGGCCGCGGCCGCCTGCGGGAAGGGCGCCGGGCCCGCCGCGAACAGGGCGTAGTCGGCGTCGACCGCGGCCAGGGCGCCGTTGGCGGGGCGGACCCGCTTCATCTCGCCACCGACGTGGCGCAGTTCGACCACGACCAGCGGCCTGCCCGCCCGCGGGCCCGCGACGCGGACGATCGTGTCGATCGCCGCCGCGGGAAGGCTGGCGAGCATGAGCCCGTCGCCGGTGCCGGCCGTCGGCCCTTCGGGGTCCATGTGCAGGTGGCTGAGCGCCTTGGCTGGGATTGTCGCGATCGTGTCGGTGACCGGCCGCAGCGCCCGCAGCGGCGCGAGCAGCCGGTCGGCCTCGGCCGGGGCACCGAGGTGGATGGCGTCGATGACGACGAAGGACTTGCCGCGCAGCGCGGCGGGCAGGTCGGAGACCGCGGGGACGTTGACCAGCCGCGCGCACGTGGTGAACTCTTCGGGCACGCCGGACTGGGTCAGCTGGCGCCAGGCCTGCAGGACCTCGGCGGCCTGGTCGGCCGGCCACCACAGCAGGCCGGCGTAGACCTCGGTGATCGGGAACAGCCGCAGCTCGATCGCGGTGACTACGCCGAAGCTGCCGCCACCGCCGCGCAGCGCCCAGAACAGATCGGTCTCGGTGCACGCGTCGGCGCGTACCAGCCGGCCGTCGGCGGTGACCACCTCGATCGCTTCGACGTTGTTGGCCGACAGCCCGTAGGCGCGGCCCAGCCAGCCCATCCCGCCGCCGATGGTGTAGCCGACCACGCCGACGTCGGGCGAGGAACCCGCCAGCGCGGCCAGGCCGTGCTCGGCCGCGGCCTCGACAACCTCCAGCCACACGGCTCCGGCTTCGGCCCGGGCGATCCTGGCGGCGGGATCAATGCTCACCCGCCGCATGCGCTCGGTCTTGACCAGGATGGTGTCGGCCAGCGGGCCGAGCGGGGCGGCGTTGTGACCGGTCCCCTGCGCGGCGACCCGCAGGCCGTACCGGCGGGCGAAGCGCACGACGTCCACGATGTCCTGGGCGGAGGCGGGCAGCGCGACCGCGGCTGGATGCTGGTCCACGGACAGGCTCCAGGCCTGGCGGGCGTCGTCCCAGCCAGGGTCGCCCGGCATGAGGATGGTGGTGGCCGGTGCGGCCAGGACAGCAGGCATGGTAGGGCTCCGTATGGTCGGTGGTTACGGCAGGTCCCGCGCCGCCAGGTGAGTCTGTGCGGCGGGCGGCGTTCTTTGCCTTGTACTCGACGCTACGGACGGACGGCGGCGAGCAAATCCGCCGCGCACACGGATATCCGCGGCGCCCGGGCGGAGCGCGAGGGTGCCGTATCCGTAGTACTACTGAGCTGCGGGACGGTGCCGGAGGGCCAGCTCGGCGCGGGTGCGCACGCCCAGCTTGCGGTAGATCGACCCGACGTGCGTCTCGATGGTCCGGACGCTGACGAACAGCGCCGCCGCGGCGTCCCGGTTGGTCGCGCCGGCCGCGATCAGGTCGGCCACGCGCCGCTCGGTGGCGGTCAGCTCCGTGCCGGAGCGTTCGGCGGCCACGCGCGGCAGTTCCTTTTCGATCGCGGCCAGCAGCGGCCGGTGACCCATCTGCGCGGCCAGCTCGCGGGCGCGGACCAGCGCGTCGCGGGACTGCCCGCGGGCCTTGCGGCGCCGCTCGATCTGGCCCAGCACCAGCAGGCTGCGGGCCAGCTCAAGGCGTAGCGGCGAGGATTGGTGCGCGGCGACCGCGGCGACCGCCGCCTCCGCCGCGGCCTCCAGGTCACCGGCCGCCGCGCAGGCCAGGGCGTCGATCCGGTGCGCGTCGCCGGTCAGGGCGGGACGGCTCAGCCGCTCGCCCAGCTCACGCAGCCACGACGAGATCCGCCGGGCGTCGCTGGTCCGGCCGACCGCGACGTAGGCCTCGGCGAGCGGGATGTCCAGCCGGTCCCGGACGCCGGGATCGGCCCACTCGAGCTGGTCCGCGCACCGGGCGGCGCTCTCCAGTTGCTGGATGGCGGCCGCGTGGTCGCCGCGCCAGGAACTCACCTTGCCCCTGATGCAGGCACCCATGAACCGGGAGATCAAGGTCGCGGCCGCGTTGTCCGGGAGGCGTCCATCGGCGAGGGCCCCCGCGCGGTCCAGGTCGCCGGCCGCGATGAGCAGCTCGCAGTGCGGCTCGGCAAACCACGGGGACGGCGGCCAGTCGTGCCACGCAGATGCCGCGTCCGCGGCGGTCACAGCGCCCGACGCGGCCGAGTAGTTGCCGGCCAGCACCTCGGTCTTGGCGAGATAGATCAGGAAGATCGACGTCGCGAAGTCGTCACCGCTTTCCCTGGCCCGGGATACGGACCGCTCCAGGGCGGACCGGGCGGTGTCCAGGTCTTCGACGTAGCGTGACCACCCGAGGTGAAGGTCGGCGCTGTCATGCAATCGGTTCGCGGGCAGGCTGGGCTCAAGGCGGGCGGCGCGGTCCAGCAGGCCGGTGTCAAGTCCCTCCGCCGCGGTCACCTTGGCCATGAACAGGTTGAGGAGCGCGCGGTGCAGGGAGGCTGCGGCCTGCGGGCCGGCGGCCTCGGCGCAGCTGATCGCTTCGAGGGCGGCGGCACGCCTGCCGCCGGGGATGCCGTAGATGACGTCGGAGGCCAGCGCCAGCACCAGTGCACGCCGGCGAGGATCGTCGCCTGCCACGGCGACGCTGCGGATGACGATGGCGGTGGCCGCGGCGGGACCGCGGATGAGATCGGTCATGTCGAGCAGCAGCGGCAGCGCCCGCTCCAGGTCCGCGGTCGGCAGCCGGTCCGTGTCGAGCACCTCGAGATGCTCGAGATGCTCGAGCGACCTCTTGAGGTCACCGGCCAGGAAGAGCAGCTCAGCCGCGCGGATCCGGCGGCGCACCAGCACGCCGGAATCCGATTCCGGCGTGAACAGTACCGCCTGCCCGGCGAACTGCGCAGCCGCTGCGTTGGCGGCCCGGGCGTGCGCGGCTGCGGCGGCCGCGTCCAGGGCCTCGGCGACCGCACCGTCCGGTCCGGAACCCACGGCCAGGGCCGCGAAGTGCGCGTGCCGCTCCGGGTTGGCCGTGACCTCGGCCAGCCGGCGATACAGCTGCATGCGGCGACCCGGCGGCAACGACTCCACCGCGGCGGCGCCGATCAGCGGATGCGCGGCCGACAGCCGGCCTCTCGGTCTCGACCGCCACGCCGGCCGTGATCGCCGCGTCCAGGGCCGCGGCGGGGTCCTGGAGCCGCTCAAGCACGGCCAGGGCGTCGGGTACGCTGATCCGCCCCGCGGCCCCGACCGCGGCCAGAGCGGCCGCGGCGTCGCCGTTCAGCGAGCGGGACAGGCTCTCGGTTAGCGTGCGCGCCAGCGGCGGCACCTGGCTCTCGGCGCCCTCCAGGCCGGCCACGATCTGGACGGCCCAGAACGGGTTGCCGCGAGACTGCCGGGCCACTTCCCGGGCCTGCGCGGCGGTGACCGTTCGGGGCAGCAGGTTCTGGATCTGCCACATGTCCAGCGGCGCGAGGTCGATCACCTCCGCCGCCGGCAGCGCGGCGAGCAGCTCACGCCAGCCGTCCGGAGGCGGCGGCGCCCCGGCCGTGAGCGGATCCGCGACGGCCCCGGTGCGGGCGGCCACCATCACGGACAGCGGCCCGCTGGCGATCCGCCGCAGCGCGAAGGTCAGGGCCTCCCGGCTGGCCTCATCCAGCCACTGGACGTCATCGATCGCGATCAGCACCGGGCCTTCGGACAGGCCGCCGCGCAGGCCGGCCAGCACCCCGAGCCCGATGGCATGCGCCGTGGGCGGGTCCTCGCCCGCGGGCCGCAGCAGCAGCGCGACCTCCAGAGCCTCCAGCTGCGGACCAGGGATCTGCGCCGAGACCACGGGCAGCAGATCGGCGAGCAGGTCGGACAGGCCGGCGAACGGCAGATCAATTTCGCTGGCCGACGGCTCGCTGCGCAGCACGTGATATCCGGCGGCCACGGCCGTCTCGACCCCGGCCCGCCACAAGGTCGATTTGCCCGCGCCGGCCTCGCCCAGCACGGCCAGTCCAGCGGGCGCCCCGCGGACGTCCCGCGAGAACCTGCGAACCTTCCGCCACTCGGCAAAGCGGACGAGATCGCCGCCAACCGCAATCACACCCATATCCCATCACCGCCGGGCGCCGTCTAGCAGGTGACGCAGGCGCCGGTGACCGGGTCTCCGCGCGAAGGCGCTCAGCCAGGCTCGACATCACCTGCAGCGAGAACATCGGCGTTTGCTGGACCAGGAAGAGGAAGGTTTCCCGATCGATCACCGCTAGCTTGGTATCGGTCACCGCGACCACCGTCCCACCGCGTGGAGAAGAGTCGATGATGGCCATTTCACCGAACGTGTCGTCCGGGCCCAGCCTGCGAACGGCGCCATTGGATCGTCGCAGCTCCACCTCTCCGGCCACGATGCCGAACATCTCCGTCCCGGTGGTTCCCTCCTCGAAGATCACCGTGCCGGCCTGCACGTCCCTGAAGGTCTTGGCGTTGTAGAACAGACCCGGAACCGTCATCAGGAATCACTCCGTCGCGTGCTGCGTCCGGGGGCTCATGGCACGGGGCCTATCGGACCCACTAGCTGCCATTGTGACGCGGGCCGTCCGGCAGGTCGAGGGGGCCGCGGCGTGCGGAGTACCCTACCTGTGGGGTCAGTCGCAACTCAGATGAAAGCCTCGGGCCGTGGCCACGCAGACGCTCACGTTCCTGTTCACCGACATCGAGGGTTCCACGGCGATGCTGCGGCGGCTGGGGAACACGTACGCCGCGGTCCTCACCACTCACCATGCGCTGGTCCGGGCCGCCCTGGCCGGGCACGGCGGCCGGGAGCTCGGCACCCAGGGGGACGCGTTCTTCGCGGCGTTCTCCTCGCCGCGGGCCTGCGTCGCCGCGGCGGTCGAGATGCAGCGGGCGCTCGCCTCCTATCCGTGGCCCGCCGGGGAGACGGTCCGGGTCCGGATGGGGATGCACTCCGGCAACGCCGCAGAAACCCCGGCCGGGCTGGTCGGCCTGGACCTTCACCGAGTGGCCCGGATCGCGGCCGCCGCCCACGGGGGCCAGGTCGTGCTGTCGGCCACCACCACGGCGCTGGTCGCCGATTCGCTGCCGGCAGGCGTTTCGCTCAAGGACCTAGGCCTGCACCGGCTGAAGGACCTGGGCCGGCCCGAGCAGATCTTCCAGCTCGAGGCCGAAGGCCTGGCGATGGTCTTCCCGCCTCTGCGGTCGCTGGAGAACCCGAGGCTGCGTCACAACCTCCCGGCTCAGGTGTCGAGCTTCATCGGCCGGGACGCTGAGCTCGCCGAGGTACGCCGACTGATCAGCATCTCTCGTCTGGTCACCCTGACCGGCACGGGCGGCGCCGGCAAGACCCGCCTCGGGCTGCAGGTGGCGGCCGGGCTGCTGGACGGCTCGGGGGACGGGGTGTGGTTCACCGATCTGGCCCCGCTGAAGGACCCGGATCTGGTCGCGGTCACCGTGGCGAATGTGCTGGGCATTCGCGAGGAGCAGGGGCGCCCGGTGATAGACACGCTGGTGGAGGCGGTCGGCCTGCAGCACCTGCTGGTCTTGCTGGACAACTGCGAGCACGTGATCGACGCGTGCGCCAAGCTGGCCGACGCGCTGCTCCGGAATTGCCCTGACGTCACGCTCCTGGCCACCAGCCGCGAGCCGCTGGGCATTGACGGGGAGCTTGTCCACCGGGTGCCCTCCCTCGTCACGCCAGCCGACGGTGACCACGTGGCCGCGATCGTGAACACCGAGGCGGTGCGGCTGTTCGACGACCGCGCCACGCAGCAGGGGATACCGCTGGCCTGGGACGAACGGACCGCCGGGGTGGTCGGCCGGATCTGCCGGCGGCTGGATGGCATCCCGCTGGCCATCGAGCTGGCCGCGGCCCGGCTGCGGGTCATGCCGGTGGCCGAACTGGATGCCCGGCTGGACCAGCGATTCTCCCTGCTGACCGGCGGCTCGCGCGCCGCCCTGCCACGCCAGCGGACGCTGCAGGCCCTGGTGGACTGGTCCTGGGAGCTGCTGAATGCCGCCGAGCGGCAGGTGCTCGCCCGCCTGTCCGTGTTCGCCGGCGGATTCGACCTGGCCGCCGCCGAGGCGATCACCTCGGGCCCGGAGGTGCCCCCAGAGGAGGTGATCGCTCATCTGGGCGCGCTGGTGGACAAGAGCCTGGTGCAGTTCGACGACACCGGCGCGGGGCCGGGCCGGTACCGGCTGCTGGAAACCATCCGGCAGTATGCGGCCCGCCAGCTGGACGCGCAGGGCCCGGCGGCGGCCGACGGCGCCCGGCTCGCCCACCGCGACCACTACCTGGGGATAGCCGAGGCGGCTGCCCCGCAGCTCGAGGCACCTGCTCAGGCCGAATGGCTGGACCGCCTGGATCTGGAACTCGGCAATCTGCGGGCGGCGATCGCCTTCAGCCTGGCCCAGGCCGACCCGGCACCGGGCTTGCGGCTGGCCGCCTCCTTGTACGCGTTCTGGAAGGTACGCGGGCACGCGGGCGAAGGAGCCGATGCCCTGCGGGCGCTCCTTGACCGGCCGGCCGGCCGGGAGGCGACGCTGCCCCGGGCCCGGGCCCTGGCCACGGTGGCCCGCCTGCTGGAGAAGACGGGCGGCTACGCGATCGCCTGGGAATACTGCGAGGAGGCCCTGGCCATTGCCCGGACCGCCGGCGATGAATACCTGGTCGCCGACCTGCTGTACGTGCGTGCCTTGGTCCTCCTGCGCCAGGGGCAGCGGGACGACGCGCTGTCCCTGATCGAGCAGGGCCTGGATCTGGGCCGCGGCCTCGGGGAACCTCATCTGATCGCCCGGCTGCTGTCGATCCGGTCGTTCGCCCTGGACATCGGGGGCGACCATGCAGGCTCGGCCCGCGACGCCGCCGAGTCCCTCCGGCTCTTCCGCCAGGTCGGTGACCGGCTCCAGGTCGGGGTGATGCTCGGCAACCTTGGCTACGCCGAGCTGTCAGCGGGCGACCTGGATTCTGCCCGTCTCCATCTGGTCGAGTCACTCGACATCTTCCGCGCGCTGAAGGACCACTACGGCGCCGTCTACCAGACCCACAACCTCGGCCTGGCCGAGTACCTCGGCGGCTCACCGGACGCGGCGGAAGCCTACTTCGCGGAATCGTTGGACCTGGCCAGTCGCGCCCGCATGAGATCGAGCACCGTCTACGCGCTACTGGGTCTGGCCATGACCGGCCACGGGGCCGACCTGGGCCGGTCCGCCCGGCTCCACGGCGCGGCCGACCAGGCCGCGGGGGTTCTGGGCGAGACCATCGAGCCGCTGGAGGCCCGGCTGCGCGATCTGGACCGCCAGCGCCTGCGCACTGTGATGGGCGCCTCGGTGTTCGAGGCCGAGTACGCCGCGGGACAAGCCCTCACCTCCGAACAGGTCGTAGATCTCGCGCTCGCCGATCGGACCTGATGCGCATCTGCCGTTTCACTACTCGGGCCTGGCCGACAGCCGACGGGCCAGTTCCGCCCGCGTGCGGACGCCCAGCTTGCGGTAGATCGACGCGACGTGCGTCTCGATGGTCCGGACGCTGACGAACAGCGCGGCTGCGGCGTCCCGGTTGGTCGCACCGGCCGCGATCAGGTCGGCCACGCGCCGCTCGGTGGCGGTCAGCTCCGTGCCGGATCGTTGGGCCGCCACCCGCGGCAGTTCCTTTTCGATCGCGGCCAGCAGCGGCCGGTGCCCCATCTGCGCGGCCAGCTCGCGGGCGCGGACCAGCGCGTCGCGGGACTGCCCGCGGGCCTTGCGGCGCCGCTCGATCTGGCCCAGCACCAGCAGGCTGCGGGCCAGCTCAAGGCGTAGCGGCGAGGATTGGTGCGCGGCGACCGCGGCGACCGCCGCCTCCGCCGCGGCCTCCAGGTCACCGGCCGCCGCGCAGGCCAGGGCGTCGATCCGGTGCGCGTCGCCGGTCAGGGCGGGACGGCCCAGGCGCCCGCCGAGCTCGGCCAGCCAGGCGGAGATCCGCACCGCGTCGCCGGTCCGGCCCACCGCAACATAGGCCTCGGCCAGCACGTGATCGATCCGGCTGCGGACCCCGGGTTCGACCCAGTCACGCTGGGCCGCGAACCGTCCAGCCTGCTCGAAGTGCCGCACCGCGGCCTCGGCGTCGCCGCGCCACATGCTCACCTGGCCACGGACATAGGCCCCGATGAAGCGGGCCGGGACGGGACGGGATTCCTCGTCGAGCAGGTACTCACCGGCCAGGCTGAGCGCTCCGTCGAGATCTCCAGCCGCGATCAGCAACTCGCAACGCGGCTCCAGATGCCAGGGCGACGGCGGCCAGTCGTAGAACGCGGCTACCTGCTCGGCCTCGGCCAGGGCCGCCCCAGCCGCCGCGAAATCGCCCGCCAGCTCCTCCGTGGCGGCCAGGTAGGACAGGAACGTCACCACCATGTAGTCCTCGCCGGCCTCACGGGCGCGGGCGATGCACCGCCGCATCGCGGCGCGCGAGGTGTCCACGTCGTCGGTGCACCGCGCCCACACCCCGCGGTGCACGTCGGCGCGGTTGTGCAGCCGGAGCGCGGGCAGGCCCGCCTCCAGCGTCTCGGCCCGCTCGAGCAGCCCGGTGTCCAGCCCCTCGGCCGCGGAGACCTTCGCTGCCACCAGGTTGACGAGGGCGCTGTGCAGCACCGGGGAAGCGACCGGGCCAGCGGCCTCGGCACAGCTGATTGCCTCGGCGGCGGCGGCGCGCCGCCTGCCCCGAATCCCGTATCCGATGTCGGAGGCCAGCGCCAGCACCAGGGCCCGCCTGCGGGGATCTGGCCCGGCGGCGTCGACGGCACGGGTGACTACCGCCGTAGCGGCGGCCACGCCGCGCACCAGGCTGACCACGTCGGCCAGCATCGGCAGGGCCCGCTCGAGATCTTCGGTCGTGAGGCGGTCGATGTCGAGCGCCTCCAGGTGCTCCAGTGACCGTTCCATCTCGCCGGCCAGGAACAGCAGCTCCCCGGCGCGGATTGCCCGGCGCACCAGCGCGTCGGCGCCCGAGACGGGCGTGATCGTGACCGCCTGCGCGGCGAACTGCGCAGCGGCGGCGTTAGCGGCCCGGGCGTGCGCGGCCTCGGCGGCCGCGTCCAGCGCTTCGGCGACCGCCTGGTCCGGACCAGGCCCGGCGGCCAGGGCCGCGAAGTGCGCGTATCGTTCGGGATTTGATGACGCGTCGGCCAGCCGCCGGTAGACCTGCGCGCGGCGGGCAGGCGGGAGGGACTCCACCGCCGCGGCGCCGATGAGCGGGTGGGCGGCCGACAGCCGGTCGCCGGCCTCGACCACGGCGCCGGCCAGGACAGCCGCGTCTAGGGCCGCCGCGGGATCGGCGAGGTCCTTGAGCGCCTCCAGGGCCTCGGAGACCCCGATCCGGCCTGCCGCCGCGACCGCCGCCAGGGCGGCGAAGGCGTCGGCGCTCAGCGTACGGGACAGGCGGTCGGTGAGGGTGCGCGCCAGCAGCGGGACCTGACTCTCGGCGCCCTCCAGGCTGGCCGAGACCTGGAGGGCCCAGAACGGGTTGCCGCGGGACTGCCGCGCCACCTCGCGAGCCTGGGCAGCGGTGACGGTGCGGGGCAGCAGGTTCTGGATCTGCCACATATCCAGCGGCACCAGGTCGATCACGTCGGTTGCGGGCAACGCGGCGAGCAGGTCGCGCCAGCCGTGCGGAGGCGGCGGCGCGCCGGCCGTCAGCGGATCCGCGGCCGCCTCGGTACGGGCCGCCATCAGCAAGGACAGCGGCCCGCTCTGGACCCGCCGCAGGGCGAAGGCCAGGGCCTCCAGGCTGGCCTCATCCAGCCACTGGACGTCATCGATCGCGACCAGCACCGGGCCTTCGGACAGGCAGCCGCGCAGCGCGGCCAGCACCGCGAGTCCGACGGCCCGCGCCGCCGGCGGCTCGTCGCTCGCAGGCCGCAGCAGCAGCGCGATCTCCAGGGCCTCCCGCTGCGGGCCGGGGATCTCGTCCGCCACCAGCGGCAGCACGCCGCTGAGCAGGTCCGACAGGCCGGCGAAGGACAGGTCGGTCTCGCTGGCCGAGGGCTCGCTGCGCAGCAGGCGATGGCCGGCGGCCCCGGCCGCCTCGATCCCGGCCCGCCACAGCGTGGACTTACCCGCGCCCGCCTCGCCCTGCAGGGCCAGCGCCGCGGGTGCCGCCGGGGCCGTCTCGGCGAACGCGCGCACCTGCCGCCACTCGGCGGAGCGCACCAGATCGCCCCTGACCGCAGCCACACCCACATCCCATCACAGGCGGGCGATTCGCGGGTGGGCCGCTCGGGTCAGGCGGCGCGGCGGGCGAGGATGCGGCGGATGTCCGCGGTCTTCTCGTCGGGGTAGCGGTCGAGGATGGCGTGCAGGTCGGCCAGGTCGGACTGGGTGGTATATGTGGCGATCTCGCGCTCGAGGGTCTTGCGGGTGTCGTGCGCCTCGCGGGTGTTCTGGATCTGGGCGCGGAGCGCGCTCCACAGCGGAGCGCGCGGGCGGTTGATCGTCGGCATTTGTTTTCCATCCAAACATAAAGTGGTTCGTCTACGATGGTGTCCGATTTTGATCTATGCGTGGTCCCGGCGCCGCGGGCCGGGTCACCGGAAGGGGCGCCCGGGCCGGTGGCCTACCTCGAGATCGGTGACCCCGGGGGGGTCCGGGAGATCTGGCTGACCTGGTCCGCCGAGCGGCGCTTGCTCCCGGCGGCCGAGCTGTTCCGGCGGCACGTCGTGCGCCGCGCCGCGACGGGCCGGCTCCCGGCCGTGGCGGGCTGATGAGCAACCGTGCGCTATGGCCAAGCGTCCGGCATCGGCTGCGCAGCCGCTAAGGTGTTCGGGTGGAACCGTTCCTGCTGCTGTCTATCCGCGCCGACGACGCCGCGGCCGACAACGAGTACGAGTCCTTCCTGTCCCTGGCCGGGCTGGGTGAGGGCGACCTGCGGCGGATCCGGCTGGACCGGCGGGCGCTCGGGGATATCGACCTGCGGGACTGGTCCGGGATCTGGGTCGGCGGCGGCCCGTTCAACTACACCGACCCGGACGCGAAGAAATCCGCGGTACAGCGCCGGGTCGAGGCCGACCTGAGCCGCCTGCTGGACGACGTGACCAGGGCCGACTTCCCGTTCCTGGGCGCCTGCTACGGCGTCGGGGCACTCGGCCGCCACCAGGGTGCGGTGCTCGACCGGCGGTACGGCGAGCCGGTCGGAACGGTCCGGGTCATGCTCACCGCGGCGGGCCGGCGTGACCCGGTGCTGGGCGAGCTGCCCGCGGAGTTCGACGCGTTCACCGGGCACAAGGAAGCGGTCAGCGAGCTGCCGGGACACGCCGTGCTGCTGGCCAGCTCGGTCGGCTGCCCGGTGCAGGCGTTCCGGGTCGGCGCCCACGTCTACGCCACCCAGTTTCATCCCGAGCTGGATGCGGCGGGCTTGTCGACCCGGGTCGACGTATATAAGGACGCCGGCTACTTCGATCCGAGGGAGGCCGACGCGATCAAGGCGCTGGCCTGGAGCAGCGAGATCAGCCACCCGCCCGAGATCTTGCGCGCGTTCGTCCGGCGTTACGGCCGGGACCGGGTGGGATCCGCGACCGGTTAGCTGTGGCTGGCGTTCCGCCGGGTGGAGCGTTAGGCGTGGCCCAGGGGCAGCCGGGACGGGGGCTTGACCTCGCCCAGCCGCAGGTAGGTGATCAGCCGCGACCCGCCGCGGAGGGCCAGGCTGAGGAGGACCTGCTGCAGTTCGGCGACGTCGCGGGCCACCACGGTGAGCAGGTAGTCGGTCTCGCCCGCCACCATGTCGGCGGCGATGATCTGCGGCGTCGCCCGGATCAGGTCGTCGAACCTATGGCTCGAGCGCTCGCCATGGGTCAGCATGGCCGTCACGTAGACCTGGAGCGGGAAACCGCAGGCGTCCGGGTCGAGCCGGGCGCTGATGATCCGGATGACGCCCGACTCCTTGAGCCGGCGGACGCGGTGCAGGGTCGCCGCGGGCGACAGGCCGACCAGACGGGCCAGCTCGACGTTGGTCCGGTCCGCGTCGGCCTGCAGCGCGTCCAGCAACTGAACGTCAACATCGTCAAGTGAAATAGCCATATGGCAAAATATTATCTCGCACTGATGCCTGAGTAGCTAATTCTGTATGGTACGTGTCGAAGTATGGGTCTATGAACACCAACCGCCGCCATGCCGTCGCAGCCCTCACCGCGGCCGGGCTGCTGTGGGGTACCACCGTGCCGCTGTCCAAGCTGGCCCTGGTGTGGCTGGCTCCCGGGTGGCTGACCGTCCTGCGCTTCGGCCTGGCCGCCGCGGTACTGCTGCCCGTCGCACGGCGGCGCGGTCAGCGAGTCCTGGAGGCGCGCTTGCTGCTGTCCGGGGCGGCCGGGTACGGCGGGTCGGTCATCGTGCAGAACGCCGGGATCGCGCGGACCAGCGTCACCCACGCGGCCCTGCTGATCGGGGCGGTGCCGGTGCTGGTCGCGATCATCGCCGCGGTGTGGCACCGGGCCGTGGCCCGGCCGGCCGCGTGGCTGGGCTTCGCGATCTCGCTCGGCGGGGTGGGCCTGGTCACCGCGGGCGGGGGCGGGGGCGGCGCGAGCGCGCGCGGCGACGGGCTGGTGCTGATCTCGCTGGTGCTGTCGGCCACGTTCACCGTGGCGCAGGGCCGGCTGCTGCCCGGGCGGGATCCGGTCGCGGTCACCGCGGTGCAGTTCCTGGGGGCCGCGCTGGGCGCGCTGGCCTTCGCGGTGATGGCTGAGGGCGCGCCCG
The DNA here is from genome assembly GCA_963742795.1 of uncultured Actinomycetes bacterium. Lineage (GTDB taxonomy): Bacteria > Actinomycetota > Actinomycetes > Streptosporangiales > Streptosporangiaceae > Palsa-504. Next base: position 113,322 of record CAVUNL010000002.1, read on the forward strand.
CGCTGCCGGCGCCGCCCGGGCCGGTGCTGGCCGCAGGCGCGCTGGCGCTGGCCGGGACGCTGGGGCCGTTCACGCTGTTCGCCTACGGGCAGAGCCGGGTACCGGCGGTGATCGCCGGGGCGTTCCTCAACATCGAGCCGCTGGTGGGGGCCCTGGCCGGGATCGTGTTCTTCGGCGACCCGGCGGGCCCGATGCAGCTGGCCGGAGGGCTGGCCGTCGTCGCGGGCATCGGGCTGAGCAGCCTTAGGTCAGGCCAGGTACGGGCCGAGCAGGGTCAGGTCGGCCGGCGAGAGCCGGTCTCTGGCGGTCTTGGCCTGGTGCCAGAAGGGGTAGATGAGCGGCGGGGCGCTGGCCGCCTCGAGCCGGGCCCGTTCCTCGCCGGTGAGGGTGAGGTGCGCCGCCGCGAGGTTGTCGGCTAGCTGATCGCCGCTGCGCGCGCCGATGACCACGGAGGTCACGCCCGGCCGGCCGAGGGTCCAGGCCAGGGCCACCTGGGCGGCCGAGACCTCGTGCTGCTCCGCGATGCCGATCAGGATCTCCACGATGTCGTAGAGGCCTTCGGGGTCGTAGACCGGCGGCTCGCCCCAGTCGGAGAGCTGACGGGAGCCGACCGGGGCCTGGTGGTTGCGGCGGTACTTGCCGGACAGCAGTCCGCCCGCCAGCGGGCTCCAGACCAGCACGCCCAGGCCCTGGTCCACGGCCAGCGGGATCAGCTCGTACTCCGCCTCGCGGGCCTGCAGCGAGTAGTAGATCTGCTGGCTGACCAGCGGCGCCAGGTCCAGCCGGCCGGCGATGCCCAGTGCCTTCATCAGCTGCCAGGACGCGTAGTTGGAGACGCCGACGTACCGCACCTTGCCCGACCGGACCAGGTAATCCAGCGCGTGCAGGGTCTCCTCCAGCGGGGTCTGGCCGTCCCACTCGTGCACCTGGTACAGGTCAATGTGGTCGGTGCCCAGGCGGCGCAGGCTGGCCTCGCAGCCGGAGATGATGTGGTGGCGGGACAGCCCGGAATCGTTCGGGCCGCGGCCCATCCCCATCCGGACCTTCGTGGCCACCAGCACCTGGTCCCGGCGCCCCCGCAGGACCTGGCCCAGGATCTCCTCGGCCAGGCCGGCCGAGTACACGTCCGCGGTGTCGATCAGGTTGACCCCGGCGTCCAGGCACATGTCCACCTGGCGTTCGGCCTCTTCGACGTCGGTCGAGCCGACGTCGGCGAACGCCCCGGTACCGCCGAACGTCATCGTTCCCATGGTCAGGACGGACACCCGCAGGCCCGACCGGCCCAGTGCGCGATATTCCATAAGGGGACCCTACCGACGGCACGCGTGATGCGGGCGCGAGGGCGGGTACCACGGTCCGTTCGGCATAAATATCGCGGATCCGGACCTCAGCCGGCGGTACGGGCGCGAGCCGACGCGGGGTGGGCGGCGTGCCAGGCTACGGCGGTGGCCGCCACCGCGGCCAGGCCGGCGGCGAGCATGGCGGCGCGGTCGCCCGAGACGCCGGCCGGGCCGCGGCTGACCGCCTCGGCCACCGCGGGCAGCAGGGCGGCGCCCACCGCGGCGCCGATCTGGCGGCTGGTGTTGATCATGCCGCCGACCAGGCCCTGGTCGGAGTCGGCCATGCCGCGGCTGGCCAGCACCACCGACCCGAACGCGGTGCCCGCGGTGCCCAGGCCGATCAGTGTGACCACGAGCAGGACCGGGCTGTAGCCGCCGGCCGGCAGCCGGGTGAGGACCGCGAAGCCGATCGCGGCCGCGGCGGCGGTCAGCACCAGCAGGCGCTTGACGCCCATGCGGCGGGCCAGGCGCGGCCCGAGCATGCCCATGCCGAACCCGACCACGCCCTGCGGGGCGATGGCCAGCCCGGTGAACAGCGGTGACTCGTGCAGGACCTGCTGCAGGTACAGCGACAGGATGAGCATCTCGCCGCCGTTCCACAGGCCCAGCAGGAACGACAGCGTGCTGCCGTCGCGCAGTCCGGGGCGGTGCAGCAGGGACAGCCGGATCAGCGGGTCGGGGTGCCTGGTTTCGGCCTTTGCGAACGCGACGGTCGCCGCGGCCGCGGTTGCCACGGCCGCGATGACCAGGGGCGATGTCCAGCCTAGGACGACGCCCTGGGAGACCGCGAACACGATGAGGGCGACAGCGGTGGTGATCAGCAGCGCGCCGCGGAGGTCGAGGCGGCGGGTGCTGCTGGTTGCTTTTGTTTTTGCGGCGGTGCCGAGGATGCCGGGCGCGAGGGCGGCGGCGGCCAGGCCGACCGGGACGTTGACCAGGAACACCGCCCGCCAGCTGGTGAACTCCACGAGCACGCCGCCCAGGACCTGGCCGGAGACGAAGCCCACGGAAGAGATCGCACCGTACAGACCGATGGCGCGCGTGCGTTCGGCACCTTCGGGGAAGCTGGTGGTAATGAGGGACAGCGCGGCGGGGGCGACGATCGCGGCACCCGCGCCCTGGATGACCCGGGCCGCGATCAGCAGCACGGGGTCCTGGGCCAGGCCGCCGGCCAGGCTGGCCAGCGCGAACGCGATGAGCCCGATCACGAACATCCGGCGCCGGCCGAGCAGGTCGGCGGCCCGGCCGCCCAGGATGAGCAGGCCGCCGAACGAGATGGCGTACCCGGTGACGATCCACTGCACGGCGTCCGGGGGCATGTGCAGCTCGCGCTCGATCGAGGGCAGCGCGACGTTCACGATGCTGAAATCGAGGACGACCATGAACGCGGCGACGAGGATGAGGGCTAGCTGCAGGGGGCGGCGAGTACCGTGTGGTGGCTGGGTTTTCGGTGTCTTTGGCTGCGGTGTCTTTGGCTGCGGCGTCTTTGGCTGCGCGAGGGTAGGGGGCGTGGTGGTCACGGTTTCGGAGGGCGCGGTGCCGGGCATGATACCAATCAGATACGTTACGGATCGTTTCAGATTTCCAGGGGGTAGAACCGGGCGATGAACCGGGATATTCCGTCTTCCGAGGCTGCCGAGGCTGCCGTGTCTGCCGTGCCTGCCGAGGCCGTGCCTGCCGGGGCCGTGCCTGCCGGGGCTGGGGCTGCCGGGGCTGGGGCTGCCGGGGCTGCCGGGGCTGCCGGGACGGAGGCGGCGGGCGGCGGGGGGCAGCGCGGACGGCCGCGGTCCCAGGAGGCGGACCGCGCGATCCTGACCGCCACGGTGGACCTGCTGGGGTCGCGAGGGCTGGCCGCCATGTCGATCGAGGAGGTCGCGGCGCGCGCCGGAGTGGGCAAGGCGACGATCTACCGGCGCTGGTCGTCCAAGGGGCAACTGGCGCTGGACGCGTTCGTCACGTCGTTCCAGGAACAGCAGCCGCTGCCGGACACCGGGACGCTGCGCGGTGACCTGATCGCCGCGCTGACCGCGTGGGTCCGGGCGGTCACCCAGACCTCGATGGGGTCGATGCTGACCGGCCTGGTTGCCGAGGCCCAGCACGACGAGGAACTGCGTGCGGGGTGGCGGGACCGGGTGCTCGAGCCGCTGCGGACCCAGCACCGGATCATGCTGGACCGGGCCATCGCCCGGGGCGAGATCCCGGCCACGGTCGACCAGGAGGTGGTGCTTGACCTGTTCTTCGGGGCCGCCCAGCACCGGCTGCTGCTCGGTCACCTGCCGCTGACCGACGACTTCATCCGCGAGGTCGTGGACGTGATCCTGGACGGGATCCGGTCCCGATGATTCGCCGGGTGCGGTGTAGCGATGACCCAGGGCCGTTGTGCTTTCTTTCCCTAGTGTGGGGTTACCGGTGCGTGATGCCCCCGGCGATTGCCGCCACCACCGTCAACCCGAGCCAGATGTACAGGATCTCGGAGAACGTCATTATGGGGTTCACGTTCACGGTGACCTCCGTGCCTTCTCTTTAGCTGCGCGGCATGTGGCGTCCTAGCCACTGCCGGAACTGCCCTTATCCTCCCAGATAATCCCGGGCAGAACTCATTAGGGCATGCACAGGAATCACGGCACGCACAGGCACCACGGCGTCCCCTAGGGCCAGCCGAGGAAGGTCATAATCTCCTGGGCCACGACGTGGACGGGATGGTCGTTGACGATGGTCACGTGCTCCAGGCCGACGCCTTCGGCGGTCGCGATCTGCTCGGCCGCCTCGCGCAGGTCGTCGCGACGGCCGCTGGTCACGTCGCTGGCCAGCCGCTGCTCTATGACGGCCAGCGGGACGGCGAGCCGCACGACCTTGAGCGGCAGGTCTAGCGCGGTCCGGATGGCCTGCGCCTCGGCGGCGCCGCGCACGAAGTAGGCGAGGACGAAGCGGGTGACGCCGAGGCGCCGGTAGTTCGGGACGATGGCGGCGAGGTTCTGGCTGAGGAGCTCGATCTCGGCGGCGCGGTCGCGGGCGTCGGGGCCGACCCAGCTCAGGTAGTCCAGGTCGAGCAGCGCGAATCGCTCGCCGTGCTGCTCGAGCAGGTAGGCGATCTCCGCGGCGACCGAGCTCTTGCCCGACCCGTACACACCGGTGATCAGGACGCCTTCGGCTTGGGGCACCAGGCAAGGTTATTGGCTCGACTCCGCGAGCGGGCGTGGGCAGACTGGCGGGATGATCGCGCGGATATGGCGAGGGTGGGCGCCGATGGCCACCGCCGATGACTACCAGCGTCACTACGAGACCGAGGTCGGCGAGCACCTGCGTCTGGTCAGCGGGTTTCGCGGCGGCCGGCTGCTGCGCCAGGAGGATGGCCAGGAGGTGATGTTCACCTCCATCACGTTCTTCACCAGCCCGGACGCGGTGCGTGGCTTCGCCGGCGACGACTACGAGGTGGCGGTGGTGGAGGAAGCCGCCCGGAGGGCGCTAAGCCGCTGGGACGAGCGGGTCTCGCATCACGAGGTCGCGGCCGTCCTGGGTCCTCCGGCTTAGGTTTGCCCTGCTTAGGTTTGCCCTGCTTAGGTTTGCCCTGCTTAGGTTTGCCCTGCTTAGGTTTGCCCTGCTTAGGTTTGCCCTGCTTAGGTTTGCCCTGCTTAGGTTTGCCCTGCTTAGGTTTGCCCGTCCTAGCTTTGCAGGGTCAGCTCGTCGCGGAGGAGGTCCATCAGCAGCCCGTCGTGGAACTGGCCGTCGCCACCGCGCTCGTACTGGCGCATCACGCCGACGGGCCGGAAGCCCACCTTGGTGTAGCAGCGGATGGCCGGGAGGTTGGCCGTGGCCGGGTCGATGGTGATCCGGTGATGACCGCGCTGCTCGAACAGGAACCTGGCCAGCAGACCGACCGCCTCGGTCCCGGCGCCCTGGCCCTGGAACCGGTCGCCGAGGTAGATGTCGATCCCCGCGTGCCGGTACATCGGCTCGTTCTCCTCCTCGTACTGGATGCCCCCGGCGACCTGCCCGTCGATCTCCATCACCAGCAGGACCGCGGAATCGCCGCCCCGCAGGTCGGTCTCGATCGCCGCTACCGGAGCCGGTTCACCCCACCATCGCGACACCGGCGGCTCAGCCAGGATGGCCCGCAACTGCGGGGCGTCGTCGGGGTGGCCCGGCCGGATCCTGACGTGACGGCCGACCAGCACGGGGCATGCCTCGGTCTGTGCTTCCATGCCGCCATCGTGGGCTCCGGCCTCAGCCCGGCGCAAACGAAATACCGCAGGCGCGGCGCTTACGCGAGTGCCGCTTCGCGGGCGGCACGGGAGCAGATCGGCCCGGCGCCGACTTCCTGAGTGGCTGGCGATGACCCGGCTAAGCGGCGAAGATGCCTCGGGGCAGCGTCATCGACACGACCCAGTTGGGGAGGTCGACCGTCTCGCTGATCTTCAGGTCGCCCGTCACGCTGCACAGGGCGTAGGCCTCGTGCAGGCTCAGCTGCTGGTCGGTGACCAGCCAGTCGACCATGTCCCGGACCGCGTTCTTGGCGTTCTCCATCAGGTCGGGGCCGATGCCGGTGGTGTGGTAGTAGCCGTGGGCGAGCATCTCGGCGGGCACGGCCAGCTGGGTGGGGTCCGCGGCGGGCACGATCGCCCGCGGGGAGGCGATCACGCTGTTCTTGATCACACCGAAGCGCAGGGTGACGGCCATGAGGGTCTCGATCGCGGTTACGCAGACCTCGCCGTCCCCCTGGGCCATGTGCCCGTCCCCGGCGGAGAACTTCGCGCCGGGGGCGTAGACCGGGAACTGGATCCGCGCCCCCTTGGTGAACTGCCGGATGTCGGCGTTTCCGCCCATGGCGCCGGGTGGCAACGTGCGGTACATTCCCTTGCGCATCGGCGCGACGCCGTAGATCCCCATGAACGGAGCGACCGGGATCCGGGCCTGCCGACCGGTGTCGGCGCCGACGAAGGTGGCGAACCCGGTGTTCTGGCCTCGCTCGAAGGTGAACAGCTGGACGAACGGCGAACCGCTGTTGTAGGGCTGATCCTCGGGAATCGCGCCCGGCACCGGCCCCGGGTTGGGGTCGCTGATCTGGGAAGGCTCGGTGAACTGGGTGATCGGGGCGAGCACATCGGGCCGCAGCGACCCGAAGATACCCAGGGCCGGGCCGATCACGACGTAGCCGAAGTCCACCAGCGGCGCCACGTCCAGGACCTCGACCTCGAGGATGTCGCCGGGCTCGGCGCCCTCGACCTCGACCGGGCCGGTCAGCGGGTGCACCCGGGCCAGATCCAGGGCCAGGCTCGCCTCCGGTGTGAGCGTGCGGGCCGCCTCGCCGATGTCCAGGGCATCGCGGCACAGCAGCTGGATCACTTCCCCGGGCCGTACCGTGGCCACCGGCGGCAGGTCGCGGTTCTAGCGGGTGTGCAGGATCTGACCGTAGCCGTCCACGACCCGCGCCCCGCCCGGCCCGGCGACCACATCCGGCGAGCCGGAGGCGGCGACGTCCATACCGCCGACCGCCCCGCCGCCGGCGGCCAGGGTGGAGAACGCGATCGCCGCCGCCCCGCCGAGGGCGGTCTGCTGGACCAGGGAACCGCCTTCCGCGCTACCCGAATGGACGAAACACATCACGGCCTCCCTCGCCTTGTGTCCGGGGCGCGGCCAGCCGTGGTCTAGCTCGAAACAGCAGCACCACGGGGCCGCCCTACCCCTACCATCCCGTACAACCGCAGCCCTGGGGAAGACAGTGGACCGTCGGATGGGCGTTCTGGCTCGGCCGAGGCCTAGCTGGGGTTGGTGCGACGGCATCGCATCCGCCGCCACGCGGCGGCATCTACTGACGCTGGCTTCCTGCCGGAGCAGCTTGTGAAACCGCGCACAAAGCGCTTCCGCGGAAACGTTATCGCGCCGCTGGAAGCCGCATGCAGCCTCTGCTCAGCCTCAGGCCGGATCTTCACCACAGCCCTCCCCGGGGCTCTGCGGGCTCCGCTGCTGGCTGCGATGCGCACGGGCTACGGCGACGCCAGGGCGCGCACCGGTATCCTCCTCTGGTGAGCAGGATCTCAGTGGTGGGTGTTCCGAGCAGCGCGGCCAGCTATGCGGCCGGCCAGGATCTGGCGCCCGCGGCGTTGCGCTCGGCCGGCCTGCTCGAACAGCTCATCGCCGCCGGGCTCGAGGTGCATGACGACGGGGACCTGCCTCAGCAGATATGGAGCCCGGACCGGGAGCACCCGCGGGCCCAGAACGCCGGCCAGGCGACGACCTCCCTGCAGCAGCTAGCGGACCGGCTTCACCCGCTGCTGGCGCGCGGCGACATGGCCCTGGTGCTCGGCGGGAACTGCACCATCGCGCTCGGGGTAGTGGCGGCCATGCGGCGTCTGGGCGCCGCGCCGCCGGGACTGCTCTACGTCGACCGCCATTACGACCTCAATACCCCGGACAGCATCATCGACGGGGCGCTGGACTGGATGGGGCTAGCGCACGCGCTCGCCCTGCCGGGCTGCCTGGACATCCTGGCCGGCGCGTTCGGGCCCCGGCCGCTGCTCCAGCCCCGCCAGGTGGCATGGCTCGGGGTGGAGCCGGTGACGGCCACGCCGTGGGAGCGCGAGCAGGCCGGCCGGCTCGGCGTGTACGTGACCACCAGCCAGGCGCTTGCCGCCGATCCAGCTGGCGCCGCCCTGGCCGCGCTCAGCCACCTCCCGCCTGGCCCGCTCGCCGTCCACGTCGACGTCGACGTCCTGGACTTCACCGATGCCCCGCTGGCGGAGAGCACCGACGGCCGCAACACCGGACCCACACTGGACCAGGTCGCAGACGCACTCACGGCGGCGGCCCGGGATCAGCGGATGCGAACGCTGTCGATCGGAGAACTCAACCCGACCCGCTGCGCCGGCGACCCCGCAGCGCTCCCCCGGTTCATCACCAGCATCACCCGCGTACTCGCCGCCACGATCCACTAGGTGAGCCGGTGTCACGAGCCCGGAGCGGATGAACTAGGACACGGCCTCGATCGTAACCCGACGGTACTCGGTGGTTTACGGACCGGGAAGGACGGCTTCGGCTTCGATCTCGACGAGCCAGGCGGGGTCGAGCAGGCCGGCCACGATCACGGCGGTCGCGGCGGGGCGGATGTCGGCGAAGACCTCGCCGTGGGCCCGGGCGACCTCGGGCCAGTGGGCGGTATCGGTGATGAACATGCGGGTCCGGACGACGTGCTCGAGGCCGGTGCCGGCGCGGGTCAGGGCCTCGGTGATGAGGTCTAGGCACAGCAGGGCCTGATCGTAGGCCCCGGGCGGGGGCGAGCCGCCGTCGGCCGGGATCGGCGCGGTCCCGGCGACCAGGACCCGGTCGCCGGCCACGACCGCGCGGGAGAAGCCGAACATCGGCTCGTAGGGCGAGTGACCGCTGATGCGCTGACGTTGCACGCCAGGCATTCTTTCATCCCGGTTGGGCCGAGGGATTGGCCGAGGGGCGGACGGGTAGCACCCACACGAGCCCGGGTTGGCTCGCTCCGTCATCACGTTATATCTTGAAACGAAAGCTTGTTGAGCGGCATAACCCCGCGAGCGCGGAAGCGCTCGAGGCGAAGGAGCGTCGGCGATGACCGATTTTGAGCAGCAGCTACGGACGTGGTGGGCCAAGCTGACCGCCTGGCTGCACGGCGGACAGCCCGCCGAGGGGGGTCGCAAGGCCAAGGCGGCCCTGCAGGACTTCCGGGAGAGCGAGACCGGGCGCAAGGCCGAAGCCGCGGTCCGCGACCTGCGGCAGGGCGAGGTCGGTCGCAAGGCCGAGGCGGCCATCCGCGACCTGCGCGAGGGCGAGACGGGGCGCAAGGCCCGGGAGGCGATTAAGGATCTGCGGGACAGCGACGCGGGGCGCAAAGCGCGCGAAGCGCTGCAGGACCTGCGCGACGGCGAGGCCGGGCGCAAGGCCAAGGCGGCGCTCCGCGACCTGCGGGACAGCGCGGCGAACCGCGACAAGTCCTGACCGTGACGGAGCGCGCCAAGCCCTGACCGCGGCGAAGCGCGCCGTCGTCAGTGGCGTGCTGACCGGGGGGCAACCGGGATGCGTCGGGCGCCGGTGCGACGGTGGTGGCCGTGCCGGTGCCGAGCGGGACTGGCGCAGGGCGAGTCGGACTGACGCAGGGCGAGTCGGACTGGCGCAGGGCGAGTCCGACTGACGCAGGGCAAGTCGGAGTGGCGCGGGGCGGGTACCGCGGGAGCGGTGTGACGGCTACGCTGAGACGCAGGAAATCCGGGCGGGCGGAGGAGAGATGCCTGTCGTCGTGGGGGTATATATGTTTCGTACCACCATTTGGCCTGCACGAACGTTAGCGCTAACGTCGGCCCCGGCTGACCGCTGCCTACACAGCGCGCGGCAAGGGAGGGACGACGTGATGCGGTCACCCGGCGAGAGAGCCAAGAGCCGGCCGACGACGTCGGTGGTCGCCGGCCCGGGCAGCATGGGCCGGCCGCCGGTCATGGCCGACGTCGCGCGGCTGGCAGGGGTTTCACATCAGACCGTATCGCGGGTGCTCAACGACCACCCGAACGTTCGCCCGCCCACGCGGGACAAGGTGCTCGCCGCCATCCGCGAGCTCGCCTACCGGCCGAATGCCGCAGCTCGCACGCTGGTCACCCGGAGAACCCACACGCTGGGCGTGATCAGCTTCGACACCATGCTGTACGGGCAGGCGTCGATGCTGTACGGCTTTGAGCGGGCCGCGCACGACAGCTACTTCGTGTCCATCGCCAGCCTGCCGGCGCTGGACCGCCGGTCGGTGCTGGACGCGGTGGATCGGTTCCTCGGCCAGGGCGTCGAGGGCATCATGGTGATCGCGACGCAGGACACCGCGGTGGCCGCGCTCGCGCACGTGCCCGCGGAGGTTCCGCTGGTCGCGGTGGGCTGCGGCACGAAGGCGGCGGTGACCTCGGTGGCGATCGACAACGCGGCCGGCGCGGCTGCCGCGACCCGGTACCTACTCAGCCTCGGGCACCGGACCGTGCACCATATTGCCGGGACTACGGCCCACCTCGACGCCCAGGAACGGGTCGACGGGTGGCGGCGGGCGCTGGCAGAGTACGGCGCGCCGGAACCCGCGGTGCTGCCCGGCGACTGGTCGGCCTCGTCCGGCTACGAGATGGGCCGGCGGCTGGCGGCGGATCCGGAGGTCACCGCGGTCCTCTGCGGGAACGACACGATGGCGCTCGGCGTCATGCGGGCCCTGGCCGAGCACGGGCTGCGGGTCCCGCACGACGTGAGCATCGTGGGCTTCGACGACGTCCCGGACGCGGGCTTCTACAGCCCGCCGCTCACCACGGTGCGCCAGGACTTCGGCGAGGTGGGACGGCAGGCGCTCAATACGCTCACCGACCGGATGTCGGGCGCGATCGAGGCGGGCCTGCGGGTGCGGATCGCGCCGGAACTCATCATCAGGGCCAGTGCCGCGCCGCCGGGGCGCTGACCCGGCGGGCCGCTGACGGCACGGGCCGGGCCGCCGGCCAAACTGGTGGCGGCCGGCGCATCGTGGCCGCCAACGGCTGGCTGACCCCCCGCGATTGACCCGCCGGGCGAGACGCAAGAATGCACCTGGATATACGTAGGATAAGGCGGACCGATGGATGTTAGCGCTAACAAGGGTGACCCGGACGGCGCCCACGTGGTAGGCGCCGTGCGGGGCGATGCCTATGTCGTGGGCGTCGACTTCGGCACGCTGTCTGCCCGCGCCCTGGTGGTGCGGGTCAGCGACGGCGCCGAGGCGGGCACGGCCGTCCGTGAGTACGCGCACGGCGTGATCGACCGCGAGCTGCGCGGGCGGGAACTGCCGCCGGACTGGGCGCTGCAGGACCCCGGCGACTACGCCGAGGCGCTGAGCGTGACCGTCCCGGCCGCGGTCAGGGACGCCGGGATCGACCCCGGCCAGGTGATCGGCGTGGCCACCGACTTCACCGCGTCCACGTGCATGCCGGTGCTCGCCGCCGGGACGCCGCTCTGCCAGCTCCCGCACCTGACCGGGCGGCCGCACGCCTATCCCAAACTGTGGAAGCATCACGCCGCACAGCCGCAGGCGGACCGGATCAACGCGGCGGCGCACGAGCGTCACGAGAAGTGGATCAACCGCTACGGCGGGAAGATCTCCTCGGAGTGGCAGTTCGCCAAGGCGCTCCAGGTGCTCGACGAAGACCCCGAGATGTACCAGCTCGCCGACCGGTGGATCGAGGCCGCGGACTGGATCATCTGGCAGCTGTGCGGGACCGAGACTCGCAACGCGTGCACCGCCGGGTACAAGGGCATCTTCCAGGACGGGCAGTACCCGTCCCGGGACTACCTGGCCGCGCTCGACCCCCGCTTCGCCTCCTTCGCCGCGGACAAGCTGGCCCACCCGATCTCCCCGCTCGGCGGCCTGGCCGGCCGGCTGACCCCGGCCGCGGCCGCGCTGACCGGCCTGCCGGAGGGGATCGCGGTCGCGGTCGGCAACGTGGACGCGCACGTCACGCTGCCCGCGGCGGGCTCGTGCGCACCGGGCACGATGGTGGCCATCATGGGCACCTCGACCTGCCACGTGATGAATGGCACCGAGCTGTCCGAGGTGCCGGGCATGTGCGGGGTGGTGGACGGCGGGATCGTCGCCGGGTTGTGGGGTTACGAGGCTGGGCAGAGCGGCGTCGGCGACATCTTCTCCTGGTTCACCAGGAACGGGGTGCCCGGCGAGTTCGCCGACCAGGCGCGGCGCCGCGGCGTGTCGCTGCCGCAGCTGCTCGACGAGCAGGCGGCCGCCCAACCGCCGGGGGCGCACGGGCTGATCGCGCTGGACTGGGAGAACGGGAACCGCTCGGTGCTGGTGGACGCCGGCCTGTCCGGCGCCATCGTGGGCCTGACCCTGGCCACCACGGCCCCGGAGATCTACCGCGCGCTGCTGGAGGCCACGGCGTTCGGCACCCGGCTGATCGTTGAAACGTTCAATGCCTCGGCCGTGCCCGTCACCGAGTTCGTGGTGGCCGGCGGGCTGATCAAGAGCGCCCCGCTGATGCAGATCTACGCGGACGTCCTTTGCCGCCCGCTCAGCGTGATCGGATCCGACCAGGGGCCGGCGCTCGGCGCTGCTATCCATGCGGCGGTGGCCGCGGGCGCCTACCCGGACGTGCCCGCCGCATCCAGCGCCATGGGCCGGGTCAACCGGGACGTCTACCGGCCCGACGAAGCCCGCGCCGAGGTCTACGACCAGCTGTACGCCGAGTACGTGCGGCTGCACGACTACTTCGGGCGCGGCGCGAACGAGGTCATGTACCGGCTGCGGGCCCTCCGCGACCGCGCGCTGGAAGGCGGCTCGCGATGACTCCCGAGGCTTTGGAGGCTCTGGGGATCAGGGAGCTGCGGGAGACCGTGTGCGCGCTGCACGCCGAGCTGGTCCGCAGCGGGCTGGTCGCCTGGACGTCAGGCAACGTGTCGGCTCGCGTTCCGGGTTCGGCGGAGCTGATGGTGATCAAGCCGAGTGGCGTCTCCTACGACGACCTGACCCCGGACTCGATGGTGGTCTGCGACCTGGACGGCCAGCCGGTCTCGCCGGGCTCGCTGAGCCCGTCCAGCGACGCCGCCACGCACGCCTACATCTACCGGCACATGCCGGGGGTCGGCGGGGTGGTGCACACCCACTCCACCTACGCGACCGCGTGGGCGGCGCGGGGCGAGGCCATCCCGTGCGTGATCACCGCGATGGCCGACGAGTTCGGCGGCGAGATCCCGGTCGGCCCGTTCGCCCTGATCGGCAGCGACGAGATCGGCCGGGGGGTGGTGGCCACGCTGACCGGGCACCGCTCGCCCGCCGTGCTGATGCGCAGCCACGGCGTGTTCACCATCGGCGGTACCGCGCGGGACGCGGTCAAGGCCGCCGTGATGTGCGAGGACGCGGCGCGGACGGTGCACCTGGCCCGCGCCTACGGCGAGCCGGCGCCGCTGCCCGCGGACCAGGTGGACGCGCTGTACGCCCGCTACCAGAACCACTATGGCCAGCGTTGACCGCAGATAAAGGAGAAGTCATGACTGCTTGGGTGGGGCGCAAGCCGCGCATCGGAATTCTCGGGATCATGCAGGACCTGTACGACGACATGATTCCCGGCATCGCGCAGCGGCAGGAGGGCTATGCCGCCGAGCTCGCCGCGCACCTGTCTGACGTCGCGGAATTCACCCCGAGCAAGGCAATCAAGTACCGGGAGGACGCCGAACGCGCCATGCGCGAGTTCGAGAACGCGGACCTGGACGGCGTGCTGGTGGTGATGCTTACCTACGGCCCGGCCATGCGGGTGGCGCGGCTGCTAGCCGAGTCCAGGCTGCCGGTGTGCCTGGCCAACATCCAGCCGGAACCCAACGTGACGCCGGCCTGGGACATGGCGGACATGACCTACAACCAGGGCGTACACGGCGCGCAGGACACGGCCAACGCCATGGTCCGGGCCGGGAAGCGCTTCGCGGTGCTGACCGACGACTGGAGGAGCGCCATGTTCCGCGAGGACGTGGGCCGCTGGGCGCGGGCGGCGGCCGCGGCCACCGCGTGGAAGCGGCTCAAGGTGGCGATCTTCGGCTACGCGATGAACGAGATGGGCGACATCCGGGTGGATGAGTCGGCGCTGATCCGGACGCTGGGCCCGGACATCATCGCGGTCGCGCAGGGCGACCTGTACCGGGGCATGCAGGAGGCTCCGGCCGATGCGGTCGCCGAGGTCATCGGGTTCGAAGACAGGAACTTCGATATCGACCCGCGGCTGTCGGTGACCGAGCGCACGGACCACGCGCGGATGCAGGTGGCGATCGAGAACATACTGAACGAACGCGGGTTCGGCGCGTACACGGCCCACTTCGACGCGATCGGGGAGGACGGCCGGTTCAGCCGGCTGCCCCTGGCCGCGGCCTCATCCCTGATGGCCAAGGGCTTCGGGTACGCCGCCGAGGGCGACGTGCTCACCGCCTGCCTGGTCTACGCCGGGCACGCCCTGATCGGCGACGCGCACTTCACCGAGATGTACGCGATGGACTTCCCGTCGGACTCGGTGCTGATGAGCCACATGGGCGAGGGCAACTGGAAGATCGCGCGCAGCGACCGGCCGGTCAAGCTGATCAAGCGGCCGCTGGGCATCGGGCGGCTGGCCGACCCGCCCACGTTCCTGTTCCAGTACCAGCCCGGTCCGGCCACCCTGGCCACGCTGGTCTCGCTGGAGGGCGAGCGGTTCCGGCTGGTGGTCGCGGAGGGCCAGAACCTGGACAGCCGGGAGCTGCCGGCCCTGGAGATGCCGTACGGGCAGTTCCGGCCCGCCTCCGGGCTGCGCAGGTGCCTCAACGGGTGGCTGACGGCCGGCGGGCCGCATCACGAGGTGATGAACCTGGGCCACCACGCGGCTGACTGGAAGGTGTTCTGCCAGCTGACCGGGATCGAGTTCGTCCAGGTGTAGGGCGAGCCGAGGGGTGAATGAAACCCGGGTTTCACTGCGCTAGGGCACAATGCCGCCTAGCTAACGACGTGATTGCCGCAACCATGCCGGCAGGACGACATAGTTGCCGCAACCATGCCGTTCGGCTTTCCGCTCACGGGTCACACGAGTAACACCAGTCCCTAAAACATCCAGAACCTGTGCGGTGGCCCCGCTTCGGAACGAGCCAGATCCCGGCAGGCTCTGAGCAGAGGACGTTCTGTCCAAGCTAAGCGGCATTGCGCTAGGGCAGAGTGAAACCCGGGTTTCATCTCATTTGAGGGGCTGGCGGCGGCGGCGGGGAGCGGGGGCGGGGGCGGCCGGTCGGGCGGCTGGACCGGAACGTGTTCAGCGGGTTCGTGGAGCACCTGGGGCGGTGCATCTGTGGCCTCCTGGCCCCGGTAGGCGGGCCCGCTCTGCCAGCATCCGGCCTGCCCGTCGGCTGACCATCTAAGCCACGGTGAACATCCGTGTGGGTGTGGGAGTTAGGTGCGGGCAACCTTACGCCTGAGGTCCTCGTATTCCCCTGATGAGAGGACGGAGGCCACAGGTGCACTACGACGAGCGGAGGCGGGCCCTGGAGCGGTTCGTCGCCGAGCGCGGTGATCGGCTACTGCGTACGGCGGCGCTGCTGGCGGGGAGCCGGGCCGACGGGGAGGACCTGCTGCAGTCGGCGCTGGAGCGGCTGCTGAGGCATTGGCCGCAGATGGATCGCGACCCGGAGAATTACGTTCGCCGCATCCTGTACAACCTGGCCGCCGACGGGTGGCGCCGCCAGCGGGTGTGGCAACGGCACGCGGCGTTGTTCGATCCTGCCCCGTCCGTTGACCCGGCCACCGCGGTTGATCTTCGTGATGCGGTGGTCCGGGTGCTGGTGCGGCTTCCGCCCCGCCAGCGGGCTGTCCTGGTACTGCGTTACTTCGAGCAGTTGAGCGAGGCGGAAACGGCGGAAGCCCTCGGCTGCTCGGTGGGCACGGTGAAGTCGACGGCCGCACGCGGGCTGATCCGGCTACGGGAAATGACTGCTTCCGCGCAAGGCGCCGAAGCGACGGCGGCAAAGGAGTGATCATGAGTTCAGACCTCGAGGAACTGGCTCGCGAGGGAATGCGGCAGTTCACCGCGGCCATGCAGGTCTCACCGGACCTGGCCGCTAGAACATTCGAGCGGTACCGGCAGCGGCGGCGGCGGAACGTCCTGCGCGCAGGCCTGACCCTGGCCGCCGCCGGAGCAGTGACCGCGGCTGCGGTCGTTACGGCGGTCGCGCACGGACCGGCCGCTAAGGCCACGCCCGTTGCGGCGCCCGCGCTGCGAGCCCGCCTGCTCGCGGCCATCGACACCGTCAGCGGCGACATCCTGTACACGCCCGCACCGGGCCAGCCGCTGCACGGGGGGCAGTACCCGGCGTATCCCCAGCCTGGCCAGGAGGTCCAGGTCCGTGTCGGCCCGGCCGTAGGCTCGGACGGAAAGGTGTACAAAGACGGGGAGTACTCCTTCACGTGGCCCTCCGAGAGCGCCGTGCAGGACTACATCGATCACTACACCGCCGACCTCGACCAGGGCGGGCTGCAGCTGTCCGGGACGGCCATGTGGGTCAATCACTTCCAGCACGTGTGGAGGGCTTGCCCTTCGACATTCGTCCTCGGCTTCACCCTCGATGCGGCCGGTATCCGCACCGAGGTCGCCAGCGGCCAGTTCACGGTCATCGGTCGGACCGAACTGTCCGGGCAGCAGGCCATCGAGCTGAAGATCGACGTGCCGGCCAACAACGAGGCCCCGCCTCATGTGACAGCGGAACTCATGTGGGTGAACGCCACGACCTACCTGCCGATGCGGGGGTCGCAGCGTATGTCCGACGGACAGCAGAGCGTCTGGGATTACGTCTTCCTCCCGCCCACGCCCGAGAACCTGGCGAAACTGCGCCCCGAAATCCCGGCCGGCTACACCCGAGCAGCATGCGCCTAGCGATCCTTGGTCGCTAGCGACCAAGGATCGCTAGGCAACTGGCCCGAAACGAAGACGACGCACTTCCCGCTTCCGAGCTAGTCAAATGCCCGGGCGCGGCCGGGCAGCGGGCACCTTCCGCACGTTGCTTCAGGCCAGCCAGAGGGCGCTAACCGGGACCGCGCGCAGGCGAGGCCCGAAGGGAAGGGTCTGGGTCCCGGTGTAGAAGACAAGGCCGGCGATGAAGTCATCACCGGTTCGTTCGGCCAGATGACGCAGGCCGCGGAAGTCTCCCGCAGCGACCGTCGAGGAGGCCTTGATCTCGATCCCGACGACGTGTCCCTGACGGTTCTCCAGGACCGCGTCGACCTCAACCTTGTCCTTGGTGCGGTAATGGAACAGCTCGGCGCGCTGCCTGGCCCAGGTCAGCTGCCTGGCCAGCTCCATCAGCACGAAGCCTTCCAGCAGGGGGCCGAACGGCCCGCCGGGCCGCAGCAGGCTCCGCGCATCCGCGCCCAGCAGGTTGGCCGCGATCCCCGAGTCGACGAAGGCCAGCTTGGGTGTCCCCACGGCACGTGCGCTGACGTTCCGCGACCAGGCCGGGATCCGCTTGATCAGGAAGACCTCTTCCAGCAGGGCCACGTACCGGTGGACGGTGCTGGCCGGGAGCCCGGCTTCGCTGCCTACCGCGTTGACGACCAGCAGCTCGCCGGAACGGCCCGCCAGCAAGCGGATCAGGGCCCGCATCTCGGTGGTGCGTTCGATGTCGGACAGCTGGCTGACGTCGCGCGCGACGAGATCGGCGAGGTAGGAGTCGAAGAAACGCTCGCGACGGCGCGGGTTCGTCCTGGCCACCGCCTCCGGAAATCCCCCGCGGACGATGCGCTCGGCGTACTCCTGCCGGGTCACTGCGGATTCGTGGGTCAGCGCGTCCCCCCGGTCGAAGACGACATCGATGAACCGGTCCGCGGTGCCGTCGAGCTCGCCCTGGGCCAGGGGCCACAGCTCGATCGTCTCGGTCCGGCCGGGCAGCGTATCCGGCAGGCTGCGTAGGCCCAGCAGGCGAGCGGAACCGGTAAGCAGATACCGGCCGGGTCTGGGGTCGGCATCGACCTGCTCCTTGATCGCGAGCAGGAGATCGGGGACCCGCTGGATCTCGTCGATCACCATGAGCTCGGCGGAATCGACGAACCCGACGGGGTCGGCGATCGCCGCCTGGCGGGTGATGGCGTTATCCAGATTCCGCCACTGCGCGTCCCGGCCCTTGGCCACCACGCCGACCAGGGTGCTCTTCCCGGACTGCCGGGCCCCGTTGACGAGCACGACTCGGGTGTCAGCCAGCGCCTCGGTTACGGACACTTCGGCATGCCGGGGTAGCAGCTTGCCCAGGGGGGGTGGATTAATGCGTACCACCTGATCAGAGTGCCATATATGCCTGCCGTGGACCAGTTTAACGGCCGTGTCCGTGGCACGATGGCCGCCATAGTTGTGGTGTTCTGGTCGCTATGTTCGTGGTGTTCTGGTCGCTAATCTCGCGGGACGCTGGTCGCTGCCGCCGTGGGAGACAGGTCGCTCATCGCCGGGCCGGCCGCCGGAAATCCGGTTGCACGGGACAAGGTCCGTATGACAGCCTGCAGCCGTCCGGGCCGAAGCTGCCCGGCTGAGCGGAAGGGAGACGCCAGATGTATACGCCCGTCGTGGGCGCGTTGCCGCCTGCCCTGTCCGATGCTCAGCTGAGGAGCACCACCCGTGCCCGACTTTCATTCCGCGTACGACGGAAAGTTCACTTCTGGCCGTGGTAAGCGGCGCTTCGACGACGACGACCCAACCACCGCCAAGCGCGTCCGGGGACACCGGGCGCTGCCGTCGATCGAGCAGTTCGATGCCACCGACGGCCTGCGGGACGGCGATCGCTGGTCGACCTGGGACCAGTCCACGCCGACCGAGCGCGGCCCCAAGCCCTACCCGGACTGGCTGGTTACCGAGCTCGCCGCGGTCGACACCGAGCTCGGCATCCTGAAGACCGGCAAGGAGGCCGACGTCTTCCTGGTCCGCCGCGGCATCCCCGGAACGGACCGGTCCTGCCTGCTCGCGGCCAAGCGATACCGGTCCTCGGACCACCGGATGTTCCACCGTGACAGCGGCTACCTGGAGGGCCGCCGGACCCGGGAGTCCCGGGTCAACCGGGCGGTGGCTAGCCGGAGCACGTTCGGACGGCAGGCCATCGCCGGGCAGTGGGCCGCCGCGGAGTTCACCGCGCTGGCCCGGCTGTGCGCGGCCCGGGCTCCCGTGCCGTACCCGGTGCAGATCCTCGGCACCGAGCTGCTGCTGGAGTTCATCGGGTCGGCGGACGGGACGGCCGCCCCGCGGCTGGCCGAGACCCGGCCCGGCCCGGCCGAGCTCACCGGGCTCTGGGACCAGATGGTGCAGGCGCTGGTCGCGCTGGCCCGGGACGGGCTGGCGCACGGCGACCTGTCCGCGTACAACGTGCTGGTCCACGACGGGCGGCTGGTCATGATCGACCTGCCGCAGGTGGTCGACGTGATCGCGAACCCGCGCGGGGCCTTCTTCCTGACGCGGGACGCGGAGAACATCGGCCGGTGGTTCGGCCATCACGGGCTGGCGGGCGTGCGTCCGGAGCCCGGGGACCTGGCCGCCCTGCTGCGCCGGGAAGCCTGCCTCGACTGACGTCCGGGGCCGGGGTCTCGGCGGCCCGCGCGGGGTCCCGGCGGCGCCTAACCGGACACGCAGCGCGGGCCGGTCCGCGGCGATTCTCGCGAATCCGTCTGGTCTATATCAGTAGGCCGCCAAACAAGCGGCGAGGGCGACCCGTTCCAGACCTGGATCCGCCGCCATGACGAGTACGTCTAAGACACGGGAGGAGATCGTGGCGGAATCGGCTCCGGGTGGGGCCAGCGACTTTAACACCAAGATGATTCAGGAGTTCCGGGCGAACGAGGGACGCGTCGGCGGGCCATGGGCCGACACCACGCTGATTCTCATCCACCACATCGGCGCCAGGTCCGGGACCGAGCGCGTCACGCCGCTGGGCTGCTCCCCTCAGGGAGACGGCCGCTTCGCGATCGTCGCCTCCAATGGAGGGTCGCCGGCGCACCCGGACTGGTACTACAACCTCAAGGCCAACCCCAGGATCAAAGTCGAGGTAGGTACCCAGGCGTTCACGGTACTGGCGGAGGAGCTGGGCGGCACCGTCCGGGCCGAGCTGTGGCCGACGCTGGTCGCGCAGTATCCGTCCATCGGCGAATACCAGGCCAGGACCACACGGCAGATTCCGGTGTTCATGCTGACCCGCATGACCGCTCAGATCACATCTGCTCAGGCAGACCGCCCCGGCCGCCGGATGGCCGTCGGCCCGGTTCGCCAGCCCACGGGCGGGCCGGGCCGGCGTCGGCCGGGACGGATCGGTCGGCGTCGGCCCGGTGGCTGGGAGTCGGCCCGTCCCGGCACAAGTGCAGGGCTTCGCGGGACGGGCCGCTCCCGGCTCGGCGATGTGCGGGCGCCGGGCTAGTCGAAGGTGATGGTGTCGGCGGGTTCGGAATCGGGATCGTCGAAATCGGGCAGCTCGGAGTCCAGGTCAGCGTCGTCCTCCAGCTCGGCGTCGTCAAGGTCGGCGTCGTCAAGGTCGGCGTCGTCAAGGTCGGCGTCGTCAAGGTCGGCGCCCTTGAGGACGGCGAGGTCGGGGGGCTGGAGGCGGGGGGCTCGGGGTCGGCGGGGTCGGCGGCCCGCGCCAGGCCGGCCTGGACGTCCGTGGGCTGGACGTCAGCGGGAATCAGGCCGGCAGCCGGCGAGGGCGCTGCACCCGTACCGGTGATCACAGAACTACCGGTACGGGCCGCCTGGACCCGGGCGGCCTGCCCTGGTCGGGGCTGCCCTGGTCGGGGCTGCTTGAAGCCCAGCCGGCCGTTCTTCATCACGCCGATCCGCTGGGCGCGGCGGGCGATGCTGCTGTCGTGGGTGACGAGGACCATGGTCAGGCCGCGCTCGCGCCACATGGTCTCGAGCAGGCCGATGATGTCGTCCCGGGTGTCCTCGTCCAGGTTGCCGGTGGGCTCGTCGGCCAGCAGGACCTTGGGCTCCTTGACCAGGGCCCGGGCGATGGCGACGCGCTGCTGCTGGCCGCCGGACAGCTCGCCGGGCACGTGCCGCAGCCGGTCGCCGAGGCCCACGACCTCCAGCGCCATGGTGGCCCGCTGCCGCCGGGCGGCCGAACCGACCCGCAGCGGGACCAGGGCGGCCTCCACGTTCTCCAGCGCGGACAGCGTGGGAACCAGGTTGAAGGTCTGGAACACGAACCCGATGGACTGGGCGCGGACCTTGGTCACCTCGGTCTCGCGTAGCTGCGCGAGGTCACGCCCGTCGAACTCGACGATGCCGGAAGACGGCCGGTCCAGGCCGCCCAGGATCTGCAGCAGGGTGGACTTGCCGTGGCCGGTAGGACCCTGGACGGCCAGCCACTCGCCGTCCTCGATCACCAGGTCCACGCCGCGCAGGGCGGCGACCGTGCTGCGCCCCTTCTGGTAGTTCTTGGTCACTGCGGAGAGCTTGTACATCTGGCTTTCCTCCCGTGGATGCTCAGGCGACCTTGGACAGCGCGTCGGCCGGGCGCAGCCTCGCGGCCCGCCATCCGCCGAACATCCCGGCGATGATGCCGCCGGCCACGGCCAGCACGACCGCGAGGACGATGACGCCGGTGCTTACCGACGCGGCCAGGTGAACGTCCACGGTGTGGGCGGCCGCGTTGGCGTTGCGGAAGGCCGCGAAGCCTCCGCCTCCTCCCCCGCCGCCGCCGCCGCCACCGCCGGGGAAGCCGCCGCCTCCGGTGCCGCCGGCCCCGCCGAAGCCGAACTGCCGGGTGCCGCCCGGGGTGGCCGAACCGGTGGTCTGCCCGACCGCGGCGGTCAGCTTGGGCGACAGCTTGGTCACCAGCTCCGCGCCGGCCAGGCCGAGGCCCACGCCGATTGCGCCGCCGATGATGCCCATGGCGATGGCCTCGCCCATCACCTGGCCGACAATCCGGCGGCTCTTCCAGCCGAGCGCCTTGAGCGTGCCGAACTCACGCACCCGGCGCGAGACCGCGGCCATGGTCAGCAGGCTGGCCAGCAGGAACGCGGCGATCAGGACCGCGATCGCGAGCCACTTGCCCAGGTTGTTGGCCAGGCTGGAGGCGCTGGACAGCGAGCCGGTGACCTCGTTGGCCAGGTCGGCCGAGGTGGTCACGGTGGTCGAGGGCAGGGCCTTGGAGATCTCGCCGGAGACGGTGCCGATGGCCGAGGAACTGCTGGCCGCGACGTAGATGGTGTTCACGTCGTTCTTCATGTTGGCCAGCTTCTGGGCTACCGCGAGCGGGACGTAGACGTCCGACGGGTTGTCCCCGGCCGGCTCGCTGACGATGCCGATGACCTTGAAGTTCGTCGTGGCGCCGCTGCTGTTGCCGACGGCGATGGTCGAGCCGACGGTCAGCTTGTTCTGAGCCGCGTAGTTGGCGTCGATCACCGCGACGTCGGACGAGGCGTCCGCGTTGGTGAAGGTCCGCCCGGAGCTGAGCTTGCCGGAGCTGAGCGGGCCAAGCTCGCCCGTGCTCAGGTCCACTCCGTTGACGGTGAAGCTGTTGGTGGTGAAGTTGGCCCGGAAGCCCTGGCCCGTGGAGCTGCCGGCGCCGCCGCCACCGAAGCCGCCGCCGCCGTTGACGTTGATGGCCGGGACGGTGCCGCTGAGCGTGCGGTCGCTCAGGGTCAGGCCGCCCGCCGCCGCCGCCACGTCGTGCAGGTCGGCGACGGTGCTGACCGACGAGCCGCTGATCGAGGCCAGCGTGGCGGCACCGCTAAGCGTACTGGTGTTGATCTTGGTACCGGCCGCGGGCCGCTTGGTGGTGCCGGTGCGGAACCCGAAACCGAACGAGCCGGGCGTGAACGACCCGGCGGTCGGCGTCTTGGTCACGGTGACGTCCGTGCCCACGCCGTACAGCGCCTTGAGCACCGTGCCCTGAGCGTTCTTGACGCCGGCCGCGGCCGCCGTCACGGTGATCACCAGGCCGATGCCGAGCGCGAGACCAAGCGCGATGAACACAGCCTGGCGCGTACGGCCACGTAGCTCTCGCCGCAAATAGGTGAAGAACATCTCCGCACTCCTGCTCGGCAGTACGCCAGGCAACATGCACTGGCGTGCTCGGTTGTTCCGATGGCGCTGGATATCCGAATGGCTCGGCATACTGGCGGCGCGGGGACCGCCCCGGGAGCGGGCGCCGCGCCAAATCCGAGCATGGCCGTGCTACCTGAACAACCGCTGAGCAGAACCTGCGGGATTTCCCCGACTAAGACAGGCGCGCCTTTAGACGCCTCGGACCGCCCTGATCGACTCGCGCAGCGAGCCCATCGTGGCCAGTACCGCCGAAGGCTCGTAGCCGCAGTGCGCCATGCAGTTGGCGCACCGGGGGTCCTTACCCCGCCCGTAGGAGTCCCAGTCGGTGGTCTCGACGAGTTCTTTATACGTCTTCACGTATCCGTCGTTCATTAGGTAGCAGGGCTTCTGCCAGCCGAACAGCGAGTAAGAGGGGATGCCCCACGCGGTGCACCCGAAGTCGGTCTTGCCCTCGAGGAAGTCCAGGAACAGCGGCGTGTGATTCAGCCGCCACTTCTTCCGGCGGCCGTCGGCGAACGCCTTGCGGAACAGCTCGCGGGTCTCGGTGACGCCGAGGAAGTGCTCCTGATCGGGCGCCTTCTCGTACGCATAGGCGGGCGAGATCTGCATTTCGTCGATGCCCAGGTCGTCGTTCAGGTAACTCAGGACATCGATGATCGTCTGCGGGGTGTCGGTGTTGAAGAACGTGGTGTTCGTATTCACCTTGAATCCGCGCGACTTGGCCAGCTTGATCGCGGCGACCGCCTCGTCGAATACGCCTTCCTTGCAGACCGATTCGTCGTGTCGCTCGCGCAGCCCGTCGATATGCACCACCCAGGCGAAATAGGGCGACGGCTTGAACTTGTCCAGCTTCTTCGGCAGGAGCAGTGCGTTGGTGCACAGGAAGACGAACTTCTTGCGCTTGATCAGCTCCGCGACGATGACGTCGATCTGCGGGTGCATGAGCGGCTCGCCGCCGGCGATGGACACCATCGGCGCGCCGCACTCCTCGATCGCTCCCAGGGCCTGCTCAACCGGCATCCGCTGCCTGAGGATGTCGTGCGGGTGCTGGATCTTCCCGCAGCCCGCGCACTTCAGGTTGCAGGCGAACAGCGGCTCGAGCTCGACGAGCAGCGGAAACTTCTTATTGCCAGCAAGCTTCTGGCGCATCAGGTAGGACCCGACGCGCAGGGACTGACGTAGTGGCATGGGCATTATTGCCGTACCTCCTTGGGCAGGCCGAACCGGATTGATTCCGTGGTCGTCACTCGCTCGGAAACGGACACTTCGCCGAGGCCGGACAGCGCCGAGATGATCTCCTCCACCACGGCGGGAGGCGCGGAGGCGCCGGCCGTCAGGCCGATCGTGGATACTCCGGCCAGCCAGTCGAGCTGGATATCCTCTGCCCCGTCGATCAGGTAGGCCGGCGTGCTGGCCCGCTCGCAGGTCTCCACCAGCCGGACCGAGTTGGACGAGTTCTTCGAGCCCGCCACCAGCACCAGGTCGGAGTCGGCGGCGACCGCGCGCACCGCGGCCTGCCGGTTGGTAGTCGCGTAGCAAATGTCGTCGCTGCCCGGCGCGCGAACCGCGGGGAAGCGTTCCCGCAGCGCGCCGGACACCTCGGCCGCCTCGTCGACCGACAGCGTGGTCTGCATCAGGTAGGCGACGCGCTCGCCGTCCCGCGGCCGGAGCGCGGCCACGTCGGCCGCGGTCTGGACCAGGACCGTCGAGTCGGGCGCCTCGCCCAGCGTGCCCTCGACCTCCTCGTGCTCGGCGTGGCCGATCAGCGCCACCGTGTACCCGTCGGCGGCGAACCGCCGGGCCTCGGCGTGCACCTTGGACACCAGCGGGCAGGTGGCGTCGATGACGGCCAACCCCCGGCGGGCCGCGTCCTGGCGCACCATGGGTGACACGCCGTGCGCGGAGAACACCACGGTCGCGCCGTCCGGCACCTGGTCCAGCTCGTCGACGAACACCGCGCCGCGGCTCTCCAGGTCGCCCACCACGCGGGTGTTGTGCACGATCTGCTTGCGCACGTAGACCGGCTCGCCCTGCCGCTCCAGAACGCGCTCGACGATCTCGATGGCGCGTTCCACGCCGGCGCAGAACGACCGCGGCCCGGCCAGCAGCACCTGGCGGGTCCCGCACGCCGCCGCCCAGCGCTCCGCCACCGGCGCGGCGGCCCGCAGCGAGCGCAGCGCGGCCAGCCCGCCGGAGACGATGCCGGCCAGCGGGTGATGCGGGGTGTCGGACACGGCCCGGATCACCGCGACCGGGCGTCCGTCCGCCGCGGCGGCCAGCGGCGCCGACTCCATGTCGGCCAGCAGCCAGCCCTCGGCGGCCAGCTTAGCCCGCTCGGCGCGGCGGACCAGATGGTCGACGGTGGCGATCCGGCCGGTGCGCGCCGGGAGCCCGGCGCGCTGGAGCTCGCCGGCCAGGATCGGCGCGGACGCGCAGGTCACGGTGCCCATTCCCGGGCCCACTTCGGTGCCGACGACCAGGTCGCCCGGGCTGAGGTCGGTGCTCAGGCCACCGCCCACGCCCATGATCATCATTTGGCCGAACGGATCGTGGCTCAGGCGCCCGGCCTGCTGCGCCGCCCGCGTGGTCCCGTAGCCGGTGCGGGTCACGGCCGGCGGGTCGGGGCTGTGTTGGCCCGGGGGGACGACCCCCCCAGACCCCCCCGCAGCGCGCAGGCCGCGGCGGATGGCCCGGGCCTCGATCCGCAGCGGCGCGAGCAGGAGCAGCGGGTCCGACTCGCTTACGTCGTCGGCCCCGGCTCCGTCCTCGCGCGGCTTCGGGATGGTCTCCGTCATGCGCTGCCTCCGGATGTGTGGGCCGTTACGTACCGGCCGAGTGCGCTCAGCGGGAAGGCCAGGCGGTACAGGTGGTAGTTGATGTAGAAGTCGCCGGGGAAGCCGGTCCCGGTGTACTGCGGTTCGTCCCAGCCCCCGTCGGCGCGTTGGGTCTGCGCCAGCCAGCGCACGCCCCGCTCGGCCGCCTTGCTGCCCTGCTGATCTTGCTCGCTGCGCTCGCGGGGCTCGCTAGCGGCGAGCAGGGCCAGCAGGGCCCAGGCGGTCTGCGAGGCGGTGGAGGCCCCCTGGCCGGCCAGGGCAGCGTCGTCGTAGGAGCGCAGGTCCTCGCCCCAGCCGCCGTCGGGGTTCTGGTGGTCTTCGAGCCAGGCCACCGCGCGGCGGATGACCGGCTTGGACGGCTGGACCCCGGCCGCGATCAGCGCGGGCACCACGGCGCCGGTGCCGTAGATGTAGTTCGCGCCCCACCGGCCGAACCACGATCCGTCTTTTTCTTGAGCCTTCAACAGCCAGACCACGCCCCGGCGGACCGCGGGGTGATCGGCCTGCCCCTCGGCCGCGAACGCCTCGACGATGTGCGCGGTCACGTCGGCCGAGGGCGGGTCGATGACCGCCCCGAAGTCGCAGAACGGCAGCTTGTTGACCAGCGCCCGGGTGTTGTCCGCGTCGAACGCGCCCCAGCCGCCGTCCTTAGACTGCATCCCGGCCAGCCAGCGCAGCCCTCGCTCGATGGCGGGCTTGGCCTCGGCGGCGGGCAGGGCGGCCCGGCGCAGGGCCAGCACGACCTCGGCAGTGTCGTCGGTGTCGGCGTAGTTGTCGTTGTCGAACTCGAAGGCCCAGCCGCCAGGGGTCAGGGAGGGCCGGCGGACCTGCCAGTCGCCCGGCCCGCGGATCTCCTCGCCGAGCACCCACTCCCCCGCCTTGACCAGGGCCGGGTGATCGGAGGGCAGGCCCGCGTCGGCCAGCCCGGTCATGACCAGCACGGTGTCCCAGACCGGAGACTGGCACGCCTCGAGGCGGCGCACCGGGCCGGCCGGGCCCTCCTCGGTGATCGTGAACCGGTCCAGGCCGCGCAGTCCGCGCTGCATGATGGGGTGCTCGACGTTATAGCCGAGCAGGTTCAGGGCCATCAGCGAGTACACCCAGGGCGGCTGGATGCCGCCCCAGCAGCCGTCCCGCTCCTGCCTGGCGATGATCCACTCCGCGCAGCGGCGTAGCGCGGCCCGCCGTACCGACTTTACCGGCCGGTAACCGTGAAGAGCCTTGTTCAGGGCGGCGAATACGTAGGACCAGGGGTCGGCAGAGGTGCGCGCGCCGGGGAGGGGGCGGGCGTCGAAGGAGCGGCGCGGGCGGGGGGCGCGGCCGTGCGGACCGCCGGTCTTCAGCTCGTCGATGGTGAACGGGAGCGGGCGGGACGGGCGGAAGGACTGGACGATGGCCAAGGCCACGATGGTCTGCCGGGCCCAGCAGCCCCAGTCGTAGATGTTCAGCGGGAACCAGGACGGCAGGTAGATCAGCTCGGGCGGGATGACCGGCAGATCGTCCCACGACCACCGGCCGGACAGGGCCAGCCAGAGCCGGGTGAACACGCGGGTGGCCTCCACGCCGCCCTGGGCCAGGATCCAGTCGCAGGCCCGCTTCATGTGCGGAGCGTCCGGCTCGTCGCCGGCCAGCCGCAGCGCCACGTAGGCCTCGACCGTGGTGGACAGGTCGGCGGGCCCGCCGTAGAAGTTGGCCCAGGTGCCGTCGTTCCGCTGCTGATGGCGGATCCAGCGCGCCGCCGCCGCGATCGTCTCGTCGTCATGCAGGCCGAGGAACTCGCGCAACAGCAGGTCCTCGGCGTCCATGGTGACGTTGGTCTCGAGCTCGCCCTGCCACCAGCCCTGCGCGTGCTGCAGGCCGAGCGCATGATGACGCGCTCGGTTCAGAGTGTCGCGGGCGAGATCGAGGACCGCGGGGTCAGCTACCACTGGCGGGCCGTGATGAACTCGGCGATCGCGGTCAGCTCGGCGCGGACGTTGGCGGGCAGGTCGATGTCGGCCAGGCTGGCGTTGGCCGCGGCCAGTTCGGCGTCGGCCTCGGCCTCGGCCCACTGCTTGCCGCCCGCGGCGACGATCAGGTCGGCCGCGCGGATCAGGTCGTCTTCGGACAGCGGCCGCGGGTCGGTGAGCAGGGCGTGCAGGTCGGCGGCCTCGGGCGTGCCGCTGGTCAGCGCGGCCACCACCGGCAGTGACTTCTTGCGGGCCCGCAGGTCGGCGCGCACCGGCTTGCCGGTGACCTCGGGCGCGCCCCAGATGCCGAGCAGGTCGTCGGTGAGCTGGAAGGCCTGCCCGACGTGCGCGCCGAACCCGGCCAGGGCCATGGCCAGCGTGGGCGGGGCGCCGAGGTGCACCGCGCCGATGCTGCACGCGCAGGCCATCAGCGCGGCGGTCTTGTTGCCCGCCATCTCCAGGCACTCGGTCAGCGTCACGTCGTCGCGCTTCTCGAAGGCCAGGTCCGCGCCCTGCCCGGCGATCAGCCGCTGCACCGCGGCGGACAGGCAGCGGGCCGCCCAGGGACCCTGCGGGGTGCCGTCCTCGAGCAGCATGTCCTGGGCCAGGGCCAGCAGCGCGTCGCCGGCCAGGATGGCGGCGCCGATGCCGAACACGGTCCAGGCGGTAGGCCGGTGCCGGCGTTCGGTATCGCCGTCCATGATGTCGTCGTGCAGGAGCGACCAGTTGTGCACCAGTTCCACCGCGACCGCGGCGGTCACGCCACGCTCGGGCGCCGCGCCGGTGGCGCGGGCGGACAGCAGGGCCAGGGCGGGCCGCAGCGCCTTGCCGCTGCCGCCCCCAGTCGGGTTGCCCTCGGCGTCGGCGAAGCCGAAGTGATACGCCGCGACCACGCGGACGTCCGGCGTCAGCCGGCCGATGGCCGCCTCGATCGCCGGGCTCACCAGGTCCCGCGCCAGGGCCACACCCTCAGGCATCACTGCAGTCACTGACGTTCCCCTATCGTTGAGGTCGGTGCGTTCGCTTCAGAACCGGAAAGTACGGAATCGGAATATCCGGCGTCGGGATGTCCGGATGCGGGATGCCCGGCGTCGGGATGTCCGGGTGCGGGATGTCCGGGTGCGGGATGTCCGGGTGCGGGATGTCCGGGTGCGGGATGTCCGGGCACGGGATGTCCGGGCACGGAGAGGACCGTGCGGCGGAGTTCGATCGCGGCGGCTAGGCCGCTGCGGACCGCGCTCTCCATGGTGTCGGGCCATCCGGTCGCGGTCCACGCGCCAGCCAGGACCAGGCCCGGCAGGTTCGTGGCCGCAGCCGGGCGGAGCCGGGCGGTACCGGGCGCCTGGCGGAACGTCGCACGCCGCTCACGGGTGACGAAGAACTCGATGACCTGCGCCTCGCGCGCGGCCGGGAACAGCTCGGCCAGAGCGGGGACGAACTGCTCGCGCAGCGCGGCCGCGGGCACGTCCACGTACTCGTCCGCCGCCGACAGCGAGATGGCCAGGTACTGGGGCCCGCTCGCAGCGCCGCCCGCAGCGTCATGAAACCCGGGTTTCACTTCGTTAGAGCCAAGTGAAACCCGGGTTTCATCTCGTTCATCCGGTTGAGTTCGCCGGTCGAGGCCGGAGATGCGGGTGCGGTCGAAGACCCACTGGACGGGCGAGTCGATGGCGGCGGCGAAGGGCTGGTCCATCACCGGGCGGTCGTAGATCACGTGCACGTTGACGATGGGCGAGGCGCCGAGGCCCGCCCAGCCCGCGACGGTCGCGTCGGGCAGCGCGCCCGGCGGGATCAGGCGCGCGGCGGCCTCATGCGGCACAGCCAGGACCACGGCGTCCGCCAGGATCTCGGTCGCGGCGGCGGACGGGCTGGCGGCGGACTCGGCGTCGGCATCCGCAGGGCGGGCGAGGCGGACGCGGAAAAGGGGGCGGGAGTGGTCGCTGGGTGCGGCGGCGGAGGCGGAGGCGGAGGCGGCCGAGGCGGAGGCGGCCGAGGCGGAGGCGGAGGCGGAGGCGGAGGCGGCCGAGGCGGAGGCGGAGGCGGAGGCGGCCGAGGCGGAGGCGGAGGCGGAGGCGGAGGCGGAGGCGGCCGAGGCGACGGGGGGTGAGGCGGGGGCGAGGGCGGCGTCATCGACTTCGATGGCGGCGACTTTGGCGTTGAGCAGGATCTGGGCGCCGAGCTTGGTCAGCAGGGTGGCGCCGGCGTCGCCGTGCAGTTCGCCCAGGGGGAAGGCGGGGACGCCGATGTCGGCGGCGTTGTTCTTGCCCAGCAGGCCGGTCTTGACCACGGTCGCGGCCAGCGAGAGGGACGCGTCGTCGCCCGCGATGTTCAGGGCCGAGACGGTGAACAGGTCCCACAGGGCCCGGCGGGCGCGCTCGCTCTGGCCACGGGCCGCTAGCCAGTCACCGAAGCGCTGCTCGTCGACCCCGGGACGGGCCGGGTCGACGAAGCGCATGGCCAGAGCGGGCCGTGCCACGCTGGTCCGTTCGGACAACGAAAGAAAGGGGTACCGGCCCAGAGCGGGCAGCATATGCAGGGGGCCAGGCAGCGCGGTCCTGCGGAGCCGGCCGCGCCGCGGGATCGGGCCGGGGGCCAGCACGCTCACGTCGAAGCGATCCTGGATCGGGGCGTGCTCGGTCATGCCGAGCCTGCCGAGCAGGTCGCGGTAGGCGGTGCAGCAGCCCAGGAAGATGTGCTGGCCGGTGTCGACGGTCAGGTCGTCGCGGCTGAACGAGCAGGTCGCGCCGCCCAGCCGGGGCCGGGCCTCGAGCAGGGTGACCGCCGCGCCCGCCTCGGCGAGCGCGATCGCGGCGGTGATCCCGGCCAGGCCGCCGCCGATCACGGCCACCCGCGGAGCCGGCGGGCTCATCCGAACCTCCCGGTCAGGGCCTTGACCGCGACCGTGGCCTTCTCCCGGCCGGACAGCGAGATCCGGCCGCGCAGGACGGCGGCGGGCTCGGCGGCGATGCGCTCCAGCAGGCGGCGGTAGATGCCGGCCATGGCGCCGGTGCAGGCCGCGCTGCGGCGGTCGAGCAGGCCCAGCAGCTTCCAGCCGGCGGCGTACCAGTCGCGGGCCCGCTCGGCCTCGAACTCGACGAGCCTGGTGAATCCCGGCCCGGGGAGTATGGGGGGGCGGGCAGCCCCTCCCAAGGGGGGTCCGGGGGGATGGGTCCCCCCGGAAGGAAAGGCGGGGGGGGTCTGGGGGGGGTCGTCCCCCCCGAGGTCAACATTGAACTTGGCCAGGTCCTCGGCGGGCAGGTAGATCCGGCCGTTCTGGTGGTCCTCGCGGATGTCGCGCAGGATGTTGGTCAACTGCAGGGCCACGCCGAGGGAGTCGGCCAGCTCGGCGGCCTGAGCCGGGTCATGGCCGGTGCCGAAGATGCCCAGGGACAGGCGGCCGATCGAGCCGGCCACGCAGCGGCAGTAGTAAAGCAGGTCGTCAAAGGTCTGGTAGCTGGTCCCGCGGACGTCGGCCACGCAGCCGTCGATGAGCTCGCCGAAGGCTGGCATGGGCACCGCGAAGTTCCGCTCCACGTCGGCCAGGGCCATCAGCACCGGGTCGTCCTGGCTGGCGGCGGTCAAAGTGGCGAGGGCCTGGCGGGCCTGCTCCAGGGCGGCGATCTTCTCCTGCGGCGGCAGCGTGCCGTCGCCGATGTCGTCGATCCGCCGGGCGAACGCGTAAATAACGGCCAGGCCGCGCCGCTTGGCGGGCGGCAGCAGCCTGATGCCGTAAGCGAAGTTCCTGGCCTGTGACCAGGTGATCCGTTCGCATTCGGCGTATGCCTCGCTCAGTTCCACGCTGTCGTGCTCACTTTCCCCTCGCGTAGGCCTTGACCAGCTCGACCAGCATCCGCGGCTTGCGCGGCCGGGCGGTGGCGATCAGCACGTCGTACCGCTGGCCCCGGATGGCGGCCAGCGCGGCCCGCCCGCCGGCCAGGTAGCCCGCCACGGCCACCCGCGCCGCGCCGCGCAGCGTACCGACCAGCGGCGCGCCCTGCTCCAGTAGCCCGGCCGCGCGGTCGGTCTCGAAGCGCATCAGGTCCCTGACGGCCAGGCCCGCCGTCGGTACGGCCAGGTCTGCCTCGGTGACGTTGAAGCGCTTCAGGTCCTCGCCCGGCAGGTAGATCCGCCCGTTGGCCAGGTCCTCGGCCACGTCCTGCCAGTGCTCGGCCAGTTGCAGGGCCGTGCAGATGTTATCGGAGAGGGCGATGCGTTCACCGGTAGCGACACCGAAGATATACAGCACGATCTGGCCGACCGGGTTTGCGGACAGCTCGCAGTACTGGGCCAGTTCGGCGAAGGTCTGGTAGCGGGCGACCCGCTGGTCCTGGCGGTTGGCCTGGATCAGGTCACGCAGCGGCTGGGCCGGGACGTGGCACTCGGCGACGGTCACGGCCATTTTCTGCATCACCGGCGATCGGGGGGTTGTGCCCTGGTAGATGCGGTCCACGTCGGCGCCGAGTTCGTCCAGCAGGCGCAGCCGCAGGTCGCCGTCGGCCTGGCCGGTCTCGCGCGCCTCGTCGCCCAGGTCGTCGGTGAGCCGGGCGAAGCCGTACAGCGCGGTCAGATGCCGCCGGTGCACGGCCGGGAGCACGCGCAGCGCGACGGGAAAGTTCTCGCCGGAGGCGTTGGCCACCACCTCTTCGGCGCGCGTCACCCCCGGGCGGACGTGCGCGCGCACATCGGTCCGGTCCGTTCCGCTACTGCCCCCGGTCACCTCGTCATTTTCCAGGGAATGCACATTTAATTGCAAACAATGACGTGTGCGTCACATGACAGACGCGTCGGTTAGCGTCAGTTAGGCCACGCGCCAGGGCCCCCGGGCTTGAGGAGCTCACTACTGTTCGCACAGGTTACGCTGCGGAAAAATAGTTTTGCATCAGCGAACAACCTTATGCTAGGTAATACACCTGACGTGAATGTCAGTTTCGGGAAAGTTACACGGCAATGACATTGACAGCTCGGCGGCCGCGTGCCGTCGGCCCGGCCACGGACGCCGCGCGGGGCTGGCCCCCAGATCGCCGGCGCGTCGTTCCACCTGCGGATATTCATCCAGTCTTATCATCTTTTTTGCCGGCTCGTTCCGTGGCCAGCGCTTAGCTCTCCTTCGCACCCATACTCAAGCTTCCCCGGCCGCGCCGCCGTGCTGGGGGATAGTCGTAGTCCGATGCAGGTGGAGGTAGTCGCCCATGGCCGCCACGAGGCTGACGAACGGGCCCGCCGGACGGGCCCGCCGGAGAACTCCTGTTGCCCGCCGGGCCCGTCGGTCGGCGGGGCTGCTCGCGGTGGTCGGCGGGGGCACCTTGGCGCTCGGCATGCTGGCGGTGCCCGCCCGGGGCACGCCCGCCGCGCCCGCGGCGCCCGCCGCGAAGGCCACGTTGGCCGCTTTGGGGCGTACGGCGGCGCCGGCGACCACGACCTGCGCGCTGGGCGCCAACGGGACGTCGGTCAAGCACGTCATCTACATCCAGTTCGACAACGTGCACTACACCCGGGACAACCCCAACGTGCCCAGTGACCTGCAGCAGATGCCGAACCTGCTCAACTTCATCACCGGCAACGGGACGCTGATCGCCCGCGAGCACACGCCGCTGATCGCGCATACGGCCGACGACATCGTGACCTCCGAGACCGGCCTGTACGGCAGCGACCAGGGCATGCCGATCGCGAACGAGTACAACTACTACACGCCGAGCGGGTCCACCGACACGGCCGGCTCGTTCGCGTACTGGACCGACCCGATCGTGGACTACAACACCACGACCAGCGCCCCGGCCGGCGACAGCCACTACACGCTGGTCACCGCGCAGGGCAAGAACGCCCCGGCGCCGTGGGTGCCCTACACCCGGGCGGGCTGCGACTTCGGCTCGGTGGCGGCGGCCGACACCGAGCTCGAGAACACCCTGCCGGATATCCCGCTGGTCTACGGGGCCAACTCGGCCGAGGCCAAGGAGGCCGAGAACCCCAAGCTGGCGAACAAGGCCGAGGCGGACTTCATGGGCCTGTCCGTGCACTGCGCGCACGGGTCGCCGGTCTGCGCCAACGGCGGGGTGCCCGACCTGCTGCCCGGCGAGCCGGGCGGGTATACGGGCTACAAGACGCTGTTCGGCAACAAGTTCATCCAGCCGGTGATCAGCCCGTCCGGCCCGGTGCGCGACCTGAACGGGAACGTGATCAAGGATCCGACCGGCGACATCGGGTTCCCCGGGTACGACGGGCTGATCGGCCCGGTGGGGCTGGCCTACACCCTGGACCTGCAGACGCACGGCATCCCGGTGACCTTCACGTACCTGTCCGACGTGCACGACAACTGGACCACCGGGGCTGGCCTGGGTCCGGGCACCCCCACCTACGAGAGCCAGCTGCGCGTGGAGAATGCCGCCTTCGGGACCTTCTTTTCCGACCTGGCCGCGGCCGGGATCACCAAAGCCAACACGCTGTTCGTGATCACCGCCGACGAGGGCGACCACTTCGTCGGCTCCTCGCCTGCTCCCGCTTCCTGCAACGGCGTGACCGTCGCGTGCTCCTACAGCAAGGTCGGCGAGGTCGACGGCAACCTGACCGGGATGCTGGCGGCGCGCGGGGTCAGCACGCCGTTCGACGTGGCGGCGGACTCCGCGCCGATCGTTTACGCGCACGGGCAGCCTGCCCGTTCCGCTTCGCCGGTTCGCGCGATGGAGCGCGCCGCGGCCGGGCTGACCGCGACCGACCTGGCCACCGGGCAGGGCGTGATGGTGGCCAAGTACCTGGCCGACCCGGTGGAGATGAATATTCTGCACATGGTCACCGGGGACCCGAAACGTACCGGCACGTTCGCGCTGTTCGCGAACCCGGACTTCTGGCTGAGCAGCGGGTCGGCCAAGTGCGGCAGCTCATGCGTCAGCGAGCCGAGCGGGCAGGACGCGTGGAACCACGGCGACGTTTCGCCTTCGATCAACACGACCTGGCTCGGGCTCGCCGGGCCCGGCGTGGCGCATGTGGGGGTCAACAAGGCGATCTGGTCTGACCACACCGACATCCAGCCCACCATGCTGGCCCTGCTCGGGCTGCGCGATGACTACGTGCCGGATGGCGTGGTCCTGGGCGACGTCATCGAGCCGACGGCACTGCCGCCCGCGATGCTCTCCAGCTACCCGACGCTGCGCAAGCTGAGCCAGGTGTACACCCAGCTCGAGGCCGCGGTCGGGAAGTTCGGCCTGGATACGCTGGCCGCCTCTACCCGGGCGCTGGCCAGCAACGCCCCCGGCGATGCCACCTACACCTCGATCGAGGGCCAGCTCACGTCGCTGGGCGCCGCGCGCGACGCGCTCGCGGGGCAGATTCAGGCGCTGCTGACCGGCGCGGAGTTCGGCGGCCAGCCGCTCAGTACCAGCAAGTCGGGCAAGAAGGCCTTGTCCAAGCTGATCGCCCAGGCCAACGCGCTGCTGGCCCAGGCCGGCACGCTGGCTAACGCTTAGGGTTTTGCCTGGCGGGCTTATGTCCGCCAGATCAGGACCAGAGCGCAGTCGTCGGAGCCGCCGCCCGCGCGCTGCACGTTGGTCACCAGGGCCGGGGCGCCGGCCTTGAAGCCGCTGGTCAGCATCAGTTCGGCCTCGCCTAGCAGGCGGTCGGTGCCGGCGTCGATGTCCCGGCCGGGCGCCTCCACCAGCCCGTCGGTGTAGAGCATCAGCGCGTCGCCGCGCTGGAGCACCCCGCGTTCGGTCTCGGCCGCGGCTCCGCGCAGGTCGGGGACCACGCCGAGCACGATCCCGTGGGCCCGGGTCAGGCCCCAGCGGCCCGCCGCGGCGTCGTAGTGCACGGCGGGCGGGTGCCCGGCCGAGTCGATCACGTACTCCCCCGAGGCCAGGTCGAGCGACAGGTGCACCGCGGTGACGAAGCCCTCCGCGGCCGCGCCACGCCGCCGCATGTAGGCGTTGCAGGCGGGCAGGAACTCCTCCCTCGGCACCGAGCCGAGCAGCCCGCCGAACGCGCCGGACAGCAGCAGGGCCCTGGTCCCGGCGTCGATGCCCTTGCCGGACACGTCGACCAGCGCGACCTCGAGCGTCTTGCTGTCGCAGAACGACACCACGAAATCACCGCCGAACGAGGAGCCGCCGGCTGGCCTGAGCACCGCCGCCGAGCCCCACCCCTCGCCCAGCGGGGGCAGCTTGCCCTGGGCCTGGATGCGGTCCCGCAGCTCAAGCAGCATCCGGTCACCGCGCAGGCCCTGGACGCCGAGCTTCTTGCGGGTCCGGGCCAGGACGTAGGCGAAGACAGCGGTCAGCGCGATGGTGGCCACGATCCCGGCCCCGGCCTTGCCCTTCACCACGTCGTAGATCAGCGCGCCGGCCACGACGGCGAAGAAGATGCGCAGCGCCCGGGGCCACATCAGCAGGCCGCCAGCCAGGATCGGCAAGATCATCACGCCGGGCGAGAACCACCACACCGAGACGTGCACGGCCGCCACCGAGATGGCGATCACCGCGACCGACAAGATGAACGCCATCCGGCGGTTCCGGGTGATGAACTGCTTGGTCAGCTGGGTACGCAGGACCTGGAGGACCCCGCCGATCCGCCGCGCGCGGCGGCGGCCGTGGGTCGGCGGCGGGGTAACCATGATGCGCGCACTGTAGTCGATCGCGCGCACTGCAGTCGATCAGAGGCCCGGACGGTCTAAACCAGTCGCATCGGTGTGGAAGGCGAGGTACGAAGGCATCATGACGACATCGGTGCCCCGCGGCGATCACCCGTATCCGATCAGGCCGGTCAGCTCGGAGGAGTTCGACGCCTTCCACACCGTGGACATGCACGCCTTCCACGGCTCCCCGCTGTCCCCGGAAGAACGGCAGCTGGTCCTGTCGCACCTGGAGTTCGACCGCAGCCTGGCCGCCTTCGACGGCGACACGCCGGTCGGCACCGCGGGCGCCTACACCTTCCAGCTCACCGTGCCCGGGTCCGCGGCGCTGCCCGCGGCCGGCGTGACGTGGGTGAGCGTGCTGCCCTCGCACCGGCGCCGGGGGGTGCTGTCCAGCTTGATGCGCCGGCAGCTCGCCGACATCCGGGACCGCGGCGAGCCGCTCGCCGTGCTCTGGGCATCGGAGTCGGTGATCTACTCCCGGTTCGGGTATGGCCGCGCGATGTGGCACGCCGACTTCACCCTCTACCGGGGCGAGGGCACGCTGGCCCGGACCGCCCCGGCCGCCGGGATCGCCCCGGTCGCCGGAACCGCCACTGTCGCCGGGACCGCCCTGGCCGACGGCGGCCTGCGGCTGCGGCTCGTGGATCCGGTGGCGGCCATCCCCGAGCTGGCCAAGGTCTACGACGCGGTCCTGCCGTCGCGGCCCGGCTTCATCGCGCGGTCCGAGTCGTGGTGGCAGCGACCGGTGTACGACCCGGCGGACCGGCGGCAGGGCACCAGCCCGCTGCACTGCGTGCTGGCCGAGGACGACGGCGGCCCGCGCGGCTACGCGCTCTACTCGGCCGTGAGCCGCTGGGACAGCGACACGTCGCTGCCCGACAGCACGCTGAACGTACGCGAGATGGTCGCCGCCGACGCCGCGGCCAGCGCCGCGCTGGCCGCCGACCTGCTGAGCCGGGACCTGACCACGGAGTTCCGGCTGCGCGGGCGCCCGGTCGATGACCCGCTGCTGTACCAGCTGGCCGACCCCCGGCGGGCCCGCCCGCGGCTGAAGGACGCGCTGTGGGTGCGGATCATCGACGTCCCCGGCGCGCTGGCGCGGCGCCGGTACTCCGCCCCGGCCGACGTGATCCTCGAGGTGCGCGACGACCTGCTGACGGCCAACGCCGGGCGGTGGCGGCTGGCGACTACGGGCTCTGCTGAGGATGGGGGTGGCCTCTCGGCTACGTGCGTGCCTTCCTCTTCTGCTCCGGATGTGCTGCTCGACGTCACCCAGCTCGGGGCGGCCTACCTGGGCGGGACCACGCTCAGCGCGCTGGCCGGGGCGGGGCTAGTGACCGAGGGCCGTCGCGGCGCCGTCCGGCAGCTCTCCACCGCCCTGTCCTGGGATCCCGCTCCCTGGTGCCCGGTCAACTTCTAGGCCTTCTTCTAGGCCTTCTTCTAGGCCTTCTTCTGGGCCTTCTTCTGGGATGTTGCGCATCTTGCGGAGCGGGGAGAAGAACACCCACCAGCCTGCCAGCCAGGTGCCTGCGAATGCGATCCACAACGTGGTGCGTACGCCCGCTGCGGTTCCGAGGGCACCGCCGAGCAGGCCGCCGAGGGGCAGCGTGCCCCACACGATCCAGCGCACCGCGGCGTTCATCCGGCCCAGCAGGCGCGGCGGGCAGATCGCCTGGCGGTAGCTGACCTGCGCCACGTTGTAGATAACGGCGCTGAACCAGGAGACGGCCAATCCGAGCGGGAACAACACGACCCGCCAGCCGGGCTCGGCCAGCGGGGCGAGAAACTGCCGAAGGCCGAGGACCAGCAGCGAGAACCAGATGATGCGGGCCGACCCGATGCGCCGGCTGCAGCCGGCCCGACAGCACCCCGCCCGCCACCCCGCCCAGGCCGGCCGCGGCGATCAGCAGGCCGGTGTCGGCGGGCGGGACGTGCAGAATCCGGACCATGAAGATGATCATCAGCGCGGTGGCCATGCTGAAGAACAGGTTCGCGGTCCCGGTGCAGGCCACGATCTTGCGCAGGATCGGGTGCCGCAGGACGAACGACAGCCCCTCGGCGATTTCTTTTCTGAGGTGCTGACGGTGATCTGGATGCGGCGGCTCCTCGGGGGCGCGGATGGCCAGCAGGGAGGCCACCGAGACCGCGTAGGAGATCGCGTCCGCGGACATGGCCCGGGCCGCGCCGACCAGGCCGACCAGGCCGCCGCCCAGACCCGGCCCGGCCAGCTGTGCGAACGACTGCGAGGCGCCGAGCTTGCCGTTCCCGTCGACCAGGTCGTCCGTGCCGATCAGGACGGGCAGGTAGCTCTGGTAGGACACGTCGAAGAACACGGTGAACACCCCGGCGGCGATGGCAACCGCGTACAGCTGACCCAAGGTGAGCGCGCCGAACGCGGCGGCCAGCGGGACCGAGCCGATGATCAGCATTCGGGCGACGTCGCACCAGATCATCAGCCACCGCTTGGCGTGCCGGTCCACGATGGCGCCGGCCGGGAGGGCGATCAGCGCGAACGCCAGGGTCGCCGCCGCGGTGAGCGCTCCGACCTGGAAGGTGGAGGCATGGAGCACCACGACAGCGGTCAGCGGGAGCGCGAGCTGGGTGACGGCCGAGCCCATCTCGCTGACCGTCTGCCCGCTCCACAGGAGCAGGAAGTTGCGGTGCCGCCAGAGCGTCCGGCCTGGCTCGTCCCCCGGCATGGGCTTCACTTTGCCCGGCCTGCCCGCGGTTGTCCAACGGGGCGGCGAGCCTGCGACAATGGCTTCATGGCCGCGATGAAGGTGACGACCAGCGCCGCGATGCGGGCCCGGGACGTGTCCCGGCCGCACGCCGAGCACCTAGCCGACGCCGAGGCAGCCGAGGCCGAGGCGGTTCGCGGCCGGCCCGCGGCGCCCGCCGCTCCGGTGCCCGTCGTGCCGGCGCCTGTCGTTCCTGCGCCCGTGGTTCCAGCGCCTGTCGTTCGGGTGGATGCGGCCCGTGCGGAGTCCGCGTCCGGCGAGGGCCGGCCGGGAGGCGCGCGGCGGCGATGGCGGTCGCGGGGGTCGGGTCGGGGCCGGACGTCTCGCTGAGGGTCGGGGCCAACTGGATCATTGATCCGGGGTGAGATTGGCCCTTATCGGTGCTCCACTCGGAGCTTACGGTCGTGACCATGAGCACCTCGACCTACCTGGAGTCCGGTCCGGAGCACAGCGCCGCGCCGCCGCGGGAGCGTCTGGTCAGCGGTCCGCTGGCGTGACTGTTTCTGTCCTCCTTCGCCGCGATGACCAGCTTCGAGCTGATGCTGTCGGTGACGCCGATGTACGCCGCCGCGGCCGACGCCGGAAGCGCGGGGGCCGGGCTGGTGACCGGCGTATTGCTGCTGGGTACGGTGGCCGCCGAGCTGACCTCGACCCCGCTGATGAGGCGGTACCGGCACCGGACACTGCTGGTGGTCGCGGCGGTCCTGATGGGGATACCAGCGCTGGCCCTGCTGGCGGGAGCTCCGCTACCGGTCATCGCGGTGGTGAGCGTGGTCCGGGGGTTAGAACTGGTCGCTCATCCGGCGTGTTTTAGCTAGCGAAAGCAGGTACGAGCAGTACACTGAATGAGTGATCGTCTCCGAACATCTACACGACCGACATCCCGCTCCGAGCGGCGGTGTGGCGGGTTGGTGACTGGTTCCCTGCGGCCGGTTGGCGTCCCGTTCGTGGCGGCCGCGCCGGGAGGCGCGCGGGTGCGGGCCCGGCTGCGCCTGTCCGCGGAGGACGAGGCCGTGCTGCGGGCGGTGGGCGGGCATCTGGGGTCGCTGGCCGGGAAGGACCTGGCCGCCCGGTGCGCTGAGGGGCGGCTGGACGCGCGGGGCCGGGCGCGGTCCCGGGCGGCGCGGAAGCGGGCGCTGACCGCGGCCTCGTCGTCGCGGTGGGCCGGGACGATCACCCGCACCAGCGAGGACCAGGTCCGGCTGGCCGGGCAGAACCTGCGCGCCTACCGGGAAAGCCTGCAGGCCCGCATCGGCCGGATCCAGGCCCGGCTGGCGATCCCGGCGGGGGGCACGTCCGGCAGGACGCGGAGGTATGGCACTGCGGCGGAGCGGCTCGCCAAGACGACCCGGCTCCAGGTGCTGACGGGGCGGCTCGGCCGGGTGGAGCGGCAGCTGGAGACCGGGACGGTATCGGTGGTCCGCGGCGGGAAGTCCCTGCTTCGTAGGAGGAACAACCTCGCGGCCGCCGGGCTCACCGAGAACCAGTGGCGGGAGCGGTGGGGATCGGCCCGGCTGTTCTTGACCGCCGACGGCGAGGCCGCCAAAGCCTGGGGGAACGAGACGATCCGCTGGCACCCCGAGCAGGGCTGGCTGGAGATCAAGCTGCCCGCCCCGCTGGCCCATCTGGCGAACCGGCCGCACGGCCGCTACCGGCTGTCGGCCCCGGTCGGGTTCTCCTATCGTGGAGCCGACGTCGCCGCCCAAGCAGCCAGCGGTGCCATCCGCTACGACATCAGCTACGACCCGGCCCGCGGCCGCTGGTACATCGACGCGTCCTGGAAGAGGGCCCCGGCGCCCGTCCGGTCCCTGGGCGAGCTGCGGGCCAACCCGGTGGTAGCGGTGGACGTCAACCACGGTCACCTCGCCGCCGCCATCATCGCGGCGGACGGCAACGTCCTCGGGACCCCGGACACCATTGCCCTACGCCTGGCCGGGCTGCCGTCCGCTACCCGGGACGGGCGCCTGCGCGCCGCGATCAGCGCCCTGATCGCCGCCGCGAAGGCCCGCGGCGCCCGCGCCATCGTCATCGAGGACCTCGACTTCGCCGCCGCCCGCGCCGAAGGGCGGGAACGGGCCGGCAACCGGCCCTCCCACGGCCGGCGCGGCCGGGACTTCCGGCGCGCCGTCTCCGGCATCCCCACCGGGAAACTCCGCGACCGGCTGATCCAGATGGCCGCCAACGCCGGACTGCAGGTGATCGTCATCGATGCCGCCTACACCTCCCGCTGGGGAGCCGAGCACTGGCTGCGGCCGCTGCGGGAGCACCACCCCAAAGCGACCGGTCACCACGCGGCAGCGCTGGTGATCGGGCGACGCGGGCTCGGGCACCGGGCCAGGCGCCGCGCGACAGGGACCCGCACCGCCCCGGAGGACGCGGCACGGCCAGCCCAGGCGCGGCCCTGGACCACCCCGAAGCCAGAGACCGCACCCAGGAAACCCGCCGCCCCACCAGGCCCCCGGCAGCCACCCGGCACCAAGACCGGACAGCCTCACCGGACCACGGCAGGCCACCAGGCAGCCCAAGACCGTTCGGGGCCGCCGCCTAGACAGGACTACGTCCTGCTAGTTCCCTAGGAACGGTTCGGTTTCGGGCTGTGCACCGGCCGAGACCGGGCTGCTCGCGGGCCTGCGACGGGACGGAGAGCTGCGGCTGGCCCTCATCTTCGGAGCGACCACGGTGGCGGGCGGCGTGGTGGTCTCCTTCCTCCCGCTAGCGGCCGGCGTCTCCGCCGGCGTCGCGGCCCTCGGCCTGCTGGTGCAAGCGCTGACCGCGACCGCCGGGCGCTGGTGGGCGGGACGGCGCGGCGACCGGCACGGTCACGCTGGCCTGCTGATCCCGGGGCTGGCCATCGCCGCGGCCGGCATGGTGGCCATGATCTGGCTGCGGTCCCCGGCCGCCGTGCTGGCTGGCATGGCCCTGTTCGGCACCGGGTTCGGGATCATCCAGAACGCCACGCTGGTGCTGATGATCGACCGGATGCCGACCGCTGGGCTCGGCACGGCCAGCGCCCTGTGGAACCTGGCCTACGACGCCGGGTACGGGGCTG
Source organism: uncultured Actinomycetes bacterium (assembly GCA_963742795.1). Taxonomy (GTDB): domain Bacteria; phylum Actinomycetota; class Actinomycetes; order Streptosporangiales; family Streptosporangiaceae; genus Palsa-504. The sequence continues at coordinate 155,382 of CAVUNL010000002.1, forward strand.
GTCCCGTGGTGTTCGGCCTGTTCGCGGGGCACACCGGATACCCGGCGGCGTTCGCGCTGACCGGCCTGCTGATCCTCGTGGCTCTGCCGGCCGCCCGGCGAGCGCGCGCCGCCAGTCCGGCTCCGCGGTAGCGCGGCCGATACTGGAGGCATGTCGCACGCGCAGCCAGCGGACGTGGAGATCAGGCGAGCGGATCTGGCCGACGCCGACCAGGTGGGCGTGCTGACCGAACGGGCCTACCGGCACGACGGGTTGACCGGCGAAGACTACGCCAGGCAGCTGCGCGACGGCCGGTCGCGGATCCAGGATGCCGTGGTGCTGGTCGCGGTGGACGACGGCGCGATCGTCGGTACCGTCACCGCGGCGCGGTCCGGCAGCCGCCTGGCCAGCGTGGCCCGGGCCGGGGAGATCGAGGTCCGTATGCTCGCGGTCGACGAGGCGGCCCGCGGGCGAGGCATCGCCGGCCTGCTCATGGCCGACTGTGAAGCCCTGGCCAGGGACGAGGGCCACGCGGCCGTGGTGCTGTCGACCGGGCCGGACATGTACGCCGCGCAGCGCGTGTACCGCCGCCGGGGTTACGTCCGGCAGCCCGACCGCGACTGGTCGACCGGACGGGCCACGTTGATCGTGTTCGGGCTGAGCCTCTAACCGCGGTTTCGGGTGCTCCGTCGGCTGCCGCACACGCCGAACGGGTGATTCCCAGGGCTTACTGGCCACGAGCGCATATGCAGAACAGGTGACCTGCGAGGTCACGCATGACGATCAGGCCACCGGGGCCAGGTGGCTGCGGGTCGGCGGTCGTGGCCCCAAGCTGGTGCAGCTGAGCCTGCGCCCGGTCGAGGTCGTCGACCCAGAGGTCCAGATGAATCTGCATCGGGACCACGGAGGCTGGCCAGGTGGGTGGCTGATAACCGTCCACGGCGCGGCAGATCACGGTCAGGTCGCCGACGCGCAGCCAGGCAGAATCCTCATCGGTACGGATGATCTCGCCACCGAAGACAGATTGATAGAACGCGGCCAGGGACGCCGCTTCGCGGCAATCAACGACAACGGCCGCCACGCTGGCTAGCGCGGACATATTCCGGCCAGGCCTCAGGAGGGCCGGGGCGGGAGCTCGCGGGTCTTCTCGTAGTCGGCGATCTCGTCTAGGCGCCGGGCGTGCCGCGGCGCGCCGGAGAACGCGGTGGACAAGAAGATCCGGGCGAAGCCGATCGCGTCGTCGGCGCTGTACATGCGCGCGCCGAGGCTGAGCACGTTGGCGTCGTTGTGCAGGCGGGCCAGCTGGGCGGTCTCGTCGGTCCAGGCCACCGCGGCGCGGACGCCGGGGATCTTGTTCGAGGCGATCTGCTCGCCGTTGCCGGAGCCGCCGATCACGATGCCGAGGCTGCCCGGGTCGTTGATGACGCTGTGGGCGGCGCTCATCACGTAGGGCGGGTAGTCATCGTCCTCGACGTAGGAGTCCGGGCCGCAGTCCACCGGCTCGTACCCGGCTTCCTTCAGCCACTCGATGATGCGGGTCTTCAGCTCGAAACCAGCGTGATCTGATCCCAGGTAAACGCGCACGGGGCCAGTCTGCCAGACCGGCCCCGAACGCATACGGGTAGCTGCGAACCGGACTCAGTCGAAGATCGGGTCGCGGGTGCGGGACCGCTTGAGCTCGAAGAAGCCATCCACGCCCGCGATCAGCAGCACGCCGTCCCATAGCTTCCCGGCCTCCTCGCCGCGCGGAATCGGCGATAGCACCGGGCCGAACACCGACATCTGGCCGACCGAGATGACCGGGGTCCCGACGTCGTAGCCGACCCGCTCGATGCCCTCGGCGTGCGACGCGCGGACCGCCGCGTCGTACTCGGTGGAGTCCATCGCGGCCGCCAGGCTGGCGGGCAGGCCGGCCTCGGCCAGCGCGGCGGTGATCGTCTCGGCGTCCCGCGGCGCCTTCTCGAGGTGGAAGCGGTTCCCGAGCGCGGTGTACAGCGGCAGCAGGACCTCCGGGCCGTAGGCCTGCTCGGCCGCGATGAGCACCCGGACCGGGCCCCACGCCGACCGCAGGCCCTCCCGGTACCGCTCAGGCAGGCCTTCCTTGTCCTCGTTCAGCACCGCCAGGCTCATCACGTGCCAGCTCGTCGTGACCGGCCGGACCTTCTCCACCTCAAGCATCCAGCGTGAAGTGATCCACGCCCACGGGCAGATAGGGTCGAACCAGAAGTCGACACGCGTAGGCTCCTGCTCGGTCATGTGTGCTCCTTACCACGAGTAAGCCGGCTCCGCTGACCCCCGGCAGCGTCAACCGCACGCCACTGCCGTGAATTCCGCGCAGGGCCGGCCAATAGGACGAAGGGACCAACCGGTGACATCGAACCTGACCCGCGACGAGGCGGCGGTCCGCTCGGCGCTCATCACCGTCTTCTCGTACCACGTGGATCTCGACCTGACGGGCGGCGACGAGACGTTCAGGTCGGTCAGCGTGATCAGGTTCGACTGCGCCGCACCGGGCTCGACCAGCTTCATCAACCTGACCGCCCCCGCGGTGCGCGAGATCACGCTCAACGGGGAGCCGGTCGGCCTGGACGCCTTCGACGGCGACCAGATCACCTTGACGGGGCTGGCGGCCGCCAACGTCCTGCGGGTGGCGGCCGACTGCGCCTACTCGCGCAGCGGCGAAGGGCTGCACCGGTTTACCGACCCGGCCGACGGCCGGGTGTACCTGTACTCGGACCTGGAGACGTTCGACGCGCACCGGGTGTACGCGTGTTTCGACCAGCCCGACATGAAGGCCACGTACGAGCTCGCGGTGACCGCCCCGGCGGACTGGCTGGTGGTGTCGAACATGGCCCCCGAGTCGAGCATGGAGGACGGCGAAGTGCTGCGCTGGCACTTCCCGCCCACCCCGGTCATTCCGACCTACATCACGGCGGTCGCGGCGGGCCCGTACCACGTGGTCCGCGACGAGCACGACGGCATCCCGCTGGGCGTGTTCTGCCGTCAGTCGCTGGCCGAGTACCTCGACCCGGACGAGATCTTGGAGGTGACCCGCCAGGGCTTCGACTTCTACCACAACTCGTTCGGGATAAAGTACCCGTTCGAGAAGTACGACCAGCTATTCGTGCCCGAATTCAAAGAGGGCGCGATGGAAAATGCGGGCTGTGTCACCTTCCTGGAGGCTTACATCTTCCGGTCGCGGGTCACCGATTTCGCCCGGGAAGCGCGCGGCGAAACCATCCTGCACGAGATGGCGCACATGTGGTTCGGCGACCTGGTCACGATGCGCTGGTGGGACGACCTGTGGCTGAACGAGTCGTTCGCCACCTGGGCGGGCACGCTGGCCCAGGCCGAGGCGACCCGCTGGACGTCAGCCTGGACGACGTTCGCGCAGCTCTACAAGACCTGGGCTTACCGGCAGGATCAGCTGCCATCCACCCATCCGATCGCGGCCGACATCCCGGACATCCACGCCGTCGAGGTCAATTTCGACGGGATCACCTACGCCAAGGGCGCGTCGGTCCTCAAGCAGCTGGTGGCCTACGTCGGGCGGGAGAACTTCCTGGCCGGGGTGCGGAAGTATTTCGCCGCGCACGCGTGGGCCAACGCGACGCTGGCCGACCTGCTGTCCGCGCTGGAGGAAACCTCGGGCCGGGACCTGGCATCGTGGTCACGGGAATGGCTGCAGACGGCCGGGGTGAACACGCTGCGGCCGTCGTATGCGGTGGATTCCGAGGGCCGGCTCACCGAGTTCGCGGTGGAACAGGAAGCCGCCGCGACCCACCCCTTGCTGCGGTCGCACCGGATCGCGATCGGCCTGTACGACCGGACCGAGGCGGGCCTGTCGCGCCGCCTGCGGGTGGAGACCGACGTGGCCGGGCCGCGCACGGTGATCCCGGAGCTGGCCGGGCAGCCGCGCCCGGACCTGGTCCTGGTCAACGACGATGACCTCACCTACGCCAAGATCCGGCTCGACGAGCATTCGCTGCGGACGCTGGTCGACGCCTCGATCGGGTCGTTCACCGAGTCGCTGCCCGGGGCGCTGTGCTGGGCGGCCGCCTGGGACATGTGCCGCGACGGCGAGATGGCGGCGCGGGACTACGTCAAGCTGGTCCTTTCGGGCGTCTCCTCGGTGGCCGACATCAGCGTGGTCCAGACGCTGCTGCGCCAGGCGGGTCAGGCGGCGCGCCGGTTCGCCGACCCCGGCTGGCGGGAGACTGGGCTGGCCATGGTGGCCACCGCGCTACGCGACCTGCTCAGCACGGCGCCGGCCGGCTCGGACGAGCAGCTGGCCTACGTACGCGCCTTCGCGGGCGTCGCCACCTCCGCCGACGACCTCGCGCTGCTGGCCGCGCTGCTTGACGGCTCGGTGCGGCTCGACGGGCTGACCGTCGACACCGACCTGCGCTGGGCGCTGCTGGGGCGGCTGGTGAGCCGCGGCGCCCCGAGCCCTTCGGGATCCGGGAGCTTCGGGCCGGCCGAGATCGACGCGGAGCTGGCCCGGGACGCGACCGACGCCGGCGAGCGGCACGCGGCGACCTGCCGCGCGGCGATCCCCACGGCCGAGGCCAAGCGGGAGACCTGGCGGACGCTCATCAGCGGCGAGCTGACCATCGCGATGTTCCGGGCCGCGCTGGCCGGCTTCGTCGACCTGGATCACCCGGAACTCATCGAGCGGTACCGGGACGGCTACTTCGCCGTGGTGGGCGACGTCTGGCGGGACTGGTCCTCGGCGATGGCCCAGGACTTCGTCAGCGGCGCCTACCTGGTGTGCGCGATCTCCGAGGAGACGGTCCAGGCCACCGACGACTACACCGCCCGGGCCGAGCCGCCGGCCGCGCTGCGCCGCCTGCTCATCGAGGGGCGCGACGACGTGCTCCGGGCCCTGCGCTGCCAGGCCCGCGACCGGCAGGCCGGCTAGGTGGGTTCCGGCCCTTAGGTCAACCGCACCGACGGAACATTGGGTCGCTATGGCGGCAGCGATGGAACATCGGTGTCGTTGTGGGTGGGCAGGATGGAGGGCTCGGGCGCTGGCCAGCAGGGCTGAGGTTGTCAGGCATCGCCTGGCAAGTCAGCAGCCGTGACCCGGGCCCCGAGTTCCCGGGCGATATGAGCACAGCAGCTGAGCTCTTCTGCGTGCATCACCCGCCGCGGGTGATGGCCGGGTCTCCTCCTCCTGGAAGGTTCGGGCTGGACTGAACGCTGAGCCAGAACACCGGTCGCCGATGCGGCGATTTACGGGCCAGCGAAGAACATCACGTCGAAAGATCAAAAATCGGGAGTCCAGGATGGCGGGTCAGAGCAGGGCTAACGCCTTGGATCACGTGGTCGTCGTGGTGTTCGAGAACCGGTCGCTGGATAACGTGCTCGGCCGTCTGTACGGACCGGGTGACGGCAAGACGTTCGAGGGCGTGATCGGCAAGGATCTCACCAACCCGATCCCGGAGTGGGCTGAGCACGGCGCCGACCGCAAAGTGGTGCCGTACACGGTGGCCACCGACATGGACAGCCCGAATCCCGACTCTGGGGAAGAGTATCCGCATACCAACACCCAGCTGTTCGGCATCCAGGACGAGCAGAACCGGTTCAAGCTCGGTGCGGAGATCACCGCGCCGTACAACGCTCCGGTGCCTGGCCAGGTGCCGACGATGGACGGCTACGTGACCGACTACATCAGCACGCTGACCGCGGAGCTGGGCCGTCAGCCCACCTACGAGGAGTACTCGCAGATCATGACCGGGTTCACCCCGGAGCAGATCCCGGTGCTGAGCGGGCTGGCGCGCGGGTTCGGCGTGTTCGATCACTGGTTCTGCGAGGTGCCTTCGCAGACGTTGCCAAACCGGTCGTTCTGGACCGCGGCGACGTCGTCGGGATTCGCCGTGAACGCGCCGGTCAAGAATTTCGTGCAGAAGAACACCGCGGAGACGATCTTCAACCGCCTCGATGATCATGGCAAGACGTGGAAGGTGTACATCAGCGAGCCGATGCGGCTTTCGGGCACCGGCCTGGCCCACTTCCCGCGGCTCAAGGACCGGTTCGCGACGCACTTCGTGCCGTTCGCCCAGTTCGAGGCCGACGCGGCCAGCGGGGACCTGCCCGACTTCTCGTTCATCGAGCCGTCCCTGGGGGTGGGCCACAACGACTACCACCCGGCGTGCGGGCGAGCCCTGGGGCACGGCATCGTGGTCGCCAGTATGGACCCGCCGTCATCGATCCTGGGCGGTGAGGCGTTCCTGTCACGGATCTACAACGCCTACAAGGCGATGCAGTCCCCCACCGGGTCCAACGTCTGGAACACGGCCCTTTTGATCGGCTGGGACGAACCAGGAGGCACCTACGACCACGTTCCGCCTCCCTCGGTGCCGCCACCGGACCCGTCCGCCCCGGCTGGCCAGGACGAGTTCAGATTCGACCGCTCGGGCTACCGGGTCCCGGCCATCATCGTGTCGCCGTGGGTGGCCGAAGGCGAGGTGTTCAATCAGGAGCACCGGCACACCTCCCTGATAGCCACGCTGCGGGAGCAGTGGGGTCTGGGAGACCCGTTCACGGCCCGCGACGCTGCCGCCCGGACGTTCTCCCACGTCTTCACCCTCGACACCCCGCGAGACCCGGCCACGTGGCCCGTCCCCGATCCGCGGCCGGTGCCCCAGTTCATCGAGGATGCGGCGGCCCTGGGAACGAGCGTATCCCCGCTCGGCAAAACCCTGTTCCAGGGGATACGGGAGTACGCGGAGCAGCACAACATCGAGATCGAGGGCCTGCCCAAGGACCCCAACGATGACGTGCCCCCAGAACAACTGCTACCTGTGTTGCGAAACTTGCTTGCCACCATCTTCCCCCTGCTGGCTCCAGCCGCTCCCACTGCGGGCGTCCCGAATACCGCCTGATCCGGCGGGCTCGCACGCTCAGATGTCTGTATGGCCCAGCCAGGCGCAGCGTTCTATCTAGAGGTGAAGCCGATGGCCCACAGCTGCTCACGGCCGCTGTCGGTCATGTCGGCGGGCCACTTGCGTTTCGTGGATCGACTGGGGCCGCAGTCTGCGGCGCAAACGTTGGCGCCCGCCAGGCACGGGGGCTAGCGTCAGTCATGTGAACGCGGCAGATACCGGCGCCGGTGCGGGTCATGTCGTCGACGGGAGGGTGGGCCGTGATCTGCCCGATCAGGCCCGGCTTCGTGAGCTTGCCGCGGAGCAGGCGGCGCTGCGGCGGGTGGCCACGCTAGTGGCCCGGGGCGAACCGCCGGAGGCGGTCTTCACAGCGGTCCTGGAGGAGGTCGGGCGCCTGCTGCCCGTCGATCTGGCGACCATGTGCCGCTACGCGCCCGACCGTACGGAGACCTTCGTCGCGACCTGGGGCCCGGAAGGCGAGCGCTTCCACGTTGGCAGCCGGTGGCCCCTGGAGGGGGACAACCTCAGCGCGCTCGTGTTCGATACCGGCCGCCCGGCCCGGCTCGACCGCTATGCCGATGGTGCCTCGGGTCCGCTCGGTGCCGCCGCCGGCGAGGCGGGCATCCGCTCGGCTGCCGGGGCGCCGATCATCGTCGAGGGGGACCTGTGGGGGGTAATTTTCGCCGCTTCGACCCTGGAGCAGCCGCTGCCGACGGGTGCCGAGGCGCGCCTGGCTTCGTTTACCGAGCTGGTGGCGACGGCGATCGCCAACGCCGAGAGCCGCGCCGCTCTCGCCCGGCTGGCTGAGGAGCAGGCCGCGTTGCGGCGGGTCGCGACCATGGTGGCGCGCGGGGCGGCGCCGGAGGAGGTGTTCGCGGCGGTCGTCGAGGAGGTCGCGCGGCTGCTTCCGGTCGATATGGCGGGCCTGATCCGCCACGACCCCGACGGTACGCTCACCTACGTGGCCAGCTGGGGCAAGACAGCCGACCACACTCCAGTCGGCAGCCGGTGGGACGGCCTGGAGGACGAACATCGCCACGGCCGTGTTCGAGACCGGTCGTTCGGGCCGGGTCGAAAGCTGGGCCGAGGCCACCGGCCCGCTCGCTGCCGCTGCTCGTGAGGTCGGCGCGCGCTCCTCGGTCGCGACGCCGATCATGGTCGAGGGCCGCCTGTGGGGCGTGCTGGGCGCCGCAACGACCCTGGAGGAGCCGCTGCCACCGGACGCCGAGGCGCGCCTGGTCTCGTTCGGCGAGCTGGTGGCGATGGCCATCGCCAACGCCGAGAGCCGCGCCGCCCTGGTGGCCTCCCGCGCGCGGATCATCGCTGCCGCCGATGAGACCCGGCGGCGGATCGAGCGTGACCTGCACGACGGCACCCAGCAGCAGTTGGTGACGCTGGTGCTGGACGTGGAGGCGGTGCAGGCCGTGGCGCCGCCCGAGCTAGAAGGCGGGCTGTCGCGCATCGCCAAGCGGGTGACCGGAGTGTTTAATCAGGTGCGGGAGATCTCTCACGGGATCCACCCCGCGATCCTTTCCGAGGGGGGCCTGACACCGGCGCTCAAGGCGCTGGCCCGCCGGTCCGCGGTGCCAGTCGAGCTGGACCTGCGCACCGGACGGCGGCTACCGGGTCATGTGGAGGCCGCGGCGTACTACGCGGTATCGGAGGCGCTGGCCAACGCCATCAAGCACGCGCGCGCCTCCGCCGTGCACGTCGAACTCGACGCACCCGACGCGACCTTTCGGCTGGCGATCCGCGACGGCGGGATCGGCGGAGCCGATCCCGCCAAGGGGTCCGGGCTGACCGGGCTCCGCGACCGCATCGAGGCGGTCGGCGGCACGTTCGACGTGACCAGCCCGGCCGGTGGCGGCACCACGCTGCTTATCGAGATCCCGGTCTACTAGCCAGGACCCGAAGCCTCCGGCTCTATCCTCGTCGGCCAGGGCAGGCCGAGGTGCCTGGCATGCCCGGCGTCGAGCCGCACGGGGAGCACGTCCCCTAGAGAGTGAAGCCGATGGCGCGCAGCTGCTCACGGCCGCTGTCGGTCATGTCGGCGGGCCGCCAGGCCGGTACCCACTGCCAGTCGACCCGGAAGCCATCGATGTGCTGGAGCGGAGCGAGCTCGGTGCGGATCTGGTTCTCCAGGACGCCGGTCAGCGGGCAGGCTGCCGAGGTGAGGGTCATGGTGAGCCTGGTGACCGCAGGCCGAGCAGCAGCTCGACCGACTGCTGCTCTTACCAGGCCGGGTCCTTGACCGGCACCGAATCGGACCGGCCCAGCAGGAACTCCTTGGACAGCGGCGGCCGCTCGTAGGGCACGGTGTCCTCGGCGCTGACCAGCGTGAGGTCGCCGTCGAAGCCTTCCATGCGCAGTTCGGCGAGCGCGGCGGCGCTCGCCACCCCGCCGCCGACGGTGACGATCCGCGGCTTGCTCACCGGCCGATATCCACGTAGATGGTGCCGTCCTCGCCGACCTGGCAGCCGAACCGGGTCAGCTGCGCGTCGTCGGGGTTGATGCCGCAGCCGGTGGCCGCGTTGAACTCCCACAGGTGCTTGGCGCAGGTCAGCGTCTGGCCGCCCAGGTCACCCTCGTCCAGCGCCGAGGCCTGGTGCGGGCAGCGGTTGGAGTAGGCCAGGACGGTGCCGTCCAGGTTGACCAGGAGCACGACCTCGCCGTCCACGGCGACGGCAGTCATTTCGCCTTCCCAGAGGTCATCGAGGTTGATCGTTTCCCGCCAGCGCGCGGTCTGCATGGTCAGCTCGCTTGCGCCGATCCGTTCCCGCTGGCGGCATCGAGGAGCCCGGCGAGGAACTGTTCTCTGGCCGTTCTCGCGTGCCCGGCGACGTCCGTCGCGGAGACCGCGGCCGCCGTTTCGAGGAGTTGGCCCAGGCCGAGGGCCGCCTCGTCGGCCAGGACGGACCAGCGATCGATCCACTTGGCGAGCACGGCGCGGTTCTCCGGGCGCTGGGCTACGGCCAGGTCGGCCAGGGCCCGTCCCCACCGGCCGCGGCGACGGGAGTCTTCGGCCAGGAACGAGGTGAGCAGCCAGGTCTCCTGGTCCCCGTGGTCCTTGGCCGTCTGGCCGAGCTGGGTCAGCAGGACGTCGTCCAGGGTCGGGGCGAGGACCAGGTCGAGCGCGGTGAACGCCTTGTCGCCGGCGCTGTGCGGGAGATACCCAGACGTCGTCACGCTGCCCTCCTGGCCTGTCGGCTACTCCACAAGCATGCGCCGTGCGGCCGGGCGACGCCATGGCGCGGCCGCTATATCAAGATGCAGGGGATGTCGGTGTTCTCGTCGATCCAGTAGCTGGCGCAGACGCGGTGGTAGCCGTCGGCGACGATGAGCGGGTGCTTGTCGTCGCCGCGCAGGAGCAGGATCGGGGACAGGGACTGGCCGGAGGACACCTTGAGCAGGTCGGCCGCGACGTGCTTGTTCTTCTCGTCGAGCAGGGCCAGCTGGCTGGCGCGCAGGATGTCCTTGGCCTTGCGGTGCGTGACGTCGCCGTGGGCCGCGGACAGCTGCTGCCGGTAGTCGGCGGCATTCTTGGGCGACATGATCAGCGACAGGTAGTCCTCGGCCGCCTGGTAGTCGTGATTCTCCGGCTTGGGCAGCCACTTCACGGTCTGCTGCACGGGGTGCTCAGCGATTCGCGACGAGTGACTTGGCGATGGCCTCGCGGACGTGGGAGGCCAGGTCGGCCAGCGGGATCTGGACCGTCGTGCCGGACTCGCGCTCGGTGAGCTCGGCGGTGCCGGCGGCCAGGCCGCGCTTGCCGATCGTGACCCGGAACGGGATGCCGACCAGCTCGGCGTCGCTGAACTTCACGCCCGCCCGGACCGGCCGGTCGTCCACGATGACGTCGACTCCGGCGTTGGCCAGGGCCTCGTAGACCTCCTCCCCCGCCTCGGCCACCGCGGGGTCGTCCTGCTGGGCGATCACCACCACGACCTCGAACGGGGCCACCGCGACCGGCCAGATGATGCCCTTGGCGTCATAGTGGACCTCGACGACGGTGGCCATGGCGCGTTCGACGCCGATGCCGTAACAGCCCATGACCGGCCGGATCGACTTGCCGTCCGGGCCGGACACCCGGATCTGCATGGCCTCGGTGTACTTGGAGCCGAGCTTGAAGATGTGGCCGACCTCGATGCCGCGCTCCACCTCCAGGCCGTGCCCGCAGTTGATGCACTGATCGCCGGCGGCGACCTCGCGCAGGTCCGCCCACTGGCCGACGTTGATGTCGCGTTCGACGTCCACGCCGCGCAGGTGGGTGTCGTCGACGTTCGCGCCGGTGTACATGCCACGCCGGCCGCGCCCTGTCTCATCACGCAGGGCCTCGTCCGCGATGACCGGGTGATCAGTGACGCCGACCGCGCCCAGGCTGCCGGGTAGCGCGCCCAGGGCGTCGCGGATCTCGTCCGGCTGGGCCGGGCGGATCGCATTCGCGCCGGTGGCGTCGATGAGCTTCTGCTCGTTCAGCGCGTGGTCGCCGCGCAGCAGGACCAGGGTGAGCACGCCGTCCAGGAAGTAGACCAGGGTCTTGACCTGGCGTTCGGCCGGGGCCTGGTAGCGGACCGCGAGGTCCTCGATGGTCCGTGCCCCGGGAGTGTCGAAGGGCTCCGGGGCCGCGAGAGCCACGGACCGTTCGGCTGAATCATCTTCTACGGCGGCCAGCCGCGACGTCGCCTTCTCGATGTTCGCCGCGTAACCGCACTCCGGGCAGAGGACGATCAGGTCCTCACCGGACGGTGACGGGCAGATGAACTCGGTGGAGTCCGAGCCGCCCATCGTGCCGCTGGAGGCCTCGACCGGGACGGCGGGGATGGCCAGCCGCTCGAAGATCCGGACGTACGCGTCGCGGTGCAGCCGGAAGGACACGTCGAGCTCATCCGGTCCCAGGTCGAAGCTGTAGGAGTCCTTCATGGTGAACTCGCGGGTGCGCATCAGCCCGGCCTTCGGCCGCGGCTCGTCGCGCAGCTTGGTCTGGATCTGGTACCACATCTGCGGCAGCTGACGGTAGGACTCGAGCTCGGTGGCCAGGTCGGTGACGATCTCCTCGTGGGTCATGCCGAGGGCCAGGTCGGCGCCGCGCCGGTCCTTGAGCCGGAACATCTCGTCGCCCATCAGGTCCCAGCGGCCGCTGAGCTGCCACAGCTCGGCCGGGTGCATGACCGGCATCACGATCTCCTGGGCCCCGATCCGGTCCATCTCCTCGCGGATGATCCCCATGACCTTGAGCCGGACCCGCTGGCCGAGCGGCAGCATGGAGTAGTGCCCGGCCATCAGCGGGCGGATGAAGCCGGCCCGGAGCAGCAGGCGGTGGCTGGGTGCGCCCGCGTCCGCCGGGTCGTCGCGCAGCGTCGGGATGTGCATCGTGGACCAGCGCATGCTGCGTACTCTCACTTTCACGCCGGGATCGGGCAAGCCCGTAGTCTATCGCCGGCGGGGGTGAGCGCCGACCCGGTAACGCCGGGCGCCAAGGGGTGACCCAGCCGTCGGCGGGCCAGCCCTCCGCGGCGGCCATCAGCGGTCCGCTGAGCCCGCCGTCCAGGGCCTCCCGGAGCAGGTCGGCGTGACCGGCGTGCCGGGCGGTTTCCTCGATCAGGTGCAGCAGGACCCAGCGCACCGTACAGCCGTCGGGGTCAGGACCCCAGGGCGACGGCGGCAGCGGCACCTTCCGGTCCAGGTCGGCCGCGGCGCGCGTGCGGGTGTCGGTCTGCGCGGCGGCGGATTCGTAGTCGGCGAGCACGCCGGCCAGAGTCTCGTCGGCGGTGAGCTGGAAGGTGCCCATGTAGTCGGCTATCGCGGCGGACGGGTCGGTGTCGCCGGGCAGCGGACGTCCCTCGATCCGGGCCAGCCAGGTCCGCTCGCCCCAGGCCAGGTGCTTGACCAGGCCGTCCAGGCTGAGCGGGCTGGCCGCCGGTGCTACGCGCGCCTGCTCATCGGTCAGGCCGAAGCAGGCGTTGCGCACCGCCTCACGCTGATGGTCGAGGAAGGCCAGCAGGCCGTCGAGTTCGCCGGTGACCGGCCGGGTGTTCATCGGCATCGGACCATCATGGCATCCGGTACCGACATTGCCTGCTGGCCGGCTGCCGCTGGCCGCCTGCTGGCCGGCCTGCTGGCCGGGTGCCGACTGGCCGGGTCAGAGGTCCTGGGCCAGCTCGGCCAGGGTGCGCACGTGCCGGTGGCCATCCGGGGCCGGGCAGAAGCCGTGCGGGTCCAGGTGGACCGGCTCCAGGCCCGCGGCCAGGGCGCCGGCCACGTCGTACCTGAGGCTGTCCCCCACGTGCAGGACGGTTCCGCTGGCGGGCACGCCCAGGGCGTCCAGGGCGATGCCGAAGATGGCCGGATCCGGCTTGGCCACGCCGACCACCGCAGAGTCGACCACCACGCCCACCGGGATCCCGAGTGGGTCTGGCGCGTGCGGCGGGTCGGGCGCGTAGCAGACGCCGAGCCGGCGTAGTTCGGTCTGCACACTGCCGTCGGAGTTCGAGACCACGCCCATCGGCAGGCCGAGCGCGGCCAGGGCCCGCAGCCCCGCCATCGCCCCGGTGCCGACGTGTGTCCAGGCCCGGCCCATCGTCGCCACGGCGACCTCGGCGGCCAGCTCACGGCATTGGTCCTCGGCCACGCCGCAGGCGGCGAGGTAGCCGACGAGGTACTCGCGCCACCAGGTCCCCGCGGCGGGCGGCGCGGTAGCCACGTCTTGGACCACCATGGCCCGGTAGTGGGCCCGCTCGAACACGGCGATGTCCGGGGACACGCCGAGCGCCTCGAGCGGCGGCCGGAGGAGATCGGGCTGCGGGAAGATCAGCACCCCGCCCGCGTCGAGCAAGATCGCGCTGACCTCAGAGCTCACACCCGCACTATACGCAGCGCCGCGCGTAGCCCCGGTCGGCCGGGCGCGGGAGTGCCTCGACGCGCGGGCGGGCGGCTGATGCGGCGCGGGGACGCGGAGACGCGACGTTAACGTCGGTAAAATGAGTTGACATCGTTTACTAATCTACTAAATAATCTGGACGGTAAACGGTGTTAACACGATCATGGCAGGGGGCCACTGATGATCGACATGCAACTCCTCGGCGGCGTACTCATGGCTCTGGCGGTTCTCGTCGGCGCATCCATCGCGATCTCGCTCGCGATGATGGCAGCGGGCTCGGGGGCCCGACCGGCCAGACCGGCCAGACGCCGCCCGGCGGAATCCGACGTGACCCGCCACGGCAGCCGCAGCCCGATACCGACGACGACCGTGAGCTCGTGCTGCTCTGACCGGCATATCTGAGGCACATCAGGGACATGTCACCGTACCGGGGACCGGGTCACCGCGGATCGCGGCTACCCGGGGTGACCAGGCCGGTCTCGTAGGCCAGGACGACGAGCTGAGCGCGGTCCCGCGCATTCAGCTTGGTCATGATGCGGCTCACGTGGGTCTTGGAAGTAAGCGGGCTGAGGCACAGCCGGGCCGCGATCTCGTCGTTGGACAGGCCCTCGGCGACCAGCGTCATCACCTGGCGCTCCCGGTCGGTCAGGCCGGCCAGGGCCCGGTCGCTGGGCGGAGGGCGTTCGGGACGGCTGGCGATGTCGGTGATGAGCCGCCGGGTCACGCTTGGGGAGAGCAGTGCGTCGCCCCGGGCCACCACGCGGACGGCCTGGATCAGGTCGGCCGGCTCGGTGTCTTTGACCAGGAAGCCGCTGGCCCCGGCGCGCAGCGCCTGGTAGACGTACTCGTCGGACTCGAAGGTGGTCAAGATGATGACCTTGACCCCGGCCAGGTCCTCGTCGGCCGAGATGCGCCGGGTGGCCTCCAGGCCGTCGACCCCGGGCATCCGGATGTCCATCAGGACCACGTCGGCGCGCTCGCGGCGGGCCAGGTCGACCGCCTGCTGGCCGTCGGTGGCCTCGCCGACGACCTGCAGGTCCTCGGCGGTGTCGACCAGGACCCGGAACCCGGCGCGGATCAGGGCCTGGTCGTCGGCGAGCAGGACCCGGATCACGGAATAGTCCCTTCGACGGGAGTAGCAGCGGGCGGCGCGGCGCTGGCGCTGGTTAGCCGGCCGTGGACGGGCAGGCGCGCCGTGACCTGGTAACCGCCACCCGGGCGCGGGCCGGCCTGCACGGTTCCGCCGACGGCGGCGGCGCGTTCGCGCATCCCGGCCTGGCCGTGCCCGGCCGTCCCGCCCACAGCCAAGGGTCCGGGTCCGGCCGTGGGACCTTGCCCGGTGTCGGTCACGTCGATCGCTATCTCGTCGGGATGGTAGCGGAGCTTCACGGCCGCGTCCGCCGGGCCGGCGTGGCGGATGACGTTGGTCAGCGACTCCTGGACGATGCGGTAGGCGGCCAGGTCCACGGCGGCAGGCAGCGAGAACCGTTCTCCGGTCACGGCGAGCGTGATCGGCAGGCCGGCCCGGCGCGCCCCTTCGACCAGGGCGTCGAGCTGGGCCAGGCCCGGGGCGGGCTGAACCGGATCGGTGTCATCGGCCTGGCGGAGCACGTTGAGGATGGCGCGCAGCTCCCGGAGGCCCTCCTTGCTGGCGCTCTTGATCGCCTGCAGGGCCTCGGCGACCGCCTCCGGCTGGGTGGGCAGCACGTGGGCGGCCACCCCGGCCTGCACGTTGATGGTGGCCATGGTGTGCGCCACTACGTCGTGCAGTTCCCGGGCGATGCGAAGCCGTTCCTCGTCGACCCGCCGGCGGGCGTCCTGCTCGGCCCGGTCGCTGATCGAGGCCACGTAGGCACGCCGGTTCGCCACCGCGATCCCGGCGAACAAGGCGGCGACGACCATGAACGGGATGAGGTCGAAGCCGCCGCCGCTGATTTGCCCGAACGGGTTGTTGGCGGCGGTGACCGCCATCAGCACGGCCAGCGTCACCGCGGCGGCCGCCACCGCCCGGCGCACGCTGACCTGGGTGGCGACCGCATACAGGGCCAGGACCGGGGCGATCAGGACGGCACCGTTGACGTAACCGAGCAGCGAGTAGACGGCCACCGCGGCGACCGAGACGGCCAGCACGGTGACCGGGTAACGCCGCCGCCAGGCCAGCGCCAGGCATGCGACTGCGACCAGCGCCAGCGCGGCGGTCGGATGCGGCACCGGGCGACCGTGGAATTGGGCCACGTCGCCGAGCTGGTTGGGATGCCCCTCGCTGTAACTGCCGAGCACCAGGACGAGGGTCACAACCAATGCGAGGAAGGCGTCCCTGACCGGCGAGGCGAGCCAGCGCCGCCAGATCGCCGCGAGATCCTCCATGGCAGAAGCGTAGGCACACGGCGGGCCTTCGTCGCCCTCCCCCGGTAGGCGATCCGCGTACTCCCCGCGGAGTACGCAGGCCGCCGTTGCTCCTGCGGTAGTACCGGCAAGTGACTCCCGTCGCCGGACGACGTGCGGGGGGCCTGGACGGGAGGCTGGCAAGCGTCGGCGGAACGCCCGCCGACCAGGAAAACGGAGGTCGCGATGACCGCGCTCACCCGCTTCGTGCTCCGCCACAAGGCGCTCGTGGCCCTGTTCTGGGTCGTCGTGGCCGCCGTCGGCGTGATGACGATCAGCGGCACCACCCACCGGATGACCAACAACTTCTCCATGCCGGGACAGGCGTTCAAGGTCGACAACCAGATCGCCAGCCAGTACGGCAACGGAGGCGACCAGACTCCCTACGTGCCGGTGATCACCGTGCCGGCTGGGGAGCGGATCACCGACCCGGCCGTGGCCGCGGCGACCGGGCGCGCGTTCGGGGGGCTGGCCCGCGCGATCCCGAACGTGCGGATCGCGGACTACGCGACGACGGGTAACCGCGCGTTCGTGACCGACGACGGCCGGTCCACCTTCGCGCTGGTCTACACCGCTCCGGTCAGCGGGTTCGGCGGTCCCAGCCTCGGCCCGGTGCTCCAGCGCACCGTGGCGGCGGCCGTACCCGCCGGGTGGCACGTCGGGGTCACCGGCGCGCAGCTGCTGGAGAACGGCGCCAAGCAGGCCAAGGGCACTTCGATCATGGTCGAAACGATGATCGGGTCGGTCGGCTCGCTGGTCATCTTGACCCTGGTGTTCGCCAGCTTCCTGGCGCTGCTGCCGCTGGTCATCGGGGGCATCTCCGTCCTAGCGACGTTCCTGCTGGTCGGCGGGCTCACCGAGGTGACCGGGGTCAGCCAGATCGTCGAGTTCCTGATCGCCCTGATCGGTCTGGGCGTGGCCATCGACTACTCGCTGCTGGTGGTCAGCCGGTGGCGGGAAGAGCGGGCCGCGGGCCGCGACAACCAGTCGGCGGTGCTCGAGGCGATGAACCACGCGGGCCGGGCCGTGGTGTTCTCCGGGCTCACGGTGGCCATCGGGCTGCTGTCCATGATCATCCTGCCAGTGCCCATGCTGCGCAGCGTCGGCTACGGCGGCGTCCTGGTGCCGCTGGTCTCGGTGCTCGTGGCGATCACCCTGCTGCCGGTGATCCTGGCCACCATCGGCCCGCGCCTGGACTGGCCGCGGCTGCGGACCGAGCGGCGGGCCAGCCGGGTGTTCTCGGCCTGGGCCCGCGGGGTGTACAAGCACCGCTGGGTGGCTGCGCTGGCCGGGCTGGGCATCCTCACCGCTCTGATGCTGCCCGCGCTGTCCCTGCACCTGGGCGAGCCGGGGAGTTCGGCCCAGGCGACCAGCGGACCCGCGCACAGCGCGCTGGTCACGCTGACCGACGGCGGCGTCCCGTCCGGGATCATCACCCCGGCCGAGGTGCTTGTCTCGGGTGGTCACGATGCCGCGGCCGCGGTCGCGGGTCTGGCCGCACGGGCGCCCGGCGTCTACGCCGCGGTGGCACCGGCTACGCCGGACTACCAGCGGGGTGCTACCTCGGTTGTGACCGTCATCCCCTCGGCGGAGAGCGGGGTGCCGTCAGGCCAGGCGACCGTCTCCGCGCTGGAACACACCCTGCTGGGCAGCCCGCACGTGATCGGGGTGGGCGGTGACGGTGCGTCGCTGATCGACTTCGACCGCGCGGTCTACGGCGACTTCCCGCTCATGCTGGCCATCATCGGCGTCGCCACCTTCCTGCTCCTGGTCCGGGCCTTCCGGTCGGTGCTGCTGGCAGCCAAGGCCGTGGTGTTCAACCTGATCTCGCTGGCCGCCGCGTACGGCGTCCTGACCTGGGTGTGGCAGGACGGCCACGGCTCCCGCGCGCTGTGGGGCATCCCGGCCACCGGAGCGATCACCATGTGGGTGCCGCTGATGGTCTTCGCCTTCCTGTTCGGCCTGTCCATGGACTACGAGGTGTTCATCCTGAGCCGCATCCGGGAGGCCTACGACACCACAGGCGACGCCCGCCACGCGGTGGTCGAGGGCCTGGGCCGCACCGGCCGGCTGGTGACCAGCGCCGCGGCGATCTTGATGCTCGGCTTCCTGTCGATGTCCACCGGGCCGCAGACCGACCTCAAGGTCCTGGCCACCGGGCTTGGCGCCGGCATCCTCATCGACGCGGTGGTCGTCCGCTGCCTGCTCGTCCCGGCGCTGGTCGCCCTCTTCGGCCGGGCCAACTGGTGGCTGCCGGTCCCGCTGGCCCGGGTGCTGCGGATCCCGACGCCCTCGCCCTCAGCTTCGCCTGCGGACGCGGCAGGCCTGGCCGCCCAGGACGAACTGGCACTGAGCGGCAGGTAAGCGCGCTGGCATAATTCCACCCGGGTCTTCGGGGGCCCCGGGTGGAATTATGCGTGTACGGATGGAGGGGCCGATGAGCGGCTATCTGGAGAGAATTACATTCAGACCGTAGCCTTCGACGATGCGCACGCGGACGAGGCTCTTGACGCCTACTCTCGCTTCGGCAAGGGCAAGCATCGCGCTGGCTTGAACTTCGGTGACTGTTGCACCTACGCGATCACTTCCGTGGCCAGCGAACCGTTGCTGTGCCTGGGAGACGACTTTGCTCAGACCGACCTGCTCCTGGTCAGTCTCGATACCGAGGAGAACCCTGCTGACGGGGAGGTATCCGGTACGGCCGGCTAGCTGGCGGGGCCGGGTGAGACCAGGGCGGCCGATCCTCTAGACCGCCGGGCCACATACCCGCGGCGGCGGCGAGGGCGGCCAGACCCGCGGGCGTGGCCACGATGCCGGCGATGACGAGCCAGGCCATCGGGTTCGCGAGGTTGAAGGTCCAGCCAACGCCGAAGCGCGCGCCGACCAGAATGGCGGGGTCATCGCGGTTGACGTAGATCAGCCCGGCTTTCCAGAACCGGTCGTCATCCCGGTCGACCCCCGCCGCCGGACCGTAGCCGCCGCGGCCGCCGTCGCCGTCGCTCGGCAGCCGGGATCCGCCTTGGCCTACGCGGAAGGTGACCACGGTCAGGACGAGCAGGCCGACCGCGAACGGCAAGACGGGCAGGGCCGAACCGACGCCAGAGAGCCGGTAGACCCCCCAGTTCCGCAAGGCGGCCAGCAGCAGGGTTAGGTCCACCAGCGCGAGGAGGGTCAGAAAGGCCCGGGTGCAGGCGGCCAGGAATCTGCGGTAGCGGCGGGTCGAACCCGCCGCGTCGGCGGCCTCGATGTCCGGGCGGGAGCGGTAGACGATCAGCATCAGCCCGGTCCACAAGACGGTGACGTAGATCTGGGCGGTCACGATGGCGAACACGGAGACGACCGACTTGGGCACCAGGTGACCTCCGGCGGTCACGCGGGCGGGCAGGTCCGGGTAGCGGAGCGTGCCGACCAGGACGGTCACCGCGATCACGGCCAGGGCTGGGATCAGCCAGCGCACCGGGAAGCGGGGCGGATCGGTCCGCCAACTGGTATCGGTGGCCACCACCTGCCGGTGTCCGGCGTACCAGCGTTCGGCCTGCTTGACTGCGGCGATCCGGTTCCGCGCGATCAGATAGCAGCCGAAGTCGGCGGCTAGCTCGAGCAGCAGGATGATCCTGCTCAGCCACCACGATCCGTGGTCCCGGAGCAGGACCACGAGGATGATGCAGCAGGCGCCGATGACCGCGGTCCGCTCGTAGTAGGCGCGCCGCTCGTCCCGGATGACGGTCGCGTTGGCCCGTTCGGGCGGGACGCGGACGCCGAACGGCACGGTCGGCCGGGTGATGGCCGGTGCGAGGCACATGGTCGCCGCAAAGAACGACACGATGACCTCTCCGGACAGGCTGCCGGTGGTCATGGCTGGCCTACCGGTGCAGGGCCGGACTCGCCGTCGACCGGAAAGGTGAAGGCGGCGATGGCCTCCCGGCAGTGCCGCACGATGTCCTCGGCGGGCAGGCCCTGGGCCGCGGCCTCGGCCAGCAGCGTCTGCAGCCGGACCGCCCAGTCGTCGGCCCAGTCCGGGCGGGGCGGCCCGCTGCCGGCGTCGCGCTGCACCACCGCGCCGGACTTGCGGCTGAGCCGCAGCAGGCCTTCCTGGCGGAGCAGGTCGTAGCTCTTGTTCACGGTGTGGAAGTTGACGCCCAGGTCGACCGCGAGCTGCCGGGTGGAGGGCAGGCCGGAACCGGCGGGCTGGCGACCGCCGGCGATGGCCTCGACGATCCGGTCCCTGATCTGCTGGTAGATAGGTACCGGGCCGTCCGGTTCGATGCTGAGCAGCATGCGCCCTCACTCGCGCCGGAGGGTGATCCACAGGTCGGGCTTGATGATCGCGGCCAGCATCAGTGGCCAGTACCGCGCGCTGTGGCAGAAAAAGCGGATGTCCTGCTCGTCGGAGGCGTCGAAGGACCGTTCAGGACTGCCGAACCGGCCGTACCGCTTGACGTGCAGCGTGTGGTGCCCGCGCTCGACCGTCTCCTTCCGGTCAATCGAGCCGGCCGCGGTGCCGTCGATCAGGATCTGCCATTTCCCGCGGTCGGTGAGGTAGGCCCAGGTCCAGGTCAGCTGGAGGGTCGCGGTCATGATGCTCCCCGGACTCGGTAACTGCCACTGGTCGGCTTGGTGCCGGTGATCAGGCGCTCACGGTCGAACACCTGGGCTACGGCGAAGCAGGCCAGGGCGTCGACGACCAGAAGGCCGCCCGCGAACGCGGCGACCACGGTGAGCGTCGGGCTTATGACGTTGAACGACATGAGCGCGGTCACCGCGACCGGCGGCAAGCTGGCCAGGATACTGAGCTGCTGGGCGACGCGGGTGTCGGAGGATCGCGCGGAGATGGCCAGGCCCGCCCAGATCGCCCAGGCGGCCAGCAGCGGGATAAAGATCAGCGCGGCGGGCAGCTGGGGCGCGTGCAGCACGGCCGTAGCCACCGCCGGCTGGGCCGCGAACTGGGTGATCGCCACGAAGACGCCGAAGATCAGGTACGACACGCCGATCGCGGGCACGAAGATCGCCGCGGCCTTGCCGAGCAGGAATTCCACCCGGCTGATCGGCGTGGTCAGCACCGGCTCGAGCGTGCCCTGCTCGCGTTCCCCGACCACCGCGTACGCGCTCAGGATCGAGGGCACGAAGACCGGGATCAGCAGCGGCAGGAACAGCCCGGTCTCGACCCGCCGCTGCAGTACCGTGCTCACCGCGGAAGCCTTGATCGCGAGGATTTGCGCGGTGGGACTGATGAGGAAAATGAGCGGCAAGATGGACGCGGTGACGAGGATGAACCGGTTGCGACGGAACTCCGCGAGTTCCTTGCGGATGACGGCCCCGATGCGGGTCGCGCTCATGGTCATCGTGTCTGTGCTCATTCTGTCTGGCCCTTCGAGTCCTCGACCAGTTCGAGGTAGACGTCCTCCAAGGTGTGCTTCGATTCGGCGATCGATAGCACGTCGGCCCCGGCGGCGACCAGGGCCCGGGTCACCGCCGGCGCGGCCTTAGCCGGATCGGAGACGGTCACGAGGTAACCGGCCGGGGTACCCGGGTCGGCGGCCTGCCAGCCCTGCACCGCTGGCAGGCCGGCGAAAACCTGATCGGGGTGGGCCAGCGGCGCCGCCGTGCTGATCGCCAGCGACCGGTTGAACAGCGTCTGGCGCAGTTCGTCGGGGCGGCCGATGGTGAGCAGGTGAGTGTTCATGATGGCCACCCGGTCGCACAGCCGCTCCGCTTCATCCAGCCGGTGGGTGGTGAGGAAGACGGTGACCCCGCGGTCGCGCAGCGCGGTGAGCATGACGTTCACATCGTGCGCGGCCACCGGGTCCAGCCCGGAGGTCGGCTCGTCCAGGAACATGACCTGCGGGTCATTCAGCAGGGTGCGGGCTAGCGCCGCGCGCTGGCGCAGGCCCTTGGACAGGTTCCCGGCGAAGTCATGGGCTCGGTCAGTGAGGCCGACCGCCGCCAGGGCCTCGGCGATCCGCTGCTCGCGCCGCGGCAGGCCGTACAGCCGGGCGAAGTACTCCAGGTTCTCGGTGACCGTCAGCCGGCGGTACAGGCCGGGGGCTTCGGGCATGATCGAGATGCGCTGGCGGATCTCCTCGGCGTTAGCCGAGTCCAGCGGGAGCCCAGCGACCATGGCGGATCCCGCGGTCGGCGCGATCAGCGTGCCGAGGATCCGCACCGTCGTGGTCTTGCCCGCGCCGTTGGGGCCCAGGAAGCCGAACACCTCGCCGCGCGCCACGCTGAACGACACGTCGGCCACGGCGGTCCGCGAACCGAAGACCTTGGTCAGGTGGCTGACCTCGATTGCCGTGGGCCCCGCCGGGACTGCCCTGGGCGGCCCCGCCCGGGTCGGGCTCGCGGATGATCCAGACATTGCGCTCATCGCATCTCCCCCGAGATCGTCTGATGGGCTGGGCAATATTCTAGTTCTTATAGAACTAATGGCACAAGGAGGGGAGGGGCGGGGAGGCGCGGAGGCGGAGCTTGCGCGGGCGGGCCGGTATCGCGGGACAGCCGCCGACGGGGAACGGGAGGCGCGGGCGATAGCGTGCTGGCATGGAGCACGCCAGACTCGGCCGGACCGGCCTGCAGGTCTCCAGGCTCTGCCTGGGGACGATGACCTTCGGACTGCAAAGCGACGAGAGCACGGCGGTCGCGATCCTCGACCGGGCCGCCGACGAGGGCATCGACTTTCTCGATTCCTCCGACGCGTATCCGCTGGGCGGGGACCTGAGCACGCGGGGAATCACTGAGGAGATCCTCGGCCGCTGGCTGCGGGGCAAGCGGGACCGGTTCATCGTGGCCACCAAGTGCTTCGCCCCGACCGGCCCGGCGCCATTTGACGCCGGCAACTCCCGCAAGCACATCATGGCGGCTGTCAACGCCTCCCTGAGGCGTCTGCAGACCGACTACATCGACCTGTACCAGCTGCACGGGTACGACCGGGCGACGCCGATCGACGAGACCCTGGGCACGCTGGACGATCTCGTCCACTCCGGCAAGGTCCGGTACACCGGCTGCTCGAACTTCCTGACCTACCAGCTGGTACGGGCGGTCGGCCGGAGCGAGACGCTCGGGCTGACCCGGCTGGACAGCGTGCAGCCTCGCTACAACCTGCTCTTCCGCCAGATCGAACGGGAAATGCTCCCGTTCTGCCTCGAGGACGGCGTGGGCGTCATCCCCTATAACCCGATCGCGGGCGGCCTTTTGTCGGGCAAGCACTCGCGGTCCGCGCCGCCTGCCGAGGGAACCCGCTTCACCCTCGGTACCGCCGGCGGGATGTACCAAGACCGGTACTGGCGCGAACGGGAGTTCGGCACCGTGGACGAGCTCGGCCAGCTCGCGGAGAAAGCCGGGATCAACCTGGTTACCCTCGCGGTCGCCTGGGTGCTGGCGAATCCGGCCGTCACCGCGCCGATCATCGGAGCCAGCAGGCCCGATCAGCTCCAGGCAAGCCTGGCGGCCGCCGATCTCGTCCTCGACGGCGACCTGAAGCGGCAGCTCGACGAGCTCACGCACCAGTACCGCATGGGAGACGATCCCCGGTAACCCGCTGGCCCGGGGGACGGGGCAAAGAAGCTCCCTGGACGCCGGGATTCGGCGTCCAGGGAGCTGCGCCGGGTGGACCGGCTGCCGGGTCAGGACACCCGGACCTCGACCTCGCGGGAGGCGATGCCGTTGGCCACGACGCGCAGGTCGTAGCGGCCGTGGGCGAGGCCGGCCGGGACCGTGAACCGGGTGTGCACGCGGCGGTGACCGGTGGCCACGGCCATGGTGCTGTGGTCGAACGTCCGGCAGTAGTGCACCCGCCCGTCCTCGCTGACCAGCCGGACGAGCGGGTAGTTCGTGGCCATGGTCGCGTCGTCGCCGTAGGCCACGGCCTGGGTCATGCCGTTGAACCGCTCGCCGTGGATGACGTAGGAGTGGCCGGGGTGCAGGTCGCGCGGGTGTTCGGTGACGTGCGGGCGCCATTCGTCGTCGGCCTCGCCGACCGGGGTGTAGATCTCCATGGCCGGGGTCTCGGCGCTGAACAGGACCTGGCCGGTGGGCAGGACCA
This sequence comes from uncultured Actinomycetes bacterium, assembly GCA_963742795.1. GTDB lineage: Bacteria > Actinomycetota > Actinomycetes > Streptosporangiales > Streptosporangiaceae > Palsa-504. The sequence continues at coordinate 179,551 of CAVUNL010000002.1, forward strand.
GCATCCGCCCGTCGTAGACTTTGCCGCCCGCGTTGGCGGGGGCGGGCGCGGGGTCGAGCAGCTTGCCGTCGAACTCGAAGAACTGGCCGTTCTGGGCGTAGCCGCCGGTGTTCGGCGCGGTGCCCGCGACGCACAGGACGTGGCCGTTGGGGAGCACGCAGCCCGGCGCGTCGTTGGCCTTCAGCGGCGTGCCCGGCGAGCTGTCGGGGAAGTCGGGACCCGCGGTCCAGGTCCCGGGCGCGGCGGGGTCGGGATCCGGGCGGTAGACCGCGGTGTGGCCGTCGGCTCCGACCTGGAACGCCGTGCCATCCGGCCGGAGCAGGCAGGGACCGATCTCGATCGAGAAGTTGGTCTCGATCAGCGATAGCGGGGTCTGCCCGGCGCTCACCCAGGCGTCGGCGGCGATCAGGTACTTCTCGGCGTACGGCGGGTTGGAATTCTCCGGGGCCAGGACCGTGTCGTCGGGCATGAGGGTGAAGCCCTCTTCGGAGCTCGAGTCGGCCTTGGCGGCGCCCGGCGACCAGGTGCCGGTCTCCGGGTCGTAGATGGCGGTCCTGGTGTCATCGATCGAGCCCAGCAGGACCCGGCCGTCCGGCAGCACGCAGCAGGGCGCGTCGCCGATGTGGGTCCATCCGGGCGTGCTGGCCGGCTGCCAGGTATTGGCGACCGGGTCGTAGGTCTCGACGCGGTTCCAGTCGACGCCGACCGAGCCGCCGTTGTACTCGCCGCCGGCGACGAAGACCCGCCCGTCGGCGAGCACCGCGGAGGCGTAGTACAGGCGCGCGTCGATCATCGGGGCCAGCGGCGACCACGTGCCGTTCGCGTAGTCACCCCATTCGTCGGGCGTCAGGCGCCACCAGGCGGTGCCGTTCGACTCCTGGCACATCACCGTTCCGTCGGTGAGCAGGAGCATGGTGCTGGCGTTGAAGGCGGGCTGGTTGGCAAGCGGCTGCCATGATCCGGGCATGTCTGGGCCTCCCCGTTTTGATGAGCGTGGTCGCTCATCAAAGCGGGGGAAGGCCGGGCCAGCTTGATACGGTACCGGGGCACGAACCACGGTCCGTTCGGTAAAAATTAGGACAGTCACCAGAGCGGCGGGTGCCGGTCCTTCCAGGGGCGGGCCTGCTCCAGCTGGGCGGACAGGGAGATCAGGGGGCCCTCGTCGCCCATCCGGCCGGCCAGCATCACGCCGATCGGCAGGCCTTCGGCGGACCAGTGCAGCGGGACGTTGACCGCGGGCAGGCCCGAGACGTTGTAGATCGCGGTCCACGGGGTGAACCGCTTCTGCCGCTCGAAGTTCTCCGCCGGGTCGACCTCGTCGAAGTAGCCGACCGGCACCGGCGGCCGGGCCAGCGTCGGGGTGAGGATCGCGTCGTAGGCGGCGAGCGCGGCGATCGCCGGGCGGGTGACGAACTGCAGGTAGGCCTGGGCGAAGATGAAATCGGGCGCGGCGGTGGCGCGGCCGCGCTCGCGCAGGTAGCGGGTCAGCGGCAGCAGCACGTGCTCCTGGGCCGGATCCACCGGGGTCAGCGTCGCGTAGGCGTAGTAGATGATCTCGAAGAACGGCACGATGTCATCGCCCAGCGGCATGGCGACGTCCTCGACCTCGTGGCCGAGGCTGGCCAGCAGGCGGCTCGCGTCCTCGTAGGCGGCCACGCAGTCCGGGTGGACCTCCACGCCGGGTACCGGGGCCTGCAGGGTACGGCCGATCCGAGAGCCCGGCCCGGCGGACGGCTGGCGTAGCCCAGGAAAGTCCCGCCGGGCGGCAGCGGCGGCTGGGTGTACATGTCGCCGGGGTAGTTGCCCGTCATCACGTCGAGCAGCAGCGCGGCGTCGGCCACGGTCCTGGTCAGCGGGCCGTCGATCCCGAAACCGAGCAGGTCGGGGACGAGCGGGCCGCCGGAGATGCGGCCGCGGGACGCCTTGATCCCGAACAGCCCGCACACGCTGGAGGGGATGCGGATGGACCCGGCGCCGTCGCTGCCCTGGGCGGCCGGGGCCAGGCCCGCGGACACCGCGGCGGCCGCGCCGCCGCTCGACCCGCCCGCGGACCGGGACAGGTCCCACGGGGTCCGGGCGGGCGGCCCGATCTTGGTCTCGGTGTAGCACGGCAGGCCGAACTCGGGCGTGGACGTCTTGCCGGTGATGACCACGCCGGCGTCCTTGAGCCGGGTCACGACGTAGTCGTCGCCCTGGGGCACGTTGTTCTCGTACGCGAGCGAGCCGAACGTCTGCCGCACGCCCGCGACCTGATTCAGGTCCTTGATCGGGATCGGCACGCCGGTCAGCGGCGGCAGGTCGGCGGGATCGGCGGCCCGGGTGACGGCCTTCTCGGCGGTGAGCGCCTGCTCGGCGGCCAGTTCGGGGGTGACGGTGTAGAACGCGCCGACCTGGTCGTTGAGCTCGGCCGTGCGGCGTAGATAATGGTCGGTGACGGCGACCGGCGACACGTCCTTCGCGCGGATCGCCGCGGCCAGCTCGATCGCGGTGAGCTCGTGAATCTGGGTCATGGTGGAGATGCTAGACCACTCACGCGCCGGGACGTTCGGCGTGTTATCGGGACCAATGGCCTGCTTTAAACGGGCCGGAGCGGGCACAATCGTGGTAGTACGGAGCTTTGCGCTGAGTCCTAACGCAGTTACGCTCAGGTAGTAGGTGAGAGCTGATGGCGTGGCTGAAGCTGAGAAACCGCAGGTCACCAGTGCCCGTGGAGACGTCCAGCAATGGCGACGGGGGCGCACCAGAGGGGGCACGGCTGCATGCCGTGACACCGGACGAGGCCGGAAGGCCTTCGTGGCCGTCCCCGGAGCGCTGGCCCAGCGCGCACGCCACGGTCGCGCCGGTCCCTGCTGTCCCCCAGAAGGCCCAGCCGGGCGCCGAAGAAGCCTCGGAATCCGGGGAGACCGATCCGGGCGACCGGCCGTTCTGGGAAAGCTGGGGGCGGACCGACGAAGCGGCCGACCTCGACGAGCCCGGCGACGGCGTCCCTGAGGACGGACCCGCGGACGACGCGGTCACCGACGTCGACCCGCGGCCCCGGCGATCCTGGGAACCCGTGGTCGTTACCGTGAGCGAGACCCGCGAACAGCCGAAGGCCGAGGGCATCGGCCAGCACCTGGGCAGCCTGGCGCACCTGTCGGCGAACCCGCGGATGCGGGGCTGGCAGCGGCGGGTCATCGTCGCGGTCATCGCCGGGTTGCTGTTCGGCTTCCTGCTGAAGGACTGGCGCTGGGGCCTGACCTTCGCCGTGCTGGCCGCCATCGCCGACACCATCATCCGGTCGCGGACGGTGTTCAAGGGCCCGGCGGGCGTCCGGCTGACCAAGGCCCAGAAGCACACCCTGCGGCAGCTGTCCAGCCTGGAGCGCAAGGGCTACCGGGCCATGCACATCCTGCCCATCCCGGACAGCGAGGAGCAGATCGACCACCTGGTGATCGGCCCGGCGGGCGTGTTCGCCATCGACTCCGAGGACTGGGACAAGCGGATGCCGGTGCGGACCAGCAACCACCGGCAGCTGTGGCACGGGCCGCACAGCATGAAGGACCGGCTCGAGCACGCGCACTGGGAGGCCGACCAGGCCGCTTCGTTGTTGTCCGCGGAGGCGGGCACCCCGGTCACGGTCCGCGCGGCGATGGCCGTGTACGGGCCGAAGATCCCCTGGGACGTGGCCGAGATCAGGGACGTCGACGTGTTCAGCGGCGATCGGCTGCGCATCTACCTGCGCCGCCGGGCCCGCCGGCGCAACGCCAACCCGCTCAGCGCGAGCGAGATCGAGCGCATCGACAAGGCCGCCCACGTGGCGTTCCGGCGGGACGCGGCGGGCTGACCTGGCCTCCCGGTAGGCTGTGGGTCCTCAGTTCTTTGCGAGTTCTTTGCGCTCAGGAGATCACTATGCCTCCGCTTCGGTCCCGTACGGTCACGCACGGCAGGAACATGGCGGGCGCGCGCGCCCTGCTGCGCGCCACCGGGGTGGCGCGGGAAGACATCGGCAAGCCGATCATCGCCGTCGCGAACAGCTTCACCGAGTTCGTTCCCGGGCACGTGCACCTGCGCGAGGTCGGCCAGGTGGTGGCGGCCGCGGTGCGGGAGGCCGGGGCGATCCCGCGGGAGTTCAACACGATCGCGGTGGACGACGGCATCGCGATGGGGCACGGCGGCATGCTGTACTCGCTGCCGAGCCGGGAGCTGATCGCCGACTCGGTCGAGTACATGGTGAACGCGCACTGCGCGGACGCGATGATCTGCATCTCCAACTGCGACAAGATCACCCCGGGCATGCTGATCGCCACCATGCGGCTGAACATCCCGACCGTCTTCGTGTCCGGCGGGCCGATGGAGGCCGGAGCGCCTGCGGGCTTGTCTGCTGGGCCGTCGGCCGGGCCGTCTGCTGGACGGAAACTCGATCTTATTGACCCGATGGTCGCCTCGGCGGACCCGTCGGTGTCCGACGAGCAGCTGCTGGCCATGGAGGAATCGGCCTGCCCGACGTGCGGTTCCTGCTCGGGCATGTTCACGGCCAACTCGATGAACTGCCTGACCGAGGCGATCGGCCTGGCCCTGCCGGGCAACGGCAGCACGCTGGCCACGCACTCGGCGCGCCGCGGCCTGTTCGAGCGGGCGGGCGCGTTGATCGCGGAGATCACCCGGCAGTACTACGCTTCCGGGGACTCGTCAGTGCTGCCGCGCTCGATCGCCAGCCGGGAAGCGTTCGAGAACGCGATGGCGCTGGACGTGGCCATGGGCGGGTCGACGAACACGATCCTGCACCTGCTGGCCGCGGCGCACGAAGCCGGAGTCAACTTCGGGCTGAAGGAGATCGACGAGCTGTCCCGCCGGGTGCCGTGCCTGTGCAAGGTCGCGCCGAGCAGTTCGTATCACCTGGAGGACGTGCACCGGGCGGGCGGCATCCCGGCGATCCTGGGCGAGCTCGACCGTGCCGGGCTGCTCAACCGCGGGGTGCGCACCGTGCACAGCGCGTCGCTGCGGGAGTACCTCGATGAGTGGGATCTGGGGGGCCCGTCCGTTTCTGATCCGGCCCTGGAGCTGTGGCACGCGGCGCCCGGCGGCGTGCGGACCATCCGGCCGTACTCGCAGTCGTCGCGGTGGTCGAGTTTGGATAGGGACCGGGCCGACGGTTGCATCCGGGACGCGTCGCACGCGTACACGGCCGACGGCGGGCTGGCCGTCCTGTACGGGAACCTGGCGCCGGACGGCGCGATCGTCAAGACCGCGGGCGTCCCGGAGGAGCTGTGGACGTTCTCCGGCCCGGCCGTGGTGTTCGAAAGCCAGGAGGACGCGGTGGCGGGCATCCTGGACGGCTCGGTGCGCGCCGGCGACGTGGTGGTCATCCGGTACGAGGGTCCGCGCGGCGGGCCCGGCATGCAGGAGATGCTGTACCCGACCAGCTTCCTGAAGGGCAAGGGCCTCGGCCGGGCCTGCGCGCTGATCACCGACGGGCGGTTCTCCGGCGGGACGTCGGGGCTGTCGATCTGCCACGTGGCGCCGGAGGCGGCGGGGGGCGGTCTCATCGCGGTCGTCGAGACCGGCGACCCGGTGGTGATCGACATCCCGCGCCGGGAACTGCGGCTGGACGTGCCCGATGCGTCGCTGGCTGCCCGGCGCGCTGGCGTGCTCGCGTCGTTGGGATCGTACCGGGCCGCCGACCGGCAGCGGCCGGTCAGCGCGGCGCTGCAGGTCTACGCGGCGATGGCCACCTCGGCGGCGACCGGCGCGGCCCGCGACATTACGCTCATCGCCCGCCCGGACAAGTGAGCACCGCCCTGCCTTTGTCATCTGGGCCTTTGTCATCTGGGCCGTTGTCCTCCGGGACCGGGGGATTCGTCCGCCCGGCCCGAGCGGGTGATGCCGATGACCTGGCCCGGGTTCAGGTCGCCTCGTGGCGTTCGGGCTTTGCCGGGATCGTGCCGCCCTCGCTGCTGGGCGAGTTGACCGGCGAGGAGGCTTCGGCGGTGTGGCGGGACCGGTGGCGGGAGGCGATCGGCAACCCGCCGACCAGCAGGCACCGGGTGCTGACGGCGGTGACGGATGCTCTGCCCCGTGAGGTGGTCGGGTTCGTCTCGGCCGGGCCCGCGACCGACGCCGACCGCTGGCCCGGGACCGACGCGGAGATCTACGAGTTCCGGGTGGCGCCGGACCGGACCGGGCAGGGACACGGCGGCAGGCTGATGCACGCAGTGGCGGACACGCTGGTCGGCGACGGGTTCCGCACCGTGTCCATCTGGGTGCTCGAGGCGGACGTGGCGGTGCGTCGCTTCCTCGAGTCGGCGGGGTGGGCCACCGACGGAGCCCGGGGCGAGCTGGACGTAGGGGTTAGCGTGCCCGTGGTGCGGCTGCACACGGCGATCAGCGAGTGACGGCGTTGACCTAGGATCTGTGCGTGGCTGATGCGCGGCAATGGCTGGCGGGAACGCGGCCCAGGACCCTGCCGGCGGCCGTCGTCCCGGTGCTGATCGGCACGGGCGTGGCCCTCGGGTACAGCAGATTCTCCTGGTGGCGGGCGCTGCTGGCGCTCGTGGTGGCCCTCGCGCTCCAGGTCGGGGTCAACTTCGCCAACGACTACAGCGACGGCGTGCGCGGCTCGGACGCCAAGCGGGTGGGACCGGTCCGGCTCGTCGCCGCGGGGCTGGCCACGCCCCGGCACGTGCTGCTGGCTGCTTTTTCGTGCTTTTTCCTGGCGGGCGCGGCCGGGCTGGCGCTGGCCGCGGTGACCGCGTGGTGGCTGGTGGCGGTGGGCGCCGCGTGCGTGGCCGCGGCCTGGTTCTACACCGGCGGCCCGCGGCCTTACGGGTACCACGGGCTCGGCGAGATCTTCGTGTTCGCGTTCTTCGGCGTGGTCGCGGTGGCGGGCACGGCGTACGTGCAGATGGACCGGTTCAGCTGGCTCGGGCTGGCCGCCTCGGTGCCGGCCGGGCTGCTGGCCTGCGCCTTGCTGATCGTGAACAACCTGCGGGACATCCCCGGCGACACGCTGGCGGGCAAGCAGACCCTCGCGGTCCGGCTCGGGGACGCGCGCAGCCGGACGGCGTACCTGCTGACGGTGTTGCTGCCGTTCTGCTGCGCCGCGCTGATCGGCATCTACCGGCCGATCGCGCTCCTGGTTTTGGTTACCGTGCCGCTGGCTGTGGTTCCGCTCCGGGCCGTTCGGTCCGGCGCGTCGGGTCCGGCGCTGATCAGGACGCTGGGGCAGACGGGACGCCTGCAGCTGGCGTTCGGCGTCGCGTTCGCGGTCGGCCTGGCCATTCACTTGTAGGCCTGGTTCGCCGTCGCCTGGCCGGCTTAGGCTGGTTTGTATACCGCCTTGGTGCACCTTTGCAGACCGCTTGTGTGCGCCGGCCCGACTTCGGAGGGCTGACCCACCATGACCACTGCGGATAACAAAGCGCCGAAGGTCCTGGACCTGCCGATCGGGCTGTCGGCGACCGGGATGCGGAAGGAGTTCGACAGTCTGGGCGACGTGGAGGTGCCGGCGGACCATTACTGGGGCGCGCAGACCCAGCGGAGCCTGCAGCACTTCAACATCGGCCACGACCGGATGCCCAAGGAGGTGTACCACGCCTACGGGTACGTGAAGAAGGCCGCGGCGATCGTGAACACGGCGGCCGGGCGGCTGCCGGCCTGGAAGGGCGAGCTGATCCAGCGGGTCTGCGACGAGGTGATCTCCGGCGCCCTGGACAGCGAGTTCCCGCTCTACGTGTTCCAGGCCGGGTCGGGGACCCAGTCGAACATGAACCTGAACGAGGTCATCTCCAACCGGTGCATCCAGCTGGTCGGCGGGACGCTGGGCTCGCAGGAGCCGGTCCACCCCAACGACCACGTCAACATGGGCCAGTCCTCCAACGACACGTTCCCCACCGCGATGCACATCGCCGCGCACAAGATGGCCACGGAGAAGACGATCCCGGCGCTGAAGCGGCTGCGAGATGCTGTGGACCGGCACGCCAAGGAATGGGCGGACGTGGTCAAGATCGGCCGGACGCACCTGGAGGACGCGGTGCCGCTGACCGTCGGGCAGGAGTGGTCCGGCTACGTGGGGGCCCTGGATGACGCGATCGCCGAGACCGAGCGGGTGACCGGAGGGCTGCTGGAGGTGGCCATGGGCGGCACCGCGGTCGGCACCGGGCTGAACGCGCCCGCCGGGTTCGGGGAGGCGGTGGCCGCGCAGATCGCATCGATGACCGGGGTCCCGTACGTGACGGCGTCGAACAAGTTCACCGCGCAGGGCACGCTGGACCGGATAGTCCGGGCGCACAGCGGGCTGAGGACGACGGCGGTGACGCTGTTCAAGATCGCCAACGACCTGCGCTGGCTGGGCTCGGGGCCGCGGACGGGCATCCACGAGCTGCTGTTCCCGGAGAACGAGCCGGGGTCCTCGATCATGCCGGGCAAGATCAACCCGACCCAGGCCGAGGCCATGCTGATGGTCGCCATCCAGGTCATCGCCTCCGACGTCGCCGTCACCATGGGCGGGGCCGAGGGCAACTTCGAGCTGAACGCGTTCCGCCCCATCCTGATCGACAACTACCTGCACTCGGCGCTGATCATGGCCGACATGTGCGACCACTTCCGCGAGTTCATGGTCGAAGGGACGAAGCTCAACCAGGCCAAGCTGAAGGAGAACATCGACCGGTCGGTGATGATGGTCACTGCGCTGTCGCCGGTCATCGGCTACGACAAGGCCGCCGAGATCTCCTACTACGCCATCGACCACGACCTGACCCTGAAGGAGGCGGCGCTGGCCAAGGGCGTCAGCGAGGACCTGTACGACCGGGTCGTCGACCCGCTCGCGCTGACCCGCGGCGGCTCGGCCGACCTGCCGTCAGGCTCGCAGAAGTCCTGACGTGAGCGCTCCGGACACCTCGGCGACGATCGCGGTCGGGGTCGCGCGGGTGCTGCGCGGGCCGGCCCGGGCCCAGGAAGCCAGCGCCGCCCAGGGTACCCCGCTCGACCGGAGCACATGAGGTCGTGCGGGTGGCGCGGCAAAGGGCAGGCCAGATCGGAGAATCTGGGCATGGCCCAGGGCCTGACGAGAGACACTTGAGACGAAATGGTCGGTATCAGCGACATCGGGCCGGTTGGCGTTGTACCCTCCCCATAATCCCAGGTTGTGAGATACGGGCGCGGAACGGTGCCTGAGCGCGTGCGTGTCCAGCGGGAAGGTGTTCAGTTGCAAGCGCAGGGAATGTGGTCGGCCGGGGACGGCGACGATAACCGACGATTCCTTGCCGACCTGCGCGCGCTGCGCGACACGGCTGCACTGGAATTCGACGAACTGGCGGCCCGGGCCCACTACCCCGGTGACGTCCTGAAGGAAGCGGAGAGCGGTCCCTCCCTGCCCACCCTGCCGATCCTGGCCGCGTACGTCCGGTCCTGCGGCGGAGACGTGCCCGAGTGGGAGGAACGGTGGCGGCGTCTCGGTTTCGAGGCCCACGCCGATGCCGGCCTGCCGGTCAGGCCCGCCGGGGCCAGCCCGGCCGCGGTGGCCGGGGCTCGCGCGGGGGGCGGCGTGGCCCCGCCCGAGTCGTACGACGCGGAGCGGATCAGGGCGGTGCTCCGGAGTGCCCACGGGAGTTCGGACCGGGGTGCGCGCGGCACCGCGAGCCGGGAAACCGCGTCTGCGGCCTCCGCGGGCGCGGCCTCGGCGGGCGCAGGCTCCTCGGGCTCGGGCTGGGATACGGACACGAGCGCGGATACGGCCAGGGGCTGGGGCACGGACACCGGCGCGGGCTCGGACACCGGGTCCCAGCGGGGTGCGGGCGCGCCGCTGGGCACAGATACGAGCTGGCCCGGATTCCAGCCGGACCCGGGCCCGCACTGGGATGGCGCCGCGGCTAAGGTGCCGGACGTCGGCCCGGGCTGGGATAGCACCGGAGCTGACCTGGGCGGTGCTTCGGCCAACGGGAACCATCACGTGAGCGAGCCCGAGGATGGGCCGTCCGACACCGCGGTCATCGAGGCGCCGGACGCCGCCCGAGCCGAGGCCATCCGGCACGATCCGTTCTCGACCGCCTGGTTGCACGATAGCGAGCTGGCGTCGCCACCCGACCTCGAGCCCGGGCGCAAGGACCAAGCCGACGGCGAGCCTGCGCCGGACGACTGGTTCGTCCCGCGCGAGCCGACCGACCGGGAGCAGAGCCGGTCGTCAGCGGATACCCAGCCGTCGCCGGCCGTCGCTGACACCTGGTTCACCCCGCGCGAGCGGAGCGATGACGGGCTGGTGGCGCCGGAGCATGATGTTGCACCGGAGCATGATGTGGCACCGCGGGCGGAGTCCACGCCGCTGGTGACCGGGTTCTGGACGCCTTCGAGTGGGGCGCCGGGGTTGGCACAGGCATCAGCATCAGCATCGACTCCGGCACTGGCATCAGCTCCGGCACCGGCTGAGGTCCGCCGGCCTGATCCGCCGCAGGCCGAGAGGCTCACCATGGCGCGCACGATAGCCGAACGCGCGGTGCCGCCCGTGCCGGTCGTCCCGCCGAGCAAACCGCGTGCGGACCGGTCCTATCTGATGCGGCTGCTGGTGGTCATCGTGGTGGCCGCCCTGATCGGCAGCGTCCTAGTCCTCCTGATTCGGTAGTTAGTTCGCGGGCTCGCTGCCGTTGGCCGTCGGCGTGTCCAGGTCCTGCGGGAATGCAGGCACATCGGCTTGGGTACGGTCCCCGGCACTCAGCGGATCAGTGGAACCGAGCGGGTCGCCGAAGTTCACTCCGGGCACGGTGGCGGCGAGCAGGGCCGTCATGGCGTCGGCCGCCGCGGCAGAGTCGGGGCCGACCATGGCCGCGGCTGGCGGCGTGGCTTCGGCGAACGGCTCGGCCGTCGGCTCCGGGGTGGCAGCGGCGGCCGGCGAGGCGCTGATCGCGGGCCGCCCGTCGGTGTCGGACACGGCCGACGGCTGGCGCCGGGCCTGATACTTGCTCCCCGGGCTGGCCTCGGTCCCGGCAGGCGGGTCCCCGCCGCCGAAGGCGCTGGCGACGGACCTCAGCGCGGTGGTCACCTCACTGGGGATGACCCAGAACGTGTTGCCCGCCCCCTGGGCCAGCTGCGGCAACGTCTGCAGGTACTGGTACGCGAGCAGCTTGGGATCGGGGTCGTTGTCGTGCACGGCCTGGAAGACTGCGGCGATGGCCTGCGCCTGGCCCTCGGCGCGCAGGATCGCGCCCTGCTTGGCGCCCTCGGCGGTCAAGATGGCGCTCTGCTTCTCGCCCTCGGCGGTGAGGATCTTGGACTGCCGGACACCCTCGGCGGTCAGGATCGCGGCGCGCTTCTCCCGCTCGGCGCGCATCTGCTTCTCCATCGCGTCCTTGACCGACTTCGGCGGGTCGATGGCCTTGATCTCCACCCGGGTGACCCGGATGCCCCACTTCCCCGACGCGTCGTCCAGGACGCCGCGCAGCAAGGCGTTGATCTTGTCGCGCGAGGTCAGCGTCTGCTCCAGGTCCATGGACCCGATCACGCTGCGCAGCATCGTCGCGGTGATCTGCTCGATCGCCTGGATGTAGTTGACGATCTCGTAGTCCGCCGCTCGCGGATCGGTGACCTGGAAGAACAGCACCGTGTCGATGAGGACCACCAGGTTGTCCTCGGTGATCACCGGCGCGCCGTTGAACGAGACGACCTGCTCGCGCAGGTCGATAATCGGCTTCACCCGGTCGATCATGGGGATGACGAAATTCATCCCCGGTTCCAGCGTCTTGCGGTAGCGGCCGAGCCGCTCGACGTTGCGAGCGCGGGCCTGTGGCACGATCCGTATCGAGCGCACCACCGTGATGACGACGAAGATCGCAACGACGGCCGCGATGATTCCTTCAGCCAGGATCATGGCTACTCCCGGGGATAGACAAGTGCGGTGGCACCCCTGATCTGCATGACGTCGACCTTCGTGCCGACCGGGATCACGAGTGATTCGTCCAGGTAGGGACGCGAGGACCATTCCTCGCCTTCGATGCGGACCCGCCCGCTGTGCTCGTTCACTTCTTCCAGGACGATCGCCGACCGGCCGACCAGCGCGGCGGTTCCCGTGCGCAGCGCAGGCGGCTGCTTGATGTGGCGGATGGCGACTGGCCGGACGAAGCCGAGCCCCGCCCCGGCCGCGACGACGAACGCGGCCAGCTGGATCGCGAAATCAAGGTGGAACGCCCCGACGACGGCCGCGACCACGGCCGCGACCGCGATAATGCCGAAGGCGAACGTTATCGTCACCAGTTCGGCCACGCCGAGCACGGCCGCCACGATCAGCCAGATGATCCAGGACTCCATGGCCGCTCCGCGGGAGGCTTTTGCTCAGAGAGTATCCCCTGCCGGGATCGATTCGTATCACGTCCCGGCTGCGTCACTCGACGCACGCCGATACCCGGCGTTATCGGTTCAATACCGCCCGATTATGTGCAATGGATGACAATTGACCGTCTAGGTCCTACAGGGGATTTCTTCCGACCTACACTCGTGAGGTAAGGCATGTCCTGCGGCGCGGCTGGGTGACCAGCCCAGGAGGTACCTGGTGGAACGTGGCGACACCGGCCTGGGCCGCGATGCCTATGGCCTGCCCAGGCGAAGACGCCTGAGTGAACGCCGCGCGTACCGGGCGGACGACGGCGCCGGCCCGAACGGGCCGGACGGTGCCGACGACGACGACGAGTACGGCCAGCTGCTGCGGCGCCCCGGAGAAGTGCCACCCCAGGCGGGCCGCTCGCGCATGCGCCCGCCGCCAGGCCGCTTTCCGCCGCCGCCCGGGAACCCCGCTGACGGCTTCCCGCCGAACGGCGCGCCGGGCAACGGCGGCCCCATGACCGCGGTCCCCGCTAACGGGGGCCCGATGAACGGGGGTTCGGCGAACGGCGGGCCGATGCCTGGCTGGCAGTACCGGCTGCCGAACGGGCGCCGGGTACCGCCGCGTGCCGACCGCCCGTACCGCTCGCCGGCGGGCGGCCTGGCGGGCGGCCCGGCGGGCGGAATGCGAGGCCCATGGGATCAGTCTGGTCCGGGGCAGCCCCCGGGCCAGGATCCGCTCGGTGCCAACTGGCGTCGGGCCCGGCCGCAGCCGCCCGGCGGTCCGCGCCCGGGTGCCGACGCAGGTCCGCAGGTCTACGGCCACCGCTCCGGGGCGCACCGGATGTCCGGGGGGCCCGGAGCTTCCGGAATACCCGAGGCTGGTGGGATGCCCGGGGCTTTCGGGTTTGCAGGTGCTTCTGGGTTTCCAGGGGCGTCTGGGTCTCCCGGTGCTGCTCGGTTTCCGGGTGGGTCCGGGTTCGCGGGAGGTCCCGCGGGTCCGGGGCCCGGCGGTCCGGGGCCTGGCGGTCCGGGTTCCGGCGGTCCGGGTTCCGGCGGTCCGGGTTCCGGCGGTCCGGGTTCCGGCGGTCCGGGTTCCGGCGGTCCGGGTTCCGGCGGTCCGGGTTCCGGCGGTCCAGGTTCCGCGGGCTCGCGTGGCGAGGGCTGGGGACGGCTCGGGGACCGGGCGGTGCACGGGGTCCGCGGCACGACCCTGCCCGGGGAGGCGGGATCCGCGGGTCAGGTGATCCGCCAGCGCGAGAACGCGCTTCCCGACGAGCCGCCGGTGGCCGCGGCGCAGGCGGCGGTCAGCATCGCGCCGGACGGGCTCGAGTCGTTCGCGCGGGACCTGCGAGCGCTGCGGGCCAACGCCGAACTCGACTACCCCGAGATGGCCGAGACATCGCACTACACAATGAAGACGCTCGTTTCGGCCGCGGGCGGGCTGCGGCTGCCCACGTTGCCGGTGGCTGTCGCGTACGTGCGCGCCTGTGACGGGAACGTCGCCGAGTGGGAGGAGCGCTGGCAGAAGCTGGCCAGCAAGATCACCGCCGACGCGGTGAAGAAGCGCCGGGGCGACGGTGAGGAACTCCTGGCCCTCCCCGAGCCCGCCGATCAGCCGGCCCTGCCGGAACCGCCCGCCCCGGTCGCGGCGCAGGAGTCCCCGGCCGAGTCCGGCGAGGTTTACGTCATCACCTCCGCTAAACCCCGCCAGCCTGGTTGGTGAACTTCTAGTGCGGCTGCGGGGCTGAATGGGAGGGCCTGACACAATGGGCAGCGTGCTGCCGCCTGACAACCACGTGCACACCCAGTGGTCGTGGGACGCGCCGGCCGAGGCATCGATGGTGCGCAGCTGCGAGCAGGCGCTGGCCGTCGGGGTGCCTGCAGTGGCCTTTACCGATCACCTGGACTTCACGGTCAGCACCGACGGAGACCTGATCGCCGCCGAGCACATCGATCCCCGACCGTACGCCGCGATGCGTCTGCTGGACGTCCCCGGCTACCTGGCGAGCGTGCAAGAGTGCCGGGAGCGCTTTCCTGACCTGCGCATCCTCACCGGGGCCGAGATCGGGGAGGCCCACCTGTGGGCTGCGAGCGCGCGGGCCGTGGTGGCACGAGGCGGGTTCGACCGGATCCTCGGCTCGCTGCACGCGATCCCGTTCGACGGCAAGCTGACCGCGTCTGACGACCTGTTCCGGCGGATGCCCGCCGATGACGTGATGCGGCTGTACTACGCGGAATTGCTCCGGCTGGTCGAGGGCAGCGACATCTTCGGTGTCCTGGCGCACATGGACTTCCCGCGGCGGATGTGGCCGCGATCCGCGGCGCCCTACGACGAGCGGGCCTTCGAGCCGGAGATCCGGGCCGTGCTGCGCGCCCTGGCGGCCAGCGGGCGGGTCCTCGAGGTGAACACGAAGAGCCCGCTGGCGTCGGCCGAGCTGCTGGGCTGGTGGCGGGAGGCGGGGGGAACTGCGGTGTCGTTCGGCAGTGACGCGCATCAGCCCTGGCGGGTTGGTGCTCGGTTCAAGCTGGCGGTCGACGTGGTCGAGGCGGTCGGCTTCCGGGCGGGCCGGGACCGGTTCGACTTCTGGCGGCTCTAGTCAGGGGGGCCGAGGGGGTCTGGGGGGAAAGGCTTCCCCCCAGGAGCAGGGGGGGTCTGGGGGGGATCGTTCCCCCCGAGGAAACAAAGTCGGCGGCGGCCCGGACGCCCGAGCGCCGGAGGAAGGGTCCGGGCCGCCGCCGACAGCTCTCAGGTCCAGGTGTCGCCGAAGCGGGCGATCATGTCGTCCCAGCTTTCATCGTCGGGGCGGCGCTGCGGTTTGTCCGTCTCCTGGTCATCCAGGGCGGCCCGGGGCAAGGGGATCGACCGGCTTTGGCAGTGAACGGCGAAGCGTAGCTCTGCGTAGTAGGTCTCGCGGTCGCGGACTTCGGCGCGTGCCTCGAGGGGGGTTTTGAGGTCCGGGCGGTCGGCGCCGGTTTCCCGGAACGGAAGCCGGTCATAGGACTCGGCCCCGTCGCCCGGTGACCGGCCCTCGTCGTCATACTTACTGGCCACGACCCACACCTCGAATACCACTCTGATCTGCGACGTTGCCCCGCCAGCTAACACGGCCCGCGGGCGGGGCAACGTCTGGTTAAACACGGTGCGAAGTTGCTTCGCTACCATTTGTAGTGTAACCGAATGTGCTGTACCCAATGCAATGGGTAACAAGGTAATAGTTGGCTATCTTCCAGGTGACGCTCTACGCACAGTAATCGATACGAGATCTGAGGGAAGCTCTGCGGCGGCTGATACCACTGTGCACACGGGGCGTGCGGACTGGCGGATACCACGCTCCGTTCGGCCAAAAAGAAAAGACGTTCCTGGTTACTGTCCGCATACGATGTCGCCGACCGCGCCCCTGCCTCCGCGGCCTACGTTGCGGCCTGGCCGGGGGTGGCTGTCCGATTTCCGCCAGTAGTAGTCACCGCGGGCTGGCATTGTGGAATGCGTGAGTACGAACATGATGAAGCCGCCCGGGCTGGATGACGAGCAGCAGTACCAGGCGGCGATCAGCAAGGACGCGCGCTTCGACGGGGTGTTCTTCATCGCCGTGAGCTCGACGGGCATCTACTGCCGCCCATCGTGCCCGGCGATCACCCCCAAGCGCGAGAACATGCGGTACTACCGCACCGCCGCCGCGGCCCAGGAGGCCGGCTACCGCGCCTGCAAGCGGTGCCGTCCGGACGCCTCCCCCGGTTCGCCGGAATGGAACATCCGGGCCGACGTGGTCGGGCGCGCGATGCGGCTCATCGCCGACGGCGTGGTGGACCGCGACGGCGTTTCGGGGCTGGCGGAGCGGCTCGGCTACGAGCAGCGCCAGGTGCGCAGGCTGATCACCGCCGAACTCGGCGCCGGGCCGCTGGCCATCGCCCGCGCCCAGCGCGCCCAGACGGCCCGGGTGCTGACCGAGACCACCACGCTGCCCCTGTCGGAGATCGCGTTCGCGGCCGGCTTCACCAGCATCAGGCAGTTCAACTCGACGATCCACGAGGTGTTCGCGGTGACGCCCACCCAGCTGCGCGAGTCACGTAATCGCGCGGCCCGCGGGGGCCGGCGGCCCCCCGGCCGCGCGAGACTACGGCGAGGTACCGTGGCGGGCCTGCGGGGGGTTCGCCAGGGGGGCCCGGGGGGGCGGAGCCCCCTCGGAGCGGAGGCAGAGCCGTCCCCCCTGGGGATCACAGTACGTTTGCCCTACCGGGCGCCGATCGACATCGAGCGGATGATCGGGTTCCTGGCGGCCCGCGCCATCCCCGGCGTGGAGGTGGTGGAGGACGACCGGTACCGGCGGACGATGCTACTGCCGAACGGCTCCGGGATCCTGTCGGTCGGCGCCGGTGACGGCTATGTCGACTGCGAGCTGCAGCTCGAGGACCTGCGCGACCTGACCGCGGCGGTCCAGCGCTGCCGTCGGCTGCTCGACCTGGACGCCGACCCATCCGCGGTCACGGCTGCCCTGGCCGCCTCGGGACCGGTGATTGGGCCGCTGGCCCTGGCCAACCCGGGTCGGCGGGTGCCCGGTCACGTGGACGGGAACGAGGTCGCGTTGCGGGCCGTCCTCGGCCAGCAGGTGTCGGTGGCCGCGGCCCGGCGCCTCGGGGCGCGGCTGGTGGCCGCCTACGGCAAGCCGCTGGAGCGGCCGGAGGGCACGCTGACGCACTGCTTCCCGGCCGCCGAGACGCTGGCCGCGGCCGATCCGGGCACGCTGCCGATGCCGCGGACCCGCGCCGCCGCGCTGACCGGGCTGGCCGCCGCGCTGGCCTCGGGCGACCTGTCGCTGGACCCCGGCGCCGAGCGGGACCGCGCCGAGGCGCAGCTGCTGGCCCTGCCCGGCATCGGGCCCTGGACGGCCGGTTACATCCGGATGCGGGCGCTGTCCGACCCGGACGCGTTCCTGCCCGGTGACGTCGGAGTGGTCGAGGCGCTCGGATGGCTGGGCGCCGTGCCGGCGGTGCGTAGCCGGGCGGTGACGGCCGCGGCGGAGCTGGCCGAAAGCTGGCGGCCGTGGCGTTCCTACGCAGTACAGCACCTGTGGGCCTATCTGGAGGAGAGTCAGTCATGACCAGCCCGTTCGTGGCGCCGGACGTCGATGCCCCGCGCCTTTCCCATACCGTCAGCTCCCCCATCGGCCGGCTGCTGCTGACCGGCGACGGGCACGCCCTGACGGGGCTGTGGATGCTGGACGCCCCGTCTTTTTCCGGCCGGCACTCGGCCCGGGCTTCGGGGCTGACGTCGAGCCCGGCCACCTTCACCGAGGTCGCCACGCAGCTCGAGGAGTACTTCGCCGGCGACCGCAAGGAGTTCACCGTGCCGCTGGCGCCGGCGGGCACGCCGTTCCGGCTCGCGGTGTGGACGCAGCTGACCACAATTCCCTACGGGAGCACGGTCAGCTACGGCGACATCGCCCGCGCGCTGGGCAAGCGGCTGGTCGCGTCGCGCGCGGTGGGCCTGGCCAACGGGGCCAATCCGATCTCGATCATCGTGCCGTGCCACCGGGTGATCGGCAGCGACGGCAGCCTCACCGGTTACGGCGGCGGCCTGGAACGCAAGGAACTGCTGCTCCGCCTGGAGGGCGCGGGTCCGGTCACGCTGTGGTGACCGCCGCCCGCGGGGCGTGGTCATGTCGCTGGCTGGGCCTGCCCGCGGCCTGCCGGGCCTGCCGGTGGAGATGCGATGGAACGGATGGCGCGGCGGGCGCGTCAAAACCGCATGATGGATCAACGCCCTCTGCGCGGGCGCGCCGGGTTCCTGGGGATCCTGGGGATCCTGGGGTCCGGGCTGCTGTTCGCGGCGGTGTCCGGGTGCGGCTCGGTGGTGGCGTCGGATTCGGCGTCGGCCGCGGCCACCGCGACGGCCGCACCTCAGGTCGGCTGCGCCAGCGTGAATCAAGCGACCGCGGTCTCGATCCGCCACCTACTGCATCTCATGACGCCGGTCGATACCAAGCCGCAGCCTAGTAGCACCTACCGGCAGGCGGCCCAGGTACGGGCGCTGTTCGGTCAGTTGTGTGCCGCGGTGACCCATCCCGCGCCGCACCTGCTGATGCACTGCCCGGCCGACATCGGGACCGAATACCTCGGGACGTTCTACGACGGCTCCCGGGTGCTGGCCACGTTCGCCTACGCCGCGTCGGGATGCGAGCGGGTGAGCGTCACCGCGGCGGGCAAGACGCTGAGCACCGGGGTGTACGGCCGGGCGGCCGCCGCCGCGCCCCATCTGGCCACGGACCTGGCCGTCATCGTGGAAGGGCCGAAGCCGGGACCGATGCAGCCCCAGGGCGGGATCAACCCGGGCGGGCTGAACAAGCCCGCTTAGCGCTCAGGGCAGGTTGCCGGACTCGTCGAGGTCGAACTCGCCGTCCTTGACCCCGAGCACGAACGCGTCCCACTCCGCCTCGGTGAAGTACAGCTTGTCGCCGTCGGGATGGGCCGCGTCGTACATCACGTAGAGCTTGGCCTCGTCGGCCTTGTGCGGAGCGACCGACGTGTCGGTGGTGACATACACCTCGACGCGGCTCTCCTCGGCGTCAAGCGCTGACTCATCGTCACCCGGTGTGTGCATGCGCTCAGGCTACTACCGGTGCCGTGACCCCGCGTGTCAGCGGGCCGATAGGGTCGGTTCGTGCCCGACGCAGCCAGTCCCGACGCGGCCAGTCCCGACGCGGCCAGCAAGGAGTTCTCGCCCGGCGAGCAGGCGGCGTGGTTCGCGCGGCTGCCCACGATGTTCGGCGCCGCGGCCGCGCTGTTCACCGACCCGGCCGGCCGGGTGCTGCTGGTCAAGCCGAACTACCGGGATCACTGGTCGCTGGCGGGCGGGATCCTCGACCACGGCGAACCCCCGCACGTCGGCTGCCGCCGCGAGGTCGCCGAGGAACTCGGGCTCGACATCGAGCCGGGGCCGCTGCTGGTCGTCGGGTGGTCGGCGCCGGACGGCATCCGGCCCAGGCCGATCGTGCACTTCGTCTTCGACGGCGGCGTGCTGGCACGCGACACCCCGATCCGGCTGCAGGAGTCCGAACTGGACGGCTACCGGTTCGTGGACCTGGACGACCTGCCCCGTTACCTGCCGCCGATGATCAGCACCCGGGTGGCCGCCGGGCTCCGCAGCCGCGGCACCGGGGCGACCGTGTACCTGCCGTGGCCCGGGTCGTGATCCTGGGGGCGGGCTAGAAGGGGTCGCCTGCGGTGATGCGGACGCCGAGCGGCCAGAGCGAGATCGGGATGATCTTGAAGTTGGCCAGGCCGAGCGGGATGCCGATGATCGTCAGGCACAGAGCGATGCCGGCGATCAGGTGACCGAGCGCGAGTTCCCAGCCGAGGAGGATGATCCAGATGATATTGCCGATCAGCGAGGGGATCCCGGCGTCGCGGCGCCGCTCGATCTGCCGCCCGAACGGCCACAGCACATACCCGCCGATACGCCAGGCGGCGACGCCGAACGGGATCGTGATGATCAGGATGAAGGCGATCAGGCCGGCCAGGAAGTAGAGGATGGCCATCCACCAGCCGCACAGGACCAGCCAGATCACGTTGAGGATCACCCGCAAGAGCCCCATGGTCTACCGCCTCGGCGCGGAGCGGACTTCGAGGTGATCCAGCAGGGTCGCGGTGGCGGCCGCGACGGCGTCCACCGCGTCGCCGAACGCCTCGGCGTTGTGCCCGGCGGGCGCGCGGAAACCGCTGATCTTCCGGACGTACTGCAAGGCGGCGGCGCGGATGTCGTCGTCGGTGACCTGCTCGGCGAAGGGCGGACGGAGGGTCTTGATGCTGCGGCACATGCTATTGACCGTACGCCTGCTCCCTTACTCCAGCCCGAGCAGGCCCTCCAGGCCCACGGTCAGGCCCTCGGGGAGCGAGGCGAGGTTGCGGAGGGCGAGCAGCACGCCGGGCATGAACGAGACCCGGTCCAGGGAGTCGTGCCTGATCGTGAGCGTCTCCCCCTGCCCGCCGAACAGCACCTCCTGATGCGCCACCAGACCGGCCGCACGCACCGAGTGCACGTGGATCTCGTCTACCGTGGCGCCGCGCGCGCCGGGTATCTCCGACACGGTGGCGTCCGGCGGCGGGCCGAGGCCGGCCTGCGCCCGGGCCGCGCCGATCATCGACGCGGTGCGCAGCGCGGTCCCCGACGGGGCGTCGGCCTTGGCCGCGTGGTGCAACTCGATCACCTCGGCGGAGGGGAAGAAACGCGCCGCCTGCTCGGCGAAGCGCATCATCAAGATGGCGCCGACCGAGAAGTTCGGCACGACCAGGACGCGCGCGGCCTTGTGATCATCCAGCCAGCCCTGCACCTCGTCCAGACGGTCCTCGCCGAACCCCGAGGTGCCGACCACCACGTCCAGGTCGTGCTCGACGCACCAGCGCAGGTTGTCCATGACCGCGCCCGGATGGGTGAAGTCGACCACCGCGTCGCACCCGGTCAGCGCGTCCCGGTCATCGCCCAGGTCGACCTCCGCGGCGACGTACAGGTCCGGGGTCTCGCTGACCGCGTGGATCACCTCGCGCCCCATCCGCCCGCGCGCCCCGACCACCCCGACCTTGATCATCGCGGTCCTCCCGGTAAATCCCTTTAGCGTGGACCGTTACTGGTGCCATAACACCAGTAACGGTCCGCGATCTTGGCTAAGGCCGTCAGGCCTGGAAGGCGGCGGGGTCGTCGAAGGGGCCGACGACGGCCAGGGCCTTGGGACGGGTCAGGATCTCGGCGGCCACGGCGCGGATGTCGTCGTGAGTGACGGCGTCGATCGAGGTGAGCACCTCCTCGACCGGCTCGAGCCGGGGGTAGACCAGTTCGGCCTTGCCCAGGCGGCTCATCCGCGACGAGGGGTCCTCCAGGCCGAGCACGATCGAGCCGCGCACCTGGCCCTTGCCGCGAGCCAGCTCGGCGTCGGTCAGGCCGCCCTCGACCACCCGGGTGATCTCCTCGGTGCAGATGGCCAAGACCTCGTCGGCCTTGGCCGGCAGGCAGCCGACGTAGATGCCCCACATGCCGGTGTCGGCGTGCTGGGCCGCGAAGCTGTACACCGAGTAGGCCAGGCCGCGCTTCTCCCTGACCTCCTGGAACAGCCGGGAGGACATCCCGCCGCCGAACGCCGCGTTCAGCACGCCGAGCGCGAACCGGCGGTCATCGGTCCGGGCCAGGGCCTCGCAGCCGAGGACCAGGTTGGCCTGCTCGATGCCGCGCGAGACCAGCGTGGTGCCCACGCCGGCCTCCGCCCCGAAACCGGAATGGCTTCCGTTCAGCCGGGGCGGAGCGGGCTCGGCGGCGCGCTCCAGCGCCGGGCCGAACGCCTGGGCCACGAGCTGGACCACGGTGTCGTGGTCCAGGTTGCCCGCGGCGGCCACGACCAGGTGCTCCGGGGTGTACCGGGCCTGGTAGTGCTCGAAGATATGCTCCCTGGTGATCGCGTTGATCGAGTCCACGGTGCCGAGGATCGGCAGGCCGAGCGGGGTGTCGCCGAACAGCTTGGCGGTGAACGCCTCGTGCGCAGTGTCGGAGGGATCGTCATCGTTCATCGCGATCTCTTCGAGCACCACGTTGCGTTCGGCGTCCACGTCCTTCGGGGTGATCAGCGAGCTGGTCACCATGTCGGACAGGACGTCCACGGCCAGCGGCAGGTCCGCGTCGAGCACCCGCGCGTAGTAGCAGGTGTACTCCTTCGCGGTGAACGCGTTCATCTCGCCGCCGACCGCGTCCATCTCGGCCGAGATCTCCAGCGCGGTGCGGCGGCTGGTGCCCTTGAACAGCAGGTGCTCCAGGTAGTGCGTCGCGCCCGCGTGCGCGTGGTCCTCGTCCCGGGAGCCGACGCCGACCCAGATGCCCAGCGCCACCGACCGCACGGCGGGCAGGAACTCGGTAACGACCCTCAGCCCGCCGGGCAGGACCGTGCGACGGACGTGGGTTGGTTCGGTAGTCATCTACTCGTGGTGCCCCCGGGTACGGTGGCGGGTCCGGCGATGACCATCCTGTCCGTCGCCGCTCCGGTCGCCGCCGGCACGGTCGCCCCCGGCGCGGTCGCCGGTGCGGGGCCGGTCACCGCGGTCGCCGCGGTCACGGGACGGCTCGCCGCCGGACAGATCCTCGCCGGCCGCCTCGCGCTCGACGACCTCGACCGGCACCAGGGACAGCTTGCCGCGGTCGTCGATCTCGCGAATCTCGACCTGGATCTTGTCGCCGATGTGGATCACGTCGTCGATATTCTCGATCCGCCGTCCGCCGTGTAGCTTGCGGATCTGCGTGATGTGCAGCAGGCCGTCCTTGCCCGGCAGCAGGCTGACGAACGCACCGAAGGTCGTGGTCTTGACGACCGTGCCGAGGAACCGCTCGCCGACCTCGGGCATGTGCGGGTTGGCGATGGCGTTGATCGCGGCTCGGGCCGCCTCGGCCGAGGGCCCGTCGGTGGCGCCGACGTAGATGGTGCCGTCGTCCTCGATGGTGATCTCGGCGCCCGTGTCGTCCTGGATCGAGTTGATCATCTTGCCCTTGGGCCCGATGACCTCGCCGATCTTGTCCACCGGCACCTTGATCGTGATGATCCGCGGCGCGTACGGGGACATCTCGCCGGGCTGGCTGATGGCGCCGCGCATGACCTCGAGAATGGTCATCCGGGCCCCGCGGGCCTGCTTCAGCGCCGCGGCCAGCACCGAGGCGGGAATGCCGTCGAGCTTGGTGTCCAGCTGCAGCGCGGTGATCACCTGCTCGGTGCCCGCCACCTTGAAGTCCATGTCGCCGAACGCGTCCTCGGCGCCGAGGATGTCGGTCAGCGTCACGTACTGGCCGCCCTCATGGATCAGGCCCATGGCGATGCCGGACACCATGTCCTTGAGCGGCACGCCCGCGTCCAGCAGCGACATGGTGGAGGCACAGACCGAGCCCATGGACGTGGAGCCGTTCGAGCTGATCGCCTCCGACACCTGCCGGATCGCGTAGGGGAACTCCTCGCGGGCGGGCAGCACCGGGAGCAGCGCCCGCTCGGCGAGCGCGCCGTGCCCGATCTCGCGCCGCTTGGGCGAGCCGACGCGGCCGGTCTCACCGGTCGAGTAGGGCGGCATGTTGTAGTTGTGCATGTAGCGCTTGGTCCGCTCGGGATTGAGCGTGTCGATCATCTGCTCCATCCGGAGCATGTTCAGCGTGGTCACGCCCAGGATCTGGGTCTCGCCCCGCTCGAACAGAGCGGAGCCATGGACTCGGGGCAATACGTGAGACATCGCGGACAGCGCCCGGATGTCGGCCAGACCGCGGCCGTCGATGCGCACCCCGTCCCGGATGATCCGCTCCCGGACCAGCTTCTTGGTCAGTGAGCGGAACGCGGCGCTGATCTCCTTCTCGCGCCCCTCGAACTGCTCGGCGAGCTTCTCCTGAGCCAGCGCCTTGACCCGGTCGGTCTCGGCCTCGCGGTCGTGCTTGCCGGCGATGGTCAGCGCCTTGGCCAGCTCGTCGGAGACCTCGCGCGCCACCGCATCGTACACGTCCTCGGTGTAGTCGACGAACACCGGGTATTCGGCGTGCGCCGTGCCCTCGGCCTCGGCCTCGGCCGACTCGGCGGCGAGCCGCTGCTGCGCCTCGCACAGGATCTTGATGAACGGCTTGGCGGCCTCCAGGCCCTCGGCCACCGTGTCCTCGGTGGGGGCGACGGCGCCGCTGGCGGAATCGGCCAGCAGCTTGAGCGTCTCGGGGGTGGACTCGGCCTCGACCATCATGATGGCCACGTCGCCGTCCTCGAGGACCCGGCCCGCGACCACCATGTCGAAGGTGGCCTGCGCCAGCTGCTCATGGACGGGGAACGCGACCCACTGGCCCTTGATCAGGGCCACTCGCACGCCGCCGATGGGGCCGGAGAACGGCAGGCCCGCCAGCTGGGTGGACATGGAGGCGGCGTTGATCGCCACCACGTCGTACAGGTGCTGCGGGTCGAGCGCGAGGATCGTCTCGACGATCTGGATCTCGTTGCGCAGTCCCTTGACGAAGGACGGCCGCAGCGGCCGGTCGATCAGCCGGCAGGTCAGGATGGCGTCCTCGGACGGACGGCCCTCCCTACGGAAAAACGAGCCGGGAATCCGGCCCGCCGCGTACATCCGCTCTTCCACGTCGACCGTGAGCGGGAAGAAGTCCAGGTTCTCCTTGGGGTGCTTGGACGCCGTGGTGGCGGAAAGCACCACGGTCTCGCCGTCCAGGGTCACCAAAGCGGACCCGGCGGCCTGACGAGCCAGCCGGCCCGTCTCGAACCTGATTGTATGTACGCCAAACTCACCGTTGTCGATAACGGCTTCGGCGCTTCGGACACCCTCCACGGGTGAGACCTCCTTGCGGTAGATCCCGCACCCACCCGCCGCCGTGCCGCATATGGCCTGGCTCGCCCGTTGGAACGGGTCGGCCGGTCTTCGATCGAAGCCCTCGGGTGCTGTCTTTTATCGGAAGACATGCCGACCGGGGACCACTACCGAGGACCGGCCCTTGGCGCTCGGGGCCGGGGGCTACGGGATGTCAGTGTGGTTATTCAGTTTTCTTAGCTGGTAAGAGGCCGGGGGTTAGCGGCGGATGCCGAGACGCTCCCTGATCGCACGGTAACGAGCGATGTCCTTCTTGGCCAGGTACTTCAGCAGCCTGCGGCGACGGCCGACCAGCAGCAGCAGCCCGCGGCGGCTGTGGTGGTCGTGCTTGTGCATCTTCAGGTGCTCGGTCAGGTGGTTGATCCGCCTGGTCAGCAGCGCGATCTGGACCTCCGGCGAACCGGTGTCACCCTCACTGGTCGCGTACTCCGTCAGGATCTCTTTCTTGACGGCGGTATCGAGCGGCACGTGGCTCCTTAAAATTAGCGCTGAAGAGGGTTCAAAGAGTTGATCCCCCGAGACGGCCGCCTGAGGGTGCAGCACGCCTCTCTGCCACGGCTAGTCGCCTGGCAGCGTTTCACACTACCACGTGCCGCTGACCCGTTCCGCCGCCACCGGCGCCTCGCGGTCGATCAGGCGCATGGAGGTTGGGCAAACCTGAATCCCGCCGATCGCGGGCCCGGCTTTTAGACTGGATCAATGCCCGATATGAGCCTGACGCGCCGCCGCCCGCTGACCGCCTTCCGGTCCTCGGCGCGGCAGGCCAGCCCGTCCGGCCCAGCTGGCGGACCCGCCCAGCGGACCCGGCCCGCGTGGTGGCCGGCCTGGTCGGTGCCCGCGGCGATGCGGACTGCGCGCGCGGTCGTCGTGATCCCCTCGCTGTTCGCCCTGACCTACGAGGGCTTCGGCAACCTGCAGATGGCCCTGTTCGCCGCGTTCGGGGGCTTCGCCAACCTGGTCGTCGCGTCGTTCGGCGGCAGCAGACGGGATAAGGCCTTCGCGCATTTCGTGCTGGCCCTGATCGGGAGCATCGGGCTGATCATCGGCACCGCCGTCAACGGGATCCAGTGGCTGGCCGTCCTGGTCACGATCCCGGTGACGTTCGGCATCTTCTTCCTGGGCGTGGCCTCGCCCAACGCGGCCTCCGGCACCATCGCCGCGCTGTTCCCCTTCGTCCTGTCGGTGGCCACGGCCGGGACCGTGAGCATGATCCCGGACCGGCTGGCGGGCTGGTGGCTGGCCTCGGCCGTGTCCACGGTGGCGGTGCTGGTGTTCTCGCCGCCATCGCCGGGAGACCGGCTGCGGGCGGCGGCGGCCGGCTCGGCCCGGGCGCTGGCCACCACGCTGGACAGGGCCGCGCGCGGCACGGCGACCCCGGCCGACCACCAGGCCTGCCAGGCCGCCAAGCACGAGCTGATCAACGCGTTCGCCAGCACGCCGTACCGGCCGACCGGGCTGGCCACCTCGGACCAGGCCCTGGCCAGCGTGGTGCAATACCTCGAATGGTGCACCGCGCTGGTGGCCGACGCCACCGACGGGCACCCGAACCTGGACCGCGCCGACCTACCCGACCGCGACCTGTTCGCCGAGACCGCGGTGGTGCTCAGGCAGACCGCCGACCTGCTGGCCGACCCCGACGGGACCGCTCCGCTGCCCGACGTCGACGAGCTGGAGCGGCGGCGCGAGGCCAGCATCGCCTACCGCCAGTCGGCGGCCCCGGACGGGGATTACGACTCGGTGCAGGCCGCGGCCCGGCAGGCCTTCCACGCCCAGGCGATCTCGCTCGCGGTCCGCGGGCTGGCGGCGGACGCCCTGATCGCCACCCGGCGTGCCGATCCCGAGACGATCGCCGCCCGGCGCCGCGGCTGGTACGGCGCGCAGCCGGAGGGCACCGACGCCGAACGGCGGGTGGCCGCGCTCTACGGCGCGCTCGGCGTCTTGACCCGGCACGCCAGCATCCGCTCGGTCTGGTTCCTGAACAGCCTGCGCGCGTCGGTGGCGCTGGCCGCGGCGGTCCTGGTGGCCGACGTGTCCGGGGTCCAGCACGGGTTCTGGGTGGTGCTCGGCACGCTGTCGGTGCTGCGCACCAGCGCGTCTTCGACCGAGTCCACCGCGCTGCGCGGGCTGGGCGGGACGGTGATCGGCTTCGTGATCGGCGCCTTGCTGCTGCTCGGCATCGGGACCAGCACGCCCGCGCTGTGGGTGGCGTTGCCCATCGCGATCGCCGTGGCCGCGTACGCGCCTGGCACGCTGCCGTTCACCTTCGGCCAGGCGGCGTTCACCGTCGTCATCGTGGTCCTGTTCAACCTGCTCGTGCCCGCCGGCTGGAGGGTGGGCCTGCTGCGCATCGAGGACGTGGCCATCGGCTGCGCGGTGAGCCTGGTGGTCGGCGTGCTGTTCTGGCCGCGCGGCGCCGCCTCGGTGGTCGGCGATGACCTGGCCGACGCGTTCCGGGTCGGGGCCGCCTACCTGACCGAGTCGGTGCAGTGGGCGCTGGGCACCAGGCAGGAGGCGCCGGACGCGGGCCCCGCGGCGGTCACCGCCGGGATCCGGCTGGACGAGGCGCTGCGCGGCTTCCTGGCCGAGCAGGGCGCCAAGCACCTGTCCAAGCCGGACCTGTGGATGCTGGTCATGGCCACCATGCGGCTGCGGCTGACCGCGTACTCGCTGGCCGGCATGCGGGAGCCGGCGCACGCCCGGCATCACCGCCAGCGGGGCATGGCTTACGCGAAGGGGGTGCTGACCGAGGCCACCGCCGAACTGGCGGCGTTCTACGACCGGATCGCGGTGCTGGTGGGGCGGCCGATGGCACACGAGGTGCTGCTGCCGGTCAGCGTCCCGGCGTTCAGCGGGCTGAACGGGACGACCCCCGTGGAGGACGCGAGCCCCGAAGACGTCAGCGCGGTGGTCCAGGTGGGCGCCGCCTTGGGGGCCGCCACGGCTGACGGGGATGACTCGGAGCCGGACGACGACGCGGACCTGGTCCGGATCATCACCGCCCGCCATGATCCGCACCTCCTCTGGGTGCACGAGCATCTGCAGCACCTCAGCTCGCACGCGCAGACCATCACCGAGCCCGCCACCCACGTAGCCGAGCAGCGCCGCCTGCCCTGGTGGCGCTAGTGCCCTGTTGTGCCGGTGCCACTGGTACCCGTGATTCCCGAGGGCACCGCGTGACGTTCGGCCGCGGAAATGTGGCCAATGGGGTTGGTGAGGCGGATGAGGCCAGGGATGGTTGGGCGAGCTGGCAGGTGGGGTTAACGGGAGAAGTGAGCTGCGGAGAGGGCGGGGAGGTTAGCGGGAGAGGTGGGGCTGCGGAGAGGGCGGGGAGGGCTAGCGGGAGAGGGCGGTGTTGCGGTTGCGGGGAGGGCTAGGGCGGAGACGGCGCCGGTGGCGGCGATCAGGGAGAGGACTACGCCGGTCAGGTGGAGGGCGGGGACGGGGCCGTGGACGTGGGCTTGGGTCGCGTAGAGGGCGGCGAGCAGGCCTATTCCGAACGATCCGGCGATCCGCTGCCAGGCGTTGAACAGCGTGTTCGCGTCGCCGAGCTGGTCGGGGCGCAGGGGTTCGGTCAGGGCTTGGAGCAGCGGGTTGATGACTAGCCCGATGGAGACCGAGCGGCCAGCCAGGATGAGCGCGATCAGCCATAGCGGCGTGGCGGCGCCGACCAGCAGCAGGCCGAGGCTGGCCACGGCCAGGACCGCGAACCCGGCCAGCACGGTGATCCGGACGGTGAAGCGGGTCAGCAGCCGGGGGGCGAGCGCGGTGGACAGGCCGGTGATCAGGCCCTGCGGGAGGAGGGTCAGGCCCGCGGCGAGCGCGCTGCGGCCCTGGACGGACTGCATGAACACCGGCAGCAGGAACACCGCGGCCCAGGTCACCACGGAGGCCAGCGCGGATAGCGCCATGGACAGGGCGGGCACTGCCTGCCGGGCCAGCGAGAGGTCCAGCGCGGGCTGGTCGCGGCGCAGCGCCCAGCCGGTGTAGCCGGCCAGCAGTACCGCGCCCGCGGTCAGCGGGGCCAGGGTGGCGGGCGAGGTCCAACCGGCCGCGGCGCCCTGGCTGGCCCCGAGTAGCAGGCCGGTCAGCCCCGCCGCGAGCAGGATCAGCCCGGGCAGGTCGAACCGGGCCCCCGGGATGCGGCCCAGGGCCAGCTCGGCCGGGACCCGCCGGACCGCGACCGCGGCCAGCGCGCCGACCGGCACGTTGATGAGGAAGATGGCGCGCCAGCCGGCCGCCTCGATCAGGGCCCCGCCCACGGTGGGGCCGAGCGCCGGGCCGAGGAACAGCATGATCCCGGCCAGCGGGGATATGGAGCGGGCCGCTCCGGTCCCCCGGCCCAGCAGCATGCTCATAGCCAGTGGCACCAGCGGCGCGGCGACCAGCCCCTGCAGGACCCGCGCGGCGACCAGCACGGCGGCATCCGGGGCCAGCGCGCACAGCGCGGAGGCGACGGTGAAGGCCAGCACGCTGACCCGGTACACCGGCAAGGTGCCGAACCGGCGGGCCAGGTACGCGGTGCCCGCCAGCCCGGCGCCCAGGGCCAGCAGGTAGCCGCTCACCGTCCACTGCACGGTGGTCAGACTGGCGTGCAGCTCGCGGGCGATCGGCTCGACCGCGACGTTGACGATGCTCGAGTCGAGCATGGACAACAGCGGCCCGGCGAGCAGCGCGTACTGAACCAGCGGACCCAGCCGGGGAGCTCTCGCATCTTCTTGTGGTGACAGCTCGGTGCGCGCGGTCACGGGTCGTCCCGGGCGGCGAGGTCGGCGAGCCCGGCCAGCCAGGCCAGCTCCTGCTCGTGTCGGCGGATCAGCTCCGCGGTGGCCAGCTCCCCCCACCGCTCGCCGTGTTCTCTGGCCAGGGCGAGCATGGTCTTCAGGTGTTTCAGCAGGTCATGCACGGCACGGGTGCGGGCGGCAAGCACGGTGGTCCGTTCGGCGGAAGAAAGAAGAGAGAACTGGCCGAGACGGGCCAGGAACTCCGTCTCATCAGCCGCCTGATCAGGGGGGAGATCGGCGAGCAGGTCGTGCAGCAGTTCGTGGCCCACCTCGGTCAGGGTGTAGACCAGCCGCGGCGGGCGGCCGTCCTGCGGCTGCGCGGTCTTGGTCACCGCGCCCGCCTCCTCGAAGCGCTTGAGTGCGGGGTACAGCGAGTTGTTGTGCAGCACGACGCCGGTCGTCTGCTCGACGCGTTTGCGCAGCTCGTATCCGTGCGCGGACCCGGACCGCAGCCGCCGCAGGATCAGGATCTCGATGTAGGACACTAGTCCAGTATTACCTATGTCAGACTGGACTACTAGGGCCCGGCGAACGGGGTCGCGGCGCGGTCCGTCCCGGGAGCGAGGCTCACGTAAGCCGATCGACTGACCTGACCCTGCGGCCAGGTCAGTCGCCGTTGAGGGAGTGCTGTTGGGGAGCGATCCCGGAGAAACTGGCCGGCGTCAGCGGCGTGGGGTTCAGGTGCAGGGCCCGGATCGCCGCCAGCAGCACGGTGAGCTGGTGGCCCAGCCCGGGAACCCAGTGCAGGATGACGATCTCGCCCGGGCTCAGCGGCTTGCCGTTCCAGGTCTGGATGCGGTTGCCCGACATGGTGGCGCTCCAGCCCGCCAGGGCCGTCAGCCCGCCGCGGGCGGCCGCCACTTCCACCTTCCGGTCGAAGGCTCCGTACGGCGGGCGCCCGATGGCGGGGGTCTGGCCCAGCCACCGGCCGAGCGCCGTACGGGCCTGGCCCCACTGGCTGGTGGCCTTCGTCAGGGTGAGCTTGGTGAGGTAGGGATGGGAGACCGTGTGGTCGCCGATCATCCCGCCCGCGGCGACGAAGTCCTTCCAGTAGCTCATGTGCCCGTCGGCGGCCTCGGCGATGAGGAAGGCCGTGATCGGCAGGTAGGTCTGGTGCATGAGGGCCAGCACTTCCGTGCTGGGAGTCCAGCCGTCATCGATGGTGATGTAGATGGCCCGGCCGGCCGGGTTCGCGAAGCAGTACAGCTTGGCCGCGGACACGGCACGGGCTTTGGCTCTGGGCAGGGCGGGGGCCTTGGCTTTGGGCAGGGCGGGGATGGTGAGGGGGACGGCCGCCTGCTCGCCGTTCTGTGCGGTCAGCTGAAGCTGGGCCTGGCATGCGGCCGCGCTCTCGGACACCGCCACCTGCGTCGGTGCCACCAAGGTGACCTCGTCGGTCCCGCACAGCACCTGGGGTGGTCCGGCCCGCAGCGGGTCGGACGTGTACACCAGCCACCGGCCGGAGCTGGCGCCGGACGCGACGACCCGCGGCGGTCGCGGGACGTTGATGGTGAGCGTCCTGGTCAGCGACCGCGAGCCGGTGAGCTGGACCAGCAGGCGGGTCCGGCCGCCCGCGGACACCGGGACCCGTACCGTCCCGCCGGCCGCGGACCAGCGTTCGGTGTGCCCGTTGCCGTTCTCCGACACGGCCAGCCGGCTCTGGGCCAGGACCTGCTGGCCTGCCGTCCCGGCCTGCGGAGTCACCCGGATCGTCACGGTATTCGAGGCAGGCGAGAAGACCCACGCCACGTGAAGGGGGACCGGCGCCGTGCCCGGAAAGGCCGAGGCAGCCCGCGATCAGCGCCACCAGCGACAGCACCGCGACGAGGACCACGGCACGCCGGAACCTGTATTGCCGGGCGGACACCGGGCGATAGCCGGGATAGGCGCTGGCCCGGCGCGCAGCACCGACGCTTCCCCATGGATCCACATCAGCATTATTTGGGTCAAGTCCGCATAATTCGAGAACCCCGATGACTTTCTTTCCGTGTCGCGGTCTCGGCCCCATAAGAGACGGCTCTGCCCAGTCCAATATCAACGGATGCGGCTCCTTTGAAGTGGACTATCGACATCAATTCGACTACGGGTGAAACTGATGTTGTAGATGACGTGTGCCGTGGGGGGCGATCGATGAATACCACACCACAGCCGGCCGGGCAGCCTGGCGCTGTCCCGTCCCGGCGCGTCCTGCTGAGGGCAGGCGGGCTGATGGTCCTCACCGGATTCGCGGTTGCTGTTCCGGCCTTGCGAAGTCAGGCGGCCACGCGGAACCCCGGCCCAGGCCGAGGTCAGGCAGGCGATGTACTACATCCACGACGGGCCGAAAAGGGTCGCGCTGACCATCGATGACGCCCAGCCCGGTTTACACCCGCAGATCCTGCGCCTGCTGGACCGGTACCGGATCACCGCGGCATTCTCCATGATCGGCGTCAATGTCCAGGCCAATCCGGGCGTGGCCCGCGAAGTCGCACACGCGGGTCACATGATCGTCAATCACACCTGGACGCATCCGGACCTGGCCTACCTGTCACCCGTCACGGTCTACGACGAGATGGCTTACGGCACTGAGGCGATCCGCAAGGCGACGGGGAGGACTCCGCACATGTTCCGCGCGCCGTATGGAGCGTGGTCGCCGACCGTGTTGGGATGGTGCGAACGGATGCGGATGACTCCACTGGACTGGTCGGTTGACCCGCGGGACTGGTCGCTACCCGGCGTTGCCGCCATCGTCGACAACATCCTGGACAACACCCGGACCGGGTCCATCATCCTTGAGCACGACGGCGGCGGGAACAGGTCAGAGACCGTGGCAGCGCTGAAAATCGTCCCGCCTGGCCTGCTCGACGAGGGCTTGCGTTTCCGGACCCCGTAAGGACCGGCTGAGCGGTCCCTAGAGAAACTCTCTGGTTCGCCGACCCAGGAGGGCTGGGACCCTGGCCGCTGATTTGTCAGCTCCTTGAGCCGGTTCGGCCGGTTCGGCTGGCAGCAGCTTGACGGCCAGGGCGGGGAAAAGCGCGGCCGACAGCAGGCCGGCCGTGAGCAGGGCGGCGCCGGTGGTCCGGCTGATCTGCCCGGACGCGGTACCGATCTGGCTGGCCACGATCACGAAGGTGAGGGTGGCGGCCTGCATCAGGCCGGCCGAGCTGGCCCGTCGCTTGCCGATCAGGCGCGCGTAGGCCAGCGCGGGAACGCCACGGACGACCAGCAGCGCGAGCAGGAACAGCGGGACTTCGGCGAGGGCTGCGGGGTTGCTGACCAGTGCTCTGACGTCGAACTGGACGCCTGTGGCGATGAAGAAGACCGGGATCAGGAACCCGAAGCCGATGCCCTCCAGCTTGACCTGGAACTGCGGATGAGGGGTCCGCCCGGTCAGGTCGATGGTCCTGACCAGCAGCCCGGCGGCGAACGCGCCGAGGATCGACGCGAAACCGAACCGTTCGGCCAGCACGGCGAAGGCCAGGGTGAGGGTCAGGGCGGCGCGGAGGCGCAACTGGGCGCTGTGGTCCTCCAACCGGTCGAGCAGCCGGTCCAGCGCGGCCAGGTTCCGGACGCGCCCGAGGGCCAAGCCGATGGCCGCCAGGACGGCGAGCAACGCCACCAGGGAGCTCAGCCGGCCGGCCGATGTACTCGACGCGGCCGAGAACAGCAGGGAGAGCATCATGACCGGGACCACTTCGGCCAGCGCCGCGCCGGCCAGCACCAGCTGACCGAACGGGGCGCGGTGCAGGCCGGCGTCCTTGAGCAGCGGGAGAAGCAGGCCCGCCGAGGTCGACGTCAGCACCACCGCCAGGAAGACGGGCTTGCCGTGGACGCCGGCCAGGCTAAATGCGTAGCCGCAGGCCAGGCCCAGCAGGACCGAGATGCCGAACGCCCGGCCCGCCAGGCGTCCCAGCGGCCCCCGCAGGCCCCCCACGTCGATCTCCAGCCCGGCCAGGAACAGCAGCATGCCCAGGCCGAGATCGCTCACCACGCGGACGGGCGCGTCAAGGTGAACCCAGCCGAGGACCAAGGGGCCGACCAGGATCCCGGCGACGACCTCCAGCACCGCCCCGGGCACGGGAAGCCGAGGTACCAGGGCGAGCAGCACGGGGACCGCCACCGCCACCAGGGCGATGACCAGCAGCCCGTCAAACGACAGAGTTGGCATCGGTAAGCTCCGTCGGGCGGTGGACCTGGCCGTTGCGGAGGGGCGCGAGCTCCTCGGCGGTCATCACGGGGGGAGCCCAGATCGACAGCATGACCACGCCGATCCCGAGCGCGGCGAGCGACGCGACGGCGCCGGCCACGTACCCGGGACCGGTGTTCAGGTACTCGTGGAAGAGAACGATTCCCAGCGCGATGCTTGCGAGAGGGTCGACGATGAGCAGGGTGGCCTGGGAGGCGGCCAGCGGGCCGGCGGCGTAAGCGGCCTGCAGCAGGATCGTGCCCAGGACTCCGGTCGCGATCACGGCGTAGAGCGGCCAGCCCGTGAGCAGGCCCAGCGGGCCGCTGTGCGCCAGTAGGTCCACCGCCTGCTTCACGAACGCGGCATCCACGGACCACACGACGGCCGTGCCCGCTCCGAACAGGGCGGCACGACGGGTAGGCGAGCCGCGACGAGCGAGCAGGAGCAGGACCAGCACGGCCAGGGCCCAGATGCTGACGGCCGCTATCCACCCTCCGGCGTCCGCGTCATGCATGCCCCGCGCGGGCGACGCCACGACGAGGAAGGCGGCCAGCCCCACGCAAATGGTGAGGGCGGCGGCCCAGGTCCGCGACGCGATGTTGTCGTGGAGCAGGAAGACGCGCAAGCCCAGCGTGAAGATCAGCTCCAGCACCAGGATGGGCTGTACCACCGACAGGGGACCGAAATACAGGGCGACGGCCTGGAACCCGAACGTACCGATGAGGAAGAGGCCTCCCAGGAACCACACGGGCTGGCGCACGAGGTCGATCGCGGTCCGCCAGACGGACCGCCCCCCGGACCCGCGGTTCACCACGGCGAGCCGCTGCAGGACGGCGCTGCACGCATTCGACAGCGCGGACAAGACGGCGAAGACAATTGCTGCGGTCATCGCCGGGTCCTAGCTCCGGCCGGGGGCGCACTGGGCCGGGACGGACTGCGGCTGCGGCGTGAGCTTCAGCTTCCACGACAGCCACGGCAGCGAATCGGAGAAGGCCTGCTGCCAGAGGGTGAAATCGTGCCCACCCGGCGGGGTCGCCAGGCAGGTGCCGATCCCGGCGGCGGCGGCCAGTGGCTGCAGCGCATGGGCGGCCTTCACGGCCACGGGGTCCTGGGCTCCAGCCTCGAACCAGCCCTCTAGCCTGGTGAAACGCTGCTGCTTCAGGATGTACGGCGGATTGTGGGCGTTGTAGCTGGCGGTCGAGCCGCCGAACAGGGTCTGGATGGTCCGCTGCTGGTTGTCGCTCTGGTAGGTGGGCGACTCGTCGCCGGAGTAGTTGCCGAAGGCCGCGTATTCCTTGGGGTTGTTCAGGGCCAGGGTGGTAGCGCACAGGCCGCCCTCCGACAGCCCGGCTATCGCGATTGATCCCGTACCGGTGCTGGCGTTGAAGTTCTTCTGCATGTAAGCGGGCACGGTCGAAGGTCGGGTAGTACGCGAACGTCTGGTTCGCGGCGCTGCCCGCCGACACCACGGTGAGGATGAGCGCGACGATGCCGCAGATGCGGCGGGGCCAATGGGCCCGGCGCCATCCGGCCAGGACCAGGCTGGCCACGAGGCACATCACGCACAGCCATACGTACATGGACCGGGGCGCGCCGGTCGGGATCGCCTGCATGAGGTGAAGCCCCACGAACAGCAGGACGGCGAAGACGACGCCGACCGGAATGCCGATCGCGAACTCCCTCAGCACGTCCCGGCGGAGAGCTACCGCGATCACGCAGACTGCGACCGTGACCCAGAACAAGAGGATCGGGAACCAGCCGCCCACGATCGAGACGTTGCCCCACTTCACCGTGAGGCCCAGGACCGTCGCGCCGACGGCCGCTGCGGCGGCCGTGACGACCGCCAGGAGCCAGCGCGGGATGCGGAAGTGCGGCCGCAAGTGGGTGCCGGTTCGGCTGGCAGCCTGCTGGCTGGTATCCGGCTGGATGGTGTCCGGCCGGCTCGTGCTGTCGGTGCGGATGCTCATGGCAGATGTCTTTCTCGACTTGGCTATTGGTGTGATGAATCCACTGTCGGCCGAGCCGCCGCCGCAGTCCCTAGGCAAACTCCCTAGTTCGTGTCCCTAGGGCGCCCTCAGCACGCTGGCTGCGCGGCTGGGATCACGTCGGGGTGCTGTCCGGCCACGGCCCGTTCGTACACCGCTAGCGTGTCGGCGTTGAAACTTGGGCTGTAGGACACCCAGCTCACGCAGCCGCCCTGATGCCGGCCTCCCGTCACGCCGTACAGATCACCGCGACCGGTCTGGGCGTTGTACTCGGCTAGCCAGGGTCCGCCGCTGGTCCCGCTGACGAAGCCGCCGCAACGGAAGGCCGGGTAGCCATCCCGCGCGAAGGGCTGGTTGAGGCAGATGACGGGTTGACCACCGCTGCCCGCGGGGTACCCGACTACGACGGCCCACGGCGGAAGCGGGCGCCCGATGACCAGCGCGTCGCCGCCCACGACGCTCTGCACCGTGCGCTCCGTTCCGCCGGTGCGCTGCGGGCTGACGGTCAGGAACGCGAAATCTGACTGGGGATCCTGGTCCTGCGTCCAGCGCTGGCTGACATACGCGCCGGTCACGTTCCACTGGCCGTAAGGAGCCTGGCCGTCGTGGTACATCGGGACGAACTCCAGATCCTTCGCGTTCCCGGATAGGCAGTGGGCGGCCGTGGCGATCACGTCCCCCGGGGGGCTGTCCACCACGCTCGCGGTGCAAAAATGCGGGTTGCTCTGCCACGCTCCCTGGAACAGGGCACCCACCTGCGGGAGCCCAGTGAAGGTGGCGGCGTCAGGGGAAACGCTGTTCCGCGGGAACAGAATCACCCCGAGCGCGACTACGGCGACGACGCCCGCAACGGCCCAAGCAGTTACCCGGCTGGAAAGCACATGCCGTGCTGCGCCGGCGAAACTGCGATGAGTGCGTTTCCGCGTGCGGTCCGGCAACAGCGCGCTCGGGGGCATCTCATGTTCTTTCTTGCGTTCCGGGGATGACCAGGTTGGGGTCTTCCCGGGTGTCGGACTTGACGGAGGGGCCCCGGTGCAGGAGGAACGGGGTGCCGATGATGACGATCATCCCGAACGCCATGACCGTGACGTAGGCGATTGTTCCCGGTGCCGATAGGTGGCTGGCGGGGATGAACCCTAGGAAGAAGGTGAACACGGCGCCGGCGATCCCGGCCCCGGTGACCAGTACGAGTCCCGGCTTCCCGCCCGGGATCTTGACCGGGCGCGGGAGGTCTGGCCTGGTGCGGCGCAGCCGGATGACCGACAGGTACATGAGGAAGTACAGGACGAGGAAGGTCTGGGCGACCAGCGCGGTCAGCATCCAGTACTAGGTGTTGATGTTGTTGACGAACACCATGGCCAGGGCCAGCACCGAACCGAGCGTGGCCTGCAGGATGAGGACCGAGGTGGGAGCGCCGCGGCGGTTGGTGCGCCCCCACCACGGGTTCAGGTGGCCGTCCGCGGCGACCCGGCGCATCCCCTCGGCCGGGCCGATGCTCCAGGACGCGAGGCCGCACAGCACACCGATGATCACCAGCACGCCGAACGGCCGGATCAGCGAGGAGATGCCGAGCTTGGCGAAGAAGATCGACACCGCCTGCATGATCCCGCCAGCGAGCTGGATCTGCTTGGCCGGCACCACCATCGCGATGGCCACGCTGCCCAAGATGGACAGCGACGCGACCGTGGCCGCGGCCACTAGGACCGATCTGGGGTAGGTGCGCCTGGGGTTCTTGGCCACGTGCGAGTAGAAGCCTCCGATCTCCATCCCGGCGAACGCGACGACGATGCCGGCCGCGTACACCAGGCTGGTCAGGCCGTGCCAGGCCGGCACGATCGCGCTGGTGTGGAAGGGGATCTGCGAATGCTTGCCGCTGCCGGTCCACCACAGGCCCAAGGCGATGATCGCCGCGGTCGGGACGGCCGTCCCGATCACCACTCCCACGCCCGTCCAGCGGGCCGACTTCAGCGATCCGAACAGCGAGGACAGCGTCACCGCCCAGAAGATCACAAGCATGACGGGCACCAGGAACGCCTTGTTCTGCGATAGATCCGGGTTGATCACGTACGCGGCCGTGGTGGCCAGGAACACCAGCACGGTGGGAAACCACACGATGTTCTCCGACCAGTCACACCACACGGCCAGGAAACCCCACCGGGGCCCGAACGCCTCCCTGACCCACCGGTACATGCCGCCGCCGACGGTCGTGGCCAGCTCGGCCGAGCACAGGGCCACCGGCACCAGGTAGGTGAGGACCGCGATGCCGTAGAAGAAGATCGCCGACCAGCCGAACGTGGCCGTGGCGGGCAGGTTCCTGATGCTGTCCATGGCCGCGATCAGCACTAGGGCGCGTCCCGTGGATCTTGATGGCTGGATCGTGTAGATCGGTACGGCGCTCGATCGGCTGAATCGCCATGATCTGACTGATGAGGGCCTAGTCGCATAGGGTGACACAGTTTTCGGCACCCACAGGCGACAAGATGACCTAAGCGCACTCGATTCAGGGGTGCGCGAGCCGTCATGTTATGCCTGGTGCAGTACCTGGACGGTGCCGTTGCTGCCGTCGACCCTGACCCGGTCGCCGCTGTGCAGGCGCATGGTGGCGTTGCCGCATCCGATGACGGCGGGGATGCCGAGTTCGCGGGCCACGATCGCGGCGTGGGACAGTGGCGCGCCGACGTCGGTTACGACTGCGGCGGCGCGGGGGAAGATCGGGGTCCAGCCGATGTTGGTGACCGTGGTGACGAGGATCTCGCCGTCGCCGAGCTGGGCGGCGTCTTCGGGCGTGCGGAGGACCTGCGCGATGCCTTCGACCACGCCGGCGGCGCCGGGGAATCCCGTGATCGTGTCGTCCGGCTTGGCCGGCCGGGCGCGCTCGTCGTAGTAGTCGCTGCGCCGGTTCGGGTCGGCCGCCCAGCGGATGGGGTCGAAGCGGCCGCGGATCAGCGCGGGGTAGGTCGGCAGCGCCTGGTAGGTCTTGTAGCTGGCCCGGCGGGCGGGCACCTTGGCGAGGGGCGCCGGGTCGCCGCGGAGCAGGCCGACGGTCTCCGGCAACTCCAGGAAGAACAGGTCATCGCCGTGACCGGTGAGCTGCCCGGCGCGCCGTACCCAGGTACGGACTACCCACGCTGACCTTGCGACCTCGGATCTGGCCGCCTCGCGGTCACGGGCGACCGGCGCCCAGCGCGCGACGAGCTTGCGCGCCGCGGCCGCCTTCTTGGGGTCCTGGCGTGCCAGCCGGTCCCAGGCCGCGGCGCGGGCCGCCTCCCGGTGTGCCAGCAGCGTGCCGGCGTCGCGGGGGGCGTCATGGAGGGCGGCGAGCTGGTCGTCGATCCAGGCCGGATCCTCAGCAGGCCGGGGGATCGACAGCTCCACCTCGTGGGAGCCGCGGTGCCCGTACTGGCGGGCGAAGGTGGCCCGGTCGATCTCGCCCCGGGCGAGCCGGGCGAGGCCGAGAGCCGGGCCGAGACTGGCCAAGGGGAGCCCCTCGGCCTGCTGGCCGGACAGCAGCAGGGCCGAGTCGGCCTCGCCGACCAGTATCGCCAGCTTGCCGGGAATGGACAGCAGCCTAGTGCCGTGCGCCGCCACCGCGGCAGAGAGCATGTCGCAGGCCTCTTCAAACAGCGGCCGGACCTTCGCTGGCCACAGGCTGGCCAGCGCCGTGGCGTCGGTAGCCTGCTCGATCTCGGCGCGCAGCCGTTGGCAGCGGCCCGGCGCGCCGGCGAGGAACTGCGGCATCCGCTTCTGGCTGGCGCGGACTCTGCGCAGCAACGTGACCGCCGCGGGCACCATCAGCCGGAAGGCCTTCCACCGGGGAAGCCGCGGACGCGGGATCTCCTCGACCGGAGGGAGCTTGCCCAAGACCGGGCCAAAGAGTGCGGCGAACCGGCGCGGCGAGATGCCGGCCAGGGCTTCGAGCGAGATCGACATGCTCACGTTCGCGTAGAAGCGCCCGCCGATCCGCCCGTAGCCACGGTAACCGGGCAGGCTCGGCGGGAAGGTCATCCGCGACATGAGCAGCTCGACGAACGACCAGGTGGCAGGCGTCATGACATCGGGGAAGGCCTCGCCGAGGTTGCCGTTGCTCCACAGGTAGTCCCCGGCCAGGCTGTCATTCCACCGTTCGCCAGGCCCCACGGCGGGCCGGGAGGCAGGAGTGGTGATCGGCCTGGCCTGGACCACGGACAGCTCGCCAGCGGCGAGCGCCCACTCGACGTCCACCGGCTCGTCATACAGCTTTTCGATCGCCAGGCCGACCCGGGCCAGCTCACCCGCCTCGCCCGGCGAGAGCACCGCCGCTGAACGCAGGCCGGCCGGCGTACCTGCCGCCCGGGTGGCCGCGCCGTCGGCCACGGTCATCATCTCCTTGCTGCCCACCTGGTAGCTGACCAGCGCCCCCGACGCCCGGTCGATGACCGCGACGTCGGGGGTGACCTCGCCGGCGACCACGGACTCGCCGAGGCCCCAGTTCGCGCTGATCACGACCTCGTCGTGAGCGCCGCCGACCGGGTCGATGGTGAACATGACACCGGCAGCCTCCGCCAGCACGAGCTGCTGCACGACGACGGCGATGCTCACCTCGCCAGGCTCGACGCCACGGCGAGCGCGATAACCGATGGCCCGCGCCGACCAGAGCGACGCCCAGCACCGCCTGACCGCGTCGAGCACGGCCGCCTCGCCGCGGACGTTAAGGTACGTGTTGTGCTGCCCGGCAGCGGACATGCCGGGAAGGTCCTCCACGGTCGCCGAGGACCGTACCGCGACCGGCACGTCGTTGCCGAGTGAGGCGTAGGCCCCGGCGATCGCAGCTGCCGTCGGGGTCGGCACGGGCTGGCCGGCGAACAGCTCACCGATGCGCGCGGCGGCCGCGTCGAACGTGGCCGCGTCGGATACGTCGACAGCAGACATGGCCGCCAGCACCGGCTCGCGCAGGCCGCCACGACCGATGAAATCGAGGTACGCGCTGGTCGTCACGTGGAAGCCTGGCGGGACACGGAACCCGGCGCGTGCGAGGCGGGCCAGCGAGGCGCCCTTGCCTCCGGCCACCCCGGGCACGGCGCCCGGGTCGTCCAGAGCCATCACCGGCGGCACCTGAGCACCCACGAGATACCTCCTGCTTCTATGCCTGGTGGAGCTTCCCCGGTCACTGCCCTGTACGCGACGTTCGGCACCGACGCGACATGCCCCCAAACAGGAGCGATATCTCAGAGCGAGAGAAGATGAACGGTCATGGCTGGTCCTCGCGCTGGCCTCATCGTATGGATCATCCTCGACGTTTCGCAGGGGGTCCCCCCCGGGGTCCACACCCTTGGTGACCATGGGATACCTCGGACGACAGGCCGATCGTGCACGCAGCGGGCACGCGGGGCTTCCCGGCTGCGGTTCTTGTGCGCCGCCCTCCCTCCATCGGACCGGCTGCTGCCGATTCATTCGCCGGAGGGAAAGATGTCAAGGGCGGCCTTCGCGTGTACGTGACCAGGCACTTTGACCTGTGCTCGTTGCCCTGCGGTCACAGCGGCCCTTGATGCCGTACCGGAGGCGTATCACAATCCGGCGGCAGTCTGGTAGGGGTCTTTACACCTTCCATCGTCATCCGCGACTAACGTGTCCGGTGGATCATGGGACGGGATCCCGCAGCCAGATCCGGATCGACGCGACGTCGACGGTGCCCTGGTACATGAACTCGCGCTTGTCGTAGCGGGTCGCGACGGCACGGAACTGCTTGAGCTTGGCGAAACAGCGCTCGACGGTGTTGCGCTCCTTGTAACGTCCGGCGTCGAAGGCGGGCGGGCGGCCGCCCGCGCTGCCGCCGTCGCATGAGGTCAAGGGAGTACCCGTTGACGTGGCCCGCGGGAACGTACTGGTTGAACGCCACCGGTAGGCCCTCGGGATCCAGGCAGACGGCCAGCAGCAGACCGGTGTCGCGCTCGTCGAACATCCGGCTCAGGGTCATCGAGAAGCCGCGCTCGGCTTCGCCCTGACGCGTTTCGGTCGCGAGATCCTCCAGCTGGACCCGGAGTTCCGCGCTGGTGTCGAGGGCGGGAATGACGGCGACGTGGTAGCCGGACTTGGACATCCGGTTGTAGGCCCCGCGCAGCGACTTCATCGACTTGCCCTTGAGTGAGAACGTCTGGCAGTCGACGATCGCCTCGTCACCCATGTAGACCCCGGTCAGCCCGGCGGCCCGGTAGATCGGCAGCCAGGGCGCGGACGCGCCGAGCACGCTGATGTACCAGCCGTTGGTATCGGCCAGGTCCATCGCGTCGGACCAGGCATCAACGCGTTCGTCGACGGGCCCGATCGGGTCGGGCGACACCAGCATGACGCGGTTGATGACCGAGTAGGCGATGAGGGTGTTCCCGGAGAAAAGCCAGGACTTGTCGTCGCGGAGGGCGAAGTAGTCGAGGGTGTCGCCGCCGTAGCGATCGAATATCGCTCGCGCCCGCTCGAACGCCCTGGCTCGAGCTTCTCCCGTTCGCCGGCGCTCGCGGCCGGGCAGGCCCGTCGCCAGGACAAGGACCGCGGTCCCCAAGACGACGGCCAGGACGACACCACGGGTCTCGCGGCCGCCGAGGTAGGCGGCGCCCAGCCCAGCGGCCAGGGCGACCGCCACCAGGCCGGTAATGACGGCCCAGCCCGCGACACGGCGGAAGCCTGACGGGCTGACCCGGAAGTGGCGGTGCTCGAGCAGCAGCCACAGGCTGAAGAGGCAGGCGATGGCCGGCCCTTCCGGCCCCACGTCCCGCACCAGGCGGTAGACGGTGCTCGCCATCAGGAGTACCAGAGCCGCAAGCCATGCCCTCCGGTAGCCGAGCCGTACCCCTCGGGCCACTCCGGCCAGAGCCAGCCCGCCCAGCACGGCGGTGATGCCGCTGACCGGGTGGAGGCCGAACGGCAGCCAGGCCTCGACTGGACGGGTCCAGCGCAGCGGCCACAGGAGCGCGAAGACGACGTTCAGCAGCCCCGCGGTGAGCAGCCCGAACGCGGCCACCCGCCGGATCCGGCGCCGCCGCACCCACGGCATCAAGGCTCGCTCGCTGATCGGCCAGATGGCTCCGTCGGGGAGACGCCCCACCACGTCGAGCGTCCGGGGACGCTCCCGCTCCGGGGCGAGAACCAGTCGCTCGAGAAAAGAAGGCTGACCGATGGGGCGTTCGGCCAGAGACAGTGAGACCGATAGCACCGGGCCCGCCGTCAACTCGATCATCGACAGCCGCCGCACGGCCAGGAACGGCGTCGGCAGCCCGAACCTGGCCTTTCGCCCGCGTACGACCTCGGTCGCGCATCCGGTGTTGGCGTAAAACCCCTCGCCTACCTTGGAAAGCTCGGGCTCGTGGGTGTGGCCGGTGATCAGGCCCGCG
This sequence comes from uncultured Actinomycetes bacterium, assembly GCA_963742795.1. Taxonomy (GTDB): domain Bacteria; phylum Actinomycetota; class Actinomycetes; order Streptosporangiales; family Streptosporangiaceae; genus Palsa-504. Next base: position 222,494 of record CAVUNL010000002.1, read on the forward strand.
TACCCCGCGGAGGTCAGCCGGGCGGCCTCGGCGCGAACAGTCGCGTTGTGAGCCGACGCATCACCCCGCTCGCCGACCGAAGCGTCGGCCAGGGCGCGGTTGACCCGCAGCATGGTAGCGATTCCCGTCACCGCGGCGACCACCGCGATCGCGACGGCCAGGATACCGAACCAGACCAGCCACCGCTCGGCGTGATGGTTCAGCAGCGGCTTAACCCCCGGCGCAAAGGACAGGAAGCGCAGCACCAGCGCCGCCCCGAAAGGTACCCCCAGCCACCACAGCCATCCCGCCACCATGCGGTACAGCAGGCGCGATCCCAGGAAAGCCGACGGATCTCCATTGCACCACCGGACTCCCTCAAGCAGCGCGCCAGGCTGGTCACGCTTCGCGAGCTTGGGCAGCACCTGTCGCACGATGTGATGGCCCAGCGGTGTGTCGACCGGGGACCGGGGATCGTCGAAAGCGTTGTACTGATCGAACTGGTGGCCGTGCATCACCTTGACCCGCGCAGTGCCGTCTCCGGTCTCCACGGCCAGGTCACAGGCCAGGGCCACGTCGGTCACGCCGAGGCGGTCCCGCAGCACCGCGACCGAATCACGGTCCCAGGCGAGCTGGCCGTCGTGGTTTCCTGGGGTCAGCACGACGCGATGGTCCTGAGCAAAGCGCTTGACCGCGCCGGTGAACTGCGGATGGGAATCGAGGATCGCGGCCACGTCGGGAGCCGCGGCGAGCATCTCGAACCCGTCGCCGGCGATCACGAGCATCCCGGGCTGGTGGAACCCGTCCAGCAGCTCCGACAACTCCTCGGCGGCCCGCGTGGACGCCTCCGACGCGACCGGGGCGAGGTGCAGGTCACTGACCACGAGTACCCGGTCGCCCCGCCGGACGTCGAGCTGGATGAGATCGGGGACGAAGAAGGCGGCAGCAGCCAGGCCTTCCGTTGTCGCGCGGTCGGGGTCTTGTGCTGGCGGGGCCTGCCCGATCAGCTCCTGGGTTTCCATCACATCGGTGCTCATGACACTGCCTCCGTCCGCATGAGCGGGAACAAGATGACGTCGCGGATCGCCGGGACCTCGGCGAGGAGCATGATCAGCCGATCGATGCCGATGCCGATCCCGGATGTAGGCGGCAGCCCGAACTCCAGTGCCCGCACGAAGGCGGCGTCGGCCGGGTGGGCCTCGGTCTCGCCTCCGGCGGCGGCCCTCGCCTCGGCCTCGAACCGCTTGGCCTGCTCGTCGGGGTCGTTGAGCTCGCTGTATCCGTTGGCGAGCTCCCTGCCTCCGATTACGAGCTCAAAGCGGTCGGTGACGGTGGGGTCCTCGAGGGACTGGCGGGCGAGCGGTGAGACTTCGGTGGGGTAGTGGTAGATGAACACCGGCCCCAGGGTCTGGCCCATCAAGGTCTTGTCGTAGAGCTCGAAGACCAGCTTCCCGGGGCCCCAAGCCGGCAGGTAGGGGACTTCGTGGGCGTCGCAGACCCTTCGCAGGTCCTCCGTCGGCATAGATGGATGCACCCGCTGGCCGAGCCGCTCCTCGAGCATGTCGAGGAGGTCGCGGCGCGGCCAGGGCGGCGTCAGGTCGACGCGCTGGCCCGCGAAGTCGAACTCGAGCCGGCCGACGGCACCGCGGGCGGCCTCCACGATCAGGTGCTCGGTGAGGTCCATCCCGTCACGGAAGTCGCCGAAAGCGCGGTACGCCTCGAGCGAGGTGAACTCCGGGCTGTGCCTGGTGTCGATCCCTTCGTTGCGGAAGTTGCGGGCTACTTCGAACACCCGCTCGTAGCCTCCGACTACCAGCCGCTTGAGGTAGAGCTCCGGCGCGATGCGCAGGCTGAACTCGGTGTCCAGCGCGTTGGCGTGGGTGAAGAACGGACGGGCCAGGGCCCCGCCTGCCTGCGGTTGCAGGATGGGGGTCTCGACCTCCATGAAGCCCTGTCCCGCGAGCCGGTCCCGCAGGATGGACAGCGTCTTGAAGCGGATGTCGAAGACCCGCCTGCTTTCCTTGTTGGCCAGCAGGTCAACCTCCCGCTGGCGGTACCTGGTCTCAGCTTCGCTGAGGCCGTGCCGCCTGTCGGGCAGTGGCCGGAGCGCCTTGGACAGGATCTCCACGCCGCTCACGTCGACCGAGAGCTCGCCTCGTCGGCTGGTGATCACCTCGCCGGTGACTCCCACCCAGTCGCCCAGGTCGACGAGCGCCTCGACGGCGGCCGCGTCGGCCGGGAGGTGGTCGGCCCGGAACATCAGCTGCACGGTCCCGCTGGCGTCCTCGATGGTCGCGAAGCGCAGTTTGCCGTGGCCCCGCATGGAGGCCACACGCCCGGCGACGCTCGCCACCTCGCCCGTCCGCGTGTCCGGGTCCAGCCCGGAGTGCGCCGAGTGCAGGTCGGCCAGCGTCGCGCTGCGCTCGAACCGGGTGGGATAGGGGTTGATGCCCAGGGCCTGCAGCGCATCGCGCTTAGCCCGGCGTTCGGCGGCCTGCCCGGCCAGCCCTCCTAGGGCGGCGGGCTCGGCCGGCTTGCGGCTTTGATCGGAGAGGACTGCGGTGCTCATGGAGAATGTCCTTTTGGGTCGGCTCGACTGTTCGGTGTGGATGAATCCACTGTCGGCTGAGCCGGGACCGCAGTCCCTAGGCAAACTCCCTAGTTCGCCTCCCTAGCTTGCCTCCCCAGTTCGCCTCCCCAGTTCGCCTCCCTGTGAAGGCTCTCCCGCCGGTCAGACGGCGGCCACCTCCCTGACGTTCATCGTGGTGGCGACGGTCATCGGCGTCGAGACCGGTCATCAGAGGCCATCCACGGCCACCGCGCTGGTGGTGGCAGGCCTGCTGTCGGTGGTCATTTATCCCCTGAGGTTGCTGCACAGCGCCGCCGCCCGTCCTGAACCCCCCGAACCCGACTCTGCTCAGTCCGTGCAGCGACCGGACTAGGAGCCCTCCTGGGGAGGCGAGACGGACGGCCAGGTGACATCTCCGGTTATTCAGCCCGTCGCCAAAGGCGCGGTCCCGATCGGGACCGCGCCTATGCGGTGATATCCAGCCAGGGCTGCAGGCGAGTTGCTCAAGGGCGAACGGCCGACGGCAGCTGGGTAAGGGTCATCTGGTTGTCCGAGGCGCCTCAGCTCTGGCTGCCCGGTGCCACGGGAGTGGTCGGGACCGCGGGGTTGACGGTCGGCCCGGATGGCTGCGCGGGGTTGACGGTCGGCCGGGAAGGCTGCGCGGGGTTGACGGTCGGCCGGGAAGGCTGCGCGGGGTTGACGCTCGGCCGGGAAGGCTGCGCGGGGTTGACGGTCGGCGTGTGGGGCTGGGCCGGGACGGACGTGGAGGTCGACGGGCCGTTGGTGGCCGGGGCAGCGCTGGACTGGCCGTGCCACAGGGCTAGGGCCAGGGCGGCGAAGGCGACGGTCACGACCGCGGCGACGGCCAGAATCCAGCGCCGGCGCCGGGACGGGCTGGTGACGTTCTGGCTGGTGGTGCCCGGGTTGGTGGTGTAGGTCTGAGTGCTCATTTGGGTGTCTCCCTTTTCAGCTAGTTGCATCTTGTGGATAGACCCAGTTTCGATCTCGACAAGAGCAAAATCCCTAGGGAAACTCCCTAGTTCTGCTCCCCGGGACCGCTGAATAAGGCCGGTTCCCGGGGTCCCGCCTCGCCTCGGGGACGCCGGCGGAGGTGCTGCTGGCCGGGTGTGCGAATGGATTTCAACGGGTATGGCCGGTTGGGACCACCGGCATCGGGGAAGGGCGCTGCTTCGCCAGCGCCCTTATCGTCCGGATGGCCGACGTCACAGGTAGGAGCGAGGTGCGCGCGTGCAGGACCGGCTCAAACCGCTCGACCCTTTCATCGGCAGAGCGGCGGAACTGGCGCGCGTCGCGGAGGTCATCTCCCGGGTCGAGGCAGGGCAGCCGTGGCTGGTGGCTATCGAAGGCGACCCCGGGGTAGGGAAAACGGCCCTGGCGCGGCGATCCCTGGCGGGGGCTGCCGACCTGCGGGTGCTTTCGGCTCGAGCAGATCAGGCCGAGGCCGATCTAGACTTCGGAATCGTCGACCAGTTGCTCAGGGCGGCCGGAGGCGTGGTACCGACGGCCACGGCGAACGGCGCCGCTTCGTCGTTCTCCGTGGGAGCCGGGCTGCTAGAGGTAGTGGGAGAACAGCAGGCGGCTGGCGCGTTGGCCATCGTGATCGATGATCTGCAGTGGGCCGACCGGAAGTCGGTAGAGGCCCTGACGTTCATGTTCCGGCGGCTGTCGGTTGACCCGGTGATTGCCATCGTCACCTACCGCGGGCCTAGCGACCGCCTGGACGAGGCGGCCCAGCGGCTGCTGCTGAGCGTCGAGAACCGGCTGTTCATCCCGCTGGGCGGGCTGAGCCAGGAGGAAGTCGCGTCACTGGCTGCCGCCCTCAAGGCAGGAGCGCTGGACGATGAGGCCGCCGCATGGCTTTACCAGCACACCGGCGGGCACCCGTTGTACCTGCGCACGCTGTTGAGCGAAGGGTTCGACTTCGATCCCCGGGCCTCCGGACGGCCCGCGCTGCCCCGGACGCTGGCTGCCGCCGTTGCTGATCACCTCAGGGTGCTGCCGGCCGAGACACGGGTCATCTTGGAGATGCTCTCGGTGCTGAACCTGCGCATGCCCCTGGCCCAGGTGGGCCAGGCGGCGGAGGTCGGCTCACCCAGCGCGGCCATCGAACCGGCGGCGGCCTCCGGCCTGGTGGACTGGTGGCCGGAAGAGCCGAGCTGCCCGGTGGCGATCCGCCACCCGCTGGTCCGGGATGCCATCTACGCGGGCATAACGGCCACCAGGCGCAGGATGCTGCACGCCCGAGCTGCCTCGGTCGTCAACGAGTCGGCGTCCTGGGAGCACCGGGTGGCCACCCTCGAGCGTCCCGACGAGAACCTGGCCGCCCAACTGGAGCGCCTGGCGGGTCAAGAGACGGCCGGCGGCCACCTGGCACTCGCCGCTACCCACCTCCAGTGGGCGTCTGACGTCTCCCCCGAGCGAGCCGACCGGGAACGAAGACTGCTGACCGCGGCGCTGCACCTGATGCTGGCTGAGGAATCCCGCGGCCTGGCCCTCCGCCAGGCGGTGGAGGAATCGGCGTCGTCCCCGCTGCGTAGCTGCGTGCTGGGGACCATGGCATTCTCCTCGGGCCGACTTGCCGAGGCAGAACGCTGGTTCAGCGAAGCGCTGGCGGCTGCCCGCGATGACCCTGGCAGCCGCCAGCTCGCCGCGATGATCGCCAACCGGCTGGCTGGCACCTACACGCTCCTGGGTAACGGGGAAAAGGTGATGACGTTCGGCAGGCAAGCGCTGGAGGGCGGGTACCTAGACGCGGCGGCCGCCAGCCAGACGCGCACCCTGATCGCCATCGGCGCCTCCCAGGTGGCCGGCCCGCACGCCGCCCTGGCTGAGCTCGGACATCTCGACGCTGACGCGGTGCGGGTCGGCCCGGTCGACGTCGACGGCCTGTCGTTCCGCGGGGTGTTCCGGCTGCTGGCCGGCGACCTGGACCAGGCGGTGACCGACATGACCGCCAGCCTCAGGCTGGCGCGCCGGGGTGCCACCTTGACCCTTGGCCTGCGCGCCTACTTCTACCTGGCGCTGGCCCAGTACCTGGCCGGCGCATGGGACGACGTGCTGCTCACCGCCGAGCAGGGGTTCTCGGCCGCCGCGATCCATTCCCGCCGCTACGAGCTGCCGTTGCTGCACCTGGCGGCGGGCTGTGTGCCGGCCGGCCGCGGCGAAGCCGAGGAGGCGGAGCGGCACGCGGTACTGGCCGAGGAGGCGGCGGCCAGCCTGGATTACGGCCAGGAACGGCTGTATGCCGCGATGATGCGGGCCTTGGCGTGCCAGGCTTCGGGTGACTACCTGGGCATGGCTGACGCCCTCGGTCACTGGCGGGACGAGGAGACCCTGGACGGCCGCAGCCGGGTCTATGCGGTGCTATGGCGGCCGCTGCTGGCCGAGGGCCTGGTCGGCTCGGGCCAGCTGGAGCAGGCCGCCGCCGTCCTGGACACGCTGCGCACCGACGGCGGTAAGGCCGGCTATCTGCAGCAGGCCCTGGCCTGGCTGGACGGCTGGCTGGCCGAGCAGCGCGGCGACCCCGACCAGGCTCGGGAGATCTACGCCCGCGGCGACGACATCGCCAGCACGCAAAGCCCGGTGTACGCGGCCCGGCTGCAGCTGGCCTACGGCCGGCTGCTGCGGCGAACGGGCCAGCGGCGCCTGGCGGTCGAGCGCCTGCGACGGGCGAACGACCTGTACCAGGCCCTGCGCGCCGAGCCGTTCATCGCCCGGACCGAAGAGGAGCTGGCGGCCTGTCATCTTCCCGGCAGTCCGGCGAAAAAGCGGTCTGTGCTAGCGCTGACCAGCCGGGAGACGGAGGTGGCCCACCTGGTCAGCAAGGGACTGTCGAATCCGGAGATCGCGGGCGAGCTATTCGTCAGCCGCAAGGCCGTGGAATACCACCTGGGCAACATCTACGCCAAGTGCGGCCTGCAGGGACGGCAGGAGCTGCGGCGCTTCGTCGAGCAGTGGCGCCAGCCGGCGGCGGTCTGACCGGTCCCAGGTCGTGCGCCTGGAACCGGTCACATGTTTTCGGCAAAACGGCCGAAGACCGGGAAACATGGTCCCGGTCTTTCGGTCGCTGGTAGGGCGTATGGGTGCCTGAATCAGCTGTTCCCGCCCATCTGGTTGTTGCCGTGGGCCAGGTAGCTGGCCAGAGCGGCCTGGGTGGCGGCGTTCATCTGGCCGGTCTGGGGCAGGCCCGCCTGACGCTGGAGATCCTGGACCGCCGCGATCGTCTGGGGCCCCATGAGGCCATCGACCGGGCCCTCGTAGTAGTTCAGCTGCCCCAGCTGCCGCTGCAGCTGCATCACCGAGGCCGAGGGCTGGACCGGGGTGACAGGGTGGGACGGGGTGGCCGGGTTGGACGGGGTGGCCGGGTTCGCCGGGTTGGCCGGGGCAGACGTCGAGGTCGACGGGCCGGTGGTGGCCGGGGCCTGGCTGGAATGCGAGTTCGACAGGGCCAGGGTCAACGCGACGACGGCCGCCACCATGGCCGTGCCGATGACCACGGCACAGATGCGGAACCAGGACGGCCGACCGCCCTGCTGGCGGGGGGCCTGCTGGTGAGGGGCCTGCTGGTCGGTGTAGAACTGAGTACTCATTTCGGGTTTCTCCTTGTCTGGCTCAGTTGCTCCGTGTGGATAGATCCACGATCGCTCGAGCCGAGAACAAAAACCCTGGGGTAACTCCCTAGTCTTCGCCTCCCCAGGACGGCCTTCGCGCGGTCCTGGGGAGGCGAGGTTCAGTAGCGGGCGCCGCTGGCTGCGGGGCTGCCGAAGGTGACGGTCACGTGCTGGAAGCCGAGGGAGGTGAGCATACCCTCGAGCATCCCGTCGGTGTTCTTCTGCGCCTCGGTCAGAGGGTTTGGGCGTTGGTTCGACCGTCGGCCCGGCTCTGGGGTACCACCAGACCCTCACGTCACATGTGGCGGCCCCGCCGAACCGATGGTAGTGACAACCTGATGGCTCTTTCCGTTAGTAAGCGGCAACCATCGGTTCAGGGGCGGCGCTAGGGTGCCATAGTCGAAGGCATGACGGTCTTTGACGACCTGAGCGCGGAGCAGGAACGACTGGCGGGCATCCTGGGTGGGCTGGATGACGCCCAGTGGCTGTCGGCGTCGGGGGCGGCCGGGTGGACGATCGCCGACGTCGTGCTGCACCTGGCCCAGTCCGAGGAATCGGTGATGGTCACGGCGTCGGGTGGTGAGCTGCGGGGCGGCCTGGGCCGGGCGGCCGGCGGGACGGTAGATGAGCGCGTCGCCTTTTTGGTGCGCGCGGAACGGGCGGCACCGGACGTGGTATTCGCCCGGTGGCAGCGGGCTCGGCGGGCGGCACTGGACGCGCTGCGGGCGGCCGACCCGGACCGGCCGCTGGGGTGGGTGGCCGCGCCGGTCAAGCCGGCCACGCTGGCGACTACGAGGCTGGCTGAGCACTGGGCGCACGGCCTGGACATCACCGGGCCGCTCGGTGCCCAGTTCCCCGACACCGAACGGCTGCGGCACGTGGCCTGGCTCGCGCACCGCACACTGCCGTACGCGATGACGCTGGCCGGAGAGCAGCCGGCGCCGGTCCGGTGCGAGCTGACCGCGCCGGACGGCGCGTCGGTGTGGGAGTTCGGCCCGGCGGAGGCCGAATCGGGCATCTCCGGGCCGGCGGGTGACTTCTGCCGGGTCGCCGCGCGCCGGCTCGCGCCGGCTTCGTCGCGGCTGAGGGCCACCGGGTCGCACGGCGACACGGCGCTGCGGCTGATGCGGACCTACGCGGAATAAGGATGGTGCTGCCGGGCCGGGCCGATGATCGTGTCGAGTTCCAGCGGCTTGTCCCGGCGGACGCGGACCTTCTGGTGAAGTTCCTCACCGGTGGGGACTGGCCGTACTTCGCCGACGTGATAACTGATACGAGACCATGGACAGGCGGGGAGTCCTCATGATCGTCTGCCGCGGACTCAGCGTCGGATGGTCCTTAACATAAAAGTTCTTCCACCCGAAGAACACTCCGGCCGGGGCGGCCCTGGTAATCGTCTGCCAGGTCTGCTGCTTATCGAACGGGGTACCTTGCCCGTCCATGTGGATGAGAATGGCCAGATCGTCGTACCGGGTGTCAAGCTCGTGCTCGTTGCGGATCATCGACAGCCGGAACTGGTGCAGCACGAGGAGCTTCTGAGGCAGCCGGTACCGCGCGGTCAGGGTGGCTAGCCACCTGACGACGCTGTTGACCTCAGTGATGCTTACGCTGCCGATCTGCTGCAGCGGCCGCTGTCCCGGCCCCAGTTTCCACTCCGGGTCCAGGGCCAGCCCGACATCGGGCTGTTCGAGCAGCGACTGGTACCTCTTGGCCTGGGCGAGCAGGCTGGCCCGGCCGGGCTGCAGGTCCAGGATGACGTACATCCCGGCGGCCTTGGCCCGGCGCACCCACGGGCGCAGGGAGGCCACCGGGGACTCATATGAGTAGCTGCCGTCCGAGCCCGGGTGTGCCTCAGCGACGGTGGCGACGATCTCGAAGGCGGGTATGACCCGGACGCGGGCCAGCGACCGGTACTGGGCGGCAACCTTCTTGGCCCGCGCGATACTGGCCTGCAAGCCCTGCTGCCCCAGGACGCCGAGCGCCGGGGTACCGGGGTGACCGTAGAGCGCGACCAGCAGGTGCGAGGGGAACAAGACCTGGCCGCCGCCGGGCAACTGCACCCCGGTCCTCACCACTGCGATCCGTGATGCCAGCCGGGCCGCGGGCCCGAAACCGGATCCGATGGCGAGCACGTGCGCAGGCCGGCTGGCCGACAGCGCGGTGATCGCGGCCGGGTCGGCGCGCGGGTCGTCGCCGCGGACGGCGACGACCTGGGCCCCGGCTACGCGCGCAGTGGCGACGGCGGCCAGCGTGGCGGCATCGCTGTCACCTGGGTGCACGAGCAGCGCCGCGTAGCCCAGGGGCGCGGGCGCCTTCGTCGCCGGCAGCATGGCCGGGTTCGTTACCACGCGGATGCCTGGCAGCTGGGCCGCGAGCGCGTTCGCGGCCACCCCGACCGCCAGCACGGCACGCGGGTCCAGCGCGCTGACCTGCGCCCGGAGCGAGGCGCTGACCATTGCTACGCCAGGCACCGAAGTCAGCAGGAGGGGCGCGTGCGCCCGCAGCGCCTGGCGGGTGGCGGCCAGATCGGCCGACGGGTTGGGGCTGGCCACGACGACCACCGGCGAGGAGGTAAACAATCTTTGCGCCACACCCACCGCGACCATATCCGGAGACCCGGCCAGCACCGACGTCGCAGACGCAGGCAGGCGCGTGCGTGCCGCTAGGCGGACAGGAGCCGGCGGATCATGCCGAGCGGCACTAGAGCGGGCGGCACTAGAGCAAGACGTCGCGCCGACCGCGACGGCCGCACACAACACGAGCATCGCTCTAGTTGCGTGCCGCATCCAGGCGCGGCTCCTGCCGGGCCGGGAACTCCCGAGGAGGCGGTGCCCTGATCCGAGCATGTTGGCCATCATGGCGCGGATGCCCGAGGATCGTTCGGAATAAGGAAATAACAGAGAACCGGGCGCGGCGGGTCGTGGCTCGTCTCCGGCGTCTGCACGTCACCGTGGGCGTCGAACCAGACGATCCCCGCTAGCGGACGCGGTTAACACGGAACGATGACAGCCCGGCTCGAGGCCGCTCTGGCCAGCCTGGTCAGGTCAGTGGGATCACTGGTCAGGATTCGGTCTCCGGGAGCGGCCAATAGGACGACGGTAGCGTCAATGGGATCGCTCGTATGTGCCGCGCCCAGGAGCACCCCAGCCGCACGGCCGACCTCAGGATCTACAGTGCGAACGTCGACCGCGCGAAGCAATCGCGCCAGTTGTACCTGCCGCCCGTGCGGGTCGCGCCAAGCCTGGGCCACCACCATGGCGTTGCTGCGCAGTTCCATTCCGTGTTGCTGGGCCGCCTGGAGGCGGGCGATCATCGCGCGATCGTCGCGGTCGACCGCCACCAGCGCTCCGGCGTCGAGGATGAGTGCGGTCATGCGGCCGTGTCGGCGGCACGAAGGCCGAGTTCTTGTTCGGCTTTCGCGACCTCCGCAGCCGTCAGCGTACCGTGCTCAACCTGCCAGTCCTCAAGGAACCGAGCTAGGGCTTCGGCCCGCAACTTGCTGGCCGCCGCTTCGGCCAGCCAGGAGGACAACGGTTTGCCAGTTTCAGCCGCTGCAGCCCGGACCGCGTCACCGAGCTCAGGGTCGAAGGAGATGCTCATCTTGTCTACCTTCATGGTTAAGCATACCACGGTAGGAACTACCATGGTAGGAACGATTTACCCGGGGCTTTGGGCTGCTTGGCGGGCAGCGGTTTCTACGCGGTCGTGGTGGGTTTGCCACCAGGGCTGGTCGGCGTCGGGGAGGTTGGGTTTGGCGGGAGTCCAGCCGGCCGCGCCGTCGATGAGCTCGCGGACGATATCGGCGTGGCCGGCGTGGCGGGCGGTCTCGGTGGCCACGCGGACCAGCGCGTGGTGCAGCGTCAGCTGGTTCTGGCCAGGCCACCAGGGAACCGTCCCGACGGTGTCCAGCGGGAGAGCATCGATGGTCGCGTCAGAGTGGGCCCAGGCGCGGCGGTACATGCTGGTGATGGACTCGCGGGATTCCTCGGGGGCCGCGAACATGTCCGTCATGGGATCGGATTCGTCCCACGGCAGCTGGTCAGGACCAGGCTGGCCGAAGACGTCGCCGAAGTACGCGAGTTCGACGCCGGTCACGTGCTTGACCAGGCCGAGCAGGTTGGTGCCGGTCGGCACCAGGGGGCGGCGGACGTCGTACTCGGACAGTCCCTCGAGTTTCCAGAGCAGCGCCTCGCGGGCGTCTTGCAGGTAGCGGTGCAGGTCGGCTTTGGCGTCGGAATCGAGCATGCGGACATCTTGCCAGCCGGGTCCGTCAAAGCCGGGGGTCGACCGGCTCGGACTCCAGGGCCAGGACGGCGAAGACGCATTCGTGCACCCGCCACAGCGGCTCGCCGCGGGCCACCCGGTCCAGCGCCTCCAGGCCGAGGGCGTATTCACGCAGGGCGAGCGAGCGCTTGTGGCTGAGCGCACGCTGGCGCAGCCGGTCCAGGTGCCCCGGCTCGGTGTAGTCCGGACCGTAGATGAGCCGCAGGTACTCCCGGCCGCGGACCTTCAGGCCCGGCTGTATCAGGCCCTTGGGTCCGCGAGTCAGGTTCGCGGCGGGCTTGACCACCATGCCCTCTCCCCCGCCCGCGGTCAGGTCCTCCCACCACCGGGTGGCCTCAGCGACCGAGGCGGGATCGCCGGTGTCGACGGCGAGCCGGCGGGTGGGGGCGATCAGGTCTGGGGCGGCGGCGGCCAGCCGGTCGGCGATCTCCAGGTGCCAGGAGTGCGGGCGCTCGTGGTGGACGGCGCCCTCGGACGCGAGCAGCTGGAACGGGGCGACGCGGACGCCGGACAGGCCGTCGGTGGACCAGCAGTAGCGCAGGTAGGCGGCGGTGAAGGCGTCGGCGTTCGTCATCCGGGCACGGGTACGGTCGAGTAGTTCTGGCAGGGCTGGGGAGTCCGCTGGCAGGGCTCGGGCCCGGGTCTGCTCAAGCGCGGCCACGGCGGCAGGCAGCGAGGCCCGGGCGGCGGCCCCGACCGCGGCGTACTGGTCGCGGAGCAGCTGGCCGGCCTTGGCGTTCCAGGGCAGGAGTTCGGCGTCGAGGAGGAGCCAGAGGGTGTCCAGCTCGCTGAACAGCCCGGCCTGCTCGGCCGCCGAACGGACCCGGTCGGCTAGGTCCGCGGTCAGGGCGGCGGGAAAGAACGGCCGACCGGTCCGGGTCCAGATCGCGCCGCAGGCGGCGGGGCTGGCTTGGGCCGCTCTGCTGGCCAGGGCCGCGGGGGCGGCGGGGCTGGCTTGGGCCGCTCTGCTGGCCAGGGCCGCGGGGGCGGCGGGGCTGGCTTGGGCCGCTGGCGCGGCGGGCGCGGCGGGGTTGCCATTGGCGACGGGCGCGGGCGGGGGGACGCCGAAGCGGGCGTGGGCGGCGGCGGGGGTGCGGCAGATCAGGAGGACCGCACGGGAGCCCATGTGCTTTTCTTCGCACAGGACGTCGGTCACGCCGTCGGAGTGGTAGGCGGTGAAGGCCTGTTCGGGGTGCTCGAGCAGGCCTTCCATGGTGGACGTGGCGACGGGGCTCATGGTCGGCGGCAGGTACAGCAGCCAGCGGGGATCCAGGGCGAACCGGCTCATCACCTCCAGCGCGGCGGCGGCGTGCGCCTCGCGTACCCCGACCCGCGGCAGGTAGCCGGTTTCGATGACCCGGGACCCGGACACATCCTCGATGTTCAGCACGTCCGGCTCCCGGTGAGCGGGACTGCCCGGGCCCGCAGGGCCCCAATAGGCAGGGGCGGACGGCGCGGAGACCGGGAAGGGCTTGGCCGGGGGATGGTAGACGCGGGTGGCGGGGACTGACACCACGGTCCGTTCGGGATAATTCAAAGCGCTGAGACGGCCACCGAAGACACAGCCCGTATCCAGGCACAGGGTGTTGTTCAGCCACTCCGTCTCCGGCACCGGGGTGTGGCCGTAGAGGACCAGGGCCTGGCCTCGGTACTCCTGGGCCCACGGGTACCGAACCGGCAGGCCGTACTCGTCGGTCTCGCCGGTGGTCTGCCCGTACAGGCAGAACTCGCGGACCCGGCCGGAGGCGCGGCCGTGGTAGCGCTCGATGAGGCCGGCGTGGGCCACTACCAGGCGCCCGCCGTCGAGCACGTAGTGGCTGATCAGGCCGTCGATGAACCGGTCGACCCGGGCGCGGAACTCCTCGGGCTCGGCGTCGAGCTGCTCCATCGAGGCGTCCAGGCCGTGGCTGCGCTTGACGTTCTTGCCGCGCAGCGCCTTGAGCAGCTTGGCCTCGTGGTTGCCGGGCACGCAGAACGCGGCCCCCTCGGCCACCATGCTCATGACCAGGCGCAGCACGCCGGGGGTGTCGGGGCCGCGGTCCACCAGGTCGCCGAGGAAGATCGCACGTCTCGTGGGGTGGCTTGCGTTTACGGGGCGGCCGGCGCCGTCGCGGTCGATGGCGTAGCCGAGCTTGTCCAGCAGCTGCTCGAGCTCGGGCAGGCAGCCGTGGACGTCGCCGATGACGTCGAAGGGGCCGCTCTCGTGGCGCAGGTCGTTGAACAGCTTGGCCCGGGTGATCGTGGCCGCTTGTACCTCGTCGGGGGTGTGCAGCACGTGGACGGTGCGGAAGCCCTCGCGGGACAGGCTGTTGCGGTGCCGGCGCAGCTGCTGGCGCTGGCGGCGGATCACGTGCGGGCCGAAGTCGCGGTCGGGGCGCTGGGCGTTGCGCTCGGCGCACAGCCGCTCCGGCAGGTCCAGGACGATGGCGACCGGGAGCACGTCGTACTCCCGGGCCAGCAGGACCAGGTCGCGGCGGGCCTCGGGCTGCACGTTGGTCGCGTCGATCACGGTCAGGCGCCCTGCTTTGAGGCGCTGGCCGACGATGAACCGCAGCAGCTCGAACGCGGCCGGGGTGGCGGACTGGTCGTTCTCGTCGTCGGCGACCAGCCCGCGGCAGAAGTCCGAGGAGATGACCTCGGTCGGCTTGAAGTGCGCGCGGGCGAACGTCGACTTGCCCGATCCGGTCACGCCGACCAGCAAGACCAGGCTCAGCTCGGGAATGCTCAGCTCGGTCATGCGTCCGCCTTGGTGAACACGGCCAGCTGGGTGGGCGGGCCGGCGTCGGGGTGTTCGGGGCCGACGGGCAGGAAGCGGACCTGGTAGCCGTGGTTTCCGGCGGCGTTTTCGGCCCAGGTGCGGAACTGGGCGCGGGTCCACTCGAAGCGGTGGTCAGGGTGGCGTTTGGCGCCTTCGGCGAGCGTGGCAAAGTGCGGGTTGTACTCGGCGTTGGGCGTGGTGACCAGGACGGCGGCGGGTGCGGCGAAGCCGAGCACGGCACGCTCCAGGGCGGGCAGGCGTTCGGGATCGACGTGCTCGATGACCTCCATCAGCACGGCCGCGTCCAGCCCGGCCAGCCGGTCGTCGCGGTAAGTCAGCGCGGACTGGAAGATCGTGAGGCGCTCGCGCTGCGCGTCCGGCATCCGGTCCAGGTTCAGGTTCCGCGCGGCCAGCTGCAGGGCGCGGGCGGACACGTCGACCGCGACGACGCGTTCGATCTGCTTTTCGGCGAGCAGAGCCTTGGTCAGCACGCCCGATCCGCAGCCGAAGTCCCCGACCCGTTTTGCTCCCAGCTCGCGGAGGGCGGCGAGGATGGCCTCCCGGCGCTGGACGGCGAGCGGCTTGCGCGTGTCGTCGTCGGTGACCGCGTTGTCGAGTTCTTCTGGCTGGGTGTCGTCGGCTTCGGCCAGCCGGGCCAGCGCGGACTGGGTGAGCCCGGCGCTGGTGCGACAGGTACCGGCGGGTGATGAGCTCCTTGGCCGGATGGGCGGCCAGCCAGTCGCCGCCCGCCCGGATCAGCTTGTCCACCTCTTCGGGGGACACCCAGTAGTGCTTGGCGTCGTCGAGCACGGGCAGCAGCACGTACAGGTGGTTGAGCGCGTCGGCCAGGCGGACCTCGCCGGTCAGCCGCAGGTCCAGGTACGGCGAAGCGCCCCACTCGGCTGGCTGCAGGGGCTGGCTGGTGGTCTCGACGGTCCAGCCGAGCGGCCCGAAGACGCTTTTGGCCAGCTCCGGGCCGCCGCGGCAGCGTAGGGCCGGCACGTTGATGGTGAGCGGGAGGCGGCTCTTGGCCAGCTCGGGCTGGGCGTCGCAGCGGCCGGTCAGCGCGGTCCGGAAGGCCTCCTTGAGGGCCACCGCGAGCATGCTGGAGGCGGCGTACGGGCGGTCATTGACGTACTGGGCGAGCTCGCCGTCGCTCGTTTTCGTCTTGCCGCGGACCAGGGCGATGGGGTCGACCTCGAGCATCAGCGCGGCGGTGCAGCGCCCGGCGGTCGCCTCGGGGTAGAAGACGTGCGCCGCGCCCGCCGCGGTCTCGAACGTCTGCAGCCGGTCGGGGTGCTTATGCAGCAGGTACCCGAGGTCCGTCGCGGGCGCCCGGGTGGTGGTGATCGTCAGCAGCACACGTCATTGTCTCTGACGCGGTCGGGCCAGATCAAAACAATTGCGGGGGTTCCGGGATTCCGGGGGCCGGGGTTGACAGGATGCTGGTTGAATTAATAAGCTACGGAACGTATCGTAGCTAAACGCCCGGTGCGAGCGGGAGGTGGCAGAAATGGTTACCAGCTCAGCAGGCAAGGCCCGGATCCTCGGCGCGCCCCAGACTCAGGGTCAGGCGAAGCCGGGGGGAATCTGCCCCGGGCCGCGGTCGCCCTGATCTGCGTGGTGCTGTTCCAGCTCCTGTTCGCCAGCGTGTTCCTGGGTGTCCTGCACCGCCCGGCGCTGCACAACGCGCCGGTCGCGGTGGTCGGCTCCTCGCCGGTGGCGAATGCCGTCAGCCGGCACAGCGACGGCGCGATCCGGCTGATCCCGGAGCCGACCGCCCAGGCGGCCCGGGCGGCGATCCGGGACGGACAGGCCTACGCGGCCATCGTGGCCGGTCCCCGCGGGGAGAGCCTGCTCATCCAGACTGCGGCCAGCCCGGGCACGGCGAGCCTGCTGACCAAGGGGTTCAGCACCGCCGCCGCGGCCCTGAAGGTCCCGCTCGCGGTGCGCGACCTGGCCCCGCTGCCCGCTTCCGACCCGACCGGCTCCTCGACCTACTTCCTGATCGCGGGCTGGGTGCTCGGCGGGTACGTCGGCGCCACCGTGCTCGGGCTAGCCAGCGGCGGCATGCGGTCCCGCGGCCCCCGGGAGGCCGCCGGACGGCTGGGCTGGCTGGCCGGCTACGCCGCGGCCTCCGGTTTCGCGGGCGCGCTGCTGTTCGGCCCGGCGCTGGGCGTGATGAGCGGATTCAGCGCCGCCCTGGCCGGCGTGGGCATTCTGGTCGTGTTCGCGGCGGCCGCGGCAACCGCGGCCCTGCAGGGCGCCCTGGGACTGCCCGGGACGCTGATCGCCATCATCGGCATGGTGGTCTTCGGCAACCCCACCGCGGGCCAGTCCATCGCCACGCCGCTGCTGGCCTCCCCGTGGAACGTCATCGGCACGCTGCTGCCGCCCGGAGCCGGGCTCAGCAGCGCCCGCAGCGTGATCTACCTTGGTGGCGTGAACCTGACCGGGCCGCTGACCGTGCTGCTGGGCTACGCAGCGGGCGGGGCGCTGCTCGTGCTGGCCGGCGCGGCCTGGCGGCAGCACCGCCGGGACGCCTGCGCCCCCGCGCCCGCCCCCGCCCCCGCGCCCGCCTCCGCGTCCGCCGGGGGGCAGGGGGCATGAGGCCACGGAACGCCGCGGTGGTCCGCGAGGCGGGCCACCGCAGCAGGCGTTCCAGCAGCGACGTGGAGGAAGCGATCCTCGCCGCGACCCTGGAGATCCTGGACGAGGCGGGTTTCGAGGACCTTACCGTCGAGGCGGTCGCGGCGCGGGCCGGAGCGGCCAAGACCGCCGTCTACCGGCGCTGGCCGTCCAAGGTCCCGCTGGTGGTGGAGGCGCTGACCCGCTCCGGGCCCCGGTTCGAGGTGCCCGACACCGGCAGCCTGCGCACGGACATGATCGCGCTATGGCACCGCGTGGCCGACGGCGGCGTGCGGTCCATCGAGCGGCTCCTGCCGGTGGTGACGACGTACCTGAACTCCTGTGACGACCTCATGGAGGTGATGCGTGACCGGTACTTCCGGCCGCGGCTGCAGGCCGCGCGGGCGGTCATCGCCCGCGCGGTCGCGCGCGGCGAGATCCGGGCCGACGCCGACCCCGAGCTGGCCTTCGACCTGCTGTTCGGCCCGCTGGCCTACCGGTGGCTGCGCGGTTCTCCGCCCGACGAGGACACCATCAGCCGCCTGACCGGCCTCGCGCTCAAGGGCCTCGAGCCGCGGGGTCTCGAGCCGGGGGGCTCAGACGTGCTCGGTGGCGAGCTTGGCGCCGAAGCCCAGGAGGACGGCGCCGGTGGTGGCGTCTAGGGCGCGGCGGACCTTGCGGCGCATGAGCAGGCGCCGCGCGCTGTGCAGGCCGGTGACCAGCACGAGCAGGTAGGCCAGGCTGACGACCGCGTGGCTCCAGGCCAGGACCAGCAGCCAGCCGAGGCCCGCGCCCGGGGTGAGGAACTGCGGCAGTACCGCGAACGGTACGCTCCGGCCGCGACCAATCGCAACAACGGCGCGACGCCGGAAGGAAGGCGACCACCGGGGACAGCTCATGGCAGCAATGCGCAACGGACAAGCATGAGACTCCGGCGCCAGACTGGGGTAGCACGAAAGCGCCACAGTGTGAGTTCGTGCCGTTATCAGCAGAGAAGCATGGGGCCTGCGGAGTCACAAGAGCGGTGCGATTCTTAACAACATAACGAACTTGCTGGTCAGTTCGGTGGCTTCGGCTCGAGCGGTGGCTTCGGCTCGAGCGGTGGCTTCGGCTCGATCAGCGGCGTTGATGGAGCCGGGACCGCCGTGACCACCCGGATTGGGGCGGCAGCCGGTGGAATAACGCTGAGGTTTACGGAATTGCTCGGGGCCGGAGCGGGCGGCGGGCCGGTCGTGCGCAGCGTGTTGAGCTTGGTCAGCAGGCCGAACCAGAACTGGGCACCGGGGACCAGCGCGAAGATCATGATTAGAAAGCCGAGGAGGACCAGCAGCACCTGCGCGGCCTGCGAGCCGTCACCGCCGAACGGGCTGAGGATCCCGCGCCGCTCCCACCAGCCGCACACCACACCCTTCTGTGCGCAGGCCCGGACGGTTCCCCAGCCCACCGGCAGGCCGGAGGCGGCCGCGGCCGACAGCTCGCTGTCGAGATTGGCCAGGCAACCTTGGTCCGCGCTGGAACACGACGTGGTTTTCGCCGCCACGTTGCTGACGGCGGCGCTGACCGCATTCTCGGTGTAAAGCGTACGCCCGATAGTGAGCGCGTTGAGGTTGAGCAGGATGACGACGATGCCCCCGAAGACGAGCGTGATTATGGCCACGCGCCGCTTATACCAGCCGGATACGCGGTCCATATGGTCGTCGTACCATTGCTCGACGGACGCGCGGAACCGGGTGACGTCACCGTCGGCATTCTCGACCAGGGCCTCCAGCGACTGCCTGAACGGCGTCGCGGCGGGAAGCGCCCGGAGGCTATTGTCGATGGCGTCCATTGTGGTCCGCCCCTGCGGATTGGGCACTACCAGGTCCATGACGGCGTCGGCGAAAGACCTCGCGGAAATATAGGAGGGCAGGCTCCTGCGCTGGCTCCAGAGGCGCCCGGGTTTCGGGTCTGATGGTTCCTTGGTTTCGCGGACCGCCTTCATCTTGGGTAGGCCGCCGGTCCCTTTGGTCTTTCCGAGCTCGAGGCTCCGGCTGGATAGCTGGCCAGCGACGCCTTGATTGCCCAGGATCGGGCCGCCGAGCAGCGCACTGGTAATCGATGGGGGCTTTGTGTCGGATGGCTGTCCGCGGGACGGCTTCGGGCCGGCCTGCATCAGTTGCCGCGTCGTTTCATAGTCCGTGGCCACGTCGGTCAGGATCGTGGGTGAAGTGCCCCCGTCAACAAGCTCGCGAAGGCCGCTGAGCAGATACGCCCCGCGCAGCCCGATAAGGCGCGCGATCGACTCGGTGACGAAGGAGGCGAGCGCGGCGGTAACGCCGAACACAAACGTCAGCCCGATGGCTAGGTCAATGATGGGTGAACTTAGCACTGCCGGTTCCCCCCTCTGTTAGCACAGCATCTCTCCGTATGCCGCCGATCATCCTCCTCGCACCCCGCCGCGTGAAGCACATTTGCATAGCAAATGCACGTGTGGCTCGGACTTCAGAACCGCCAAACCGGAACGCGGAACAATTCCGTCAAATGATGGACATTCGGAAAATAACGTGCGTTGGGGTGGATCTCGGGTCCGCGATGCGGGCAGGGAGAGAGCAGTTATTCAGAGGTGCTCGGCGGCCAGCCGGGCGCTGAAGCCCAAGAGCACCGTGCCGGTGGTGACGTCAAGGGCGCGGCGGACCCGGCGGCGCATCAGCAGGCGGCGGGCGCCGTGCAGGCCCGCGGTGAGGACAAGCAGGTAGGCCAGCGACAAGGCGGCGTGACTCCAGGCGAACACCAGCAGCCAGCCCAGGCCTGCGCCCGGCGCGAGAAACTGCGGCAGAACGGCCAGGTAAAAGACGAGGACCTGGGCCTGGTCGGGTAGAAAGTGGAGCGTGGGGCGCTGGGTACTGCACTTGGACCTCGACCAGTTCATCGCGGCGGTCGAGGTGCTCCGCCACCCCGAGTTGCGCGGGCGGCCGGTGGTGGTGGGCGGCGACGGCGACCCCACCAAACGGGGCGTGGTCAGCACGGCGTCGTACGAGGCCCGCGAGCACGGCGTGCACTCGGGGCTGCCGCTGCGCACCGCCGCGCGGCGGCTCAGCTCATCTTCGGCCGACGCGGTGTTCCTGCCGGTGGACCGCGAGGCCTACGATGAGGTCTCGGCCTCGGTCATGGACGTGCTCCGAGCCTCGGGCGCGGTGGTCGAGGTGCTGGGCTGGGACGAGGCGTTCCTGGGTATCGACACCTCCGATCCGGAAGCGTTCGCGCGGTCTTTGGCGGCTCGCGTGCGTGCTGCGACCCAGCTTGACTGCACGGTGGGGATCGGGGAGAACAAGCTGCAGGCCAAGATCGCCACCGGGTTCGGCAAGCCGGCCGGGGTGTTCCGGCTGACGTCGGCCAACTGGTTCGAGGTGCTCGGCGCCCGGCCGACCGACGCGCTGTGGGGCATCGGGGCCAAGACGGCCAAGAAGCTGGCTGGACTGGGCATCAACACGGTCAGCGACCTGGCCGCGGCCGACCCGGACGCGCTGGCGGCGGTGTTCGGCCCGATGACGGGTCCGTGGCTGGTGCTGCTCGGCCGGGGCCGGGGCGACGCCGACGTGGACGATTCGCCGTACCTGGCCCGCGGGCACGGCAAGGAGGAGACGTTCCAGCAGAACATCGCCGACTGGTCGCAGGTGCAGGCCGAGGTGGCGCGGCTCGCCGGGTTGCTCGCGGCGGACCTGGTGGTTGAGGGACGGCCGGCGGTGCGGGTGGTGGTGAAGGTGCGGTACGCGCCGTTCATCACTGAGACGCACGGGGTCACGCTGTCCTCTCCCAGCCTGGACACGGTGGTAATCGAGGAGGCGGCGCGGTCGGCGCTGGAGCGCTTCGCCGGGCGGCGGCCGGTACGGCTGCTCGGGGTCAGGGCAGAGTTCGGGACATAGCGACCTCGCCCAGGCTCGGGTCCGACGGCAGCGGCTGCTGCTCGCCGGTCAGCGCGAAGCCGCAGCGCTCGTAGAGGGCGCGGGCGGGGGCGTTCGTCTCGGTCACCCACAGGTGCACGGTTGTGGCTTGCCTCTCGGTGGCCCAGTCGATCACCGTGGTTACGAGCGCCTCGCCCACGCCGCAGCCGCGGGCTCGCGGCCGCACGTACATGGAGACCAGTTCCACCGTGACCGGGTCCTCCCGGTAGCCGCCGATCAGCCCGGCCGGCTCGGACGCGCTGAGGTCGGGGAGGTAGGCCAGGAAGGTGCCGCCACGGGAGATCCAGTCGCGCCAGCGCGCCTCGCCGCGCAGGACCTCGCGCTCGTAGGTGGACCCGAAGGCGGCCGGGGCGTCGCGCAGCGCCTCCAGCCGGATGTCGCGCAGCGCCTGCCAGTCGCCGGTGACCGTCTTGCGTACCAAGACCATGGCTCATGGTCCCGTCGCCGCCGCCGACTGGACAAGCCGTTTTCCCGGGCGCGCCTGCACCGCAGTCCTAGTGGCCACCGAGGTCAGGCACCTCGTCACCGGGTGAGGAGCTTGAAGCCCAGGTTGCGGCCCCAGCCGCGGTCGAAGGCGAGGGTGAACCAGAGCGCGACGAAGTTGTCCACGAGCTGCGCCTTGTCGTTGTCGCCGACCCAGACCGGGCGCAGGCCGGTGGCGCCGATCAGCTCCGCCACGACGGCCCGCGACTCGCCTTCCGGGCCGGAATACAGCATGTCGCCGGTGTCCTCCCCGTAACGGGCATCGGCGAAGTTCTCCCAGCCCAAGCTGTTGAAGGCCCGGTACAGCCGGGCGGCGGGAGCGTGCTCGGCCAGCGTGGCCAGGCTGTTGAGCGACGGGCCGCCGACGTGGTTGGTGGCGTCGACCACGATCCTTCCGCCCAGGCGGGCCCCGAAGGCCGGGACGGCCTCGGACATGGCGGCTCCGTTGATCGCGAACAGCACGACATCGGTGGCGTCGATCGCGGTACCGATGTCGGTGACGCGGGCGCCGATCTGCTGCGCGAACGCGGCCAGGTCGGCGTTCCCCCGAGTGCGGGCGCCGAAGGTGACGGTGTGCCCGGCCTGGGCGAATCGGGTGGCGAGGGTGCGCCCGATGATGCCGGAGCCGATGACGGCGATCGTGGTGGACGACATGGCGGCTTCTCCCGGTACGTAGGCTGCGGCCGTGACCATACCACTGGAAACTAGGGCATCCGGTAGGACGGCTGCTGATGGTGGTCAAGTCGGCGCACGCGGACCAGACCGAATCCGGGTACGTTCGCGGCGTGCTGGCTCAGTCGAAGCGGCGGGCGCTCGGGTAGCGCTGCCCGGGCGCGCGCAGGCCCAGATCCATGCGGTCAGTCCGACGCGGGGAGTTCGCCGCGCTCGGCGGACTTGGCCAGGCGGCGGGCGTCCTTCAGGCTCACGCCGCGGGCCTGCGGCGGGAGCCGGTAGATCGACGCGCCGCCCATCAGGGTGTACACCCTGATCCGGATGACCGGCGCGCCCGGGCGCGGCGTGCGCTGGCCGCCGATCTCCTCGTGCCCGCCCATGATGGAGAAGCCGCCGACCTCGACCTCGACCGAGTCGGGGACGTAGATGTTCGAGCCGCCCATGAGGGCGAAGAGGGTGAGGGTGAGCTCTCCGCCCTCGATCTCGGCCTCGCGCAGGTCGATCTCGTCGCCGCCCATGATCGCGACGGCGTTGATGCTGCCCACGGCGCGGAACCGGCCGCGCCGCTGCGAGCCGCCCATGATGGCGACCATCCACCGCACCGGCTGGCGCCGCGAGGGCACCGGGCCGGCCCCGGCCGCCTGGCCGGCCTCCCGGGGCAGGTCGCTGGTCAAGATGGCTAGCTCCCCGCGGGTCTTGGCGGTCAGCGCCCGGCCGGACCGGTCCTCGAGCTCGTCCAGGGTCAGCCGGCCGACGGCGGCGTGATCGCCCAGCGTGCGCACCACCTCGTCGCGCTCGGCGTCGGAAACCCGGAGGGAAGCGTCTGGTTCGCTCACAGCGGGCCCCTTGCTAGTCGGCGTACCGACCAGTAAGAGTACGCCCGGCCCACCGGGCGGCTGTAGCCGCCCTGGGGGCCGTCACCGGCCGACGTGATCGGTGAGCCAGGAGCAAAGGGGCAGGGTCGTTCGGAAAAATGAGATGACGCGGTCCTTAGCGGCCGACGTTTCCAGCCAAGCTTCTACGGGCCATTGCCGCCAGGCGGTCAGGCCCTTGAAGCGGAGCAGGTCGATGCGGGGATGGTCGACGGGGTAGCCGCGGGGCGCCGACTTGAGCACGCCGTGGCCGTGCACGGTGATGTCGGCCTGCTCGATCGCGGCGATGATCTCCTCGAGCTTCGTCCCGGGGCCGTCCTCGGCCACCGCTTGCCGGTAGCGGGCCAGGTGGTCCGGCCCCATCTGCCACATGCCGGCCCCCGCGCCCAGGCCCTCGGCGGACAGCTGGAGGTAGCCGGTCTCGCCGACCGTGGCCCCGATATGGATCTTGTACGGCGTCTTGTCGGCGCTGAACCTGACGTCGCGGTAGGGCCGGAAGATCTTCGGCTCGCCGAACTCGGCGGCGAGTTCCTCGGTCAGTTCGGTCATCGGGCGCAGGATCTTGTCCTCGTAGACGGCCTTGTGCTCGGTCCAGTAGGACTTGGTGTTGTCGACCGCGAGCCCGTCGTAGAAATCCAGCGCCTCTTCCGGCCAGCCGCTGAACGCCATGGTCAGGTCCCCTCTGGGTTTTTGCTTCGAGGGTCCCACCGTACCCTTGGTGTTTCCCGGCGGAACGGGGTATGACGGGACCCATGACCACGCAGGAACGGGACGGGGTCGCGCTGACCCACCTCGACGAGCCGCTGTTCGACGGGGCGGGCGCGACCAAGGGTGACCTGGTGGATTACCTGGACGCGGTGGCCGGGCTCATCGTGCCCGGCCTCGCGGACCGGCCGTTGTCGGTGATCAGGATCCGCGGCGGGCAGCCGCCGTTCATGCAGAAGAACGTGCCGGACTACGCGCCGCCGTGGATCCGCACCGTGACCCTGTGGGCCGAGTCGTCCAAGCGCGAGGTCCGCTACGCGCTCTGCAACGACCGGCGCACGTTGCTGTGGTTCGCGAACCAGCGTGCGGTGGAGTACCACCCGACCTTGTTCCTGGCCGGGCACCCGGACCGGCCCACGTACCTGGTGCTGGACATCGACCCGCCGTCCGGCGGCGAGTTCGGGCACGTGGTGGCGGCGGCCCGGCTGGTCCGCCAGGCGCTGACCGACGTCGGGCTGACCGGCGCGGTCAAGACCAGCGGGGCCAAGGGCGTGCACGTATACGTGCCGATCGAGGCGAGCGCGGACGACGCGGCCGCGGCCACCCGGGCCATCGCCGTGCGGGCCGAACGGCTCGACCCGGACCTGGCCACCACGGCGTTCATCAAGGAAGACCGGGAGGGCAAGGTCTTCATCGACTCGACCAGGGCGCACGGCGCCAGCGTGGCGGCGGTGTACAGCCCGCGGGCCCGGCCGGGGGTGACGGTCTCGTTCCCGGTGTCCTGGGACGACCTGGGCGCCATCACCCCGGCCGACTTCACCGTGCACACCGTCCCGGCGCTGGTGGCCGGCTCTGGTGGCGCTGGGGGCCCCTGGGCGGGGCGGTTGCCCGCGCCGCAGCCGCTGAGCCCGGACCTGGTGGCCGAGGGTCATGAGGTCCCGATCGCGCGGGTCCAGGCGATGCACGAGGGCAAGCGGCGGGCGCGGGCTAAGCGCTCGGACCCGTGACGCCGCAATTTCAGGTGGTTTGCCAGTACACGGAGTAGTACTCGTGGGCGGCCCGGCTGACGGGGATCAGCGTGACCGGCTTGCCGCCGGAGGCGGCCCCGAACGCCATCGGCTGGGTGGCCGTCTGCTGGACCGAGCCGACCTCCAGGGCCGGCGTCAGCGCGCCGGGGTTGGCGGGGTACACCCCGCTGAGCACGACCGGACCGTACGTCACGGCCTGCACGCTGGGATGGTCGGGCGTGGGCTCGAAGGCCAGCCGCATCGGCAGCGTGACCTGCAGCAGGTCACCGGCCTGCCAGCGCCGCCGGATGGCGATCCATCCCGCCGGCCGGCGCGTCCGGGATCAGCGCCCCGTTGAGGAACACCACGGGCGTTCCGTCCACCCAGGCCGGCACGCGGACCCGCAGCGTCATCGTGGCGGCGCCGTCGAGCACCGACAGGCTGATCACCGGGTCGTCGGGGAACCCGGCCGCCTGCTGCAGCACGAGCCCGGCGGCCCGGACCCGGGAGGGGATGAACAGGTTGACGTACAGGCCGTCCGCGTCGCGGGTGTAGATGCTGTCGGCGAACTTGGCCTGTGTTTCCAGCCCGGTGGCGGTGTCGCAGGTGAAGGTGTCGTAGTCGGTGGCGTAGATGTCGGGGTTGCCGCCGTGGAAGTAGTTCAGCGGCTGGCGCTTGAACGCCCCCGCCGACAGGCCGGTGTAGTAGCAGTTGAAGCCGTGCGGTGAGGTGGGGTCCTGCTCCCCCAGCATCTGGTTGAACAGCGTGCGCTCGTAGTAGTCGATCAGGTCGGTCCGGGTCAGCTGGTGGAAGTGCAGCAGCCGGGTCAGCTTGAGCAGGTTGTAGCTGACGCAGTTCTCGCAGGTGAAGTTCGACAGCTGACCCGCGACCACGTCGGGCTGCTGGAAGTGCTCGTAGTTGCCAGCCCCGCCGATGACGTAGACGTGATGCCCGGTCACGAGGTCCCAGAAGTTCTGCGCGATATCGCGGTACTTGGTGCTGCCGGTCTCCTCCCACATCCGGACGCACGCGATGATCTTCGGCGTGTTCACGTTGGCTTGCAGCCCGGCCAGCTGGTCCACCCCGTCCGCCAGCGGGTCGAGCACCTGGGCGTGGTAGAACCGCTGCGCGGCGGCGAGGTACCGCTCCCGGCCGGTGATCGTGTACAGGTTGGCCAGCGCCTCCGGCAGGCCGCCGAATTCGGTCTGCAGCACCATCTGCATCTGCGCGTAGGGCAGGCGCGCCGTCCGCCAGTCCACCCAGTCGCCGAGCTTGACCGCCACGTCGAGCGCCTGGTCGTCGCCGGCCAGCTGATACTGGTCGATCAGCCCGGCCAGGTACTTGTGGATCATGTAGTACGGCGACCAGACGGGCTGGCCCTCCTCCAGCAGGTCGAAGAAGGACTCCGGGAACGCGGACAGGTACCCGGGATGGAAGCCCATCAGGCGCGCCCGGGCCTGCAGGGCGGCGAGCTGGCCGACCAGGTAACGCCCGCGGGCCAGCGCCTCGTCGTTGCCGGTGCTGGCGTAGGTCAGGGCGAGCGCGGACATCAGGTGCCCGGTGGTGTGCCCGCGTACCTCAGAGGTGGGCTGCTCCCAGCCGCCGCACGGCTGCGCTTGGGTGTCTACGCCGTAGTTCAGCCGGAACGGGCGGAGCATCCGCTCGGGATCGAGGAACAGCAGGTACGCGGTGTTCCGGCCCTGATTGTCCAGGAACGGGCTGCCGAGCAGCTCCACGTCGCTCAGCGGCAGCGCGGCGGCACGCCCCGCGGTGCCGTCCGGCGCGTAGCCGCCCGGGATCGGCCTCGCGTTGGCCGCGCGGGCCAGATCCGCGGTGCCGCCGAAGGAGGGGCCTTCCAGCAGGGCCTGTTCGGCGACGAGGGCGCCGACGCCGAGCAGAACCAGCGCCTCGCGCCGGGTCAGGCCCTTACGGCCCGTCGGGCCTGTCGAACCGCCCGCCTTGTTCACATCCGCGATCCTTTGCCCGGTCATCGCCCGCAACGATCGTACCCAGCGGCCCCCCTGTTGCTAACGACCGCGAGCCGGGCCTGGTTCTCGGCAGCTTAGCCGGGATCACAGAAAACCTTATGAGCGCTGCGGCCGCCGCGCTGCTGCTGGCCCGGTCCGGTGCCGGAAGGTTCCCCTTCGTCATCCCGGCACTCCCGCCGCGAGGCGGGATCATCTACGATCGGCATGGGAGCCGGGATCATAGAGCGGAATACCCCGAGAGGCCAGAGCGGGAAGAGCAGGAGTATCTCCGGATGCTGGCGGAAGACCCTGGGCGGACGGGACGGAGATTGATTCCGGCTGGACCGAGGACACCGACGATGAGCAGGCGTTTCGGGCTGCTGCTGGTGTGCTATGTGTTGCTGGCCGCGTGTTCGGCTGGTTCTGCTGCTTCCAGTTCGCCGGCGTCGGGGGTGACGTTGGCGGGGACGTTCACTGATGACGGCTTCCAGGCGAGTGACTATTACGGGAATGCGTGTGCCATTTTCGAGTCGGAGGCCTGGCAGCTGCAGGTGAAGGCCGGCGGGAGCACGACGGTTGCCGTCGTGGAGTTCACGGATACGGCGGTGGCGGACGCTCCGGGGTCGGGCTCTGGGAAGCCTGTGTACGGGTCGTGCACGGGGTCTTGGTCGGTGAGTGTTCCTAAGTCGGCGGATTATGTGATTACCGCGATTTCTTCCGGGGATGACGGTGATTCGCAGCTTCCTGGTTCTGTGGTTGTTCCGGGGTCTTATGGTGGGTTTCATATTCAGTTGGGTGATGATTACGGCGAAGAATTGACCGACTGACGGTGTGCGGCTGCGGCGAACTCCCGCGACGCTGGCGGCGGTGTCGGAGGGCCGCGGCGCAGCCTCTGGTCCCGCCGAAGGCTCCGGTGAGGACGCTCACTTAGTTATTACCGGCCGCTTACGTGCCCGGCGATGATTGAGCCGGAACCGGCGGGCAGCCGTAGTTGTGGGTAGTGGCCAGTGTCGCGGCTGCCGAAAGATCAATGAGCCTTCATCATCGCGAACGCTCCCGGGCTCAGTGATCGCTCGTCTCCTCCTATCCGTGTAGGCACCGCCGGCACTGGCCACCGGCCTGCCCGGGCGCCGTTAGGCGCGCAGGACCAGGGCGGTGAGGGCGGCCAGCGCGACGGTGAGGGCCGCGGCGCTGCCGTGCAGCGCGGCCAGGCGGCCGACGAACGAGGGCGCGGGACGGGCCGGGTTGGCGCGCCGCGCGGCGCGGGCGTTGGCCGTGAACCAGCCCAGCCCCACGCAGGCCGTGGCGGCCGCCAGGCCGAATCCGATCCAGCCCAGCGCGCGGTTATGGACCAGCGTGAAACCCAGCCAGAAGGCGAGCCCGATGATGCCCCCGGTCGGGTGGGCGAACTCGACCAGCGACCGGGCGCCGGGTAGGAGCGGCGCTTGGCGGGCCGCGACCAGGGAGGGCGGATCCCAGCGCTGCCGGGCCGCTCGCCGCGCGGCGCGGCGCGAGGGCGGGCCGTCGGCGGTTCGCGCCGCCGTAACGGCGGTGGCGCTGGCGTTTACGGCGGAGGCGGCGGCCGCGGGCTGTGTGACAGGGGCCGGCTGTGTGACGGGGGCCGGCTGTGTGACGGAGGCCTGGTGCGCGGCGGGTCCGGCCGGACGCGCGCGGCCCAGGCTGCTGGTGAACAGCAGGTAGAAGCCGGCTCCGGCGGTGAACAGCCACAGCACTAGCACCACGATGGCCATCTCGCTCCTTCCGCAGCCCGAATGTACCCGCAGCCGCGTTTCCCCTGCTGGCGGGCCCGCCAGGCCCGGGCGCTGGGACAGGAGCGGCGATACGATAAATTCTCCTGCAATTACAGGGCGTGACTTGGAATAATGTTCCGAAACACCGGATGAAACACTGATAACCTGACCTCAGCAACTGCCGCCCATTCCACGTCGCCAGCGGGGCCCGTGAACACGGATGGTGACGTCGAACCACGGTTCGTTCGGAATATTAACGATCTTCCTGGGTAGCGGCTGAGGATCAGTTCAAAAGGGGAACCATGACGCCGGTCATTGGCATAACCGCATACGACGACGAGGCAGCCTGGCGCAACTGGAAGGCCCGGGCCGCGATGCTTCCGTATGCGTACGTGAACGCGGTGCGGCAGGGCGGCGGCCGTCCTGTCCTGCTGCCGCCGGGCGGGGACGAGGCTGAGGCCAGCGCGACCGTCGAGGGCCTGGACGGCCTGATCGTGGCCGGCGGGCCGGATATCGACCCGGGCCGGTACGGCCGCGCGCGTCACCCGCGGACCCAGGCGCCCATCCCGGTCCGGGACGCCTGGGACCTGGCCGTCACCGGCGCCGCGCTCGCCCAGGGCGTGCCGCTGCTGGCCATCTGCCGCGGCATGCAGGCGCTGAACGTGTGCCGGGGCGGGACGCTGCACCAGCACGTGCCGGACCTGGTCGGCCACGAGCGGCACGAGGGCACGCCGGGCGTTTACGGGCGGCACCGGGTGCGGATCGCCGCGGACAGCATGCTGGCCCGCGCCGTGCCCGAGCCGGGCTACTTCGACGTGCCCACTTACCACCACCAGGCCGTGGACCTGCTCGGCGACGGACTGCGCGCGGTCGCGTGGGCGGAGGACGGGCTGACCGAGGCGGTCGAGACGGGTCCCTCCGAGCTCGGCGGCCTGTCCGGCTTCGTCCTGGGCGTCCAGTGGCACCCCGAGCAGGGCGGCGACATGCGGCTGTTCGGCGCGCTGGCCAGCGCCGCGGCCGAGCGGGCCGCTGCCCGGTCCGCGGCCGAGCGGGCCGGCGCCGGTCGCGCGTCCTGGCGCCTATGATCTAATCTCAGCGTAGCGCTGAATGCGCAGCGCTCAGCATCGGTGATCAGGAGTAAGCACGTGCCGGGAGGCTCGCCCGCCATCGTCGCCGCGGTGTTCCGCGCGGTGCGGACGGGAAACGCCTTCGAGGACACCGTCGAGCGGCTCCTCGAGGGCGTCAAGCTGGGCGTCTACGCGCCGGGTGACCGGCTGCCCCCCGAGCGGGAACTGACCCGCAGGCTCGGGGTCAGCCGGATCACGCTGCGGGAGGCGCTGCGCGAGCTGGCCGCGGCCGGTTACGTGGAGACCAAGCGCGGCCGGTTCGGCGGCACGTTCATCATCCGCCAGCCCGAGCCGATGGTTCCCGACGAGATCACCGCGCGCGACATGGCTAGCGGGCTGGACGACGCGCTGACGTTCCGGCGGGTGGTGGAGACCGGTGCGGCCGACATGGCGGCCCGGGCCAGCCTGAGCCGGCAGCAGCGGGAGAGCCTGGCCGAGTGCCTGGCCGGCATGGCGGACGCCGGGTCGTTCGGCTACCGGCAGGCGGACACGAGGCTGCACCTGGCCATCGCGGACGCGGCGGGATCCCCGCTGCTGACCGCCAGCGTGGTCGAGGCCCGGGTCCGGCTGGTCGACCTGCTCAACGCCATCCCGATGCTGGAACGCAACCTCGAGCACGCGGACGTGCAGCACACCGCCATCGTGCGGGCCATCCTGGCCGGCGACCCCGAGAAGGCCCGGCGCACGATGGAAGAGCACGTGGCCGGGACCGCGGCGCTGCTGCGCGGCTTCCTGGGCGACGTGCTCAATTCGTAAAGATCGCGTTACCTCGGGCGGCAGACCCGCCCGGACCTTGACATGCTCCCTGGGCTGGTGCGTGAATACGTTCATTCAATGGATCAGTTCCAGCCATATCTGCTGTTTCTCGCCTAGGGAGATCGCATGGCCGACGATATAGCCGCCGCGACGACGGCAAGTGATGACGAGCGCCGGCTCCACGAGCTCGGCTACGCGCAGGAACTCAGGCGGCGGATGTCGGGGTTCTCGAACTTCGCCGTGTCGTTCACGATCATCTCGATCCTGTCCGGCTGCCTGACCCTGTACGGGTACGGCATGAACACCGGCGGGCCCGCCATCATCGTCTGGGGCTGGCCGATCGTCGGGATCATGACGCTGTTCGTGGGCCTGGCCATGGCGGAAGTGTGCTCCAGCTTCCCGACGGCCGGCGGCCTGTACTACTGGGCGGCCAAACTGGCCCCGAGGAACGGGCCGGCCTGGTCCTGGTTCACCGGCTGGTTCAACTTCCTCGGCCAAGTCGCGGTCACCGCGGGCATCGACTTCGGCTGCGCGTTCTTCATCAACGCGCTGCTGAACCTGGTGTGGGGGGTCAGTACCGCGCACTGGGTCACGATCGTGATCTTCGCCGGCGTGCTGCTCCTGCACGGCATCTTGAACCAGTTCGGCATCCGGCTGGTCGCGCTGCTGAACGACGTGAGCGTGTGGTGGCACATCCTCGGCGTGCTGATCATCGTGGGCGTACTGGCCTTCGTGCCCTCCAAGCACGCCTCGGGCACCTACGTGTTCACCAACATCGTCAACAACACCGGCTGGCACAGCACGTTGTACGTGCTGCTGCTCGGCCTGCTGCTGGCCCAGTACACGTTCACCGGGTACGACGCGTCGGCGCACATGACCGAGGAGACACGCGACGCGTCCCGCAGCGGGCCCCGCGGCATCGTGATGTCGATCGTGGTGTCGCTGATCGCCGGCTGGGTGCTGCTGATCGGGATCACGTTCGCGATCCAGGCGCAGCACTACACGCTCTATACCGGCGCGCTGGTGCCGCCGGCGCAGATCTTCATCACCGCGATCGGCGCCACCGGCGCCAAGCTGCTGCTGCTGGTCATCATCGGTGCCCAGCTGTTCTGCGGGATGAGTTCGGTCACCGCGAACTCGCGGATGATCTACGCGTTTTCCCGGGACGGGGCGCTGCCGGGCTCCAACCTCTGGCACAAGGTGAACAAGCGGACCAGGACGCCTACCAACGCGATCTGGCTGGCCGCCGGCGGCGCGCTGATCCTGGGCCTGCCGTACCTGTGGAACAGCGCGGCCTACGCCGCGGTGACCGCGATCGCCGTAATCGGCCTGTACATCGCATACGTCGCGCCGACCTTCCTGCGGCTGCGGCAGGGCGAGAACTTCAGGCGCGGGCCCTGGCACCTGGGCCGGTGGAGCTACCTGGTCGGCTGGATCGCCGTGATCTGGGTGGTCTTCATCACCATCTTGTTCATGCTGCCCACCGCGAGCCCGATCGGCTGGGGCAACTTCAACTACACCGTGATAGCCGTGCTGGTGGTGCTCGGCTTCGCAGGCATCTACTGGCTGGTATCGGCGAAGAACTGGTTCACCGGGCCCAAGGTCCAGGGCACGCCCGAGGAACTGGCCGCGATCGAGCACGAGCTGTCGGTCTGATGGCCTCGACCGCGGGGACGCCGCGGCCCGGCCTGCTGACCCTGGAGCAGCTTCGGGTCGCGGTCGGTGAGGGCGACATCGACACCGTCGTGCTCGCCTTCACCGACATGCAGGGCCGCCTGGCGGGCAAGCGGCTGTCGGCCGAGTTCTTCCTGGATGAGGTGGCCGAGCACTATTCCGAGGGCTGCAACTACCTGCTCGCGGTGGACGTGGACATGAACACCGTCGACGGGTACGCCATGTCGTCCTGGGAGCGCGGCTACGGCGACTTCGTGCTGGTACCTGACATGAGCACCCTCCGGCACGTGCCGTGGCAGGAGGCTACGGCGATGGTCATCGCCGACCTGACCTGGCTGGACGGCGCGCCGGTGGCGGCCTCGCCACGGCAGATCCTGCGGGCGCAGACGGACCGGCTGGCCGAGCGCGGCCTGGTGGCGCTGGCCGGGACCGAGCTGGAGTTCATCGTCTACCGGGATACCTACGAGGAGGCGGCGGCGCGCGGCTACCAGGACCTCACCCCGGCCAACACGTACAACGTCGACTACTCGATCCTGGGCACGGCGCGGATCGAGCCGCTGCTGCGCCGGATCCGGCTGGGGATGACCGGCGCCGGGCTGTACGTGGAATCGGCCAAGGGCGAGTGCAACCTCGGCCAGCACGAGATCGCGTTCCGGTACGCCGAGGCGGTGACCACCTGCGATAACCACTCGATCTACAAGACCGGGTCCAAGGAGATCGCCGCCCAGGACGGTATGAGCCTCACGTTCATGGCCAAGCCGAACGCCCGGGAGGGCAATTCCTGCCACATCCACCTGTCGGTGCGTTCGGCGGCGGACGGTTCCCCGGTGATGGCTTCCGATTCCGGGGCGTACGGCATGTCCCGCTTGGGCGAGCACTTCCTGGCCGGGCTACTGGACGCGATGCGCGAGCTGACCCTGGCCTACGCACCGAACATCAACTCCTACAAGCGCTACGTGCCAGGCAGCTTCGCGCCGACCTCGGTGCGCTGGGGCCCGGACAACCGGACCTGCGCGCTGCGGCTGGTCGGGCACGGCCCCTCGCTCCGGGTGGAGAACCGCACGCCCGGCGGGGACGTGAACCCGTACCTGGCCGTGGCGGCGATGATCGCGGCGGGCCTGCACGGCATCGACCACGAGCTGCCGCTCGAGCCTCCGATGACCGGCAACGCGTATTCCGACACCACGGCCCGGGTCCCGCATACGCTGCGGGACGCGCTGGAGCTGTGGGAGAAGAGCGGGCTGGCCCGCCAGGCGTTCGGCGCCGAGGTGGTCGAGCACTACGCCAACTACGCCCGGGTCGAGCTGGCCGCCTACGACGCCGCCGTGACCGACTGGGAGCTGCGGCGCGGCTTCGAACGCCTGTAATCCGGGAGGATCCCGCGCATGTCTGTCTTTACCGTGCTCAATCCCGCCACCGAGGAGCCGGTCACGACCGTGGACCAGGTCTGCGTGGAGCAGACCGACGAGGCTATCGCCCGGGCCGCGGCGGCTTGGCCGGCGTGGCGCGAGGTCGCGCCCGGCGACCGGGCCCGGCTGCTGCGGGCGTTCGCCACGTCGGTGGATTCGCATCTCGAGGAGCTGGCCGGGCTGGAGGTGGCGGGCTCGGGGCACCCGGTCGGGGCGGCGCGCTGGGAGGCCGGCCAGGTCCGCGACGTGCTGATGTACTACTCGGCGGCGCCCGAACGGCTGATCGGCCAGCAGATCCCGGTGCCCGGCGGGCTGAACGTCACCTTCCACGAGCCGCTCGGGGTGGTGGGCCTGATCGTGCCGTGGAACTTCCCGATGCCGATCCTGTCCTGGGGGATGGCGCCCGCGCTGGCCGCCGGGAACACGGTGGTGGCCAAGCCCGCCGAGGCCACCCCGCTGACCGCGATGCGGATCGGTTCGCTGGCGTTGGAAGCGGGGCTGCCCGAGGGGGTGTTCCAGGTGCTGCCGGGCAAGGGCAGCGTGGTCGGCCAGCGGCTGGTCGACCACCCCGCGGTGCGCAAGATCGTGTTCACCGGGTCGACCGAGGTGGGCCGTTCGATCATGGCGGCGTGCGCGCAGCAGGTGAAGCGGGTCACGCTGGAGCTGGGCGGCAAGAGCGCCAACATCATCTTCGCCGACTGCGACCTGGAGCGGGCCGCCGCGACCGCGCCGTACGCGGTGTTCGACAACGCGGGCCAGGACTGCTGTGCCCGGTCCCGGATCCTGGTCCAGCGCTCGGTGCTCGACCGGTTCATGGCCCTGTTCGAGCCGGCGGTGCAGGGCATGGCGGTGGGCGACCCGGCTTCCGCCGCGACCGAGATGGGACCGCTAATCTCGGCCGCGCACCGCGATCACGTGGCGTCGTTTGTTCCTTCCGGGGCGCCCGTTGCCTTCCGCGGACACGCGCCGTCGGGAAAGGGGTTCTGGTATCCGCCGACGGTGCTGGCTCCGGTGCGCCCCGATGACCCGGCGTACACCGAGGAGGTGTTCGGCCCGGTGGTGACCGTGACGCCGTTCTCGGATGAGGCGGAAGCGGTTTCTCTCGCGAACGACACCCCGTATGGCTTGTCGGGCTCGATCTGGACCTCGGACGTGGGCCGCGCGATCCGGGTAGCCCGCGCGGTGGAGACCGGCAACCTGTCGGTGAACTCGCACTCCTCGGTGCGGTACTGGACGCCGTTCGGCGGCTTCAAGCAGTCCGGCCTCGGTCGCGAACTCGGGCCCGACGCCCCGGACGCGTTCACCGAGACCAAGAACGTCTTCATCTCGACGGAGTGAGCGAGCCGAAGGGCGCCGGCGCCGCCTGGACTGAGGAGCGACGAAGGAGCGACGAGGGAAGGCGGCGCCTTAAAGGCGCCCGGAGGCGAGCGAACGAAAGGTAGGGCTCATGAGCTTGCGCTTGCAGGACCGGGTGGCCGTTATCACCGGGGCGGGTAGCGGGATCGGGCTGGCCAGTGCCCGACGGCTGGCTGCCGAGGGAGCACTGGTGGTGGCGGTCGACATCGACGAGGAGGCAGGCAAGGCGGCCGCGGCCGCGGCTGGCGGCGACTTCGTCGCGGCCGACGTGGCCAGCGAGGACGACGTCCGGCGGCTGTACGAGACGGTGGTGGCCCAGCACGGCCGGGTGGACATCGCGTTCCACAACGCGGGCATCTCGCCGCCGGAGGACGACTCGATCCTGACCACCGGGCTCGAGGCCTGGAACCGGGTCCAGCAGGTCAACCTGACCTCGGTCTACCTGTGCTGCAAGCACGTGATCCCGCACATGCAGCGGCAGGGCAAGGGGTCGATCATCAACACCGCCTCGTTCGTGGCCGTGCTCGGCGCGGCCACCTCCCAGATCTCCTACACCGCGTCCAAGGGCGGGGTGCTGGCGCTTTCTCGCGAGCTCGGGGTGCAGTTCGCCCGGGAGGGGATCCGGGTCAACGCGCTGTGCCCGGGCCCGGTGAACACCCCGCTGCTGCAGGAACTGTTCGCGTCCGACCCGGAGCGGGCGGCGCGCCGGCTGGTGCACATCCCGATGGGCCGGTTTGCCGAGGCCGACGAGATCGCGGCCGCGGTTGCGTTCCTGGCCAGCGACGACTCCTCGTTCGTGACCGCCTCGTCGTTCCTGGTCGACGGTGGCATCAGCGGCGCCTACGTGACGCCCTTGTGAGGGTGACCTCAGGCTGGACGGCCGGTCAGGGGGTGCGGAGGGTGCGCAGGCGGATGGTGACGGGCATGGCGCGAAGCTCGGCCAGCACGTCCTCGCAGTACTCGCAGCCGATGTCGGTCAGCACGTAGCCGAGCTCGTCCCTGGTGCGCAGCAGCTGGCCCTCGACGTTGACGCCGTGCTGGGCGAGCACCCCGTTGATCGAGGCCAGCACGCCGGGGACGTTCTGGTGCAGGTGCGCCAGCCGGTGCGTGCCGCTGGTCACGCCCAGGGCGATCTCGGGCAGGTTGACGCTGAGCGAGGTGGCGCCGGAGGCCATGTAGTCGGCCAGCTTCCCGGCCACGAACTCCCCGATGTCCTGCTGGGCCTCCTCGGTAGAGCCGCCGATGTGCGGGGTGAGGATGACGTTGGGCAGCCCGCGCAGCTCGGAGACGAACTCATCGCCCCGGCCCTTCGGCTCGTCGGGGAACACGTCGATGGCCGCCCCGGCGAGGTGCCCGGACTCGATGTTGCGCCGCAGCGCGGCGTGGTCGACCACGAACCCGCGGGACAGGTTGAGGAACAGGGACCGCGGGCGCATCGCGGAGAACTCGGCCTCGCCGAAGAAGCCGTGGTTGCCGGCGCGCCCGTCCACGTGCAAGGTGACGGTCTCCACCGACTCCAGCAGCTCGGTCAGGGTCGAGCAGCGCCGCGCGTTGCCGAGCGCGAGCTTGTCGGCGATGTCGTAGAAGTACACCGACATGCCCAGGTTCTCGGCCAGCACGGACAGCTGGGTGCCGATGTTGCCGTAGCCGACGATGCCGAGCTTGCGGCCGCGCACCTCGTGGCTGCCGGTGGCCGACTTGTCCCACTGGCCCGCGTGCATCTGGGTGTTCTTCACCGGCAGCCGGCGGGCCATGGCGATGATCTCGGCCAGCGCGAGCTCGACCACGCTGCGCGTGTTGGAAAACGGTGCGTTGAACACCGCGACCCCGCGCCGGCTCGCCGCGGCCAGGTCGATCTGGTTGACGCCGATGCAGAACGCGCCGATCGCGACCAGGTCCGGGGCCTGGTCCAGGACCCGCGCGGTGACCTGGGTACCGGATCTGATGCCGAGCAGGTGCACGCCGCGCAGCGCGTCGATGAGCTCGTCCTCGCCGAGCGCACGCGGCAGCGTGGAGACCTCGTAGCCCTCCTTGGCCAGCCGCGCCGACGCGTCGGGGTGGATGTTCTCGACCAGCAGTGCCCTAGTCGTCATAAGGCGCGCGCACTCCCCCAGGTCCGGTAGGTGGGGCCCCGTAGCCCTTTCTTCCTTTATACCGAACGGGCCGTGGTGCCAGCCGCAGCGCCAGGATCAGCATCCGGGTCCTGGTCCAGGCCGTCGAGCTTGCTCCGGACGACGTCGGCGAGCGGGTGCGGCAGGGCGTCCAGGATCGCGGCGGCCTGCAGGTACAGCGCCCGGGCCGCGTCGGGGTCGCCGCCCCGGAGGAGCACGTCGCCCAGCCCGGCCAGCGAGTTGCCCTCGCCGAACGGCGCGCCGATCTCCCGGTAGGCGTCGATGGCCTGCAGGTAGTGGGCCTGGGCCTGCTCCAGGTCGCCGAGGTGCAGGTAGACGTAGCCCAGGCTGTCCAGGGTGTCGGCCGCGCCGCCGCGGTGGCCCGATTCCCGGTGCAGGCTCAGCGCCCGCTGGCAGTGGCTCAGCGCGTCGTCGTACTGGCCCAGGTGAGCGTAGAGCCAGCCGACCCCGTTCTCCAGCGTGGCCTGGGTCCACCAGTGACCGGCGGCCTTGAGCATCCGCAGCGCGTCCAGCGCGACGGCCAGCGCCTCCGGATAGCGCTCCTGCTTCTCCAGCATGCCGCCCAGGCCGTTGAGCACCACCGCCTCGTTGGCCCGGTCCTGCAGTTCGCGGAACAGGTCCAGGGCGCGCCGGAAGTTCGGCTCAGCCGACTCGAAGTCGCTCATCTGCAGTTGGGCGTGACCCAGCAGGTGGTGCGCGTGCGCGAGGGCCAGGGTGTCGTCCAGCCGCTGCGCGGCGGCCAGCGCGGTGCGCTGGCTGGCCGCGTACGAGCGCCAGCGGCCGCGCCGGTGGAAGAACGGGCCGAGGGTCCAGGGGAGCTGCCAGGAGTGGGTGTCGAAGCCGTTGGCGCTGGCGTACTCGATCAGCGTGAGCAGCACCGGGGCTTCGGCGTCGAACCAGCCCATGGCCTGGTCCTTGTCAGCCATCTCGGCGGGCAGCACGCCCGGCTGCGGTGCGGCCAGCCGCAGCGGCGACCGGAACGGGCTGAACCGCTGCGAGGCGACCATCGCGGTGTGCAGGTAGTGGTCGAGCATCCGCTGCACGGCGGCGGCCCGCTCCGGCTCCGGGTCAAGCCGCTCGGCCTGGTCGGTCGCGTACACGCGCAGCAGGTCGTGGAAGGTGAACCGGCCCGGCAGGTGTTCGGCGGCCATGTGGGTCCTGGTCAGCTCGCGCAGCGCGGTGCCCGCCTCGGCTCGGGAGATACCGGCCAGGCTGGCCGCGGCCGACAGCGAGATGTCCGGGCCCGGGTGCAGGCCGAGCAGCCGGAACATCCGCGCGGCGGCGGGGCTGAGCTGGTCGTAGGACCAGGACAGCACGGCCCGCACGTCGGTGGCCGCGTCGCCTTCCTCCAGCGCGTCGAGCCGGTTGCGGGCGTCGCGCAGTTCGGCGGCCAGCTGCACCAGCGGCCGCTTGGCCCGGCCGGCGGTGGCCCGCCCGACCGTGATCGACAGGGCCAGCGGGAGGCCGGCGCACGCCGCGATGATCTCGTCCGCTGCCTGCGGCTCGGCCGCGACGCGCTCCCGGCCGAGCCGGCGGGCCAGCATCTCGTGGGCTTCGTCGTCGCTGAGGACGTCGAGCGAGACGGGCGTGGCCCCCTCTGCGGCGACCAGCCCGGCCAGGTGGTTGCGGCTGGTCACCACGACCAGGCAATCCGGCGAGCCGGGCAGCAGCGGCCGCACCTGAGCCGCGTTGCTCGCGTTGTCGAGGACGGTCAGGATGCGCTTGCCGTCGACCAGACTGCGGAACAGGGCCGCCCGTTCCTCGGTGCTCGAGGTCAGCCGGTGCGGCGGCATGCCGAACGAGATCAGCAGGAGTCCCAGCGCCTCGATCGGCTCCATCGGCGGACGTCCCGGGTCGCGACCGCGGAGGTTGATGTAGAGCTGCCCGTCCGGGAAGTGCTTGGCCACCTGGTGCCCGAAGCGGATGGCCAGGGCGGTCTTGCCGACTCCGGCCGTACCGGAGATGACCGCCACCGGCACGGTCTCGGCGGCCCGGGCCGACGGCAGCATGTCGTGCAGCGTGCGGAGCTCATCGTGGCGGCCGGAGAACCCCTGAGCGTCCAGCGGCAGCTGGGCCGGGAGGGGCAGGACCGGCTCATCGGACCCGCGGGGGCCCGTCCCGACGGCCTGCGGACGCGGGCGGGCCGGTCCGCTGGCCTGGTCCGGATGCCCGTCCCGGGTCGCGCCGACGGCCAGGTCCAGCGCGGGGTCGCAGGTCAGGACCTGCTGATGAATCCGGGACAGCTCGGTCCCCGGGTCGATGCCGAGTTCCTCGGCGAGCACGTGCCTGCCGTCGGCGAAGACGCGCAGCGCCTCGGCGTGCCGCCCGCCGCGGTACAGCGCGATCATCAGCAGCCCGCGCATCCGCTCGCGCAGCGGATGGTCCGCGACCAGCGCGGTCAGGTCGGGCACGACCTCTTCGTGGCGGCCCAGCCAGAGCAGGACGTCGG
The DNA here is from genome assembly GCA_963742795.1 of uncultured Actinomycetes bacterium. Classification (GTDB taxonomy): domain Bacteria; phylum Actinomycetota; class Actinomycetes; order Streptosporangiales; family Streptosporangiaceae; genus Palsa-504. The sequence continues at coordinate 261,644 of CAVUNL010000002.1, forward strand.
CCCGTTCCTCGGCGGCGCCCGAGCGCAGCTCGGCCAGCCGCACCCGCTCGGTCTCCGCGAACGGGCCGGGCACGCCGGCGAACGCGACGCCGCGCCAGAGCCCGAGCGCGCCCTCCAGCGCGTCGACCGCGGCGACCGGATCCCCGTTCTTGCGCAGCTGCCGGGCCCGGGCCACCTGCTGCTCGAAGGCGACCGCGTCGGGCTGGCCCGGCACCAGGTGCAGGACGTAGCCGGCCCCGGAGGAGACCAGCACGCGGCCCGGCCCGCGGGCCGACCTGGTCGGCTCGATGACGCGGCGCAGCCCGGCCACGTAGGTGTAGATGCCGCCCTCGGCGCTGGCGGGCGGATCCTGCCCCCAGACCGCGTCGACGAGCTCGCCGCGGGAGATCACCCGGTTGGCGCGCATGGCGAGGATGCCGAGCACGGCTTGCTGCCGGGGCTGGCCCACCCGCAGCTCCTCATGGCCGTACCACGCTGTTACCGGACCGAGCACGCCAACGCGCAGCACCACGGTTTCGTTGACCTTCCCTTTTCCCGCCCACCCAGACCCTGACGCCGCCCTCCACCCCGGGCAGAAGCGTCTTGGTTGAAGGTTACAGCGTTCGGGGCCGGTCCTGTAGAAAAAATCTAGATCGCATAGAGACTTCGGGTTAATAGTTGGTCCGCCATACCTTGTACGTCGGCCGGGATTGGCGGGATTGGCGCCCGTACCGGACAGGCGTGCGAGCGGCTCAGCAACGCGGGGGAGGTCAGCCGGTGAGGACCGTGCCCTGAAGCCTCCGGGCACCTGTGTGACCCGGAGTCGCCGACCCTCACGGCACCCCCCCTCACTACCTGCCGTGAGGGTCGGCACCCTCTCGCTCTAGCCGTACCGGCCGACGACGGCCAAGCATGGGGCCGTTATTGAATCGTCGGGCTATCTTGCCCATTACGTCACTTTGCGGGCATTTGCGCCCCAGCCTGTCGCTCCGCGAGGTCACCGGGTAAGGTTTGCCTAAGCTAAGTCCGGTCCGGATGTTGAGGCAGCGACGGTTGGAGGCCGTGGATGCTCGCTACGCTCGTCATCTTCCTGCGCGAGGGTGTGGAAGCGAGCATGATCATCGCGATCCTGCTGGCCTATCTCAACCGGATCGGGCGGCGGGAGCACTTCCGCGACGTCTTCGTCGGCGTCGGCGCGGCGCTCCTGCTCGCGACCGCGGGCGGGACCGCGGCTTACCTGACCATCCGCAGCTACGACGGCTCGCGGGTGCAGACGATCTTCGAGACCGTCACCTACCTGGTGGCCGCGACCGTGCTGACCTACATGACGTTCTGGATGCGCAAGCACGCCCGGTCACTGTCCAAGGAGCTGCGGGCCCGGGCCGACGCGGCGCTGGACGGCCGGGCCCGGTGGGGGCTCGGCCTGCTGGCCTTCCAGGCCGTGGGCCGCGAGGGCCTGGAGACGGTGGTCTTCACCCTGGCCATCATCTTCTCCACCTCCACGGCGGGGGCGCTGAGCGGAGCGGTGATCGGGCTGGCCGGGTCGCTGGGCATCGCGTTCGTCATCTACCGGCTGGGTCACAAGCTCAACCTGGCCCGGTTCTTCACCGTGATCGGCGTGCTGCTGATGGTCTTCGCCGCGGGCCTGCTGGCCGATGCGGTGGAGAACCTGCAGCAGCTCGGCTGGCTCCCGGTGCTGGACGCGCCGATGTGGCACTCGGCCCGGCTGCTGTCGCAGGACAGCGCGCTCGGGGACGTGCTGCACAGCTTCTTCGGCTACAGCGACGCCCCGACGCCGCTGCAAGTGCTCATCTACGCCGGCTACCTGGCCGTGGTGGTGCTCGTCTACCTCGGGGTCCGGGCCCGGCTCGCGGCCCGCGCGCACGGCCCGCAGGCGGCCGCTCGCTGAGGAGTTTCTCGCGGCTGGCTGACGGTTAGCTCTGAGTCCGGATGGCGGCGCGCCACCAGGGCGGCGAACCGCCTACGATAGAGCGCGTTATCCGGGATGACGCACAGAGGGTTGGGCGTAGCGAGCATGGGCAAGGCAAGCAGAACAAAGGTGGAATCCACCCGCCGCGAGAAGATCGCCGCGCAGCGGGCGGCGGAGCGCCGGTCCGAGCAGCGCCGGCGGATCCTCATCGCCTCGGGCAGCGTCGTCGTCGTGCTGGCCATCGTGCTGGTCTTCGTCATCGTCAAGCTGAACGGCAAGCCAGCGGCATCGGCCCAGGGCGTGTCGAACGGCCCCACTGGCTCGTCCCTGGCCGCCGTGGTGAACAAGGTCACCTCGGTGCCCGCCAGCACGCTGGACACGGTCGGGGCAGGCGGTGGCGCGGTCACCGGCAAGCCCACCACGATCAGCGGGACGACCCTGACCGAAAACGGCAAGCCGGAGATGTTCTACCTCGGTGCCGAGTACTGCCCCTACTGCGCGGCCGAGCGCTGGGCGATGATCGTGGCCTTGAGCCGGTTCGGCACGTTCAGCGGGCTCAGCACCGTCCACTCCTCCAGCACCGATGTTTACCCCAACACGCCCACGTGGACCTTCTACAACTCCAGCTATACGAGCCCCTACCTGACCTTCACCCCGGTGGAGACGACGACCAACGTCGCGGACGCGAGCAACACCCCGCCCTACGTCACCCTCCAGACCCCCACCGCGGCGCAGCAGGCGCTGGTCACCAAGTACGCCGGGGCGAGCGGCTCGATACCCTTCATCGACTTCGGCAACAAGTACCTGATCTCGGGGGCCAGCTACAACCCGCAATTGCTCGCCGGGCTCAGCTGGGCCACGATCGCGACCGACCTGAGCAACCCGAGCAGCCCGGTGGCCCAGGCCGTCGACGGGACGGCGAACTACATCACGGCCGCGATCTGCAAGATGACGGGTAACCAGCCCGCCAGCGCGTGCACCACGACCGTTCAGTCCCTGGAGAGCCAGATCTAAGGCCGGCATAGGACCCGCGCGGTACAATCGCGCCACCAGCCGTGCCCAGACCGGAGGCGAAGCCCGGATGACAGCGTCAAAGTCGAGCCGCGCCCGGCAGGCCCGGGCCCGGCAGGCCCAGGCCCAGCGGAGCCAGGCCAGCACGGCCAGCACGCGGAACGGCAGTGCAGCCGGGAATGGCGGGGCGGCCCGGAACGGCGGCGCGGCCGCGGGTCGCAACGGCACCGCGGACAAGTCCGGCACCCTGGTCAAGGGCAGCACGCTGGTCCAGGCGGACAGCCCGTCGCGTGCGGCGGCCACGCGCGGCGGCGGCGTGGACCGTCGCGGTTCGCGGTCGCCGGCCCGGGAGGCCGCCGCCGACCTGGAGGCGCCGGCCACCACGACGGTCCCGCTGTGGTTCCAGCTCGTCACCTGGATCCTGTCCCTGGCGGGGCTGGGGGTGTCGATCTACCTGACCATCGCGCACTTCACCGACAAGCCGCTCGCCGGGTGCTCGGAAAGCGGCGCGATCAACTGCACCAAGGTGACGACCAGCCCGCAGTCGTACGTGTTCGGGATCCCGGTGGCCGTGCTCGGCCTGGCCTTCTTCGTGGCCGCGGTGGCGCTGATGAGCCCGTGGGCCTGGCGGTGGGCCCGCCGGGAGGTGGCCCTGATCCGGATCGCGTCGCTGGTGGTCGGGGTGGGCTTCGTGCTCTACCTGATCTACGCCGAGCTGTTCATCATCGGGGCCATCTGCCTGTACTGCACCAGCGTGCACGCGATCACGTTCCTGCTGTTCGTGCTGACCGCATTCGCCACGGCGGCCTGGGGGCTGCCCGCACGCCAGCGCAGCTAAGCGCCCCAGCTTGGAGTGCAGAGCCTGGGGTGAAGTCCCAGGTCATTACATCTTCTTCATGTTGGTGCCGGTCTGGGTCTGGGCGCGGCCTCGCGCATTACGCTGAACTCCGTGCCCGGTATGAACTCCGGCCTGAGTCCGGCCGACCCGACGCTGGTCGCCGCGTTCAGGTCGGCGCTGCTGCACCAGGGCGCGATCGCGCTGCTCATCATCGCCTTCCTCGGGCTGGCCTGGGCCACGGCCCGGGCCTGGCGGCGACCGGCGCCCGGCGCCCCGGCGGAGGCCGGGGCTGAGCGCGCCGTAGCCCGGGAGGCCCGGGGCCGCCGGCTGCTGCGCGTCGGGTTCGGGCTGCTGTGGATCCTGGACGGGATCCTGCAGGCCCAGCCCAAGATGGCGGGCGGGCTGGCCACCCAGGTCATCGCGCCCACCGCTTCGGCCTCCCCGGCCTGGGTACAGCACCTGGTCGACTGGGGCGGGACCGCATGGTCCTTCCACCCCATCCAGGCCGGTGCGGCTTCGGTGTGGATCCAGGTCGGGATCGGCGTCTGGCTGCTCGTCGCGGCGCACGGGCCGTGGTCCAGGCTGGCCGGGCTGGCCGCCGTGGCCTGGGGGCTGGTGGTGTGGGTGTTCGGGGAGTCGTTCGGCGGGATCTTCGCGCCGGGGCTGAGCTGGCTGACCGGGGCGCCCGGCGCGGTGCTGCTCTACGTGGTGGCCGGGGCGCTCATCGCGCTGCCGGAGGACACGTGGCGTACCGCACGTCCGGGACGGCTGCTGCTGGGCGGGATGGGGCTGTTCTTTATCGGCATGGCCGTGCTGCAGGCCTGGCCGGGCCGCGGATTCTGGCGGGGCACCGGCCACGGGCAGCCCGGCACCCTGGCCGGCATGGTCCAGTCGATGTCCTCGACCCCGCAGCCGCACGCGCTGTCCGCCCTGGTGGCCAGGTTCGGCTCGTTCGCGGCGAGCAACGGCTTCGCGGTGAACCTGGTGGTGGTGGTCGCGCTCGCGGCGATAGGCGCGGTGTTCCTGACCGGGCGCCCCCGGCTGGTCCGGTACGCAGTGTGGTCCGGCCTGGTGTTCTGCCTGGCGGACTGGGCGCTGGTCCAGGACTTCGGCTTCCTGGGCGGGCTCGGCACCGACCCGAACAGCATGATCCCGTGGATCCTGCTGTTCCTCGCCGGCTACCTCGCGCTGACCCCGGCGCCGGACGAGGCGCTCGCCGCGGCTTCCGAGGGCCACCCCTGGCGTAACCGCTTGGGGATATCAACACTGCGGACGCTGAGGCCGCGGACGCTGGGCGGGTCGGTCGCGGGGGCCAGCGTGCGGTCGGTCGGGGCGGTGGCAGCGCTGGCCATCATCGTGCTCGGCGCCGCCCCGATGGCCGCGGCGGCGGCGAACCGGACCGCGGATCCGATCCTGGCCCTGGCCATCGCGGGCGACAGCGCCACGATGAACCTCCCGGCCCCCGGCTTCCAGCTGACCGACCAGAGCGGCCAGCCGGTCTCGCTGGCCAGCCTGCGCGGCAAGGTCGTGCTGATGACCTTCCTGGACCCGGTGTGCACCAGCGACTGCCCGATCATCGGGGCCGAGATGAAACAGGCCGGGGTGCTGCTCGGCTCGGCGGACAAGGACGTGGAGCTGGTCGCCGTGGTGGCCAACCCGACCTACCGCTCGACCGCGTTCACCCAGGCCTTCGACCGGGAGGAAGGGCTGAACACCGTGCCGAACTGGCGGTACCTGACCGGGTCGCTGAGCCAGCTCAGCCAGGTCTGGCGGCAGTACGGCATCACCGTGGAGAACCTGCCCGCGGGCGCGATGTCCGCGCACAACGACCTGGCCGTGGTCATCGACCGGACCGGGCACATCCGCGACGAGGTGGGCGCCGACCCCGGGCCCGGCACGGCCAGTACCCAGTCCTCGTTCTCCGTGCTGCTCAGCCAGTACGCGCGCCAGGCGCTCCGTGACTAGTGGAGGGCGGCTCGTGACGATCAGGCTGGCTCGCGGGGTTCTCGCGCTGCTGTGTACGGGAGTAGCCGCGGGCTGCGGGTCCCAGGCCGCGCCGGTGACCCCTCCCGCCCTGCGGGTGCAGACCGCGCCGCTGTCGACCTCGCTGGTCACCCCGCAGGGCACCTGGGCGGTCACGGTCATGGGCGGGTCGGCCGCCGACGAGAACAACTTCTGGCAGCTGTTCGTCCGGCCCGCGGGCGCGACCCGCTGGTCGCTGGTCACCCCGCAGGGCGTGGCCGACAACGGCGGTCTGGTCGCCGCGGCCGGAGATAAGCAGGGCGCCTCGCTGGTGGTCGGGTTCCGGCCCAGCCAGGGGCTGGCCTTCTCGCCGCTGGCGACCAGCAACCCCACGGGCAAAACCTGGACACCGGGGCTGCTCGACGCCGACCTGGCCGACGTCCCGGACGCGATGGCCGTCGCCCCGTCGGGACAGACCCTGGCCCTGCTGCACGACGGCGGCATCGATGCGGCGGCGACCGCCGCGGCGGCGACCGCCGGGCAGTGGTCGCGGCTGACCACGCTGTCCGCCCTCGCGGCGTCGGCCCCCGGACGCGGGTGCGGGCTGGTGGCGGTGAACGCCGTTTCGTTCGGCCCAAATAATGTCCCGATGGCGGCGGGAAGCTGCGTACGGCGGGGTGTGGCCGGGGTTTTCGCTGATCGCGGCGGTGCGTGGCAGGCGGCCGGGCCGGTGCTGCCCGCGGGGTTCGGCGGGGATCAGGTGCAGGTGCTGGCGCTGGCTCAAACTGCTGGCGGCAACGCGGCGCTGCTGGTCGCCGGGACCAGCCTGCTGGCGGCCTGGTCGGACGGCGGGCGCTGGACGGTCTCGGCGCCGGTCGCGACGGCCGGAGATGAGCCCGGAAATGAGCAGGGCGTGAGCGCGTCGGGGTTCGGGCCGGGCGGCAGCGTGTGGGTCCTGTCCGGCGGGGGCCGGGCGGAGGCGATCGGCGGGCCGGGCGGATCCTGGCAGGCGCTGCCGCCCGTGCCGGCGGGCGCCCAGGTACTCGCGCCGGGGTCCGGGTCCGCTGCTTATGATGCGCTGGCGGTGGCGGGTTCCCGGCTGACCGTGTGGCGGCTCGCGGCCGGCGCCTGGGCCCAGGTCCAGGTGATCAACGTGCCGATCACGTACGGGTCCTCGGGCTAGGCCGGCGGGAGAACAGAGCTATGAGCTACATCACTGGGCACTGGTCGTTCGATCCCTTCCTCATCCTGGCCGTGGTGGTGGCGGCGTGGCACGAGGTCGGGCTGTGGCGGCTGGCCCGGCGGTCCCGGCCCGAGCGGACCAGGGAACGGCGGCTGCGCTCGCTGTGGTTCTACGCCGGCCTGGCGGTACTGCTGATCGCGGTCGAGTCGCCGATCGACTACTGGGCCGACGACTACTTCCTGGTGCATATGATTCAGCACCTGCTGCTGATGTTCGCCGCGCCGTCGCTGATCGTGGCGGGCGCGCCGTGGCAGCCGCTGCTGGCCGCGCTGCCCGGCCGGTCCGGGCGCAGCGTGACCCGGGGCGTGCTGGCGGGCGGCTGGTCCCGGCCGCTGCGTGCGGTCTTCGGGTTCTTCGTGCGGCCCTGGGTGGCGGTGGTGCTGTTCAACGCGGTGATGATCTTGTGGCACCTGTCCGGGCCGTTCGACCTGGCCGAGAACAACCAGGCCGTGCACATCTGGCTGATGCACGGCAGCTTCTTCGCGGCCGGCGTGCTGTTCTGGCTGCAGTTCATCCCGTCACCGCCGTTCCGACGGCGGATGCCGCTGGTATCCCAGGCGGCCGCGCTGCTGGCCACCAACGTGATCATGATCGGCCTCGCGATGGCACTGAGCATCTTCGTGACGCACTCGGTGTACACGGTCTACGACCATGTCCCAGGCGTCACGCTGCCCCCGTATGCCGACCAGCAGATTGGCGCGGCGATCCTATGGGTGTGCGGCGACTTCTGGGCCCTTCCCATGATGATCGTCACCGTCCGGCGGCTGATCGCGGCCGACGGCACCTTCGGCGCGGCGCTGGACCGGGCGCTGAGCCGTGGCGCGTCCCGGTCGGTGCCGCGGGGCTGGGCGGCCGGCCGTGGGTGCGGGCGTCCGCGAGCCGACGGTTCGGGGCTGGGCCGTTCGAGGGGCGGGCGTTGGCGGGGCGGGCGTTGGCGGGGCGGATCAGCGGCCGTCGCCGCCGGATGGGGAGTCGTGAACCTGACGCCGGTGCGCGGGCCGGGAGAACTTCCGCGCCGCCGGGGTGTCGCGGGACATCCCGTTCACCGGGGCGGCGTCGGCTGAGCCGGGGCGGGGCGTCGGGTTCCGGGGCATCCTGATGCGGGGCGGATGGATGTCCGGGGTCCGGGGGATCACGTCGGTGATCTTGCGCAGGCCGTTGAACGCCGACGCGCGCGCCACCGCGATCACCCCCACGATCAGCGCGGCGATCCCGCCCGCCTCGATGGCCAGCATGCCCGGCGTGACCTGCACCCGGTCGCCGAACACGACGATCCCGAGCGCGATCCCGGCCAGCGGCTCGCCGGCCGCGATGGCGGGCAGCGAGGCGTGCAGCGGGGCGGCGCTGAACGCGTTCTGCATCAGCCAGATGCCGAGGATGCCCGCGCCGACCAGGGCGTAGGCCGACCACGTGCTGAACAGCACGGTCCACGAGTTGCCCTGCAGGCCCTCCAGCGTCTGCCTGGTCAGCGCGTCCTGGATGCCGAACACCAGGCCGGCCGCGGTGCCGGTCAGGGTGGCCCGGACCTGTCCCTGGCGGCGGTGCCCGATCGCCACCGCGGCGAACGCGATGCCCGCGATGATGGCGGCCGCGTACCAATGCGAGAGCGAGCCGAACGACAGGCCGACGGGCGTCGTCGACCGGGACAGCGAGATCAAGGTGACGCCGCCGATGAGGATGAGGGCGCCGGTCACCTCGGAGACCTTGACCGGCTGCCGGGAGATCGGGACGGCCAGCACCAGGGCCCAGATCAGGTAGGTGGTCAGCAACGGCTCCACCAGGGTCAGCTCGAGATGGTCGATGGACCAGGCCACCAGCACATAGCCCACGATCATGCAGGCGATGCCGAGCAGCCAGCGGGGCTGGCGCAGCAGGTCGGTCAGGATGCGCAGGCGGAGGAACCGCGACTCGGGCTCCTGCTCAGCGGAGTACTGCTGCAGGACGAACCCGACGCCGAGCAGCACGGCAGCAAGGAGGGCGGTCGCGTAGTCCACATCCAGGTCCACAGTGCTCCGTCTTGTCTTCACGAGGGGCAACGTGTGCGGTTATCAATTACAACGTGCACTACTGGCGGCTGGTTTCGGCCCGACCGCATGACCCTGGGTGCTTTGATCGTACGCTAGCCCTCGTCCCTTCTACTGCCACCACCCCGGGCGGGTGAACATCATAACGGGACCGCCGGAGTGAGGGGTCAGCCCGCTTCCGGCGTGTCGTGGACGGAGCGCCGCTTAGCTTGATTTAGGGGACGGTGAGGCCGGGGTAGACGCGGCGGGCGTTGGCGGACAGGACGGCGGCGAGGGTGTCGTCGGGGAGGCCGAGCGCGGCGACGGCGCGGACGTTGCGGGCCACGCCGGGGACGCCGGGCCAGTCGGTGCCGAAGATCCACTTGGCGGCCAAGGCGGGCAGGTCGAAGCCGGCGTAGTAGTCGGGCAGCCGCTTGGGCGGCAGGCCGGCCAGGTCGATCCAGACGTTGTCCCGGGCCAGGGCCATCCGGGCGGCGTCGGCGTACCAGTGGCCGCGGCCGCCGTGGGCCAGCACGAACGGGATACCGGGGTAGGCGGCGGCGATCGTGTCCATCAGCTTCGGATCCCCCGCCTCGGCCCGGGAGCCGGGGAAGATGCTCGGCCCGGTGTGCACGATGACCGGCACGCCGCGCTCGGCGCACAGGTCGTAGACCGGGTACATGTCGTCGCGGTCGACCCGGAAGGCGCCGTGCACGGGGTGCACCTTGACCGCGACGGCGCCGAGGTCCAGCTGGCGTTCGGCCTCGGCGGCGGGCGGGTGGTGCAGGAGCGGGTTCACGTTGGCCACCAGGCGGTACCGCCCGGGGTTGTGTGCGATGAGCGGCAGCAGGTCCTCGACCGGCTGGATGCCGGTCGCGCCCGGGCTGTACTCGGCGAACAGCAGCGCGGCGTCCACGCCCTCGGCGTCGAGCAGCGCGTCCAGCCGGGCCGGATCCGGATCGCCGTCGGCGTCGAACACCTCGCGCCACCCGGAGTCCTGGCTGAACGTGACCGCCCACTCCAGCCACGCGGACGACACGGTGCTCAGCCTGGGCACGTGCATGTGGGCGTCGATCACGGCCAGGCCGTCGATCATCGCGGCCTCGCCGGGATCACGGGCTTGGGGGTTCCAGGCGCCGCAGCCCGGCCCGGTACCGGCGGGCGGATGCGATGTACGTCTTGACCGCGCCCTCCACCCAGTCACCGGGCACGTCGGTCCTCTTGATCGCGGCCGGGACGCCGGCCGCCAGGGCGCGTGGCGGTACCTCGAAGCCCTCGGGGATCAGCGCGGCGGCGGCCACGATCGCGCCGGTCCCGACGCGGGCCCGGTTCAAGGTGATCGACCCGGATCCGATCAGGCACCGGTCGGCGACCACGCAGCCTTCCAGGTGCGCGTTGTGCCCGACCACGCAGTCGGCCCCGATCAGCGTCGGCCAGTCGTGCGTGCAGTGCACGACGGTCCCGTCCTGCACCGACGTCCGCGCGCCGATCTCGATCCGGCCGTGGTCGCCGCGCAGCACCGCGCCGGGCCACACCGAAGCCTCCGGGCCGATCCGCACCCGGCCGATGACCACGGCATCGGGATGGACGTACGCGGCCTCATCGATGTCAGGCTCGACGTCGCCCAGGGCGTAGATCGGCACTAGCAAACCCTACCGTGCGGTCTCGGCCTCCAGGTCGAGGACACCGAAGCGGTGCTGGTCCCACAGGTGCAGCGACGCCTTCTCCGGGTAGCTGGCCACGTCCGGCGGGTCGTCGAAGATACGGGTCATCCGGCTGCCCGGCGAGTAGAGCGGCCAGCCGGGGTCGCCGTCGGCGGCGAACGCCGCCCACTGCTCGCGCATCAGGTCGCCGAGGGCCACGGCGGCCGCGGGCGGCTCGGGACCGAACAGCATCTGGCCCACAGACTGGTAGTTGCCGAACACCAGCGGCACGTCGATCGCGTGGCAGGCGCCCAGGCCGCTGGCCGGAGGCCGGGTAGCGGAACTCGTACAGGAAGGTCCGGCCGCCGGAGGCGGCGTGCGCCTGGGCCAGGTGCAGGGTGGGCATCCGGAACAGCCAGTCGGTGTGGACCAGCTCGAACAGCGTCTCCGGGTCCGCGTCCGGGTAGGCGGCGCGGTAGGACGCCTCGCCGCCCGCGGGCGTGCTGGGGCCGAGCCCGGCCAGGGCTTCGCTGGCCAGTTCGGCGCTCACCCGGCTGCGGAGCCCGTAGGCCTGCATGAACAGCCGGTACTCGTCGCGGGTGTGCCCGGTGATCAGGTCGACGTGCCGGGCCGCCCCGGCGGCTACCTCCCGCCACGGCGCGGCGGGCAGCACCTCGCCGTCGACCACGGGCGAGAACGGCGTGGGGGTGAACGCGACCGGTCCCCAGCGCCCGAGGTGATCGCCGGGCCGCACCGCGTCGGCGGCGGCGGTCAGCCGGGCCGGGTCGGCGGTCCTGAACGCCTCCGCGGTGGCGGGCAGCCCGGCCCGGGCGGCGATCGCCGCGGTGATGTCGGAGGCCAGCGCGGGCGAGAAGAACGTACCGGGCACGCTCTGCGCGATGGCCCGGCGGAACAGGCCGGCCGCGTCCGGCATGACCAGCAGAGCCGCGATCGCGCCAGCCCCGGCCGACTCGCCGAACACGGTCACCCGGCCCGGGTCGCCGCCGAACGCGGCGATGTTCTCCCGGACCCAGCGCAGCGCCGCGACCTGGTCCAGCAGCCCGCGGTTGGCCGGCACGCCGGGCAGCTGGGCGTAGCCCTCCACGCCGACCCGATGGTTGAAGGTGACCAGGACGACGTTCTTTTGCGCGAAGCACGTGCCGTCGTAGCCGGGCAGGCTGGACGAGCCCCCGCGGTACGCGCCGCCGTAGATCCACACCATGACCGGCAAGCCCGGCCGCGCCCGGGTCGGGGGTGAACACGTTGACGGTCAGCCAGTCGTCCGGATCGGTGCCCGGCGCGGCGGGGGCGCCGGCGTCAGCGCGTAGGCGGACTGCGGCGGCGGCGGGCCGAACACCGCCGCGTCCCGCACGCCGTCCCAGTCCCGTGCCGCGCGCGGCGCGGCGAACCGCAGGTCGCCGGTGGGCGGCTCGGCGAACGGGATGCCCAGGAAGACGCCGATGCCTGCTGCGTTACGGCGGCCGCGGACCAGGCCGCTGGCGGTCCGGACGACGGGCTCGGTTACGTCCATGTACGCACCTCTTGTTCCACGCGGGCCTCGAGCCGGGCCAGATTTTGCCCGTATGGACCCGTATCGCCGCCAGGAGCGACGTTACGCCACGGGGTCGAGCAGCACGGCGGGAATCTCTCGGGGCGCGCGCGGGCTAGCTCGCAACCGCGGACAGAGGCCAGCCGAAGAAACCGTCGAGGTCCACCGTCGCGTCAGCCGGCGGCGAGCGCGGCGGTCCTGACCTACCTGCGCAGTTAGCCGCGGTGCGGCGCTAGAGTCGGGCGCATGCCTGAGCTCACCACGTTCGAAGGCGATCTGGAGCCGGACGAGGACTACGAGGGCGTGCGCTTCGCCGACGCCGCGTTCGACGAGACCGCCGCGGGCGGCTGTCACTTCCTGGACTGCGAGTTCGCTGGCGTGTCGTTCGCCGGCAGCCGGCTGCGCAAGAGCCGGTTCACCGACGTGGCGCTGCGGGACACCCGGTTTGTGGCCACCGACCTGGCCGAAACCGCCTGGCAGGACACGACCCTGGCCGGCTGCGCGCTGGCCGGGGTGCAGGCCTTCTCGGCCGCGCTGCGCCGGGTCACGTTCCGCGACGGCAAGCTCGACTCGGTGAACTTCCGCAACGCCGTGCTCACCGACGTGGCCTTCGAGGACTGCGTGCTGCGCGACGTGGACTTCGGCAGCGGCACCCTGCTCCGGGTCAGCTTCGCCGGGTGCACCCTGACCGGCGCGGACTTCACGAAGGTTACGTGTACGGAGGTGGACCTGCGCGGTGCTTCGCTGGGCATCACGGCCGGATTCGACGCGCTGCGCGGCGCGACCATCGACAGCGTCCAGCTCGTGGCCCTGGCCCCGTACCTGGCCCGCCACCTTGGCATCGTCGTGGACGGTTGACGTGGAGTACTACCAGCACGATCTGGCCCTGACCCGGGGCCGGGTCTAGCTGATCGCTCGCACGGCGTGGGCGAAGGCCTCGCTGCGGTCGCGGTAGTCGCGGAACCGCCCGAAGCTCGGCGCGGCCGGGGACAGCAGCACCACCCCGTCGGGCCGGGCCCAGCGGAAGCCCGCCGCCACGGCTTCTTCCAGGCCCGGGCAGTCGGCCACCCCTATGCCTGCCGCGGTTTCTTCGATCGCGGCGCGGATCCGGGGTCCGCTGTCCGGCAGGGTCAGGACCAGGGTCGGCGCGTCGCGGGCCAGCACGCCCGCGGCGAGCGGAGCGTAGTCGATGCCCCGGTCGTGGCCGCCCACGACGAGCGCGATCCTCCGGCCGGGGAACGCGTCGAGTGCGGCCAGGGTGGGCAGCACGTTGGTGGACAGGCTGTCGTCGACGAAGGTGACCCCGGCGACCGTACCGATCGGCGCGAGCCGGCTGGGCAGCCCCTGGTAGCCGGACGCCGCAGCGCGCAGCGTTTTGTCGTCGCTGGCCCCGGGCACGCCGAGGGCGGCCAGGCACCGGCGGGCGATCAGCGCGTTGCGCCGGTTGTGCCGGCCGAGCAGCCCGAGCGGTGCCATCCAGTCCGCGCCCGGGTCATCGTCCTGCGATACCCATTCGACCCGCGGCCCGAGCTGTTTTTCGCGCTGTCTGAGCAGGTCGCTGTCGCCGTTGGCCACGGTCAGGCCGGCCCCGGGCTGGGTGCACATGGACAGCTTGTCCCGGTAGTACTGCTCCACTCCCCCGTGCCAGTCCAGGTGATCCGGGTGCAGCGAGGTGACCGCGGTCACCGGCGGCGTGCACGGCAGGTCGGTGGCCTGGTAGCTGGATACCTCGATGACCCAGTAGTCGAAGTCGGTGTTCTCGGCGGGGTCATAAGGCACGACGCCGATATTGCCGCCGACAAGGCACCGGTAGCCCAGCCCAGTGAGCAGGTGCCCGGTGACCGACGCGGTGGTGCTCTTGCCCTTGGTACCGGTCACGCACAGGACCCTGCTCAGGTCCTGTTCAGCAAGCCACAGACCCAGGCCGCCCGTCACCGGGATACCGAGCCCGTTCAGGCGGGCCACCTCGGGCCGGTACCGGCTCAGACCCGGCGTCTTGACCACCACGTCGCACCGCTCCAGGGCGGCCAGCCCGCCGTCGCCGGTGGCGAGCACGTCCGGGTCGCCCGGATGGTCGTCGACGAGGACGGGCTCGACCCCGAGGGCCCGCAGCTTGCGCAGGTTGGCGTGGCCCTCGCGGCCCAGGCCCCAGACGCCGACCCGGGCGCCGGGCAGGTCGGACCAGGAGAGTTTCGGGCGGGGATCGGTCATCGGTACCCGGCCGGGATGAAGTTCCCGCCGATCGGCCGCAGCATCGCGGCGGCGTCGGCGGCCGTCGGCGCGTCGGGCCAGCTGGCGACCTCGGCGGCCAGTTCCTGGAGCAGGCGGCTTGCGGCCCGGTCGTCCCGCCGCGCGGCCAGCAGGACCGCGGCCCGGCACTCGTTGACCTCGCCGACGCACTCGAACGGCTTGGCGCCCGCGCCCAGCAGGGCCCGGAACTTGGAGGCCAGCTCCGGGTCGTCCAGCGGCTCGCCGGTCCGGATGAAGATCCGCCGCAGCGCCTCGGCGGGCATGAACGGCGCCAGGATCAGGTCGATGAAGCAGCACTTGTCGCACTGGCCGCACCAGTGATCCAGGCGGCGGGCCGGGTCGGTGTAGAACGCCTTGTTGCAGCTCCGGAACGACCCGTGGTACGCCTCGAGACCGGCGAACTCCCGGCCCACCCACAGTTCGGTCCGGTCCCGCAGCCAGGAGAAGTAATCCGGGCTCCCCGCCAGTACCCCGCGGAACGCGGCCTCGAAGTCGGCGCTCTTGGAGTACTGGTGGTTCACCGGGCGGCCCTGGTACTGCAGCGTCGGGATGGACGCCGACCACTCGTTGGACATGACGACCGCGTGCCGGTCCTCGAGCACCGCGGCGAGCACCGCGATCGCGGACAGGATCCCGGTCACCGGCACGTGCCCGTTGAGGAAGCCCAGCTCGGCCGAGCGCAGCAGCTGCGGGTCGATCTCCCGCTCGGCCCGCACCACCGGCAGCCCGGTGACCGCGGCCGGCTCCTCGATCGCCGCGAACCGGTCGGCCGGCCTGCTGACCACGAACAGCGCGGCGTCGGCCAGCCGCCGGACCCGCTCCACGACCACGATCGAGTCGATCCCGCCGCCGAACGGGACAAGGGCCTTGTGTGGTGTCGTCGGCTCCCGCTGGCCGGGAGTCCGGGCGTCGGCCCGGTGTGCCTCGATGCGCAGCGGGGTCAGGTCCAAGGTGTTGCGGTAGGCGAACTCGCCGAGGCCCTGAAGGTAGAACTCGCGCAGGAAGGCCAGCTCGGCGTCGGTCAGCGCGGTCGGGCCCAGGTCGATGACCGGCGGCGCCGCGATCTTGTAGTAGGACACGCCCGCCAGCAGGAACACCAGGCGCGCGGCAGCCCGGGCCGCGTCGGTACGCCAGCGCGGGCCGGGGGCCAGCGTGACGCGTTCGGTGAACTCCCGCCCGTCCAGCGAATACCCGCAGGTCAGGGTACCGAGCTGCTCGTCCACGGCCCAGTTCCGGTACCGGAACACGCTTCCGCGAACCGATGGTTGCGGCAACCTGGTGGATACAGACATCGTGAACGAATTCCCCAACCGTCCGGCCAGTCCAGTGCGCCGCCTCATGATCAAGGCGCCCTACCCGCTCTGGCATCTCGGCTAAGGGTATCGGCCGGCTCTACCGCGCCGCGGCGTACGCGCTCTTGCGCGCCAAGTCCGGAACCACTCACTCTGCCGTCGGGTGACCATCGAAGCCATGATTGATCTGTGATCGTGCGGCGGGGCGACCGTGGTACAGCGTGGTACAGGTTGCTATACTGGTGCCATGACTTCCGCCGAGGGCCAGCCGACCGATGTCAGCGTCCGGCAGTTCGTGGCCGACTCCGGATCAGTCACTCGCGGCCTGCGGCAAGGCCGCGCATACACGCTCACCCTCAATGGGGAGCCGCTAGCCAGGATGATCCCGATCATGCGCCGCCGGGCAGTTCCCAAACAAGAAGCGCTGGCCATCTTCGCGACCGCTCCGGTGATCGATGCTGACGAACTGCGCGCCGACCTCGATGCAGCGGTAGCCCAAGACCTGCCGGATCCTTACCACGGAACAGGCCAGTGACAGCGCATGAGGCAGGCGTGCTGGACACCAGCATCATCGCGGCCTTGAGACTCTACGACCCCGCGGAGCTGCCCGACACCTTCCTGATGACAGCGGTCACGCTAGGAGAGCTGTCCTATGGACCGCACGCCACCGACCATCCGCTCAAACGGGCGGCGCGCGTGGCCGTGCTCCAGCATGCCGAAGCCACATTCGACCCGCTTCCCTATGATCACGCCGCGGCCCGGCTCTACGGGCAGATATGCGCGGCGGTCCGCGCCGCCGGACGCCAGCCGCGCACTCGCGCCTCTGATCTCATGATCGCCGCGACGGCGGCCAGTAACGCCCTGCCGCTGTACACCGCCAACCCCGGCGACTTCCGCGGCGCGGAGGCATTCGTGGAACTGGTTGCGGTGCAAGGCCGGCCGAACGACCTTTGAACACACTGCGGGGCGCGGCTCGCTGCGGCGCGACCGGGGGCCCGGGGCACACATACCGCTGGTAGATCTGGAGCAGACGAGCCCACGGCGGGACCGCCCGGGCCGGGTACGGTCCGCTCGCTACCGGTGGTCGCGTTCGTCAGCGACCGCCTCGGTTGGCGCCCGGGGCGCGGAGGCGGGCGACGAGGGCTAGGCGGCCGCACGGGCGCGCGATCCGGTCACTGAAGAAGTAGCCCTGGCCCAGGGGCGCCGGTGGGGAGGGAGGTGGTGTGGATCTGGGGGTCGGGGAGGCCGGCCTGGCGGAGGACGTGGCGGGTGGCGGACCACAGGTCGAGGAGCCAGCGGCCGGGGGCGGCGGGGTCGGGGCGGAGGAAGGTCGCCGCGGCGGGGCCGAAGGCCTCGGGTGACGGCCTGGTGGACGTCGGGGCCGACCTGGTAGCGGGCGGGGGCGACGGCGGGGCCGACGCCGGCCAGGATGTCTGACGGGCGGGAGCCGAGGGACTGCATCGCGGCCACGGCGGCGGCGGGTACTAGGGCGACGGTGCCGCGCCAGCCGGCGTGCACGCAGGCCAGCACGCCGGCCACCGGGTCGTGCAGCACGATCGGCACGCAGTCCGCGGTCAAGATAGCCAGTACCACGTCGGGGGACGTGGTGACCAGCGCGTCGGTGTCCGGCACGGCGTCGTCCAGGGTGAATGCGCCGCTCCCCCGGTCCGCCGGGCCGACGATGCGAACCCCGGCCCCGTGTACCTGGCGGGCGAAGACGAAGTCACCGGGGTTCGCGCCGAGGGCGGCGGCCAGGCGGCGCCGGTTCTCCAGGACCCGGGCCGGGTCGTCGCCGACGGACAGGCTCAGGTTGAGCGTGGCGTACGGCCCGGATGACACGCCGCCGTCGCGGGCGGTGACCGCCGCGTCCGCACCGGACGCCTCCAGCGCGGGCCAGGTCACCAGGCGCACGGCCCCGGCCATGCGGATCTGGGCGGTCAGGGCCATGCTAGGACCCTGACGCGGCGGACTCGGCGGCGCGGAGGGCGCGCAGGAGGTTGCCGCCGGCCAGGGCGGCGCAGTCGGGTTCGGTCCAGCCGCGGGCTAGGAGCTCGGCGAAGAGCGCCGGGTAGGTCGACACGTCCTCCAGGCCGACGGTGACGTCCGGGGTGCCGTCGAAGTCGCCGCCCAGGCCCACGTGCTCGACGCCGGCCACCGCTCGGACGTGGTCGACGTGGTCGGCGACCTGGGACAGGGTGGCCCGGGGCCGCGGATGGGCGGCCTCCCACTCGGCCTCGATGCTGTACAGCTGGGCGAAGTCCTTCGGGTCCAGGCCGCGGCGGGCGGCCTCGGCCTTGAGCCCGGCCAGCCAGTCCGCGCATTCCTGCGACACGAAGCCGGGCACGAACGTCACCATGCACACGCCGCCGTTGCCGGGCAGCCGGGCCAGCACCTCGTCGGGCACGTTGCGCGGGGTGTCGCAGACCGCTCGGGCCGACGAGTGCGAGAAGATCACCGGCGCCTGGGCTATGTCCAGGGCGTCGTTCATCGTGGAAACCGAGACGTGCGACAGGTCGACCAGCATGCCCAGGCGCTGCATCTCGCGGACCACGTCCCGGCCGAAGTCGGTCAGACCGCCGGCCGCCGGGATATCCGTGGCCGAGTCGGCCCAGCCGACGTTCACGTTGTGGGTCAGGGTCATGTACCGCACGCCAAGCTCGTACAGCATGCGCAGCACGCCGAGCGAGGAGGCGATGCAGTGGCCGCCTTCGGCGCCGAGCAGCGAGGCCAGCCGGCCGGCGGCGAAGATGCGCTCGACGTCGGCGGCGGTCAGCGCGAGCTCCAGGGCCTGAGGGTAGGCCGCGATCATCCGGCGGGCCAGGTCGATCTGCTCGAGCACGGTGGTGACGGCGGTGTCCCCGGGGATCGAGGCCGGCACGAAGACCGACCAGAACTGGGCGCCCACCCCGCCCGCGGCGAGCCGGGGCAGGTCGGTATGGGTGCCCGCGACCGGTTCGGCCAGGTCCACCGGTGCGGCCCGTTCACGCAGCGCCCAGGGCAGGTCGTTGTGCCCGTCGATCAGCGGGAACCGGCGCAGCAGGTCCCGCGCCGCAAGGGTCGCCTCGCTCACCCCGCCAGCCTAACGGTGGATGCCAGGGGCCGTTCCGGCATGGTCAGCAGTGCGGGGCACGTCAGAGGGCGGACGAGCGCCCGGTCAGACCCGGTTAGCCTTTGCGGCGGCGCGGCCCGAGGCGGCGCATCCGGACCCAGGCGAGCAGCACAAAGATAATCGCGAGCGCGGCCTGGGCGCCCATGTCGCGCAGCCAGGTCCCGGCGGTGTGGTCCCACAGCGGGTCGGTGAAGTTGCCTCCAGCGGTGGGTGAGATGACGTTGAGGTTGGCGGTGGACGCCACCGCCCCGAACCCCCACCGGGACGGCGCGATCATGGCCAGCTGGGACAGCCCGGCCTTGTGGACCAGCGAGATCACGCCGCCGGACAGGATGACCTGGATCATGGTCAGCAGGACCAGGAACGGCATCGCCTTCTCGGAGGTGCTGACCAGGGCGGACACCAGCAGGCCGAGGCACATCGAGGCCAGCGCGAGCACGGCGATGCCGAGCAGGATCTCGACCAGCGGGGAGCCCTTGAGGAGCGCGCCCTGCGGCGGCATCGGCAGGCCGGCGAGCCCGAGCAGCACCAGGACGACCGACTGCGCCACGGCGATGACGCCGAGGACCAGCAGTTTGGACGACAGATAGGCGCCCGACGATAGGCCGGCCGCGCGTTCCCGGATGTAGATCGTGCGTTCCTTGACCAGCTCACGGACCGAGCTCGCAGTGCCGGCCAGGCAGGCGCAGACGACGAGCAGGAGCAGGGTCTCGCTGGCGTTCTGGTTGGTGCCGGGCGGGCCGGCCAGACCCTGACTCGAGCCGACGAGGCGGATCAGCACGCCCAGGATGATGGGCATCAGGGCCAAGGTCAGCAGGTAGCCGCGGTCGGCGGCGATCACCCGGATGTACCGGCGGGTCAGCGTGCCCATCTGCCGCGCCGCGCCGCGCCGCGCGACCACCGCTTCGGGCATGTCGTCGCCGCCCTGCTCGGCCACCGGCTTCGCGCGCTGGCCCAGCACGTACTGCGCGTGGGCCTGCGACGCGGCGTACTCGGCGGCCCAGTCGCGGTCCGGGTAGCGCTCGAAGGCCTGGAACACCTCGGCCCAGCCGGCCAGGCCGAAGTAGGCGAGGCCCTCGTCGGGCGGCCCGTAGTAGGCGATCTTCCCGCCCGGGACCAGGACCAGCAGCCGGTCGCAGGTATCCAGGTTCGCGACGCTGTGCGTGACCACGATGACCGTGCGGCCGTCGTGGGCGAGGTCCCGCATCTGCTCCATGACCGACTTGTCCAGGCCCGGGTCCAGGCCCGAGGTCGGCTCGTCCAGGAACAGCAGGGACGGCTTGGTCAGCAGCTCCTGCGCGACGTTGACCCGCTTGAGCTGGCCGCCGGACAGCCGGTCGGCGCGGGTGTTGGCGTGCTTGGTCAGGCCGAGCTCACCCATCACCTCGTCGACCCGGGCGTCGCGTTCGTTCGCCCCGGTGTCGGCCGGGAAGCGCAGCTCGGCGGAGTACTGCAGCGCGCGGCGCGCGGTCAGCTGGGTGTGCAGGACGCTCTCCTGCGGGACCAGGCCGATGCGGTACCGGAGCTCGGCGTAGTTGCGGTACAGGTCACGGTTGTCGTACAACACGGTGCCGGTGTCCGCGGGGCGCATGCCGGTCAGCGCGCCGAGCAGGGTCGACTTGCCCGCGCCGCTGGGGCCGATGACGCCGACCAGGCTCTTCTCCGGGATCGGGAACGTGACGTGGTTCAGCAGGATCTTGCCGCCGCCGACCTTCACGACCAGGTCCTGGGCGGTGAAGGTGACCTCGCCGTCGTCGACGAACTGCCGCAGCTCGCCGCCCGCCAGCCGGAACGTCGAGCGCCCGATGCTGACGATGTCGTCCTCGCCGATCACCGCGGAGGACACCCGGCGGCCGTTGACGAAGGTGCCGTTGTGACTGCCGAGGTCGACGATCTCATAGGTTCCGCTGGGTGACTTGCGGAGTTCGGCGTGGTGCCGCGAGACGTCGAGGTCGGAGAGGACCAGGTCGTTGTCGGGGATGCGCCCGATGCGCAGGGCTTTGGCCGGCAGCGGCATGCGCGAGGTCGGACGGCGGTCGACGCTGGGCAGCAGGTCGCGGGCGGCGGCGGCGCCGTCACGCTGCCCGGGGTGGCCGGGGGCGTGGGGCCACTGGGGTTCGGCGGGCTGGCGCGGCGGCGCTTGCGGGATCAAGATCTCGCGGGACAGCTCGGGCCGGATCCGCTCGACGGGGGCCACTGGCTCGACGGGGGCTGCTCGCTCGACGGGGGCTGCTCGCTCGACGGGGGCTGCTCGCTCGACGGGGGCTGCTCGCTCGACGGGGGCTGCTCGTCGACGGGCGGGGCGGCGGCCTGGGGCATGCAGCGCAGGATCGGCCCGTCGTCGGGGTTGCCCAGCCGCACCACGCAGTCGGCGGCGATCGGGATCCGCTCGATCCGCTGCAGCCCGACGAACGTCCCGTTGGTGCTGCCGACGTCCTCCAGCAGCCACCCGTCGCCCTCAACGCGCAGCACGCCGTGCCGCCACGAGACGCGCGAGTCGGCCATCACGATGTCGGACTTGGGGTCGCGGCCGATGCGATAGCTGCTGCCGCCGTATAGCGTGCGCTCCGAGCTCCGGGTCCTGACGACCAGGGCGGGCGCGGCAGGCTCGCCGGCGGGTCCGGCGGGTCCGGCGGACGCTGGCGGCTCGGCCAGTCCAGCCTGGGCAAACCCAGCGGGAACTGGACCCGGTGACCCGGCCTGAGGCTGCTGCTGGCCGGGCCAATCGGAGTGCTCGGGTGGCATGTCTCAGAGTGTAGAGCCGCCGACCGTAAACGGGAATCGGCTGAACCTTTCGGACCAGGACGGCGTTTGGCATATTGGGTCACGGACACCCTTGATACTGGAACGTCCGGAACCATCGATCCGCCGCGCGCCGGCCCTTCGCGACGCGTTACTCGCCGTCATCCACCATCGCTCAACGACACGGCAGGGGTTGGGAAAGTGATCCTCGTGGATACGCATCGTGAGGATGTGGCGACCGTAGCCACCACGCCGGGAGGCCAGCCATGAGTGCCGATCCCACCCGTCCCCTGCCCGAGTGGTGGCAGGCGCAGCAGCGTCCGGCCGAGCCGCCGACCTTCGTGACCCGCAGGCGGCGCCGCAAGGGGCCCCTGATCGCCCTGATCACGGTGATCGTGCTCCTGGTGCTGCTGGTGGTCAGCGACCGGGTGGCCAACGCGTACGCCGAGAACCAGATGGCCAGCCAGGTCCAGTCGTCCCTGGGCCTGTCGGGCAAGCCGCACGTGACCATCCAGGGGTTTCCGTTCTGGACCCAGCTGATCGCGAAGGACTTCAAGACGGTCGACATCACGGCCAGCAACGAAACCATCAACAACCCCAACGCGGGCGGCGGGGCGCTGGAGATCGCCAGCTTGAACGCCACGCTGCACGGTCTGCACTTCCAAGGGTTCAGCAGCAACAGCGCGACCGTCGACCAGTTCAACGCCTCGGCGCTGGTCACGTTCACCGCGCTGGCCAACGTGGGCGGCATCCCGCAGGGCATCACGCTAAGCTCCGGCGGCGGGAACACGGTCAACGCGACGATCAGCCTCGGGCCGCTCAGCGAGACGGCCCAGGCGCAGGTCACCCAGACCGGGCCGAACACGATCAACGTCAAGGTCACCCACGCCGGCGGGATCCCGACGGACCTCCTGGGGAACCTGGCCAACTTCAACTTCTCGATCCCCAAGCTGCCGGCGGGGGTGTCGATCCAGAGCGTCAGCGTGACCCAGCAGGGCGTGATGGTCACGGTCTCGGGCACCAACACCACCTTGAGCCAGAACGCGTAGATGCTGAGACTCTGGCGCGGCGGGCTCCGCATGTGAGTGAGGCCCGGTTTCCCGGGTCGGTGTCACGTTGCACAAGTTCTTGCTGGGTCGGTGCGTCATCGACCAGGTCGGGTCGCGGGCGGGGCGGGGGCGGTAGGGTCGGGCGTGATGTCAGGGACTTGTGCCTTCTGCGCGATCATCCGGGGCGAGGAGAAGGCGGTGACCATCCTCGAGACCGACCGGCTGATCGCGTTCCTTGATCACAGGCCGCTGTTCTACGGGCACACGCTGCTGGTGCCGAAGCAGCACATGGCGCTGCTCAGCGACCTACCCGCCGATCAGGTGCCGGAATTCTTCGGCACCGCTCAGCGGCTGGAGCGCGCGGTCGAGGACGGCCTGCCGTCCGACGGCTCGATGATCTTGATCAACAACGTGATCAGCCAGTCGGTACCGCACCTGCACCTGCACGTCATCCCCCGGAACAAGCGCGACGGCCTGCGGTTCTGGCTCGGCCCGCGGCGCCGGTACGATGCCGACCACCCGGCCGAGGAGTTCGCGGAGCGGATCAGGACCGCGCTGCCCCCGGCGTCCTGAACCGCGCGCCCTGTGGCCCGCGTTACGGTGGTGGAAGGCACCATGTCACGCTGAAGCTCAGGAGAACCGGGAGAACCCCCATGCCCGATGACGTTTCGGGTCCCAATCGCTTCGCACGTGAACTGTTCGATCCGCTGCCCGCCCGCTACGACCGGCTGGCCGAGATCTTGTCCCTCGGGCAGAACGGACGGTGGCGTTCGGCCATGGTCGACCGGGTGCTGCCGGCGGCCGGAAATGAGCCCGGAAATGAGCCCGGACATAAGCAGGGCGTGATCCTGGACGTCGCGTCGGGCACCGCCGGGGTCGCGCTGCAGCTCGAGCGGCGCGCCGGGGTCAAGGTGGTGGGCGTGGACCTGACCGAGGCGATGCTTCGGCAGGGGCGCCGGCGGGTGGCGGCGGCCGGGAAGAGCAGCCGGGTCGGGCTGACGGTCGGGCGCGCTGAGCAGCTGCCCTTCCCGGACCGGCACTTCGACGCGCTGACCTTTACCTACCTGCTCCGGTACGTGCAGGATCCGCAGGCCACGCTGACCGAGCTGGCCCGCGTCCTGCGGCCCGGCGGCACCATGGCCAGCCTGGAGTTCTGCGCCCCGGCCAGCCCGGTGTGGGGGCCGGCCTGGTGGGCCTACACCAGGCTGCTGCTGCCGGCCGGCGGGCTGGCGCTGGGCGGGCAGGAGTGGTACCGGGTCGGGCGGTTCCTCGGCCCGAACATCTCCGCCCACTACCGCCGGTACCCGGTGTCGTGGACCGTGCAGGCCTGGCAGAAGGCGGGGTTCACCGACGTGAGTGCCCGCGTTATGAGCCTGGGCGGCGGGCTGGTCATGTGGGGCACGCGTGGCGACACCTAAGCCGGGGGGTCCGGGGGGGCGGCCCCCCCGGGTCGATACTGGCGAAGCCGAGGATGGACGGCCGGCCTATTACGCGGCGCGGCCGGGGGGCTGGCGGGACTGGTGGACGCTGCTGCACCCGCCGTACACGGCCTGGCACCTGTCCTACGCGGTGATCGGCGCCGCGCTCGCGCCGCGGGTGCAGGCCAGCCGCGTGATCGCGACCGTACTGGCGTTCTTCCTGGCCGTCGGGCTGGCCGCGCACGCCCTCGACGAGCTGCGCGGCCGGCCGCTGCGAACCCGGATCCCGTCGTCGGCCCTGGTCGCGGTCGTCGTCGTGGGCCTGGCCGGCGCGCTGGCCCTGGGCGTGGTCGGGGTGTACTGGGTGGGCTGGACCCTGATCCCGTTCATGGTGGCGGGCCCGGTGCTGGTCATCGCGTACAACGCCGAGCTGTTCGGCGGCGCGATGCACACCGACTTCGGCTTCGCCGCCGCCTGGGGGGCGTTCCCGGTGCTGACCGGGTACGTGGCGCAGGCCGGCTCGCTGGCGGTGGCCCCGGTGCTGGCCGCGGGGGGCGCGTTCGCCCTCTCCTCGGCCCAGCGGCGGCTGAGCACACCGGCCCGGAACATCCGGCGCCGGGCGGTGCGGGTCGAGGGCAGCATCACCTTCGGCGACGGCCGGATCGTGCCGATCACCGCGGACGGGCTGCTCAGGCCGCTGGAACTGGCCCTGCGGGCTTCGTCATGGGCCATCGTCCTGCTGGCCGCCGCCATGGCCGTGGCCCGCCTGACCTGACCGGTACTGACCTGACCGGTACTGACCTGACAGCCGCCGGGGCCCGGTGCCCGACGCGCCGAGCGCGTCGTCCGGGTCAGGGAAACCTGTGTCATCAGAGCGACCTCAAGGTCACTTGAGGTTCTCACCTTTGCAGTCGCGTTCTGCGGCGAATTACGTCAATCGGGCATAAACATTACTTTTACGGATTAAGGTGAGTCATCGGAACTCCTGTCTGAACGTGTCGTCCGTGGACCATAATTGACATGAGCGCAGCCAGCGATGCCATCAGGAGACAGCACATGACATCGGGCATGTCGGCGAAGGGCAGCGCTCTCGGGGCGAGCGCCCCCGGGAGCGCTGTCCCTCCGAAGCGCGCCCCGGCTCCGCGAGCCCCCGTGAGCGCAGGTAATGGCGCCCGGAGAGGCCACGCGGCGACAAACGGAACCGACTCCCCCGAGGCCGGCATCGGCGAAACCGAGGGGACCTTCGCCGGGAGCATCGGCGCCGAGACCGTGCCGCCCGCGCTCTTCGAATCGGTTCGCACCCTCATTCTCGGGATCGATTACGACGGCCGCATTGTGCAGTATGACCGCAACGCGCCACGGGTTCTGGCCCGCGAGCCGGACGAGTTGCTCGGCGCTCAGCTGAGCGACCTGACCGTCCGCGGCGCGGCGGGCAACTCGCACGCGGCCCGTCCGGTGGACGGCGTGGCCGCGGTCGGCGGGCTGCTTGAGGCGATCCGGTCCGATCGCGAGGGCAGCGCGATGCTGACCATCGAGACGCGCGACGGCCATCCGGCCGAGGCGGTGGTGACCGTCCACCCGATGCGCGCGGTAGGCACCAGCCTGGCCGCGCTGGCCCTGCTGCGCATTCCGGTGCCGCGGGCCGAGCGGTTCGTCGATCCCGCGGTCATGCGCAAGCAGATGCTGGACGACACCTTCACCCGGATCGGCGACACGCTCGATATCGACCACCTGGCGCGCGAGCTGATCGACGCGCTCGTCCCGCACTTCTGCAACGCGGCCGATCTGCTGCTGCTGGAGAGCCTGATGGGCAACGACGAGCTGCCCGCGCACGGACCCGAGGGATCGCTGCCGCTGCGCCGGATCGCGCTCTCGCACGAGCGGAAGGACCCGGCCTGGGAGGCGGCGTTCCCGACCGGCGAGATCCTGCGGTACCCGGCGAACACGCCGTACTACAACTGCATGGACACGGCCAAGCCGGTGCTCGAGACGACGATCAGCGAGAGCCAGGCGAACAAGATCGCCAAGGCCTGGCGGCGCAGGCCGGTGGGCAAGCTGCTGTCCGGGGCGTCCATGATGATGCTGCCGCTGGTCGCCCGGGGCACGATGCTGGGGTTCTTCGCCTGCACCAGGCAGGAAGGGTTCCGCCGGTTCGACGCCTACGACATCGACATCGGCATGGACTTCGCGTCCCGGGCCTCGGTGTTCTTCGACAACGCCCGCCGCTACAGCCGGGAGCACGCGACCGCGCTGACCCTGCAGCGGAGCATGCTGCCGACCGGGCTGTCCGCGCCGTCCTCGGTCGAGGTCCGGCACCGCTACCTGCCCGGCAGCAAGCTGATCGAGGTGGGCGGGGACTGGTACGAGTCCATCGCGCTGCCCGGCGGGCGGGTCGCGCTCGTGGTCGGCGACGTGGCCGGGCACGGGGTGCGCGCCGCCGTGACCATGGGCCGGCTGCGCACCGCGATCCACACGCTGGCCATGCTGGAGCTGCCGCCTGCCGAGTCGCTGCAGCAGCTCGACGAGCTCATGCACACCCTCGGCGAACGCGAGCCGCACTTCGCGACGTGCGCCTACGCGGTCTACGACGCGGTCAGCGGCGACTGCGAGGTCGCGGTGGCCGGCCACCTGCCGCCGCTGCTGGTCAGCCCGGACGGCACCAACGAGCTGCTGGACGTCCCCCCGGCGCCGCCGCTGGGCATCGGCGACGGCGAGGTGGAGAGCCGCCAGTTCAAGATCGAGGACGGCAGCCTGTTCGTGCTGTACACCGACGGCCTGGTGGAGAACAAGGGCCAGGACATCAGCGACGGACTGGCCCGGCTGCGCGGCATCTTCGGCCCCGGCTCGCCGACCCGCCCGCTCGAGGATCTGTGCAAGGCCGCCCTGGACGGGGTCTACTCCGACCATCAGCGCGACGACATCGCGCTGCTGATCGCGCGGCTGCGCCGGCTGCCCGAGGAGAACTACGTCTCATGGACGTACTCGCCCAAGCTGACCTCGGTGCGGGAGGCGCGGGCGGCGATCGCCGAGCCGATGAAGCGCTGGGGGCTGGAGGACCTGATCCCCACCACCGAGCTGCTCGTCTCCGAGCTGGTGACTAACGCGGTCCGGTACTCCCGCGGCGACGTCACGCTGCGCCTGGTCAACGAGCGGGCGCTGGTCTGCGAGGTGCTGGACAACTCGGCGGCGCTGCCGCGGCTGCGCCAGGCCAACGGCGAGGACGAGAACGGCCGCGGCCTGCAGGTCGTGCGCCAGCTCTCCCAGCGCTGGGGCGCGCGCCGCACGCCGACCGGCAAGGTGGTCTGGTGCGAGCAGCCGCTCCCGGGCGGCCCCGGTCCCGAGGCCGACTGGCAGTCGCTCCATTAGACCGTAATTGCCGGAAAGGCGAGGAAAGCCGGAAAGGGTAAATAAGCCGGATAGGTCCGGAATTTGGGACGAGAACCGGATTCCTGGTAATGGGGCTATTCGACGGTGACGCTTTTGGCTAGGTTGCGGGGTTTGTCGATGTCGCGGCCGAGTTTCGCCGCGATGTTATAGGCCAGCATCTGCAGCGGCACGTTGAGCAGCAGCGGCTCCAGTTCCGGCTCGCCCCGGGGCACCCGGATGACCGCATCGGCCAGGGACGCGGGCAGGTCGGCGCTGGTGACCGCGATGACCGGGCCGCCGCGCGCCTTGATCTGCTCGATGGTCGAGATGTTCTTGGACAGCAGATCGTCGGCCGGCACCACGACCACGCTCGGCATCGACGCGTTGATCAGGGCCAGCGGGCCGTGCTTGAGCTCGGCCGCCTGGTAGGCCTCGGCGTGCACGTAGGAGATCTCCTTGAGCTTCTGGGCGCCCTCGCGGGCCACCGGCCAGCCGCGGACCCGGCCGATGAAGAACATGTGCTCGGCGGCGGCGAACCGGCGGGCGATCTCGGCAACCTGCTCCTCCTCGGCCAGGATCGCCTCCAGCTGCCCCGGCAGCGCGCGCAGGCCGGCCACCATGCGCTGGCCGGAGGCCGCGGACAGGTCGCGGACCCGGCCGAGCAGCAGCGCGAGCATGGCGAACGAGGCCGCCATGTTGGTCAGCGCCTTGGTGGAAGCGACCGCGATCTCCGGGCCGGCGTGCAGGAACACCCCGCTGCCGCACTCGCGCCCGATCGCGCTGCCCACCACGTTGACCGCCCCGATGACCTGACCGCCCTTGCGGCGCAGTTCCTGCACCGCCATCAGCGTGTCCAGGGTCTCGCCGGACTGGCTGACCGCCACGTACAGCGTGTCCGGGTCCACCACCGGGTTGCGGTACCTGAACTCCGAGGCCGGCTCGGCGTCGGACGGGATGCGGGCCAGCTCCTCGACCAGCACCGCGCCCATCTGGCCCGCGTAGTAGGCCGAGCCGCAGCCCAGGAACTTGACCTGCCTGATCGACCGGAGCTGGCGCGCGTCCAGGTTGATTCCGCCCAGACGGGCGGTGGAGAACCGGTCGTCGAGCCGGCCGCGCAGGGCCCGGCGCAGCGCCTCGGGCTGCTCGTGGATCTCCTTGCGCATGAAGTCCTCGTACGGGCCGAGTTCGTAGTCGTCGGCCTCGGCCTCCACGGTGGTGGGCACCTTGCCGTCGGCGGTGCGGCGGCCGCCCTCGTCGAGTGAGACCACGCGGTAGTCGCTGGCGTGGACGGTGGCCACCTCGGCGTCGTCGAGGTAGACCACCTGCTTGGTGTAGCGGACCAGGGCGGCCACGTCGGAGGCCACGAACATCTCCGACGCGCCGATGCCCAGCACGATGGGGCTGCCGTTGCGCGCCACCACGAGCTCGTTCGGGTTCTGGGTGTCCAGCACGACCAGGCCGTAGGTGCCGTCCACGTGGCGCAGCACCCGGCGGACCGCGTCCTCCAGGCTGACCTCGCCGGTGGCCTCGGCGGCGATCATGTGCGCGAGCGCCTCGGTGTCGGTGTCGCTGACCAGCGTCACGCCGCGGTTGACGAGCGCGGCCCGGAGCGGCTCGGCGTTCTCGATGATGCCGTTGTGCACGACCGCGATGCGGCCGGCGGCGTCGGTGTGCGGGTGCGCGTTGATGTCGGTCGGCTCGCCGTGCGTGGCCCACCGGGTGTGGCCGATGCCGATTGTCGCCTTGGTCCGGTCGTTGACCCGGTCCCTGAGGTCCTGGACGCGACCCGCGGTCTTGGTGACCTGCAGCTTGTTCCGGTAGATAACGGCCAGGCCGGCCGAGTCGTAGCCCCGGTACTCCAGGCTGCGCAGGCCCTCAAGCAGGACCGGGATGGCATCTCTGCGGCCGATGTAGCCGACGATTCCGCACACGCAGGTTCTCCTGTTCGGTATGGGCTACCCGTAGACCAGGCGCCGGAGCTGCCGCTCCGACAGGCCGGGCGCGGCGAACCGGCGCTGGCTGAGCTCGGCCGCGATCAGCGGCCAGATCTCGTCGTTCTTGCGCTGACCTCGCCGCAGTTCGGCGTGCCGCCGGCGGACGAACTCCTCGACCGTCTCGCTGAAGTACGTGGTGACGTCCGCGATGACCCGTATCGCGGTGGACGGCGGCAGGCCGGTGGAGGCGGCCAGGTAGCCCGCGAGGTCCTGCGGGAACGGGTCAGGCATTCTCACTTCCTACGCGCCGAGAGTCGGATTGGCAAGCTTCTTGCCCGTTTCCGGGCAGGAGATTGCGAATCTGGCTGGTTCGCGGTCCGATCATAGCGTCTGGGTGACGCGGGAGGGGAGAAACGGCGGGCGCGGGGCACGGCGGGAAACGGCGGGGCGGGGCGCGGTGAGCCTAGGAGGCCGGGGCGCTGGCGGTCACCATGTGGGTCTTGTTGCGGCCCGTTTCCTTGGCGTGATAGAGGGCGGCGTCGGCGGCGGTCAGCATGTCGGTCAGCTCACGGCTCTCGCCGTCGAGCGAGGCCACCCCGACCGAGATCGTGACCCGGACGCAGGGCCCGGACGGGTCGGCTTCGTCGACGGGAATGGCCAGGTCGGCGATGTGGACCCGGAGGCGCTCGGCGACCTTGAGCGCTTCCACCTCGCGGGCGTGCGGCAGCAGGATGACGAACTCCTCGCCACCGAACCGCCCGGCCACGTCGTAGGCCCGCAACTGGCTTTGCAGAGCATCGGTGACCGCCCGCAGCGTCTTGTCCCCCACCAGGTGGCCATAGGTGTCGTTGACCAGCTTGAAGTGGTCGATGTCAACCAGCGCGAGGGCCAGCGGGATGCCCGTCCGGACGGCCCGGGCAATCTCGGTCGCCGCCTCCTGCTCCCAGGTAGACGCGTTGAGGAGCCCGGTCTTGGTATCGATCCGGGACTGGGCGAGCAGCTGCCCGTGCATCATGAAGCGCCGCACCAGCAACACGGTGGGTACCGCGAAGATGGCCAGCACCGGGCTGACCGCGACCACGATGGTGATCAGGACGCCCAGGTCGAACTCGGCGAAGTCGGCCACCAGGGCCTCGCGGTTCAGTTCCTGCGGGGCGAGCTTGGCCGACGGGTTGGACAGCTTGATCCCGCCCATGATCAGGATCTGATGGCCGCGCCGGCCGACCTGCTCGCAGATGGCGACCGCCACCGCCCAGGTCAGGGCGTGCATGCCGGTGCCGATGGCGCCTCCGGCGAACGACGCCGGGAAGGCGCGGAACAGCACCGACGCCGCCCCGTAGCCCAGGCCGATCGCGCCGACCGTGAACACCCGGCGGTAGACGACGCCCCGGAACACCCACATCTGCGTCAGCACGTACAGCGGGATCGGCGTCACCATGGCGTAGAAGGGCGGCAGCAAGATCGCGATCGGCAGCACCCAGACGGTGATGAAGTCTCTGGTCATCCCGCCCTGGCGGTAGACCACCCGGGGCGTCGCCGCGACCGAGATCAGCCCGCACCCGAGCAGCAGGGCGAACTTCCCCAGGTCCGCGACGTGCCAGGTCGTCTCGACGGCGGCGAGGCAGGTGAGCGCGGCCGCCACAACCGGCACCAGGCCCACGTAGCACTTGAGCAGCCAGGGAAGCTGCCACCAAGCCCAGCCCCGCACGTCTGCCCGCGCCAGCACGCGGCGCGTGACGAGCGAGGCTTCCATGCTCCACCGTTCCTGATGGGACGTGGCTGGTCCCTGTCTAGTCGGCAGCTCACCGTAAAGGACTAGCTCCGTATAGCTACCTTAACTCATCTGGGCCATCTTATGCACTATTGCGCCCGATTCTCCGACATCAGGTCATAAAGAGGCGCTAAATGGTGATTGACGAGCCCCGATTACTCGGCGTACTGGCGCCCGAGGGGCTTTCGCAGGCGGACCTAACGCTGCCGGAGGGAGGGCGCGGACCATGCGTATCGCCTGGACCTGAGCACCCGCACATGACACCCGCAGTCTCGACCCGAAAGGGAAATTGCAATGCGCGATACGTGGACTTGACCGTAGCCCGCAGCCGCTGCTAACCAGGCCCCCGCAGCGGCACCGACCCGGAGGCCGCGGCGTGCCCGGGACGCCGCCCGGCCGCATGACGCCCACCGGGTGGTGACACGTGGCGCCACCTGAGCGTGAGGGCAAACGCAACAACCGTACCGATAGCACCACCGACCGCAATGACCGCCGCGGGGCTACCCACCTTACCCAGCTCCTGCACTGCGGCGCCGGCTACCACGAAGGCGGCCCCCTGGCCGACGATCACCCCCATGCTGGCGATTCCGAAGGCCTGAGCCCGTCGTTCGTTCGGCACACTGACCACGAACGAGGTGTTGGCCGCCACCTGGTAGACACCGAACGCGGCCGACAACGAGAAGACCACCAGTGAGACGGCAAGGTTGGGGCGGAGGCCGATCAGGACCAGCGAGCCGCAGGTCAAGATGGCCAGCGGGCCCATCAGGTTGACCCGTTGCCGCGGCCGGACGAACCGGGTGAACAGCGGGACGGCAATCGTCGTGCTCAGCACCGTGGAGGCCAGCACCAGACCGGTGGCGATCGGCCCTCCGCCCAGGCTCGCCGCATACGGGGCGGCGATGCCCTCCGGGATGGTGTAGAAGACCACCAGCCAGCCGAACAGCAGCAGGGTTCGCAGCGCCGGGTCACCGAAGACCAGCTTGAACCCGCCGGCCATCCGGGCCAGCGGCGACGGCTGGCCCGCTTCCGGCCGGGTCGCGGCCGGCCGGGCCCGGATGCCCAGGCCGATCAGCAGCCCGGAGATCACGAACGTGACGGCGTCGATGGCCAGCGCGGGCCGGACCCCGAGAAAGGCGACCGCCACTCCCCCGCCGATCGCGCCGGCCACCTGGCCGAGCAGCAAGGTGGTCTGCAGCACCGCCGTGCCGAGGACGTAGCGCTCGCCCTGCAGGATGTCGGGCGTGATCGAGGCCTTCGCCGACTCGAACGGGGGGGCGAACATCGTCGCGGCGAACAACAGCGCGACCAGGACTCCGATCGGCACGCCCGGGACGACCATGGCGGCGACGAGAACGGCGCGGGCCGCATCGCAGAACACCATCACCGAGCGCCGCGGGTGCCGGTCGGCCAGCTCGGCGAGGAACAGGCCGCCGATCACCCAGGGCAGGTAGCCGACCGCGTAGGTCACCGCGGCGAGCAGCGGCGACCCGGTGCGGTCGTAGACCAGCAGGGTGAGGGCGACCAGGGCGAGCCGGTCGCCCGCGGTGGACAGGACGACGGAGGACCACAGGACCCGGAACTCGCGCACCGCGAACACCTCGCGGAACGTGGCTCGCGGCGGCACAGCACCTTTCACTGTGACCCCTCTGTCCAGGTTCTGTTGGTCCGCGGTCCATCGCGACTACCTCGTCATCATCACCCGGCGATGGCGTATATCGCAACAAGTGGTACGGAATCGGTCACCGATTGTGCTTCGCGGCGCAGAGCCGACGGCGCAGACCGGACGCGTCGCAGGACCGGCCGAGCGAACGGAACGCCGACGTCCCGAATGGCACATTAGTTAGATCGTCGCGGAAATCCCGGGAATAGCGGATATCGAGAAAGCGTCCGGGCGAAAATGCCGGGCGCTGGTATTTTTGGCATGCCAGAAAAAGCCCATATTCCGGTCGCATGCGCCGGAGATCGGAGGCCGACGTGACCGAACCCCTACCGCTACCGCTGCCGCCGCTGGTTGCGGAGCGGCTGGGCGTGCTCCGCGAGCGCCCGATTGAGCCCACCGAAAAGGGTTTCGGGTCGCTGCGCGGCCGGGCCAGCGCGGCGAGCGTGGCCGCCGGCCGGTTGCCGCTGGCCGAGGCGGGCCTGGTCTTCCCGCTGCTGACCCTGCGGGAGAGCGCGCTGGCGAACAACCTCACGGCGATGGCCGACTACTGCGCGCGGGCCGGGGTGGCGCTGGCCCCGCACGGCAAGACGGCCATGTCCCCCGAGCTCGCCGCCCGGCAGCTGGCCCACGGCGCCTGGGGCATCACGGTGGCCAGCATCGGCCAGCTGCAGGCGTACCGGGCGTTCGGCTTTCCCCGGCTGCTGCTGGCCAACGAGCTTACCGACGCCACGGGCATCGCCTGGCTGGCCGGCGAGCTGGCCGCCGACCCCGGCTTCGAGGCGTACTGCTACGTCGACAGCCCGGACGGCGTGGCTATCCTCGATACCCAGCTGCGCCGGCATCCGGCCGGGCGCGCGCTGCCGGTCCTGGTGGAGATCGGCCACGCCGGCGGGCGGACCGGCTGCCGGACCGACGAGCAGGCGCTCGCGGTGGCCAAGGCGGCGCAGGCCAGCGGCACGCTGACGGTGGCGGGCGTGGCCGGATACGAAGGCACCCTGGGGGGAACGGGGGGGCGAGCAGCCCCCCCGTGAGCGGGGGTGGTCTGGGGGGGGTCGTCCCCCCCGAGGTGACACAGTTCTGCCGGCGGCTTCGGGGCCTGGCCGACGCGCTGGGCGACGCGCTGGGCATCACCGGCGGCCCGCGCATCGTCACGGCCGGCGGCAGCGCGTACTTCGACGTGGTCACCCGTGAGCTGACCGCGGACGGTCCTGGGGCCGCCGCGGTGCAGGTCATCCTGCGCAGCGGCGCGTACCTGACCTACGACCACGGGTTCTACGGCACGGTCTCCCCCGGCGGGCGGGGCGCGGCGGGTGCGCCGGCGCTGCGGCCCGCACTGGAGCTGTGGGCCCAGGTGCTGTCCCGGCCCGAACCGGGCCTGGCCCTGCTGGGCGCGGGCCGGCGCGACGTCGGCTTCGACAAGGGCCTCCCGGTGCCGCTGCGGGTGCTCGGCCGCGATACCAGCACGGCCGGCTGGGCCATTACCGAGCTCAACGACCAGCACGCTTACCTGCGGCTGGGCGCCGATGCCGATCTTAGGCCAGGTGACCTGGTCAGCCTGGGCATTTCGCATCCGTGTACCACGCTCGACAAGTGGCGGGCCCTGGTGGTCCTGAGCGACGACGACCTGGTGATCGATATCGTCCATGCATTTTTCTAGGGTTTGCCTTTTTTGGGGTATCAGGGCGCTGTCACCACGGTCCGTTCGGATAAAAATAATTCTTTCCGAACGGCCGGTGGTTGCACCGTCCGGGAAGGAAGAATTCGCCCAGGGGGGTGGATGGAGCTTCCCTGGTACCTACTGAGCGGAGCTAAAACAATGCCGGATGAATCTGGATCTTTGGTGCTGCTAGCCGGCAGCGAACGTACGTCGCTGCCGGACGTCACGGAAACCGCGCCGCTGAACACGCAGGAGCGGGCCGAGATCACGGTGGTGCTCAGGCGGCGGGCCGAGCTTCCCGCTGAGATCGTCGAGGGACCCACCGTGCTGAGCCACGCCGAGCTGGCCGGGGGGTACGGCGCCGACCCGGCCGACGTGGACCTGGTCAGCCGGGAGCTCACCAGCCGGGGCCTGGAGGTTACCGAAGTCCACCCGGCGACCCGCCGGGTCAAGGTGGCCGGCTCGCTGGGCGACCTGTCCAGTGCGTTCGGCACGACGCTGCGGCAGGTCAGCAGCCCGGGCCCGGGGGGGCACGGGCGGGTCACCCACCGGTACCGCGAGGGGCCGCTGTACGTGCCGGCCGCGCTGGCGGGCGTGGTCACCGCGGTGCTCGGCCTGGACACCCGGCCGCAGGCCCAGCCGCACTTCCGGACCCCGCGGGACGCCGCGGCCGCCCAGGGCACCTCGTACTACCCGAACCAGGTGGCGCAGATTTACGACTTCCCCGCTAACACCACCGGCGCGGGGCAGACGATCGCGGTCATCGAGCTGGGCGGCGGGTTCACCACCAGCGATCTGGACGCGTACTTCGGCGGGCTCAACATCGCCGTGCCGTCGATCACCGCGGTCGGCGTGGACGGGGCTTCCAACAACCCCGGGGACACCAGCGGGGCGTCGGTCGAGGTCAACCTGGACATCGACGTCATCGGCGCGGCCGCGCCGGGCGCGGCGCAGATCGTGTACTTCGCGCCGAACAACGGCGACCAGGGCTTCGTGGACGCGATCTCCGCCGCCGCGGGAGCCACCCCGCCGCCGATCGCCATCTCGATCAGCTGGGGGCAGTCCGAAGACTCGTGGACCGCGCAGGGGCGGTCGGCGATGAACGCGGCGATGTCCGACGCGGCGGCGCTGGGCATCACGGTGTGCGCGGCCTCCGGCGACAACGGGTCTTCCGACGGGGTCAATGACGGCCAGGTGCACGTCGACTTCCCCGCCTCCAGCCCCTACGCGCTGGGCTGCGGCGGGACCAAGCTGGTGGCCGACGCGGCCACCGGGACGGTGAGCTCGGAGGTGGTCTGGAACGAGCTCGCGGCCAGGGAGGGCGCGGGTGGCGGCGGGGTCAGCGACAAGTTCACGCAGCCCACCTGGCAGGCCAACGCCGGGGTCGGGGCGCGAGCCGCGTCCCAGCCAGCCGCCGGGGGTAGTGCCGGGTCGTCCAGTACGGGCTGGCGCGGCGTGCCCGACGTGGCGGGGAACGCCGACCCGGTCACCGGGTACCAGATCTACTCCGGCGGGCAGGCCCAGGTGGTCGGCGGCACGAGCGCGGTCGCGCCGCTGTGGTCGGCGCTGATCGCGCGGCTCGCGCAGGCCACCGGCCAGCGGTTCGGCCTGATCCAGCCGCTGGTGTACGCGGGCGTGTCGCCGGGCGCGGGCGTGCCCGGCTTCCGGGACATCACCAGCGGCAACAACGGCGCCTACGCGGCGGGGCCGGGCTGGGACTCCTGCTCCGGCCTGGGCAGTCCGGATGGTACCGCGCTGCTCAATCGCCTGCAGGGCTCGTAGCCGACACCAGACAAGGGGGGCCCAGAGCTCTGGGCCCCCTTTTGGTTGACACCTCCAAATGAGTGACGCATACTTTTGATAGTGACTTCCATTTAAGGGTTACTGCCGAAGGGATGTGAGTGTCATAGCGGACACCTCGGCTCGCAAGTGGTGGGCGCTGGTCGCGATCGCGGCGAGCGTGCTCGTGGTCGGGCTGGACCTGACCGTGCTGAACCTGGCCCTGCCCACGATCGCCACCGACCTGCACGCCTCGACCAGCGACCTGCAGTGGATCTCGGACGCGTACAGCCTGGTGCTGGCGGCCGCGATGCTGCCCGCGGGCATGCTCGGCGACCGGCTCGGGCGCAAGAAGGTGCTGCTGGTCGCGCTGGTGCTGTTCGGCGCCAGTTCGGCGGCGTGTGCGTACGCCTCGAGCGTGGGCGAACTGATCGCGGCCCGGGCCGTGCTCGGCATCGGCGCCGCGGCCATCTTCCCGCTGTCCCTGTCGGTGATCCCGGTGCTGTTCGCCCCCGAGGAGCGGCAGAAGGCCATCGCGCTCATGGCGTCGGCCACCTTCATCAGCTTCCCGATCGGCCCGATCGTGGGCGGCTACCTGCTCGACCACTTCTGGTGGGGCTCGGTCTTCCTGATCAACGTGCCGGTGGTCGTGCTGGCCCTGATCGCCGTGGTGGCGCTGCTGCCCGAGTCGCGCAGCGAGCAGCGGCTTCGCCTCGATGCTGGTGGCGTGGTGCTGTCCGGCGCGGGCCTGGCCGGGCTGACCTACGGCTTCATCGAGGCGGGCCAGAGCGGCTGGACCGACGCCGCGGCGCTGACCACCATGGCGGCGGGGGTCGCGGTGCTGGGCGGCTTCGTGGCCTGGGAGCGCTGGCTGACCCGGCGCGCCGGATCGGTGCGGCCGCTGATCGAGCTCGGGTTGTTCCGGTCGGCGCAGTTCACCTGGGGCACGACGCTGGCCACGCTGGTCTCGTTCGCGATGTTCGGCATCTTCTTCGCGATGCCGCAGTACTTCCAGGAGGTGCAGGGCGCGAACGCGATGGGCAGCGGGCTGCGGCTGCTGCCCATGATCGGCGGCTTGGTCGTCGGGATGATCGGCAGCACGGTGCTGGCCCGGGGGGACGACCCCCCCAGACCCCCCCGCGAGGGCATGGCCCGGGGGGACGACCCCCCAGACCCCCCCGCGAGGGCATGGCCCGGGGGGACGACCCCCCCAGACCCCCCCGCGAGGGCATGGCCCGGGGGGACGACCCCCCCAGACCCCCCCGCGAGGGCATGGCCCGGGGGGACGACCCCCCCAAGCCCCCCCGCGAGGGCATAGCCACGCCGCGCCGTGTTTCCGGGGAGCTGCGCGCGCCGCTGGCCAGTGTGAAGGGGCTGGTCACGGTGGGGTTCGCGATCATGGCCGCCGCGCTCGCGTTCGGCGCCACGACCAAGACCGGAAGCGGGACGGGGTTCGCGGCGGCGTGGCTGGCGGCGTTCGGGCTGGGGCTGGGGCTGGCCATGCCGCAGACCATGAACGCGGCGCTGTCCGCCCTGTCGGCCGAGCGCAGCGGCTCGGGCTCGGCGCTGATCTCGGCGCTGCGCCAGGTCGGGGCGACCATCGGGGTGGCCGTGCTCGGCACCGTGCTCGTCACGGTGTACCGCGCACACCTATATACCAACGGGCTGCCCGCGGCGGCCGCGGCGGCCGCGAAGGGCAGCGTGGTGGCCGGCGTCGGGGTGGCGCATGCGCTGGGGTCGGCGTCCCTGCTCCACTCGGCCCGGACCGCGTTCGTCCAGGGCATGGACACCATGTTGTGGGCCTGCGCCGGCATCGCGGTGGCCAGCGCCATCCTGGCGCTGATCTTCCTGCCGCGCCGTCCCGACGGGATGACAGGGGCTCCTCGGGGCGGCGCGGCCCTGGCTACCGACGCCGCTTCCGGTGAAAGCGGCGCGGAGCGGGCACAATTGGAGGTGTGACCCACATGCTCGACACAAGCCAGGGTCCTCCCTCGCCCGGCTTGCGCGAGCGAAAGAAGGCCAGGACGCGTGCTTCCCTGCGGGAGCACGCGCTCAGGCTGTTCCGCGAGCAGGGCTACCAGGCCACCACCGTAGAGCAGATCGCCGCGGCGGCCGAGGTGTCGGCGAGCACGTTCTTCCGGTACTTCCCGACCAAGGAAGACGTGGTCCTGCAGGACGACATGGACACCCGGATGATCACGGCGCTGGAGCACCAGCCGCCCGAACTCGGCCCGGTCGCCGCCGTCCGCGCCGCCGCCCGGCAGATGTTCGCCTCCTACACCGGCGCCGACATCGACGTGATCCGCGAGACGACCAATCTCACCATAACCGTGCCCGAGATCCGCGCCCGGGCGCTGGATGAGTTCGCCCGGACGATCACGGTGGTGGCCGAGGCGGTGGCCAAGCGCGCCGGGCGCCAGGCGGACGACCTGGCCGTCCGCACGATCGCCGGGGCAGTCGTGGGCGTGATCATGTCGATCACGATCCCGTGGGAGGGCTGGTCCGACCGGACCAGCTTCGAGGACACGTTCGTCCGCATCGACCAGGCGCTCGCCCTGCTGGAAGCCGGCCTGCCCCTGTAGCGCGGCTTCAGGCGCGCGGTGAGGGGATGAGCGTGCCGACCCGGAGTGCGGCGGCCAGCGCGTCGGGCTGGCCGGTGCGCGCGTAGACCTCGGCCGCGGTGTCGGTGAACTTGATGACGTGCTCGTCGCCGTGGGCCACGGCGCGGTCGAGGACCTCGACGGCCGCGCCCGGGCCGGCCGCGGGGGGCACGGACCGGGCGCGGGCGGCCCAGAACGCCAGTGCGTGCGCGAGCTCGTCCAGTGTGGGCTGGTCCTGCGTGTTGTCTGCACTGGTCAGCTGATCGGCGCCCCACTCGGGCCCGGTGCGGTGAAACCGCTCGGACGCCTCGGTCAGTGCTGCGCCGCTCACCGGTCCAGCCTAACCAGCGGGGTGGTCTACCGGTCAGATCCAATTGCCGCCAGGTAAATGGGGCCAATCGCTGGCCCTCGGGTAGCGTCGGGACGTGGATCTGGAGATCGACTTCAGGACCGGGGGCTCCCTTCGCCGCCAGCTCGAGGACGCGTTGCGGGTGGCGATCCGCTCCGGTCGGCTGGTGCCGGGGTCGGCCCTGCCGCCGAGCCGGGACCTGGCCGAGCAGCTGGGCGTCTCGCGCGGGGTGGTGGTCGACAGCTACGCGCAGCTGGCCACCGAGGGTTACCTGGCGGCTCGGCGCGGGTCGGGGACCCGGGTGGCGGCGCTGGCGGCCGCGGGCATTCCGCCGACCCCGCGCCAGGTCAGCCCGCCGAACCGGTTCCGGTACGACCTTCGGCCCGGGCAGGCCGACTTCCACGCCTTCCCGCGCGCCGCCTGGAAGGCGGCGCTGATACGCGCCCTGAGGGAGCTGCCCGATACCCGGCTGGGCTACGCCAACCACCGTGGCGTCGCCGAGCTCAGGAACGCGGTGGCCGGATACCTGGCCCGGGTGCGCGGCGTGGTGGTAGAGCCCGAGCACGTCGTGGTCTGCTGCGCGGCCTCCCAGGCGCTGACCGTGCTCTGGCACGTGCTGCGCCACCAGGGCGGGCGGCGGGTCGCGATCGAGGATCCCGGCTGGCGCTGGCAGCGGTTCACCGTCGAGCACGCCGGGCTGGAGGCGGTCCCGGTGCGGGTGGACGCGGACGGCATGGTCGTTTCGGAGCTGGCCGCGGCCGACGTGGACGCGGTGGTGATGACCCCGGCGCATCACTACCCGACCGGGGTGGTCATGACGGCCGAGCGGCGCGGCGCCCTGATCGCGTGGGCGCGCGAGCGCGGGGCGCTGATCGTGGAGGACGACTACGACGTCGAGTACCGGTTCGGGCGCGATCCGGTGGCCTCGCTGCAGGGCCTGGCCCCCGACCTGGTGGCGTTCGCGGGGACGACGAGCAAGACGCTGGCCCCGGCGTTGCGGCTGGCCTGGGTCGTCCCTCCCTCGCACCTGATCGACGACGTCGAGAACGTGCTGCTCGTCACCGGCGTGACCCCGCCGACCTGGACCAGATCGCGATGGCCTCGTTCATCGAGGACGCCGCCCTCGAGCGCCACCTGCGTTCCATGCGCCGCCGTTACCGCGCGAAGCGGGACGTCCTGGTAGCTGAGCTGGGTAGGCAGCTCCCGAAGGTCCGCGTGAGCGGGACCGCGGCCGGGTTGCACGTGCTCGCGTGGCTGCCGGACGGCGCCGACGAGCACGCCACCGCGATGCGGGCCCGGCAATCCGGCGTGGGCGTCCACGAGCTGCACCGCCACTGCTCGACCCAGGCGCCATCGGCTCCGGCGCTGCTGGTCGGGTTCGCCCTGCCGACGGAATCCGAGCTGATCACGGCGACCCGGCTGCTGGCCGAGGCGCTGTGCTGACCGTAGCCGTTGCTTTGTGGCCTGGCCGGATCGACTTGGGTTATTCGGCGGACCCGCCGGTCGCGAGGCGCATGAGGTCGGTGTCGAGGTCGATGTCGGTCTGCGTGCCGCCCGCGCTGCCGAACTCGTGCTGGTAGCTCGACCAGGACTGGTCCTTGATGGCGCGGGCGAAGCCGCTCTCCATCAGCAGCACGAGCTCGAGCGCGGCGCGGTCGATGCGGGTGGCCAGGGCCGGGTCACTCCAGTCCTCCGGCGCGGCGAACAGCGAGGTCGGCGCCGTCATGGTGCGCAGGTAGGCGAACATGGGCCGCATCGCCTCGTCCGCGACCAGGGCGTGCCGTGCGGTTCCGGCGGTCGCGGCGAGCACGACCGGCTTGGCGATCAGCAGGTCGTTGTCCAGCACACCGAAGAACGAGGTGAACAGGCCGCTGGGGCCGGCCTTGTAGACCGGGGCGGCGGCGATGATGCCGTCGGCTTCCCCGAGGGCCGTGATGGCCCGCTGCAGCTTCGGCGTGATCAGCTGGGACACCAGCGCGGTGGAGATGTCGGCGGCGATCTCACGCAGCTCGATGACGCTGGTGGTTGTTTTGTTGCCGTGGCGGGCCGCGAGGGCCACGGCGCGTTCGGCGGTGCGGTCGGCCAGCAGCCTGGTCGAGGAGGGGTCGCTGGTTCCGGCGCTGACCACGACGAGCTTGAAGGGCTCGGTGTTCATATGGGTAGATCCTCGTTCTGGTGGGCTAGTTTCAGGCAGATCGTTTCGAGCTGCTTCAGCTCGGCCGGGTCCAGGCCGACGGTCATGGCCCGGGCCACGCCGCGGGCGTGCTGACGCCCGATCTGGCGCTGCACCGCCCGGCCGGCCTCGGTGAGCGCCAGCCGGACGCTGCGCCCGTCGGCCGGGTCGGGCAGGCGCTCGAGCAGGCCACGGTCGGCCAGCCGGTCCACCAGGCGGGACAGGGCCGGCTGGCTGAGCAGGACGTGCCGGTTCAGCTCGCTGATGCGAATCGGTTCGGGGCACTTGGACAGCGTGTACAGCACGTCGTACTCCCGCATGGAGACACCCTCCCAAATGTTTTCCGCGGCGAACTGCTTCATCAGCACGGCGTGGGCGGACAGCAGCGCCTCCCACGCGTCGTTGGCGCGGCTGGTCTTTGCTGGGTTGGTCTTTGCTGGGTTTATCTTTGCTGGCATCACAGCTCGTCGCTGTCGCTGTCCCGGTAGGGCGACTCGCCCGCGGTGTTGTCGCCGCGGTTGGCGTTCGGGCGCGGCTGGCGTGCGGGCTGGTCGCCGTACTTGGCCTTTATGAGGCTGGCGTGAGTGGGGGCCTCGAGGGTCTCCGGGTCCTGCCGGGCGGCGATCTCCTTGCGCAGCACGGGCACGACTTCCTCGCCGAGCAGGTCGAGC
The DNA here is from genome assembly GCA_963742795.1 of uncultured Actinomycetes bacterium. Taxonomy (GTDB): domain Bacteria; phylum Actinomycetota; class Actinomycetes; order Streptosporangiales; family Streptosporangiaceae; genus Palsa-504. Next base: position 303,622 of record CAVUNL010000002.1, read on the forward strand.
TGGTCCAGGACGGTCTTGAGCGGCAGGCCCGCGTGGTCCATCAGGAACAGCTGGCGCTGGTAGTCGCCGAAGTGCTCGCGGAAGGTCAGGGTCTTGTCGATGACCTCCTGAGGGCTGCCCACGCTGAGCGGGGTGAGCTTGGCGAAGTCCTCCATGCTCGGACCGTGGCCGTAGACCGGTGCCTCGTTGAAGTAGGGCCGGAACTCCTTGATGGCGTCCTGGGAGTTCTTCGCGATGTAGGCCTGGCCGCCCAGGCCGACGATGGCCTGCTTCTCGGTGCCGTGGCCGTAGTGAGCGAAGCGCTGCCGGTAGAACCGGATCAGGCGCATGTAGTGCTCCTTGGGCCAGAAGATGTTGTTGGCGAAGAAGCCGTCTCCGTAGTACGCGGCCTGCTCGGCGATCTCGGGGGTGCGGATCGACCCGTGCCACACGAACGGCGGCACGTCGTCCAGGGGCCGCGGGATCGAGGTGAAGCCCTGCAGCGCGGTGCGGTACTTGCCCTCCCAGTCCACGACGTCCTCGCGCCACAGCCGGTGCAGGAGGTTGTAGTTCTCCAGGGCCAGCGGCAGGCTCTGCTGGATGTCCTGGCCGAACCACGGGTAGACCGGGGCCGTGTTGCCGCGTCCCAGCATCAGGTCCATACGGCCCTTGCTGAGGTGCTGGAGCATCGCGTACTCCTCGGCGATGCGCACCGGGTCGTTCGTCGTGATCAGCGTGGTGCTCGTGGTGACGATCAGGCGCTTGGTGGTCGCCGCGATGTAGGCCAGCAGCGTGGTCGGTGAGGACGAGAAGAACGGCGGGTTGTGATGCTCGCCGATCGCGAACACGTCGAGCCCCACCTCTTCGGTCTTCTGCGCGATCTGAACGATCGCGTCGATCCGCTCCGCCTCGCTCGGCGTCTCGCCCGACACGGGATCCCGGGTGATGTCGCTGACCGAGAAGATCCCGAACTGCATGGCGTGCCTCCAGTGTTCCCAGATATATGCGTTTGCATGTATATCCAGCAGTGCGGGGGCGTGGATTATTCCGGTTCCGCTGGGTGGCTAGGCGGACGGGCGGCTAGGCGGTTCGGGCCGGGCGGACGACCTGGGCGATGCGCGCGCTGGCCCGGGCGGCGTCCAGCACGGCCGCGCTCGCGACGGCGTCCCAGGGGTCCACCGGTACCGGCCGCTCACCACGGACCGCGGCGGCGAAGGCCGGGTAGAACAGGTCCCACGAACCGCGTGCGGAGGGCACCGGCTCGCTGACGTCGCCGCGCAGCAGCTGTCCCCACCGCTCCGGCGGCTCGGTACCCCACTGGTCGCCGCTGATCGCGGGCGAGCCGCCGCTGCGGAGCTGCGCTTCCTGGCCGTCGACGTCCTGGATGACATAGGTACCTTTTGTCCCGGCGACGCGGAACCGCGGGCCAGGGGACCCCTGCCGCCAGCTGCCCCACAGGTGGGATCGCACGCCGCCCTCGTGGGCCAGGGCGATGAACACGTCGTCGTCGAGCCCGTCTGGGGCAGCGCGGTAATGCATCTCGGCGTACACGCCGGTCACCGGGCCGGCCAGGGCCAGGGCCTGGTCGGCGAGGTGGCTGCCGAAGTCCAGCAGGGTGCCGCCGCCCGCCGGGGACGGTCCGGACTCGGGCCTGAACCGCTCGAAGCGTGACTCGAACACGGTCAGCGTGCCGAGTTCTCCTCGGCCGAGGAGCTCGCGCACGGTCAGGAAGTCCGAATCCCAGCGACGGTTCTGGTACACGGTGAGGGGGACCTCGAGCTGCTCGGCGAGCCGGACGGTTGCGCGGGCGGCCTCGGCATCCGGCGCGAACGGCTTGTCGCAGACGACGGCCAGGCCCAGGCGCAGCGCCTGCTGGGTGAGCGTGACGTGGGTGGCCGCCGGGGTGGAGATGGCTACCGCTTCGGCTCTCGCGCTGGCCAGGTCCTCCAGTGAGGCGAAGGCGGGGAGGCCGAGATCCTCGGAAACCTGACGGCGGCGCTCGGGTGAGGTGGTGACAACCCCGAGGAACTCACAGTCCGCGGCCGAGGCGATCAGCGGGGCGTGAAAGTACCGGCCGCCCAGGCCGTAGCCGACCAGGCCGATACGGACGGGCGCGGGCACGACGGAGGCTTCTCCTTTGGAGGTTCGCTGCGAGTTACTTGTCGCGCTTGCTGAACATGATCACGACGATGACGACCGCGACCACGACGATGACTCCGCCGCCGATGACCATGGGATTCCTTTCGCAGGTCGGACGCTAGCAGGCTACCGGGAGCATCGTCCGGCAGGAAGAGTCTGGCCGGCCCGCGGTCATGCGGGAAGGTACCTAGCGATCGGTACCTCCCGCAGTACGTCGAGGGGTCAAAGCGAGTAGACGGTGGGCCTGGTGGTGAAGGTGCGGCCGGACGGGGCACGCCACTTCAGGACGCCGGGCTCGGGTTGTTCCAGCCACCATCCCTCGGCCTGTTTGGACCGGTGGTGGTGCCGGCACAAAGGCGCGACGTTACAGGGACAGGTGAGTCCACCGAGGTGCCAGGGGGTGGTGTGGTCCAGGTCGCACCGGGCGGCGGGACGGCCGCAGCCGGGGGCGGTACATCGGGTGTTTCGGGCGTTGACCAGGTGTCGGAGGGAGCGGCTGGGCCGGTAGGCGCGCTGAGCCTGGGCGTGGTCGCAGGGGCCGCGGATGACGGGGGTGAGGCTGAGGTTGAGCGTTCGCAGGAAGTCCGCGGTCTGCTGGCCTGCGGACCAGCAGTGCTGGCCGGTGGCGCAGGCGTGGGCGGCGGCGGTGCCGTCGGGGTGCAGGGCGGTGACGCACCAGCGGGTCTTCGGGTTCCGGGACGCGGCGGCGACCAGGGCACGGGCGTCCTCGGCGTCGACCAGGCCGAATCCGTCGGCTTCGCCGCAGGCTCCGGGGTCGCCGTCCAGGGCGGCCAGGGGCACGGTGATGGTGACCTGCGCGGCCAGGCTCGGGCCGGGGTCGGGCTGGGCGGGGCGGCCGGTGCTGTTCGGGCCGGTCCCGCTTGGCCGGTCCGGCCCGGCGCTGGGGCCGTCGTTCCCGGCCGGGTCGGCGTTGCGGGCGGGTGGCGTTCGCGGGCGGGTCGGCGTTCGCGGCCGGGTCGGCGGGGGCGGGGCGGCTGTCGCGCTCCTGCAGGAGATCGAGGTAGGCCTGGACGCGGAGTTCCCGCAGGCTGCCGGGGACGCCCGCGGCGCGCAGGTCCAGGGCCCGCTGCTCGACGTGCTGCCACGAGGCGAGGACCTCGTCGGAGGGCATTTCCCGGGCGATCATGCCTGCGTTTCCTGAGGCTTCGCGGAACGGGCGGACGTGGGTTTCCCGCCGGGCCGCCTCCTTGCGCCGCTGAGCCGCATCCGGGTCCAGCTTGAGCACCACGCGGTGCGCGGCGGACCGCAGTTTGCCGAACGGCTGGGACGGAGCTTGCTGCGAGAGGATCTCGTCGGCGCGGGCGGCGTCCTCGGGCTTGAGGAAGCGGGTCTCGTCTTCGATGATCTGCAGGTGCACGGGATGGATCCGCCCGGCGCCCAGGGCCGCGAACGTACGCGGCAGTCGTTCGGTGACCGACTTGGCGTACGAGAGCTCACCCGCGGTCGACTGCCAGGTCCGGTTGAGCACCCCGGCCAGCTCGTCAGCCGCGAACACGCTGATCCCGTCCGCGCCGGGGGCGGGGGCGCCGGTGGCGCGGATGCCCTTGTCGCGGCTGGCCGGGCGGCGGGCGGCGAATTCGGCCAGGGCTGCTAGCCGGATCCAGGTATTCCGGGACTCCATCCGCAGGGAGGCGGAGAGGATCCCGGTGAGCTGATCATCTGAAGTGCCCTTCAGGCCCCGGGCATCGTCGCCGGTGACGGCGCCGACCACGGCGGCCAGCAGCGGGCCCGGTTCCATGGTGTCGGCCCGGCCGTCCTCGGCGAACCCTTCCAGGGTCAGCTCCTCGGCGGGCAGGCAGACGAACAGACCCTGCTCCGGAAGGCAGTCCTCCGGAAGGCAGTCCTCCGGAAGGCAGTCCTCTGGCAGGCACTCCTCCGGCCCGTCCCACTCCTCGCCGGGCAGCGAGGAATCGTTGGGTTCCTCGTCTGGGCCGCGATCGGGGATCGGTTCCGGGGGCACGGACCACGCTCCGTTCGGAAGAAAATTAAGAATCCTCTTACGGGCAGTCTATCATGGATCAGACATTATACGAATACTAGTTCAAGATCGTTTAGGGCGGCGCAGAGGGTCGGCCATCGGGTGGGCGGGTCAGCGGTGCCGGGCGGTCAGCGGTGCCGGGCGGTTGGGGGCGGCGGGCGGTTGGGGGCGGCGGGCGGTCGGGGGCGGCGGGCGGTCGGGGGCGGCGGGCGGTCGGGGGCGGCGGGCGGTCGGGGACGGCGGGCGGTCGGGGGCGGCGGGCGGTCGGGGGCGGCGGGCGGTCGGGGGCGGCGGGGCGGGTTGTCCGGCATAATGGGGCTGGATAGCTTGGGTGAGCCGGGAAGTCTGGTCGGCCATGGATCACGCTCGGGGAGCCGGCCATGTACCGCGGTCTTTTCTCGTCGGCGCTCGCGTCGCACTGGCGGCGCGAGGTGCTGCGTACCAGCCTGTGGTTCGTGCCGTCCCTTGAGGTCGTGGCGGCGATCGGTTTGTTCATTGGCACGCTGGCCGCGGACCGGGCCGCGTACCGCGGCGACTTCGGGCTGCCGGGCTGGGTGATCAGCGGGAGCGCGGACGCGGCGCGACAGATCCTGACCACCATCGCCGCCGCGATCATCACCGTGGTCGGCGTGGTGTTCTCCATCATCCTGGTCACCTTGACCCTGGCCTCGACCCAGTTCGGGCCGCGGATGCTGCGGAACTTCATCCGGGACCGCGGCACGCAGCTGACCCTGGGCACGTTCGTGGCGACGTTCGTCTACGCGGTGCTGGTGCTGGCCGCGATCGGAACCGGGTCGCACGGCGACTTCGTGCCGCACATCAGCGTGACCGTGACGCTCGGCCTAACGGTCATCGACCTGGGCGTGCTCATCTACTTCATCCACCACACGGCGATCTCCATCCAGCTGCCGCAGGTGATCGCGAGCATCGCAGGCGACCTGGCCGAGGCGATCCGGGAGCAGGGCAGCGGGCCGGACCGGCCGGGGCTGGAGGCCGGCCCGGCCACGGTCGAGCTGGTGAACCGGACCGAGGCCAGCGGGGCGGTGCTGCTCGCCCCGGTCAGCGGGTACCTGCAGTTCATCAAGCACCAGAACCTGGTCCGGCTGGCGACCCGGGCCGAGGCCGTGATCAACCTGGAGTACCGGCCCGGCCACTTCATCGTGCGCGGGCACCGATTCGCCACGGTCTGGCCGCCGGAAGCGGCGCCGCTGGTCCGGCAGGCGCTGGGCCGGGCGCACCTCATCGGCCCGCAACGGACGCTGACCCAAGACGTGTCGTTCGGCTTCGATCAGCTGGTCGAGATCGCGATCCGCGCCCTGTCCGCCGCGGTCAACGACACCTTCACGGCGCTGACCTGCATCGACTGGCTGGGCGAGAACCTGTGCAAGATCGTCGCCGGGTGGCATCCGGCCCGCGTGCACAGGGACGCGCAGGGCTACATCCGGGTCATCACGGCCGAGCCGGCCTACGACCGGCTGGTGCAGCGCTCGTTCGAGAAGATCCGGCAGTCCAGCATGGGCATGCCCGCGGTCATGATCCGCGAGCTGGAGGCGCTGGCGCGGATCATGACCGAGACGACCAGCGACGGGCAGCGCCGGGTGCTGCTCGAGCAGGCGGCCATGATCGACCGGGCCAGCGAGCGCTCGGTGCCCGAGGCCGACGACCGGGCCGACATCCGGCGGCGCTACGAGGCCATCTTGACCATGGAGTCGAGGCTCGCCGCGAGCGAGCAGAAGGCGTAGACAGAGGGCGGGAGGCGGGGCCGGAGGCGGAAAGGGCGGGGGGCAGGGCCGGAGGCCGGAGAAAAAGAACGGTCCGTGTCGGAAACGGGTCCGGCCCGTTCGTGGAACGAGTGCGGGGATGCCATCGTGGCATCGATATCAATGGAGGCACATGTGAAGTACGTCATCCTGCTGCTGAACACCGAGGCGGCGCAGACCATGTCCGAGGCCGAGGGCCAGCAGTGGTACGCCGAGATCGGCGCCTGGTACGAGAAGGGCGGCGGCGGTTCGGGCAAGCTCGTCGAGACCGGTTACCAGCTCGCGCCGCCAGCCACCGCGAAGACCGTCCGCGCCAGCGGGGTCACCGACGGCCCGTTCATGGAGACCAAGGAGGCGCTCGGCGGGTACTCGGTGCTCGAGACCGACACCATCGAGGAAGCCGTCGAGATCGCCCAGACCTGGCCCGGGGTGGACAGGGGCTGGATGACGATCGAGGTCCGGCCCGTGGTGGAGATGTAGGGCCTCAGAACGACAGACGGCGGGCGAGGAGCTCGCGCTCGGCCGGGTTGACGGCCAGCGCGAGCGCCCGCTCGCTGGCTTGCCGGGCCTCGTTGTGGCGGCCGAGCCTGGTCAGCAGTCCGGCCCGCAGCGCGTGGAACAGCCGGTACCCGTCCAGCTCCGTGGCGAGGGGCTCGATCTCCGCCAGTGCGGCCTGCGGACCCTGCAGGTAGCGGGTCGCCACGGCCCGGTTGAGCAGCACCACCGGGGACGGGGTCAGCTCCTGGAGCCGGTCGTACAGCATGCGGATCTGACGCCAGTCCGTGTGCTCGTAATCCGGGGCTTCGGCGTGCAGCGCGGCGATGGCCGCCTGGACCTGGTAGGGACCGGACGCGCGCATCGAGAGGGCCTGGTCGAGCAGCCCGGTGGCCTCAGCGATCAGCTCTTTGTTCCAGTGGATCCGGTCCTGGTCGGCGAGTCGGACCAGCCGCCCCCAGCCGTCGAAGCGGGTCGCGGCCCGGGACTCGTGCAGCAACTCCAGCGCGAGCAGGCCGAGGACCTCCGGCTCGCGCGGCATGAGCCGGTGCAGCAGCCGGGTCAGGATCACGGCCTGGGCGGCGAGGTCGCGCCGGGCGGGCTGGCGGCCCGCGCTGGCCAGGTAGCCCTCGTTGAAGACCAGGTAGACGACCGCGAGGACCTCGGCGAGTCGTTCGGCCAGGTGGTCGGGATCGGGCACGCGCACGTCGGCGCGCATCGCCCGCAGGATCTTGCGGGCCCGGAGCAGGCGCTGGGTCATGGCAGGTTCGGCGACCAGGAAGGCGGCGGCGATCTGGGCCGTGGTCAGGCCGCAGACGGCGCGCAGGGTCAGGGCGATCTGCGACTCCCGGGGCAGCGCCGGGTGGCAGCAGGCGAAGACCATGCCCAGCAGCTCGTCGTCTTCGGTGTCGGTGCCGTCCCAGGCGTCGGTCATCGTGGCGGCGAGCAGCGCGAGCTTGTCCTGCCCGGCCCGGGCCCGGCGCAGCCGGTCGATGGCCTTGCGGCGGGCGGTGGTGGCCAGCCAGCCGCCGGGGTTGGCCGGGATCTCGCCGTCCCGCCAGTGCTCGATGGCCTCGATGAAGGCGTCCTGAACGGCGTCTTCGGCCAGCCCCACGTCGCCGAGCCGCGCGGCGAGCGCGGCCCTGATCCGGGTCGCCTCCTCGCGGTAGACCCGCTCGAGCTGCGAGGCGTCCAAGGTCCCTACGGCTTTAGGCACCCGTGAAGCGGGGCGGGCGCTTGGCCACGAACGCCGCGACGCCCTCGGCGAAGTCGCCGGAGCCGGCCATCTCCCGCTGGATCCCGGCCTCGAACTCCAGCTGGGCGTCCATCCGGTCGTACATCCAGCGGTTCAGCTGCCGCTTAGTGCCGGCGTAAGACTGGGTGGCGCCGGAGGCGAGGCGGTCCAGGAGGGCGTCGGATTGTTCGGCGAACTCCGCGTCGGGCCAGACCCGGTTGATCAGGCCCCAGTTCAGCGCGGTCGCCGCGTCGAGCCGCTCCCCCAGCATGGCCAGCTCAGCGGCCCGGGTGAAGCCCACTCGGGCCGGCACGAACAGCGACGAGCCGCCGTCCGGGACCAGGCCGATGTTGACGAAGGCGAGCTGGAAGAACGCCGACTGCGCGGCGACGACGAGGTCGCACGCCAGCGCGAGGGACAAGCCGATCCCGGCCGCGGGACCGTTGACGGCGGCGATGACCGGCTTGGGCATCAGTCGCAGGCCGGTGATGATCGGGTGGTACCGCTCGGTCAGCCGCCGGTACACGTCCATCGTCTGTCCGTCGGGCCGGTCGGCGGCCTCCTTCAGGTCGGCGCCGCTGGAGAAGGCGCGCCCGGCCCCGGTGACGACCACGGCCCGGATCTCTGGGTCGTCGGTGACCTCTTTTATTGCCGCCAGGAGGTCGAGGGAGAACTGGTTGCTCCACGCGTTCAGCCGGTCGGGCCGGTTCAGCTCGACCTTCGCCCCTGGTCCCCGGCGGTACACGTTGACCGTCTCATACTGGCGGTATAGCTCGTCGTCGCCCACGCCGGTCATGCTAACAGGGTCAGTCATGACGCTTCCCTTCGGTGACGGACTACCTAACCCTTCGCGGCGAGGCGCATCGTTCCCGCCCGGTCACTTGCCGACGATAGCTCGTGACTGCCATAACAACAATCTGGATTGATGTATTATCGTGCCGTGCCTGCTGGTGCCGGCTCCGATGCCCTGGATTTCCTGCAGCTCGCGGGGCATCAGCTGCGGTGGCGGCTGCTGCGCGAACTGGCCCGGAGCGACCTGCGGGTCAATGAGCTGACGGGGTTGCTGGGCGAGCCGCAGAACCTGGTGTCGTACCACCTGGGCAAGCTCCGGACGGGACGGCTGGTGTCGGCGCGGCGCAGCTCGGCTGACGGCCGCGACTGGTATTACACAGCGGACCTGCCGCGGTTGGCCGGCCTGCTGGCGGTGACCGGCGAGTCGCTGCATCCGGGGCTGCACCTGGAGGAGGCCGGCGCTCCCCGTGTTCCCGGGGACGCCGCCGATACGCCGGCGGCGCGGCTGCTGTTCTTGTGCACCGGCAATAGCGCCAGGTCGCAGATGGCGCAGGCGCTGGCGGAAAGCCGCTCGGACGGCCGGGTGCAGGCGCTCAGCGCCGGCAGCCGGCCCAGGCCGCTGCACCCCAACGCGGTCCGGGTGATGAGGGAGGCCGGGATCGACATCAGCTCGCGCCGGTCCCGGCACCTCAGCGTGTTCGCCGCGGAGTCCTTCGACGATGTGATCACGTTGTGTGACCGGGTGCGTGAGGTGTGCCCCGAGTTCCCCGGCCATCCCGGCTACATCCACTGGAGCATCCCGGACCCGGCGGCCTCCGGCGGCTCCGACGAGCAGACCTATCCGGCCTTCCGCCAGGTGGCGGCCGACCTGGAGACCCGGATCCGGTACCTGCTCGCCGGCCTGGCCACCGGGCCGGCCGGGGAGCGGTGATGAGCGATTCCGGGGACGCGGCCCCTGAGGTGCCGGCGGCTGCGGACGGGGCCGCTGAACCGCGGGCGCCGCGGGTGCCGTTGGGCACGATACTGCGCGAATGGGGCCGGATCGGCTGCATCGGGTTCGGCGGGCCGCCGACCCACATCAAGCTGCTGCGCGAGCTGTGCGTAGAGCGTAAGGGCTGGATGGACGGGCAGGAGTTCGAGGACGCCATCGCGGTCTGCAACCTGCTGCCCGGCCCGGCCTCGACCGAGCTGGCCATCTTCTGCGCGTGGCGGCTGCGCGGCCGCCCCGGGGCACTGATCGGCGGGGCCGCGTTCATCTTCCCGGGACTGATCGTCATCCTCGCGCTGTCGGCGCTGTTCCTGGCCAAGTCCCCGCCGCTGTGGGTCCTCGGCGCGGGCGCGGGCGCGGGCGCCGCGGTTCCCGCCGTGGCCGTCAACGCGGGCACGTCGCTGATCGGTGCGAGCTGGCAGCGCCGCCGGAATACGATCCGCTGGCTTATCTACCTGGCCGCCGGGGCGGCTGCCGCGGCCACCATCGGGGTCTGGCTGGTGCTGGTCCTGCTCGGCTGCGGGCTCATCGAACTCAGCGTCGAGCTGGCCGCCCGCGGCGACGGGCAGCAGTTGCGGGGCGTCCTGGCCGCGCCGGCCGCGGCCGCGGGCGTGATCGGGGGCGGTGTCCTGCTGTCGGTGGCGTGGGTGGCGTTCAAGGTCGGTGCCCTGTCCTTCGGCGGCGGGTTCGTGATCATCCCGCTGATGCAGGCCGATGCAGTCGGCCACTACCACTGGATGACCGGCGCGCAGTTCCTCAACGCGGTCGCCCTCGGCCAGATCACCCCCGGCCCGGTCGTGCAGACCGTCGCCGTCGTCGGCTACGCCGCCGCCGGCCTGCTCGGCGGGATCCTCGCCTCCGTGGTCGCCTTCACCCCGTCCTTCGTGTTCGTCCTGGCCGGCGGCCGGCAATTCGACCGGATCCGCGGCGACCACCGGGCCCGCGCCTTCCTCGACGGCTCCGGCCCGGCCGCCATCGGGGCCATCCTAGGCTCGGCCATCCCACTGACCCGCGCGCTGACCCATCCCTGGCAATACCTGGTACTCGCCGCCGCACTCATCCTGCTGCTCCCGCTCCGCCGCAGCGTCGTGCCCACCCTGCTCGCCGCCGCGGCCACGGGAGTCACCATCGCCCTGATCGCCGGCACGATCTCGCCCTGAAACCCCAAGCGCCTGGTCACCGCTGCGGTGACCGCCATCCTGGCCAGCTAAAGACAGTTCACTTGTGCCAGCCCAGTCACAGTCCGGCGGATGAGGGTACTCCATATACAGGACACTCGGCGTAGTTGGCTGGACCGCCAGGAGTTCAGCTGCTGTTATCGATGGGCCGGAGGCGGGTCGCGGGACGGGCATGAAACTATGCCGTGGGGAAGGTGCGATATTGGAGGCAGCACATGGCGGTGACACCTCTGCCTGAGCGGAAGGCGTGGCAGGAGCTCAAGCGGCACCACGCCGAGATAGCCGGGCAGCACCTGCGGGAGCTGTTCGCCGCGGATCCCGGGCGGGGCGAGCGCCTGACCATGGAGGCGGCCGGGCTCTACCTGGACTACTCCAAGAACCGGGTCACCGACGAGACCATGCGGCTGCTGCTCGAGCTGGCCATCCAGTCCGGCGTGCCGGAGCGGCGGGACGCGATGTTCCGCGGCGAGCACATCAACGTGTCCGAGAACCGGGCCGTACTGCACGTGGCGCTGCGCATGCCGAGAACCGCATCGCTGGTCGTGGACGGCACCGACGTGGTGCGGCAGGTGCACGAGGTGCTGGACCGGATGGCGGACTTCTCGAACCGGGTCAGGTCCGGGGAGTGGCGGGGCTACACCGGCAAACGGATCCGCAACGTCATCAACGTGGGCATCGGTGGCTCGGACCTGGGTCCGGTGATGGCGTACGAGGCGCTGCGGCACTACGCGACGCGCGAGATCACGTTCCGCTTCGTGTCCAACGTGGACTCCACCGACTTCGTGGAGGCCACCCGGGACCTGAACGCGGACGAGACGCTGTTCATCATCTCCTCCAAGACGTTCGGCACGCTGGAGACGCTGACCAACGCCACCTCGGCCCGGGACTGGGTCGTGTCTTCTTTGGGGTCCGAGGCCGCCGTGGCCAAGCACTTCGTCGCGGTGTCGACCAACGCCGAGCGGGTGGCCAAGTTCGGCATCGACGTGGCGAACATGTTCGGATTTTGGGACTGGGTCGGCGGCCGGTACTCGATGGACTCGGCGATCGGGCTGTCCACCATGGTGGCGGTCGGGCCCGAGGGGTTCGGCGAGATGCTGGCCGGGTTCCACGAAATGGACGAGCACTTCCGGACGGCACCGCTGGAGCGGAACCTGCCGGTGCTGATGGGCCTGCTCGCGGTCTGGTACCGGGACTTCTTCGGCCTGCAGAGCTACGGCGTCATGCCGTACGAGCAGTACCTCAAGCGCTTCCCCGCCTATCTGCAGCAGCTGACCATGGAGTCCAACGGCAAGCACGTCACGCTGGCCGGGGCCCACGTCGACTACGACACCGGCGCGGTGTTCTGGGGCGAGCCGGGCACCAACGGCCAGCACAGCTTCTATCAGCTCATCCACCAGGGCACCACGATGATCCCGGTCGACCTGATCGGCTTCGGCAAGGCGCTGAACCCGCTGCGCGACCACCACGACATCTTGTCCTCCAACGTGTTCGCGCAGGCGCAGGCGCTGGCGTTCGGCAAGACCGAGGCCGAGGTCCGGGCCGAGGGAACCCCGGAGAACGTGGTGCCGCACCGGGTGATGGAGGGCAACCGGCCTTCGAACGTGCTGCTCACGGAGATCCTCACGCCGCGGGTCCTCGGCACGCTGGTCGCGCTGTACGAGCACAGCGTGTTCACCCAGGGAGCGATCTGGGACATCGATTCGTTCGACCAGTGGGGCGTGGAGCTCGGCAAGGTGCTGGCGGTGAAGATCATCCCCGAACTGAGCAGCGCCACCGAGCCGGCGCTCGACCACGACTCGTCCACCAACGCGCTCATCCGCAAGTACCGCGAGCTCAAGGCCCGCTGATGCTGTGAAGGGATTCAACGATGCCAACTGACACGCCGATGCAGCTCGGGATGATCGGACTCGGCCGGATGGGCTCGAACCTCGTCCGCCGGCTCATGCGCGACGGCCACCGCTGCGTGGCCTACGACCGGAACCCCCAGGTCGTCAAAGGGCTGGAAGCCGAGGGCGCCGTGGGTGCGAATAGCCTGGCCGAGTTCACCGACAAGCTGGAACGGCCGCGCAGCATCTGGATCATGGTCCCGGCTGGCGTCGTCGCGGGCACGCTGGACCAGTTGCGCCCGCTGCTGAACCCCGACGACATCGTGATCGACGGCGGGAACTCGTACTACCGGGACGACATCCCCCGGGCCAAGGACCTCAAGCGCGACGGCATCCACTTCATCGACGTCGGCACCAGCGGCGGCGTGTGGGGCCTGGAGCGGGGCTACTGCCTGATGATCGGCGGGGAGGAAGAGCCGGTGCGGCGTCTGAACCCGATATTCCTGACCATCGCGCCCGGCAGGGGCAGCGCCGAGCCCACGCCGGGCCGGGACAGCCATACCACCGCCGACCAGGGCTACTACCACTGCGGGCCGTCCGGTGCCGGGCACTTCGTCAAGATGGTGCACAACGGGATCGAGTACGGCATGATGGCCGCGATCTCCGAGGGCCTCTCGATCATCAAGCGCGCCGACATGGGCCTGCACCAGGACGAGATCGACGCGGAGACCGCGCCGCTACGCGACCCCTGGGCCTACCAGTACACGATGGACGTCGGCGAGGTGGCCGAGGTGTGGCGGCGCGGCTCGGTGATCAGCTCCTGGCTGATCGACCTGACCGCGGCCGCCTTCGCCAAGTCGCCTGACCTCGAAGAATTCAGCGGGCGCGTGTCCGATTCCGGCGAGGGCCGCTGGACGGTGCTGGCCGCGGTGGACGAGGGCGTGCCCGCCTCGGTGATCGCCGCGTCGCTGTACGAGCGGTTCGACTCCCGGGACAACGGCGAGTTCACCTGGAAGATCCTGTCCGCGCTGCGCGAGGAGTTCGGCGGGCACCTGGAGAAGAAGGCCTGAGGCTCCGGTGAGCAAGAACGACCTTCCGAAGCCGGACAATCACGTCATCGTCCTGTTCGGCGCGACCGGCGACCTGGCCAAACGCAAGCTGCTGCCCGGGTGGTTCCACCTGTACGCGGCGGGCCTGCTGCCCAAGGAGTTCCGCCTGATCGGAACGGCGCCGCCGGCTTTTGCCATGACCGACGAGGGGTTCCGCGCCCACGCCAGGGAGTCATGCGCCGAGTTCTGCATCACCAAGCCCGACGATCCGCTGTGGTCGGAATTCGTGAAGAACGTTTCGTTCGCGCCCTCCGATCAAGGTGACATGAGGGCCCTCGTGGGCGAGGTGGCGCGGGCGGAAAAGGAGATCGGCGGCTCGCCGCGACGGCTGTACCACCTGGCCGTGCCGCCCGTCGCGTTCAGCTCGGTGGTGCAGAGCCTCGGCGCCTCGGGGCTGGCCACCGACCGGACCCGGGTCATCATCGAGAAGCCGTTCGGCACCGACCTGGCCTCGGCGCGCGCGCTGGACCAGGGGATCCACGCGGTGTTCGACGAGTCGCAGGTCTTCCGCATCGATCACTTCCTGGGCAAGGAATCAGTCGACAACATCCTCACGTTCCGGTTCGCGAACGGGCTCTACGAGCCGATATGGAACCGCCTTCACCTCCGCTACGTGGAGATCGACGTACCGGAAACGCTGTCGATCGAGGGGCGGGGCGCGTTCTACGACGCGACCGGCGCCTACCGGGACATGATCGTCACCCACCTGTTCCAGGTCCTGGCGTTCGTGGCCATGGAACCGCCGGTGTCGCTGTCCGCCAAGCACCTGCGGGACGAGAAGCTGAAGGTGTTCGAGGCGCTGAAGCCGATCGACGTCCGGCACGTGGTCCGCGGCCAGTACGAGGGGTACCGGTCCCAGCCCGGCGTGGCGGCCGATTCGCAGACCGAGACGATGGTCGCGGTGCGGGCCGAGGTGGATAACTGGCGCTGGCACGGAGTGCCGTTCTTCCTGCGTTCGGGCAAGGCCATGGGCGCTTCGCGCCAGATCATCGTCCTCGGCTTCCAGCCGCCGCCGCTGCGGATGTTCCCCGCGCATCAGAAGGACACGCCGTACGGCCTGCAGAACGAGATCGAGATCGATTTCGCCGACCCCGGCGCCATCAAGACCTACTTCCTGGCCAAGGTGCCCGGGGCGGAGCTGAGCCTGGGCAACGCCGAGATGGGTTTCTACTACAAGGACTCGTTCGCCGCCTCGCACGCGCTCGAGGGCTACGAGCACCTGATCCTGATGGCCATGGTCGGCGACCAGTCGCTGTTCACCAGCTCCGACGGGATCGAGCGGCTGTGGGAGATCTCCGAGCCGCTGCTGGAGAACCCGCCGCCGGTCGAGCCGTACCCAGTCGGGTCGTATGGCCCGGAGTCGGTCAACCGGCTGATCGCGCCCTACCACTGGCACCTGCCCCACGTTTAGGCCCGGGTGTCCTGGCGGATGGACAGGCGGCCGCGGGACATCACCCCGATCCGCTGGGCCCGCCGGACCACCGAGCTGTCGTGGCTGACCAGGACCAGGGTCAGCCGTCGCTCGCGCCACAGCGTGTCGAGCAGGGCGATGATCTCGTCGCGGGTGTCCTCGTCCAGGTTCCCGGTCGGCTCGTCGGCCAGCAGGACCCGGGGCTCCTTGACCAGGGCGCGGGCGATGGCCACCCGCTGCTGCTGGCCGCCGGACAGCTCGCCGGGCAGGTGCTGAGCCCGGTCGCCGAGCCCCACGCTGTCCAGGGCAACCGTCACCCGTGCGTGCCGCTCGCTATGGCCGATGCCGAGCGGGATCAGCGCGGCTTCGACGTTCTCGTGCGCGGTGAGCGTGGGGACCAGGTTGAAGGTCTGGAAGATGAAGCCGAACGAGTCCGCCCTCACCCTTCGCACCTGCGATTCGGGCGCCGTGGCCAGGTCCTGCCCGGCGAAGGTGACCCGGCCCCGGGTCGGCCGGTCCAGGCCGCCCAGCAGCTGGAGCAGCGTGGTCTTGCCGTGCCCGGTCTTGCCCTGGACGGCGAGCCACTCCCCCGTTCTGATATCCAAGTCAAGGTCGCGGACGGCGAGGATCTCGCGGCCGCTCTTGCGGTAGGTCTTGCTGACCCCGGCCAGCCGGTAGATGTCGTCGCTTGGATCCATGATTGCCCCCTGTTATCCGACCCGGGCCAGCGCCGCGGCCGGCCGCAGCCGGGCCGCCCGCCAGCCGCCGAACGATCCGGCCAGCAGGCCGCCGGCGATGGCGAGCACCACCGCGAGCGCGATCGCGCCGATGGTCACCGACGCGGACATGGGCACCGCGATGGTGGTGTGACCGGTGGCCGGGCCGCCGATCAGCGCCCCGCTGGCCACGCCGCCGGGCCCGGTCACGGTCTGCGGCGTGCCGAGCGCCCCGCTGGCCGACGGGACGGTGGCGGACAGCTTGGGCGCGATCTTGTCGATGATCGCCACCCCGGCGAAGCCGAGGCCGACCCCGGCTAGGCCGCCGACGAGGCCGGTGGTCACCGACTCCCCGAGGACCTGGGTGACGATCCGGCTGCTGCGCCAGCCCAGGGCCTTCAGCGTGCCGAACTCGGGAACCCGGCGGGCCACGGCGGCCATGGTCAGCAGGCTGGCCACGGCGAACGCCGCGATCAGGACCAGGACCGCGAGCCACGTGCCGAGCGCGCCGGCCAGCCTGGCGGCGCTATCCGCCGACCCGGTGATCTCGCTGGCCAGGTCGGCGGAGCTGGTCACGGTGGCCTGCGGCAGCAGGTGCTGGATCTCCTGCTGCACGGTGGCGATGTCGGACGCACTGGACGCGGTCACGTACACGGTGTCGACCTTGCCGCTCATCGACTTGCCGGTGCCGGGGTCCGAGGCCAGCGCCTGGGCGCGCGCCAGCGGGATGTAGACATTCGGCGGGCTGCTCGCCTGCGGCTGGCTGACCAGGCCGATGACCGTGAACCTGGTGCCGGCCACGGTGGTGGTCGAGCCGGGCTTGATGTGGTGGGACGCCGCGTAGCTGGCGTCGACCAGGGCCACGTCGGAGTTCTCGTCGGCCGCGGTGAAGGCGCGGCCGCTGGTCAGCCGGGCGTTGCTCAGCGGGCCCAGGCTTGGCGCTTTGATGTCCGTCCCGTCCACGGTGAACGAGGTGGGCGGCTGGATGTTGGGGTTCGACGCGGACGGGAGCGTGATCCGGTTGTCGGTGAGCACCAGTCCGCCCGCGGCGGCCGCCACGTCGTGCAGCCGGGCGATCTGGGCCACCTCGGACTGGCTGAGTGCCCCGGTGTTACTTGGGACGAGCGTGTCGACCGTCCCGCTGGTGTAGCACTTGCCGTTGAGGCAGATCTCGGCGCGCGGCCCGGCTCCGCCGGGGCCGCCGGTGGTCGCCTGCCCGCTGGTCCCCTGCCCGGCGGTGGGCTGGCCCGACGGGGGCTTCGGCTTGGTGGTGACGGTGATATCGGTGCCGATGCCGTACAGGGCCCGGAGCACCTTGGCCTGGGCGGCCTTCACTCCGGACGAGGCCCCGATCACGGTGATGACCAGGCCGATGCCGATGGCCAGGCCGATCGCGATGAACACGGCCTGTCGCATTCTGCGGCGCAGCTCGCGCCCGAGATAGGTGAGAAAGAACATGCCGGCAGGTCTACGCGGACGGCAGTTGCGCGGCGGTTACACGCGCTGTAACTCGCGTGCAACCGCGTCCGCGGCACCGTGGTCATGGGACGCCGGGAGCACGGGGGCGCCTCGGCGTTCCGTCAGCCCGTCTTGAGGCCTGGTTCAGGCGGCCCGCGAAGACTTGACGCGAGTGGTGGAGGTGCGGCCATGCGGGTGCTGGTGATCGAGGACGACGAGGAGCTGGCCGAGGCGATCGCGGCGGGCCTGCGCCAGGAGCAGATGGCCGTCGACGTGGCCTTCGACGGCGCCGCCGGCCTGGAGCACGCGCTGTTCACCGACTACGACGTGGTCGTGCTCGACCGGGACCTGCCCGGGCGGCACGGCGACGAGGTGTGCGCGGAACTGGTCCGGGCGGGCGGCCGCAGCCGGGTGCTGATGCTGACCGCGGCGGCCACCGTCGAGGACCGGGTCGGCGGCCTGGGGCTCGGCGCCGATGACTACCTGCCCAAGCCGTTCGCGTTCGCCGAGCTCACCGCGCGGCTGCGGGCGCTGCTGCGCCGGGCCCAGCCGTCGCTGGCCCCGGTCCTGACCAGCGGCGATCTGTGCCTCGACCCGGCACGGCGGAGCGCCAGCCGGGCCGGGCAGGCGCTGGACCTGGGTCCCAAGGAGTTCGGCGTCCTGGAGCTGCTGCTGGCCGCGCAGGGCCGGGTGGTGTCCGCCGAGGAGCTGCTCGAGCGCGCGTGGGACGAGATGGCCGACCCGTTCACCAGCGCGGTCAAGGTGACGATCAGCCGGCTGCGGCGCAAGCTCGGCGAGCCACCGGTCATCGAGACCCTGGCCCAGCCGGCTACCGGATCCCGTCGTGAGACGACACATGAGCGAGCCGGAGGGGCGCGGTGGTGCCTGGACTGAGGAGCGAGGAACGAGCGACGAGGGAAGGCAGCACAGTGAAGGGGGAATGGGGAGGTGGGTGGGGCCCCGGAGGCGAGCGGGACGACACAGCGTCAGGCTGCGGCTGACCCTGCTGTACGTGGGGTTGTTCCTGGCGTCGGCGGCGGGGCTGCTGGCCATGACGTACGTCCTGGTCGAGCAGCAGCTGCCGCGGATCACCACCAACGGGGGCATGATGGCCATCAGCGGGGGCAGCCGCGACCTGGGCACGGGCGCGCCCCTGCTGCAGACGGTAGCGGTCAGGGTGGGCCAGGACACGCTGGACCAGTTGCTGATCGAGTCCGGGATCGCGCTCGGCATCATGGCGGTGGCATCGGTGGGCCTGGGCTGGCTGATGGCCGGACGGGTACTCAGCCCGCTGCGCACGATCACCGCCACCGCGCGGCGCATCTCGGCCCGCAGCCTGCACCAGCGGATCGCGATGACCGGTCCCGACGACGAGCTCAAGGAGCTCGGCGACACCTTCGATCAGCTGCTCGGCCGGCTGGACGCCTCGTTCCGGGCCCAGCGTCAGTTCGTCGCGAACGCCTCGCACGAACTGCGCACGCCGCTGGCCCGCCAGCGGACCCTGCTTGAGGTCGCGCTGCGGGACCGCGAGGCGACCAGCGCCTCGCTGCGCGCGGCCTGCGAGCGGGCGCTGATAGCGGGCGAGCAGCAGGAACGGCTCATCGCCGGCCTGCTCACGCTGGCCCGCGGCGAGCGCGGCCTGGACCGGTTCGAGCCGCTCGACCTGGCCGCGCTGGCCGGCGCGGCGGCGGCCGCCCGCCGGGACGACGCGGACGAGGCGCAGGTCAGCCTCGCTACCCGCATTTCGGCGGCCATGGCCGCCGGCGACCCCGGACTCGCCGAACGCCTGGTGGCGAACCTGGTCGACAACGCGATCAGGTACAACGCGTCCGGCGGCCGGGTGGAGATCGGCACCGGCACCCGCGCGGGCCGGCCGTACCTGACGGTGGCCAACACCGGGCCGGTCATCCCGCCCGATCAACTCGGCCGGCTGTTCCGCCCCTTCCAGCGGATGGACCCGGCCCGGCGGGCGCCCGGCGGACTGGGGCTGGGCCTGGCCATCGTCAGCGCGATCGCCGCGGCGCACGGCGCCGACCTGCGCGCGGTGACCCGGGCCGGGGGCGGGCTGGCCATCGACGTCGTCTTCCCGGCGCCGCTGAGGCACGTGGCGGGCGCACGCACCACGGTCCGTTCGGAATAATGATGTTTGTGCCGGAAGCGGCGCGGCCGCGGTGGGCCTGATCGTCGCGTTCGCGGGCGGGCCGGTGCCGCCCAAGCTGGCGTCGATGCTTAGTGAGCGAAGGCGGGCGGAGTTCTCGTTGACCTGGGTGGCGTAGGCGCGGATCTCGTCGGGGTAGGGCTCGCGATCCCCGTGAGCTAGGTGGCGCGGATCGACGTCGGCGCGGTAGACGAAGGTGGCGTTGCCCTCCAAGACGGGGAACCACCGGCCGTCGCGGACGCGCAGGGACGCGGTGGCCATCCCGCCCGCGTTGCGGATGAGGACATCGCGCTCGGGGTCGGCGCGGCCGACGCGGGAGTAGACCGCGCGGGCCGCGGCCATGCCGGACCCGCAGGAGGCGGTCAGCCCGGCGCCGCGCTCAAAGGTGCGGACGAAGACCTCGTGGGTGGTCATTGGGAGCAGGACCGACAGGTTGGCCCCGGCGGGGAAGAGCTCACGCCGGGCGGCCACCTGCTCCCCCATCGCGACCAGGTCGGATTCGACGTACTTGTCGATTATCGCGACCAGGTGGGGGTTCGGGATGGTCACGGCGGTGAAGGCCAGGGCGGGGTCGAGTTCGGGCAGGCGGGCCTGCACGGCCGGGCTGTGCCCGGCCACCACGGGGTGTTCCGGATACTTGGGGTCGAAGTCGACCGCGGGGTGCTCGAGCCTGACCTGGCGCACGCCCTCGGGCGTCGTCTCGCCGCGCCGGACGGTGTAGGCGCGGGGGCCGCTGCGGATCTCGGCCGTGCCGATCCCGCGCCGGTCGAGGATGACCCGGCCCAGGCAGCGCATGCCGTTGCCGCAGAATTCGGCGGCCGAGCCGTCCGGGTTGAAGAACCAGGCCTCGGGCACGGCCGGGGCCGCGTCGTAAAAGTAGACACCGTCGGCACCGAACGGGCCGCCGCGGTCGCACAGGTTCCGGACGAACGCGCGCAGGTCCGTGTCGGACGCGAAGTCACCGGGCGTGAGCTCGGCGACGAAGATGTCGTTCAGCGAGCCGTGCGCGTTCAGGATCTCGGCCATCGCCGGCCAGCCTATCCGAACGCGAGCGCCGCTAAGCTGGCCCGGGCGTGCTGGCCAGCACCGCCGTGATGGCCGGGGTTACGCGGAGCGGCGTGCCGGCCGGCGCGGCGCCGGTCCGGAGCGGCCGGGTCCGCGGCGGTCAGCTTGGCAGCGGGCGGTGACGGCCACGAGGCCGTCGGCTCGTCAGCCCAGAACGCGCCCCCCGCAGGCTTCCCTTCGTCGCGCAGGAGATCCATTCCGCGGCGCTCGCCCTTTGGTCTCAGGAACGACATTAGCCCCATGTGATTCACCAGTCCCAAATAGCCCATTGATACTGTCGGACTCGCCGAACGACCCGTTCAACACGGCGGAACCGTTGACCTCGTGGAAGCCGTTGGTTCCGCCCGTGCCCGCGGTTCCGCCGGCGCGCGCGGTTCCGCCGGCGCGCGCGGTTCCGCCTGGCGCCCGCGGGCACGAACGCCGGGTAGGTGGAGAAACGCATCCCGTCGGCGTAGTTGCGCAGCGCCACCCGGGCCCGGTCGAGCATGTTCGTCGGCAGGTCCCCGGCCGGAAACCAGCACACGTCGGGCGACGCGGGCTGGCCGGTCCAGCCGGACACGGACAGGAAGAACGCGATGCGCCCGCCGCCGGACACGTCGTGCATGACGTGGGCGAGCGAGACATTCTCGCCGCCGATCGCGATGCCGGCCGCCGAGGCTACCCGGATCGCCGTCTCCACGATCGTTTCCCGGTCGGCCAGTTCACCCGACGGCGGCTCGTACGCGCCGTCACCGTAACCGGTGTTGGCCCGCTCTCGTAGCAGGATGCGCCCGTTCCTCATCAGCAGGAGGATGACGTCCACGACGACCCTGCGACGTGGCGCCACGCCGGTAACGATCGAAGTGTCGCCCGCTCTGCTCATCATGATCGCCTCGCCGCGCCCACCCCAATCGAGACCTAGGCCCCTGCCCGGCGCATATAGGTTTCATACGCACTGCCCAGGAAAGAGCACGCTACCTCCGGCAGGTTGTGGATCGCCATGTGCGCAAGGGCGGCCAACCTGTGGACGACGGCCGGGAAACGGCCCGCGGGCTGTGGACACCGGCGCGCGCGAGGCCTGCCTGGCACGGCAACTCCGGCTGTGGAGAACCGTTCCGCCCATGTGGACGACCGGGAGGGAGATTACTTGCGGAATCCGGGCCGCGGTCCGCCTCGCACACGTCTCGGTCTGGGTCCGGGACCGCCGGCCCGTCTAGGGTAAGCAGCGTGGCAGACGTGGACGATGCGTCGGGAGCGTGAGCATGTACACCAAGATCCAGGTGACCTTCGACGCCGCCGAGCCGGAGAAGCTGGCCGAATTCTGGGGGCTGGCTCTGGGATACGTGGTCGAGCCGCCGCCGGAGGGCTTCGAGAGCTGGGACGACTTCGCCGGGTCGGCTGGGATACCGGAAGCGGAGTGGGGTGAGGTGGCCTCCCGGATCGACCCGGCGGGCGAGGGTCCGCGGCTTTACTTCCAGCGCGTGCCCGAGGGCAAGACGGCCAAGAACCGCATCCACCTCGACGTCCGGGTGGCCGGGCGCGAGGTCCGCGGCGAGGCACGTAAGCGACTGGTCAGCGAGCACGTGGAGCGACTGGTCCAGGCGGGCGCCTCGCTGGCCTGGCGGACCGACGACGTGCGCGGCAGTTCGGTCACGCTATACGACCCGGAGGGTAACGAGTTCTGCGTGACCTGAGCGGCGCTTGGTGGCACTAGGGCTGGAGTTGCCGGTCGGGCGTGAGACGACGTGCTGGGCGCTGGCGGCGCGAAAGTAGGCCATGGCCAGGTCGTAGAAGTCCTGCTCGAACTTCAGCTCCGGCTCCAGGGTGCCCTCGAGGTGCAGGTGCAGCTCCGCCTTGGGCAACCCGTCGATGAACGCCGCGACCTCGGTCATGCCCGGGCGGTCTGGGCCGCCTCCCGGCGCACGCCGCGCGCGGCCAGCGCCCAGTAGAGCAGGGAGCCGACCGCGATGCCGATCGCCCAGCTGAAGTCTCCGCCGGTCAGGCCAGGGAAGTGGTTAGAGATCGGGCCGGTGTAGGCCGGGAACGCGGTGGCCGCGTTGATCCACAGCAGCGCGGCGACCATGCCGGCCACCTGGGCGATCACGGCCGGCCAGTGGATGCCGCCCTTACGCCAGTACAGCCCGTCGCGCGCAGACCGCAGGGACAGCGGGTCGTACCTGCGGCCGCGCAATAGCCAGTCGGTGATCAAGATGCCGAACCACGGCGCCAGCCACACCACGATGTACAGCAGGAAGCCGGCGAAGTCCTTGCTGAAGTTCCCGTGGAACAAGATGATGCCGGTGACCACCGCGCACACCACGGTGTCGATGATGACCGCGCCCCACCGCCGGACCGGCACGCCCAGTGCCTGCAGCGTGACGCCGGAGGAGTACATGTCGATGGTGTTGATCGCCAGGAGTTGGAAGATGGCGAAGATGAGGAACGGGGTCACGAACCAGTCAGGGAAGGACTGCGGTACGCCGATCTGGGTGATGCCGACGAAGTTCTTCTGCGTGATCGTGAAGGCGAACACGCCCAGGAGTTCCAGGATGATCGACGGGATCGCGCCGCCCAGGGCCGCGGCCCAGAACGTCCGCGACATCCGGGTGTTGCGCGGCAGGTAGCGGGAGTAGTCGTTGCCGTTCTCGGTCCAGCCCAGGCCGCCGACCGAGATGAGCACCACCAGCGCCGTGGTCCACACCGCGAACGAAACGGGCTTAGGGTGAAACGTCGACAGGTGCAGCCGGTTGAAGGTGAACCCGGCCAGCACCGCGAAGAACACGATGAACACGTACGCCAGCCAGCGCAGGACCTTGGTGATCGTGGCGTGCCCCAGCAGCGGCACGATCATCTGCAGCAGCGCGGCGATGATGATGACGACGATCTTGGCCGGGCCGTTCAGATTGGTCCCGTGCAGCGAGAACAGCAGGATCACGGTGGCGACGACGAAGAAGATGCCCTCGATCTCGAAGCCGACCTGGGTGACCCAGTTAAACAGCGCGACCATCCGGTTCCCGTTCTGGCCGAACGGTGCCCGGCTGACCATGAACGCGGTCGTACCCGTCTGCGGCCCCTGCAGGCTCGCCAGCCCGAGCAGCGCGTAGAACAGGTTGCCGATGAGGATGGCGGCCACGGCCTGGAGCACGCTCAGGCCGAAGAACATGATCAGTGTGCCGTAGAAGAAGAACTCCACGTTGAACACCGCGCCGGACCAGAGCCAGAACAGGCCTGCCGGGGTCATCTTCCGCTCGGCGTCGGGGATCAGGTCGATCCCGCGCTGCTCGATCTTGAAGGCGGCGTATTCCTGGGGGATATCCTCCAACGGTTGCCGCGGTCTGCCGTGTCTGCCTGCGACGAGGTCGCCACTCATCCTTCACTCCAGGGGGGCTTGGGGTTCTGGGGATGATGTCTGGGCCTGATCATGCACGTCCTCAGTAAAGATACTGGTTTCGAAGCCGTAGTGAACAGGTGTGTCCCGGTAGTATCTGCGGGCTCCGATTTGCCGCAAAAGTACTGGTCAAAGGCTTACGGCCGGGCAAAGGGCCACGTCAGGAGGAGCCCGCGGCGAACCATCCTCAGACCCGGCAAGCCACGGAAGGCAGTCGTATCGCTACAGATCATCGCCCTTTCGGCCCAATGGGTTAAAAGCAATCCTTGTCATTGCCCCCGCGGCATTTCGCAACGGCGAACTATGCGCGCCCCAGGGGCTCCGGGTCGTGCGGCAATCGATTGCGTGAATGCGGCCGCGCGGGGTTGCCCGCCGGATCCGGGCCGGCGCGGAAGAACTGAGGCCGCCCTACCGACGACGCAGCGTAATACCGTCGGTACCGCGATGGCATAGGTGTCATTGTCATTGCTGGCATATGCCCGGCTTTGCCCGGTTTGCGATTCACAGCTCCGAAATCGATCGCAGGAAACAGGAAACCCTTTTGCTTACACTATTCGGAGCTTTTCCTCAACTTTTCACAAGGCATAGCCAGAGGCGGGAACCGCCACTAACATTCCCTTCAGACCGGACTGCGCTGCACGTGCAGAATGGTGGCCCTCAGCGACCCGGTAAACACAACGAGTGCTAGGCGGAGCGGCGGGCCGGTTCAAGCATCGCGGACGGCCATGACCGGGGGGCAGCGGCCGCTCGCACTTGGAGAAGTTGGCCGCGGCCGAGGCAGGAATCCCCTGCCGGCCGCCCGGGGTACCGCGGGAGAGGCTGTCAACGTGGTCGCGCAGGGTGCCGGAGCGCCGCCGCCCCCGGAGATGCTGGTGTCGGGGATCATCCCGCCGCTGGCTGACGCCTACTTCCAGCGCCTGGAGACCGGGATCGACCTGAAATCGGGCCTGTTTCCCGGCGAGACCGTGGTGCTGGTACACGGCGGTGCGAGCGACGCTGTGTCGGTGGCCATGGGCGGGACCGGCAAGACCCAGCTGGCCGTGGAGTTCACCCAGGCGCTGCGGAGCGCCCGGGCCGTCGACGTCCTGGTCTGGGTCACCGCGAGCAGCCGGGACGCGATCCGCGCCGGGTTCGCGCGGGCGGCCGGCGCGCTCGGCGCGGGCGACCCGGACGCCGACGCGCGCGACGCCGCGGCCCGCTTCACCGCCTGGCTCGCCCGCACCGAGCGGCGCTGGGCGCTGATTCTCGACGACCTGGCTGACCTGGCCGACCTGGACGGGCTGTGGCCGGCCGGGCCGAACGGCCAGATCATCATCACCACCCGGCTGCCCGCCGCGGCCTTCGGCGTCGGCGCGCACGCGGCGGCTAGCGGGCTGCGGATCGCCCCGGTGGGCGGGTTCAGCCGCCGGGAGGCGCTGTCCTACCTCAGCTCCCGGCTCACCGACGACCCCGACCAGCGGATCGAGGCGCTCGACCTCGCCGAGGACCTGGAGAGGCTCCCGATCGGCCTGGCGCAGGCGGCGGCGGTGATGAACGCGAACCGGATGAGCTGCCAGGAGTACCGCGCTCAGTTCGGGGAGCGGCGCGCGTACATGTCCGGCCGGCCGGTCCAGGGGGTATCGCCGACGGTCCTGGCCACCTGGTCACTGGCCGCCGAGTGCGCGCACCAGCTCGCGCCCGCCGGGCTGGCCTGGCCGGCCCTGGCCCTGACCGCCGTGCTCGACCCGCACGGGATCCCGGGCGCGGTGCTGACCAGCCCGGCGGCGTGCGGCTTCATCGCGGGCCGGCCGAGCAGCGCCACGGGCGCGGATCAGAACCTGGCCCGGACGGCCATCACCAACCTGGCCCAGGCCGGCCTGGTCAGCATCGACCCGGCGAACGCGATCCGGACCGTGCGGATGCACCGCTGCGTGCAGGCCGCGGTGCGCGCCTACCTGCCGCCCGCGGACACCGACCAGGTCCTGGTGGCCGCGGC
Source organism: uncultured Actinomycetes bacterium (assembly GCA_963742795.1). Classification (GTDB taxonomy): domain Bacteria; phylum Actinomycetota; class Actinomycetes; order Streptosporangiales; family Streptosporangiaceae; genus Palsa-504. The sequence continues at coordinate 329,271 of CAVUNL010000002.1, forward strand.
GGACGCCCTGGTCCAGACGTGGCCGGAACCGGGGGACGGCCGGGACGGGGCGCCGGAGCTCGACCAGGCCCTACGCGACTGCGCGATCAGCCTGCGCGCGGCCGGGGATTCAGGGAATGCCCTGCCGTCGAATGCCGGACCGGCGAATGCAGGGCTGTCGAATGCAGGGCTGTCGAATGCGGGGCTGTCGAATGCAGGGCCGGGGCACGATGGCGCGCCCGCGCACGACGCGCTGTGGCTGCCCGAGGCCCACCCGCTGCTGTTCCGCCTGGGCCGGAGCCTGGAAGACAACCAGTTCGGCGATTCGGCGATGGCCTACTGGCAGTTCATGGTGGCCGCCACCACCCGGCGGCTGGGACCGTTGCACGCCGACTCGCTCACGGCCAAGGAGCGGCTGGCCGTCGCGTTCGAGTCGGCGGGCCGCTTCGGCGACGCCATCGCCATGTTCGCCGGCGCCCTGGGCGACCGGGAACGCAGCCACGGCCCAGAACACCCCGACACCATCGCGGCCCGGGGGCGGCTCGCGCACGCGTATGCCGGCGCGGGCCTGCCCGCCGAGGCGGTGGCGCTGTACGAGCACATGGTGGCGGACTCGAGCCGGCAACTCGGCCTCGGGCACCTGGTCACCCTGACCGCACGGGCGGGGCTGGCCGACGCGTACTCCGAGGCGGGCCGGACCCGGGAGTCGCTCACCGCATTCCAGATGCTCAGCGTCGACACCGAGCGGCTGCTCGGCCCGCGGCACCCGACCACGCTGGCCGCGCGGGACAACCTGGCCGCCGCGTTCCTGGCCAACGGGCAGACCCGGGAGGCGGTGGACCGCTACAAGAGCCTGCTGGCCGACTACGAGGCGATGAGCGGCCGGGATCATCCCGACACGATCTCGGCCCGGGCCGCCCTGGCCTCGGCCTACCGCCGGAGCGGGCGGTCCAAGGACGCGATCGCGCAGTACAAGCGGGTCCTGCAGGACCGGGAGCGGACCGCCGGGGCCGAGCATCCGGACACCGTCGCGGCCCGGGCCAACCTGGCCTTCGCCTACCGCAGCGCCGGGCAGCTGCGCGAGGCGATCCCCGAGTACGAGCGCACGCTGGCCGACCGGGAGCGGGTGCAGGGCCCCGATCACGCGGACACCCGCACCGCGCGCTGCAACCTGGCCGCCGCCTACCAGCAGGCCGGCGCTGAACGAGGCCGTCCAGCACTACGAGCGCGCGGTGGCCGACTGCGAGCGGATGCTCGGCCCGGGCGACGCGGAGACGCTGACCACCCGGGTCAGCCTGGCCTCGGCGCTGTACGCCGGCGGGCGCCTGATGGAGGGCGTCGCGGTGCTGCAGCGCGCGCTGGCCGACGCCGAGCGCTACCTCGGCCCGGAACACCCGATGACCCAGACCGTGCGCGGCAGCCTCGACGCGGCCACGCGAACCTGACCCAGTAGGACCCGCTCGCGCCTGTCACTTACTGAGACTTTGCCCTGGCAATCTTTGGCGGAAGAAATGGCCGTGAATCAGTGGGGCGGATGGGCCGTAAAGAATGCCTAGAAACGGATATGAACGGCCAACCCCCGTGCGGCTTGGGAGAAGTCGCTAGACTCGGCCACCAGGAAGCCTTACGGACGGCGCCCGGGAGGATACGCTTCGGATTCCCCGCCTCATAGCGTGACTTATCACGACATTACATCACGGCGCGGTGATCCTTATTATCATCCGATAGGGGCCGGCTGGTGAGAGAGGCTATCGAAGTGGTCGCGCAGCAACCCGGAACGTCGGTGCACCCGGGGATCCTGCTGTCCGGGATCGTGCCGCCGCTCGCGGACCCTTACGACACCCGGACCGAGACGGGACCGGACCTGGCCAGCAGCCTGCAGGCCGGAGAGGCCGTCGTGCTGGTGCACGGCGGGGAGAGCGACGCCCAGGCGGTCGCCACGGGCGGCACGGGCAAGACGCAGCTCGCGGTCGAGTTCGCCCACGCCATGTGGAACGGCCGGCTGGTAGAGGTCCTGGTCTGGGTGACCGCGACCAACGCCGAAGCGGTGCTTACCGGCTTCGCGCAGGCCGCGGACATGGTCGACGCCGGTCCGTCGGGCGAGGGCGCGGAGGCGGCCGCGGCGCGGTTCGTAGCCTGGCTGGCGCACACCAAGCGCCCGTGGGCCCTGATCATCGACGACCTGGGCGACCTGGCCGACATGCAGCACCTGTGGCCGAGCGGCGCGGCCGGCCGGACCCTGATCACCACCCGGCTGCCCGCCGAATCATTCGAGGCCATGGACATCAGGGTCGTCCCGGTGCCCGGGCTGAGCCGGCGGGAGGCGCTGTCCTACCTCACCTCCCGGCTCACCGACCATCCCGACCAGCGGATCGAGGCGCCGGACCTGGCCGAGGACCTGGCCGGCCTGCCGCTCGCGCTCAGTCAGGCCACCCCGGTGATCAACGCCCGCCAGCAAGGCTGCCGGGAGTACCGGGCGACGCTGGTCGAGCGGCGCAGGCACATGTCCGGGGTGGACGAAGCGTCGGCCACCCTGCTGGCCACCTGGTCGCTGGCCGCCGAGTGCGCGCACGAGCTGCCGCCGGGCGGGCTGGCCTGGCCGACGCTGGCGCTGGCCGCCATGATGGACCATCACGGGATCCCCGGGGCCGTCATGACCAGCCCGTCGGCGTGCAGCTACATCGCCGGCCGGCCGAGCACAGCGGACGGGATGGACCAGAACATGGTCCGGGCCGCGATCAACAACCTGGCCGCGGTGGGCCTGATCACCATCGACCCGGCCAGCCCGGTGCGCACCGTGCAGATGCATTCCAGCGTCCAGGCCGCGGTGCGGTCCTACCTGCCGCAGGCCGACCTCGAGCAGGTCGCGCTGGCCAGCGCGGACGCGCTGCTGGAGACCTGGCCCGAGGGCGAGGGCGGGCCGCAGCTCGACCAGGCCCTGCGGGACTGCGCCGCGGCGCTGCGGGCCAACGGCGGCGGCGTGCTGTGGAAGACCGAGGCTCATCCGCTGCTGTTCCGCGCCGGGCTGTCGCTGGAGAACAGCAGGCTGTCCGGCGCCGCGATCACGTACTGGCAGTCCATACTGAACACCAGCACCCGGCTGCTCGGCCCCGCGCACGCCAACGCGGTGGTGGCCCGGGACCGGCTGGCCGCGGCGTACGAGGCGGCCGGGCGTTCGGCCGAGGCGATCTCGGTGTTCCAGACCGCGCTGGCCGACCGGGAGCGCAACCAGGGATCCGAGCACCCGGAGACCATCGCGGCCCGCGGGCACCTGGCCCACGCCTACCAGAGCGCCGGACGGCCCGCGGACGCCGTCGGCCTGTACGAGCGCACGGTGACCGACTCCGAGCGGCTGCTCGGCGCCGGCCACCCGGTCACCCTGGGCAGCCGGGCCAGCGCGGCAGACGCGTACACCAAGGCGGGGCAGATTCGAGATGGTATCGATGGCTACGAGCAGCTGCTGGGCGACGCCGAGCAGATCCTCGGCGCGGGGCACCCCACCACGCTGAGCGCGCGCGCCCGCCTGGCCGCCGCCTACGCGGCCAACGGGCAGTCCGAGCCCGCCATCGAGCAGTACGAGCGGGCGCTAGCCGACCAGGAGCGGATGCACGGGCGTGACCACCCGGACACGATCGCGGCCCGGGCCAGCCTGGCCTCGGCGTACCGCTCGGCCGGGAAGCTGAAGGACGCCATGGTGCAGTACGAGCGGGTGCTGGCCGACCGGGAGCGGGTCGAGGGCGTCGATCACCCGGACACGATCGCGTCGCGGGCCAACCTGGCCTTCGCCTACCGCAGCGCGGGACGGCTCCGGGAGGCGATCCCCCAGTACGAGCGCACCCTGGCCGACCGGGAGCGGGTCCAGGGGCCCGATCACCGGGACACGCTCACCGCGCGCTCGAACCTGGCCGGGTGCTACCAGCAAGCCCGCCGGCTGACCGACGCGATCCCGCAGTACGAGCGGGCGCTGGCCGACAGCGAGCGGATGCTCGGGCCGGCGACATGGAGACGCTGACCATCCGGTGCAACCTCGCCTCGGCGTACTACACCGTGGGGCGCCTGTCCGCCGTCGTCTCGGTCCTGCAGCGCGCCCTGACCGACTGCGAGCAGTACCTGGGACCGGATCACGAGATGACCCAGACCGTCCGCCAGAACCTGGACGCCGCGACCCAGGCGTGACGTGCAGCCAGCCAAGGGTGTAGGGATGTAAAGATGGGCGGGTCTCTTCCCCCGCGAGCCAAAGGGCGCCGGCGCTGCCTGGACTGAGGAGCGACGAAGGAGCGACGAGGGAAGGCAGCGCCTTAAAGGGCGCCCGGAGGCGAGCGGGACAACAGAGCGGCCCGGAGGCGAGTGAGAGGCAAAAAGAGTGGGAACCTACGACTTTGTCATTGTCGGGGGCGGATCGGCGGGCAGCGCGCTGGCTAACCGGCTGTCGGCCGACCCCGGCACGCGGGTACTGGTGCTCGAGGCCGGGCGGCCGGATTACATCTGGGACCCGTTCATCCATATGCCCGCCGCGCTCACCATCCCCATCGGCAACCGCTTCTACGACTGGAAGTATCAAAGCGAGCCCGAGCCGTTCATGAACGGCCGGCAGATTTACCACGCCCGCGGCAAAGTCCTGGGCGGCTCGAGCAGCATCAACGGGATGATCTTCCAGCGCGGCAACCCGCTGGACTACGAGCGCTGGGCCGCCGACCCGGGGATGGCCGAGTGGGACTACGCGCACTGCCTGCCGTATTTCAAGCGGATGGAGAACTGCCTGGCCGCGGACGATACCGATCCGTTCCGCGGCAAGAACGGGCCCCTGGTGCTCGAGCGGGGCCCGGCCACCAACCCGCTGTTCGGCGCGTTCTTCGCGGCCGTGCAGCAGGCCGGCTACCAGCTCACCGACGACGTCAACGGCTACCGGCAGGAGGGCTTCGCCGCCTTCGACCGGAACGTCTACCGGGCCGGCGGCTGTCCGCCGCGCGGGCCTACCTGTATCCGGTGATGAGCAGGCCGAACCTCACCGTGGCCACCCGCGCCTTCGTCACCACAATCATCTTCGACGGCACGCGCGCGGTCGGCGTCGAGTTCCGGCACCAGGGCACCCTCAAGCGGGTCAGGTCCGCCGAGCTCATCCTGTCCGGCGGGGCGATCAATTCCCCGCAGCTGCTCCAGCTGTCCGGCGTGGGCAACGCCGCGGAGCTTTCCGTGCTCGGCATCGACGTGGTCACCGACCTGCCCGGCGTGGGTGAGAACCTGCAGGACCACCTGGAGGTGTACGTCCAGCACGGCTCGAAGCTGCCGGTCTCGGTCGCGCCCGCGATGAAGTGGCGCAACCGGCCGGTGGTCGGCGCGAAATGGCTGTTCCTGCGCAGCGGCCCGGGCGCCACCAACCACTTCGAAGGCGGCGGCTTCGCCCGCAGCAACGACGACGTGGCCTACCCGAACCTGATGTTCCACTTCCTGCCCATCGCGATCCGCTACGACGGATCCCAGCCCGCGGGCGGGCACGGATACCAGGTGCACATCGGCCCGATGTACTCCGACTCCCGCGGCACGTGCAAGATCACGTCGGCCGACCCGAACGTGCACCCCGCGCTGCGGTTTAACTACCTGTCCACGCCGACCGACCAGCGGGAGTGGGTGGAGGCGATCCAGATCGCCAGGAAGATCTTGACCCAGCCCGCCTTCGACGACTACAACGCGGGCGAGGTATCGCCCGGCCCCGAGGTGCAGACCGACGAGCAGATCCTGACCTGGGTGGCCCGCGACGCCGAGACCGCGCTGCACCCGTCGTGCACCACCAAGATGGGCACCGACGAGCTGGCGGTGACCGACCCCGGCTCGCTCCGCGTCCACGGCCTGGACGGGCTGCGGGTGGTCGACGCGTCGGTCATGCCGTACGTCACCAACGGCAACATCTACGCGCCGGTCATGATGGTCGCGGAAAAGGCCGCCGACCTGATCTTGGGCAATACCCCGCTGCCACCCGAGCGGATCGAGTTCTACCGCCGCGAGCACGGATCCGAACCGGCCGCACGAACGACGGTCCGTTCGGAAGATTAAAAGATCTTTTCGTGGAGCCGAACGGACGCCTGGGTACGGTGCGCACCACAACGTGGGATTCTTGACCCGGAAACTAGACAGACCGGCCACCACGTCACCATGATCGAATTGCACCGGTGGTATGCGACATCGGTGCGCGCAGAGCAAGGAGCGAACCGGGCATGACCACACCGAACGGGCCCGCGGCCGATCCGCTGCCCGAGGCCATGACGCTGGTCCGGAGCGCGTCGGAGGCGGGCTACCAGCTCAAGATCCTGGGCGGCCTCGGGGTGCGGGTGCTGTGCCCCGACTTCGCGCCGCGGCAGCGCGCGGGCCAGGACATCGACCTGGCCTGCCTGGGCAAGTCCCGCCGGCAGGTGGCCGATCATCTCGAGCAGGCCGGCTGCACGCCCGACAAGCGGTTCAACAACCTCAACGGCGACCGGCAGATGTACTTCAACGCCCCCTCCGGCCGGCCCATCGACCTCATGGTGGACCGGCTGTCGATGTGCCACACGCTGGACTTCCGTCCGTCGTTCGGCTCGGTGTCGGCCACCTTGGACCCCGCCGACCTGCTGCTGTCCAAGCTGCAGATCGTCGAGCTCAACGCCAAGGACGCGCACGACATCTTCCACCTGCTGTCCGGGGTGCGGGTCGGGCCCGACGCGACCCGGCCGTTCATCGACACCGACCGGTTCGGCTCGGTGCTGTCCGGTGACTGGGGCTGGTGGCGCACCGTGACCGGCAGCCTGAACAAGCTGCCCGACCTGCTCGCCGCGCAGCCCGACCTGGCCCCGCTGGACCCGAAGTACGACGCGCTGACCCAGGCCAAGCAGCTGCTCGAGGTCGCGGAGACGGTGCCGAAGGGGCTGAAGTGGAAGACCCGGGCCAGGGTCGGCGACCGGGTCCGCTGGTACGAGCTACCCGAAGAGGTCGACCATTAGGTATTACCGGAAGGCACGGGCATCACGATGAAAGTCTTCTTCGCCACGGACATTCACGGCTCTGAGATCTGCTGGCGCAAGTTCCTGAACGCCGCCGCCTTCTACAAAGCCGACATGGTCATCCTGGGCGGGGACGTGACCGGCAAGGTCATGATTCCGATCGTGTCCCTGCGGCCGGGCCACTGGGAGGTCACGTTCGGCGGCCAGCGGGTCCAGCTGGACACCCAGGCCGAGCTGGACGACATCAAGCGCAAGATCCGCGACCGCGGGTATTACCCGGCCGTGATGTCCGGTGACGAGCTCGACGCCCTCAACGAGGAGGACGGCTCGATCGACCGCCGGTTCACCCAGGAGATGACCAAGGGCCTGGAGATGTGGCTGGACATGGCCGACGGCAAGCTGCGCGGCGGCGAGATCCCGTGCATCCTGAACGGCGGGAACGACGACATCTGGGAGATCGACGACATCATCGAGCAGTCCCCGAATGTCAGCTTCGGCGAGGCCAAGGTGATCGACATCGGCGGCTTCTACCTCGCCTCGATGGGCTGGACCAACCCGACACCGTGGAACACGTTCCGCGAGGCCCCGGAGGACGTGCTCGCCACCAAGATCGACGCCGTGGTCTCGCAGATCCCCGACATGGAGCGGGCGATCTTCAACTTCCACGCGCCGCCGTACGGCACCGGGCTGGACGAGGCGCCCGCGCTGGACGAGACCCTGCGGCCGACGCATGGCGGCGCGGTGATGAAGCCGGTAGGTTCGACCGCGGTGCGGGCCGCCATCCTGAAGTACCAGCCGATGCTGTCGGTGCACGGGCACATCCACGAGAGCAAGGGCGTCAAGAAGCTCGGCCGGACCCTCGCAATGAACCCGGGCAGCTCCTACACCGACGGCGTGCTGCAGGGCGCCGTTCTGGATCTGAACGAGAAGAAGAGGAAGGTCGCGAGATACATAATGGTGAACGGCTGAGATCAGGGCCTAAGGTGGCCGTTCGGTCGATGAGGTCCGGGCCTGAACCGCAGTCGGCGCGCTGTGCCCCGGCGGCGCGCGTTCTCACAAAGTGAGGCTCCATGCCAGCGAGGATGTCATTCCGTAACCCCCCAACTTCGCAGACCGCAGCTCCCAGATGCCCCTAAAGCCCTATATTGGCGCTAGATAAACCCAAATACCCCAGATATAGCGCTCTTACCTTCGTAAACCCGCTCAAATCCTTACTAAAGGAAACCTGGATAACCGGAGGATGCACATGGCGGCAGGAGCTCTCGGTGAAGAGAGACCGACTCTCTTCCTTCGCAAGGCGACGGGCCTGGTCCGGGGTTGGTCGGTCAGGGACTCGCTGATCTACGCGTGCCTGGCGACCAACTTCGTGACGCTCGGCATCTACGAGTTCACCTTCGCCGGGCCGGCGTTCCCGAAGGGCCAGCTGATAACGGCGACGATTATCGGGGGAGTCTGGGTTTCCTTTCTGGTCATCGCCTACTCCGGGCTCGTCGTCACGATCCCGCGGGCCGGCGGGACTACGTCTGGCAGACCAGGATCCTGACCAGCGGCATCGGCTTCGTGACGGCCGTGACCGGCTGGTGGTTCATCCTCTGGCTCTGGGCGCCGATCTACGGCAACATCTTGGCGGTGCAGCTGTTCCAGCCGATCTGGGCGACGCTCAAGTGGACCTGGCCGACCGGAGGGGCAGCGTGGTTCGGCACGCACAACGGGGTCTTCGTCGTAACCCTGATCACGATCGCGCTGGCCGGCGGCCTGGTCTCCATCGGCATGGCCGGATACGCAAAGGTCCAGCGCTGGTGCTTCATCGGCGGCATGATCGGGTTCCTCGTCGTGGTGATCCTGCTGCTGGTCAACTCGCACGCCGACTTCATCGCGGCGTTCAACCGGGAAGGCCTGCACCTGTTCGGCGTCAAGAACGCCTACGCGGCCACCAACGTAGCGGCGGTCAAGGCCGGCTACAGCACATCGCCGATCGGCTTCGGCCCGCTCGGACCCACGATGCTGCTCGTCCCGGCGCTGATGTTCTTCCTCCTATGGCCGAACTGGGGCACCACCCTGTACGGCGAGGTCCGCGGGGCGAGCGATTTCAAGCGGGTCTTCGCCGGCATGTTCTTCGGCCTGTGGATCACGGTCATCCTCACGGTCATCTTCCTGCTGCTGATGGCCAAGACCGTCGGCTGGGGCTTCTACCAGAACCTGAACTCGCTGGACTACAACGTGACCCCGCAGTTCGGCATCTGGCCGTACCCGTTCATGTTCGCTGGCTGGTTGGTGAATAACACCGCGTTCCAGGTAGTCCTGCTCCTGGTGCTTAGCCTGTGGTTCTTCGGCTGGGTAGGAACCCTGTTCCTGTCCTCGACCAGGGTCATCTTCGCGGCCGCGTTCGACCGCGTGCTCCCCGACCGGGCGGCTGAGGTCTCGGAGAAGCGCCGGGTGCCGTTCTATTCGCTGATCCTGATGCTGCTGCCTGCCGTCGGGCTGGCCGCGCTGTACTCGTACAACAGCACATTCCATAACTACACTCTGGACGCCACGCTGGTCATCGCGGTGACGTACCTGTTCAGCGCGATCGCGGTGGTCATCCTGCCACTGCGCAAGCCGGACCTGTGGCACGCCTCCCCGGCCAGCAAGGTCAAGCTATTCGGCGTGCCGATCGTGCCGGTGGCAGGAGTGGTGACGATCGCGCTGCTCGTGTTCTGCCTCGTCGAGTGGCTGTCTAACGACCTGTACTTCGTGAACAATGCATCCTCCCTCATCTACATGGGCGCGAACTACGTGCTCGCCATCGTCATCTTCGTGGGCGCCCGCATCATCCGTAACCGCCAGGGCATCGACCTATCCCTGATCAACAAGGAAATCCCGGTCGAGTAGCCCGCTGCTTTCGCTGCTTTCGTGATCGTGGGTCGTTACCCCTGCTATGACATGGGTAACGACCCACGATGCTTGTTCTGACTTGGTTTGGGAGGGGCTGTGGTGGGTGAGCGCACGGTTCTGGTGACGGGGGCGAATACGGGGATCGGGCTGGCCACGGCGAGCGCCCTCGCCGGGCAGGGGTGGCGGGTTTACGTGACTGCTCGGTCGGAGCGGAAGGGGGCGGCGGCGGTCGCTGGTATCAAGGCCGCCACGGGGAACGACGCGGTGTTCTTGCTGATGCTGGACCTGGCGGATCTTTCTTCGGTGCGGGACTGTGCCACGTCCTTCCTGGAGCCGTATGAGCCGCTGCACGTGCTGGTGAACAACGCCGGGGTGGCGGGCAGGCGGGGGCTGACCAGGCAGGGGTTTGAGCTGACGTTCGGGGTGAACCATCTCGGGCACTTCTTGCTGACTCAGTTGCTGCTGGAGAGGCTGGTTTCGTGCGCACCTTCGCGGGTGGTGACGGTGTCGAGCGACGCGCACTACAACGCGCCGGGGGTGGACTTCGAGGCGGTGCGGCGGCCGGCGCGGGGTATCACGGGGCTGGGTGAGTACGCGGTGTCCAAGCTGTGCAACGTGCTGTTCTCCCAGGAGCTGGCGCGGCGGACGGCGGGGACCGGGGTTCATTCGTATGCCCTGCATCCGGGCGTCGTGGCGTCGGACATCTGGCGGCGGGTGCCGTGGCCGGTGAGGCCCATCGTGACCAGGAACATGCTGTCGGTGAGTGAGGGCGCGCAGACGTCGCTGTACTGCGCGACCTCGCCTTCGGTGGCTGCGGACAGCGGCCTGTTCTACGACAAGTGCGCGTTGCGGGAGGCCAGCGAGGTGGCCACGCCTGAGCTGGGCCGGGCACTATGGGAGCGGAGCGAGGCCTGGACCACCGTTTAAGCTGGGGCAGTGGATCTTCCCGTCAACCCGCCGGTGGCGCCGATGCTGGCCAAGCCGGTGGATGCCATCCCCGATGGGGACTACGTCTTCGAGCCAAAGTGGGACGGCTTCCGGTCGATCGTGTTCCGCGACGGCGACGAGGTCGAGATCGGCAGCCGCAATGAGCGGCCGATGACGCGCTACTTTCCCGAGCTGGTCGCGGCGGTTCTCGCGGAATTGCCGCCGCGCTGCGTGATCGACGGGGAGATCGTGGTCCCGGACGCCTCCGGCCGACGGCTGGACTTCGAGGCGCTGCAGCTGCGCATCCACCCGGCCGCCAGCCGCGTGGCGCTGCTCGCGGAGCAGACGCCGGGGCACTTCATCGCGTTCGACCTGCTCGCGCTTGGTTCAGAGAACTACATGGAGCGGCCGTTCGCCGAGCGCCGGGCCTTGCTCTCGAAGGTCCTGGCCGGGGTCCGCTCCCCCATTCACCTGACGCTGGCCACCACGGACCGTTCGGTGGCGACCGGGTGGTTCAGCCAGTTCGAGGGGGCCGGGCTGGACGGGCTGATCGCCAAGCCCGCCGCTGGCGTGTACGAGCCGGACAAGCGGGTGATGAAGAAGATCAAGCACGAGCGGACCGCGGACTGCGTGGTGGCGGGCTACCGGGTGCACAAGAGCGGTCCTGACCGCATCGGCTCGCTGCTGCTCGGGCTGTACGCCGGCGACGGCCGCCTGGCCAGCGTGGGCGTGGTCGGCGCGTTCCCGATGGAGCAGCGCCAGGAGTTGTTCGCGGAGCTGCAGCCGCTGGTCACGAGCTTTGAGGGGCACCCATGGGACTGGGCGTCGCATGCAGCCGGGCAGCGGACGCCGCAGGCGGCCATGGCCAGCCGGTGGAACGCGAGCAAGGACCTGTCGTTCATCCCGCTCCGCCCCGAGCGGGTGCTCGAGGTCCGCTACGACCACATGGAAGGCGCGCGGTTCCGGCACACCGCCCAGTTCGTCCGGTGGCGACCGGACCGTGAGCCCCGCTCGTGTACCTACGAGCAGCTCGAGGAGCCGGTCAGCTACGACCTGGCCGAGATCCTGGGCGGGGGCGGCGTCTGATGGCTGAGCCGAAGCAGGTGTTCGACCTCGCGGGCCACGAGGTCGCGATCAGCAACCCGAGCAAGGTGTTCTTCTCCCGGGCCGGGATCACCAAGCTGGACATGGTGCGCTACTACCTGTCGGTCGCTCCCGGGGCGCTGGCGGGGGTGGGCGAACGGCCGATGGCACTCAAGCGGTTCGTGAACGGGGCCGAGAGCGAGGCGTTCTTCCAGAAGCGGGCCCCGGAGAAGCGGCCGGACTGGATCGAGACCGTCGAGCTGCGCTTCCCGTCGGGCCGGACCGCCGACGAGGTGGTGGTCAGCGACGAGGCCGCGCTGGCCTGGGTGATCAACCTGGGCTGCATCGACCTGAACCCGCATCCGGTACGCGTGTTCGACTTGGACCGCCCGGACGAGCTCAGAGTCGACCTGGACCCGGTCCCCGGGGTGGAGTGGCCGCAGATCCGGGACGTGGCCCTGGTGGCCAGGGACGTGCTCGCCGACTTCGGGCTGACCGGCTGGCCGAAGACCTCGGGGTCGCGGGGGCTGCACGTGTATGCCCGGATCGAGCCGCGATGGTCGTTCGGCGAGGTGCGCCTGGCGGCGGTGGCGGTGGCGCGCGAGATCGAGCGGCGGGCGCCGGACCTGGCCACGTCCAAGTGGTGGAAGGAGGAGCGGCACGGCGTCTTCGTCGACTACAACCAGAACGCCAAGGACCGGACGGTCGCCTCGGCGTACTCCATCCGCCCGGTCCCGGACGCCCGGGTGTCCACGCCGCTGACCTGGGACGAGGTGCCTACGTGCGATCCGGCCGCGTACACCATGTTCACCGTGCCCTCGCGGTTCGCGGCGCTCGGCGATCCGTGGGCCGGGATGGACGAGGCGGCTGGGCCGCTGGACGCGCTGCTCGAGCAGGTGGCGCGGGACGAGGCCGCGGGCCTGCCGGACGCGCCGTGGCCGCCAATGTACGACAAGCAGGCTGGTGAGGCGCCCCGGGTCCAGCCGTCCAAGCGGCGTTCGGGTTCCGCGTCCGGTGGTGCTGCTTCCGGTGCCGCTCGTGGTGCCGCGTCCGGTGCGGCGGCGCCGCCGGCGCCGGGGAAGACGGCCGGGCCGACGGGGCGGCGGCGCAGCACGATGCCGCTGATCGAGATCGCCCGGGCGCAGACCAAAGACGAGGCGATGGCGGGCCTGGAGCGCTGGAAGGCCAGGCATGCTGCCGTGTGGGCGCTGCTGGAGCCGCACGACGTGCTGGTCGACGGCATGCGCGGGCGCAGTTCGGTCTGGTACCGCATCCGCATCAACCTCCAGCACGTGCCCGAGGCCGAGCGCCCGGCGCAGGAACCGCTGGAGATTGACTACGACCCCTGGGCCGGGTTCCAGGGGTGAGCCGCGGGCCGGGATCGCGGGGCACGCACCATGGCCCGTTCGGCAGAAATTTTTTAGTCGACGTCGACCCAATCCAACGTGCGCTGGACCGCCTTACGCCAGCCGGCGTAACCGCCCGCGCGCCGGTCCTGCGTCCACGATGGATGCCAGCGCTTGGACTCGTGCCAGTTGGCGCGCAGTTCGCCGGTGTTCCGCCAGAAACCGGAGGCCAGCCCGGCGGCGTAGGCGGCGCCCAGCGCGGTGGTCTCGGCCACCACCGGCAGGCTGACCGGCACGCCGAGGATGTCGGCCTGCAGCTGCATGGCCAGTTCGTTGGCGGTCACTCCCCCATCTACTTTGAGGACCTCCAGACGGACCCCGGAATCGCGCTCCATCGCCTCGGCGACGTCCCTGCTCTGGTAGCCGATGGCCTCCAGGGTCGCCCGGGCCAGGTGCGCGCTGGTGTGGTAGCGGGACAGGCCGACGATCGCGCCGCGCGCGTCGGCCCGCCAGTACGGCGCGAACAGGCCGGAGAAGGCCGGCACGAAGTAGAGGCCGTCGGTGTCGGTGACCTGCGCGGCGAGGGTCTCGCTCTGCGCCGCGCCGCTGATGATGCCGAGCTGGTCCCGCAGCCACTGCACCGCGGCGCCGGTCACCGCGATCGACCCCTCCAGCGCGAAGGTGGCGGGCTCGGCGCCGAACTTGAAGCACACGGTGGTGAGCAGGCCGCTTGTGCTCCGCACGATCTCGGTGCCGGTGTTGAGCAGCAGGAAGTTGCCGGTGCCGTAGGTGTTCTTGGCCTCGCCGGGGGCAAAGCACACCTGCCCGGCCATGGCGGCCTGCTGGTCGCCCAGCATGCCGGTGACGGCGAGCGCGCCGCCGAACGGGCCGGTTTTTGTGGTCTGGCCGTACGGCTCGGGCGTGGCCGACGGCTTTATCTGGGGCAGCATCGCGCGCGGGACGGTGAACAGGTCCAGTAGCTCGTCGTCCCAGTCCAGGGTGATCAGGTTCATCAGCATGGTGCGGCTGGCGTTGGTAACGTCGGTGAGGTGGACGCCGCCTTCGGTGCCGCCGGTGAGGTTCCACAGCAGCCAGGTGTCGACCGTGCCGAAGAGCGCCTCGCCGCGTTCGGCGTCGGCCCGCAGGCCGGTTATGTTCTCCAGCAGCCAGCGCAGCTTGCCGCCGGAAAAGTAGGTGGCGGGCGGCAGGCCCGCCTTGTGCCGGATCAGGTCGCCGCTTTCAGTGCGGTCGAGGGCGGCGGCGATGGTGTCGGTCCGGGTGTCCTGCCACACGATCGCGTTGCCGTACGGGCGCCCGGTGCGCCGGTTCCACACCACCGTCGTCTCCCGCTGGTTGGTGATGCCGAGCGCGGCCAGATCGGCGGGCTTCAGGTTGGTGGAGTTCAACACGGTCTGGATCACGGCGCTGGTCCGCTCCCAGATCTCGACCGGGTTGTGCTCGACCCAGCCGGGGCGGGGCAGCACCTGGGTGTGCTCCAGCTGGTGCCGGGCCACCTCGGCGCCGGAGTGGTCGAAGACCATGAACCGGGTGCTCGTGGTGCCCTGGTCCACCGCGCCGACGAAATCGGCCACGCTTTACCTCCCCCGTTTCTGCGCCAGGCCGACATCGGCGGGTAAACGCCTGTTCACCGGCGTGTCGTGCATTGCGGCTAGATTGACGATGTACATACCCTAGAGGTAAGCAGTACAAGGCTGAACGGGGAACGGGTGATGGCTAGTAACGGCGTCCTGGACGCCCGCGAACGGAGCGCGACGCTCAGCCGGCTGGCGGCCGAACGGTTCGACGTGCTGGTCATCGGGGGCGGCATCACCGGGGCGGGGGCGGCCCTGGACGCCGCGTCCCGGGGCCTGCGGGTGGCCCTGGTCGAGGCCCGCGACCTGGCCTCGGGCACCTCGAGCCGGTCGAGCAAGCTGATCCACGGCGGCCTGCGGTACCTGGAGCAGCGTGACTTCAAGCTGGTCTACGAGGCGCTACGCGAGCGCGACCTGCTGGTCGCCAAGCTCGCCCCGCACCTGGTCAAGCCGGTCTCGTTCCTGTATCCGCTGTACAAGAAGGTGGTCGAGCGGCCCTACGTCGGAGCAGGCCTGGTGCTGTACGACGCGATGGAGGGTACCCGGCGGCGGGTGCCGCACCACAAGCACCTGACCGCGCGCGGCGCGCTTCGTCTTGCTCCGGCTTTGTCCCCGGCCCGGCTGGCCGGAGCGATGCGGTACTACGACGCGCAGGTCGACGACGCGCGGTACACGCTCACCGTGGCCCGCACCGCGGCCGCGCACAGCGCGGTGGTCGCGACCCGGGTCAGCGCCGTTTCGGTGCTGCGCGGGCCGGACGGGGTGCGGGTGACAGGCGCCCGGGTGCGCGACGAGGAGACCGGGCGTTCGATCGACGTGTCCGCGGAGGCCGTCGTGGTCTGCGCCGGAGTGTGGACCGACCTGGTGCACGAGCTGGCCGGGGTTCGGGCCGGGTACCGGGTGCGGATGTCCAAGGGCGTGCACATCGTGGTGCCGCGTTCGGCGGTGCAAGCCGATACGGGGATGATCCTGCGCGCCGACAAGAGCGTGCTGTTCTTCATCCCGTGGGGGGAGCGCTGGATCGTCGGCACCACCGACACCGACTTCACCGGCGACCGGGCCGAGCCCGCCGCCACCGAGGAGGACGTCGACTACATCTTGACCGCCGCGAACCGGGTGCTGGACCGCCCGCTCATTCGCGCCGACGTCATCGCGGTGTACGCCGGCCTGCGGCCGCTGGTCGAGGCCGTCGGCGAGGGGTCCAAGGGGGCCAAGGGGGCGAAGCCCACCACCAAGGTGTCCCGCGAACACGTGGTGGACGTGCCGGTGCCGGGGCTGGTCAGCGTCGCGGGCGGCAAGTTCACCACCTACCGGCTGATGGCCCGGGACGTGGTGGACGCGGCGGTGGCCGACTTCGACCGTGAGGTGCCGTCCTCGGTCACCGACCAGCTGCCGCTGCTGGGCGCGGACGGCCTAGCCGCCGTCCAGGCCGGCGCGGGGCGGCTGGCCGAGGACTACCGGGTGCCGTGCGCGGTGGTGGAGCACCTGCTCGGCCGGTACGGGACGCTCGCGGGCGAGGTCCTGGACCTGATCGCCGCCGACCCCGGGCTGGCCCAGCCGCTGGCCGACGGGCACCCGTACCTGCGCGCCGAGATCGTCTACGCGGTCACCCACGAGGACGCGCTGCACGTCGAGGACGTGCTGATGCGGCGGATCCGGCTGTTCATCGAGTCCGCCGATTCCGGCATCGGGGTGGCGGCCGAAGTGGCTTTGATCATGGGCCGGCTGCTGGGCTGGAGCCGGCGCAGGCGCGCGGCCGAGACCCGGCGTTATATGGAGCTGGTCGCGGCCGAGCAGACGACACCGGCTGGTGGCGCTTCAGCCGTCGGGGCTTCAGCCGTCGGGGCTTCAGCCGTCGGGGCTTCAGCGGTCGCGGCTTCAGCGGTCGGGGCGGGGGCTGCCGTGCCGGATGCCGTGCTGGCCGGGGCGGCCGCGGCGGGATGAGCGTGGATGACCGCGAAGAGCCTGCTGCTGACCTTCCGTCTTGACCAGGAGCAACGACAGCGCCTGAAGGCGCGCCTGGCCCGCGACGGGCGGACCATGTCCGAGGTCGTGACCCACGGCCTGCGCCAGTACACGCAGGCCGTGTTCGCCCGGGGCGGCGACCAACCGGAACCCCCCGCGCTCGCGGAGGCTATCCGTCTCCCGGAACCCCCGCCACTGCCCGAGCGGATCGCGGCCCGGCTGCGCGAGCTGCGCTCGTCCGGGCGCAGCGACCTGCTGTCGGCCACGCTGGCCGCGCTGAGCGAGGCGGGCTGGCCGCTGCGCCCGCTGGCCGAGGCGCTCGGCATCAGCAAGCAGGCCGTGCAGCGGCGCATCCGCCGCCGGATCCCGGGCGAGCTGCGCGGCCGCGTCACGAACTGCGAGCCCCCGCCGCCGTTCCCGCACCGCCGTGAGGCCAGCGCGAACGGGCTCCGCCCGCACCTGACGATCAAGATCGACCATGCCTTGCGCACGGCCGCGCACCAGGCGGCCGCGCATGAGGGCAACTCGCTGAGCCAGGTGGTGGAGTCCATCCTGGACCGCTACCTCCGGCACGGCCTGGCGGGCGAGGATCAGCCGGCGCCGGTCCCATCATCGGCGGCCGGGCCCTCGCGGCGCAGCACCAGGATCATCCGCCAGGCGTCCGGAGCCTCCAGCGGAGTGTCGGCCTCGAAGTCCCCGTAGCGGGCCACGACGGCGAAGCCGCCGGCCAGGCGGATCGCGGCGGTCAGCTCGGTGGCGGTCCAGAACCGGTTGGGCACCACGTCGGTGACCGTGCGCACGCCGCCGCCCCGCTTGCTGTAGGTGACCCTGACGTGCTCCCTGGTGATCTGCGTGATCGGATCGATCTCGTCTGACCCGCCGCCCCAGCGCACGCTGACCGTTCCGCCGTCGACCTCGCTGCTCCACTCGCTGCTGGTTCGGCGCTCGGCGGCGAGGAAGTCGGCCGGATGCGCGAGCTCGACGACGTACAGGCCGCCCGGGGCCACGTGACGCGCCAGGCAGGCCAGGTGGTGCAGCAGGTCGTCGAGGGTCAGCAGGTGGCATAGCGAGTTCAGCATGGTGATGGCCAGGTCGAACGTTCTGGGGATGCTGAAGTCCCGCATGTCGGCCTGCACGACGGTCAGGCCGACCCCGTCCGCCGCGGCCAGCTCGCGGGCCCGCGCGCACATCGCCGTGCTGAGATCCAGGGTGGTGGCGTCCAGGCCCCGGCGCGCCAGCTCGCGGGAGTGTTCGGCCGGTCCGGCCGCGAGTTCCAGGACCGAGCGCCCTGGGGCGGCATCTGCGTCGCCGTGCTTGCCGGACCACCGGAGCAGCGCACTCACCTCGCACGGAACGTCGCGGTAGGCGCATGCGGCCTCGTAAAGCTCGGGTTCGTCATAGATTCCTGGCACCCGACCATGATGCCTGACCGCGATGCCCGAAGAGCACGCACTAGCCGCGCGCAGCGGGCCTGCGGCAGACTGTCCGTCATGATGACAGAGAGCCAGGCGTTGGAGACCCTGACGCGCGAGGATCCGGAAGCAGCCGGAGACGCGAAGGCGGCCCTGGCCTGGCTGACCGGCGACGAGGGCCTGGAGACCATCTCGCTGCTGCGTCTGCAGGAGTTCCTCTGGTACGCGCTCCCGGTCAAGTGGCCGATGTCCACGCCGGGCCGGGTCGGGGTGGCCAAGGCGCTCGGCCGCCTGTTCATGCTGGCGGGCCTGGACCGTTACGCCGGGGTCTGTTCGTCGGCGGGCACCGAGCGGATCATCACGGCCTACGCGGCCGGGCACGAGGACGGCATCGCCGCCTATACCGAGGCCATCGAGGCGTCGAACGCGGCCCCGCCGGACACCGACCTGCTGGCCTGGGGTTCGGTGATGGGACCGCAGGAGCGCGCGGCGTACGACGCCTGCGCGGCCGCGATCGAGCTCGCCTTCGCCGCTGGCGAGCTGAGCCTGGGGACCCGCGGCTGGCGGACCAGCCGGGTGGACCTGGTCAACCGCTGGCTGACCGGGCGCAGCGAGGCCTCGCTGCCCCGTCCGGCAAAGGCCGGCGACGACACCGGGCACGTCCCGGACGGCTCGCTCGGCACGGACACCTGGCTCGGCCGCATCAGCACCGAGCGAATCGACGCGTGGGCGCACGGCCGCCCCGGAGAGCGGTCCCGGCTGGCCCGCTCGCTCATCCCCCGCCTGCTCGAGCCGCCGACCCTGCCCGACGACCCGCTGCCCACCCTGCGCTGGCTGCTGGGTCACGCGGACGAGGGGCTCCGGCTCACCGCCCGGCACTACATCGCGCCCGCGCTGGTCACCGAGGCGGTCGATACGTTCGGCTGGCGCGACCAGTTGGTCGGCACGCTGCGCCAGGAGCTGGACGTGTTCCCGCTGCACACCCTGCGCGGGATGGCGCAGGCCGAGATGGGCGCCATCCGGCGCAGCCGTACCAGCCTGGTGCTGACCAAGACGGGCAAGCTCATGACGGCCGACCCGGCCGCCCGGTGGCACATCGGCACGGCCGCGCTGATCGGCCCCGACGACGGGCCGCAGCCGGACTTCTCGGTCGCGGTGCGCGAGGCCGCGCTGCTCGTCATCCTCACCAGCGGGCCAACCGGGTACGACGACCTGACCCGGTTGCTGACCGACATCCACGGCGTGGAGGGCTGGGCCGCGGGCAGCAGCACCGGCCTGGCCAGCGCCGTGCGCACCGAGCTCTACACCCTGCGGCACCGGCTGTGGGCGCTGCACCTGCTGGGCAGCGAGCGCAGCTTCACCGCGCCGCTTTCGCTCACCGACGTCGGAGTCGCCGCCGCCCTGTCGGCCCTGCTCTCCCGCGCCCTGCGCCCCCGCCACCACCTGGGCCTGGGGTAACGGCCGTCCGGTCCTGTCCCGGGCGAGCGCCTCGGCGGCGGGCCACCTCCTCCCGGTCCGGCCCTACCGCGCTATCCGGTGCAGAGTGCAGAGCCGGGCCCCGCCAGTGCAGGGCCGAGCTTGCGGCGCCGACCTGGCCGCTCCGCGCGCTGGCCTGCGTTGCAGGGCGTGCAGGGCTCGCAGGGCGGTGCGAGCCGATGTGACACCGCCTGGACCCCCATGGGTTCGCGATGACGCCCGCCTCGGGGCTCTGCACCCTACTTGTGCTTGTCGAACATGCGCCAGGTGATGGCCAGGGCGATCGCGATGGTTCCGTAGCTGTCGCTCAGCATCCCGTGGAGCTCCGGCGGGAGCCTCGACCCGAACCACGGCAGCCACACGGCGTACAGCCAGACGAGGACGAGGAAAACGATCTCCCCGTCACTCAGCGCGGCTAGGCGGCCAGGCCGATCCGGCACAACCTTCACGGCCTCGGTCTCCGTCGCGGTGGCCACGTCTCCGCTGGCAACGACCCTCATTGGGGGCAGTGCGAGGCTTCCGCTGACCGTCACGGTACCCACGACGCTGACGTAGCCCTTGAAGCCGCCGTAGCGGACCGGATAGCCGGACATTGGCACCAGTTCGCGCATGGCGGCACCGACGGCGCGCACGACACGCTGCTGGAAGGGCGGTACCGGGCCGCCGGCCGCCGGGCCCTGCTCGGCGCCGCGTACGAACCGCTGGGCGCCCTGCACCAGCAGCTCGATCTGGCGCCGCACCTCATCGCCGCCCTTGGTCAGCTCGGCCAGCCAGTCCGGCTCCTCGTCCTCGCTCACGTGTAGAAACCTAGCCGATCGCAGCCGTACGCCGCTGGCCATGTCGCGCCGCGTGACGAGCGATGCCCGCCCGGCCGAAGTAGTGGATGAGCAGCTGCTCGCCGCCGTGGGCGTAACACCACCACGCCGCCAGGAGCAGCAACAGCAGCACGAACAGCATCAGGATGATGAGCTTCATCAGCCTGACGAGCCGGCGGAACGCAGCCTCGTCGACCAGGAAGTAGACGATGAGCCCGAAGACGCCGCTGCCCGCCGCCCACTTGGCGATGACCGACCAGCTGGCGAACTGGTTGAGCATTAAAGCTCTCCTGCCCCGGTCCCGCTCCCTGTGGGAGGGCCGGCCCGGGCAGCGGGAAATGATGGGACCGGGGAAGATTCTCCCCGGCTGGCTTTCATTTCCCATTTCTGCCGCCAGCGCTTCGTGCGCTGCCGTGCCTCGATTCTACAAGAGCCGGCGGGCGCGGCGCGCGTTCAACGGGGCCCGGCCGCGCAGGTCCGCCGCCGGGCACATCCGGGGCACAGGAGGTTCACTGACATGCCAGAACCCGCCAGCCATGCAATGTAGAAAACCGCAGGTATTTCTACATGCGGCGTCATCCGCCCAGGCCCTCAAACCGCAGGGGGTAGTAGCCGGTGTAGTTCTCGGCCAGGGTGGTGGCGGCGGCGCGGGAGGAGGTGACGTAGCGGAGCTGGGCGAGCTGCAGCTCGGGGCCGAACGGGTCCGGGCCCGGGTCGACGTGCAACATGGACGTCATCCACCAGGAGAAGTGCGTGGCGCGCCAGACCCGGCGCAGGCTGGCGTCGGAGTAGGCGTCGGCCGGGCCGGGATCGCCGTCGCGCAGCAGGCTGGTCAGGGCTGCGGCCAGGACGGTCACGTCGGCCATGGCCAGGTTGAGGCCCTTGGCCCCGGTGGGCGGGACGATGTGCGCCGCGTCGCCGGCCAGGAACAGACGCCGGTAGCGCATCGGCGAGGCGACGAAGCTGCGCATCGGCAAGATGGCCTTCTCGGTGATCGGGCCGTCCTTCAGCTCCCAGCCCGGGATGTCCAGCCGGTGCCGCAGCTCGGCCCAGATCCGGTCGTCCGGCCAGCGCTCGATGTCCTCGTCCGAGGGAACCTGCAGGTAGAGTCGGCTGACCTGCGGGGTGCGCATGGTGTGCAGCGCGAACCCGTCCTGGTGCCGTGAATAGATGAGCTCGTCGGTGGACGGCGGGACGGCGGCCAGGATGCCGAGCCAGGAGTAGGGGTAGCCACGCTCGGCCACCTGGACCAGGCCGGGCGGCATCGAGTCGCGGCAGATGCCGTGGAATCCGTCGCAGCCGGCGATCGCGTCGCAGCGGACCTCGTGCCGGGTCCCGACGGCGTCGGTGTAGCGGAGCAGGGGCCGGTCCTGGTCGAGGTCGGCGACCTCGGTGCCGGAGACCTCGAACTCGAGCTGGGCCCCGGCGGCCAGCCGGGCCTGGATCAGGTCCTTGACGATCTCGGTCTGGGCATAGATCGTCACCCAGCGGCCGCCGGTCAGGTCGCGAAAGTCCAGGTGGTGCCGCTCCCCCGCGAACTGCAGGTAGATGCCGCCGTGCTCGAGACCCTCGGCGTCCAGCCGCTTGCCCAAGCCGACCGCGCGGAGCAGCTCGGTAGTGCCTGCCTCCAGCAGCCCGGCCCGCTGCCGGGCCTCACAGTAGGCCCGGCTGCGGTTCTCCACCACGATCGAATCGATGCCGCGCAGCGCTAGCAGATGCGACAGCAGCAGGCCGGCCGGCCCGGCGCCGACGATTCCGACCTGGGTCCTGGCGGTCATAATCACAGGCTAGAACGGATACGGAGCGATGTCGCCACGGACGGTGACCCAACGGGTATCGGTGAACGCCTCCAGGTTGGAGGTGCCGCCGAACCGGGCGCCGGTGCCGGAGGCGCCGAGCCCGCCGAACGGGATGTTCGGCTCGTCGTCCACGGTCTGCTCGTTGATGTGCACGATCCCGGTCGGGATCTGCCGGGCCAGGTCCAGGCCGCGCATGACGTCCCGGGTCAAAATGCCCAGAGACAGGCCGTACTCGCTGTCCGCGGCGAGCCTGGCTGCATCCTCGGCGGTGGCGAAGCGGATCACCGGGGCCACCGGGCCGAACACCTCACCGGCGTAGGCCGGCATCTGCGGCGACACGTCGGCCAGCACGGTGGGCCGGTAGAACAGCCGGTCGTAGCTGCCGCCCGCGGCCAGCCGGGCCCCGGCGGCCACGGTGTCGCTGACCAGGCTGTGGACCTTGTCCCGCTGGCGTTCGTCGATGATCGGGCCGAGCGCCACCTGCTCGGTGGCCGGGTCCCCGACCGGGAGGTGGCCGGCCTTGTCGGCCAGCCGGGCCACGTACTCGTCGTAGATCGCCTCGTGCACCAGGTGCCGGCCGGTGGTCATGCAGATCTGGCCCTGGTGCAGGAACGAGCCCCAGGCGCCGGCCGAGACCGCCCGGTCCAGGTCCACGTCGTCGAGCACGATGAGGGCGGAGTTCCCGCCCAGTTCCAGGTGCACGCGCTTGAGCTGGCGCGCGGCAATCTCGCCGACCCGGCGGCCCGCGGCGGTGGACCCGGTGAAGGAGATCAGCCGGATGAGCGGATCGGTAACGACCGCCTCGCCGGTCTCGACCCCGCCCGGCAGGACGTGCAGCAGGCCCGCGGGCAACCCGGCCTCCTCGAAGACCCGGGCCAGCGCGATGCCGCCGGACACCGCGGTGCGCGGATCGGGCTTGAGCACCACGGCGCTGCCCAGGGCCAGCGCCGGCGCCACCGAGCGGATGGCCAGGATCTGCGGGAAGTTGAACGGCGCGATCACCCCGACCACGCCGACCGGGACCCGTTCGGCGAAGCTCAGCCGGGGCTGCTCGCTGGGCAGCAGCTCGCCGTAGGCGCGCGAGGGCAGCGTGGCGGCCTCGTAGATCTCCTGGGTCGCCACGTGGGTCTCGAATCCCATGGCGGGCGGGATCTTGCCGCTCTCCCTGATCCCCCACCACTCGATGCCGGCCGCGTTGGCCAGCCACAGGTCGGCGGCGCGGCGCAGCAGGGCCGACCGCTCGGTGTGCGGCGTAGCCGCCCAGGCCGGCTGCGCAGCCGCGGCGAGCTGGGCCGCGCGGGCCACGTCGGCGGGGGTGGCAATCCCGGTCCGGCCGAGCTCGGCGCCGGTCGCGGGCTCGGTCACCGGGGCGTCGCCGCCGCCCCCGTCGACCCAGCCGCCGGAGTAGATCTTGCCGCGCCAGACCGCCTCGTCCATGAGTGCCATGATCGCTCCCATTCTCAGCAACCGTACGTAAGACGAACGATAGTTCAGAAAGCGAACGGGCGGTGCCCAGGTCTATGATGTCATCGACCGAGCAGGAGGCCCGATTGATTGACAGCCAGGAACAGGGTCATGACGGGGACTTCGTGCAGTCACTCGAGCGTGGCTTGTCTGTGATCCGCGCCTTCGACGCGGATCACCCGAACCTGACCCTGAGCGAGGTGGCCGCGGCCACCAAGCTGAGCCGGGCCGCGGCCCGCCGGTTCCTGCGCACGCTGGTCCAGCTCGGCTACATGCGTAGCGACGGCAGCCGGTTCGCGCTCCGGCCGAAGATCCTCGAGCTCGGCTACGCGTACCTGTCCAGCCTGACCCTGCCCGAGGTCGCGATGCCGCACCTGGAGCAGCTGGTCGAGCAGGTGCACGAGTCGTCCTCGGTCTCCGAGCTGGACGGGGACGACGTGATCTACATCGCCCGGGTCCCGACCAAGCGGATCATGACCGTGACGATCAGCGTGGGAACCAGGTTCCCCGCGTACGCCACGTCGATGGGCCGGGTGATGCTGGCCGCGCAGCCCGACGAGCGGCTGGATGAGTACCTGGAGTCGACCAGTCTGCGCGGCCTGACCGGGCACACCATTACCAGCGCGACCACGCTGCGCCGGGAGCTGCGCAAGATCAGGGCCCAGGGCTGGGCGGTGGTGGACCAGGAGCTCGAGGAGGGGCTGCGGTCCATCGCCGCCCCTATCCGCGACGCGGACGGGCAGGTCATCGCCGCGATCAACATCTCCACGCACGCCGGCCGGCGCACCCTGACCACCATCGTCGAGGAGTTCCTGCAGCCCTTGCTCACCACCGCCCACCGCATCGAGGTCGACCTGGCCCGTTCCCGCGGCGCGGAGCGGGCCCGGCCCGACGCATAGGACTGCGCTTCTCACTCAGGTTTTCGCATGAAGGCGGCTTTTGGGCTGATGAATGTGACACTCTAACGGATAGAGCCATCAGGGTGCCGCATTCATAGGTTGGATCGGCTTCCGAGCCTGTGACGGGATAGCTCTAACGGAGCTTGCGTGGACAGTGTTTCGGACCCGCCTGCATCTGGACTGACGAGCGACGAAGGAGCGAGGAGGCCGGGGGGCCCCCGCGAGCCGGAGGGCGCCGGCGCCGCCTGGACTGACGAGCGACGAAGGAGCGAGGAGGGAAGGTGGCGTCTTAAGGGGCGCCTGGAGGCGAGTGGGGGAAGATAGAGCTATGCGCACGCTCGTCGTCGATCATCCGCTGGTCACCCACAAGCTCACCGCGCTGCGCGACGTCGCCAGCGACACCGCGACGTTCCGCAGCCTGACCGCCGAGCTGGTGACGCTGCTGGCCTACGAGGCGACCCGTGAGATACGGGTGCAGCCGACCTCGGTCACCACCCCCGTCGGCGTGGCCCGGGGCGTCAAGCTGGCCCGGCCGGTTCCGCTCATCGTGCCGGTGCTGCGGGCCGGCATCGGCATGCTGGACGGCATGACCCGGCTGCTGCCCATGGCCGACGTCGGCTTCGTCGGGCTGCGCCGGGACGAGGAGTCGCTGATGGCCGAGACCTACGCGAACCGGCTGCCCAGCGACCTGACCGACCGGGACACGTTCGTGCTCGACCCGATGCTGGCCACCGGCGGGACCCTGGCCACCGTGATCAGCATGCTGATGGACCGGGGCGCCGCGTCGGTGACCGCGATCTGCCTGCTCGCGGCGCCGGAGGGCCTGCGGCACGTGGAGGAGACATTCGCCGGCGACGCGGGCTCGGGCGAGGAGGCGGGGGTTCGGGTGGTGGTGGTCACCGCGGCCGTGGACCAGCGGCTGAACGAGCGCGGGTACATCGTGCCCGGGCTGGGCGACGCGGGCGACCGCCTGTTCGGCACGATCTAGGGCCCCGCGAGCCAAAGGGCGCGGCGCCGACTGGACTGACGAGCGACGAAGGAGCGAGGAGGGAAGGAGGCGCGTCAAGAGCGCCCGGAGGCGAGCGGGGAAAACACAGCCCGCCCGGAAACTTCCGGGCGGGGCGCCGGGCCTGCCGCGGGAGACAAAGCGGCAACGACCAGTCCGCGGACAATAGGCCCCCCCACACCCGAGGGCGGACGTTACCACCGCGAGCAGGCCCGGCACCCTGCCGCTTCGTAGCTAACCAGGACAATTCACGCGCCGGTATCCCCGAATCCGGGGGCCGGCCTGCGGGCGAGGATGTGTGAAAGGCTGGCGTCATGGCCGTGAGCGCGCGCGTGTGCACCGCCGCGGGTCAGGAGATGCGGATCGCCGAGGGGAACCAGCTGGTCTTCGGGCGGGGTCCGGAGGTGGACCTGGCCGTGGCGGCCGGGCGAGGGCTGTCCCGCCGGGCGGGCATCGTGACCGCGATGCCGGCCGGCGCGTGGATCACCAACATCAGCCGCACCCACGCGCTGTACGTGGAAGGCGAGGGGTACCGGATCCGGCTGCCGCGGCTGGAAGACGGCGGGGAGCCGGCCGGCGGCTGGCTGCTGCACTCGGGGACCGCGCTGGTCGGCTCGCGCGCCATGCTCGACGACGGCCTGCCGCTCCAGGTGACGGTCACCGGCCAGCGGGCCGCGGACGGGGACCCCAATTCCTCGGACGACCGCCAGCCGGACGGCGAGGGCACGATCCTGCCCCTCTACCTGGACCCGATGACCAAGCTCTTCCTGGTCGCGCTGATCTGGTGCCGGCCCTGGCTGCTCGACCCGAGCGCCACCACGCCGCTGCCCCGGACGCCGGAGATCGCCCGCGCGGCGCTCGAGGTGACCGGCGCCTACCATGAGCTGGAGCGGTTCGAGACCGACGCCGAGTTCCGCGACCTGCTCTCGGCCCGGGTGGCCGAGCACATCAAGGTGCTGCGGCGCAAGATCAGCGACCGCGGGCTGGCCGGCCACGACGTCCGGCTGTCCGACGGGGTGGCGGTCCGGATCCTGATCGAGCACGGCATCATCACCTCGGCCGACCTCGGTAAGCTGGCCGACCCGGTGTGGCGCTCCCGCCAGGAGGACCTGTGGTGGACCGAGGCGTGATTACTGGCCAGGGGGCGCGCCGGCCGGCGGCTCTCCCGGCGGGAGCACCATGAACTGCGTCTGAACGTTGCTGCCGCCAGGCGCGGTGACCTGGACGGTGACCAGCCCCGGCTGCAGCGAGCCGGAGTAGAGCTGGCTGACCTTGGCCTGGAACGTGCCGCTGCTGGTGGTGACCGGCCTGACCGTCGACGTGGCGCTGAACAGCGGATCGTTACCCGGCGGCGGGCCGATCTCGGACAGCTTGACCACCACGGGCTGGCCCGGCGGGAAGCCCTGGCCCTCGACGACGAAGTCGGCGCTCGGGTCACCCTGGCTCTGGTTCATGCACAGCATGTGGCTGGCCACGTTCTGGCCACCGCAAGCGGTCGGCGGGGCCAGCGGGGGCGCCCCGGCGCTTGAACTGGTCAGCGAGGCGCCGAGGATGACGCCGCCTACGACCAGGGCGGCACCGACGGAGACCCAGCCGACCCAGGCCAGGTGCGTCTTGAT
Source organism: uncultured Actinomycetes bacterium (assembly GCA_963742795.1). Lineage (GTDB taxonomy): Bacteria > Actinomycetota > Actinomycetes > Streptosporangiales > Streptosporangiaceae > Palsa-504. Next base: position 356,504 of record CAVUNL010000002.1, read on the forward strand.
CCACCGCCGCCAGCCAGCAGGCCGGCGCGGGGCCCTCGGGCGGCGGGGCTTGGGCTGGTAGGAGGCGGGGAGTTCGGTGTAGGAGGCGGACGTGGCGTCCCCTCCGCTGTCCTCCCGGAGGGGCTGGCCGCTGGCCAGCAGGGGGTTGCGCTGGTACTGCGCGATCAGGGCCATGGCCGCGTCGGGCAGGTAGGAGTGCTCCCCCGCCGCCCCCGGCCGGGTCTCGGTGAACTGGCCGAGCTGGGCCAGCATCGCGGACGAGGTCGGGCGATCGCGCGGAACGCGCTGCAGGCAGGCAGCGATCAGCTCGGTGAGCTCGCCGGGCAGGCCGGACAGGTCGGGCTCCTCGGTGGCCAGCCGGGCCAGCACGTCCATGACCGTGTCGCCCTGGTAGGGCGGGTGCCCGGTCGCCGCGAACAGCATCGTGGCCCCGAGCGCGTACACGTCGCTGGCCGCCGAGGCCTGGTGGGTGTCGCGGGCCTGCTCGGGCGCCATGTAGGCGGGGGTACCGACGGTGCCGCGGGAGGTGCTCACGCCCATGCGTTCGGCCGCCCGGGCCACGCCGAAGTCGATGACCCGCGGGCCGTCCGGGGCGACCAGCACGTTGGACGGCTTGAGGTCCCGGTGCACCAGGCCGACGCCGTGGATCGATTCCAGCGCCTCCGCGCACCCCGCGGCCAGCCACTGCACCGTGCCGACCGGCAGCGGGCCGCACGCCTTGACCAGCCGGGCCAGCGACGGCGCCGGCACGTAGGCCGTGGCCAGCCAGGGCAGGTCGGCCTCGGGATCGGCCTCGACCACGGCGGCGGTGAAGAACCCGCTCACCCGGCGCGCGGCCGCCACCTCCTGCGCGAACCGGGTCCGGAAGCCGGCCTCCTCGGCCAGGTCCACCTTGATCGTCTTCACCGCCACCAGCCGCCCGGCGGCCGAGCGGCCCAGGTACACCTGGCCCATCGCCCCGGCCCCGAGGCGGCCGAGGATCAGGTACGGCCCGATCCGCTCCGGGTCCCACCGGCGTAGCGGCTCTCCCTCGTCCCTCGCCCCCGACTGCGGTTCCGTCATGTCCCTCCCGACCCAACCCTCTCAGAACCCGCGGTCAGATTCCATAATGCCGAATCACAGTTAGTGAATGCGACGCCTCGGCTGGGACTGTCGCGGATGGGAGGGATGAGAAACCACGGACCGTTCGGCCAAAAAATCTTTTACCCGGTGGGACGGGGTCCCAAGATGCTGACCGGGACCACCGCATCGCTGAGCGCGCGGGCGGTGGCGAAGCCCGGCTTGATGACCGTGTTGATCAGGCGGAGCCGTTCGTCGAACCCGGCGAACGCGCTCTTCATCGCGTTGATGGTCAGCCACTCGACGTCCGACCAGCCGTACCCGAACTCCTCGGCCAGCCGGTGGAATTCCGAGCTGAGCGTGACCTGGCTCATCAGCCGGTTGTCGGTGTTCACCGTGACCCGGAACTGCAGCTGGCGCAGGATCCGGATCGGGTGCTCGGCGATCGACCGCGCGGCGCCGGTCTGCACGTTGGAGGTCGGGGCCATCTCCAGCGGGATCCGGCGGTCCCTGATGTAGGTGGCCAGCCGGCCGAGCCGGACGGCCCCGGCCGGGCTAATCTCGATGTCGTCCACGATGCGGACGCCGTGGCCGAGCCGCTCGGTGCCGCACCACTGCACCGCCTCCCAGATCGACGGCAGCCCGAACGCCTCGCCCGCGTGGATCGTGATGTGGAAGTTCTCCCGCTTGAGGTACTGGAACGCGTCCAGGTGCCTGCTCGGCGGCCAGCCCGCCTCGGCGCCCGCGATGTCGAAGCCGACCACGCCCGCATCGCGGTGGCGGACGGCCAGCTCGGCGATCTCCAGCGACCTGGCCGCCGTGCGCATCGCGGTGAGCAGGGCGTACACCGTGATTCCCTTGTTTGCGCTGCCCTCGCGGAAGCCCTCGAGGACCGCCTCGACCACCTCGTCCAGGCTCAGCCCGCGTTCGGTGTGCAGCTCCGGCGCGAACCTGACCTCGGCGTAGACCACGCCGTCGGCGGCCAGGTCCGCGGCGCACTCGGCCGCGACCCGCCGCAGCGCGTCCGGGGTCTGCATGACCGCGACCGTGTGCCGGAACGCGTCCAGGTAGATCTCGAGGTGGCCGCGGTGCGCGCCTTCGGTCAGCCGGCGGGTCAGCTCCTGCACGTTGTCGCCGGGCAGGTCGCGGTAGCCGATCTCGTGGGCCAGCTCGAGAACGGTCTGCGGGCGCAGGCCGCCGTCCAGGTGATCGTGCAGCAGGACCTTCGGGACAGCCCGGATCTGATCAAGGGTGAGCATCTGCTCATTGTGCTATGCGGGGCCGATGTGCTCGATGACCAGGGGGACGGACGGAGGCGGTGCTTCGCTGATCTCTATTGCGGTATCAAGGGCAGCCAGGGCCGGGCCGAAGCGGCTTTCGTCGTCGGCGTGCAGTTCGAGGAGGGGCTGGCCTTTTTGTACGCGATCGCCGGGCTTGGCCAGGCAGATCACGCCGGCGGCGGCGCTGACCGGGTCTTCCTTGCGGGCCCGGCCCGCGCCGAGGCGCCAGGCCGCGGTGCCGACCTTGAGGGCGTCGAGGCGGGTCAGCCAGCCGTCGGCGGGCGCCGGGCAGGCTTTGTGGACATATGACGCTTGGGGCAGCGGGGCGTCCGGGTCGCCGCCTTGGGCGCGGACCATTTCCCGGTACGCGGTCAGGGCCCGGCCGTCTGCTATGGCCGCGGCTGGGTCTTGGTCGATGCGCGCCAGGGCGAGCATCTCGCGGGCCAGCGCGAGCGTGACCTCCATCAGGTCAGGGGGGCCCTCGCCTTTTAGCGCCGCGATGGATTCTTGCACTTCGACGGCGTTGCCCGCGGCGCGGCCCAGCGGGGTGTCCATCGCGGTCAGCAGGGCCCGGGTCTTTACGCCATGCTCCTCGCCCAGGGCGACCATGGTCTGGGCCAGCTCGCGGGCCCGGGCGCGGGTCGTCATGAACGCGCCGGTGCCGACCTTGACGTCCAGGACCAGCGCGCTGGTGCCCTCGGCGATCTTCTTCGACATGATCGAGCTGGCGATGAGCGGGATGGACTCGACCGTGCCGGTCACGTCGCGGAGCGCGTACAGCCGGCGGTCGGCCGGAGCCAGGCCCGAGCCCGCGGCGCAGATCACGCAGCCGACCGTCTTGAGGGTTTTTATCGTCTCGGCCGGAGTCAGGGCGGTGCGGAAGCCGGGGATCGACTCCAGCTTGTCTAGGGTGCCGCCGGTATGGCCGAGACCGCGCCCGGACAGTTGCGGGACGGCGGCGCCGCAGGCGGCGACCAGCGGCGCGAGGATCAGGCTGACCTTGTCCCCCACCCCGCCGGTGGAGTGCTTGTCGACCGTGGGCTTCTTGATCGGCGATAGGTCGAGGCGGTCGCCGGAGGCGATCATCGCCGCGGTCCAGGTCCGCAGCTCCGCGCCGTCCAGGCCCTGGAAGTAGATCGCCATCAGCAGCGCGGACATCTGCTCGTCGGCGACCTCGCCCTTCGCGTACGCCTCGAACAGCCACCCGATGTCGTCGTCGGAGAGCCGGTGCCCGTCCCGTTTGGTCGTGATCACGGTGACCGCGTCCGTCACTATGTCTCCCGTTCGCGCCGCTCGGACAGGTCGGTGGTGGTGAAGGCGGCAGGGAGCAGGACCTTCAGCTCCACCGGGCCGTCCGCGGTGTCGACCAGCAGGTTACCGCCGCCCGCTTCGAGCAGGAGCTGCCGGCAGCGGCCGCAGGGCAGCAGCGGATCCCCGTCGCCCGCGACCACGGCCACCGCCACGAGCTCCGTGGGGCCCGCCTGGGCCGACTGGGCCGACTGGGCCGACTGGGCCGACTTGTCCGCGGGGCCGGCCCCGTGCAGGGCGCTGACCAGGCCGCACTCCGCGCACAGGGTCAGGCCGAAGGAGGCGTTCTCCACGTTGGAGCCGACGATGATCCGGCCGTCGTCGGTCAGGCCCGCCGCGCCGACCCGCAGCCCGGAGTAAGGAGCGTAGGCGCGTCCGGCGGCGGCGGTCGCGGCGGCGCGCAACGCCGGCCAGTCGGTGCTCACCGTTGAGCCTAGAAACCGCTAGGGTTCGGGAGGAAGAGGTCTTCGGGGTCCTTGGGGTCCTGGGGTCCGAGTGGATAAGGCTGCAGGGTTGCCTTATCCACTCGGACCCTCCCATGTCATCCGCGCGACAGCGGCAGGGAGGCCGTCGTGCTGGAGCAAGGAACTCTGCCACTCATCATGCCCAATGACTTCCTAGGACCCACCCTGGAAGAAGTTCAGGTTTGGTTAAGATCTTCGCCCGATTCGGCGCGCGCGGGTTTCGTGCTTAGCGTGGAGGTCGTGAACGCGCGTCTGGGCCGGGTCCTCATCGTGGAAGACGACCCTGGCATCGCCACTCAGCTGGTCCGCGGCCTGACCCGGGCCGGCTACGAGACGGGCAGCGTCACCACCGGCCAGGCGGCGCTGGACTGGCCGGTACCGGACGTGGTGCTGCTCGATCTCGGGCTGCCGGACATCGATGGCATCGAGGTCTGCCGCCGGCTCCGCCAGGCCTGCGACGCGGCGATCATCGTGGTGACCGCGCGCGGCGAGGAATCCGACCGGGTGCTGGCCCTGGACGAGGGGGCCGACGACTACCTGATCAAGCCGTTCGGGCTGCAGGAGCTGCTGGCCAGGATCAGGGCGGTGCTGCGCCGCAGCCGTCAGCCCGCGGGGCAGGTGCTGCAGCACGGCGCGCTCACCGTGGACCTGCGCACGCACAAGGTCAGCGTGTCCGGGCAGCAGATCGCGGTGACCCCGAAGGAGTTCGCGATCCTGGAGTGCCTGGCCAGCGACCCCGGACGGGTGGTCAGCCGCCAGGAGATGCTCGAGCGGGCCTGGGACGAGCACTGGTACGGCCCGACCAAGGTGCTGGACGTGCACATGGCGGCCCTGCGGCGCAAGCTGGGCGACCCGGGCATCATCGAGACCGTGTACGGCCACGGCTTCCGGCTCGCCGACCCGGACGGTCACCCGTGACCAGGCGGATCCTGTTCATGCTGCTGGCGTTCACCGCCATCGTGCTGGTCGGCGCGGTTGTCCCGCTGACCCTCAACGCGACCTCGCACGACCGGAACTCGTTCATCCAGGCCGCGGCGGGCACGACCCGGACGGACGCGGTCCTGGCCCAGGCCGAGCTCACCATGGCCGCCGAGCTAGCCGAGCCGAAGCACATCAAACCGTCGCGCACCGCGACCGCGCAGGCCAAATTCTCCCTGCTCACGATGGTCAAGGAGGCGCGGCAGGCCGGCGACAGCCTGCTCGTGCTGACCAGCAGCGGGCAGCGCGAGATCGATGCGGCCATGCCGGCCGGTAACTGGGATCAGCTCGTCAGCGAAGCGGGCCAGCAGGCCAAGCCCGCCATACTTTTGAGCCAGCCGGTCCAGCCGGTGACGGAATTCGCGGGATCGTACGTGATCGTGGCGATGCCCGTCGTCGGGCAGGGCACCACCCTGGCCGACACGGTGGTCGGTACGGTGATCCTGGCCAGGCCCACCAAGTCGCTGGACCACGAGATCCTGGCGCTGTGGGTCATCCTCGGGTCGGTCGCCGCGTTGGCGATGATCGCCGCCGCGCTGCTGGCGTTCGGCCTGGCCCGGTGGGTGCGCCGGCCGCTGAAGGGCCTGGACGCCGCGGCCCGCAGGCTGGCCGACGGCGATCTCGCGATCCGGGCCAAGGTCGGATCGGGACCGCCGGAGCTGCGCCGCCTGGGCACCACGTTCAACACGATGGCCGGACGGCTCGAGGCGCTGGTGCACGGGAACCGGGCGGTCATCGCGGACGTGTCGCACCAGCTGCGCACCCCGCTGGCCGCGCTGCGGCTGCGGCTGGACCTGCTCGCCGCCGACACCTCGCACTCCGACCCGGAGACCGCCCACGAGCTGGCCGGGGCGCTGGACGAGCTGGCCCGGCTGTCCCGGCTGGTCGACGGGCTGCTGACCGTGGCCCGGGCGGAGAACGTGGTGCCGGTGCCGACGGCGGTGGACGTGGCCGAGGTGGCCAGCGAGCGGGTCGTGGCCTGGCATCCGGTGGCCGACGACCGGAGCATCGTCCTGATCGCCACGGCGGCGGGCCCCGGCAGCGGGCTGGGCAGCGCGCTCGGCGTGGGCCGTTCGGCGGGCGCGCCGGTGCTGGCCTGGATCGGCGAGGGGCACCTGGAGCAGATCCTGGACAACCTGATCGCCAACGCCCTGGAGGCACTGAGCCCGGGCACCATGGTGCGGCTCACCACGTCGGCCACCGCGGCCGGGGTGCAGATCACAGTCGCCGACAACGGGCCCGGCATGAGCGCCGAGGACCGCGAGCGGGCCTTCCTGCGCTTCACCACCTCCAGCCCGAACGGCACCGGGCTGGGCCTGGCCATCGTGCACCGGCTGGCCACCTCCAACGGCGGCACGGCCCGGCTGGACGAGACAACCGGCGGCGGCCTGACCGTCACCCTGGACTTCCCCCGCGCTCCGGCGCCTAATGGCGGCGGTGCCCCCTCCAGCACTTCGGCCCACGACGTTATCAGCATGTAGGAAAGCACCAAGACGCCTGGCAGGAATGGCGGCTGTATGTCTGGCAGGCCAGGAACGTCACCATATTCGGGTTCCGATTCGGCAACGAGCAGGCCAGATCGACGCGTGTCCCCTTCCCAGGCGAGACAACCGGGCATAGCCTGCGGGACAACCCAGGACGAATGCGAGGCCAGGCGCCGCTAGTGCCTGGCCCAGTGGAGGTAAGCGTGAAACACAGCGCATGGGCCACGGCGGCGCTGGCCGTGTCGGCGACGCTGGTCGTCGCCGCGTGCGGCAGCAGCACCAGCTCGGCCTCGTCGAGCACCAGCAGTTCAGCGAGCGCGTCGGCTGGGTCGGGCAGCTCGGCGGCGACCACGGGCAAGTTCACCGGCTGCATGGTCAGCGACACCGGCGGGGTCGACGACAGATCGTTCAACGAAGGGTCGTGGGCGGGCATGCAGGCGGCCACGGCGGCCAACAGCAACATCACCGTCAAGTTCTCGCAGGCGACGTCGACTAGCGACTACACGCCCATCATCAGCACGTTCCTGAGCGAGAAGTGCAACATCATCGTCAGTATCGGGTTCGCGATGGGTGACGCGACGAAGGCGGCGGCGACGTCGAACGCGAGCCAGAAGTTCTCGATCGTGGACTTCAGCTACACCCCGACGCTAGCGAACGTGAACACGCTGGTGTTCAACACGGTGCAGCCTGCCTTCCTCGGCGGCTACCTGGCCGCCGGCATGACCAAGACAGGCAAGGTCGCGACATTCGGCGGGCAGGAGTTCCCGACCGTGACGATCTACATGGACGGCTACTGGGACGGCGTGCAGTACTACAACCAGAAGCACGGCACGCACGTGCAGGTGCTCGGCTGGAACGAGCAGACTCAGAAGGGCTCGTTCACCGGCGACTTCAGCAACCAGACCAAGGGCCAGACGCTGACCCAGACGTTCATCAGCGAGGGCGCGGACATCATCTTCCCGGTCGCGGGCCAGGTCGGGCTCGGCGCGGCCAAGGCGGTCCAGCAGGCGGATGCCGCGGCCGGCAGCCAGAAGGTGAACATGGAGTGGGTGGACCTTGACGGCTGCGTCAGTGCGCCGCAGTACTGCAAGTACTTCATCACCAGCGTGTTGAAGGGCATCACGTTGGCGGTGAAGACCTCGGTGCTGGCCGCGGCCGGCGGCACGTTCAAGGGCGGCAACTACATCGGCACGCTGGCCAACGGCGGCGTCGGGCTGGCCCCGTTCCACGACTTTGACAGCCAGGTGCCGGCTTCGCTGAAGGCGGAGCTCCAGCAGATCAGCACGGGCATCCAGAACGGCTCGATCCAGACGCCGACCAAGAGCCCGGTATCCGGGTAAAAGTACCTGTGGCAGCGGTGCGGCGCGGCGCCGCACCGCTGTCACATCGGCGCTGGCGGATTTCGGGCTCTTAAGGGTCGACGTGGAACTTGAGCTGAAGGGCATCACCAAGCGGTTCGGCTCGCTGGTGGCCAACGACCGGATCGATCTGTCGGTGTCCCCGGGCCAGGTGCACGCCCTGCTCGGCGAGAATGGCGCCGGCAAGACGACCCTGATGAACGTCCTGTACGGGCTGCTGCAGCCCGACGAGGGCGAGATCCTGCTGGACGGGAAGGCGGTCCACTTTGCCTCGCCCAAGGACGCCATCGCGGCTGGCATCGGGATGGTGCACCAGCACTTCATGCTCGTGCCCGTGTTCACCGTGGCCGAGAACGTCACCCTTGGCCACGAGGAAACCCGCCCGTCCGGCCTGCTCGACCGGCGCAAGGCCCGCCGCGACGTGCGCGAGCTGTCCCGGCGCTACGGGCTGGAGGTCGACCCGGACGCCCTGGTGGAGAACCTGCCGGTCGGCATCCAGCAGCGGGTCGAGATCGTCAAGGCGCTGGTCAGGGACGCTTCCGTGCTGATCCTCGACGAGCCGACCTCGGTGCTGACCCCGGCCGAGACCGAGGACCTGTTCCGGATCATCCGGCAGCTCAAGGACGGCGGGACGTCGGTCGTCTTCATCTCGCACAAGCTCAAGGAAGTCCAGGCCATCGCGGACACGATCACCGTGCTGCGCCGCGGTGCGGTGGTCGGCCAGCGGCCTCCGTCGGCCACCGAGGACGAACTCGCCGCCCTGATGGTCGGCCGGAACGTACAGCTGCGGGTGAGCAAGGAGGCGGCCAAGCCCGGCGAGGTGGTCCTCGACGTCGAGGACCTGACGGTCGCGGACGAGACCGGGCGGGTCTGGGTCAACGGGATGTCGTTCCAGGTCCGCGCGGGCGAGATCCTAGGACTGGCGGGCGTGCAGGGCAACGGGCAGACCGAGCTGACCGAGGCGCTGCTAGGGCTGCGGCCGATCGCCTCCGGGCATATCCGCCTGAACGGCCGCGACCTCACGCACAGCACGCCCAGGCAGCGGTTGCACGCGGGGGTCGCCTACGTCCCCGAGGACCGGCGGGAAGACGGGCTGGTCGGCGCGTTCTCGGTGGCCGACAACATGATCCTCGATAGCTACGACCAGCCGCCGTTCGCCTCCGGAATCAATCTCAATCTGGGTGCCATCGCGAAGAACGCGGCCGAGATGGTGCAGGAGTTCGACGTCCGCACCAGCTCCGAGGACACCCCGGTGGGCACGCTGTCCGGCGGCAACCAGCAGAAGGTCATCCTGGCCCGGGAACTGGGGCGGGAGCACAAGGTGCTGGTGGCCAGCCAGCCAACGCGGGGCCTCGACGTCGGCTCGATCGAGTTCGTGCACCGCCGCATCGTGCAGCAGCGCGACCATGGCGTGGCCGTGCTCATCGTCTCCTCCGAACTGGACGAGATCTACGCGCTCGCAGACCGGATCGCGGTCATGTACGAGGGCCGGATCACCGGTTTCCGGCCGCCTTCGGTGCCGGTGGAGGAGCTGGGCCTGCTGATGGCGGGATCGAAGGCCCCCGGAGCTCTGGCGGAGGCCCCCGAAGCGGAGGTCCCGGAAGCGGAGCAGGCAGGAGCGGGAGAGAGCTCATGAGCGAGCAGGTGCCGCCAGGTCCCCCTGAGTCTCCGGCTTCTGGCGGGCCGGCCACCACGACGAAGCAGGAAGGAAAGAGGGAGGCGGACCACAGGTCGTTCGGCCAGATCCTGAGGGAATCGATCCTCGAGGGCAACTCGGTCACGGTGATCTTCCTGGCCATCTTTACCGCCATCGTGATCGGCGGCCTGCTGAACGCCTTCACCAACACGGCGGTGCTGCACGCGTGGGGCAATTTCTTCTCCGCGCCGGGCGCGGCCATCAGCAAGGCCTGGAATACCGCCATCGGCGCCTACGTGGCGCTGTTCGAGGGCTCGATCTTCAACCCGCACACGGTGGCGGCGCTGTTCCAGCAGGCCTCGCTGGGCACCGCCATTCACGACGGCTACCTGGCCGCCGTGTTCAACCCGCTGTCGGAGACCTGCGTACAGGCCACGCCGCTGCTGCTGGCCGGGCTCGCGGTCGCGCTGCCGTACCAGGCCGGGATGTTCAACATCGGCGCGCAGGGCCAGTTCATCGGCGGTGCGATCCTGGCCACTTACCTTGGCTACGGGGTCAGCCTGCCGCCCGTGATACACGTGATCGTCTGCTTGCTCGGCGGCTTCGTCGGCGGCGCCGTGCTCGGCTGGGTGGTCGGCGAGCTGAAAGCCCGGACGGGCGCGCACGAGGTGATCACCACGATCATGCTCAACTACATCATGGCCTACTTGCTCTCGTTCCTGCTCGGCAACGTCATGCAGCGGCCGGGCCGGACCGACCTGATCAGCCCGTTCATCGCCGGCGACGCGCACCTGCCGCACCTGTTCGGCCCGACGCTGCGGATCAACGCGGGGTTCCTCGTCGCGCTGGCCTGCGCGTTCGGCGTGTGGTGGCTACTGTACCGGACCACGACCGGGTTCGAGTTCCGCGCCATCGGCAAGAACCCGAGCGCGGCCCGGGTAGCGGGCATGAACGTGGAACGGTCCTGGGTGCTGGTGATGCTGATCGCCGGCGGGCTGGCCGGGCTGGCGGGTGCGGGGGTGATCCAGGGCACCGAATCCAGCCTCAACTTCCAGACCTACGGCACCTTCGGCTTCGACGCGATCACGGTCGCGCTGCTCGGGCTGGGCCGGCCGCTCGGGGTGGTGCTCGCGGCGCTGCTGTTCGGCGCGTTCCACGCCGGCGCGCCGCTGATGCAGGCCCAGACGAACACCCCGGTGGACATCGTGCAGGTGCTGGAGGCGCTCATCGTACTGTTCGTGGCGGCGCCGCCGCTGGTCCGGTCCATCTACCGGCTGCGCGCGACCCGGGCCGCGGGCGTCGCGGGGCTTTCCGGGAAGGGGCTGGCATGACCATCACCGAGCACGCCCCCGTGGTGAAGGTGGAGGCCGCCCCGGTCAGTCCCTGGCGCCGCTGGCTGGCGCCGGCGACGTTCGCGGCGTTCGGGCTGGTGGACATCTTCGTGTTCGGCCTGTTCGCGCACCACGGCGACGTGACCTTCGCGTTCTCCCAGCCGTTCGCCAAGGTCACGGTACCGAACGTCTCGCTGCCCGCCGCCGAGACCTGCTACGCGGCCGGCGCGCTGACGCTGGCGCTGGCGGCGCTCCGGGCCGTGGTGAAGCTGAACACCCTGTGGCGACGGGTGAGCGTCGCCGTCGTGGTGTTCCTGTTCGTCCTGGCCCTGGCCTGCTGGGCGGGGGCCGGCGCAGACCACCGCGTTCAACGTGGTGAACCTGCTGCAGGGCACGCTCGGCCAGTCCATCCCGATCATGCTGGGCGCGCTCACCGGCGTGATCTGCTCCCGGTCCGGGGTGGTGAACATCGGCATCGAGGGCCAGCTGCTGCTCGGCGCGTTCGTCGCCGCCATGGTGGCCAGCGTCTCCGGGTCGCTGTGGCTGGGCCTGATCGCGGGCGCGGCGGCCGGCTGCGTGGTCGGCGCGCTGCTCGCGGTGTTCGCCATCGCGTACACCGTCGACCAGATCATCCTCGGCGTGGTCCTGAACACCCTCATCATCGGCCTCACCGGGTACCTGTACGACGACCTCATGGTCCCCTACGCCAACACGCTGAACTCCCCGCCGACCTTCAGCACGGTCAAGATCCCGCTGCTGGCCGACATCCCGATCATCGGGCCGGTGTTCTTCCAGGCGACGATCTTCCTCTACCTGACCTACCTGGCCCTGGCCCTGGTCCAGGTGGGCCTGTTCAACACCCGGTGGGGGCTGCGCACCCGCGCGGTCGGCGAGCACCCGGTCGCGGCGGACACCGTCGGCATCCGGGTATACGCCACCCGGTACCGCAACGTCATCATGGCGGGGGCGCTGGCCGGCATCGGCGGCGCCTACTTGACCATCGGGTCGGTCGGGAGCTTCGCCAAGGGCATATCGTCCGGAGAGGGGTACATCGCCCTCGCCGCGATGATCTTCGGGCGGTACTCGCCCTTCGGCGCAATCGCGGCGGCGCTGCTGTTCGGCTTCTCCACCCAGCTTCAGTCGATCCTGTCGACCATGAACGTGCCGATCCAGTCCAACCTGCTGCTGGCGACCCCGTACGTGGTCACGATCATCGTGGTGGCCGGGCTGGTCGGCAAGGTCCGTCCGCCCAAGGCCGAGGGCGTCCCCTACATCAAGGCGTGATGTCCGGTGGTGCGTCCGTCCGGGTCGGGTCAGGCTGGTACGGGGGAGATCATAGTGCAATCAGCGGTCCCTGCGATGACTGAGGCTGACCTGCGGGGCGCAGTCGAGGCCTGGATCGCGGACGACCCCGACGCGGGCGACCGGGCCGAGCTGCAAGGGTTGCTCGAGGCGGCCTTCAGGGGCTCGGCGGGCTCGGATTCCGGGGCGCTGGCGGAGCTGCGGAACCGGTTCGCGGGGCGGCTGGAGTTCGGGACGGCCGGGCTGCGGGGCGTGGTCGCCGCGGGCCTGAACCGGATGAATCGAGCGGTGGTCAGGGCGGCGACGGCCGCGGTGGCGGGCTGGCTCCTCGACTCGGCAGGCTCCGGGGGCAGCGTTGTGGTCGGGTGCGACGCGCGGCACCGGTCGGCGGAGTTCGCGGACGAGGCGGCGCGGGTGCTGGCGGGGGCTGGTATCGCGGTGCATTTGCTGCCGCAGCCGGGGCCCACTCCCCTGCTCGCGTTCGCGGTCCGGCACCTGGGCGCGTCGGCCGGGGTGATGATCACCGCGAGCCACAACCCGGCGGCGGACAACGGGTACAAGCTGTACCTGAGGGACGGCGCGCAGGTCATCCCGCCCGTGGACGCCGAGGTCGAGGCGCGGATCGCCGCCCTCGGGCCGCTGTCGCAGGTCCCGGTGGCGGACCTGGGCAGTCCGCTCATCACCCGGCACGGCGACGAGATCGCCAAGGCCTATCTGGACGCGGTGGTGGCCACAGCGGCCGGCTCCGGGTTCGACCGGCCGGAACTGAACGTGGTCTACACCCCGATGCACGGGGTGGCGGGTGACCTCATGCTGCGGGCCATGGCTCAGGCGGGCTTCGCGGCACCGCACCTGGTCGCGGCCCAGGCCCGGCCGGACCCGGACTTTCCGACGGTCGCCTTTCCCAACCCGGAGGAGCCCGGCGCGCTGGACCTGGCCCTGGCCGACGCGGTACGGCTCAGCGCCGACCTGGTCGTGGCCAGCGATCCCGACGGCGACCGGCTGGCCGTGGCGGTCCGCCGCCCGGGCGAGGGGCTGGCCGGCTGGGTGGTGCTGACCGGGGATCAGGTCGGGGCCCTGCTGGGCGCCAGCCTGCTGGACCGGACGGCGCGCGACGCCGACCCCGAGGACCGGCTGGTGGCCTCCACGATCGTCTCCTCGACGCTGCTGTCCAAGATCGCGGCTACGGCGGGGGCCCGCTACGCCGAGACCCTGACCGGGTTCAAGTGGATCGTCCGGGCGGGCGACGGCGTGCCGGGCGCGCGGTTCGTGTTCGGCTACGAGGAGGCGCTGGGCTACGCGGTCGGTGACGTGGTGCGGGACAAGGACGGCATCGGCGCCGCCCTGGCCATGCTCCGGCTGGCCACCGAGGCGAAGGCCGCGGGGTGTTCGGTGCTCGACCGCTACGACCAACTGGAGAGCGCGCATGGCGTGCACCTGACGTCCCAGGTGACGCTGCGGACCACCGATCAGGCGCAGGTCATGCGGCGGCTGCGGGCCAACCCCCCGGCCGAGCTCGGCGGCCAGCCGGTGACCGACCTGACCGACCTGGCCGCCGGCGCAGCGGGCACCGGCATGCCGGCCGCGGACGTCCTGATCCTGCGGCTGCCCGGCGCCCGGGTGGTACTACGGCCAAGCGGCACCGAGCCGAAGATTAAGTGCTACATCGAGATAACCGAACCGCTGGCCGGGCGATCGCTCCCGGCCGCCCGCGGGTTGGCCGCCGAGCGCCTGGCCCCGCTGCGGCACGCCCTGGCAACCGTGCTGGCCGACACCTGACAGGGCAGGCGAACCGGCGGTCAACTCCCGGCCACACCCGCGAGCGATATGCCGGATCGCCACCGCATCTTCGGAGATCTCGTACAGGACCCGGTAGTGGCTGACACGCAGGCGCCGCACGTCCGGTGACCCATAAGGAAACGCTCCAGGTGGTCCGGGATCGTTGACACTGTAATAATTACAGTGTCATAATTGCCCGGTGGAGGAGTCCTGGACGATCCTGGAGCTGGCGGAACTTGCGGCTGATGCGCTGGCCGTTGCTCAGCCGACTGGGGTGTCTGCGGAGGCCGGGCCGTCAGCCGAGGGCGGGCCGCCGGCTGAGCCGCGGGCGGGATCGTCCGCCGGGGGCGGGACACCATCCGGCGCGGCTCGGCCGGCTTCGGCGCGAACGAACGGGCGGGTCCGCGATGTGCCGAACGAACGCCTGGTTCGCTGGTACGTCACCGTCGGCCTGGTGGATCCGCCGCTGAGCCGGCGGGGCCGGGTGGCCCGGTACGGGCGACGGCACCTGCTGCAGCTGGTGGCGGTCAAGCGCCGTCAGGCGGAAGGGCGGTCGCTGGCCGAGATCCAGGCCGAGCTGGCGGGCGCAACCGACGAAGCTCTGGCGGCGGTCGCCCGCGTCCCAGACACAAAGCCCGCACTCCAGCCTGCACCGGCTGTCCTCGCGGCGGCCCCAGCCCGTTTCTGGACACGTTTGGCCGCGCCGCGGGACCCGGCCGCCGCGGAAGAGCCCGGGGAGCGGAATCCGGCTGCGGAAGAGCCCGGGGAGCGGAATCTGACGCCGGAGGAGCCCGGGGCCGGGGATCTGGCCGCCGCGGTAGGGGCGGGAAGAGCCTTGTCCGCCGCGTATGTCGATCCGGCGGATCGCGGGCGGGGCCGGCTCGTGCACGGGGTCAGGCTCGCGTCGGGGGTGACGCTGCTGCTCGAGGGCGCGGCCCGCGAGCCGGGCCCGGACGATGTGATCGCCATCCTGAACGCGGCGCGGACGCTGCTGGCGGAACTGGCCAGCAGGCGGCTACGCGAACCCGGCCCGGAGCATCCGGCTGATGTCCCGGGCCCACCACCTGAAGTAGGGCCACTCACCGAGGGGAGCCAGACATGACTACTGAGATCGCGCCGCTGGAGGGCGTGCACGCCGCCGAGCCGGACGCCGGCCTGGGCGCACTCGCAACCAGCCGGGGCAACCTGCCGCTGGATGCCGTCGACGTCCGCGCCGCCATCGCCGGGACTTCGGCCCGGGTGGAGCTGACCCAGGAATTCCGCAACCCCTTCGACGTCCCGTTGGAGGCGACGTACATCTTTCCGCTGCCGGACCGCGCCGCGGTCACCGGGATGCGGATGGAGTGCGCCGGGCACGCCGTGGAGGGTGTGCTGAGGGAACGCTCCCGGGCTCGGGACGAGTACGACCACGCGATCGCGGAAGGACGCCGGGCGGCGATCGCCGAGGAGGACCGGTCGGACGTGTTCACGATGCGGGTCGGCAACATCGCTCCCGGCGAGCCGGTCACGGTCCGGCTGGTACTGGCCCAGCCGCTGCCGTACTGCGACGGTGAGGTGACGTTCCGGTTCCCGCTGGTGGTCGCGCCGCGCTACATCCCGGGCCATCCGCTGCCGGGCGCTCCGGCGGGCAGCGGCGTAGCCGCTGACACCGACGCCGTCCCCGACGCTTCGCGGATCAGCCCGCCGGTGCTGCTGCCCGGGTTCCCGAACCCGGTCCGGCTCACGCTGAGCGCCGATATCGACCCGGCCGGGCTGCCGCTGACCGGGATCCGCAGCAGCCTGCACGCCACCGCGGAGCAGGCCGGCGCCGACGGCCACACGATCGTCCAGCTGCGCCCGGGCGAGCGGCTGGACCGGGATTTCATCCTCCGGCTGGCCGTAGCGGGCCGGGACCGGATCGCGACGTCCCTGATGCTGACGCCGGACCCGGGAGACGACCCGGATGAGGGAACGTTCACCCTCACCCTCGTGCCGCCGGACGGCGATGGCAAGCCCCGGCCCCGCGACGTGGTGCTGGTCCTGGACCGTTCCGGCAGCATGCACGGCTGGAAGATAGTAGCGGCCCGCCGCGCCGCCGCCCGGATCGTGGACACGCTGACCGGGACCGACCGGTTCGCGGTGCTGTGCTTCGACAACGTGGTCGAGCGGCCGCCGGACGTTCCGGACGGCCTGGCCGGGGCGACCGACCGGAACCGGTTCCGCGCCGTCGAGTGGCTGGCTCGGACGGACGCCCGGGGCGGCACCGAGATGCTCGCACCGCTGGACCAGGCGGTGCGGCTGCTCACCGGAGCGGCCGGGCCGCAGCCGGCCGACGCGCCAGAAGCAGAACACGACTCCGGCCGTGACCGCGTGCTGGTCCTGGTCACCGACGGGCAGGTCGGCAACGAGGATCAGATCCTGGAGCGCATGGGGACCCGGCTGGCCGGGATCCGGGTGCACGTGGTGGGCATTGACCAGGCGGTCAACGCCGGGTTCCTGTCCAGGCTCGCCGCGGCCGGGCGCGGCCGCTGCGAGCTGGTGGAGTCTGAGGACCGTCTCGACGAGGCCGCCGCGCGCATCCACCGGCGGATCGGCACGCCACTGGTCACCGCGCTCGCACTGGCCGCGGACGGCGTGACGATCGTACCCGGGACGGTGGCGCCGGGCCTGCTGCCGGACCTGTTCCCAGGTGTCGCGGTCACCCTGGCCGGGCGCTGGCGCGGGCAGCCCGGCGGAGCGATCGCGGTGGCGGGCACCGCGGCGGACGGCACGCCGTTCGAGTGCAAGGTCACCGCGGTCACCGGCGGCAGCCCGGCGAGCACGGCCGCCTGGGCGCGCGCGCACGTGCGTGACCTGGAGGATCGCTACGCCAGCGGGGCCAGCCACGACACCGCCGGGCTGGCCCGGCTGGAACAGCAGATCACCGACGTCTCGTTGCGCTACGGCGTGTTGTGCCGGTTCACGGCGTTCGTGGCCGTCGATTCCCGGGTCGTCACCGACGGGGCGGGGCCGCACCGGGTGACGCAGCCGGTCGAACTGCCGGCCGGATGGGATCCGGCCGGGCTCGGCCATCCGCCCGCGGCCGCGTGGGTGGCGGCGAGCGCGGCGCCTGCGGGCGCGGCGAGCGCGATGTCCGGACCGGTGATGCGCAGGCCTGCGATGCCCATGAGGGCGAGGTCCGGGCGCGCGTTCATGCGGGCTAGGAAGGCGGTCCCGCGGTCGGCTGCGGGCGGCCGGGCCGCTGCGCCGCCGGGGGTTCCGGGTACCAGTGAGGTGTCGCAGCTGGCGTGGGCCCGGCGGCAGGCGGCCGACGAGGCCGACGCGCTGCGGGCGGCGCGGGGCGCGCCGGACGCCGAGCGGGCCCGACTGCTGGCTGACCTGGCCACCCGCATCGAGGCTCTGCTGGCCGCGCTGGGTGCGGCTCCGGCCGAGGCCTGGGAGGCGGGTGCGGCCGGGGAGGTGACCGGGCTGGCCAGGCTGGCGCGCGAGTTGCATGCCTGCGACGGGCCAGGGTCGCCGGACGGTGCCCGGCTCGACACGCTCTGGCAGGAGGCGATCCGCGTGCTGACCGGGTTCGCTAGGGACGCGAGCCCGGCGGCCTCCCGCGCGTTCTGGAAACGGTCCTAGCGGGCGTAGCCTCCCGCGAGCCAAAGGGCGCCTCCGCGGGCGGCCGGAGGCGAGTGGGGGCAGCGGAGCACCACGCTCCGTTCGGCCGAAAAGAAAAGACGGTGATGGGCGCGGTGGTCAGGTCGCGGTCAGGACGCGGGCCTGGTCGACGTCCTCGCGCATCTGGGCGACCAGGGCCTGCACGGAGTCGAACTTGGTGTTGCCGCGCAGGCGGGCGGTGAACTCGATGGCGGCGTGGGTGCCGTACAGGTCCAGGTCGTCGCGGTCCAGCGCGTAGGCCTCGACGGTGCGGTCGGTGCCGTCGAAGGTCGGGTTGGTGCCGACCGAGATCGCGGCGGGCCAGCGGGCGACCTCGGCGCCGTCCAGGTCCAGGCTGATCAGAGAGCCGGCGTAGACACCGTCGGCGGGCGTCGCGGTGTGCGGCGGGGTCTCCAGGTTCGCGGTCGGGAAGCCCAGCGCCCGGCCCCGCATGTGACCGCGGACGACCACGCCCTCTACCCGGTGCGGGCGGCCGAGGGCGGCCGCGGCCCCGGCCACGTCCCCGGCGGCCAGCCGCCCCCGGATGTAGGTCGAGGACATCGTGACGCCGTCCGCCGCGAGGAGCGGCACGCCCTCGGCGGTGAAGTCGTACTTCTCCCCCAGCTGAGCAAGCAGCGGGACGTCGCCCGCGGCCTTGCGGCCGAACCGGAAGTCCTCCCCGACCACGACGGTGGCGGCGTGCAGCCGGTCGGACAGCACGATGCGGACGAACTCATCGGGGCTCAGCTGGGAGAACTCCACGCTGAACGGGAGCACGAACACCGCGTCGGCGCCCAGGCCAGCCAGGAGTTCGGCCTGGCGGCGGGGGGTGGTCAGGAACGGCGGGTGCGAGCCGGGCCGGATGACCTCGTCCGGATGCGGATCGAAGGTGATCACGACCAGCGGCAGGTTTCTTTCTCGTGCGACCTCCTCAGCTCGGGCCACCACCCGCTGATGGCCCCGGTGCACGCCGTCGAACACGCCGATCGTGGCGACGCACCCGGCCCAGTCGATCGGCACGTCGTCCAACCCGTACCAGCGGTACACGATCCCCGTTCCCTCCTTCATCCGCGGCGAGCACCAGCCTAGCTTCCGGCGAAGACCGCCAGCGGGCGCGCCTGGCCGTCCTGCTCGGCCAGCAGCGCGACAAGCGAGCCGTCGGGGGCGAAGGCGGCCGTCGGGCCCGGGGTACCGAGGCCAGGTGGGCCGGCCGGGAGGCGGCCGCCGTGCGCCAGGCGGCGGGCCTCGTCCGCGGACAGGTCCCGGCGCGGGAACGCGGCGGCGGCGGCCTGGGCCAGCGGCATGACCTCGAACCGGTCGGCCAGCTGGTCCAGCGTCTGGGCGGCGTCCAGGCCGTACCCGCCGACCCGGGTGCGGCGCAAGGCAGTCAGGTGCCCGCCGGTGCCGAGTTTGCCACCTAGATCGCGGGCCAGGGCCCTGATGTACGTGCCGCTGGAGCAGCGCACGGTGGCGTCGACATCCAGCAGGTCACCGGCCGGGCGGATATCGGTGACGGTGAACTCGTAGACGGTCACCGGGCGGGGCTTGAGCTCGGGCGCGGCCCCGGCCCGGGTCAGCTTGTAGGCGCGCTGGCCGTCGACCTTGATCGCGCTGACCGCGGGCGGGACCTGCTGGATCTCGCCGGTCAGTTCGGCTACGGCCTTGGCGAGCTCGTGTTCGGTAAGCGCTGCCGCGGAGACGTCCTGCGCCGATGCGGTGAACATAACCTCGCCCTCGGCGTCGTCGGTACTGGTCGACTGGCCGAGCCTGATCGTGGCGTCGTACTGCTTCTCGGTCACAGTCAGGTAGCCGAGCAGGCGGGTGGCCTTCTCGACCCCGACCACCAGGACGCCGGTCGCCATCGGGTCCAGGGTGCCCGCGTGCCCCACCCGCCTGGTCCCGGCCAGCCGCCGGATCCGCGCCACCACGTCATGCGAGGTCAGGCCGCCGGGCTTGTCCACGATGACCAGGCCGTCTTTGCCGCTCGTCATCCGCCGAGGTCGTCCTCGTCGTCTTCGTCTTCGTCGGCCCCTGCGGGCTTGCGGTAGGGATCGGGGTCACCGGCCGGGACGGCGCCCTCGCGGCTGCGGGCCAGCTCGGCGTCGGCGTCGCGGGCCTGAGAGACCAGTTCCTCGATCCGCTGGGCGGTGTCCGGCAGGACGTCGGCCACGAAGGCCAGCGACGGGGTGTGCCGCAGCCCGAGCTGACGGCCGACCTCGGACCGGATGATACCGGTCGCACTGGCCAGGGCCATGGCCGTGTCGGCCCGTTCGGCGTCGGTGCCGAGCACCGTGTAGTACACGGTGGCCTCACGCAGGTCGTTGGTCAGCCGGGCCTCGGTGACGGTCGCGAAGCCGAGCCTCGGGTCCTTGATCCGTCGTTCCAGCATCTCCGCGACGATCTGGCTGATCCGGTCGGCCAGCTTGCGCGCCCTCGCGGGATCCATGCTGTCACTCCTCCTCGTTGAACAACCGCTGCCGAGCCGACAGCAGCTCGATCTCAGGGTGCCCGGCCACCAGGCGCTCGCACTCGGTGAGCACGCTCATCGCGTTCGAGGCCGTCGCGGACACCACGGCCACGCCGATCTCGGCCCGCCGGTGCAGGTCCAGGTGACCGGTCTCGGCCACCGCGACGCCCGGATAGCACCGGCGCAGCTCGGCGACGAGCGGCCGGACGACGGCACGTTTGCCTTTCAGCGAGTGCACGTCGCCCAGCAGCACGTCCAGCGTCAGCGCCGCGATATACACGGTGCTCGGTCTCTGTCCGGTCCTGCGGCGCCCGTTAGACCCTCGGCTTCTCCCTCATCTCGAAGGTCTCGATCGTGTCCTCGATGCGCAGATCGTTGTAGCCGACGCCGATACCGCACTCGTAGCCCTCGCGGACCTCGGTCGCGTCGTCCTTGAACCTGCGCAGCGAATCCACCGTGAGGTTGTCGGAGATGACCACGCCGTCCCGGATCAGCCGCGCCTTGCTGTTGCGGTGGATCGATCCGGTGCGGACGATGCACCCGGCGATGTTGCCGACCCGCGGCACCCGGAAGATCTCCCGGATCTCGGCCGTGCCGAGCTGGATCTCCTCGAACTCGGGCTTGAGCATGCCCTTGAGCGCGGCCTCGACCTCCTCGATCGCCTGGTAGATGATCGAGTAGTAGCGGATGTCCACGCCCTCGCGCTGGGCCAGCTCGCCCGCCCGGCCGGCCTGCCGGACGTTGAAGCCGATGATCACCGCGTCCGAGGCGATGGCCAGGTTCACGTCGTCCTGGGTGATCGCACCGACGCCGCGGCCGATCACGCGCAGGCTGACTTCCTCGCCGACATCCAGCTTGAGCAGCGCGTCCTCCAGGGCCTCGACCGAGCCGGACACGTCGCCCTTGATGATGAGCAGCAGTTCCTCGCGCTCGCCGGCCTTGAAGGCCGACTCCAGGCCCTCGAGCGTGACCCGCCGCGGCTGGGCGAACTGGGCATTGCGCTCGCGAGCCTCACGGCGTTCGGCGATCTGGCGGGCGATCCGGTCGTCGGAGACGACCAGGAAGTTGTCGCCCGCGTCGGGCACCGCGGTCAGGCCGAGCACCATGACCGGCCGGGACGGCAGCGCTTCGATGATCGTCTCGCCGTTCTCGTCGATCATGGCGCGTACCCGGCCGAACGCATCGCCGGAGACGATCGAATCGCCGACGTGCAGCGTGCCGCGCTGCACCAGCACCGTGGCCACCGGGCCGCGGCCCTTGTCCAGGTGTGCCTCGATGGCCACGCCCTGAGCGTCCTGGTCGGGGTTGGCCCGCAGGTCGAGCGAAGCATCGGCGGTCAAGATGATCGCCTCGAGCAGGCTGCCGAGGCCGGTCCGCTGGGTGGCGGACACGTCCACGAACTGCGTGTCGCCGCCGAACTCCTCGGCGACGAGCCCGTACTCGGTGAGCTGGGCCCGCACCCGCTGCGGGTCGGCGCCCTCCTTGTCGACCTTGTTGACCGCCACCACGATCGGCACGCCGGCCGCCTGCGCGTGGTTCAGCGCCTCGGTGGTCTGCGGCTTCACGCCATCGTCGGCAGCCACCACGAGTACCACGAGGTCGGTGGTCTCGGCCCCGCGGGCTCGCATGGCGGTGAACGCCTCGTGGCCCGGGGTGTCGATGAAGGTGATCTTGCGGTCCTCGCCGTCGACCTCGGTGGTTACCTGGTAGGCGCCGATGTGCTGGGTGATGCCGCCGGCCTCCCGGGCCACCACGTTGGTGTGCCTGATCGCGTCGAGCAGCTTGGTCTTGCCGTGGTCGACATGACCCATCACCGTGACCACCGGCGGCCGGGCGATCAGGTCGGTGTCGTCGCCCTCATCCTCGCCGAACTCGATGTCGAACGACTCCAGCAGCTCCCGGTCCTCCTCCTCGGGCGAGACGACCTGGACGGTGTAGTTCAGCTCCGCGCCGAGCAACTGCAGGGTCTCGTCGTTGACCGACTGGGTCGCCGTGACCATCTCGCCTAGTCCCAGCAGTACCTGGACCAGCGACGCCGGGTTGGCGCCGATCTTGTCGGCGAAGTCGCTCAGGCTGGCGCCCCGGCTGAGCCGGACCACCTGGCCGTTGCCGGGCCGGATCTGCACGCCGCCGATCGACGGCGCCTGCATGTTGTCGAACTCTTGACGACGCTGCTTCTTGGACTTGCGCCCTCGCGACGGACGCCCGCCGGGACGCCCGAAGGCACCCTGGGTGCCGCTTCGCCCGCGACCACCGCCGCCGGGACGCGGCGGACCGCCGCCCGCGCCAGCGCGCGGCGGAGCGCCCGCACCACCAGGTGCGCCGCCACCGCGCGGGCCCGCGCCCGCGCCGCGGCCACCGCCACCGGGGCCGCCACCGGGCCGGGTGCCTGCTCCGGCACCCGGACCGCGACCGCCTGGCCCGCCGGGGCCGCCGCGGCCGCCGCCGGACGGCGCCGGACGGGACGGCATGTTCATCGGGCTCGGCCGGGGGCCGCCGGGGCGCGGACCCGCGAACCCACCGGGACGCGGGCCGCCGTCGCCGCCGCCGGGACGGCCGGGGCCACCGGGACCGCCGGGACCGCGCCCGCCGGGACGCGGACCGCCGTCGGCACCGCGGCTGGGGCGGTCCGGCTGGCCGGGACGACCCGGCTGGCCGGGAACCGGGGCCGGACCCTGAGGCCGCGCCGGGGGCGCGGAGCCCATTCCGGTCGCGGTCGAGCTGAACGGGTTGTTACCAGGCCTGGGGCCAGGACGCGGAGCACCGGAGCGCGGGGCGCCCGGGCGGGGGGCGCCGGGACGCGACGCGCCGGGACCGGACGGCCCGGACGTGCGCGGGGCGCCCGGACGTGAGCCCTGGGTGCCCTGGCCGCCCTGGCCGCCTCCGGGGCGCGGGGCGCCCGGGCCTCCTGAGCCTCCTGAGCCTCCCGGCCGGGGAGCCTGGGGTCGAGCCGTTCCCGGTGCGCTCGCCGAACCGGTCCCCGGCCCGCTCGCCGGACCCGTTCCAGTTCCGGTCGCGGGTCCGCGGAAGTCCGCGGGAGTGGCCGGGGTCCGCGGCGGTCCCGGGACCCGCGGTGCGGTGCCCGGCGTGCGTGAATCGCCCGGCGTGCGTGAATCGCCCGGCGTGCGTGAGTCGCCCGGCGTGCCTGAGTCGCCCGGCGTGCCTGAGTCGCCTGACCCGGGGCGGGACAGGGGAGACGGCGGGACCGGCGGCAGCCGGCGCGCTGCGCCGTCAGCGGGCGCTGCGGCACTGCCCCCGGCGCTCCCGGTGGCCTCGGCCGGCGTCCTGGGGCTGGCTCCGTCGGGGACGACCGCGCCCGTCTGGTCCGCGGTGCGGCCGGTTACGCCCGCCACGCCGTCGGCCACGCTGGCCGGCGCTCCATTCGGCGCTCCGTCCGGTGCGACCCGGGGCGCGGGCGCCGCTGCGTCCGGCCGCCGGCGTCGCGGGATGGCCCGCCGCCGGGTCGCGGCGCGGGCTGCGGGCGGGCGCTGTCCGTTCCGTTACGAGGCGCGGACGGGCCCGCGGGCCTGGACCGCGCTGCTTGCTGATCTTGAGGGGCCGCCGTCGCGGAAAATGCTTCCTTGAGCCGCCGGACCACAGGTGCCTCTATCGTCGAGGACGCCGATCGTACGAACTCGCCCATTTCCTTGAGCTGGTCCATGACGGCCTTGCTCTCGACACCGAACTCTTTCGCGAGTTCGTAAACCCGGACCTTCGCCACTACGCTCCTTCTCGGCCCAGTTCCCTGGACCCTTTACCGGACCCCGGCCCGGGCAGAGCGTGCTCCGGGCGGGCCTCAGCCTATGGTCATCATCGCCGCGTGCTCATCGAGCGCTCATCAGCTTCTCGACCTGCTTTCCGACAGGTGTTCCTTCTCGGTATTACAGCGTGCTGCCCAGCCAGGTTGTTCCGCCGCGAGCAATGCTATGCCGGGCCGTCCGCGCCGCAAAGATACTCAGCCAGTGGTTCGAGGCTGAGCGATCCCGCGGTGCGTAGTGCCCGGGGGAACGCCCGGCGCCGGCGCGCAAGACCCAGGCACGCCAGGCTGGGGTGCAGGTAAACACCCCGGCCAGGGAGCCGGGCTTGCGGGTCGGGCTGGATGACGTCCCCAGCCGCCACGAGGCGAAGCAGGCTGGACTTCTCCGCACGCTCCTTGCAGCCTACACAGGTACGCGTCACGGGCATACCTGAGGTGTGCCGCTCGGTTCGTACGGCCATTCCAGCTACAAGTCTACCGCGTCCGCACGTCCCCGACACCA
The DNA here is from genome assembly GCA_963742795.1 of uncultured Actinomycetes bacterium. Taxonomy (GTDB): domain Bacteria; phylum Actinomycetota; class Actinomycetes; order Streptosporangiales; family Streptosporangiaceae; genus Palsa-504. The sequence continues at coordinate 380,833 of CAVUNL010000002.1, forward strand.
GGCGAAACCTGCGCCGACGAGTCTGTTACGTCCGCCACAGCTTCTGCAGCTTGCGTGGCTTGCGGGGTTTCCGCGGCTTGCGTGGCTTGTGTGGCTTGCGGGGTTTCCCGGGTCGGGGCGGCGTCTGACCTGATGTCGATCCGCCAGCCGGTGAGCCGGGCGGCCAGCCGGGCGTTCTGCCCTTCCTTGCCGATGGCCAGGGAGAGCTGATAGTCGGGCACGATGACCTGGGCCTCCCGGGCGGCCAGATCGACCACGTGTACACGGTTGACCCGGGCCGGGGACAGGGCGTTGGCCACGAAGTTGGCCGGCTCGTCGGCGTAGTCGACGATATCGATCTTCTCGCCGTGCAGCTCGTTCATCACGTTCCGCACCCGGCTGCCCATCGGGCCGATACAAGCGCCCTTGGCGTTGACCCCGGGCTGGTGGGACCGGACCGCGATCTTGGTCCGGTGGCCAGCCTCGCGGGCGATCGCGACGATCTCCACCGCGCCCTCGGCGATCTCGGGCACCTCCAGGGCGAAAAGCTTCTTGACCAGGCCCGGGTGGGTGCGGGACAGGGTGACCGACGGCCCGCGATGGCCCTTGCGTACGTGCAGCACGTAGCACCGGATCCGCTCGCCGTGGATGTACCGCTCGCCGGGAACCTGCTCGGCGGGCGGCAGCACCGCCTCGAGCTTGCCCAGGTCGACCAGCACGGTCCGGGGGTCCTTGCCCTGCTGGATGACCCCGGCCACGATGTCGCCCTCGCGGCCCGCGTACTCGCCGAAGGTCAGCTCGTCCTCGACGTCGCGCAGGCGCTGCAGGATGACCTGGCGGGCGGTGGTGGCCGCGATCCGGCCGAACCCGGCCGGGGTGTCGTCGTACTCCTGGACGACCGCGCCGTCCGGGCCGGTCTGGATGGCCCAGACCGTGACGTGGCCGCTCTTGCGGTTCACCTCGACCCGCGCGGTCGGCGACGCGCCCTCGGACTTGTGGTACGCGACGAGCAGCGCGTCCTCGATGGCCTTGATCGCCTGGTCCAGCGAGATGTCCTTCTCGCTCTCCAGACTGCGCAGCACGCTCAGGTCAATGTCCATCGCCGGTCGCTCCAAGCTCGCTAGGCGGATGCCCGAACTCCACCTGGATGGTCCCCGCGCCGAGGACGGCGTAGGGGAAGCGTCGGCGGGCACCCTCGACGTCCAGGGTCACCCCGTCGGCGTCGGCCGCGGCGACCCGGCCGGACACAGGCCGGGCGCCGTCTGAATCGGTCACCGTGACCTGGATCAGCCGTCCCACCGCGCGGCGCCAGTGCCGCTGGTCGGTCAGCGGGCGGTCCACGCCGGGTGAGGAGACCTCGAGCGTGTACGGGAAATCGCCCATCACGGCCACCGTATCGAGCGAGGTGGACAACTCGCGGCTGATCGCCGCCGCGTCGTCAAGGCTCACGCCACGGTCGCTGTCCACCACCACGCGCAGCAACCTGCGGCGGCCCGCGGCGGTCACCCGCACCGATTCCAGGTCCATGCCGGCCGCGGCGATCACGGGCCGGATGACATCGGCGATCCGGGCCTCGTCGACCGAGGCCCCGCCCGCCTCTCGGGCAGGCTTCCCAGGCACCTTCACTGGCGCCTTCGCGCTCCGGCGCGGGGCGGTTTGGGAGGACCGTCCCCCTTCGGCCGCGCCGCGAGGCTTCGGTGCGTGCCGCGAACCACCGGGCATCACGACCTCCTCGTCCACGACCTGCGGGATTGGGCCCTAGCCTATCCGCAGCGGGGCCATTACGCGGATAGACCGGGCCGACGCTCCGTGCGTGAACGCTATTCCGATGCTGTAGCTTGCCCGTGTGCCAGACATCCCGCCCAGGCGGCGCGTGCTGGCCGCCTCGGCGGCGGCGCTGCCTGCGCTGCTGGCCACCGCCGGGTGCCGGTCCTCCGACGCGTTCGCAGGGCCCGATCCGCTGGCCGGCCGCCGGCGCTGTCACCGGACGTGATCACGCTGCAGGAGGTCATCACGGCCGAACGGGCCATGATCGCGCTGTACCAGGCCGCCATGAACGGCGGCACGCGGCCTGCGCGCACCCTGGAAGGGCTGCTGGCTCAGCACCGGCAGCATCTGGGCCGGCTCCAGGCCAGGCTGGTGCTGCCCTCGGGATCGGGTTCGCCTTCGCCTCGCCTTCGCTTCGTTTCACGCGGCCCGGCCCCGGGGCGGGTGACGATCGCGCAGCTGCACGCGGCCGAGCGCGCGTCGGCCACCGACCTGGTCCGGCGGCTGGTCAGCGTGCCGCCCGCGCTGGCCCAGCTGTTCGCCAGCATCGCGGCCTCGGACGCCACGCACGTGGTGGCATTGGGCGACTGATGACGATGGGGTCGGATCCGGTCTCGGCGGTGCAGGCCTTGCAGGCCGCGCTGGCGGCGGAGGACGCGGCCATCTTCGGCTACGGGGTGGCGGGCGCCCACCTGTCCGCGACCCGCAAGACAGCCGCCGAGCAGGACTGGACCGGGCACAACGAGGCCCGCGACACGCTGACCGCGATGATCTCCGCGCTCGGCGCGACCCCGGTCGCGGCGCAAGCCTTCTACCGGTTGCCGTTCGCCGTGCATGACGCTTCGACCGCGACGGCCCTGGCCGCGTACCTGGAGGACGGGGTGACGCGGGCCTACCTAGGCTTGGTGGCGGTGACTGGCGAGAAGTGGCGGACGTTCGGTGCGCTGGCCATGCAGACTTCCGCGCAGCGAGCCGCCTTCTGGCGCGGTACCACCCAGGCGTTCCCGGGCCTGCAGTCCAGCTAGACCTCGCTATCCCCGGAGCCACCACAGTCACACTCATAGGGCGCTGCCGTGGCCGCTGCTGAGCTCTGCTGAGCTCTGCTGACCGCGTGGATGTGGCACCGTAACGGATCTTCCCGTCAGGGTGCCACATTCACGCTGTTCGGCAGGGAGAGCTGGGTGGAAGGTGTGGTGCTGGGGAGGGTGGAGTTACGGAAGGGGCCCCGGGGTTTACGCGGCCGAGTAGCTCGGTGATCGCGCCGGCGATTTCCAGCAGGCGGCGGTCGGCGCCGTAGGGGCCGACGAGCTGGAGGCCGACCGGCAGAGCGGCCGGGGTCGAGGCGGGCGGGGTCGAGGCGGGCGGGGGCGAGGCGGGCGGGGGCGAGGCGGGCGGGGTCGAAGCAGGCGGGGTCGAGGCGGGCGGGGGCGAAGCAGGCGGGGTCGAGGCGGGCTCGGTCAGGCCGGCCGGGACGGAGACGGCCGGGTGCGCGCTCACCGTGATCCGGGAGCAGGAGCGCATCCAGTCGACGTAGGTGGCCATCGGCTCGCCGTTGATCTCGCGGACCCACTCGGTATCTACGTCGAACGGGACGACCTGCACGGTGGGCAGGGCGAGGACGTCGTAGCGCCCGTCGGACAGGAACGAGCGGACCCGCTCGAAGATCGCGGCGTGCCCGGCCCGGGCGGCGGCGATCTGCTCGCCGGTCAGCGCGATGCCCTTCTCGATGTTCCAGGCCAGGGTGGTCTTGATCTGGTCGCGGCGGGCGCGCAGCAGCGGCGCCATCCCGGCCATCAGCGCGGCCCGCAGCGTCTGGAAGACCTCGTCGGCGTCCGTCAGGGCCGGCGCGTGGTCGGCGACCTCGCAGCCGGCCTGCTCGAGCCGGCCCCGGGCCGCGCCGAGCACCGCGCGCACCTCGGGCTGCACCGGCAGGTCGCCCAGGTCGAACGTCCAGGCCACCCGCAGCCCGCGCAGCGACGCGGGCCGCAGGTCACCGAAGTCGCCGGGCCGGTCGGGCCGGGCCAGCGGCCGGCCGGAATCGGGCCCGCACATCCCGGCCAGCAGCAGGGCGGCGTCTTCGGCGGTGCGCGCGATCGGGCCGACCACCGGCAGCGGGTCGAAGGGGTCGCTGGGCACCAGGCCGGGCGTGGTCCGCAGCCCGACCAGCCCGCAGAACGAGGCCGGGTTCCGGACGCTGGCCGCGAGGTCGGAGCCGTCCGCGAACGGGATCATCCCGGTGGCCACGGCCGCGGCGGCGCCACCGCTGCTGCCGCCCGGGGTCAGCCGGGTGTCATACGGGTTGCGGGTGGGCCCGAAGACCGGATTGAACGTCTGCGACCCGGCGCCGAACTCCGGCGTGTTCGTCTTCCCGATCACCACCGCGCCGGCCCGCTTGAGCAGCGCGACGTGCGCCGCGTCGAACGACGGCACGTGGTCGGCGAAGATCGGCGACCCGTACGTGGTCCTGATCCCGGCCGTCTCGGCCAGGTCCTTGATCGCGATCGGCAGCCCGTGCAGCGGGCCGGCGAACTCGCCGCGGGCGGCCCGCGCGTCCAGGCCGGCCGCCACGACCCGGGCCTGCTCGGCGGCGAGCGTGACGATCGCGTTGACCGAGGGGTTGACCGCCTCGATCCGGGCCAGCACGGCCTCGAGCAGCTCGGCGGCCGACAGCTGCCGGGACCGGATCAGCCGGGCCAGGTCGACGGCCGGGGTCGCGCACAGATCCACCCGGCCATCACATCACGACGCTAATCCCGATGACGCAGCGAAGCGAGCACCCGCACGATCGTGCTGGCCGCCAGGTCAACGTCGTCGGCCACGGCGATCCGCTCCGCCCACGACCACCAGAACCACCAGATGCCGTCCTTACCGCAGCCCACATAGACGTTCTCCTCAAGGGCCCGAGCGGACGGGTTCACCACGTACAAGCTGGGCCGCCGCCCCGGCGGCGCCATCAGCCACGCCTCAAGCCCCCGGTGGGACAGCTCGTCGGCCAGCTTCTCAAGATAGACAGCCTGCATGTGATCCGGATCGCGGGTCTTCTGGGCTTCCACCGTCATCTCCGTCGTAACGTTTAGGAGTCAATCGAAAACTAAATGTCGCCGCTTCTCCAGGATGCCGCCGCGTTGCCGCGCGCGCAACGCACATGAAGAAATTCGCAGCTCAGGAAATCGGGCGGGCACAACCGTACTTTTCCCTACCTTGCTGACGCGCCGGACCGGGCATCGGTTCACGAACAGTCCATTGAACCGGACGAACACCCCGAAACTTTACCGGGCAGGCAGCGGGTCGGGCAGCGGTTCGGCGTACACGACGGTCAGCCGGGACACGGCCCGGGTGAGCGCCACGTAGAGCCGCTGCAGGCCCCGGGCCTCGGCCTGCGCGATCCGGGCGGGCTCGACCACGATGACGTGGTCGTACTCCAGGCCCTTGGCCAAGGTGACCGGCACCAGGGTCAGCCGGGCGTCCGAGCCCGGCTCGCCGTGCTCAAGCCCGGCCGCGTCAAACGCGCTGGCCAGGGACCGGACCTGCGGATCGGCGGCGATGACGGCTACCGACCCGGGCCGAGTGCAGGCTTGGGTGGCGGCCGCTACCACCTCGCGGGCCAGCGTGGCGGACGGCACCCGCACGATATCCAGCGCGCCGGGATCGGCCCGCAGCGAGGAGGCGGGCCGCAGCTCGGGGGCGATGACGGCGAGCAGCGAGGAGGCGAAGTCCAGGATCTGCCGCGGGACGCGATACCCGACGGACAGCTCCCGCACGTCGGTGTCCGGCTTGCCCAGGTTGGACAGCAGCGAGGCCCAGGAGGAGGCCGCCCACGGCGTGGTGCCCTGGGCCAGGTCGCCGAGCACGGTGGCCGCGCCGGTGGAGCACCGCCGGCCCAGGGCCCGGCATTCCATCGGCGACAGGTCCTGCGCCTCGTCCACCACCACGTGGGCCAGGCTGGGGGTCCGGGTGATCAGGTCGCGCGCCTCGTCGATGAGCACCACGTCGGCCGGGGACCAGCGGGCCGACCCGGGCGCGCGGGGCGCCGGCAACCACACGATCTCGGCCTGCTCGGCCGGGGTCAGCAGGTCCCCCGCCGCTTCGGCCAGCGCCTCGGCGGACGACAGCAGCCTGAACACCAGCCGGACCGGATCCAGCTTGGGCCAGATCACCTCGACCGCCGCGCGGACCGGCCGGGACCGCCGCACCGCCTCGTGCGTGCGGTCGTCGCAGGCCTCCCCGGCCGCCTCCATCTGGGTCAGGATCACGTGCGCGATCCGGTGCTCGAGCAGCTCGCGGGCCGCGCCGTACCGCACGCCGCGGTGGCGCAGCTCGTGCACGAGTTCCTCGGTTTCCCAGGCGGCGACCCGCCAGCGCCGGGTCCCGCGGGCCAGGACCACGGCCTGCTCCGGCCGCCGCACCGACGCCCACACCGCCCGGCGGAGCACCTCGGCCATCCGCGCGTCGCCCTTGAGGACCGCGGCCGTCTCGGTGTCGGACCCGCGCACCGGGACCGACCCCAGGGACTGGACGAGATCGCCCACCGTGGTCTGGGTGACGTCGAGCTCGCCGAGGGCGGGCAGCACGTTGCGGATGTAGGACAGGAAGGCCTGGTTAGGACCGACCATGACCACGCCGCGCCGCCGGACCTGCTCCCGGTAGGCGTACAGCAGGTAGGCGACCCGGTGCAGCCCGACGGCGGTCTTCCCGGTGCCCGGCGCGCCCTGGACGCAGACGGTCTGCGCGGCGTCGGCCCGCACGATGTCGTCCTGGTCGGGCTGGATGGTCGCGACAATGTCCCGCATCGGCCCGGACCGCGGCCGCTCGATCTCATCGATCAGGATCTGGCTGGGTTTCTGGCGTCCTATTCTTTCGGCCGAACGGTCCGTGGTGAACGCCTCGTCTTCGTAGGCGGTCAGCTCGCCGCCGGAGAAGCCGAACCGGCGCCGCAGCGCCAGGTTCATCGGGTCCGCGCCGCTGGCCCGGTAGAACGGCCGGGACACCGGGGCCCGCCAGTCGATCACCGCGGGCGTGCCGTCCGGGGCGTGCACGTGCCTCCGGCCGATGTGGAAGCTGTGCCCTGCCACCCCGTCCTGGGCCACCCCGTCCTGGGCCACCCCGTCCTGGGCTACCCCGTCCTGGGCTACCCCATCGTCGGATATTCCGGTTTCGGAATATCCGGTCTCGGAATATCCGGTCTCGGGTTGGGTGGTGGGGGCGGCGTAGTCGAGCCGGCCGAAGAACAGCGGGGTGTCCGGGAGGTCCTTGAGGGCTTCGGCCCGGTGGTAGAGCTCGGCCTTGAGGTACTCCTGGGAGACCCGGTCGCCGGCCATGGCCTCGAGCGAGAGGACGTCCTCGCGCATGAGGCTGAGATAGTCCCGGGAGCGCCGCAACTGCTCGCGTTCAGCGGTCAGGACCGGATCAGCCACGGTCCGTTCGGCAGAAATATTTTCGGGCACAAGGTCGGAAACTTACCATCTGACCGTACCGAAGTCACGCGGTTTTCTGCTCTGCTTTCTGCTCTGTTTGCTGCTCTGGCGCAGGCCAGGTGGACAGACCGCGCGGGGTGAGGAAGGCGTCGAAGACCAGCTCGGACGCGCCGGTCAGCGCGCCCAGGTCGCCCAGCGTGGAGGGCAGCAGGGCGGGCGGGTCGCCCCGGCGGAACCGCATCAGCGTGGACAGGTAGCCGGCCGTGACCGCGCCCGGGACCGCCGTGTACACCAAAGCGGCCAGGCCGGACAGCCCGATCGCCTCGGGGTCCTGCGCGTTGACCAGCGCGCCGATGCCGCGCCCGAGCGACCTAGCCACCAGGCCGAGGGCCCGGCCGCTGTGCGGGTCGGTGCCCGCCGCGGCGACGATCTGCTCGGCCTGGAGCATCCGGTCGCCCTGCTCGGGCCTCCCGGCCGCGCGGAGCAGCCCGCGGGCTCCGGCGTCGAGCTCCCAGCAGCCGACCGATCCGCACCGGCAAGGCTCGTCGCTCCCGGTCAGCGGCATGTGCCCGAACTCGCCCGCCGAGCCGTGCGCCCCGGTCACCGGCAGGCCGTCGGCCAGCAGGACTCCGCCGATGCCGGTCGCGACGTGCAGGTGCAGCGCTACCTGTACCCCTCGCAGCACACCGCGTCTCGCCTCCGCCAGCCCGGCCAGCGTCGCGTCGTTACCGGCCAGGACCGGCCCGAGCGCCGCGGTCACGTCCACGTCCTGCCACTCGGTCAGCGTCGGCTGGACCATCGTGCTGCCCCGCACCGGCGACGGGACCGCGACGCCCACGCCGATCACGCGGTCACCGAACTGGCGGCCGCGGATCTCCAGCCGGTCGGCGACGTCGGTCAGCACCCCGGTCCCCGAGCCCGCGTCCCGCTCCTGGCGGTCGAGCACCGTGCAGCGCCCGGTCAGCTCGAAGGCGGCCAGGGTAAAGGAGTCGTCGCGCAGGTCGACGGCGAGCGCGACGGGGCCCTGGGCGTGCGCCGACGGCACCCCGGTCGGGCGTCCCCGGGCGCGCTGCACGGTGGCGTCGACCGGGCCGGTCAGCTCCTCGATCAGGCGGCGCCCGGCCAGGTCGCGGACCAGCACGGTGGCGGTCCCCCGGGCCAGGCTGAGCTGCCTGGTGAGTTCGGCCCGGGTGAGCTGGCCGCCGCCGTAATGAACGGCGCGCAGCAACCGCGCGAGATTGTGTGCGCGCAACTCGGCACTCGTGGTTGCCGCGCCCTCGTCCCTCCGCACACCTACGATCGTGCCACGCCCTTCCCGCTTCCCGTGCGCGCGCACCGCTACCAGTCCCAGTGAAAACCGACCGCCGTCTGCTCGGCCAGGCGCAGGTACCGGTGCACCGCGAACTGACTGTCCAGGACGACGGGTTCGCGTTCCACGATGGGTCCGTCCAGGCCGTCCCACACCGCCCATTCGACCTTGGCCGGCAGCTTTTCCGGATGAAATTCGATGCGGATATCGAGGTTCTCGACGAAGAATTGCACTACCCGGCGGAACTCCGGCGGCGGGGGCGCCGCGTAATGGAAACTGCACGAGTACTCCAGCGTCGCCGTTTCCCCGGCCAGCAACGGCTTGGCCAGGAGCATATCCACGACGAAGAGTTCGGCAATGGGCTGGTATACCGGGCCCGCGAGGCCGCTGAATCCCTGCCCGGCCTCAATCGTCAGCGCATTTGTATCCGCCCGATAGGGAAGGCGGTCGACGCCGTCGGTAATGGCCTCGATCACGTGGATAACCCGGTGCTTGACCGGCATTCCGTCCGGGCCGAGATAATGATGGTCGTGCAGGGAGAGCGTCTTGACCCGGCGGCTGCCGAGCATGACCGCCTTATCGTCGCGGATCGCCCGCGGGCCGGACAGCACGCGAACGTGCGCGGACCCTTCCCACAATTTGAGAAGTTGCTCGCGCTCAGGGACGCCGAGCCCGAAGGCGTCCATGAAAAGGACAAGCGTGGCCTTGCTGAGCAGCTTGCCCGATAGCGCGCGGGAGGCGGTGTCCTTGAGCTGACGGGGCAGGACGTCGAGGTCGCCTTGTGCGCGCGGATGCTGCCACAGGTAATGCGCGAGGACCTCGGCCACCGCGAGCTGGTTGACCTGTCCGGCCCTGCTGCGCTCGGCGTACTGCTCCCACCTGCGCCGGTACCGGCCCGGGCGCAGCAACAACTCGCGTATGTATGACGCGGCGGCCTGCACGCCGGTGGGCACGGCAGAATCTTCCGGCATCACCTCGGTCGCGGTCTCCTCGTCCGTGAGAACTAAGCGCGACATTCGTCAGCTATGGTACGACTGATCTCGTGCACCGGGCGAGTTCACCATGGTGGGGAATTTAATGACGTGCACCGGCGGATGAAGGAGACATCGCAACAGGCAGAAGGGCTGCCATGACAACGCAGGAGGGCCTGGGGGCCCTGGGGTTGGGGACTGCTGCCCGGCACGACCGGGCCTACTTTCTTGACTTGCTCGGCGACAGCTACGCTGGCCTGGGCCGTTACGAGGCGGCCATCGAGGCCTACCGTGAGGCCGCGCAGGCATTCGAGGCCGACGGTGCGCCGTGTTCACGTGCGCTGTGCCTGTTCAAGGTCGCCGACAGCTACATGTCGCTGCACGAGCCGTGGCATGCCCTCGGCTACCTCGAAGTGTGCTTGCCGCTCCTGCGGGAGTTGGGCCTGGTCCGGCACTTCAGTCTCGCGCAGGACCAGCTGGCCGCCTGCCGGGCCGAGCTGGCCCAGGCGCGTTTACTTGGGGAGGGCGGGGCGGCCAGAGCAGCAGGGCCGCCCCGCCCGGCCAGGTCAGTACTGCCGCCGCAGGCGGCCAGGTCAGTACTGCCGCCGCGGCGGCCAGGTCAGTACTGCCGCCGCAGGCGGCCAGGTCAGTACTGCCGCCGCAGGCGGCCAGGTCAGTACTGTTGCCGCCGGGCAGGGGGTAGATTCGAGGCATGCCCGGTACAGACGGACAGCCGCACTGGCTGACCGATGAGGAACAACAGGCCTGGCGGGCTACTGTCCAGTTGAGCATGCTGCTCTTGCGTCAGCTCGACCGCGACCTGATCGCGCACGGGCTGAACGGCCGCGACTACGAGATCTTGGTCGAGTTGTCCGAGGCGCCGGATCACCGGTTGCGGATGACCGATCTCGCCGACGCTACCAGCCAGTCCCGGAGCCGGCTGTCGCACCAGATCTCGCGGATGGAAAAGCGCGGCCTGGTCCGGCGCGACGACTGCGAGGGCGACAAGCGCGGCACGTTCGCCGTGCTGACCAAGGCGGGGTTCCAGGCCATCGAGCGGGTCGCGCCGTACCACGTGGAGAACGTCCGCCGTCACTTCATCGACCGGCTTTCCGCGCAGCAGCAGGAGGAGATCCGGTCTTCGTTCCAGCCGATCGTCGACTACCTGCGCAAGATCCGCGACCGCGACTGACTCGTTACGGCGAAGCCCCGGCGGCGATAGCCGCCCATCGTGCGGCCCGCGAGGGGCCCGTAGGGTCCCTCCGGCCGCGCGATACTACGGCGAGCACCGCAGCGGGTCGCGACGGCGCAGCCGGCGCAGCGGGGGGTTCCGGGGGGTCGTCCCCCCGGGCTAGAACAGCACGGACATGAACCGGCCGGTCTCGGCGAAGCCCGCCCGCAGGTAGGCCGCACGGGCCGGCCGGTTGTAGTCGTTGACGTAGAGGGAGACCACCGGGGCGATCGAGCGGGCCGCCTCGACCACGACCGCGGCCATGCCGGGGGCGGCCAGGCCCTGGCCGCGGCACTCCGGCCGGACCCAGACGCCCTGTACCTGGCAGGCCTGCGGGGTCACGGCCCCGATCTCGGCCTTGAAGATCACCGTGCCGCCCTCGATCCGGGCGAAGGCGCGGCCGCCGCGGATCAGCTGTTCCAGGCGGGCCCGGTACGAGGCGCCGCCGTCCCCGCTGGTGGGCGAGACGCCCACCTCCTCGGTGAACATCGCCACGCAGGCGGGCCAGAGGGCGTCGAAGTCCTCCATGCGGACCCGGCGGACCAGCGGATCGGGCGCCACCCGCGGCGGCCCGTTGATGACCATGACCGGCTGCACGGGACGGACGTCCCGGGCCGGCCCCCACCGCGGCCGCAGCAAGGCCCACAGCGCCTGGACCTCGCCGGCCGGCCCGACCACCGATGAGCACCGCCGTCCCTGCTTCAGCGCCCGGTCCGCGAAGGCCACGACCGCATCGGGCGTGGCCGCGACCGGGACCAGGTTGGCGCCGGAATAGCACAGCGACTGCAGCTGGCCGCCGGCGCCGTGGCCCCACATCTGGGCGCCGAGGCGGCCCGGTTCCAGGCCCAGGGCGCGCACCCGGGAGCTGACGAAGACGTTGGTCACCGGATCGCGATCGCAGATAGCAAGCACCGCGCCCCGATCCCGCTCATCGAGCAGCCGCACCGCGGACGACGGCGGCTTTACCCGCAACATACAGCCAGCCTACACGGGGCAATAAGGCCGGAAATTCTCATCCGAACGTGAGGTGAACGCCCCGGCGCCCTCAGCTTCTTGCCGTCGGGTTGGCCACGGCCGGGCAGGTGGCGTTGACCAGGCCGGAACCCTGATCTCCCTGCGGCAGGGCTCCGGTGGCAAGATAGCTGTTCAGGTAGCCCTGGACGCAGTTGTTCGGCGGCTGGGAGAACGACTGACCGTGGTTGCCGCCGCCCTCCACCACCACCATCCGGGCCGAGGGCAGCAGCTTGTGCGCGTCCTGGGCGCCCGCGTACGGCGTGGCCGGGTCCAGCGTGCCCTGCAGCATCAAGATGCCGGGCAGGCCGGCGCCGGTGATCTGGAGCGGCTCGGACGGCCCGTGCACCGGCCAGAACGCGCACGCGGCGTTGTACCAGGCGTTGCCCCAGGCGTAGAACGGGGCCGTCTTGTAGACCTGCTCGGTGTCGGTGGTCCAGAACGAGAAGCTGCTCGGCCAGCTGGTATCGGCGCACTCCACCGCGTTGTAGACCGCGAACTCGTTCTCGTTCTGGACGCCGTAGGACCGGTACTGGCCGATCAGGTCGGTGGCGTTACCTTCGTTGAGGTAGGTCGACAGGGCCTGGGCCAGGCCCGGCCAGAGTTCGTCGTCGTAGCCGCCCAGCAGGTAGGTGTCGTCGAACTCGTCGGGCCCGATCACCCTGTTGGCCGGGTGGGCCAGCAGCTGGTTACGGGCCCGGTACCAGGCGGCCCGCACCTGGGCCGCGGTGCTGCCGAGGTTATAGGTGCTGTCGTACTGGGCCACCCAGGCGTAGAACGTGTTCATCCGGCCCTGAAAGGCGTAATCCTGGTCGACGTTGTCGGTGTACCAGACCCCGGTGGGATCGACGGTGCTGTCCAGCACCATGCGGCGGACACGCTGCGGGAACAGCGTCGCGTAAACCTGGCCGAGATAGGTGCCGTAGGAGAACGCGAAATAGTTGATCTTGGCCACGCCGAACGCGGCGCGGATGGAGTCCAGGTCGCGGGCCACGTTTTTGGTGGTCATGTACGGGAGCAGCCAGCCGAATTTCTGCTCGCAGTCATGGGCGTACGTTTTCGCACGGTTGATGCTGACCTGTTCGGCGGCGGCGTTGGCCGGGATGTAGTTCGGGCGCGGGCCGGAGAAGAAGGACGGCTCACAGCTCAGCTCGGGCACCGACGACCCGACGCCGCGCGGGTCGAAGCCGATGATGTCGTAATCCCGGGCCACGCTGGGGCTGAGCCCTTCGGCCACTTCGGCGGCCAGGGACAGTCCGCTGCGGCCGGGGCCTCCCGGGTTGACCAGCAGGATCCCCTGCTGCTGGCCCACCGGGGCGGTAGCCGGGATCATGTCGAGGGCCAGGCTGATGTGCCGGCCGCCGGGGTCGGCGTAGTTCAGCGGCACGCTCAGCATCGTGCAGTCCCGGATGCCCGTCTGAGCGATCAGGCCGCTGCAGGAGTGCCAATGTAGTGAGCTGTTGGCCGGGACGATCGGCCCGGTGTCGCTGCCCGCGGCCGGACCCGACGGCGTGGTGCTCGGCCCGGTGTCTGGCGGGGCGACAGCCGTGGATGCGGGCGAGGTGCAGGCGGTGACCGTGAGCAGCGCGGCCACGGCGACGCTCAGCGCCGCCGCACCGCCCCGCACCGCCCGGCCGCCCCGGCGAGGCATCGACATGCCCCCCATCATGCCCGACGCATTCCGGTGTCTCGCCCGGCCGCGCCGAGATCAGTTGCTTCGAGCAGCGGCTACGACGCGGCGCGGTGACGTTCCTCGAGCGCCTTGCGGTACTCGGCGACGACCATCTCGGTCAGCGCCTCCACCGAGGTCTCACTGGCGTACTTGTCGTAGGTGATCTTGCCGCCCTGCAGCAGGTTCACCCGGTCGCACACCTCGAGCACCTGGCCGTAGTTGTGCGCGATGATGATGACCGAGATGCCCCGCTCCTTGACCTCGCGCACGATGTCGAGGATCATCGCGCCTTCCTTGACGCCCATCGCGGCCAGCGGCTCGTCGAGCAGCAGGATTTTCGCGTCGGAGAACACCGAGCGGGCCACCGCGATGGCCTGCCGCTGGCCGCCGGACAGGCTGGCCACCTCGACGTCGACCGACCTGAGGCTCTTTATCCCCATGGAGTCCAGGTGCTTCTTGGCCTGCTGTCGCATGACCTTGTTGCGCAGCAGCGGCCAGCGGACCGGCTCCCGGTTGAGGAACATGTTGTGGTAAACGGTGAGCTGGTTGATGAGGGCGAGATCCTGGTAGACCACGTCGATGCCGGCCGAGCGGGCTTGCGTCACCGAGGTGAACGTGACCTCCTCGCCGTTCAGGATGATCCGCCCGCTGGTGGGTTGCTGGAAGCCGCAGAGGATCTTGATCAGGGTGGATTTGCCCGCGCCGTTGTCGCCGATGAGGCCGAGCACTTCGCCGCGCGCGAGCCGCAGGCTCACGTCGGTCAGCGCGGTCACGGCGCCGTAGCGCTTGGAGATGTGCTCCACCCGCAGGATGTCGTCGCTGGTCGGCGCCGTGAAGTCGTCGGCTGGCTGAGTACTCACTTCGCTGCCTCCGGGCTGGATCTGATCCGACTCGCTCTAACGCGCCGCGTCACAACTTGGTTAACAGCCCGATGACCGTGCCACCGCCCTTCCCTCGCTTGGCGGGCGTATCATCGGATCGCTGCAGCCGGCCCGCGTTTCTCAGCCGGGTGAGATAGGTGTTGGCGATCATCGCGAGGAGGATCGCCGCGCCCAGGATGATCAGATACTCGTTCGAGCTGATGCCGCGCAGGAAGAACCCGTCCTGCAGAATGCCCAGCACTAGCATGCCGAGCCAGAGTCCGATCATCGTCCCGGAGCCGCCCAGCATGGCCGTGCCGCCAATCACCACCCCGGCCAGGGCGACCAGCAGCACCGGGAGCCCGCCGGCGCTGGGGTCGATGATGTCGTTCTTGAACGCTTCCAGGATCCCGGCGAACGCCGCGAGCGAGCTGCACATCACGAAGTTACCGATCTTGATCCGGTTGGCCTTGATCCCGGCTTCTCTCGCGCCGAGCAGGTTACCGCCGACCGAGACCGTGTAGAGGCCCCACCGGGTCCTGGTCAGTATCACGTGGAAGATCAAGACGAGGACGGTGGCCCAGATGAACTCCGACCACGCCTCGGCGCCGAACCAGCGACCGATGCCCAGCGACTGGGTAGGCAGGTTGATTTGCTGCGCCGCCGAGACCGTCAGCGCGTAACCGTAGATGATGTAGCCGGTGGCGAGCGTGGTAATCAGCGACGGGACGCCGAACACGGTGGTAACGACGCCGTTGACCACCCCCACCACCAACCCCAGCAACAGCACCGAGATCACGATGGCGAGGATGGTCGGGATCCCGGAGTCGACGAAGAAGTGCATGGCGTACGGTGCGAGCAGCCAGACGAACCCGATCGACAGGTCGATCTCGCCGCAGACCATCAGCAGCACCAGGCCGATGCCGATGATCGTGTACGGGGCCATGTACTGGGCGATGTTGACGAAGCTGCCGTGGCTGAAGAAGTGAGAGGTGGTCGCCGTGAAGTAGATGAACAGAATCACGGCGATGGCCAGGACGCTGGCCTCGCGCTGCTTCAGGAAGAGGGTGGCGGCGCGACTGAGGACGCTCGGGCCTTTTCGCCGGTCAGGCGCGGCGCCGACGGTCTCTGGGCTGCGCTCGGCAGTCTCGCTCACGTTGCTCATCCCAATCCTGCTACGTCGCCGGATGCCTGTGTTGACGTCATACCCAGGCGCCGCGGCGATTCACCTGGGCTTCGCGCCCAGGTGAATCGCCGCAAGCGTGCTATCTCAAGCCTGCCACGTCCGGTCAGACGGTGATCGCGCCGCTGTGCATGATGTACTTCTGCGCCGAGGTGGAGCCTTCGAACCGGGTCGGCGTCGCGGTGTAGGCGCCCGCGTTGCTCTTGGTCACGAACTTCAGGCCGGTGTCCGTGGCCGGCGGCGCCACCAGGCCGCCGGAGAGCTGGAAGAGGTACATGTACAGCGTGGGCAGGAAGCCCTGCAGATACGGCGACTGGTCGACGGTGAAGTTGATCTGGCCGGCGGTGATCGCGGTCAGGGTCTGGGGCTCCAGGTCGAAGCCGCCGGCGGCCACCTTGCCGACCAGGCCGTACTTGTTCAGCGAGGTGCCGAGGAGGGCGGTGTCGCCGCCATCGACCGCGAAGGCGCCCTGGATGCTGGACCCGTGCGACTGGAGGAACGCGGGCAGCGCCTGGGCTTCCTGCGTCGCCGAGGCGCCCGTGTCGACACCCTTGTTTCCGAACATGACCTTCATGCCGGCGGCCTCCAGGGCCTGCGTCGCGCCGTCCATACGGGGCTGGATGTTCAGCGAACCGGGCTGGGCGATGAAGCCGACCGCCGTATCGCCGGACTTCATCAGCGAGGCGAGCCGCTTGCCCACCTCCTGACCCGACACGAGCAGGTCCTGGCCGACATAGGCCAGACCGTTGGTAGGGCTGGCACTGGAACCGTTCGCGTTGTAGGTGATGACCGGGATGCCCGCAGCCAGCGCGCTGTTGATGGGGGCGATGAACGAGGTGGCCGAGACCACGGTCGTCGCGATGCCAGGGGAACCCGCCGTGACGGCGGCTTGGATGGCCGACAGCATGGTCGAGTTTGTCGGCTGGGTCGACAGGGCACCGGTCCACACCGGCGTGGGCAGGCCGAGCAGCGCGGCGCAGTCCTGGAACCCGTATTGGGTCGGGGTGAAGAACGCGTTGTCCGTGACGTGGTTCACGAAGGTGAACTTCCACTTGGGCGTGGTCGGGAAGTTACCTGCCGCAGCCGCAGCCGCCGATGCCGTCGACGCCGAGGAAGCACTGCTGGAGCTCGACGAACTGCAGGCGGCGATCAGCGCCGAGGCGGCCGCCGTGGCGCTGAACAGCCCGGCCCCCTCTAGCAGCCGGCGACGAGAGGGCCCGTCCTTCATGTTCAGGGTCTCAATCGCTTCGTCGACTACCGGGTCGACCTTTTTCTTCATCTAAGGACCTCCATGGAATTTCCCGGGACGGGATAACTCTCCCGGGCCGAGCCCGCAGTCGCGCGGCGAGTCCCGTCGACTTCGTCGCGAGAGAGATAACGCGAAGACACGCCTATTCCGCTGTCTGTTCCGGCGGTTCATCTTGGAGTAACCCGCAGCATCTCGAATGCGACCGATATTCGGCACACTCTGACGAACCGGGGTAGACGCTAAATCTGTTCACGATCACCTGTCAAGGAACTACGCAGGCCCGATAAAGGACCGTGCCCGTTTCGATATCAGGCTCTGCATGAGCATCTACACGCCCAGTTAGCAAAATGCGCAATCGCGTCCATGAGCCTTGGCCTGACACGCCCTCCCCTCGCCGACTCAACGATGTTAACGTTAACAAGTCACTATACGGCAACAAACGCGAAACACCATCGATACGCTGCCACGAACCTGCCCAACCGACGCGGACGAGGACGCCCCGCGCGCCGCCCAGATCGGCGCGCCCGGGAGACGGTCCGCCGGCCGGGCTGGGCGGCCGGGAGACGGGTGCGCCAGGCCGGGCTGGGCGGCCAGGAGACGGGGCGCGTGCGGCCGGGTAAGCGGCATGGGCGCCGGTCTCGCAGGCCACGTCAGGCTCGCGGGCAACCTGGAGCACAGAAATCCTTCTGCTTCCGACATCCATCCCCGGAACCGAACACCGGCGGGAAACGTCTCACTTGGGACGGATGACGCTATCCAGGGCCACCGCACGGGTCCGGGCGCCATCCCCCGTAACAAGGAGGGAAAGGACGGATGCTAGCCAGACACCGCCAATCGCTCATCCTGCAGGCCGTCAGGAGCGATGGCAGCGCCCGGGTCAGTGACCTCACGCAGCGACTCGGCGTCTCGGACATGACCATCCGCAGAGACCTCGAGGTGCTCGCCCGCGACGGGCTGGTGGAAAAGGTGCACGGCGGCGCGGTGCTGCCGGGCACGCCCTCGAGTCATGAGCCGGGCTTCGAAGCGAAGCTCGTGCTCGAGAGACCAGAGAAGACCGCGATCGCCCGGGCGGCCGCGAGCATGGTCACGCCCGGCACGGCGATCGGGCTGGCCGCCGGGACCACCACGTTCGCACTGGCGCAGTGCTTGCTGGACGTGCCGGGGCTCACCATCGTGACCAATTCGCTGCGCGTGACGAACGTGTTCAGCGGGATGCGCGGCGGACTGGACGGCACGGCCGACTCGGTGGTGCTGACCGGCGGGGTCCGCACCCCGTCCGACGCGCTGGTCGGCCCGATCGCGGACCTGACCATCCGCTCGCTGCACTTCGACGTGCTCTTCCTCGGATGCGGCGGCTTCGACGCCGACGCCGGGCTGACCACGCCCAACCTGGCCGAGGCCGAGACCAACCGGACCTTCATCCGGGTGGCGCGCCGGGTGGTCGTCCTAGCCGACCACACCAAGTGGGGCCTGGTCAGCCTGAGCTCGTTCGCGCGGCTGAGCGAGGTCGACGTGCTCATCACCGACGACATGCTGCCCGCCGACGCGCGGGCGGTGGCCGCCGAGCAGGTCGGCGAGGTGGTCTACGCCGAGAGCATGACCGCCAGCCACACGCACCGCCAGGCCAGCTAGGCCCCGCGGCAGCGGAGTGAAACCCGGGTTTCACCACCCTAGAGCGCAGTGAAACCCGGGTTTCATCTCGTTGGTGGGCGGGCGACGGCGCGGGCGCGGGCGGCGGTCAGTAGGTGGTGACGACGGGTTTGCCGGAGGGGGAGGTGTCGTCGGCGGACTCGGCAGGGATTTGCTCGGCTAGGCGCATGGCCTCTTCGATCAGGGTCTCCACGATGGCGGACTCGGGGACGGTGGCGATGACCTTGCCGCGGACGAAGATCTGGCCCTTGCCGTTGCCCGAGGCCACGCCCAGGTCCGCCTCGCGGGCCTCGCCGGGGCCGTTGACCACGCAGCCCATGACCGCGACGCGCAGCGGGACCTCCAGGCCGTCCAGCCCGGCGGTCACCTCCTCGGCCAGCTTGTACACGTCGACCTGGGCCCGGCCGCAGGACGGGCAGGACACGATCTCCAGGCGCCGCTGGCGCATCCCGAGCGACTCGAGGATCGAGATACCGACCTTGACCTCTTCCACGGGGGGCGCGGACAGGGAGACCCGGATGGTGTCGCCGATGCCTTCGGCCAGCAGAGCGCCGAACGCCACGGCGGACTTGATCGTGCCCTGGAAGGTCGGCCCGGCCTCGGTCACGCCCAGGTGCAGGGGATAATCGCACCGCTGCGCGAGCAGCCGGTAGGCGTTGATCATCACCACCGGGTCGTGGTGCTTGACCGAGATCTTGATGTCGCGGAAGCCGTGCTCCTCGAACAGGGAGCACTCCCACAGCGCGGACTCGACCAGCGCCTCCGGGGTGGCCTTGCCGTACTTGGCCAGCAGCCGCTTGTCCAGCGAGCCAGCGTTGACGCCGATCCGGATCGGGATCCCGGCGTCGGAGGCCGCCTTGGCGATCTCGGCCACCTTGTCGTCGAACTGCTTGATGTTGCCCGGGTTGACCCGGACCGCGGCACACCCCGCGTCGATCGCGGCGAACACGTACTTGGGCTGGAAGTGGATGTCGGCGATGACCGGGATCTGCGACTTGCGGGCGATGGCGGGCAGCGCGTCCGCGTCGTCCTGGGACGGGACCGCGACCCGGACGATCTGGCAGCCCGAGGCGGTCAGCTCGGCGATCTGCTGCAGGGTGGCGTTCACGTCGGCGGTCAGCGTGGTCGTCATCGACTGCACGGTTACCGGCGCTCCCCCGCCCACCGGCACCGGGCCCACCATGATCTGGCGGGAGTTCCGGCGTTCGGCCAGCGGCGCGGCCGGCGTCTGCGGCATACCGAGGTCAATACTCATGAGCCCCATCCGTTCGATTGGCACATCCCCGAATCCCTCGACCCGCCCATTGAACCATCACCAGACGAACGGAAGGTTACCGACGCTGACGGATGCGTCGGGTATCAGCCGCCGGTGAGGCTTACCGGGTTCACGATGTCGGCTAGGGCCAGGGTGAGGCTGAAGAAAATCAGGACAACGAACAGGCTGAAGCTGACCGGGACGAACTTGGCCATGTTGGCCAGGCCGGGGTCGGGACGGCCGCGCAGGCGGGCAAACCAGGCACGGATCCGCTCGTAGATGATCACCGCGATGTGACCGCCGTCGAGGGGCAGCAGCGGGAGCAAGTTGAAGGCGCCGACGAAGATGTTCAGCGAGGCGATGAGCAGCAGCACGAAGCTGACCTTGTACTGCCAGCCCGCGTTGGAGGCGACCTCGGTGCCGGTGGCCTCGGCCGCGCCGACCACGCTGCTGACCTGGCCCGCCGCGGTGCTCGAGCGGTCGCTGGCGAACAGCTTCGGCAGCGCCGCGGGCAGGTCCCCGACGGCCTGCGCCGAGCCGACCAGCACCTGGCCGAAGGTGGTGCCCGAGTACTCGATGGCGCGCAGCGGATTGGCCACCTGGAACAGCACCGCGGGCCCGATGCCCAGGTAGGAGCCACTGCGGCCGCTGACGCTGGCCGGCGTGATGGGCAGGGTAACCAGCTTCCCGTCGCGGCGGACGGTGATGGTGGCCGACGAGCCGGGCGGGACGGCGCGGATCGCGTCGCCGAGCTGGGTGAAGGTGCTCACCGGATGACCGTCGAAGGCGGTCACCGTGTCGCCGGCGCGCAGCCCGGCCAGCTTGGCCAGCGAGGCCGGCGCATCCGAGCCGCAGGTGCCGTTGTCGTAGGCGCTGACGCTGGCGGGCACGCAGGCGCTGATCGTGCCCAGCTGGGTGGTGTTGTCGTTCGCGATGCCGACGCCCAGCGCCAGCCCGAAGACCAGCACCAGGGCCAGCAGGAAGTGCATGGCCGAGCCAGCGAGCAGGACCAGGATCCGCTGCCAGGCCGGATGGCTGCGGAACGCCCGCGGCTCGTCCTCCGGGTCGTCGGGATCGTCCAGCGAGTGCATGCCGACGATCTTGACGAACCCCCCGAACGGGAGCGCCTTGATCCCGTACTCGGTCTCGCCGCGCCAGGTGGACCAGATCGTCGGGCCGAAGCCGACGAAGTAGCGGGTGACCTTCATGCCGAACCTCTTGGCCAGCACGAAGTGGCCGGTCTCGTGCAGCATGACGGAGACGAGCAGAGCGACGATGAAGATGACCCAGCCGAGCAGGTCCATCCGGTCGTACCCTCCTAGGAGTTCAGCTCCCGTGCCCGCCGCCGGGCCCACCCGTCAACAGCCAGCACGTCCGCCACGCTCGCGACCGGCGCGCGCGCGGCGTCATGCTCAGAGAGTATCCGGGCCACGGTGTCAACAATCCGGGTGAAGCCGATGCTTCCCGACAGGAAGGCAGCCACGCAGGCCTCGTTGGCGGCGTTGTAGACGGCCGGCATGGTGCCGCCCGCCGCGGCCGCCTCGCGGGCCAGCGCGACGGCGGGGAACGCGGAGTCGTCCAGCGGCTCGAAGGTCCAGGCCGCCGCGGCCGACCAGTCCAGCCCCGGCGCGGCGTCGGGCACCCGGTCGGGCCAGCCCAGGCTGAGCGAGATCGGCAACCGCATGTCCGGCGGCGAGGCCATGATCACCGTGGCGCCGTCGGCGTACTCCACCATCGAGTGCACGATCGACTGAGGGTGGACCACGACGTCGATCCGGTCCAGCCCGAACCCGAACAGCAGGTGCGCCTCGATCACCTCCAGGCCCTTGTTCACCAAGGTGGCGGAGTTGACCGTGACCAGCGGCCCCATCTTCCAGGTGGGATGGGCCAGGGCCTGCTCCGGCGTGACGTCGGCCAGGGCGTCGCGGCGCCAGCCGCGGAAGGGCCCGCCGCTGGCGGTCAGCACCAGCCGCCGGACCTCGGATCCGCGCCCGGCCCGCAGGCACTGGGCGATGGTCGAATGCTCGGAGTCGACCGGGACGATCTGCCCGGGCTTGGCCCGGCTGGTCACCAGCGGGCCGCCGATGATCAGCGACTCCTTGTTGGCCAGGGCCAGGGTCCGCCCGGCGTCCAGCGCGGCCAGCGTGGCCTGCAGCCCGGCCGCGCCGGTCACCCCGTTGAGCACCACGTCAGCAGGCCACGCGGCGATCTCGCAGATCGCGTCCGGCCCGGCCAGCACCTCGGGCATCGCGCCCGGGGTGAGGGTGGGGGTGGCGTCCGGGCCGGATAGCGGTTCGGGGGGCGCGGGGGACGCACCACGGTCCGTTCGGCCCATATCAAGAACAGAGCGAAGTGCGGCCTGTAGCTGCGCCGCGGCGGCCGGGGTGGCTACGGCGACGGCCGCCGCCCCGAACTCATACGCCTGCCGGGCCAGCAGGTCCAGGTTCCCGCCGCCCGCCGCGAGCGCCGCGACCCGGAAGCGGTCGGGGTTGCGCCGGATGATGTCGAGGGCCTGGGTGCCGATCGAGCCGGTCGAGCCGAGGATCACCACGTCGCGGGGCGGGCCGGAGAAGGTCACCGCCCCATTGTGCCGTGGCGGTGACCTTCTCCGGCACCCCGGGCTAGCCGGGGTGACGGCCCACGTCGGTGATCAGGCGCTATGGGCCAGGACGGCCGCGGTGTTGATGATCGCCTGGCAGGCGAACGTCTCGGCCCCGGCCGCGAAGATCGGCTGGTTGCCGAACGCGGCCGCTTCGAGCTGGGCCTTGATCTTCAGGGCGACCGCGTCGCGGATCTTGTCCAGCGCCACGAGCGCCTTGTCGATGGTGACGTACCGGACGTCACCGGGCGAGCTGCCCTCGATCGCCTTGGTGTCGGCCTGCAGGGTGAAGGCGCCGAACTGGCCGACGCTCGAGTTGAGCTGCTTATAGCAGGCCCCCAGGGCGGCCACGGCGGACCCGCCCAGCACGCGGTTCGGGCTGGCCAGGATCTGGGTGATCACCCGGCCGTCGTGCTCGTAGTCGTCCTTGAGCCCGGTCAGGTACATCATGGTCGGCCTGATGTCGGTCTCGTCGGCCCAGGTGCCGGTGGTGCCGCTGTTGACGACCTCAATCTGGCCGCTGTTCGGGCCGGCCGAGTTCGGGCCGTCGGCCGGGCCCGAGCCGTCCAGACCCAGGTGCTTGACCCCGGGACCGACGAGGCCGATGTAGTTCGTGTTGATCTCGGCCGCGTAGTCGCCATGGTCGTAGGCGAACCCGGTGTTCTGCGTCACGCACGAGGTGCCGCAGGACGCGCTGCCGCTGGATAGGAAGTAATCCGGCTTGGCGAACAGGGCAAACGTCGGCGTCCTGGCCGGGTCGGCGTTGACCATGTGCAGGATCGCCTCTTCGGCGGGGTCGGCCAGGAAGTTAGCGATGTTCTGGCTGCCGCCCGCGTACGGGTTGGTGGCGGTCAGCCCGGCCACGTCGTGTTCCAGAGTGCGCACCCCCGGGACGTTCGGGCCAGGGTCGCCGGTCACGTAGAACTCCGGCGCGGTGTCGTTCTCCAGGGTGAACGGCGTGGTATTGCCCTTCTCGGTGGCCAGCAGGCCCGTCATGTTGCCGGCCAGCTCGCCGAAGGAGCCCGCGGGGTAGGTGCACAGCAGGTCCGGGGTCACGGTGTCGCCGGAGACGGTCGCGCCGTCGCAGTTGGCCGGCGTGGGCTGGATGGCGCGGCCCACGTTGGCGCCGGCCTCGTGGTCGCCCTCGTCGGAGCTCAGCACGAACAGCGTGTTGGCCGGGGTGATGCCGTCTTGGGCCAACCGCTGGAAGAACGTGCCGAAGGCCTGGTTGTAGTACTGCGCCTGGGCGATGTAACAGGCGGTGCCGCTGCCGAGCGCGGCCGGGGCACCCTTGCACGCGGACACGCCGGTGATGTTCTCGTTGCCGTGGATGTCGGAGATGTAGCCGTTCACCACCGGAACGCCCGACTCGAGCATGTCGGCCATGTAGGCCAGCGTCTGCGAGGCGTTGATGCTGCTGAACCCGGGGAAGCCGGGGTGGTTGGACAGGAACGCGCCGTTGATCTGGTTGCCGTTCTCGTCGACCAGGTTCCCGGCCGCGTTGGTGACCTCGAACCCGTTGCGGCTGAGGTTGTCGGTGCCCGCGCCGAGCTGCGGCGCGACGTACCTGTGACCGAACAGCCCCTGGAAGCCGTTGTACCCGCCCGGCTCGTTCGGCAGCACGTCCGGCGAGGCGGACGCGGACGGCGAGGTCTGGCCGAACTTCACCGCCTGGGCGGCGGAGCAGAAGGCGTTGCCCTGGGCGCAGTGCACCGCGACGCCGACGTAGTCCGCGGTCTCAGCGTCCTTGAACGAGTCGGTGTCGGCGTTGAGCTGCTGGTCCTCGGGCGAGTTGACACCGAACACCTTGGGGATATCGACGTTGGTGTTCTCCAGCTCCTGGTTTGCCGTGGACACGTCGCCCACGTCGCAGCCGGCCCGGGTGAACGGCACCCACGGCGCCGGGGTGATCGCGTTCGGCGTCACCGGCTGCGCGGCGGTGGCCGGCGGCACCGGAGCGTAGACCATGTTCGGGTGGGTGTCCCCGCAGGCCGGCACGCCGTGCGAGTAGAAGACCGGGTCGGTCCAGTAGGCGAACGAGCCGGCGATGGTGGCGGTGTTGAAGGCGCCGTTCGTACCGTCGGTGTTGTAGGCCCCGTAGCTGTTGGAGACCGGCATGCCCTGCCGGTCGCCGTACAGCCCGGTGTTGGTGGTCAGGATGTCGTCGGCGGTGTGCGCGATGAGCGGCGTGTGGCTGTTCGACAGGAACGTGCCGTTGTTTTCGAAGAAGTTCAGCAGGTCGGGCATCATTTCCAGGTCGGACGGGACGTTGGGGTTGTCCCGGAAGAAGTGCACATTGTCGAACGTGAGCTGCACGACGTGCTTGACCCCGTTGCCGAGATGGCAAGTCGACGAGCTGTCACCGGCGAGCGCGGCGGCCTTGGCCGTGTTCGCCGCCTTCGCTGCGTTGGCTCCGTTCGCCGGGGCAGCGAACGACGTTCCCGCTAGGCCCAGCGTGCCGACCAGGGCTGCAGAGCTGGCCGCAGCGGTGACGCGCAACCACGTCACGCGCCGGCCGGCCAGAGCCGCCTTCCGACGTCTGTCCATGAGCTTCCTCTCAGGGCGTGAAGCGCGGTCCGCCCACTTGGCACCGCGGGAGCCCACGATGCCACTGTTCGGCTCACCGGATAAGAAGCTTAATGGTGTGTATTTGTGGAAATCTGGTAAATCTTCGGCCACATTCTGGTGTCCGCCGGGGAAACACGCAGGCCGACCAGCGCGAATATGTTAGGTTCGGCGCAGTCACTTTCGGTAGTTGATTCTTACTAACCGCGACTCCGCCGACTCCGCGCCGTGTCGCGATCGTGGTTCTCGTGCTGCTGAGGGCGGTCGGCGCCGTTGCGGGTCCGGTCGCGCAGGTGCTGTACGAACGGGCCTCCTCCTTATAGGGCTGAGATCTGGCGGGCCAGGGCGAAGTCCTTGGCGGTCAGGCCGCCCGCGGAGTGGGTGCTGAGCGTCAGCGTCACCTGGTTCCAGGAGATCGCGACGTCGGGATGGTGGCTGGCGGTCTCGGCCAGGTAGGCGACGGCTCCGACGTACAGCAGGGCGTCGCGGAAGTCGGCGCGCTCGGTGACGGTGGTGATCGCGCTGCCGTCGCGGGTCCAGGCCGGGACGCCGGCCAGCTCGGCGGTGATCTGGTCATCGGTCAGAAGTTCCATGGTTCCGGAATACCATTCCCAGGTGACGTCATCGAGGCAAACCCCACTGTTCGCAGAGCACGCGCGGCTCGGGGCGGTCATGACCTCGTTCGCGGGCTGGCAGATGCCGCTGCGCTACGGCAGCGAGACGGCCGAGCACCAGGCCGTGCGGCACGCGGCCGGGCTGTTCGACCTGTCGCACATGGGCGAGATTCTGGTCCGCGGGCCCGGCGCCGGGGAGGCGCTGGACTACGCGCTGACCGGGTCTATTTCTGTTTTGCGGCCCGGCCGGGCCCGGTACACGATGATCTGCGCGGCCGACGGCGGCGTGCTCGACGACTTGGTCGTCTACCGCCAGGGCGAGCAGGGGTACCTGGTCATCGCGAACGCGTCCAATACGTCCGTGGTGCTTTCCGAGCTGCGGTCCCGGGCCTCGGGGTTCGACGCGGTCGTGGCCGACGCGACCGACGACTACGCCCTGATCGCGGTCCAGGGCCCGGCGGCGGCCGGGATCTTGGAGGGGCTCACGGATCTCGACCTGGGGGCGATGAAGTATTACGCGGGAGCGTTCGGACCGGTCGCAGGGTGTCCGTGCTGGGTGGCCCGGACCGGGTACACCGGCGAGGACGGCTTCGAGGTGTACTGCCGTCCGTCGGATGCGGTGCAGGTGTGGGAGGCGATTCTGGCCGCCGGGGCCCCGGAGGGACTGGTCCCGGCGGGGCTGGCCGCCCGCGATACGCTCCGGCTCGAGGCCGGCATGCCGCTGTACGGCAACGAGCTCGGCCCGGACATGACGCCGTTCGAGGCGGGCCTGGGGCGGGTGGTGAAGTTCGACAAGCCGGGTGACTTCGTGGGGCGTTCGGCGCTTTTGGCTGTAGCCGCCGCTGAGCCACCTCGCAGACTCGTCGGGCTGACCATCCAGTCCCGGCGGGTGGCGCGGCACGGCTACCCCGTGCTGGCCGACGGGGAGGTGTGCGGCGTCGTGACCAGCGGCGCCCCGTCCCCCACCCTGGGCCATCCGATCGCTATGGCCTACCTGAAGGCCAGCACCGATGCGCGTGATGCTGTACTTACTGTCGGCATCCGGGGCGAGACCGTCCCGGTCCAGCTGACGGATTTGCCGTTTTACTCCAGGAGTCGATAACGATGAGCATCCCAGCCGAACTGCGCTACACGGCCGAGCACGAATGGGTGTCCGTCGAGGGCACCGTGGCCTCGGTCGGCATCACCGACTATGCGGCGCAGCAGCTTGGTGACGTGGTCTACGTGTCCCTGCCGCAGGTCGGCGCGACCGTCGCGGCCGGCGAGCCGTGCGGCGAGGTGGAATCGGTCAAGTCGGTCAGCGACCTGTACTGTCCGGTGGACGGCGAGGTGACCGAGGTCAACACCGAGCTGGAAGACGACCCGTCGCTGGTCAACGCCGAGCCGTACACGGCCGGGTGGATGTTCCGGGTGCGGGTGGCGCAAGACAGCAACGGGGACGCGGCCCTGCCGACCGACCTGCTGTCCGCAGCTGAATACGAGGAACTGACCAAGAGCGCCTCGTAGCGCTTTTTGCTACGGGGCTAGCGTTTGCTACGGGCTAGCGTTTGCGGCGGCGCAGCAGGAGCAGGGCGGTCACGCCGATCACGACCACGGCCGCCGCGGCGGCCGCCATCACCGGGTCGATATGGCCGGTCCGCTCGCGGAGCTGGTCCGTGACCCGCTGGACGTTCTTCTTCGGGCTCACCCGGTCGGAGATGGCGTCGATGGTGCGCGCCAGCTCCGTGCGGGTGCGGTCGATGCCCGCCACCAGCGCTTCCTGATTGAGGGGCTTCGATTCGGTCTCCGCGTCGGCCATTGCGTGCTCCATTCCCCGCCCGGCTAGTTCTGGTCAGGCCGCTATCTTGTCAGATCGACGGTGACCTTAACATTGCCCAGCCGGCCGGCGAGCAACCGGTGCCGCGCGCTCATGACCAGGGCGGCCGGAAGGGCGGCGGCGATCGGTCAGGATTCGGCGATGCGCCGTTCGAGGAACCTTCGCTCGGGGGCGGTGCGGGCCAGGTCGAGCGCGCGCCGGAAGGCGGCCCGGGCCTCGTCGCGGCGGCCGAGCCGGCGCAGGAGTTCGGCCCGGGTCGAGTGCCAGTACTGGTAGTCCGGCAGGTCGAGCTGGTCCACGATGACCAGCGCCGCGGCCGGGCCGTCGGCTTCGGCGACCGCGACCGCCCGGTTCAGCCGGACCACCGGAGAGCCGGTCAGCTCGGCGAGCTTGCCGTAGAGCACCGAGATCTGGGGCCAGTCGAGCTGCTCCTGCGCCTGCAGCGAGGCGATCGCCGCCTGGATGACGTACGGCCCGGTCCGGCTCGCGGGGTGGGCGGCCTGGCCCAGCGCCTGGTCGAGCAGGGCCCGGCCCTCGGCGATCTGCCGCCAGTCCCAGCGCGACCGGTCCTGATCGGGCAGCAGGACCAGGTCCTGGCCGTGTTCATTTCCGGCGAACCGGGTCTCCCGGCGCGAGTCGTGCAGCAGCATCAGCGCCAGCAGGCCGAGCACCTCGGGCTGGGCCGGGAGCAGGCCGGCCAGCACCCGGCCCAGCCGGATCGCCTCGGCGGCCAGGCCTGGCCGGTCCGGGTCCCCGTATCCCTCGTTGAAGATGAGGTACACCACGGCCAGGATCGCGCCGAGGCGTTCGGGCAGCCGCGGGCCGGACGGCACGCCGAACGGGATGCCCGCCACCTTGATCTTGGACTTGGCCCGGGTCAGCCGGCGCTTCATGGTCTCGGGCGGGACCAGGAAGGCCCGCGCGATCTCCTCGGTAGACAGGCCGCCCACGGCGCGCAGGGTCAGCGCGACCTGGGCCTCGACGGCCAGGGCCGGATGGCAGCACATGAAGACGAGCTCGAGTCGCTCATCCGGGATCGGGGTGGTGTCCACGGTGTCCTCCGCGGTGTTCTCACTCCTGGCTTCCCCGGCAGGAGGCTCCGCCGCCGCTATCAGGCGGAGTTTGGCGGCCAGGACGCGATCGCGGCGCAGCCGGTCGATGGCCCGGCGCCGGGCCGTGGTGATCAGCCAGGCCGCCGGGTGGTCGGGTACGCCGCCGGACGGCCAGCGCTGCGCCGCGATCGCGAAGGCTTCCGCGGCGGCGTCCTCGGCGAGGTCCCAATCGCCGAAGTAGCCGATCAGCGAGGCCAGCACCCGGCCCCAATCGTCGCGGAAGACCTGTTCGATCAGGGCTGCGCTCCTGTCTTCCCGGCCCATCCTTCCGGCTAGTCCTGGTCGGTCACGACGGGGCGGATCTCCACCGAGCCGCCGAGGCGGACCGCGGGGATCCGGGCCGCGATCTCGGTGGCCCGGTCCAGGTCGTCGGCCTCGAGCAGGTAGAAGCCGGCGAAGATCTCCTTGGTGTCGGCGAACGGGCCGTCGGTGACCAGCAGCTGATCGCCGCGGAGGCGGACGGTGGTGGCGGTCTCGACCGGATGCAGCGCGGCGCCGCCGATGATCCCCGGCGTGTCCTTCAGCTCCATGTACTCCCGGTGCACGGCTTCGGCTTCGTCCGCGCCGAGCGCTTCGTTCGTTCCCGGCTTGTAGTAGATCAGCAAGGCGTACTGCATGTCGGGCTCCTTTCTGCGTGGATCATCTTCTCGCGCCTCTGACGAACGGGGCCCGCCCGGGGGGACAGCCCGCGGCCAGAAACCGGGGTTATAGTGCCGCGTATGCGCGCCACGCCCTGCCGGGACCCGCTCGCCGTCTGGACCTTCGAGGAGGCGGGTGAGGAGATCCCGAACGGCGACCCGTCGGTCACCGACGCCGAACGCGCGGCCGCCGGCCGGGAGACGCTCGCGGAGCGCTTCGCGGCGGTACTGCCCGGCAACCGCAGGCGCGCCGCCGAGCGCTACACCGCCGGCGGGCTGCCCGACGGGGAGGACGTGGCGCGGGTCTGGCGGCCGCGCGACCCCGCCGAACTGCGCGCCCGGCTGACCGAACCGCCGCTGGCCATCTGGTCCTCCGGCGATGTCCTGGAGGTGCTGTGGCAGGGGCAGGCGGACGAGGTCCAGCTGTGTGGCGGGGTGCAGCCCCGGCTGTGGCCGGTCGCGGGCACCGATGACCTGTGGGAGGTCTCGCTGCGGATCCGCCGCCTGGACCAGGCGGTGATCAGCGTGGTGGTGGCGTCCCGGCAGGCCGGCGGCGACTGGCCCCGGCAGATCCCTGACATCCGGGTCTGGCGCGGCCCGCGGGCCCCGGCTGCAGCCGCCCCGCGCGAGCTGCGGGGGAGCGTTTCGACCCATGCCCTGCACAGCGCCGCGCTGCGCGGCGAGCGCGAGCTGACCGTCTACCAGCCGCCCGGCCCGGGCAGGCCGGTGCCGGGCTGCGTGCTGGCCGACGGGGAATCGGTCCGGGGGTTCGCCCCGACCCTGGACTCGGCCATCGAGGCCGGCGTGGTTCCGCCCGTCCTGCTGGTCGGCGTGCACAACGCCCTCGGCGCACTCACGTCCGGGTCCGACCTGCGCGCCCAGGAGTACCTGCCCGGGCACAACCGCAGGCGCTTCGACGCGCACCTGCGCTTCGTCACCGGCGAGGTTCTTCCCTGGGCGGACGAGCGGTTCGGCCCGGTGACCGGGCCGTGGATCGCGGCGGGTTACTCCAACGGCGCGGCCTGGGCCATCGCCGCCGCGCAGCGGCGCCCGGACCTGATCGGCGCGGTGGCCGCGTTCAGCGCGGGCGTCGTCCCGCGGCGGATCAGCAGCGCGGCCCGTTCGGCCGGCGTCCGGCACTACCTCGCGGCCGGCACGCTCGAGCCCGGATTCCGCCGGTCCACCAGGGAATGGGCCGAGCGGCTGGACCGCGCCGGGCTCGCCTGCCGGCACGAGGAATGGACCGGCGGCCACGACCAGGTGTGGTGGGAGCAGCAGCTTCCGGTCGCGCTCGGCTGGCTGCTCAGAGCCTAGGGCGCGACGATCATGGCCCCGATGGCCAGGATCACCCCGATGACGGTGAACACGGCGACCAGGATCACGGCTACCGGGCTGCCGATGAGGATAGCGGCCATCATGCCCATGTTCGCCGCCACCACCACGCACGCGCCCCCGGTGACGGCGGTGTTCATGGAGACCCGGCCTCGCGCCCGGGCGGCCGGGCGGTGCGGCTGGGCCCCGGTCAGCTCGGCCGGGATGCCGGCGGTGACCCCCGCCAGCTCCGCGTAGGTGCGCGACGCGAGCGCCTGGCCGACCAGCGTGTCGAATTCGTCCCGGGCCAGCCGACCCTCCACGAACGCGGCCTTGAGCAGGCCGATCACCCGCTCGCGGTCGGCACGCGAGGCCCGCAGGGCCGCTGCGGCCGCCTGGGCTCCCGGTTCCTGTCTCACCAGCGCCTCCACCTGTATTCCACAGCGTATCCGGCCGCGGGCCGCCGGCCATGCC
Source organism: uncultured Actinomycetes bacterium (assembly GCA_963742795.1). GTDB lineage: Bacteria > Actinomycetota > Actinomycetes > Streptosporangiales > Streptosporangiaceae > Palsa-504. The sequence continues at coordinate 411,513 of CAVUNL010000002.1, forward strand.
CCGGCTGCGCCGTTCCGGACAGCGCAGGCTCGGCGTAGGCCTCGGCCACCGCAGCCCGGTTGAACACCCGCCAGGTGGCGGCGGACATCAGCGCCGCGACCACGAACCCCGCCCAGTAGGGCGCGGTTATTCCGAACCGGGCCGCGATCACCCCGCCCAGCACGGCACCGACGCAGTTGCCGCCGGCCGCGATGAACAAGCTGGTGCTGGCCACCCGGCCCATCATCTCCGGCGGCGTCAGCCGCTGCCGCAGCGAGCTGCCCACGATGGTCCACAGCGCGCCGTGCACGCCGAACGCGAACAGCATGGCGCCGACCGCCATGCAGGTGAACAGCGTCCCGTAGCCGACCGGGCCCAGGTTCAGCCGCTCCTTCACCAGCAGGACCAGGACCGCGGTCGCCGCGGTGAGGGTCAGATTCAGCAGCCCGATCAAGACCGTCATGGTGCGCAGCACCCGCTGGCCAGGGCCGAGGTCGTGCTGGCCGTCCACAGCTTCGCGAACCGTGAGCCCAGTGGTTCCGCCACGTCAGGCGACGCTACCGGGCGTGCCTCACTTGGGCTTGCTCGTACCGGAGGTGGTGGCGGCAGAGCGGAGGCCTGGGCACGGCGGTACGGACCGGAAGGTCTTTGCGCCGTTGCCGGTCAGCGGGCCCAGCACGCCGCCCAACGGCGCGCCGTCGGCCAACCGGTACACCAGGACCCAGACATCGGGTGCCGTGGAGCTAATGTCGAGATTGGGCGCCGCGATCGTGACGTCACCCTTCCGGTCCGCCGTGCCTTCCGCCAGGTCGTACGCGGCGACGTACTGGCCTCCGCAGGTGTCTGACAACAGGCCATAGCGCTCGCCGGGATTGGCATGCCGGCCGTACACGAACAGCGAGGTGAGCGCGGCCGAGCCTGGCTCGGGGCGGACGGCGACCATGACCACCGAAAACAAGCCGCCCGCCGCGTCGGGAAGCGAGAACATGGCACTCCCCGAAACGACCGCCGCGGTGGCGGGTGCCGGTTGGCGGGCATTCCGCAATGCCGCACGCAGATCGTTGATCGTGTCATCCCGGTGCGCGACAAGCAGCGCCAGGCTCACGATCACACCTAGACAGGCCAGCAAGACGGCGAGCGCAAAGATCGCGATCCAGCGGCCGCGGCCAGGGTTAGGCCACCGGGCGCCGCGGTGCCGTCTCGGCTCGAACGACAAGATATCCGGCTGCCCATCCACGACTTACCACCGCCCGCCGCCGCCCAAGCGGAACCTGACCAGGCTGCCCGGCCCGCTCCTTCTGGACTGCTGACCACCAGTCTTGCTCACCAACCCGCGGCGAGCCAAGGGTCGGCCGCGTGTTCACAACCTGGTGCCAGCAGCACGCCCTAGAGCGTGCAGTCGGTGGGGGTGGTGGCATAGGTGCGTCCGGATAGGGTGCGCTAGATCAGAACACCCGGTTCAGGCTGCTCCAGCCGCCATCCCTCGGCCTGCTTACACCGATGATGGTGTCTACACGAAGG
>CAVUNL010000003.1:0-560869 GCA_963742795.1 uncultured Actinomycetes bacterium
TGCAGCGGGGCATGCGCACGTTGTTCCTGCGCGTGCACCGGGCCTCCGAGAGCGCCCTGGCCATCGCCACCCAGCTGTCCGGGCATCCGGCGCTGACGGAGGTGCTGTACCCGGGGCTGCCCGCCGACCCCGGCCACCAGATCGCGGCCCGCCAGATGAGCGGCGGGTTCGGCGGCATGCTGTCGATCCGGCTGGCCGGCGGAGCCGAGCACGCCACCGCGGTGCTGCAGGCGGTCCGGGTGTTCAGGCGGGCCACCTCGCTGGGCGGGGTGGAGAGCCTGATCGAGCACCGGGCCGCGATGGAGGGCCCGTCCTCACCCGTGCCCGCCGACCTGCTGCGGCTGTCGATCGGTATCGAAGCCGTCGGCGACCTGATTGCCGACCTCGACGCCGCGCTACGTGAGGCCGCGCCATGACCGAGCTGCCTTGGCCGCCTGCGGCGGCTGAGCTGCCTGGGCCGCCTGCGGCGGCTGAGCTGCCTGGGCCGCCTGCGGCGGCGGGCCTGACCGGGCAGGTCGCGGCCGTCCTGGAGAGAAGCTTGCTGCCCTCGATCATCGCCCGCGGCGCGGCGGTGCGGGTAGTCGGCGTCCAGGACGGGGTCGCCACACTGGAGCTGACCGGATCCCCGGGCGCGGTCGTGCCGCTGGCCGCGCGCATCGAAGCCCAGATCCGCGCCGCCGTCCCGGGTATCACCGGCGTCCGGATCGTCACCCCCGGCGACCCGGCACCGCCAGAAGCTGCCGCGACCCTGGCCGAACAGGCCCGCCGCATCATCGACCGCGAAATCAACCCGGCCATCGCGGCTCACCGCGGCCGCGCTGTGCTGGTCGGCGCGGAGGACGGGTGGGTCCGCATCCGCCTCGACGGCGGATGCCAGGGCTGCAGCCTGGCCGAAGTAACCGTCCGCCAGGGTATCGAACCGCTGCTGCGCGCCCGCCTGACCGGTGTCGTCGGCGTCCTGGACGTCACCGATCACCAAGGCGGAACCCAGCCGTTCTTCTCCGCGGAAAAGCGGTGACCGCGCCGCGGGTCCTGCTCCTGGTGCCCGCCCGCACCTACCGCGCGGCTGACTTCCTCACCGCGGCGAGCCGGCTGGGACTGGACCTGATCGTCGGCAGCGACGGGGCGCTGCCGCTGGGCGGCCGTCCGGTCGTGCCGGTCAGCCCCGGCGACCCGGAGCGCAGCGCCGACCGGATCATGGCCAGCACCGGGCCGGTCGCCGCGGTCGTGGCCGCCGACACCCCGATGCTGATCCCGGCGGCGGTGATCGCCGGGCGGATGGGACTGCCGCACAACCCGGTGGACGCGGTGACCGCCGCCTGCGACAAGGCCGCGCAGCGGCGCCGGTGGGCGGCCGCCCAGGTCGCGCAGCCGACCTTCCGGGTGGTGCCCGCTGCGGCGACGGAAGATGCCCTGCGGCGGGCGGCGGCCGAGGTCGGCGGGCCGTGCGTGGTCAAGGCCACCTCGCTCAGCGCCAGCCAGGGGGTCCTGCGCGCCGACGACCCGGCGGCGGCGGTGGCCGCGGCCCGGCGGGTGCGACAGGTCCTGGCCACGGCCGGCCGACCCGGACCCGAGCCGCTCCTGGTGGAGGAGTACGTGCCGGGACCGGAGCTCAGCATCGACGGCCTGCTCACCGCGGGAGCGCTGACCGTCACCGCCGTCTTTGACAAGCCCTGGACCCCCGAGGGCCCCACCTTCGAGGAAACGCTGCTCATCACCCCGTCCCGGCTCGCCGAGCCGGTGCTCGCCGCGGCCATCGACGCCGCCGGGCAGGCCGCCCGGGCCCTGGGCCTCACCCACGGCCCCATCCACGCCGAGCTCCGCGTCGACGAACGCGGCGGCCAGGCCCGGCCGGTTATGCTCGAGCTGGCGGCCCGCTGCATCGGCGGCCTGTGCTCACGCGCGCTGCGGTTCTCCGGGGGCACCAGCCTGGAGGAGATGGTGCTGGCCCACGCCCTGGGCCGGCCTGTCCCCGGTCATCACGGCGGCCGGCCGTCCGGCGTGCTCATGCTGCCCGTGCCGCGGTCCGGCGTGCTCCGCGCCGTGGACGGCCGAACCGAAGCCGCCGCCGTCCCCGGCGTCACCGGGCTCAGCATCACCGTCCCAGTCGGGCAACGGGTACGCCCGCTGCCCGACGGAGACCGCTACCTGGGCTTCATCTTCGCCGAAGGGGAGACCCAGGACCAGGTGGAGCGAACGCTCTCCGTCGCCCGCGACCGGTTGCGGGTAGTGATCCAGTGATCGCCACTGTGCGAGACTAGCCATCATGACCGAGCACACCCATCACCACGACGAAGACTCGGCCTGTGCGGTCGCCCACGGAGCCGTCGCGCCCGCTACCGGGACGAGCGGGGCTCGTGAGGCGGGGGAGCGCACCCTGGTCGCGGTCTTCGCCTCGCCGGTCGCCGGTTTCCTGCTCCGCTACGGTGCGGACCTGGGGTTCCGAGGGTTCCTGCTGGAACCGGATCCGGCACGCGCGACCGGGGCCGCCGCGCTCGGGTTCCCGCTGCTGACCGCCGCGCCCGACGACCTCGACGGCTCCGCGGACGTGATCGCCACCGACCACCACCGACCTGAGCTGGGCCTCATGCTCCGGGACGTGCTGGCTACCAAGGCGAGGTGGATCGGGGTCATGGGCAACCCGCGGCACGTCGGACCGCACGTGCAGATGCTCACCGACCTCGGTGTCCCGCCGGACGAGATCGCACGGGTGCACCGGCCGATCGGGCTCAACATCGGCTCGCGGACGCCGCCCGAGATCGCCATCTCGGCCCTGGCCGGCCTGGTGGCCGACCGCAACGGCCGCTCCGGCGGATTCGAGTTCTAGTTCGATGCTCTCAGCCGGCCGAATGTCAGTACCGAGAGATAATCTCAGGTTCGGCATTGGACCAGGAGCGTGATGACTATGACCAACTCCGCCACGCGGGCTCGGCCTGCCAGCCGCAGCGGCACTCCCCGGCCAAAGGGGCGGCCGGGCCGTAAGCCGAAGGGCAGCATGCCCGTGGTTGTCCCGGAGACACCCGGCAATCCCGATCCCGGCCACGTGCTGACCTGGCGGCAGCGCAAGATACTCCGGGCGATCCGGGAGTCGGTCCAGCGGCGCGGCTACCCGCCGTCGATGCTGGAGATCGGCGAGGCGGTCGGCCTGACCAGCACGTCCAGCGTCTCGTACCAGCTCAGCATCCTGCAGCGCAAGGGCTACCTGCACCGGGACGTGGGACGGGCGCGGACCATGGAACTGCGCCTGCCGGGCCGGCCAGGCATTCCTGGCATCGATATCCCGTCGCAGGAGGCGGAGGGCACCCTGTTCCTGCTGAAGGTGATCGGCGATTCCATGATCAACGCCGCGATCGCGGACGGGGACTGGGTCGTGGTCCGCCAGCAGGACGCGCAGGACGGGGACATCGTGGCCGCCACGGCCCACACACCGATCCGCAGGGACGAGGCCAGCATCATCGGCCGGGTGGTCGCGGTACTCGGCCGGGTCTGAGCTACCGCGCACCCCCGCGAAATCGAACCAGCGACTTGGGCGGCGACGGGCATACTCGCCCGCCGGGTTCGGTTGCACCCCATAGCAGTCGGCGCACTTGCCCACGTTAGGCTCAAACCAGCCGAAGCGGGGGCAGAGGCATACGGGAGGCGGCCTTGGCCGGGGCATTTTTCCGGCATCGGGGACTCATCGCGTTCTCTGCTGGGGGCGCGATGGCCGAGGCGATCGTGCTCTCGTACCTCGCGCCCTCCGCCCGGCCGCTCGCGCCGCAGGTCACGGCGCTTCCGCCGCTCGCGGCCTACCACGACCTGCGCTGGCTGTTCGCGTTCAACCAGTCCTGGCTCGGCTTCGCCTCTGTCCTGGTAGTACTAGTGGTGGTCCGGGCGGCCGTGGACGCGGTCCTGATCCAGCTGGCCTGGCCGCGCCAGCCCGATTCCGCGGTCCAGCCTGATCCCGCGGTCCCGAGCCTGGCGCGGCCGCGTTTCGTGACCTCCGTCGTGTCCTGCATCGTGCTGACCGTCCTGGTCGGGCTGGTGTTGTCGCCGGTGGTCACGCTGATGTTCGGGGTGGCCCTCCTCCCGTTCTCCTGGCCCTACCTGGCCGCGGTCCCGATCCTGCTGGGCACGGCCGCGGCGCTGAGCCAGGGCGGCGTGGGCCAGGCCTGGTGGCGGCGGCTGCCCCCGGCGCGCACCGCGGCCTGGGTGCTCGCGACGTTCCTGATCTTGTCCCTGGCCTCGGCGCTGATGGCGCACCTGGACACGGCGGGCATCGTGGCCGTGGCCGGGCTGGCCGGGGTGCTGGACGCGCGGGCCTGGTACGGGCTCACCACCGCGGCCGTCCGCCGAGCGGCGGAAAAGCCGCTGCACCCCTGGCACTGGCGCGCCACGCTGCAGCAGATCCGGCGCTCGTTGCGCGGCCGGACCAGCTGGGTGCCGGTCGCGCCACTGGCTGCGGTGTTGGTCATCGCCCTGGTTGTGGGCGCGACCCGGCTGGCCTTCACCGGCACCGTGCGCTTTGCCCACGACACCAGCGAGGTGGTGGCTAGCGCGGACGAAGTGGCCGGGCTGATCCCGTCCCGCGGATCGGACCAGGGCGGTCAGAGTAATACCGTAGCCGCCGCCAAGCCCGCAGGCGCGGTGCTGGTGGTCGAGGGCTTCGGGTCGAGCTGCTGCGACGCCGCCGCCAGCCTGCGGGCGGCCGAGCCGCGCATGCTCGTGCGTCAGTTCTCCTACCTCGGCCTGAACGCCGCCGACCAGCCGATCCCGTATGGCCCGGCGGCCGGCGACCTGTCCATCCAGGCGCTCGGCGACCGGATGGCCGCCCAGGTGGACCAGCTCTGGAAGCAGGCTGGCGTGCCGGTCGACGTGGTGGCCGAGAGCGAGGGCACCCTCGGCCTGTACGCGATGCTGGCCCGGCACCCGCACGTGCCGGTGAAGTCCGTGACGCTGCTGAGCCCGATCATCGAGCCGGGCCAGCTGGGCCAGGCGGGGGGCACCGTGCCCAGCGCCGCGCTGACGACGCTGAACAACCTGGTGGGCGGCATGTCGCCGTACGGCAGCTCGGGCGCGCAGGAGCTGATCGAGTCGGTCGGCAAAGTCGGCGCCCAGTACTTCGAGGAGGTCAGCCGCGACCGGACGCTGCCCTGGCTGGCCGTGATCCCGCTCGCCGACGCGGTGACCCTGCCCGCGTGCCCGTGGCCGCAGAACGTAATCTTCGTCGATGCCTTCCACGGTGGGCTGCTCGGCAACGCCTCGGTCCGGCAGCTGGTCGAGGGCTTCCTGACCAGCGGCGTCGCGCAGGTGGACAGCGCGTCCCAGCGGCAGCTGCGCAGCACGGCCGGGCTCATCGCGGCCGCGGCCACGGCCTGGCGGATGCCCGAACTCAGCACGTCCTGTCCCGCCGCGGGGAGCTAGCTGGCGCGCCGCGCGGCGATCCGCTACGCTGAGCCGCGTGACGCGAGCAGCCAGTCTTCAGTGGTGGCGCCGCCAGTAGGCGGCCCGCTGACTCGCGTTCAGACAGCTAAGCGACCGCCCGGAAACGGCGGTCGCTGGTTTGTTTCTCCGGCCGCTTCCCGGGCCCGAACCCCGGAGGGGCCACGTGGACGCCCACCGCACGGAACTGACGACTCGCGGCGGCGTGCGGGTCATCCGCACCGCCACCCCGTTCGACCCGGTTGAGCTCGACCGGATCGCTGCGCTCGTGGACGAGCGCCGCGGCGGCGTGATGAGCTCCGGCATGGAGTACCCCGGGCGGTACAGCCGCTGGCACATGGCCTATGCCGACCCGTGCGCCGAGATCATCGCCACCGGGCGGCGGATCACCGCGCGGGCCCTGAACGACCGCGGCCGGGTGCTGCTGCCCGTGATCCGCGCGGCCATGGCCCGGACGGGCCAGCCTGAGCCAACCGGGCTCGCTGGCGACGACACGGTGGTCATCCCGGAACCCGGCCGCGACTTCACCGAGGAGGAGCGCAGCCGGCGGCCCACGGTGTTCAGCGCGCTGCGGGAGATCGCGGCGGCGTTCGGCTGCGCCGACCCGCATCTGGGCCTGTACGGGGCGTTCGGCTATGACCTGGCCTTCCAGTTCGAGCCGGTGCGGCTGCGCCGTGAGCGGCCGGCCGGGCAGCGCGACCTGGTCCTGCACCTGCCCGACGAGATCTGGGTGCTGGACCGCAAGCGTGAGGAGGCGGTCAGGTACGCCTACGAGTTCGAGGTGGGCGGCGCGTCGACGGCTGGGCTCGAGCGACTGACGGCTGGCACGGTCCCGCAGCACGATCCACGCTCCGTTCGGCCAAAAGATCTTCCTCCGCCGCCGGAGCCGGGCAGCTACGCGCGCGTCGTCGAGGAGGCGCGGCAGCGGTTCGCCCGTGGGGACCTGTTCGAGGTGGTGCCCAGCCACGTGTTCCACGGGCGGTGCGCGTCGCCGGCCGCGTTCTATGACCTGCTGCGGCAGCGTAACCCGGCGCCGTACGAGTTCCTGTTCAACCTGGGCGAGGGAGAGTACCTGGTCGGCGCGTCGCCCGAGATGTACGTCCGGGTCACCGGGGACCGGGTGGAGACCTGCCCGATCGCGGGCACGATCGCGCGCGGCGAGGACACGTTGGAGGACGCGGCGAACATCGCCACCCTGCTCGGCTCGGCCAAGGAGGAATCCGAGCTGACCATGTGCACCGACGTGGACCGTAACGACAAGGCGCGGGTCTGCGTGCCCGGCTCGGTCCGGGTCATCGGGCGGCGCCAGATCGAGATGTACAGCCGCCTCATCCACACCGTGGACCACATCGAGGGTCGGCTGCGGCCGGGGTTCGACGCGCTCGACGCGTTTCTCACCCACATGTGGGCCGTCACCGTGACCGGCGCGCCCAAGACCTGGGCCATGCAGTTCATCGAGGATCACGAGCAGACTCCGCGCCGCTGGTACGGCGGGGCGGTCGGCAAGATCGGCTTCGACGGGTCGATGAACACCGGCCTCACCCTGCGGACCGCGCACATCACCGGCGGGATCGCCGCCGTGCGCGCGGGCGCGACTCTGCTGTACGACTCGATCCCCGACGCCGAGGAGAAGGAGACTCACATCAAGGCCCGGGCCCTGCTGGAGACCCTGGCCGAGGCCGGGCGCGTGGCCCAGGGCGACGCGCGCCCCGCGGCGGGCGTACCTTCGGACGGCGGCCGCGGTCTGCGGATCCTGCTGGTCGATCACCAGGACTCGTTCGTGCACACGCTGGGCGACTACTTCCGCCAGCACGGCGCGGAGGTGACGACGCTGCGGTTCGGGTTCGCCCCGGCGCTGCTGGACTCCTACGCCCCCGACCTGGTAGTGCTTTCGCCCGGGCCTGGCCGCCCGGCCGACTTCGGCTGCGCGGCGCTGCTCGACGAGGTGTACGCGCGGGACCTGCCGGCGTTCGGCGTGTGCCTGGGCTTGCAGGCCATGGTGGAGCACGCCGGTGGCACGCTGTCGCTGCTGCCCGAGCCCGCGCACGGCAAGCCGGGGCTGGTCCGGGTGGCCGGGCCGGAAATAAACCGAGCGCTGCTGGCCGGGCTGCCCGCCGAGTTCACCGCGGGCCGCTACCACAGCCTGTACGCGCCGCCAGACTCGGTCCGGGGCGGGTTCGTGGTGACCGCCACCACCCCCGACGGCGTGGTGATGGCCATCGAGGACGCCCAGGCCGGGCGCTGGGCGGTGCAGTTCCACCCCGAGTCGATCCTGACCGCCTCCGGCCGCGCCGGGCACCAGGTCATCGCCAACGTCCTTGACCTGTGCCGGGCCCGGGTCGGTTCCCTCCGCTGACCCGGGCCCGGCACGTTACTTAACCGGCGAGAGCGTGATGACGTTGCTGTGGCTCGCCCGGTAAGTGGAATCACCCGCGAAGACGTACTTGAACTGCATTTTCGCCTTCGGGGTGACGTCGAAGGTGATCGCGCCGCCGGTGCCGGTCGCGCCGGTGGCAACGACCTTCCACCGCGGCGTGACGCCCATCCTGGCCTCCAGGGCGACGGTCTCACCGGCGACGCCCTTGTGGTCCGAGCTGAGCACGCCGGTGACCGCGTCGACATGGTGCTTGCCGTGGGCGACCGCCCTGTTGCTGATGGACAGTCGTGTCGCGTCCAGCTTCGGCTTCGGGGCGGCGCTCACTACGGTGGCGGCGGCCATGATCCCGCCCGCGGTCAGCGCGGTCGCGGCCACGGCCGCGGCGACTCGGGCCGGCAAGGTTACGCGGACGGCGTGCATAAATTTCTTTCTCCTTCTTCTGCGCAGGCCTCAGCCTGGGCTCCTGAATTCCAGCGGCTTGCCGGTCTCGATCAGGCTCTTGATGCTCGACAGGATCATCGGCCAGCCCGCCGTGACCACCTTGAGGAAGGAGCCGCCGGACACCAGGTCCCGGTGGATCACCGTCAGCCGGGTCACCTGGCCCATCGCGACGAACTCCAACCGCACGACCGACGCGGACCCGCCGTTGGCGTCGAGGTGATCGGTCTGCAGCCACTCAGAACTCAGCCGCTGGGGGTCCTCCTCCGCGTCGGTGTGGAACTGCGTGCCGGCCAGCCAGCGAGGCATCAGCGCGGGATCGGTCAGCACCGCACGGACCTGCTGCGGCGTGGCACGCAGGTAGATCGCGAACCTCAGGCTTCTCATCGTGGACATCACGACTGCTTCCCGGGTCCGTTGCCGTTGCCGTTTCCGCCTCCGTTGCCCGGAGAGATGGTCGGCTTGCCTGGCGGAGTGGTCGGCTTGCCTGGCGGAGTGGTCGGCTTGCCCGGCGGAGTGGTCGGCTTGCCCGGCGGAGTGGTCGGCTTGCCCGGCGGAGTGGTCGGTTTTCCCGGCGGGGTGGTCGGCTTCCGGCCGTGGCTGGCGTCCGTCGGCGAGACGGTCTGGCCTACCCGGCGGCCGGGCGGACTGGGGGCGCCGGAATGCGGGACCGAGGCACAGTAAGCCGCCACCTGGTCGGCTCCGCCCGCCGCGTTGACCAGGTTGCGGAAGGCCACGGACCGTTGACCGGCGTTGCCGTGCTCCTCTGCGTGCAAGTAGGCGTCGCACAAGCCCTTGACGGCAGCACCAGTGACCGACGGCCCGGCCGGGTGACCACTGCTCTGCGGGGTCGGCGCGGCCGAGCCCGCGCGCACGCCGGGAGCGGCGATCGCTTCATGGGCGATCTTCTGCAGGGCACCCGGCAGGCTGCCGGTGTAGGCGGCCGCGACGCCGCCGCCCAGGACGGCAATCACCGCCGCGCCCGCCGCCGCGGCGAACCTGACGCCGAGCGGCCGCGCGATCAGTCTCGGCCGCCGCGAGCGCGGCCGGCCGGGCATCCCCAGCAGGCCGGCTATTTCGCGGTATACGGTCAGTGCCTGTCCCCATCCGGCGACCTCCCGCCGGTCCGGCGGCGCCTGCAGCGCCACGAGAACCTCCGCCACCGGGCGTAGGTCGGCCGGGACTTCCTCGGGTCGGCAGTTTCCGGACAGGAGCGCATCCAAGGCTTGAGCTTCCGGCCGGGTCTGCCAGGGGAAAGTAGGCATGTCGCTGTCCGAAACGCCGCGGTCGGTCATCGCGTTACGCCCGCCTCGGCCAGCAGGCTCGCCAGCCGGTGCAGTCCGCGGTGAGCGGCGATCCGGATGGCGCCGGGGCTGCGACCCAGCAGTTGCGCCACCGCCTCGGTGTCCAGGCCGGCCACGACCCGGAGCATGATCACTTCCGCTTGCATGGGCGGCAGGCCGGCGATAACTCCCATGGCTGCCCGGGTCGCCAGGTTCTCCAGCGCGAGGTCGGCCGCGTCCGGGCTGCGCAGTCCCTGGAGGTCGGCCAGCGTGAGGTCCGGCAGGGCTTCCAGCGAGGTAGCCGGGCGCCGCATCAGCTGCCTGGTCTGGTCGATGACCCGTCGCCGCGCGGTGGTGAACAGCCAGGCCCGCCAGTTCTGCTCGGTGCCGCGGAACCTGGCCAGGCCGCGGACCACGTGCGTCCATGTCTCCGCGGCGATGTCCTCGGCCGTATCCGGCGCCAGGACGTGCAGGTAGCGCAGCAGCGTGGGCTGACCGTCGTGCCACAATGCGGCGAAGGCAGCCTCATCGCCCCGCTGGGCCGCGGCCAGGACGGCAGGGAAGTCCTCTCCGATCACGGGGCCGGGACAAGCTGAAGAAAGCCGTTAGGCGCCACGCTGACAAACCGTCCGGGCGGCTGACTGCGTTACACCCCCGCGAGGATTCTGAGCAGACGGCGAGTACTCACCCTGATAACCGGCGCGGTCCTCTCCCGCGTTACACAACCTGTGTCGTGGCCGGGAGAAAGTCGGAGGTCCCCGGTAGTGTGCTGTGCCATGAGGAGCGTGGAACCCGAGGTTTTCCTGGTCGCCCGGCCGAAGGTCGACTACGACGCGATGGCCGCCTACCTGCGCGAGGTGGGCGGCGAGCGCTGGCTGGAGCGGCTGGACCGCGATCAGCTCGGCAACGACGCGCAGGACCTAGCCGAGTTCGCCGGGAAGATGTGCTACCGCTCCTGGGAACCCGGCCTGAACCCGAACGTCCGCAAGGTCCGCGACGACCAGGCCGAGTACCTGCAGAACATCCTGAAGCAGGCGCACGGTTCGGTGCTCGAGCACGTCACCTTCACGTTCGTACTGCACAACGTCTCGCGTGTTTTCACCCATGAACTCGCGCGCCATCGGCCTGGGACAGCGATATCTCAGGAATCGCTGCGCTTCGTCCGGCTTGATGAGCTGCCGTTCTGGTTCCCTGAGTGGGCCCTGGCCGACGCGGAGCTGATGAAGCGGGCCACGGCCCTGCTGGCCGAGCTCGAGCAGTTCCAGCTGTGGATGGCCGGGCACTTCGGGCTGGACGACGATGGCGTCAAGATGCACGAGAAGAAGGCCAAGACCTCGTTCATGCGCCGGTTCGCCCCCGAAGGCGTGGCCACCGGGCTGGTCTGGACGGCGAACATCCGCACCCTGCGGCACACCATCGAGGCCCGGACCGACCAGGGCGCCGAAGAGGAGATCCGCCTGGTGTTCAACAAGATCGGCGAGCTCATACGCGAAGAGGCGCCGGCCCTGTTCGGGGACTATACGGTGACCGACGGCACCTGGATCCCCGGCTGGCGCAAGGTCTGAGCCGTGCCTGAGGTAACGGTCGGTTCCACCTCCGGCTACCTGACGGTTCCGGCCGGCGTCAACGGTCGGTTCGAGCAGAAACAATGAGGCCTGAGCGGGATTACCGGCCACCCCACCTGTACCGTTAGGGGGCCGGAACCGCACCGTGGCGCGGCGATCCGCCACTGTCACACTCTCAGTGTCGCATTAGGGGCGGAACGTTACCATCGATTCCCGGCGAGTCGGGATCAACCGGTGCAGGCGAATTTCCCGGTGGGCGGGCCTGACGCGGGCGCGATGGACCATTATGGGCAGTGGAACCTTATGTGCAGGAGGACGACGGATGGGCCGCCCGATAATCGGCATCACCGGCGAGCTCGAGGCAGCTCGCTGGCGCAACTGGATTCGCGAAGCGGTCCTCTCGCCGGTGAGCTACACGCGAGCCGTCGAGCGCGCGGGCGGAACGCCAGTCATCTTGCCGCCGGTCCCCTCGAGTTCCGTGCCCAGCCTGGTCGCCAAGATTGACGCCCTGGTCGTAGCGGGCGGCCGGGATGTCGATCCCTCCCTCTACAACGAGACTCCGCACGACCAGACCGACGTGCCCGACCACCGGCGGGACCGGTTCGAGATCCTTATGACCCGGGCGGCGATCGAAGCCGACCTGCCCTTCTTGGCCATCTGCCGGGGCATGCACATCCTCAACGTGGCCCGCGGCGGCACCCTGATCCAGCACCTGCCCGACCGGCTCGGCAGCGAGAGCCACAAGCCGGACCCGGTGAAGATGACCATCCACGACGTGGAGATCAGCGCGGCGAGCAACCTCGGCCGGGTGCTCGGTACTACCGCGCAGGTGCCCGCCGCTCACCACCAGGGCATCGACCGGATCGGCAGCGGGCTCCTCACCGTGGCCTGGACGCCGGACCAGGTGGTGGAGGCGGTCGAGCTGCAGGGGCATAAGTTCGGCATCGGCGTGCAGTGGCACCCGGAGGAGGGCGACGACACCCGGATCTTCGAGGCCCTGGTGGCCGCGGCCAAGCCCGCGACCGCCCCGGCGCCCGCTGCCGAGGTGACCGGCCGGTCCAAGCGGAGCTCCAAGCGGCACGCCACCCGTTCTTTACCGCAGCGTCAGCCGCCCGGCACTGCAATCGGCGAGCCCGCAGCTCCGCGTTCAGGGCTCCGTTCAGCCGGGCTCCGCGTTCAGCCGGGCTCCGGACCTCGGCCGACTGGACAGGCGGGGCCGCATGGGCGCGGGGTGCCCTTCCAGCCGCGGCGGCGCAGGACCGCGGCGATCTCCGCCGCGGTCCGGCAGCGGTTCTCGGTGGTGTCAGGCCAGCCATACCTGAGGGTTTCCGTTCCCTGGACCCGGTTCGCGTTGTCCCGGCGGGTGTCGCGCCAGCGGCCCTCGGCCGGGTGGGCGGCCAGCCCGTCGAGCTCGACGCACAGGTCGTACTCCTCGTACAGGTTGTCCAGGTACCTGGTGCCGCTGCCGTGCCGGCGCCTGGCCTGCCGCCGCGCCGCAGGCAGGCCGTGGGCGCGTTCCACGCCGTAGACGTAGTTGCGCTCCAGCGGCGAGTGGACGCCGTCGGCCGCGTCCTGCAGGGCGGCGGTGATCCAGGCCCGCCAGCGGATCCTGGACCGGCTGGCCAGCGCCTTTCCCAGCAACTCCGCCGAGGTAAGTCGGCGCCCCACCGCGGCCGAGATCCAGCCGTACGCATCATCGAACGTCCGGGCCCTGGCCACCAGGTCCAGGACCGTGTCCTCCACCGTGGTCCGCGGCAACTGCCAAGGCGGCTGCCACTGCGGCCGCAGCCCCCGGCACCGGTGGATGACCACCCCGCGGATGTTCCGGTGACGGCCCGGGTGGCGCTCGGCTGGGACGCTGACGTGAATCTGCGAGCTCGGCTTGTCGGTAAGGCCGTGTACTTCGGCGGCGGTCTCGTGGCTCAGTACCGCGCCGGGTCCCACCCGGAGCACTGCAGCCCACAGCTTCGCCTCTCGTGGCGGATCGCCGGTGAACACCGCGTAGGCGCCACGCTGCAAGCGCCGCCAAGCGCCGGACTCAAGTCGCCAGTCGATGGCCGCCCTTGTGAGTCCCCCTTCACGAGCCTGCTGCCTGGAGACCACCCTGGATTGGCCCTGTAGCAGAAATTGCCAGTTCAGATCGTTTTCATCGGCCACGTCTCTGACCCTGCGCGCCCCTCTGCACGCCTGCAACCCCTCCTCGTCGCCCTGTGGATAACCGCAACCCCTGTGGATAACCCGCTCCGGAAGGATCGTGGGTCGTTATTCATGCTCTGGCATGGTTTTTGACCCACGATCATGCGAAGCGCCGCGTTTGGGCGGCGCGGCCCGGGTTTGGGGGGTCAGCGGGGCGGGGGACAGGGGCGGAAGGGGCTAGAGGGGGGGTTGGTAGTTGCTGACCCAGTGGACCTGGAGCCAGGCCATGAACGTGGACCAGGCGCCGGTCACCTCGAGCAGGCCGACGCAGACCAGCATGGCCCCGCCGATCCTGGTCACCAGGCGAGCCCGCCGCCTAGCGAAGGCGGACGCCCGCATCGCCAGCTGGAAGCCGAACGACACGAGCAAGAACGGGATGCCCAGTCCCAGGGCGTAGACGAAGGCCAGCAGCGCGCCCCGCGACACGGTCCCGCTGGAGGCCGACAGAGCCAGCACGGCGGTGAGCGTGGGCCCGATGCACGGCGTCCAGCCGAGCCCGAACATCACGCCGAGCAGCGGCGCGCCGGCCAGGCCCGCCTTCGGGCGGGCAGACGGGCGCACGATCCGGCCCGCGAACGAGAACCGGTCGAACACCCCGGCGAACAGCAGCCCGAGCAGGATGGTCAGCCCGCCCAGGATCCGCGTCAGCAGCTGCGCGTGCCCGGTGAGCAGGTGCCCGAGCCCGCCCAGCGCCGCCCCGTAGGCGACGAACACCACCGAGAACCCCAGCACGAACAGCGCCGTCCCGGCCACCACCCGGGCCCGGGGCACGCCAACCGCGGGCACGGCGGGAGCGACGGGCCGCGTGGCCACCGCCACGCCCGGTCCCGGGCCGCCCTCGGCCGCGACGGCCGGCTGGGCCACCGCCTGAGCTGGCGCTGAGCCCGAGACGCCGGCCATGCCGGTGACGAACGACAGGTAGCCGGGCACCAGCGGCAGGCAGCACGGCGAGAGGAAGGTCACCGCTCCGGCCGCGGCCGCCACGGGCAGGGCCAGGATCAGCGGGCCGGAGGTAACCAGCTGGGCCGCTCCGCTCATGTGCCCACTATGCCACTCGGGCCGGAGCCGGTCGACGGCGGGCTACTACATCACGTAGTCGAGCCAGCCGACGACGCCGATGACGCCGCCGACGACGATGCCGCCGCCGACGCCGACGAGGGCAGCGCGAAGACCAGGACCACGTAACAGGCCAGCGCGGTCGCGAAGGCCAGCGACATGCCCAGGGACGCGCTGCTGGCGCCGCTGCCGGCGAAGCCGAGCCCGGCGAAGCCCGCGCCCAGGATGGCCAGCAGCCCGACCGCCGACAGCCAGATCGACAGCGGGTGCCGCACGGCGATGGCCCGGATCAGCTGGCCTAGCGCGGCGATGAACAGCAGGATGCCCAGAATCACGTGCAGCGCCAGGTCCGGGCTGGAGAACAGGCCGACGGACTTGGTCGACGTCGGCGCCGTCCCGTACAGGTTGTAGATGATGCCCAGGATGAACTGCACGATGAGCATGATCACGGTACCGAGGCTGGACAGCCGCAGCCGGACCAGTCGGCTCGCCTGAGCCTGCCCCGTCGCCCGCGCGGTGGTGTGTGTCTCCGACATTCATGAAATCCTAACCGGCGCCAGGCTCGCTCCGCGGAGCGGCTAAGGTTGGCCAGGTGAGATCGGTCCTCACCCGCCCGCAGTCCCCGGCCCGGCCCGCCCACGCGCGCGGCCGCTGGCTGCTGCTGGCCGGCCTGATCGCGTTCGGGGTGGCCCTCGGCAGCTATGTGATCTACATGGTCGGCCACGCGAAGGGCTACACGCTGGACCCGGTCGACTTCGCTGTGTACCGGTCCGGCGGGCTCATTGTCCGACACATCAGGCCCTACTACGACCCGCACCTGGCCTCGCCGCTGTACGACTGGGTCGGATACGGCAAGCTCCACCTGCCCTTCACCTACACCCCGTTCGCGAGCCTGGCGTTCGCGCTCGTCTCGTTCGTCCCGTACCAGCTGTCCCTGAAGCTGTCCGTTGCGGTCAACCTGGTCTCGCTGCTGGCGGTGGTGTGGTTCACCCTCGGCGGCCTCGGCTACCGCCGGCTCGTGATCCGGGCCGGCGCGACCCTGCTGGGCACGGCGGTCGTGCTGTGGACCGAGCCGGTGCTGCGGACCATCTACCTGGGCCAGATCAACCTGGTCCTCCTGGCCCTGATCATGTGGGACCTGTGCCAGCCCGACACGGCCAGGAGCCGCTGGTGGAAGGGCTTCGGCACCGGCATCGCGGCCGGCATCAAGCTGACCCCGCTGGTCTTCATCCCGTACCTGCTGGTGGCCAGGAAGTTCCGCCAGGCGGCGTTGGTCCTGGCCGGGTTCGTGTTCAGCGTGCTGCTCGGCTTCGTCATCCTGCCCGGCGACTCGAACAAGTGGTGGTTCGGCGGCCTGTTCGCCCAGGGCGGGCGGACCGGGTTCCTCGGCTGGGCGGGCAACCAGTCGCTCGACGGCCTGATCACCAGGCTGGCCGGCAGCATCAACGCCGGCCACGCCGCCTGGATCGTGATCGCCGTGCTGGTCGCCGCGGCCGGGGTGATCGGCGCGGGGCTGCTCGACCGCAAGGGTCACGCCATGCTGGGCCTGCTCATGGCCGCCCTGACCGGGCTGCTGATCTCGCCGGTCAGCTGGGATCACCACTGGGTGTGGATCGTGCCGGGCGTGATCGTGGCCGCGCACTACGCGGTCCAGGCCTGGCGCCGGGGCGCCCGGCGCACGGCGACCGCGTGCGGGCTGCTGGCCGTGGCCATCGTGGCCTGGTTCGGGGCCTGGCCGACCCGCTGGTTCGGTGTCCGCCCGCCCAACCTCGGCGAGGACTCGCTCGGCCTGCTCTGGATCCCGAAGAACACTCAGCCCTACTGGTACCAGTGGTACGGCGACAAGTCCTGGTTCCCCGAGTACAACTGGCACGGGCTGAACCTCATCACCGGCAACGCCTTCATCCTGGCCGGGCTGGGCATATTCGCGGTGCTCCTGGCCATCTCGCTGCTGCTGCCTGCGGCCAGGAAGGACCACGACGATGAGCCTGGGCGAGATCCAGCAGGTCAGCGAGGGGATCTACGCCTACCTGCAGCCTGACGGCAGCTGGTGGCTCAACAACACGGGTTTCCTGGCCAGCCGCGACGGCGTGATCAGCGTCGACGCCACGTCCACCGAGCGGCGCACCCGCGCCTACCTGGACGCGATCGCCACCGTTACCCGCAAGCCGGTCCGCACGCTGGTCAACACCCACCACCACGGCGACCACACGCACGGCAACTACCTGTTCGGCGGGGCGACCATCGTCGGGCACGAACGCTGCCGGGAGGCGATCCTCGGCACGCCCGCGCCGCCGCCAGCCGGCGTGTGGACCGACGTGGACTGGGGGCCGCTGGAGCCGGCCCCGCCGTTCCTGACCTACACCGACGGCGTCACGCTGTGGTCCGGTGACCTGCGCTGCGAGGTCCGCTACGTGGGCACTCCGGCGCACACCACCAACGACTCGATCGTCCATATCCCCGAACGGTCCGTGGTCTTCGCCGGCGACCTGCTGTTCAACGGCGGCACCCCGTTCGCGCTGATGGGCTCGGTCAGCGGCTGGATCGAGGTGCTTGAGACCGTGCTGCGCCCGCTGGGCGCCCGGACCCTGGTGCCCGGCCACGGCCCGGTCTGCGGCCCCGAGGTCATCGACGACGTGCTGGCCTACCTGCGCTTCGTGCAGCACACCGCGGCTGAGGCCAAGGCGGCAGGCCTGACTCCGCTGCAGGCCGCACGCCAGGTTGACCTGGGCGAGTTCAAAGACCTTCTTGATGCCGAACGAATCGTGGGAAACCTGCACCGGGCCTACCTCGAGCGGGACGGGGCCGAGCGCGGCGCCCCCGCCGACCTCGCCCAGGCCTTGGGCGACATGGTGGCTTACAACGGCGGCCGTCCGCTCACCTGTCACGCTTAGCCTGCCCCGGCCCGAGCCTGGGCTGCGCGACCGCGATGTCCCTGCCGGGCGTGTTGCATGCGCCGTCAACAAGACGGCAGCCAGATTGCAACGGCGCCGGGTTCTTCTGATTCTGCGCGGCCGATCGGCGGCCGCCAGAAGCGAAGGACACAGCCATGATGACGCGACGGCCACCGGGCCTGGGCGTCGAAGTCGTCGGCTCCGGCGCATTCCTCGGCTTCCTCGGTCAGCCGGAGCGCCTGGTCGAGTCGCCCTTGTGCGTAGACGGCCTCGGCCAGGAGCGTGGCGAGGCTCGCACGCCAGCCGCGTTCGCCCATGACGCGAAGCGCGTCATACCCGGGTGTCATGGCCTGCTCGGCCGCGACGGGATCACCCGCGATCAGCTCGATCAGGCCGCCCTGGATCGCACGCCTGGCCCAGTCGATTCGCGCTCCAGACCGGGCGAGTATGGACCGGCTCCGCGTAAGGGCCACCCTGGCATCGGCGAAACGGCCGACGTAGCTGTACAGCACGGACAACGGGCCGAGGATGGCCGCCTCCGCCCAGGAATCGCCGGTGAGGCTCCCCACAGATCCTCGGCCAGCCGCTCTGCCGGGACCACCTGTCCCTCCGCAACCAGCAGGAGGGCGAGAACCGCACGCCGTTTCGGACCGCCCAGCGCTAGCTCCCGGCCATCTCGGACCGCCTGCACCGGCCCGAGGATGCGGAACTCGAACGCCGGGCTTCCGGTCTGTGGGCGCGGCAACCCGTCAGCTTGCACGCGTACATCGTCCGCTAGCCGAACCCGCCCTGACAACCGGTCCACCCGCGCGCCAGCGGAGCAATCGCGCCGCTCAGGCCGCCAGCCATGGAGGCCCGGAATTACAGTGGTGCCGTGGCCTGGCTCAACGAAGAAGTCGCGGGGCTGCTCCGGGAGTACGCCGAGCTGACCCAGATCACCGGCGGTGACGTGTTCCGGGCCCGGAACTACGAGAAGGCGGCCCGGTCGGTGCGCGGCTATGGCGAGGACATCAGCCGGCTCGACCCCAAGGGCCTGCGCGCCATCCCCGGCGTGGGGGGCTCGATCGCGGCCAAGATCGCCGAGTACCTGGCCACCGGGCGCATCGCCGCCCTGGACGAGCTGCGGGCCAAGATCCCGGCCGGGGTGCTCGAGCTGACCCGGGTGCCCGGGCTGGGCCCCAAGCGCGCGCTGCAGCTCAACCATGACCTGGGCATACAGTCGGTGGACGAACTCGCCGCCGCGGTCAAGGCAGGCCGGCTGGAAGGGCTGGCCGGGTTCGGCGCGCGCAGCGAAGAGCGCATCGCCGACGGCATCGAGGTCTACCGGCAGGGCCGTGAGCGGGTCCTGCTCGACGTGGCCCTGCACACCGCGACCACCATGGTGGCGGCCCTGTCCGCCGTGCCCGGCTGCCAGCGCTGTTCCTACGCGGGTTCGCTGCGGCGCTGGCGCGAGACCATCGGCGACGTCGACATCCTGGCCGCCGCGGACGACTCAGCCCCGCTGATGGCGGCGTTCTCGGCCGGACAGCAGGTCATCGCCAGCGGTCCCACCAAGACCTCCATCCGGACCGCGGACGGCCTGCAGGTGGACCTGCGCGTGGTGCAACTCGACGCGTGGGGCGCGGCGCTGCAGTACTTCACCGGCTCGCAGGCGCACAACGTGGCCGTCCGGCAGATCGCGGTCCGCAAGAAGCTCAAACTATCCGAATATGGACTATTCGATGTCGGGACGGGTGAGCTGATCGTCTCGCGTACCGAGGAAGAGGTCTACGGGCGGCTGGGCCTGGCCTGGATCCCGCCCGCGATGCGCGAAGACCACGGCGAGGTGGAGGTCGCGGCCCGGGGCGAGCTACCACGGCTCGTTCGGGAAAATGATCTTCGCGGGGACCTGCACACGCACACCAACCTGACCGACGGGGTGGCCAGCCTGGAGGATATGGTGGCCGCGGCGGGCCGGAAGGATTACGAGTACTACGCGATCACCGACCACGCGCCGAACCTGTTCTTCCAGCGGATGACCGACGAGAAGATGCTGGCCCAGCGCGAGCAGGTGCGGGCCCTGGACGCGCCGCTGGAACTCCTGCACGGCACCGAGCTCAACATCGCGCCGGACGGCTCGGTGGACTGGGACGAAGACTTCCTGGCCGGGTTCGACCTGTGCGTGGCCTCGGTGCACTCCAACTTCGACCAGCCACGGGCCGAGATGACCCGGCGTTTCGTCACCGCGTGCGAGAACCCGCGGGTCAACATCATCGGGCACCCGCTCACCCGGCGGATCGGGCGAAGACCACCGGTCGACGTGGACTTCGGGGAACTGTTCCGGGCCTGTGCCCGTACCGGCACGGCGCTGGAGATCAACGCCTCGCCGCAGCGCCTCGACCTGCCCTCGGACCACATCCGCGCGGCCCGGGACGCGGGCGTGGTGTTCGCCATCGATAGCGACGCGCACTCGGTGGCCGACCAGGGCAACCTGCCGTACGGCGTGGGCACCGCGCAACGCGGCTGGCTCACCCCCGACGACGTGATCAACACCTGGCCCCTGGACCGGCTCCGCGCCTTCCTGCGCAAGGGCCGCTGATCCGCTGCCAGGCCCGGGAAATCGGCTCCGCTACCGGTGAGAAACGGGCCGCCGGCCGGTCTATACGGTTAGGCGGCGGCGGGCCGCGGGAGGACACATGGCAGGACAGGCCGGCGCCGGGTGCGCTCCGTCGGGTGCGGTCACGCTCCTGGCCAGCGCGATCAGTTACGCGCTGGCCGCGTGCGTGCAGGTCACGCCGGGGGAGATGGCGCTGCGCACGCCGTGTACGGACTGGGATCTGGAGGCGCTGCTCGCGCACCTGGCCGCGTCTATGGCCGACCTGGAAGCGGTCCTGCGCACCGGGCACCTCGACCTGGAGGCCGACGACCCCGCGACGCCGGAACCCGATGACGGCGACCCGGTCGAGATGCTGCGCGACCGGGCCTCGAACCTGCTGTTCGCGTGCTACGCCCACCACGGCCCCGACCAGTTCGTCCTGGTCGGCGGCCTACCGCTGCCCGCCGGGCTGGTGACCTGCACCGGCGCCGTCGAGATCGCCGTGCACGGCTGGGACGTCCGCGCGGCGCGCGGCCACGGCAGCCCGATCCCGCCCGCGCTGGCCACCAGGATGCTGCGGCTGTCTCCGCTGCTGGTCACCGGGCGCGAGGGCCTGTTCGGCGCCCCGGTGCACGTCCCGGCGCAGGCGTGCCCGGGCGACCAGCTGATCGCCTACCTCGGCCGGCAGCCGTAGCGGCCGGATGGAGCCCCGGGTTTCACCGGGTTACCCACCCAGGCGCCGGAACACTCGGGCCATGGCCTAGTGTTGTTACTGGCGAGTAGCATTTCGTTCCCGGGAGGGTGACGTGCCCCGAATCGCACGCGATGTGGTGTTCGTAGACGGCGTCCGGACGCCGTTCGGGAAGGCCGGGCCGAACGGCCTGTACGCCGAGACCAGGGCCGACGACATGGTCGTCAGCGTGATCCGGGAACTGCTGCGGCGCAACCCCGCGCTGCCGCCGGAGCGGATCGGTGACGTGGCCATCGCCGCGACCACCCAGACCGGCGACCAGGGACTGACCATCGGCCGCAGCGCCGCCGTCCTGGCCGGGCTGCCGAAGTCCGTGCCGGGCTACGCCATCGACCGGATGTGCGCGGGCGCGATGACCGCCGTGACCACGGCGGCCGGATCGATCGCGTTCGGCGCCACCGACACCGCGATCGCGGGCGGCGTGGAGCACATGGGCCATCATCCGATGGGGTCCGGGGTCGACCCGAACCCGCGGTTCATCTCCGAGCGCCTGGTCGACCCGTCCGCGCTGGTGATGGGCTCGACCGCGGAGAACCTGCACGACCGGTTCGGTGCGATCACCCGCGGCCGGTCCGACGCGTACGCGCTGGGCAGCCAGCGTAAGGTGGCCGCGGCCTACGCCGCAGGCAAGATCCAGCCCGACCTGGTGCCGGTCGCGATCCGCAGCGCGGAGCTTGGCTGGGGGCTGGCCACCGCCGACGAGCCGCCCCGTCCGGACACCACGCTCGAGGCGCTGGCCGGGCTCAAGACGCCGTTCCGGCCGCACGGGCGGGTCACCGCGGGGAACTCCGCCGGGCTGAACGACGGCGCTACCGGCTGCGTTATCGCGGCCCAGGACGTGGCCGCCGAGCTGGGCCTGGACGCCCGGATGCGGCTCATCGACTTCAGCTACGCCGGAGTGGACCCCGAGGTGATGGGCATCGGGCCGGTGCCCGCGACCGAGACCGTGCTGGCCCGTAACGACCTGACCATCGACGACATCGGCCTGATCGAGATCAACGAGGCGTTCGCGGTCCAGGTCCTGGCCTTTCTCGACCACTTCAAGATCGACGACGCCGACCCGCGGGTGAACCCGTGGGGCGGCGCGATCGCGCTGGGCCACCCGCTAGCCAGCTCCGGCGTCCGGCTGATGATCCAGCTCGCCCGCCAGTTCGCCGAGAATCCGAGCGTCCGCTTCGGCCTGACCACGATGTGCGTCGGGCTGGGCATGGGCGGCACCGTCCTGTGGGAGAACCTCAATGCCTGACATCGGTGACGACTCGCTCCTCACCTCGCTGTTCCCGGACGAGGTGGTGACCCGGGCGCTGGTCCGCGACGTGCAGCTGCCGGGCGGGGCTGGGACCATGGCCCTGATCACCTTGGACAACGGGCACGACCACACCCGGCCGAACACCTTCGGCCCCGCGGGCCTGCTGGCGCTGCGCGACGCGCTCGATGCGGTGGCCGCCCGGACCGACATCGTCGCGGTGGGCGTGACCGGCAAGCCGTTTATCTTCGCGGCCGGCGCGGACCTGGGCGTGGCCGCGGTGATCCGCGCCCGCGACGAGGCGCTGGCCGTGGGGCGGCTGGGGCACGAGGTGTTCCGACGGTTCGGCGAGCTGAGCGTGCCTTCGTTCGCGTTCGTCAACGGCGCGGCCCTGGGCGGCGGCCTGGAGCTCGCGCTGCACTGCTCGTTCCGGACGATCTCCTCGGGCGTCACCGCGGTCGCGTTCCCCGAGTGCTTCCTGGGCCTGCTGCCCGGCTGGGGCGGCACCTACCTGCTGCCGCGGCTGATCGGCCCGGCCAAGGCGCTCAAGCTCATCATCGAGAACCCGCTCAGCCAGAACCGCATGGTGGCCGGGCCCGAGGCCTTCTCGCTCGGCCTCGCCGACGCCCTGTTCGAGCCCGCCGACTTCCTGGCCTCCTCGCTCCGCTGGGCGGCCCGCGTCCTGAATGGATCGGTTCCGGTGCCCCGGGCGATCCCGGAGGAGGACTGGGCCGCCGCGGCCGCCGGGGCCAGGTTCTTCGCGGACGGCAAGCTGCACGGGGCCGCTCCGGCGCCCTACCGGGCCATCGAGCTGGTGGCCGCGGCCCGTGACCGGACCCGGGACGAGGGCTTCGCCGCCGAGGACGAGGGGCTGGCCGACGTGCTGCTCAGCGACGAGCTGCAGGCCAGCCTGTACGCGTTTGACCTGACCCAGAAGCGGGCGCGGCGCGCGGCGGGAGCGCCGGACGTGTCGCTGGCCCGGCCGGTGACCAAGGTCGGCGTGGTGGGCGCGGGCCTGATGGCCGCGCAGATCGCGCTGCTGTTCGCCCGGCGGCTGGAGATGCCGGTGGTGCTGACTGACCTGGACCAGGGCCGGCTGGAGGCCGGGGTCGGTCACGTGCACGGCGAGATCGCCAAGCTGGCCAGCCGCGGCCGGATCAGCGCCGACACGGCGGCCCGGCTCACCAGCCTGGTGACCGGGTCGCTGACCAAGGACGCCTTTGCCGACGCCGACTTCGTGATCGAGGCGGTGTTCGAGGAGATCGCGGTCAAGCAGAAGGTGTTCGCCGAGGTCGAGGCGGTGGTCCGGCCGGACTGCGTGCTCGCCACCAACACCTCCTCGCTCTCGGTGAGCGAGATGGCGGCCGGGCTGGCCCACCCCGAGCGGGTGGTCGGGTTTCACTTCTTCAACCCGGTGGCCATGATGCCGCTGGTCGAGGTGATCCGCGGCGCTGCCACCGACGAGGCGGCGCTGGCGACCGCGCTGGCCGTGGGCAAGACGCTGAAGAAGAACTGCGTGCTGGTCAAGGACTCGCCCGCGTTCGTGGTCAACCGCCTGCTGACCAGGTTCCTGGGCGAGGTCCTGGCCACGGTGGACGAGGGCACCCGGTTCGAGGTGGCCGAGCACGCTCCGGACCCGCTGGGCCTGCCCACGACTCCGTTCCTGCTGCTCCAGCTGGTCGGCCCGGCCGTGGCGCTGCACGTGGGCGAGACGCTGCACGCGGCCTATCCCGACCGGTTCGGCGTGTCGCCGAAGCTGCGCGCCCTGGTCGCGGCGGGTCAGACGGCGGTCTACGGGCCCGACTTCTCGGTGGTGCCCGCGGTGGCGGCCATTCTGGCCGGCGGCGACCGCCCGTCCACCCCCGAGCAGGTGCGCGAGCGGGCGCTCGAGGCGCTGGCCGAGGAGATCAGGCTGATCCTCGACGAGGGCGCGGTCGCCGCTCCGGAGGACATCGACCTGTGCCTGATCCTCGGCGCCGGCTGGCCCTTCCACCTCGGCGGGATCACTCCGTACCTGGATCGCAGCGGCATCGCGGAGAAGGTCACCGGGAGCCGGTTCCATCTCTGATTCGTCCTAGAGGAGCCCGCCGTCGGTGCCATAGGGTAGCGGGATGACTGCGGTATTCGAGCTCTGTGATGACTATGTGACGCGGTGGGCGGCGCTGGACCCGGTGTCGGCGGGGATGCTGGGTATCAGGGGCGTCTTCGGCTCGGCCACGGACTACGGCCCGGATGGCTACGCCGCCCGGGCCGAGCTCATGACGGCCACGCTGGCCGCGCTCCACCCGATGAGCGTGACCTCGGCGGCCGACTGGCTGGCCGCCGGGTTCCTCCGCGAGCGGCTCGAGGCCCAGCTGGCCTGGCACCAGCTGAACGAACCGCTGCGGCTGGTACGGGCCCCGATCGGGCTGATCAGTGCGGTCCGGGACAGCGTGGACCTGCTGCCGCGCGATGGCGACGACGCGTGGCGGAACATCGCGGCGCGCCTGGCCGCGGTCCCGGTCATGTTCGCCAGCTGGCGGGCCAGCCTGGACGCCGGGCTAGCTCAGGGCCTGACCGCGGCGCGCAGGCAAGCGGTACAGGCCGCGGTGGCCGCCGATCACTGCGTCGGAAGCCACGACGCCCTGGTCGCCTCCTACGGCGACGGCCCGCTCGCGGCCGAGCTCGCGGCGGCCGTCGCACAGGCCTACCGGGGGTACACGGACGTCGCACGCTACCTGCGCGAGGACTACGCGCCGCGGGCGACCGACGTGGACGCCGTCGGCATCGAGCGGTACACGGTCGCGGCCCGGCTCAACCTGGGCGCGGACATCGACCTCAAGGAGGCCTACGAGTGGGGCTGGGCCGAGCTGGCCCGGATCGAGGCCGAGATGACCGCGGAGGCGAACGCTGTCCGGCCCGGCGCCAGCCTGGACGAAGCAACCGCCATCCTTAACGAGTCCGAGTACGTTATCTCGGACGACGCGTACCTGGCCTGGCTGCAGGACCGGCACGACTGGGCCATCGAGCAGCTTGACGGGGTGCATTTCGACATCCCCGCTCCGCTGCGCCGGATCGAGGTGGTCCTGGCCCGCGGTTCGACCTCCGGAGCCGCCTACTACACCGGGCCCAACGAAGACCTGACCCGGCCCGGGCGAACCTGGTGGCCGCTGGGCGGACGGGATCCCCAAGGCCGGTTCGAGACCTGGTCCGAGCTGTCCACCGTCTTCCACGAGGGCGTGCCCGGGCACCACCTGCAGGTCGGCGCGGCCACGACCGCCGGGGACCGGCTGTCCCGGTTCGCGAAGACCAACTTCGTCAGCGGGCACGGGGAGGGCTGGGCCTTGTACGCCGAGCGCCTCGCCGACGAACTGGGCTGGTTCACCGAGCCGGGCACGCGACTGGGCATGCTCGGCGGATCGGCGCTACGCGCCGCGCGGGTGGTCATCGACATCGGCGTCCACCTGGACCTGCCGCTGCCGGACGGCTCCCGGTGGACCTTCGACAAGTCGTGCGAGGTGCTGGGCCAGTCGGGCCGCGGCGAGCCACACCGGATCCAGGCCGAGGTGATCCGCTACTTCGGCTGGCCGGCCCAGGCCATCTCGTACAAGCTCGGTGAGCGGGCCTGGCTGGCGGCCCGGGCCGATGCGATGCGGCGACCCGGTTTCGACCTCAAACGCTGGCACACCGCCGCGCTGAGTCTCGGCCCGATCGGCCTGGCCGGACTGGCCGACGCGCTGGCCGGCGCCGGTTAAGCCCGAGGCTCAGGGAACGATGGCGACGAGCGTGACCGTCGCAGCGTGCCGGGCGCTAATGGTCACGGACGGCGCCGGTGAGGAGGTCTGCTCCTCGTGGCCCGAGTCCGTGACGGTAATGATGGCCGGCGAACGCCAGACGACCCGGTACCGGCCGGAAGGCAGCCAGGCCGAAAACCTCCCCGAGTTCCCGACCTTGATCGTGACCGGCCGGTGTCCGCCCGCGGTGAGGGTCACCGTGCCCGGAATCGGCCGCTCACCGGGCTGCTTGCCGCCGGGACCGATCGGGCCGCCCTCGATGAACAGCTTGCCGGTCAGGTGACCCGTCGCCCGGGCCGGCGGATGGCTGGTCCCCTGGCTGGCCGCGTGCTCCGCCGCGCCGGCCGCGGTGCACCCGGTCAGCAACAGCGCGCCCAGCACGCAAGCGCAGGTTCGCCACCGGTTCATGATTACCCTCCCCGCTGTCTGGCCTCTTAGACGCGCCGCCCGCGCACGCGGTTGCAGCCTGTTCAGGTCCGCAGCAGTGTCGCCGCGAGGCTGTCGGACAGCCACCGGGTGAACTCCGTAGCGCTCCAGCCGCGCTGGACGACCAGGAGCCGGTAGAGGTGGCCGTCCATGAGCGCCCAGCAGAGGTCGGCGGCGCGTTGCTCGGTCATTCCGGCGGCCAGCCCGCCCAGGGACGCGAGGTATCGGATAAACGCGGTCGCGCCGAACAGCCGGTTGAGGGCCGCCTCGGCGAGCAGTTCCGCGGCGGCCGGGTCGACGTCGGCCGCGGCGATGAGCACCTCGCCGATCGGTGCGATGCGCGCGGCGACCTCGGCCACGGTCTGCACCCAGAGCATGAGCGCCTTGCGCGGGTCGGGCTCGGCCTGGATGGCCTTGACTGCCGGGCGGTCAGCCATGGCGATCGGCTCGTCGTCGCCGGCGACGGCCCAGTCCAGGGCCAGCTTGAGCAGGGCTGCCTTGCCGCCCGCCGAGTTGAAGACGGTGCGCCGGCTGACGTGCGCGGCCGCTGCGATCCCGTCGATCGTCGTAGCGGCATAGCCCTGAGTCAGGAACAGGTCGTGAGCCGCGGTGACGATCGCTCGCCGGGTGCGCCGGGCCTGCTCGTCACGTACCTCGGAGGCGTACCGCTTGGTCGGCTCGCTCATCGCGGCCCGTCCTTGACCTTCCCGCGAATTCGATGCACTATAGGTGCAGTAATCACATTGTCAGTGTATCAAAAAGTGGGTGGTCGTGATGCGCGTAGCAATCATCGGCGCGGGCCCGGCCGGGCTGTTCATCGGGGCGGGCCTGGCCCGGCGAGGGCACCGGGTGACCGCCGTCGAGCGCGACCCGGGGCCCGCTGCGGACAGTACCTGGCCGCGGCGCGGAGTCATGCAGTTCCACCACGCGCACGCGTTCCGGCCTCAGGTCGTGCAGGCGCTGGAGCAGGAACTGCCAGAGGCACTGCGGCAGTGGCTGGCGGCCGGCGCGGAACCGGTCCAGCTCCGGCTGCCCGACGGCCGGGAGATGCCCGCGGGCATGCGGTCCCGCCGGATGACGTTCGAGCGCGCGCTGCGGGCGGCGGCCCTGACCGTACCGGGGTTCGAGGTCCGGCGCGGGCACGTCGAGGACGTGACGAGCCGGCGCGGGCGGGCCGGCGGCATCCGGGTCGACGGGGCGATCCTGCCGGCCGACCTGGTCATCGACGCCTCGGGCCGGGCCGGGCGCGCGACCCGGTCGCTGCGCCCCGAGGTGACCAGCGGAGGGCCGTGCGGCATTGCCTATGTCGACCGGCAGTACCAGCTGCTGCCCGGTGTCGAACCGGGACCGCTGGTGAACCCGATCGCGTGGCAAGCCGAACTCGACGGCTACCAAGCCCTGGTCTTCGTGCACGAGCACGGCATCTTCTCCGTCCTGCTGGCCCGTCCCATCGCCGACCCGGTCCTGGCCCAGCTCCGGCACGAGGCCGCGTTCACCGCCGCGTGCCGGGCCATCCCGGGCCTGGCCGACTGGACCGACCCGGACCGGGCGCGGCCGGTCACGCCCGTGCTGCCCGGCGGCCCGCTGCTCAACGCGTACCGCGGCCAGACTGGGGCCGACGGCCGGCTCGCCCGGCCGGGGCTGGTCTTCGCCGGCGACGCGGTGGCCACCACCACGCCGACCTTCGGCCGCGGCGTGGCGACCACCCTGCTACAGGCCCAGCAGTTGCTGCGGCTCACCGACGAGCACGGCACCGACACGGGCGCGCTCGGAGAGAGCTTCGATGCCTGGTGCACCGAGCACATCAAGCCCTGGGTCGACGACCACGTCCAGATGGACGACGCGATCCAGCGGCGGTGGGCGGGGGAGGGCGTCGACCTGAGCCGACCGCTGCCGTCCGACCTCATCCTGGCCGCGGCCGAGGCCGACCCGGGCATCCGCGCCGTCGCCGGCGGCTACCTGAGCATGACCGAGCTCCCCGCCTCGCTGCGGACCGCCGAACCCCGCGCCCGCGCGCTCTACACCAGCGGCTGGCGTCCGCGCCCGGCCCTCGGCCCGGGCCGCGCTGAGCTCGCCGAGATCGTGCTCACCGCGCTGTGCGTCGCAGCCTTACCTGCCGCGGAACCGCGGACTAGGCTCCTGACTGGACCGGCCGGTCCGCCCCTGAGCCGCAGGAGGTAAGCGATGGCGTCGTACGAGTCCGTGATCAGCATCCTGGAGGCCGAGCTGACCGCGGTGGCAGACGTGTTCGGCGCCCTTACGCCCGATCAGTGGCAGCGCTCGACGCTTCTAGTGCCGGTCGACCCCGACCTGCCCAAGTGGACGGTGTTCGAACTGGCCGGTCACTTCGACATCTCCATCGGGCTGACCCGGATGCTGATCGCCGAGCCCGAGGGGATCGAGCCGGGCCGCGACCGGACCAGCTTCTTCATCAACCCGCGCTCGGAGACCGGTCCGGTGGTGTACTCCTACGCCTACACCATGGTCGAGGGCAAGACGCCCGCCGACATGCCCGGGGTGCTAGCCGAGACCTTCGCCAAGACCGTGTCCGAGGCCCGGGCCGTCCCGGCCAGCCTGGTCGGGCCCGGCTACTTCGCGCCCATGCGGGTCGATGAGTTCGTGGCCAGCCGCATTGTCGAGGCCGTGGTCCACGGCATCGACCTGGCTCAGGCGCTCGGATCACCGTACTTCGCGACCGCCGACGGCATCGCCGTGACCGCCGCCATCCTCGATGACCTGCTGACCCGCCGGACGACCGGGCGCCGGCCCGCGGCCCTGTCGGACGACCTGGAATGGGTCCTGGCCGCGTCGGGCCGGGCTCCCGCCGACGACAGCCGGCTACCGCTCATCGGCTGACCTAGCGGGAGGACCCGGGACAGCCCACGATCTGTCAATCCAGTTCGGTGAGCGAGCCGGGATCGAAACTGATCTTGAACGGCTGGCTTACCGTCAGCAGGTGTCCCGCCCGTATCTCGGCTTCCAGGGCGTAAGCGCCGTCGCGGAGCGCCAGGACGGTAACCTTCGGCTCGGGCTCGAGATCCACGATCCAGTACCACGAGATCCCAGCCTTGGCGTATTCGCCTACCTTCCGCACCCGATCCACCTGTTCGCTGCCGCTCCGCGGCGAGATCACCTCGGCGACCAGCAGCAGATCGGACGCGTAGTACGTCCTCACCTTTCCTTCGATAGCAGCGCGGGCCACGTCGCGGGGCACGACGAACGCATCAGGCTTGCGTACGCCCGCTGGGGTGCTGATGTCGTTCGGGCCGCCCGCAACGTATACCTCGGCTCCGGCCCGGCTCGCCGCCTGCTTCAGGATGTCCTTGAGACGATCTGCCGCATGGTCGTGCCAGGGGCTCGGGGACAACTCCGTCAACCACCCATCGCCGAGTTCGAAGCGCTTTCCGTCTTCGGGCAGCGCATCAAGGTCATAAAGGGTGTAAGGGCCATACTCGTGCACCGCCGGGATGCTCACTGGTCCCGTCTCCCTCCAAGGCAGCATCGCGGGTGCAGCGCGCAGCACGCCGCTATGAGACAGAGCGTAATAGACTCCTGGCGCCCAGGCTCAGTAGCGGATCGAGATCTCCCGGCCCTGGCCGTCGTACTGGGGGACGGACGGGATGGTAACCGCCTGGCCCGCCGCGATGCGCCGGGCGCTCCAGGCCACGGCGGCCGCGTCCAGGATGTCGCCCAGGAGCGCGGCGGGATGACCGCCCGGGATCTCTATTCCCGCCCGGACCAGTAGCTCACGCCGCAGGTCACGCCCGGCACCGGTGTGCTTGCTGGCCGCCAGCGGCACTCCGGCCAGCGCGCCGAACGCCAGTTCCGGGTGCACCTCGTACAGCCGGTGTCCGCAGGTCCCGCGGTACTGGTTGGCCTCGAGCAGCTTGACCCGCAGGCCCCACGCCTGGATGCTGAAGCCCTGGCCGGTCAGCTCGCGGCAGCGCTGGTTCGCGGCCCGGTAGCTGGTCTCCGCCCAGACCGCCCGGGGCGGGATGGCGAAGACGGAGCTGCGCCGGGGACCGAGCAGGCTGCGGGCGGCCCGGTCTGCCTCACGCCAGCCCGTCTCCAGCAGCCCGAGCGGCATGTCGATCCCGACCACCGTGCCCGCCGAGTCCCGTTCCGGCGCGAGCAGCGCGGCCAGACAGGCGCCGACCGTGACCGTGACAGCGGGCCCGGTCTCCGCCGGCGATACCTCGAGTGAGGTCGCCACCCAGCCGCCCCGGCACGCGTCCACTCCCGTCACGCGCACCCCGCTGCCGCGATCCACCCGCGCTCTCCGGCTCGCTTTTCTCCGGTATTGTCCGGCGAGGTTACCATCTGGCTGGTCACCGAGCCGCTAGGGTTTCCTGGTGGCCGAGGGGATAGCCAGCGTCACTAAAGAACGGGCGGTCGCTGCCGACGCCGGCCCGGTCCTGGCCCGCTGGACCGCGCCAGACGCGCTGTCCAACCTCGTCTCCGTCCTGGAGCTGGCCGCCGACGGCCAGGTACGCTACAGCGCCGGCACCAGGCGGCCGACCGCCGCGACCGTCAAGCTGGTCGAGGATGTCCTGGTAGCGGGGGACTTCTATGACTCCGGCGAGCCCATCGCGGCGTTCGCGTGGCCGCTGCTG
The DNA here is from genome assembly GCA_963742795.1 of uncultured Actinomycetes bacterium. Taxonomy (GTDB): domain Bacteria; phylum Actinomycetota; class Actinomycetes; order Streptosporangiales; family Streptosporangiaceae; genus Palsa-504. The sequence goes on from CAVUNL010000003.1 coordinate 30,615, forward strand.
ATCCAGGTCGGCGGCCTGGCTCGTCTCAGCCGGCACCCGGCTCGAGCTCTCCCCGCGCGGCCGCGCGGCGCTGGCCCGGCCGTCCTACGAGGTGCTCGGCGCGCTATGGGCCAGGTGGCTGGGCAGCGTCTCGACCGATGAGCTGGCCCGGATCGAGGCCATCAAGGGGCAGCGCAAGCCCGGCACGCTGACCTCCGCGATCACCCGGCGCGCCGCAGTGGCCGCGGCCCTGACCGCGCTGCAACCCGGGGCATGGACCGGCGCGGGCAAGCTACTCGCGAGCCTGCGGGCCCAGCAGCCGCCGCTGGTGGCGGCCCGGAGCCTGCGGGCACTCTGGCGGCTGTACGTCGTCGACTCCTACTTCGGATCACTCGGCCACGCCGGCTCGCGGACCTGGGACCTGGTCGAGGGCAGGTACGCGCTGTGCGTACTCTTCGAGTACGCCGCCACCCTGGGCCTCATCGACGTGGCCTACACCGACCCTCGCGGCGCCCGCGACGACTACCGCGCCCTGTGGGGCGCCGACCAGCTCAGCTGCCTGTCCCGCTATGACGGCCTTTCCGCGGTCCGGGTCAACGAGCTGGGCGCCGCCGTGCTGCACGACCCCGACGCCCTGCCCGGCCTCGGCCTGCCCGTCCCTCGCCGGGCGTGAACGGGATCCGAGTTATATGGCGGATGTCCGTCGGCCGTGCGCGGCGCAGCATGAATTCAGGCCCGTTCCGGCCAACCAGAAGCCGGGTTGGACCGTCATAAAGTGGACGCGAGATGACAAAACGATCACATGGAGGCGACATGAAGCGGTCGTGGCTGGCCCGCGGGGGGCTCACGGCCTGCCTGGCCCTGATCCTGCTCATCCCGGCGACCGCGGCCCTCGCGGCCCCGGCCGGCGATGGACCGCCCGGATTCTGGTGGGGTACGGACAGCTTCCCGGTCTCGGTGCCCGGTGGCGCGCCGTACAGCATGCCGTTCCTGGGCGGCGCCTACGGCGGGTACATCGGCATGACCGGGAACTGGGCGTACTGGCAGGGCTGTAAGGGCGGCTTCATCGCCTTCTCAGCTACCAACGCGGCGCAGGCGCACACCAACTTCACCAAGTATGGCAAGGGCGTCGGCGATGGCTCGTACTGGTTCATGGGTGGGCCCGGCGTGGACCCGCACTACAACGGGAGCACCGCCGAAGCCAGCACGTGGGGCGCGCAGCAGGCCGCCCGGGCGCTGTCCGACATCGCCAACGGCCCCTTCGACTACAAGGTGGTCTGGATGGACGTCGAGCTGCCCGGTATCAAGCCGGCGGCCGACAACGGCTGGAACAACGTCTACACCTCGACGTGCAGCGGAGTGATCTCCAAGAGCGGCATCCCGGCGGCTGTGGACCGCGCCGATTTCAACGGGTTCGCCAACTACATCACCGCGCACTCCTCGTACAAGGTGGGCGTCTACTCCACCGCGAGCGTCTGGACCTCGATCTTCGGCACCGGGACCGCCTCACTGATCCCGAACACCTACGAGTGGACCTACGAGCCTGAGACCACCAACTACACCGGCGCCTCCCCCTACGGCTGGTGCCTGAACCACGGGTCCGGCCCGTGCGCGCAGTTCTTCGGCGGCCAGACCAACGCCAGCAGCCACGCGCTCATGTGGCAGTGGTCCGGCGGCGGCGGCGTGACCAACGGCATCGGCGGGTTCAACGGCGACCTCGACCAGATCGACTCGAGCCGGATGGGCTAGCAGGCACCACGGTCCGTTCGGCCCACATGTCTTTAGCCCGTGCGGCGGGTCAGCTTTCCGCGGCGATCAGCGGCTCAAGCAGGATGTCGGGGTGCTCGCGTCGTACCTGGCCGAGCCGCCACTTGTCGCTGAACAGCGCGAGCAGGGCACCGTCATGGCGGCGGGTCAGCACCTCGGTGGCGCGCTGCCCGGCCAGGATCCGGGCGCCCTCGGCGTCGGTACGCCGGGCCAGCGTGTAGTCCAGGTGGTCCAGGTCCGCGCGGGCGCCGAACTCGTGCTCGAGCCGGTGCAGCACCACGTCGTACTGGAGCGGGCCGACCGCGGCCAGCACCGGGGCCTGGTCGCCGCGCAGATCGGAGGACAGCACCTGGACGACGCCCTCGGTGTCGAGCTGCTCGATCCCGCGCCGGAACTGCTTCTGCTTGCCCGCTTCCTTTCCGCGCACCACCGCGAAGTGCTCGGGCGCGAAGCTCGGGATGGGCGGGAACTCGACCGGGGCCTCACCCCCGTACAGCGTGTCGCCGGGGCGCAGCGCGGTCGCGTTGACCAGGCCGATCACGTCGCCAGGGAAGGCTTCCTCGACGGTCTCCCGGTCCTGGCCGAACATCGACTGAGCATACTTGGTGGCGAACGGGCGCCCGGTGGCCGCGTGAGTGAGCACCATGCCGCGATCGAACCGGCCCGAGCACACCCGCACGAACGCCATCCGGTCCCGGTGAGCCGGGTCCATGTTGGCCTGCACCTTGAACACCAGGCCGGAGAACGGGGCGTCCACCGGGCGCGGCTCGCCCTTGACATCCTCCCGCGCATCCGGCGGCGGGGCGAGCTCGGTCACCACGTCGAGCAGGCGCCGGACGCCGAAGTTCGGCAGCGCGGCGCCGAACAGCACCGGACTCGACACTCCGGCCAGGAATGACGCCATGTCGACACCCGGCCCGTAGATCTCATCGAGCAGCGCCAGTTCCTCCTGCGCCGCCGCGTAGGCCTCGCCGTCCCGCTCAGCGCCGGCCGCGGCGTCAAGCCGCGTCTCCAGGGCGCGCCCGGCCCCGCCCGGGGTCCTGGTGAACGTGGTGTACCCGCCGCTGGCCCGCTCGATCAGCCCACGGAAGTCGCCCGCCACCCCGACCGGCCAGTTCACCGGGGCCGGGCGGAGCCCGATCCGCTGCTCGATCTCGTCGAGCAGTTCCAGCGGCTCCCGGCCCGGGCGGTCCCACTTGTTCACGAACGTGATCACCGGGACGCCGCGGCTCCGGCAGACGTCGAACAGCTTCAGCGTCTGCGGCTCAAGCCCCTTGGCCGAGTCGAGCAGCATGACCGCGGCGTCCACCGCGGACAGGACCCGGTAGGTGTCCTCGGAGAAGTCCGCGTGACCCGGGGTATCCAGCAGGTTCAGCACCATGTCCCGGTAGTCGAAGCGGAGCGCCGCGGAGGTGATGGAGATCCCGCGGGCGCGTTCCATCGCCATCCAGTCCGACGTCACGCCCCGCCGGCCGGCCTTGCCGTGCACCGCGCCCGCCTGGGTGATCGCCGACGCATGCAGGGCCAGAGCCTCGGTCAGGGTCGACTTGCCCGCGTCCGGGTGGCTGATGACCGCGAACGCCCGGCGCCTGCCCGCTTCGGCCAGTACCTTGGAGTAAGGCCTCTTGGAGTCGGGCAGTCCCGGTGAAGAGGCATCGGGGAGGTGCGCGGAGCTATATGTGGGGGCCAGTGGGGGCGCCCCCGTATCCGCCATTGTCACTTACATGAGGATACTGGGTCCGTGGACCGTGTCCTGACGATCCCGAACGCGCTCAGTGCCGCCCGCCTGGCTGGAGTCCCGGTCTTCCTGTGGCTGGTGCTCGGGCCCCGGACCGCTACCGCCGACTACTGGGCGGTCGCGCTGCTGATCGTGGCGGGCGCCACCGACTGGCTGGACGGCAAGATCGCCCGCGCGCTGAACCAGGGCAGCCGGCTCGGCGAGGTGCTGGACCCGGCCGCCGACCGGCTGTACATCGCGGCGACCATCGTCGCGCTCGCGGTGCGGGACATCATCCCGTGGTGGCTGGTCGCCGTCCTCGCACTCCGCGAGCTGGTCGTGGGCGGGGCGCTGGCCGTGCTGAAGCGCCGGGTCGGCTTCGGCACCTTGAAGGTCAGCCTGGTCGGGAAGACCGCCACCTTGTGCCTGCTCTACGCCTTCCCGCTGCTGTTCCTCGGCGATCACCCCGGCTGGGGCGGGACGCTGGCCCGGGTCATAGGCTGGGCTTTCGCGGTCTGGGGCACGGTCCTGTACTGGTGGGCCGCGATGCTGTACCTGGCCCAGGTGCGAAGCTTGGCCAGCAGCAGCGGGGTTCATACCTTGGGCGCAAACCCGGGAAAGGAGCTGCGAAACCATTGAAGGCCGTCGTCATGGCAGGCGGGGAGGGGACTCGGCTGCGGCCGATGACCGCTAACCAGCCCAAACCCATGCTTCCGGTGGCCAACCGGCCGATCATGGAACACGTACTGCGGCTGCTCAAGCGGCACGGATTCGACGAGACCATCGTGACCGTCCAGTTCCTCGCCGCGCTCGTCCGGAACTACTTCGGAGACGGCGAGGAGTTCGGGATGAGCCTGCAATACGCCACCGAGGAGATGCCGCTAGGGACCGCGGGCAGCGTCAGGAACGCGGAGGACGCGCTGCGCGACGAGCCGTTCCTGGTCATCTCGGGCGATGCGCTGACCGACATGGACCTGACCGCGATGGTCAAATTCCACAAGGAGAAGGGCGCGCTGGTCACCGTCGGCCTGGCCCGCATGCCCAATCCGCTGGAGTTCGGCATCGTGATCACCCAGGAGGACGGCCGGATCCGGCGCTTCCTGGAGAAGCCGACCTGGGGCCAGGTGTTCTCGGACACGGTCAACACGGGGCTGTACGTAATGGAGCCGGAGGTTCTCGCCGACGTCCCGCCCGGTGAGATGGTCGACTGGTCCGGCGACGTCTTCCCCAAGCTGCTCAAGCGCGGTGCCCCGCTGTTCGGCTACGTCTCCGACGGCTACTGGGAGGACGTGGGGACCCACGAGAGCTACCTGAAGGCCCAGGCCGACGTGCTGGACCGCCGGGTGCAGACCGATATCGCCGGGTTCGAGGTCTCACCTGGTGTATGGGTCGCCGAGGGCGCCGAGGTGGATACGGACGCGGTCCTCACCGGCCCGCTGTGCATCGGGGACTACGCCAAGATCGAAGCCGGCGCGCACCTGCGCGAGTACACCGTGGTCGGCAGCAACGTGGTGGTCAAGGAAGGCGCCTTCCTGCACCGCGCGGTGGTGCACAATAACGTCTACATCGGCCAGGGCGTCACCCTGCGCGGCTGCGTGATCGGGAAGAACACCGACGTCATGCGGCTGGCCAGGATCGAGGAGGGCGCGATCGTCGGGGACGAGTGCGTCATCGAGCCGGAGGCCTACCTGTCCGCCAAGGTGAAGGTCTACCCGTTCAAGACCATCGAGGCCGGCGCGGTGGTGAACAACAGCGTGATCTGGGAATCGCGGGGCCAGCGCACCCTGTTCGGCCCGCGGGGCGTGTCCGGGCTGATCAACGTGGAGGTCACGCCCGAGCTGGCGGTGCGGCTGGCCAGCGCCTACGCCACCATGCTGCGCAAGGGCTCCACGGTCACCACGTCCCGGGACGCGTCCCGGGCGGCGCGGACACTGAAGCGCGCGGTGCAGAGCGCGCTCAACGCCAGCGCGATCAACGTGGTGGACCTGGAGGCCCAGCCGCTCCCGGTGGTCAGGTTCGAGACGGCTAGGGAGCACTACAGCGGCGGCGTCGCCATCCGCACCACTCCCGGCGACCCGCAGTCCGTCGACATCATCTTCCTCGACGAGCGGGGCGCCGAGCTGTCCCAGGCCGACCAGCGCAAGCTGGAGCGCGTCTTCTCCCGCCAGGAGTTCCGGCGGGCTTTCCCGGGCGAGATCGCCGAGCTCAGCTACCCGCCCCGGGTGGTCGAGTCGTATACCCACGAACTGCTTCGGTGCGTGGACATGAGCGGCGTGCGCGAAGCCGACCTGAAGGTGGTCGCGGACTGTGCGGGCGGCACCACGTCCCTGGTCCTGCCGAGCCTGCTCGGAACCATCGGCCTTGGGGAGGTGCTGACCTTGAATAGCCGTCTTGACGAGATATCGCCCACCGAGACCGTGGCCCAGCAGCGGGCAGGCCTGCAGCGCCTGGCCGAGATGGTGTCGTCGTCGCGGGCCGCGTTCGGCGTCAGGTTCGATCCGGTCGGGGAGCGGATCCAGCTCGTGGACGAGAAGGGCGAGCTGGTCAGCGAGGACCGGGCGCTGCTGGCCGTGCTGGACCTGGTGGCGGCCGAGCGTAAGTCCGGCCGGGTGGCCCTGCCGGTGACCACCACCCGGGTGGCCGAGCAGGTCTGCCGGTTCCACGGGGTCCAGGTGACCTGGACGCCGACGTCGATGGACGCGCTGACCGTCGCGGCGGCCAGCGAGGACGTGATCTTCGCGGCCGACGGGCGCGGCGGTTTCGTGGTGCCCGAGTGCGCCCGGACGGTGGACGGCCTCGCGGCCTTCGTCCGGCTGCTCGGCCTGGTCGCGCGGACCAGGCTGACGCTCAGCCAGATCGACGCCAGGATCCCGGTCGCGCACATGCTCAAGAGGTCCATCCCGACGCCCTGGGCGGCCAAGGGCAGCGTGATGCGCACCGTCGTCGAGGCGGCGGGTAGCAACGAAATCGACACCACGGACGGAGTGCGGGTGGTCGTGCCCGGCCGTGGCTGGGTCCTCGCGCTGCCAGACCCGGCCGAGGCCGTCACCCACCTGTGGGCCGAGGGCAACGATGCCGATGACGCCCAGCTCCTGATGGACGAGTGGGCCGAGGTCGTGGAGCAGGCAGGTCGCTAGAGACCCGGATCCAGGTGCTGCGTCCGGGTAAGCTGTGTCTTTCACGTGATGATGCGAAACGCTCGAACCGCGCGAAATTCGCAAATATGAGAGAATCGCGCCCACTGCGGTGTGAAAAGATTTCGCCCGGCGGACATCGTCCGCCGTGAGCGGCGGGTGCACGGCGGAGGTGAGACGGCGGTGTGGCGGAAGCGTCGCGGAGACAAGATCAAGCGTAGCGGGCGCGGGCTGTTCGCGTGGCGCATGGACCGCCGAGCCCCCGCCCAGGTACCGTGGGCTGGATCGCTTGATGAGCTAGCCGAGGGGAGGCCGACCGGAGGGATGCCACCCATTTACTGCACCCGATGCGGTCGGCCCAATTCCGACGGCGCCCGGTTCTGCTCGAACTGCGGCACCCAGCTGGCCGGGACCGGGGCCACGTCGGCTGTTCCCGGGCTCGGCGCCCGCCTAGGCGACACCACGTCGACGCTGTTGCCGGTACGGCCGGACGACGCCGATTTCGGCGATGACCTGTTCCCGGATTCCGCCTCGCTCGGCGCCCTGCCGGAGGGGAGCGCGCTGCTCCTGGTCATGCGCGGTCCCAACGCGGGCAGCAGGTTCCGGCTGGACGGCGCGCTGACCACGGCAGGCAGGCACCCGGACAGCGATATCTTCCTCGACGACGTGACCGTCTCACGACGGCACGCGGAGTTCTACCGCCAGGGCGCCTTCTTCACCGTCCGGGACGTGGGCAGCCTCAACGGCACTTACGTCAACCGGGAGCGCATCGAGGAGGCGCAGCTGACCGGGGGCGACGAGGTCCAGATCGGCAAGTTCCGGCTGCTGTTCCTGACCAGCCAGAACCTTGACCCGAGAACGTCCTCGGCTGATCCTCGCGGCAGGGGCGCACAGGACTACGCATGAGCACGCCGAAGGGGCGCGCCCTCGTCGGGCCCGGGGAGCCAAAGGGCGCCGGCGCTGCCTGGACTGAGGAGCGACGAAGGAGCGACGAGGGCCCGCCGCCGCAGGCGGCCAGGTCGGCAAGGCAGTGCCTTAAAAGGCGCCCGGAGGCGAGCCGGGAAAACACCTCATGAGCGAGGAGCCCGCACGCGGCCAGTTCGGCATCAGCGAGGTGCTGGTCCAGTTGCGTCCGGAATTTCCCGACATCAGCACGTCCAAGATCCGCTTCCTCGAGGCCAAGGGGCTGATCGAGCCGGCCCGGTCACGATCGGGTTACCGCCGGTTCTCGGCGGAGGACATCGAGCGGCTGCGCTACATCCTCACCGTGCAGCGGGATTCCTACCTTCCGTTGCAGGTGATCAGGGAGCGGCTCGCCGACGGCGCCGCCACGGCGGGGCCTGCGGGGCTTCGGATATCCCGGACGCCGACGGCGGGTCCAGGCGCGCGCCGACCGACATGTCCCGGCGCCAGCTGCTCGAGGCAGCGGGCATCGAAGACGAGGAGCTGACCGAGCTGGAGGACTACGGCCTGATCCGCCGGGTCGGCCGGCAGTACGGTCCGGAGGCCCTCGCGGTCGCCCGGGTAGTGGCCGCGCTCCGCCAGTACGGGGTGCAGGCCCGGCACCTGCGGGCGGTCAAGGCCGCGGCCGACCGGGAGGCCAACCTGGTCGAGCAGGTAGTGGCGCCGCAGCTGCGCCAGCGCGACCCTGCCGCCAGGGACGCAGCGGCCCGGACCGCCTGGCAGATCGCGGATCTCACCTTGCGGCTGCACGCGACGCTGGTCGAATCCGCGCTGGGTGAGGCCGGACTGGCGGCCACGCCCAGCCGCGTCGGCCGATACGGGCCAGGGCTCGGCATATCGGACGAGGTCGCGGATTCCTCCGGGTCCTCGGCAGGGGGCCTGAGGTCGGCTTCCGGACGATTACGGGTGTACCTTGGCAAAGGGAGAGGTGGCCAAAAAGGGCTCGCCAGGCACGTGAGGACGGAGCTGCAGTGCGGCAGATGGAGGTCATCGGCGTCCGGGTCGAGATGCCGTCGAACAGCCCCATCGTCTTGCTTAAGGAGGCGCAGGGGGATCGGTACCTGCCCATCTGGATCGGGGCGGTCGAGGCAACGGCAATCGCCTTCGCCCAGCAAGGCATGGTGTCCGTCCGGCCGCTGACGCACGATTTGTTCAAGGACGTGCTCGAGGTTCTGAACATCCAGCTCCGGACGGTGAACATCACCGAGCTGCGGGACGGGATCTTCTATGCGGACCTGGTCTTCTCCAACGGCGCCGAGGTGAGCGCGCGGCCGTCGGACTCGATCGCGCTGGCCCTGCGTACCGGCGCGCAGATCTTCGCCAGCGAGGAGATCCTGGACGAGGTAGGCGTGGCCATCCCGGACGAACAGGAAGATGAGGTCGAGAAGTTCCGGGAATTCCTCGACACCATCTCCCCTGAGGACTTCGGCCGGGCTACGTGAACCGGCATGCCGGGAATGTCGCGACGCGCCGTGCGTGGTCGTTGACGCCGCCACCCGGGCCGGCTTACGGTGCGAATGCCGTGGGTAGTCAGCTCCCGTGGAGGTAGGCGTGGCGGCAAGCAGGGATGACCGCGACGGCGGGACGTCCGCCGCGGGCGACCCACGAGGCGCTCAGGGCGTCCTCTTCGAGGCTGACGAAGCGCTCGGGATCTCCCACGACGCCGACCCGGGGTCGGCGGACATCGGCTACCGCGGCCCCACCGCGTGTTCCGCGGCCGGGATCACCTACCGTCAGCTTGACTACTGGGCGCGCACGGGCTTGGTCGAGCCGAGCGTGCGGGCCGCCCACGGTTCCGGCTCCCAGCGGCTGTACAGCTTCCGCGACATCTTGGTCCTGAAGGTCGTGAAGCGGCTACTCGACACAGGGATCTCGCTGCAGCAGATCCGGGCTGCCGTCCAGCACCTGCGCGACCGCGGCACCGACGACCTGGCCCAGGTCACCCTGATGAGCGACGGGGTCAGCGTCTACGAGTGCACCTCCGCGGATGAGGTGGTGGACCTGCTCCAGGGCGGTCAGGGTGTGTTCGGAATCGCGCTCGGCCGCGTCTGGCGTGAGGTCGAGGGTGACCTGGCCCTGCTGCCCGCCGTGCGGGCCGAAGACGGCTTCGTCGCCGTCGACCCCCACGGCTCCTACCCCCCCGGGTCCTCGGCCAGCCAGGATGATCTGGCCAAGCGCCGTCTGCGCCGCACCAGCTGACGCCGTTCTGTCTGCTCCGCCGAGTAATCTCCGCAGGCCGTGCCGTCCTGAGCACGTGGCCTAAAACCCGCCCAGAAACGCCCGGCAGCCTAGATGGAGGCCAGAATTCCGGGCTCTTTGTGGCAATTCGGTCCGGAGGTGACAGTGGCGAGCAGGTCTGTTTAAATGCTCCCATCGCTGATTCGCGCGCTGGTCTAGGGCGCTCACCGGTTGGCGGGAACTTGACTGCTGTCGCATGCTCAGCGTCGAGGGCATGCGTCTGGAGGGGGATCAAGTGACCAGTGTGCCGTGGTAAGCGATTCGTTGATGCCAGGGGGCGGCGTAGCCAGGCGTCCCCTGCATTTCATCATCATGGGCGACTGCTCCGGCTCGATGAAGGGCCCGAAGATGCAGGCGCTGAACACCGCGCTGCGGGCCATGCTGCCGCATCTGGTGCGATGGGAGCGTGAGCAGCTTCAGGCGCAGCTGCTCGTCCGGATCCTGGGCTTCGCCACCGAGCCGCGCTGGCACGTGCCGGAACCGACGCCGGTGGCCGAGCTGAACGATCGATGGCGCGATCTGGAGTACGTCCGCTGGGGATGGACGAACATGGGACCCGCCTTCGAGGCCGTCGGCGAGGTCCTTGAACCCGACCGGCTGGAGACCCGGGCGCTGCGCCCGGCCATCCTGCTGGTGACCGACGGGCTGCCCACCGATCCGCCCGGAGGCTTCGAACGCGGGCTGGCCGCGCTGACCCGCCACGCCGCGGGCCGCCTGTCCCTGCGGTTGGCCGTCGCGATCGGCCGGGATGCGAACTCCGAGCCGCTGGACCGGTTTCGCAGCCGTGACGCCCCGGTCCTGGTGGCGGAGACCATCGACGTCATCGTCGACCGGCTGGTGGCGGCGTCGATCGCGGTCTCCAGGATGTCCGAGGCCGGAGCCGACCGCGGTGCCCTGGCGCAGCAGCTCCTGCAGCCCGAGGTGGTACCGGGGTCGGGCCTAGACGACGATCCGATCTTGTGATGCCGATGTCCGCCGATGCTTCCGAGCTGCCGCCGCCCGGCGCCCAGGACTTGTGGCTCGCCCTGACCGCCTCCCAACTCGGCGCAGCACATCAGGCGACAGGCCTGCCCAACCAGGATGCCGTCGCGGCGCGTCAGGTCCGGGCGGATGTCCTGGTCGTGGCGGTGGCCGACGGGCATGGTCACCGGCGGCACTTCCGCAGCGCCCGCGGCTCGCAGCTCGCGGTGGCCGTCGCCTGCGAGGCGGCCCAGGAACTGGCCGCGCGGCTGGACGGATTCCAGACGGCCGCGCCGATCGAATCCGAGGCACTGGGCACGCTCGTGCCCGCGATCACTGGGGAATGGCGCGACGCGGTGCGCGAGGACGTCGCCGCCGATCCGTTCACGTCCCGTGAGGAGGCCTCACGCGGCGGCGATAATCCCCTGATCGCCTACGGGTCCACCCTGCTGCTGGCCATCGCGGGGCGACGGTGGCTCGTGCTGGTCCAGATCGGCGACGGAGACATCATGGGCATCCAGCCTGACGGACGGCCGTTGCTCCCGGTGCCGCGCGACCCGTCGCTGGACGGCCAGCAGACCACCAGCCTGTGCGGGCCGGGCGCGGAGGACGAGTTCCGTGCCGCGGTCGTGGATACGTCGACCACGCCGCTGCTCGGGCTCATACTCGCGACCGACGGCTACGGCAACGCCCAGGTGGCCGACCCCTGGGCCGACGCGGTCAGTGCTGACTTGGCCGAACTGATCAACGACCGCCCGCCGGAATGGCTGGCCGGCCAGCTGCCGTTGTGGGCGAGCCGCTGCGCATCCGCGGACGGCAGTGCCGACGACACCACGATCGCGCTGCTGATCGCCCCGTCGGCGACGGGCTGGCGTCATGACGTACCCGACGAGCCAGCGGCCGACGAGGCGACGACCGCCGCGCAGCGGCTGGCCGAGCCGACCACGCAGCCCAGCAGCCAGCCGGACGTCACGCCAGAGCAGCGACTGGCCGACCGGTCGCGCCGGCTGATGGTGATCGCCGCAGCGGCCGTCGTGGTCGCCGCGGTGGCTGTGTTCCTGGCCATCCAGCTGAGCTCGTCCCCGAGTACCACGCCCATCCCGGGCACCACGCCCGCCTCGTGCAGTTCGCCATCTGCCGGACAGCACGCGACCGTCAGCGCCACGGCCGGACCACACATCGGCGCGGTCGGCAATCCCTGCCAGGGAGGTAAAGCGGGTGGCTGACGCGAATCTCCCCCTGGAGGGCAGGACGGTCTGGATGGTCCGGGCGGCCGGCACCCCGGTACTGGTCGGCGAACGGCTGGGAGAAGGCGGCCAGGGCATCGTGCACGCGGCGCAGATCGGCGGGGCTTCGTGCGCCGTCAAGTGGTACCGGGCCGTCCCCAAGCCGAAGGAGCTGCGCGATTCCATTACGGCCCTGCTCGACAGCGGATGCCCCCACCCGGCCTTCATCTGGCCGATCGACCTCGTGGTCGGCAACGAGATCCCGGGGTTCGGCTACGTCATGCCGCGCCTTGACCCGGCCTTCGACTCGCTGGGGGAGTTGCTCGCGCGGACCGCCTCGCCGCCGTTCCGCGTCATGATCAACATCGGTCTCCACCTCGTCGCCGCCTTCGAGGCCCTGCACGGAGCCGGCCTGTGCTATCGCGACATCAATTCCAAGAATCTCTGGGTGGACGCGGAAAAGGCGGAAGTCGCCATCATCGACAACGACAACGTCGGAACCGATGACGCCGAGGTATTCGTCTGGGGCACGAGCGGTTTCATGGCCCCCGAGGTCGTCCGGCGGGAGAAGTTCCCGACCGGTCACACCGACCTGCACTCGCTGGCCGTCCTGCTGTTCTACCTGTTCGTCCACGGGCACCCGCTGGAGGGCGTCAAGGCCGATGCGGCCTACTCCTGGGCGTCATCGCGGGAATCGGAGAGCGAGGCCGCTATCCGGACCTACGGCCTGGAGCCGGTTTTCGTCTTCGACCCCCGGAACCCTTCCAACCCCCCGCCTACCGGGGACCCGATGCTCACCTGGTGGCCGATCTACCCGCGCTTCTTCCGGGAGCTGTTCGAACAGGCCTTCACCGTGGGGCTGACCAACCCGGTTACCGGCCGGGTGCCCGAGGGGATCTGGCGGCGGGCCCTGAACCGCCTCGGTGATTGCGTGTCGAGATGCCGGTGCACCGCATCGGTCTTCTACGACCCGGACGATCCCGGGCTGCGCTGCTGGAACTGCGGTCAGGTGCCGATCAGGCCACCGCTGCTCCAACTGCCCGGCGGGACCCTGGTGCTATCCGACGGTGCCAGCATCACGTCGCACCACCTGCACCGGGACCGCAACCATGGCACCGTGGTCGGTATGGTCGAAGCCCATCCCACCAAACCCGGAGAAGTGGTACTGCGCAACGTCGGACCGGACACCTGGGTCATGACCCCAGAGGGCGAGTCAGCCGTCATGGTGCCGTCGCGCAGACGGCTCGGCGTCCGGACCATGGTCATTGACTTCGGCTCGGTGAAGGGCCGGATCAGCGTCGACTAGCCACCGCGCCCGCTTGACAGCCTGGGGGCAGCATGAACGAACTGCAAGTGACCTTTGACGGGCGGAGCTATACCTTCCAGCCCGGGCAGACGGTCTACGTCGGGCGCCTGTCCGATAACAGCATCGTGGTCAGCGATCCGACGGTCTCCCGCCGGCACGCCCAGCTGACCTCGGGACCGGTCGGCTGGCTGTTCGAGAACCTGGGCCAGGCCCGCACCTTCCAGAACGGCCAGGAAATCAAACGGGTCATCGTGCGGAAGCCCACCGAACTCTCGCTGGCTTCTCCGCAGGGACCGGTCCTGCACCTCGAGCCGCTGGAACCGGCTGGATCGCAGGCCACCTTCCAGGCCGGCCCGCAGGCGGCCCCGGTCGGCCCCCCGCCGTCTGCGCCCCAGCCCGGCTTCGGCCCGCCGCCCGGGGGCTATGGACTTCCGGCCGGGGGCTATGGACCTCCGGCCGGGGGCTATGGACCTCCGGCCGGTGACTACGGTCCACCGCCAGGCTGGGTCGCGCCGGGCGGCGCGGGCTCGCGGGCCGCCCATCACGAGGGAGTGGGAGACGAACTCGTGACGGCGTTCGAGATCTTGATCCCGGTCAAGACGTGGCTCAAGGACGCCGGCTGGCATCAGGGCCTGCGCCTGCTCGTCATCGCGTACGCGCTGCTCCCGCTGCTGTTCCTCGCGCTCCTGTCGTCATCCTCGAGCCTGAGCGTGCCGGGCTTCGCGTACAGCCTGTACGTCGCGCCACTGTGGGCGATCGCGTTCTGGCTCTTGCTGCGGCCCGGCAGGATCGCCGCGCTGGAGATCTACGTCGGGATCGCGATCATCGTCTGGGTGACGATCTGGCTTTATGTCGTGACCGTCAACATCAACGATCAGCTGGTCAACGCGGTGCGCAACGGTAACTTCCTGGCCGCCCTGGCTGTCGGCTACAACGAGGAGATCACCAAGGCGCTGCCCATCTTGCTGGCCGCGCTCGTGCTGCTGAAATTCCGCGCCACCAAGCTGGACGTCCGGATGTGGATGTTCCTCGGCACGATATCGGGCCTGACCTTCGGCATTCTCGAGGAAAGGCTGTACACCGAGATGGCTATCGCGCAGGTGGCGAACGCGAGTGCCGTTTCCCAGGCCGATACGGGCGTCCTCGATTTCGCGTTCCGCGTCTTCGTCGACGGATTCGAGCACGCCGTCTGGGCCGGAGTATCCGCCTTCTTCATCGGGATCGCGATCAACTACCCCAGGCGCCGCTGGCAGCTCATCCTGCTCGGGGTCTCCATGGTGGCCATCCTGCACGGGCTCAATGACTGGAGCGTGTCCGCCTTCAACTCGTACTGGCCCGGGATCCTCATCCAGGCCATCTCACTGCTGCTCTTCATCGGGTACACCATGTCAGCCTCCTCGATCGAGCGGCAGGTCCGCCGGACGCCGTTGTTCAGGGGTGACTCGATGGCCATGGACATCCTCCCCGAGCCGAAGGATCCGGGCCGCTCTTAACAGGTGGGCATGGTCCTCGGCACCGCCTCGGCGGTGGTGGCGGGCTCGTTCGCGGCCAGCACGCCGTTCAAGCCGGAGGCGTGGAGCTGGGCGTCAGCGAAGAGGATCGTAAACCGTCGTACAGTACTGAACCGGACGTGGGTTCGCCAGATGTGACCACAGAAGACCAGGGGTGCGCCCCCACCGCGAGCCGGGCAGGCGGCGATTCCGGGAGCGTCCAGTGACTGTATACGAATTGCGCAGCTGAGAACCAGTTCCGGCGGCTGGGCACGACTGTGTAACGTGGTCGCTTTCGGGCCCCGCTACGCCTTTCCGGACTGCGTTTCTCGCACTACGATCTGGATTGTCGCGGTGGATCAGTAGCGGGTTCGCGGGCCACGGTGACGGGTAGTTCCGGATAGGGGACTAGCGCTGGGGGGCGAAATGGCGACAGACGGTTCTGCGGAACAGCCGGCCGACGCGGCGCCGACGATTGCGGCCCGCAGCCCGGTCCAGCAGGCCGGCGGCGGCGCAGCTGGCGGCAGTGCAGCAGGCAGCGGTGCAGCAGGCAGCGGTGCGCCCGGCGGTGGTGCACCCGGCGGCGGTGGCGGCCGAGGTGACCTCACCCAGGAACTCCTGACGTCTGGCTGGTGGACCGACGCCATGGTCGCGGCGGCGGGGATTCCCGTGATCGACGTGCCCTTCGTGACCGTTGGCGGCGGCATCGGAAGCTTCGTCACCGTGGATTACCTGCGGATCGCCGGGGTGCCGACCGATCGGATGCGGGTGCTATCCGACATCGACTTTCCGTGGCAGACCTACGAGTACCTGACCCGGGTGTCACAAATTCCGCGCCCAGAACGCATCCGTTCGGATTCTGCGTCGCGGCCGGATAATATCTGGGGTTTTCCCTCCTACGCGCTGGCTGAGGCGTTGCGCGACAAGACCCTGGCGTCCCTACGGCAGGTGCTCGTCGAGCCGATCTGGGCTGACTACTACACGCCGCGGGCAGGCATGGTATTCGAGGGGCTGGAGCGCGAGTCGAAGCGCATCAGCTATTCGGACATGCTGGTCAAAGGCCAGGTCCGAATGGTCCGCCGGCGGCAGGGCGGCGGCTACTTCACGATCTTGACCCCTCCGGAGGCCAAACCGGCCCGCCGCGTCGCGTTCCGGTCCCAGTTCGTGCACATCGCGGTCGGGTATCCGGGCCTGAAGTTCCTGCCCGAGCTGCAGGCCTTCCGGACCGAGAACCAGGACTTCCACCACGTGGTCAGCGCCTACGAGGACCACGAGCACGTCTACGACCGGCTCCGCGTCAAGCCCGGGGTGGTGCTGATCCGCGGGGGCGGGATCGTATCGTCGCGGGTGTTGCAGCGCATGATGGATGACCGCGCCAAGTACAACCTGTCCTTCGAGATCGTGCATCTGTTCCGTACCTATATCTCCGGCTCGCACGGGCCCAACGCGTGGATGCGCCGCAAGGGCGGCAACGGCTTCGCCTACCAGGGGTTCAACTACCCGAAGTCGGTGTGGGGCGGACAGCTGAAGGCGAAGATGCGCCGGCTCGAAGGCGAGCAGCGGGCCACCGAGTACAAGCTGATGGGCGGGACGAACACGCCATGGCGACGGCGCTGGCAGCAGCAGATGAACCAGGGCCGGGCCCAGGGCTGGTACCGGGTGATGGCCGGCACGGTCGAGCAGATGAAGGTCCGCGATGACGGAATGGTCATCAGCATGGTCAAGACCTCGCAAGGCCCCACCGAGATCGCGGCCGACTTCGTCATCGACTGCACCGGCCTGGAGGCCGACATCGCCGAGCACCGAGTCCTGGCCGACCTGCTCGAGCATTCCGGCGCCGGACGGAACCCGGTCGGCCGCCTGGACGTCGAGCGAAGCTTCGAGTTGCGCGGCACCGCCAGCGCGCCCGGAGTGATCTACGCCTCGGGAGCCGCGACGCTGGGCGGCTACTTCCCCGGCGTGGACACCTTCCTCGGCCTGCAGATCGCCGCCCAGGAGATCACCGACGATCTGGCTGGTCGCGGATTCTGCCGGAAGATCGGGCCGGGGCGTTCGGTCCAGCAGTGGCTGCGCTGGGCGAGGAACCGGCGGCCGTAGTTCAGTTACCCATAATGCCCATGCTCCCGACAGGGATCCGATAGGGACAGGTGCTGGTGTGGTTCCTACCTTGACTGGCCGCATACAGACCAGGATTTTCCTGCTCGCCGTGGTCGGCGGCCTCATAACCCTGATCATCGTCCCGATCCTGCCGGGCAGTGCGCCACTCGGCGATAAGTACCGGGACGGCTTCCTGGTGCTGCTCAGCGTGGCCGTGGTAGGCGTGCTCTGGGAGCTTCTCTACCATCTGCTGATGCAGTGGCGCTGGGAGAAGGACTGGCCCACGCTGTTCGGGCTGGTCGAGGGAGTACCGGAAGGCGCGCTGATCTGGATTCTGCTAAGCGCCGGAGCCATACCAGGCATCGTCGGTAGCGTCGGCGGGGCCGCCTTCCTCATCCAGTTCATCCTGGTCTGGCTGGGCGTATGGCTGGCAGCTAACGGGCCGATGCGGGTCCCGTTCATCCGGTGGCGGTTCCGCGGCGGGAGGCTAGTGTGACCGAACATGGCGTACTGCCGGGCCTGTGGCCGATTCATGGGGACGGGGTGCTGGCCCGGCAGGGAGATCTGGTGCTCTTGATCCATCCGGCGGGCGGGGCCTTCACCGACCGGCTGCTGGATCTGCTGGCTGACGCGGCTCGGGCCCGTGCGACCGGTCTTCGCTTCACCGATATGGTCTCGGCCGAGTTCGACACCGACGCGGCCGCGGCCGATACCGCCGATCAGCAGGATCCCGCCGTCGTCGCGTTCGGGCCCGCGGGCGACGGCACGGCCGTCGCCGTCTACGGCACCGGATGGGCCGAAGTCACCACCGTCCGCGGATCGCAGCAGCTGACCGCCGGCGAGCCGTACGGTCGGCTGCGGTGCGTCTTGCCGTCTACGTTGATCAAGATCCGGGCGGGTGTGCAGCCCGTGCCCGGCGACGGTGAGACCGACCCCTATCTGCGCCTGGCCGACGGCGTGGTCCGGGCCGTCGCCCTGCTGTACGCTCCGGCCGAGGTCGCGGCGGAGGCGGCTGACGAAGGCCGGTACGCCGCTCCCGCTCCCTCGCCCGCGGCGGAGGCGAGCCCGGCCCCGGCCGCCGTGGTCGCGCCGCCAGCAGTCGCGCCTGCCGCCCCGCCGGCGACCCCTGAACCATCCGCTGCGCCACCGGCCGCCGCTGAGCCGCCTGCCGTGGTGCCGGTCGCCGTCGAGGCCCCAGCCGTCCCGCCGGGCGCTGTCGAGCCGCCAGCACCGGTCCCAGTTCCGGTTCCCGACCAGCCGCCGCAGGCCGCGCCTGAACCCTACGCGGACCACATCCTAGAGCCCGAACCCGAATATCACGCCACCCGGATCGAACCGGCTGTATCCGGATTCCCGGCAGCTGATCTGTACGCGCCGCCGGCGTCTGACCCGTACGCGGCCCCGGCCCCGGCCGACCCCTACGCCGCGCAGCCTGCGCCGTCCGTTCCCGGCCCTTCCGACGGCGGCCCGCGACCGGACTTCATCTCGATCTCGCTCGTCCCCGGCGGACCCGGCGGACCCGGCGGACCAGGAGGACCAGGCGCGCCGGGCGCGCTGGGCGCGCTGGGCGCCGGACCGGGGGCGCTCGGCATCGACGTGCCCCAGCGTGATCCGCTGCCGCTCGGCGCCGAACCCCCCGAGGCGAAGGATCTGGGCCTGGTCGAAATGCCCTCCGCGCAGGTCGAGGGCGTTTACTGCAAGAACGGGCACTTCAATGACCCGGAGGCGCGCTACTGCGCCGTGTGCGGCATCAGCATGGGCCAGCTGACCAAGATCCGGCAGAAGGGCCCGCGGCCCCCGCTCGGGGTGCTGATCCTCGGCGACGGTTCGGTGTGCCAGGTCGACGCCGACTACGTGATCGGCCGGGAGCCCACCCTGGACAGTGCGGTGGCCGACGGCCGCGCCCGGCCGCTGCGGCTCATGGGCGCCTCCGGGGTGGTGTCCCGGATCCACGCCCGCGTGGAGCTCGACGGCTGGCAGGTCTACCTCACCGATCTCAATTCCGCGAACGGCACTCAGGTTCTCATGCCCGGGGAGCGGAACCCCACCAGCCTTCAGCCCGGGGTACGGACTCCGCTGGCGGCAGGCTCCCAGATTCGCCTGGGGGGCGAATACGGACTCCAGTACGACTCACATCGTCACCGTTAGGTGACGTGATCGAGGTGGGGGGCGGAACATGAGCCTCAACGATGTCCAGCTGCTGCTGGCCGACGTGGCGTTCATCGTCATCTTGGCCCGGCTACTGGGCACGGCGGCCAAGCTCCTGGGCCAGCCCCCGGTGCTGGGTGAGATCCTGGCCGGGATCCTGCTGGGGCCCACGTTCTTCCACGGCACGATCACCAAGGCGCTGTTCCCGGCCAGCCTGATCCCGCCGCTGACCGCTCTCGCCGACATCGGCCTGGTCCTGTTCATGTTCGTGGTCGGGTACGAGGTGGACCTGCGCCTCATCCGGGGTCGCGAGCGCGTCGCGGTGGGCGTATCCACCTGCTCGGTCATCCTGCCCCTCGGCCTGGGAACGGCGCTCGGCGTATGGCTGGCCCACCGCAACCACCTGCACCACGTCTCCACCTTCGCGCTGTTCATCGGCACCGCGATGGCCGCCACTGCGTTCCCCGTCCTGGCCCGCATCCTCACCGACCGGGGCCTGCACCGGACCCGTATCGGCGGAATCGCGCTGGCCAGCGCGGCGATCGCGGACGTGCTGGCCTGGGCGCTGCTGGCCGTCGTGGTGGCCCTGGCCGGAAGCAGCGCGCAGTGGAAGGTCCTGCTCGCGATCCCGTACGCGGCCGCGATGTTCGGTATCGTCCGGCCGCTGCTGCGCCGGCTATCCCGGTTCTACCTGCAAGCGGGCCGACTCACCCCGAACATCCTGGCCACCGTGCTGGCCGGGCTACTGCTGTCCTGCTACGCCACCAACTGGATGGGCCTGCACTTCATCTTCGGCGCGTTCCTATTCGGCGTCATCATGCCACGCGAGAACGTCCTGGGGATGCGGGAGGAAATCCTCGAGCACCTCGTGCAGCTCAGCGTCCTGGTCCTGCTCCCCATATATTTCGTGGTGTCCGGGCTGAGCATCAACCTGTCCACCATCGGCAGCTCCGGGCTGGAGGAACTCGCCGCGATCCTGGTCGTCGCCATCGTCGGGAAGCTGGTCGGCGCCTACCTCGGCGCCCAGCTCACCGGGGTCCGCGGCCGCAACGCTGGCGTGATCGCCACCCTGATGAACACCAGGGGCCTGACCGAACTGGTCATCCTGGGCGTCGGCCTCCAGCTGCACATCCTGACCAAGCCGCTGTACACCCTGATGGTGGTCATGGCGCTGGTCACTACGGCGATGAGCGGGCCGCTGCTCAAGGCCATCTACCCCGACCGGGTCATGCAGCGTGACCTGGCCGCCGCGGACCGGGCGCAGCTCGCGGGCGGCCCAGCGTACCGGATCCTGGTCCTGATCGACCAGCCGGACGCCGCGGTACCCCTGGTCGACATCGGAGCCGACCTGGCCGCTACCCGGCCCGGCAGCGAGCTGGCCCTGGTCGGCCTGGTCTCGATCCGGGCCGAAAAGCGGCTGGATCTCGGCGCGGGCCTGGGCGGCGAGCTGCTGCAGATGACCACCGTCATGGGCCAGTTGCACGAGCTCGCCGAGCGGGCGGCGGCCCGCGGCGCTCCGGCGACCGTGCTCTCACGCTTCAGCGACGACGTAGCCGGCGAGCTATCGGCCTACGTGATGGCCGCCGAGCCCGACACCATCGTGCTCGACTCCGGTCATGCCGCGTACGAGGATCAGGCGTACGCGGCGATCCGGGCCGACGGCCGGACCCGTCTGATCACCGCGTCCGGGCCCGTGCCGGACGCGCCGAGCGCCGTGGCGGTGTACTCCGGCCACGGCGGCGACGCCTCCGCGGCCCTGAATGTGGCCACCCAGCTCGCCGCGGCCCGGCACCTGCGGCTCGTGCTGGTCGGCGCCGACGGCCGGCGCAGCCGCAGCGGTCTCGCGGACCTTATACACCGGGGCATCCAGGCCAGCAGCGGCCCGCCGCCGGAGGGCGCCCTGCTCGTCGCCGGCGAAGACGGCGCCGCGGCCGTCGCCACCGGAGCGCACCTGACCGTGCGGGCGGGCAGCGCCGAGGACATCGAGGCCCGCCCCGAAATCGCGACTCCGGTCTCCGCTCTGGAGCCAGGAAGGCAGCCATGACCATGACCGACCAACGCGACGGCATCGCTGACTATAAATTCGTCCGTCAGCTCGGCACCGGCAGCCATGGGGTGTTCTACCTCGCCCATCCCCCCAAGCGGCTGCCGGTCGCGGCCGAGTTCGTGGCGGTGAAGGTACTGTCCGGCGGCAGCAGCCAGGACGTGTTCAGGTGGGCCCACCGCGAGCTCGCGGCCTTCGCGGCGGTCAGCTCGCCGTACCTGGTCACCCTGTACGACGCGGGCCAGCAGGGCGAGGAGGTCTACTACTCGATGGAATACCTGCCCGGCGGCTCGGTCGCCGTACCTGCCGAACCACTCACCCGGGCCAGCGCCCTGCAGGCGATGGCGAACGCGTCCCGCGCCACGCACGCCCTGCACGAAGCCGGCATCGCCCACCGTGACATCAAGCCGGGCAACGTCCTGCTCTACCCGGGCGGGGCCAAGCTGGCCGACCTGGGCCTCAGCCACGTGCTGCGGCCGGGTATCACCATCACCAGAATGGGACCAGCGGGAGATATCGGGTACCTCGACCCGTCCCTGATCCGCGGCGACCGCCCGTCGCGGGCCAGCGACGTGTTCTCGCTGGGCGCCACCTTGCACTTCGCCGTGGCCGGCGAGGGCCTGTACGGGCCGCTACCCGACGACGACCCGCTCCTGGCCATGCGTCGTGTCATGACGAACCCGCCCACCATCTCCGCCCGCGTGGACCCGGACATTCGGCAGGTTATCGCCTGGGCCATCGCCACCAACCCGTCGGAGCGGCCCGCGACGGCGCAGCAGCTCGCCGAGCGGATCGAGGCGCTCGCCCTGGCGCCCGCCCCCGACTAGCCGATGAGGAGGACCTGACCGGCGCCCGGCGGCCCGGGACGGAAACGGCAATGACTTCAGAGCTGATCAGCGAGCCGGCAGGGCCGCGATTCGGGCCGTACATCCTGACCGCCGTGCTGGGCCGCGGCGGCATGGGGGTGGTCTACCGCGCGTTCGATACCGCCAAGGGACGCACCGTGGCGCTCAAGGTGCTGATCCCCGA
This sequence comes from uncultured Actinomycetes bacterium, assembly GCA_963742795.1. Lineage (GTDB taxonomy): Bacteria > Actinomycetota > Actinomycetes > Streptosporangiales > Streptosporangiaceae > Palsa-504. Next base: position 52,713 of record CAVUNL010000003.1, read on the forward strand.
ACTCGCCGCGGACCGCGCCTTCCAGGACCGGTTCCGCCGCGAGTCCAAACGCGCCGCCCGGCTCAGCGAGCCGCACATCATCCCCATCCACGACTACGGCCAGATCGACGGCCGGCTGTTCATCGACATGCGGCTGGTGGACGGCATCGACCTGGCCACCCTGCTGGACCGGGACGGGCCGATGCCGCCGGCCGCCGCCGCCTGGATCAGCGCCCAGGTCGCCTCGGCGCTGGACGCCGCGCACACCGACGGGCTCATCCACCGGGACGTCAAGCCGTCCAACGTGCTGATCACCGGCCAAGGCAAGAGCATGCCGTTCGCCTACCTGATCGACTTCGGGATCGCCCGGGTCGTCAACGGCGCCAGCCTGTCCACCAGCAGCAGCACCATCGGCACGGTGGCTTACATGGCCCCCGAGCGCTTCTCCGGATCACCCGGTGACTGCCGTGCCGACGTGTACTCGCTGGCCTGCGTGCTGTACGAGTGCCTGACCGGGCACGCCCCCTTCGCCGGGGAGATGGTGGCCGTCATGTGGGCCCAGCTCAACGCCGTGCCGCCCGCGCCCAGCACGCTCCAGCCCGGCCTGCCCGCTGCGGTCGACGACGTCGTGGCGCGCGGACTGGCCAAGAACCCGGCCCAGCGGTACGGCACCGCCGGCGAACTGGCCGAGGCCATCCTGGCCGCCACCTCCGATTTCGGCGCGGTGAGCGTCCCGCTGTCCGACCCGGTGCGCGGCCAGGCGCATCCGCCCACGGTCAAGGACTCCGAGCCGGCCGGCGTATCGGGCCCCGTCCGGCCCGAGACCGACATCCCGCTGTGGGACAGCGACCCCGGCGGCCAGGCCCGGACGGCGCTGCGCGCCATCGTCTCCAATCCGGACCTGGGCGTGGCCGCGCTGTCCAGCACGCAGGCCATGTCGACCGCACTGCGGGACCTGCTGCCCGACATGCCGCGGGAGACCAAGGTGCTCGTCGCCGCGGCCGAGGAGGGCGTAGCCGAGGCGCTCAGCTATCACGTGGCGCGCGGCATGGACTCCGCCACCGTGCGCGACAAGGTGGCCAGGTCCTTCGCCCGCCACACCGGCTTCCGGCCCGCCGCCTGCCAGTGGGCGGTCGACGAACTAGCCGTCGTGCTCGGCCTGGACTCCGCCGGCGCCCGCCCCGGCCGGTAGCATCCGCGGGTCGAGTCCCACCATCTGGTCCCGCTCGGGTAAGATCGCAACTGCTGATGACACCGGCCGGGAGAGATCCCGCTTAAGCGGCGGGCGCCGAAGGGGCAACATCCCCGGAACCTCTCAGGCACACGAACCGGACGGGACAGGCATCTCTGGAGCGGGCCCGTGCTGGCCACGGAAGGCGACCCGGGCACCCCCGGGCCCTCGCGGGACCGCGACAGACGGGGAGCCAGCGACCGCGCTCGTCCGGGGAGGCTCTCGATGACAGATTTCGCCGCACGCCATATCGGGCCCGACGAGGCCGCCCAGCGGCATATGCTGGCCAGCCTCGGCTACGCCTCGCTCGACGAGCTCATCCGCGCCGCGCTGCCCGAAGACGCCCAGCTCAGCCTGCCCGAGCCGCTGACCGAGAGCCAGTCCCTCGCCGAGCTGCGCCGGATGGCCAGCCGGAACCAGGTGCTGACCTCCCTGATCGGCCTGGGCTACTACGACACCATCACGCCGGCCGTCATCCGCCGCAACGTGCTGGAGAACCCCGCCTGGTACACGGCGTACACCCCCTACCAGCCCGAGATCTCCCAGGGCCGGCTCGAAGCGCTGCTGAACTTCCAGACCATGATCGCCGACCTTACCGCGCTGCCCTGGGCCGGCGCCTCGCTGCTGGACGAGGCCACCGCCGCGGTGGAAGCCATGACGCTGGCCCGGCGGGCCGCACGCCGAGGACACGTCTTCCTCGCCGACGCCGACTGCCTGCCCCAGACGCTCGCCGTGCTGCGCACCCGGGCCGAGCCGCTCGGCATCCACCTGGTCGTCGAACCGGTGACCGCCGAGGCCATCGAAGCGCAGGACGACCTGTTCGGCGTGCTGCTCCAGTTCCCCGGCGCATCGGGTGTCGTCCGCGACCTGGGGCCCCTGATCGAGGCCGCGCACGCCCGCGGCGCGCTGGCCGCGGTGGCCGCCGACCTGCTCGCGCTGACCCTGCTCACGCCGCCCGGCGAGCTGGGCGCGGACATCGCGGTGGGCTCCAGCCAGCGGTTCGGCGTTCCGCTGTTCTTCGGCGGGCCGCATGCGGCTTACATCGCGGTCAGCGACCCGCTCAAGCGCCAGCTGCCCGGCCGGCTGGTCGGGGTGTCGGTGGACGCTGACGGCCGGCCCGCCTACCGCCTCGCGCTGCAGGCCCGTGAACAGCACATCCGCCGCGAGAAGGCGACCAGCAACATCTGCACGGCCCAGGTCCTGCTGGCCGTGACCGCCGCCATGTACGCCGTTTATCACGGGCCCGACGGGCTGGCCACCATCGCCCGGGGTGCGCACCGTAGCGCCGCGGTGCTCGCCGCCACCCTGCACGAATATGGTCACCGAACGGACCATGGTGACTTCTTCGACACTATCCGGATCGTCTTCCGGGGCGGACGGGACGAGGCGGTCCACGCCCTGGACCGGGCCCGGGCCGCGGGCTACAACCTGTACCTGGCGCCGGATGGCGCGCTGCAGGTCAGCTGCGACGAGACCACCACCGACGAGCAGTTGCGGGAGCTCGTGGCCGCGATCTGTCAGGTGGAGCGGCGTGCCGACGTGGAGCTGTCCGAAGCGGCGCTCGACGTGCTGCCGGCCAGCCTGCGGCGTACCTCGCCGTTCCTCACCCATCCGGTGTTCAGCGCTCACCGCAGCGAGACTGCGATGCTGCGCTACCTGCGACGGCTGGCCGACTTCGACATCGCCCTGGACCGTTCGATGATCCCGCTCGGCTCGTGCACGATGAAACTGAACGCGGCGGCCGAGATGGAGCCGATCAGCTGGCCGGAGTTCGCCGGGCTGCATCCGTTCGTCCCGGCCTCGCAGGCCGGAGGCTACCTGGAGCTGATCGATTCGCTCGAGGTCCGGCTGGCCCGGCTCACCGGTTACGACGCGGTGTCCGTCCAGCCGAACGCCGGCTCCCAGGGCGAACTGGCGGGCCTGCTGGCGATCCGGGGCTACCACTCCTCGCGCGGCGAGCAAGACCGGGACGTGTGCCTGATCCCGGAGTCGGCGCACGGTACCAACGCGGCCAGCGCGGTACTGGCCGGGCTCCGGGTCGTGGTGGTCAAGTGCGGCCCGGACGGCGCCATCGACGTCGGTGACCTGCAAGGCAAGCTGGCGGCGCATAGCGGAGAAGTGGCCGCGATCATGCTGACCTACCCGTCCACCGCGGGTGTCTACGAGCAGAACGTGAGCGCCGTCTCCGCGGCGGTTCACGAGGCGGACGGCCAGGTGTACATCGACGGAGCGAACCTCAACGCGCTGGTCGGGGTGGCCACGCTGCCGTCCTTCGGCGCTGACGTGTCGCACCTGAACCTGCACAAGACGTTCTGCATCCCGCACGGTGGCGGCGGCCCCGGCGTGGGGCCGATCGCGGTCCGCGCCCACCTGGCGGAGTTCCTGCCCGGCCGCGGCGAGGTCGGCCCGGTCGCGGCCGCGCCCTACGGCTCCGCGGGCATCCTGCCCATCTCGTGGGCGTACATCGCGATGATGGGCGCGGCCGGGCTCCGCCGGGCGACCCAGGTCGCGGTGCTGTCGGCCAACTATGTGGCCCGGCGGCTGGCGTCGCACTATCCAGTGCTGTTTACCGGACGGAACGGCCTGGTCGCGCACGAATGCGTCATCGACCTGCGCCCGCTGACCCGAGACACCGGCATCAGTGTGGACGACGTGGCCAAGCGTCTGATCGACTACGGGTTCCACGCGCCCACCATGTCGTTTCCGGTGGCCGGCACGTTCATGATCGAGCCCACCGAGAGCGAGAGCCTGGACGAACTCGACCGGTTCTGCGACGCGATGATCGCGATCAGGGCCGAGATCACGCGGGTGGCCGACGGGGAGTACGACCCGCACGACAACCCGCTGAAGAACGCCCCGCACACCGCGGAGATGCTCATCGCGGGGGAGTGGAAGCACCCCTATCCCCAGGAGGAAGCGGCCTATCCGGCGGGCACGGACCGCCGGGCCAAGTACTGGCCGCCGGTGCGCCGGATCGACCAGGCCTACGGCGACCGGAACCTGGTCTGCGCCTGCCCGCCCCCCGAGGCCTTTGCCAGCTAGCGCCTGGGAACGCAAACGCGCCCGCCCCTCCTGCGCGCACCGCCTGGCGCCCCCGGTTGGGACGCTGGGGAGGGTGCGGCGCGCGCAGACGCGGGAGGCGGGGCGGGCGCGCTGGGTGAACGGAGACCGTGGCTGGCAGGAAGGGGCGGGGACAGCCGCGGTCGCCGCGGAACTGGCTCGGTATGACTCTTACTGGCTGGCGACGGGGAAGGCGTTCAGGTCGGACAGGTGCGCGGGCAAGCTGAGGGTGACCACGCTCTCCTGCTCCTGCGGGTCGGTACGGGCGACGACCGCCACGGTCATGACATCGCTGCGGTTCACCGGCAGGTGCGGGGTGCCCGGCGGGACGTACATGAAGTCGCCAGCCTTGACCACGGTGCGGTGGCGCAGGCCCTCGCCGTGCCATACCTCGGTCTCGCCGCTGACGGTATAGATGGCGGACTCGTGTCCGTCGTGGACGTGGGGTACGCCGCGAGTGCCCGGCGGGATCGTCACCAAGTGCAGGCACAGGGCTCGGGAACCGGCCGACCGGCTGCTCACGCCGGTGGCCAGGCTCATGCCCTGTTTCCCGTCGTAGCTTTCGCCAGCGCGGATGATGATGACCTCACCGGGGGCGTCGCCGGAAATGTCGCCGGAAATGTCAACGGGCATCGCCGGAGTGTGGAGTGCTCTCTCCCAGACACCGCTTACTCTGAGCATTTGATCGTATCCTATCCGTGATGTCTCCCTATGACAGATTATGACTATGTGTATTCATATAAATACTCTCCGTAAAGTCACTGTGTGCTGTCTGCTCGGTTAGGTGCGCCTTACCAGGAAGTAAGCCTTGCAGCGCGTGCCGCCGCCGAGGCTGCTCGACGCGATGCTGCGTGCTGGTCAAGCCTGCAGTTGCCGCAGCTCGTCCAGGACGGTGAATCGTTCGAACATCGCGGGTATCCCCTCGGGTCAGCGGACGCGGGCGCCTCGGCGGGCCGGATGGCTGACATCTGACCGGCGTGCGTGCTTCTTGTGGACGGCCTGCCGCGATACGCCGAGGATCTCCGCGATCTCCTGCCACGACCAGCCGTGCTCCCGTGCGTTGTCCACCTGGAGCGCCTCGAGTTGTTCCAGCAACCTGCGCAGCGCGGCCACGGCCCGGAGCCCGGTACGCGGGTCCGAGCTGTCCGCCGCGGCAGCCAGGGCGGGTGCGTTATCCATGCCGTCAATTTATGTTGACACCAGCCTCATGTCAACTTCAGTTGACGGCCGAAAGTGGGCAGAGCAGGGCGGCGCGTTCGGATGCGCGCCGATTACGATGCGCTTACGAGGGCGGCTGAACCGTGCGAGATGACGTGATGTTCCCGTAACTAAAGGGGAGAAGCCCGGAGAGCCATCCGGGCTGGGTTGAGCATACGATCCAGCTAGGCCCGCAACGGAGGAATGGTGACCAGCCTGACCAGGGGATCCGTCCCGGCTCGTCGTGCCGGTGAGCCGTCCTCCCGGCCACTGCGAAACCCGAGCCGCCCGCAGCCCCCCTCGTCCCGGCCGGGGCCGCTGACGCCACGGCCCGTTCCGTATCAAAAGGCGCACGGACGGGTCAGCCCGCGCGGGGTCCTGGCCGTCATCGGGATCGGCGCGATCGCGGTCATGGCGCTGTGGTGGAACGGCACGCCTACGGTCAGCGGGCTCGGCGGCTGGCTGACTGGTGCGGGCGAGGTCCTCGGCCTGCTCGCCGGGTACGGCGTGGTGGTCCTGGTCGCGCTGATGGCCAGGCTTCCGCCGCTGGAGCGCGGTATCGGCACCGATCAGCTGGCCCGGTGGCACGCGATGGGCGGCCGGTACATCGTCAGCCTGGTCGTCGCTCACGGCCTGCTCATCGTGTGGGGCTACGCGGTCCAGGCGCATACCAGCCTGACCAGCGAGACGGCCACGCTGCTGACCCAGTACCCGGACGTGCTGATGGCCACCGTGGCCGGGTTCCTGCTGCTCGGCGTGGGTATCGTCTCGATGCGCGCGGCGCGGCGTCGGGTCCGCTACGAGACCTGGTACTACCTGCACCTGTACACCTACCTGGCCATCGCGCTGGCCTTCAGCCATCAGTTCGCGGTCGGCGTGTCGTTCATCAGCAACCTGGCCGCGCGGTTCTGGTGGTCGGCGATGTACCTGACCGTGGCGGTCCTGGTGCTGTGGTACCGGGTGGCGGTCCCGCTGCGCGCGTTCTCCCGGCACCGGTTCACGGTGGTCGGGGTGAAGCCCGAAGGGCCCGGCGTGATCTCGGTCTACATCGGCGGCTCGCACCTCGACGAGCTCGCGGCCGAGCCCGGGCAGTTTTTCCGCTGGCGCTTCCTGACCAAGTCGCTGTGGTGGTCGTCCCACCCGTACTCGCTATCCGCCGCGCCGGGCACCGACCTGCTGCGGATCACGGCGAAGGACATCGGCGACCACAGCCGGGCCCTGTCCCGGCTGCGGCCGGGCACGCGGGTCATCGCCGAGGGACCCTACGGCGCGTTCACCGCCGGGGATACCGACCGCGGCGTCGTACTGCTGGCCGGCGGGGTGGGCATCACCCCGCTGCGGGCCATGTTCTCCACACTCCCCGGCCCGGTCACCCTGATCTACCGCGCGAGCAGCGAGCAGGACATCGTGTTCCGGGACGAGCTCGATGCCATCGCGGCCGCGCGGGGCGCGAAGGTGTACTACCTGGTGGGGTCGCGGGCCGAGATTGGCGGCGATCCGCTGTCGCCCCGGATGCTGCGCTCGCTTGTGCCTGGGCTGGACCAGCAGGAGGCCTACGTATGCGGGCCGTCCGGAATGATCTCGGCCGCGGTCGACGCGCTGCGCGACGCCGGGGTACCGCGGCGGCAGATCCACTTCGAGTCGTTCGAGTTCTGAGGAGACGATCGCGATATGCGCAGGGTGATCCTCGCCGTCACGGGCACCATAGCGGGTCTGGTGGCCCTCCTGTCGTTCAAGGCCCACGTCCCGACCGTGCCGGTGGCGTCGACCAGCGGAACGGGCGGGTCGTCCACATCGTCTTCCTCCTCGACGTCGTCCTCGAGGACGATACCCGGAGAGTTCCAGAGCGTGGCCTGCCCGCTGACCGCGGGCGAGACCACGATTACCGGCAAGGTGGCCAGTACCGTCTATGGCCCGGTACAGATCGAGCTGGTCGTGAAGAGCCACAAGATCGTGAAGGTCGCGGTGCTCGAGCAGCCGGCCAATACCATTCATGACATCCAGATCGGCGAGTTCGCCTTCCCGAAGCTGATCAGCGAGACGCTGACCGCGCAGAACGCGAAGGTCGACGCCGTATCCGGGGCCAGCTACACCAGCGCGGGCTACATCTCCTCGCTGCAGAGCGCGGTCGACCACGGCCTGTGACCCGCCGGTGACCGGTATCCGGCCGGGGCGGCTCCGGCATGCCGAGCACGTGATGGGCACCGTGGTGTCCTTCGACGCGCCGGACTGGGCCGGACGTGATGCCGGTAGCGGCGCGGTCCTGGAGCGCGTGTCGCAGTGGCTGCACTGGGTCGACGCCACGTTTTCGCCGTACCGGGAGGACAGTGACGTGAGCCGGTTCGGCCGCGGATCGCTCGCGCTGGCCGACTGCGCGCCCGAGCTGGCCGAGGTGCTGGCCGCCTGCGCCGAGGTCAGCGCACTGAGCGGCGGGTACTTCACCACCCGGCCCGGCGGCCGGTTCGACCCGTCGGGATACGTGAAGGGCTGGGCCATCGAGCGGGCCGCCGCGATGCTGACCGCGGCCGGCTCGGCCGAGCACAGCGTCAACGGCGGCGGCGACATCCAGTGCGTCGGCGACCGCGGTCCCGGCCAGCCGTGGCGGGTGGGGATCGCCGACCCGCTGCGGCCCGGCTCGCTCGCGCTGGTCGTCACCGGGCAGGACTTCGCCGTCGCGACCTCCGGCGTCGCCGAGCGCGGCGCGCACATCGTCAACCCGCACACCGGCCAGCCGGCCGTCGGCCTGGCCAGCCTCACCGTGGTCGGTGCCCGGCTGGCCGCCACCGACGCCTACGCCACGGCGGCCTTCGCCATGGGCCGCGCCGCCCGGGACTGGGTGGAAAGCCTGGACGGCTACGAGGCGTTCGCGGTCACCCCCGACGGGCAGGCCTGGCAGACCAGCGGCTTCCGGGCCTACTTGGCCTCGGCCTGAGGTACACGCCGCTCAGAGCAGCGTCGGCTGCCCGCCGTCGTAGATGAGCAGGCCGTCGTCGCGCAGCCGCAGGCCGGTGGAGAGGCGGTGCTCCTCCAGCCGGCCGTCGTGCATGAGGTGGCGGACTTCCTGGCCGCGCGCCGCGGTGACGAAATCGGCCAGCATCCGGCGGTGGCAGCGCCACCACAAGCTCTCGGCGCACATCACCGCCGTCCCCCGCGCGCTGGCCAGGGCGAGCACCTGGTCCACCGCCGCAAGGAAGGCCGCCGTCCGCATGTGCCCGGCGTAACCGCGCAGCGAATCGACCTCGAAGGCCACGTCCGGCGAATCTGGTTCGGGGGTACGCAACCCGCCCAGCCGCTTGTCCCAGTGGTAGCTAATGCCGGCCTCCGGCAGCCAGCGCTGGAGTTGCGCGCGGACCACGTGCGGATGCCGGCGGCTGGCAGGGACGGTCCTGACGTCGATGAGCACCGAGACCCCGGCATCCTTCAGCAGGCTGACCATCTGCTCGGGCGAGGCGGTTCCGTGGCCGAACGTCAGAAGCATCGACTGGCCTCCGGAGTGTCTGTTTGCCTCCGCTTTACCCTCCTTCGCCCGGTCTACTCGGTTGCGCGGCGTCAGCCGGGCCCGCTGCGCCCGCCGCGAGTAGATGTGCGGCCAGGTGTGCCATCGCCTCCGCCGCGACCGCGCCCTTGCTCGGCCACCACCGGTAGATGGTCTGCCGTCCGACCCCGGCGGCCTCGGCGATCGCGTCGATGGTCAGGCCGGTCGTCCCGCGCGTTCGGAGCAGCTCGAAGGTGACGTCGAGGATCGCGTCCCGTGCGGCGGCGTTGCGGCGGCGGCCGGTGTGCTGCCTCACCGCCCGGGGCAGAGCCAATCCCTCTCCGGCCTGCACCATCCCGGTCGGCTCAGGCGCGGCGGGCGCCGATGCCCCCTGGTCCTCGCCGGTGCCCGCACTCATTCGCGCAAGCTTAGCCCTTGACGAGACTAAAGATCCCGACAGGGAGCTGACGAGACTAACAGTCTCGGTAACATTTGTCGAGACGGTCATTACCGGGAACGGCGCCAGCCGGATCATCCGGCCGACGCCGGCGGTTGTTCGTCCTCGGGTACCTCGCCGCCGGGTACCTCGTCGCCACCATGGCTTCGGACCAGCGCGGTGACCTCGTGCGCGATGCCGATCGACGGGCCTCCGATCAACTCCCAGGCCCGTGCGATCCCGATGAAGAAACAACAGACGACCAGGATGGCGATCGTGTTCACGTCCCCGGAATTGGCCGGATCGGCGATCACGGCGAGTCCCTCGGCCATCTGGAGGACGAACACGACGATCAGCCCGAGCAGGAACAGGGCGTCGCGGACCTTGGCCCTCCGCAGCTGGCGCAGGCGGACCAGTGACAGCAGCGACGCCGCTACGAACAACAGCCCAGTGGCGGCGACGACCACTGACGTGATCCCGATTTTCTCTCCCGGGATGAGCGCGAACAGCGATACCGCGATCGCGTTGGTGAAGGCGGTCAGGGCCGCCACGGCCCGGACGCGGTGGACCTGAGCCCCGGCTTCGTCGCGCTTCAGCCGTTCCGCGGCGACCGAGATGGCCACGAACAGCAGCCCGATCAGCGCCCCGGCGACACCGGCGCTGGCCGCGAAGAAGTCACGGATGCCCTCAGGGACCATCTGGTGATTCTGCCAGCTCCGAACCGGCGCTGGCCGCGAAGAAGTCACGGATGCCCTCAGGGACCATCTGGTGATTCTGCCAGCTCCGATTCGCGCTCGCCGGCCCGACCGGGTTAAGCTGCTCCCCGTGCACCGGCTGTTCCCCATCACCCCGCCGCCCCGCTCCTAGCGGGGCGATGGCCCGGTTGCGCCCGGCCGCGTGACCTAGACGCGCGCTTCCCCTGACGACGCAGCGCTGCCGCGCTGCGGCATGGGTTAAGGCCGCCTGCGTGCTGCCCGGATGAGCCAGTGTGCTGCGCCCCGCTTCCGCGACCCGTCCCTTCTCGTCGCAGGAGCGAGTTCCCATGCGTCCATCCATGACGGCGCGCCGGCCCGGTACGGGCCTGCTCTACCTCATTACGTCCGGGTTGCTGTGGGGCACGGGCGGCCTGACCGGCAGCCTGCTGAGCCGGGTGGCCGGCCTGTCCGCGATGTCGGTGGCCGCCTGCCGGCTCACCACGGGCGGCGTGCTCATCGTGATCTTCCTCACCGTGACCGGCCGGCGCTGGCCTGCCGGCCGGGCCGCGTGGGCCCGCATCGCCGTGATCGGCGTGCTGGCCGCGCTGTACCAGAGCTGCTACTTCACCGCGGTGGCGCTGACCTCGGTGGCCCTGGCCACCCTGGTCACCATCGGCACCGCGCCCGTCATCGTGCTCGGGGTGTACCGGGTCACCGGGCGTCGGGCCGGCGGGCTCGCGCCCGTCGCGGCCTGCCTAGCGCTGGCCGGCCTCGGCCTGCTGGTCGGCCTGCCGTCGGGCTACTCCCAGACCGCAGTCCTGGCCAGCGCGGGTATGGCGGTACTCGCGGCGGCCGGCTTCGCCGCTGTGACCCTGACCGGCGCCCGGCCCGTGCCCGGCCTGGATGACCTCACCGTGACCGGATTCGGCTTCACCCTGGGCGGTCTGATCTTGCTGCCGCTAGCCGCCGCGCTCGGCGGGCTGAGCTTCCGGCCCGGGCTCGAGGCGGCTGGGCTGCTCCTCGCGCTCGGCACCGGCCCGACGGCGGTGGCGTACACGCTCTACTTCCATGGCCTGCGCCGGATGGCGGCCAGCACCGCCGTGCTGCTGACCCTGCTGGAGCCGCTGACCGGCGCCGTCCTGGCCGCGTTCGTCCTCGGCCAGCGGCTGAGCGCGACCGGGATCGCCGGGGCGGCCACCCTGCTGGCCGCGGTAGTCGTCACCGTCCGCGGATCCGGGGAGGCCGCGCCCCGCGTTCCGGACCAGCCCAAGCCCGAGCCGGACCAGCCCGAGCCGGACCAGCCCGCGCCGGACCAGCCCGAGCCGGATCAGCTGGCCTGCCGGTAACGGTCCAGGATCTCGGCGTGCAGCGCGGGCGCGGACACATCGGCCGCCGCTAGGAGGGACGGGACCATCCCGCGCCTGACGGCGGTCAGGGCGAGCGCGATGTGCTGGACGCCGATGTTCGGATCCTGAAGCGCGCGCGTCTCCCGCAGGGTCAGTTCCAGGATTTGTTTGGCCGCCGGGGTGAATGGGATGTGGCCGTCCTGCGGACCGCCGCCGGCCCGGCAGCGGCCGGCGGCGGTCTCCGCGGACCTGGACGAGCGCGGCGGGGTGGCGGTGACCGCCCGGTCGGTGCGGAACCGGCGCCGGCGCCGCCGCAGGCCGGGCGGCAGCGCCCGGCGCGGGTCCAGCCTGAACTGGTGTGCTCTGGATGAGCCGCGCCTGCCCTTCAGCCTGCGCTGAACCATCAGGTCGGCCTCGGCCATGGCGTTCGGTCCGAACGTCGCCTCGATCCGGGTCCGGACCGCGTCCAGGTCGATTCCGATCGAGGCCAGCGCCTCCTGGTCGAGGCCGCCGAACGGCACGCCCCCGGACCCGGCGCCGCGTCCCAGCCCGATCCGGCGGACGATCTCTGTTTCGACGTACTCGGGCGTGATGCCGTGCGCGCCCAGGACCGCGCTGGCCGGCTGGCCGGCCGACACCACGGAGAGCAGGATGTGCTCGCCGCCGATGAAGTTGTGCCCGAGCCGGCGGGCGTGATGCTGGGCGTGGACCACGGTGGCGCGGGCGTCTGGCGTGAAGCGTTCGAACATCATGGCCTCCCGAGGCGGCGGCCATACTTGCGGTGCACGGTCTGCTTGGTAACACCGAGCCGCTCCGCGATCTCCTGCCAGGACCAGCCCCGCTCCCGTGCGTTCTGGACCTGGAGGATCTCGAGTCGTTCGGCGAGGGCTCGCAGCGCCGCCACGGCGCGCAGGCCGGTGTCGGGATCGTTGCTCGCGGCGCCTTCGGCGATTTCTAGTACTGGTTCCATGAACGTCAGCTTATGCTGACGACCCGAGCGTGTCAACATAAGCTGACGACGCGGCTACTCCAGGGCCAGGGCAGCGAGCAGCTCACGCTCACGTCCGGCGCTCAGCCCCGCACGCCGCGGCCGGTCCAAGCCCTGCTCGCGTTCCCAGGCCAGCACGTCGGCGAGCAGCTCACGTCGCGGGCGGTGGCGCAGCCCTGCGGTTCGCGCGGCCGCGCCACTGCGGGCCGAGAAGCCTTCCCAGCCCGGCTCGCCCACCCACATCGGCAGCGACTCCGGGCCCATCCACTGCTCGACGCCCTGTTCGACCAGCCACGCCGGGTCGGCCTCGACCACCGGCCCGGTGTGCCCGCCTACCGCCCGGGCCTGCTCGAGCCAGTCGCCGAACGGCATGACCGGACCGACCGCGTCGTAGGTCCCCGTGGTTCGGGCCTGCGCGGCGTCCAGCAGCCAGGCGGCGAGATCGCGGGCGTCGATCACCTGGGTCGGCGCATCCAGGGGAGCCGGGACGAGCATCGGGCCGAGCGGGTCACGGGCGGCCCGCGCCGCCCAGTACCCGGAACGTCCGCTGTGGTCGCCGGGTCCGCCGATCAGGCCCGCCCGCGCGATCAGCAGCCGGTCACCTGCCACCGACACCGAGCTTTGCTCGCAGGCCACCTTGGCCTCGCCGTACTGCTCGATGCCTGCTTCCTCCCGTTCGGTCGCGGGCAGCAGTGGCGTGCTCTCGTCGGCGCCGGAGACGGCGTTGGAGGCGTAGACGCTGCCCGATGAGACGTAGCTCCAGTGCGCCGCCCGGTCGCCCAACGCGGCCAGGGCGCCGCGGACCAGCCCGGGCTGCCACGACACCTCGACCACCGCGTCCCAGTCCCGGTCGCGGACCCGGTCGTAGGCCCCGCCCTCGCGCCGGTCCGCCGCCACCAGGACCGAGCCGTCGGCCACCGGCCCGCTCTCGCCGCGGGCCAGGCAGGTCACCACGTGACCACGCCGGACCGCCTGCTCGGCCACCTCGCGACCCAGCCACGCCGTCCCGCCCAGCACTAGAACGTCCATGCGCTCTAGTCCAGCACGCCCCGCCTAGCGCCCGGGTCTGGTTCACCGGAGGCGTAGACGAGCTCGGTCGAGCCGCTTGGGGATGGAATCCGGATCTCACTACGCTGGGACGCAGTGAATCGGGAATTGATCCCAAGCGCGAACTCGGGGGAGTCCTCCCGTTTCGGGAGGATCGCTGCGGCCCTGGACCAGGAGTCAGGAACACTTGAGAGGCCGTTCAGCGGACTTCCAGGCCCACTAGCTAGATTTTCGGTGCAGGGATATAGCGGGGTGCGCTGACGCAGGAGCGGAAAGGGTTAGACCGTGTTGGATAAGGTGACCATCGCGTACCGGGGCGGGACATACGAGATAGGGCGCGGACGCGACTATTTCGGGATCTGGACCGTAGAGGGTTCCCGGTCGCAGCCGCTGGAGTGGTGGCCGGAAACCCAAGAGGGCTGGTCGGCCGCGTGGACTCGGTTCGCGGTGCTTGAAGCGCCCGATGCGATCACCTCGGTGGGCCGGACAGCGACCCGGCCCGGCGAGCGTACCGACGCCGCCTGGGCCCCGGCGATGACCGCCGGCCCAGGCCGCGCCATCGTAGCGGCGCTGCTCCTCGGCGTGGGCGTGGCCCTGGGAATCGCGGGGCTGTTCCCGGATTACCTAGGCGGGACGAGCCTGGCCGCGCAGCCGGACAACCTGGTTGCTCACGTGATCTACCTGGCCGCCTGGACCGCGGGTGGCGTGCTTATCGCGCTCGGGGGCACCCGGGTGCGGATCGGCGCGCTGCTGGCGACCGGGCTGAGCATCGTGACGTTCGGCCTGTTCCTCACGGACGCGGGCACGCCGATCGCCGGCGGCGCGCACCTGGCCGGCGCTGGTCTGGTGCTCAGCCTGCTCGGCTGGCTCGCCTGCGCCGCCGGATCCGCGCTGGCCTTCCTGATCCGGCCCGCCCGTAACGCCGGCCGACCCGCCGCCGGCCCGGTCCCCGCCGCCGGACAGGTCCCCGTGGACGACCAGTTCCCCGCAGGGGGGCCAGTCCCCGCGGCCGACCAGTTCCCCGCAGGGAACCCGGTCCGCGCGGGTGATCCGGTCAGAACGCGCGGACGCCTGCTCCCTCTGGGGTGGCCGCGCGGCGCGGCGGTGGGTCCGGCCGTGCTGCTGATCCTGGCCGGGCTCGGCACGGCCGCCGCCTTTGTTCCCTCCTGGGACAGCTTCACGCTGCGGACCGCGGCCGGGCAGACGCAGACCTTCGCCGCGGGCAACGCGTTCGCCAATCCGGGACCGGTGATCGCCGGGAGCGTGATCGTCATGGTCGCGCTGTCCGCAGTCGTCATCGCGGCCGCCTTGTGGCGCCCCGTCCGGCACGGCGCGATCCTGCTCGCCGGGGCCATCATCCCGATGGCGGCCCAGGCCATCTCGGCCCTCGTCCAGGTCGGCGAGCCGGCCTCGCCCACCCAGTTCGGGTTCACGCCCGCGCAGGCCTCGCAGCTCGGGCTGACGATCAGCACCAGCCTGACCCCGTCGTTCTGGATCTACTGCGTGCTCGTCGTGGTACTTGTGGTCTCCTGCGCGTGGATGCTCTTCATCCCGTTGACCCCGCACGAAACAGCCGTGGCGGCCAGCGCCGGTCTTCGGCCCGGCGATGACGCTGACCCCCAGTTCCCGACGTGGCACGTCGCTCGGGCCGACGCCTACGACGTGACCGGCGCCCCTTCTGCGCAGCAAGACGACTGGGATAGCGACGATGACGCTGAGAGCGACGAATTCGATAGCTACGAGGAATTCGGCAGCGACAACCCCGCCGACAGCGCGGTGACGCCGGGGAGCAAGGCGGACGACGCCGAGGCCTCCTAGGGCCTCCGGCAGGTCCTGGCCGCCGCAGCGGCCAGGACCTGCACGGCCAACGGCAGCCGGGTTGATACGCTGCGCGTGTCATGCCGGCCAGGAGATCATCGGCGGTCGCGGCGGCCGACCCGACGCCGACGCTCTCTCGCCGGCACGCGGCCGGCGCGCCCAGCGCGCGCGGCCTACTGTTCACGTTGCTGGGCGAGTTCGTGCTGCCCGGCGGCGGGACGGCGTGGACCTCGGCGGTGCTCGCCTCGTTCGCCCGCCTCGGCATCGAGGAGAAGACCACCCGCCAGGCCCTCATGCGCACCGCGGCCTCGGGCTGGCTCGACCCGGAGAAGGTCGGCCGCCGCACCAGGTGGCGGCTGACCGCCAGCGCGCAGAAGATGCTGACCGAGGGCGCGGATCGCATCTACTCCTTCACCGGCCCGGGAGAGAGCTGGGACGGCCGCTGGCTGCTGGTGTACGCGCGGATCCCGGAGAGCGACCGCCGCGCCCGGCACGTGGTGCAGAGCCGGGCTCACCTGGGCGGGGTTCGGCTCGCTCGGCGCGGGGCTGTGGATCAGCCCGCACCCGGATCGCGAAGCCGAGGCGATCGGCGTGCTGCGCGAGGCGGGCGTCGCCGCCGACGCGCACGTGTTCGTGGCCCGGCGTTCGGGCCTGGCCGACGTGCAGGTCATGGTGGCTGCCGCCTGGGATCTCGGCGCCATCGAGGACCGCTACGAAGAGTTCATCGAGGAGTTCCGCGCCACCGCGCCGGCCGACGTCCTGGCCCGGCAGGTCGAGATCGTGCACGCCTGGCGGCGGTTCCCGTCCATCGATCCGGTGCTGCCGCGTGAGCTGCTGCCGGCTCGCTGGAGCGGCCTGAAGGCGGCCCGGCTGTTCGCCGACCGGCACCAGCGCTGGTCCGGCGATGCCAAGCAGGAGTGGAAGCGGCTCAACGACCCGGGCGGAGGGGTTGTGCCGGGCCCGGCATAAATGCTACAAAGATACGTCGGACTCAGAAGTTTTTGTTGAATGATCGGCGGCCTGGACCTCGCGTCGGGCCGCCGGCGGGCGGGTAGGGACTAACCGGGTAGGAACTAGCCGGGTAAGGACAAACCGGGTAGGAACTAACCGGGTAAGGACAAACCGGGTAAGGACAAACCGGGTAGTGACGACCTGGACAATCCCCAGCCGGACAGCGCCGGCCGCCCGGCCGGCGTCGTCTCCGCCGAAGGGACAGCGTGATGCGCCAGAGCACCGATCGCCGAACGCCCCGTCCCGTCGGGCCGGCCGCGGCCGCGCTCAGCAAGATGCTGTCCCGGGCCTGGTCGCTTCCGCCGCAGCGGAACTTCGTCGCGATCGAGCGAAACGTCCAGGTGCCGATGTCCGATGGCACGGTGCTGCTGGCCGACCACTACCTGCCGATCACCAGCCAGCCGGCCGCCACGGTCCTGGTGCGCTGTCCCTACGGACGCGGGGCCCCGTTCAGCCTGCTGCAAGCCCAGCTCGTCGCCGAACGCGGCTTCCACGTGCTGCTGCAGAGCTGCCGCGGCACCTTCGGTTCCGGGGGACAGTTCGAGCCGATGCGCCGCGAGGCCAGCGACGGCCAGGACACCGTGGCCTGGCTGCGCGGCCAGAGCTGGTTCGACGGACGGCTGGCCACGTTCGGGGCCAGCTACCTGGGCTTTGTGCAGTGGGCCCTGGCCCTGGACCCGCCGCCCGAGCTGGTCGCCGCGGTCGTGGTCGTCGGCCCGCACGACTTCAGCCGGACCGCGTACCGTAACGGCGCCTTCGACCTGTACAACTTCCTCAGCTGGAGCGACCTGATCGTTCACCAGGAGCGCGTCAATCCGGTGAGCGGCATCGTTCGCAACCTCACCGCGGACCGGCGGCTGCGTCCGGCGCTCGACCGGGCGCCGGTCACCGAGGGCGCCCGCGACCTGCTCGGCACTGGGGCACCCTGGTTCGAGACCTGGCTGGAGCATCCGCAGCTGACCGATCCGTTCTGGGCGCCGCTGCAGTGCGGCGCCGCCCTGGAGCGCATCTCGGTCCCCACGCTGCTGATCGGCGGCTGGCAGGACCTCTTCCTGGAGCAGACCATCGAGCAGTTCGGGGCGCTGGCCGAGCGGGGCGTGCCCACCCGCATGCTCATCGGCGCGTGGACTCATCTGGACACCGCGACGAGGGCCGGGCCCGCGTTCGCCGAAGGCCTCGCCTGGCTGGAACGCCACGCCGGCCAGGTCCCCGGCGAGCCGGCCACCGGTCACTCGGTACGTATCTGGGTCGGCGGCGCCCGCGAATGGCGCGACCTGGCCACCTGGCCGCCCCCCGCCCAGGCGCCGCAGCGCTGGTATCTCGGCCCCGACGGCACGCTCGGCCAGAAAGAGCCGCCCGACGGAGCGCCCGCGAGCTTCCGCTACGACCCGGCCGACCCCACGCCGTCGGTGGGCGGCGCGATCCTGGCCCTGAACGCCGGGGTGCGCGACAACCGGGCGGTCGAGCAGCGCCCCGACGTCCTGGTGTTCAGCAGCGAGCCCCTGGACGAGCCGGTCGAGGTCATCGGGGACGTGACCGCCGAACTGCACCTGACCCGCGACAACCCGAACGCCGATTTGTTCGTGCGCCTGTGCGACGTCGACCCACCCGGTGATGCAAAGAGCCGGTCACGCAACGTCTGCGACGGCATCGTCCGCCTCACCGACGCCGACCCGCTGTCCGGGACCGTCCGGGTCTCGCTGATCGGCGCAGCGCACCGGTTCGGCCGCGGGCACCGGCTCCGGGTCCAGGTCGCGGGCGGCGCGCACCCGCGCTTCGCCCGCAACCCCGGCAACGGGCAGGTCGAGGCGCCGGCCAGGGATTTTGTCGCGACACGGTACGAGATCGGCCTCAGCGCCGCGAATCTCTCCGCGCTCGTAGTCAGCCAGACCGCAGGAAAGGCGGCCGCTCATGCCTGACCAGCCAAGGGTAGAGTTCCGTACCGCCCCGGAGCGCTACCGGCACTGGCGGCTCGCCACCGAGGGCCCGATCGCGACGCTGACCATGGACGTGGACGAGCAGGGCGGGATCGTCTCGGGTTACGAGCTCAAGCTGAACTCCTACGACCTCGGGGTCGACATCGAGCTCTACGACGCGGTACAGAGGCTGCGGTTCGAGCATCCCGAGGTGCGCACGGTCGTGATCACCAGCGGTAAGCCGAAGATCTTCTGCGCCGGCGCGAACATCCGCATGCTCGCGGCCTCGCCGCACGGCTGGAAGGTGAACTTCTGCAAGTTCACCAACGAGACCAGGAACGGCATCGAGGACGCCACCGCCCACTCCGGTCAGACCTACCTGGCCGCGGTCAACGGCACCGCCTCGGGCGGCGGGTACGAGCTCGCGCTGGCCTGCGAGCACATCATGCTGATCGACGACCGGTCCTCAGCGGTGTCGCTGCCCGAACTGCCGCTGCTCGGCGTGCTGCCCGGCACCGGCGGGCTGACCCGGGTGTCCGACAAGCGGCACGTCCGGCGGGACCTGGCCGACTACTTCTCGACCAGGGCCGAAGGCATCGGGGGCAAGAAAGCCGTCCAGTGGCGCCTGGTCGACGAGGCCGTGCCGCGGCCGCGCTGGGACGAGACCGTCGCGGAGCGGGCCGCCGAACTGGCCGCGCGCTCCAGCCGCCCGCAGGACGCCCAGGGCATCGCGCTGACCCCGCTGGCCAAGACCCGGGACGA
Source organism: uncultured Actinomycetes bacterium (assembly GCA_963742795.1). Taxonomy (GTDB): domain Bacteria; phylum Actinomycetota; class Actinomycetes; order Streptosporangiales; family Streptosporangiaceae; genus Palsa-504. The sequence goes on from CAVUNL010000003.1 coordinate 71,674, forward strand.
CGACGCGATCACGTACGACCACGTCGAGGCCCGGCTGGACCGCGACACCGGCAAAGTCGACATATCGGTAAAAGGCCCGCAAAATGACCCGCCAGCCAGTATCGCCGAAGCCGAAGCCCGGAGCGCGGACTTCTGGCCGCTGGCGGTGACCCGCGAGCTCGACGACCTGATCCTGGACCTGCGCACCAACGAGACCGAGCTCGGCACCTGGGTCTTCCGCACGCACGGCGATCCGGCACAAGTCCTTGCTCACGACGAGCTGCTCCTGGCGAACACGGGCGACTGGTTCGCGACCGAGATCCTGCACTACCTCAAGCGCACCCTGCGGCGGCTGGACGTGACCAGCCGCAGCCTGATCGCGGTGATCGAGCCGGGCAGCTGCTCCGCCGGGTCGCTGCTCGAGCTCGCGCTGGCCGCCGACCGGTCGTTCCAGCTGGCCGGGGTCTTCGAGGACAAAAACCCAGACACCGAGCCCGCGACCATCACCCTCGGCGAGATGAACCTCGGCCCGCTGACCATGAGCAACGGGCTGACTCGCCTGCAGACCCGGTTCTGGGGCGACGAGGCCGGCTACGAAACGGCGGCGAAGCGCAAAAACGAGGCCCTGGAAGCCGAGGACGCGGCCGACCTGGGCCTGATCACCTTCGCGCCCGACGACATCGACTGGGACGAGGAGATCCGGATCGCGACTGAGGAGCGGGCCAGCTTCAGCCCCGACGCGCTCACCGGGCTGGAGGCCAACTACCGGTTCGCCGGTCCCGAAACCATGGAAACCAAGATCTTCGGCCGGCTGTCCGCCTGGCAGAACTGGATATTCAACCGGCCCAACGCAGCCGGCCCGGACGGTGCACTGCGCCGGTTCGGCACCGGGCAGCGAGCCGTTTTCGACCGGAAGCGAGTCTGACCTAGTGAGCACTACCGCCGACTACTCCGAGAAGATCCCGAACAACGTCAGCCTGCACGAGGACCGGCGCCTGCAGCGGGCGCTGGAGTCCTGGCAGCCGAACTTCCTGCACTGGTGGCAGACGATGGGCCCGACCCTGCCGACCCAGGACGTCTACCTGCGCACCGCGGTCAACGTCGGCCGCGACGGCTGGGCGCAGTTCGGCCACGTGGCCATGCCGGAGTATCGCTGGGGCATCTTCCTGGCCGAGCGGGATCCCGGCCGCAAAGTCGGGTTCGGCGAGCACAAGGGCGAGCCGGTCTGGGACAAGGTACCGGGGGAGTACCGGGCCGAACTGCAGCGGCTGATCGTCATCCAGGGCGACACCGAGCCCGCCTCGGTAGAGCAGCAGCGCAACCTGGGCGCCACCGCGCCGAGCCTGTACGACCTGCGCAACCTGTTCCAGGTGAACGTCGAGGAAGGGCGGCACCTGTGGGCCATGGTCTACCTGCTGCACGCCTATTTCGGCCGGGAGGGCCGCGAGGAGGCCGAGGAACTGCTGCACCGTAACTCGGGCAGCCTCGACTCGCCGCGCATCCTGGGCGCGTTCAACGAGGAGACTCCGGACTGGCTCAGCTTCTTCATGTTCACCTATTTCACCGACCGGGACGGCAAATACCAGCTCGGCACGCTCAAGGAAAGCGCCTTTGACCCGCTCAGCCGCACCTGCGAGTTCATGCTGAAGGAGGAGGCGCACCACATGATGGTGGGTACCACCGGCGTCGACCGGATCGTGCAGCGCGCCGTCGAGGTGATGCGCGAGCATGACACCGATGACGTGGCCGGCCTGGGCGCGATCCCGCTACCGGTGATCCAGAAGTACATCAACTTCCACTATTCGGTGTCGCTCGACCTGTTCGGCGGCGATACCTCCACGAACGTGGCCAACTACTACACCGCCGGGCTCAAGGGCCGCTGGCTGGAGGAGCGGCGCAAGGACGACCACCAGCTCGCCAGCGACTCGATCATGGTGGACGCGCTGTTGGAGGAGGCCAGCTCTGGCGAGCCGAGCATCGGGCAGACCGAGGTCTCCGCGCTGGTCGGCCTCAACACCGACCTGCGCCGCGAGTACATCGCGGATTGCCAGGGCGGCGTCAAGCGGTGGAACCGCATCCTGGAGGAAGGCGGGGTCAGGCAGCGGCTGAAGCTGCCGCATGTCGCGTTCAACCGCAAGGTCGGCGCGTTCGCCGGGATCGAGGCCACGCCCGACGGCGAGCAGGTCCCGGCCGGGGACTGGCAGCACCGCCAGGGCCAATGGCTACCCACCGACGTGGACAAGACCTACGTGCGATCGCTCATGCAGCCGGTACACGAACGGGGCAAGATCGCGGCCTGGATCGCCCCGCCGCGCAACGGCATCAACGGGCAGCCGTTCGACTACGACTACGTCCACCTGTCCTGACGGCAAAGGCCACGGTCCGTTCGGCGCAAAAATCTTTTGATTCCGAACGGACCAGGGTCCGTGCGGCCGGTCATGATCATGGACGCAGCCGCACCGGCAGGGATTCCAGGCCGTGGATGAGGGAGCTGGGGCGCCAGCGCAGCTCGGACGGGGGCACGGCCAGCGTCATCGAGCCGAACCGCTCGAGCAGCGCGCCGAACGCGATCTCGGCCTCCAGCCGGGCTAGCGGCGCGCCCACGCAGTAGTGGATGCCGTGGCCGAACGCCAGGTGCCCGGTGCTGTCCCGGCCGACGTCCAGCTCCTCGGGGTCGGCGTAGCGGGACGGGTCCCGGTTCGCCCCGCTCAGCGAGACCAGCACCACCTCGCCCGGCCCGATGTGCACGCCGCCGATGTCGACCGGCTCGCCGGTGAACCGGAACGTCGCGTCGTTCACCGGGCTCACGTACCGCAGCAGCTCCTCGACCGCGCCGCCCAGCAACGCGGGATCGGCCCGCAGCCGGGCCAGCTCACCGGGGTGGAGCAGCAGCGCGAGCATGCCGCCGCCGATCAGGTTGACCGTGGTCTCGTGCCCGGCCACCAGGAGCAGCCAGGCCATCGACAGCAGCTCGTTCTCGCTCAGCCCGCCTCCTTCGTCGCGCGCCGAGATCAGCGCGGACAGCAGGTCGTCGGCGGGTTCGCGCCGCCGGGCCGCCATCAGGTCCCGGAAGTAGCCCATCATCGCGGTGAGGTGGGCCTGGGCCACCTCAGACGAGACCGTCTCCGAGACGATCGTCGCCGACCAGGCCCGGAACTGGTCGCGGTCGGCCACCGGCACGCCGAGCAGCTCGCAGATCACCGTGACCGGCAGCGGGAACGCGAACGCCGTCAGCAGATCGACCTCCTGCCGAGCTGACATATCGTCGAGCAGCTCCTCGGTGATCGCGGTGATCCGCGGCCGGAGTTGCTCGACCCGGCGCGCGGTGAACGCCTTGTTGACCAGCTTGCGCAGCCGCTCGTGATCCGGCGGGTCGCTGTTGAGCAAGTGCAGGTCGAGCGCGGCGAACAGGGAATCCGGGTCAGGGCGCCAGCCCCTCGGCATCTTGAGCAGCCGCGGATCGGTCAGCGCGGCGCGTGCCTGCGCATACCCGGTGATCAGCCACGCGGGCGTGCCGCCCGGCATGATCACCTGCGCGGCCGGGTGCTCCGCGCGCAGCCGCGCGTGCACGGAGTAGGGCTCGGAAAAGTAGTCGGCCCCGAGATGTTCGATAACGATGTTCGCCTGCGTCACTGCTTTGCCCCTAGTCAGATCCGGCGAATCCCCAGAAATCCATCTTAAGTAATAACTTATACGTTGTAAAGGAATGGCCTGCGTCTCTCAGGGAGACGGGGGCACGGCCGCCGCCTCGGCCGGGGCAGCCTCAGGGTCCGGCCGCAGCCAGCAGAGCCGGGACGGCCACCAGTTCCACCGCCCGATCAGTACCACGGCCGACGGTACCAGCAGCGTCCGGACCAGGAACGTATCCATCAGGATGCCCAGCGCCAGGCCGACGCCGACGACCACGATCGTCCTGACGTTCTGCTGCCCGGCGCTGCTCGAGCCGACGACGGCCAGCACGCCGAACGTCCCGGCCAGCACCAGCCCGGCCGAGGTGACCGTGGTGCCGGTGACGGTGAGCGCCCGGCTGACCGCCTCGGGCAGCGGCAGCCGGTGCGCCTCCTCCCTGATCCTGGTCATGACCAGGATGTTGTAGTCCTCGCCGAGCGCCAGCAGGAACATGAACAGCAAGAACGGCAGGATAAAGGTCAGTCCCGGCTGGCCGGCGGCCCTGACGAACACCAGCACGGTCAGCCCGAGCGCCGAGAAGTACGACAGCACCACCGAGGCGATCAGGTACAGCGGCGCGACCAGGCTGCGCATCACGACCGCGAGCAGCACCGCGATGACCGCGATGGCGATCGGGATGACGGTGCGCAGGTCGCTGTCGGACAGCTGAGCCACGTCGTAGGTGAACGCGGCCTGCCCGGTGACGCCGGACGCCGACGCCCCAGCCGAGGCAGCCGCGCGGGCGGTGGCGGCGCGGATGGCCGGCACCGCTTCCTCGGCCGGCGTGCTGGCCGGGCTCCCCGCCGCCAGCGAGGTCGCGAACGAGATCGTGTACCCGTCCGTGCTCACGTACGAGCCGCTGGCCCGGTAGGCCTGGTAGGCGGCCTGCGCCCGCGGGACGCGCGCGCCGGCCCCGGCGGTCAGCGCGCGCGGCGGCCCGTAGGCGGCGTGCAGCGCGGCGTACTGCGGCGCGGTCAGCGCCGCCCCGTTGGCGTCGAAGGGCCCGGACACCGCGGTGAACAGCGGATCCGCGGCCAGTTGCCGCTCGGCCGCGGCTACCGCCGCCGTTTCCGCCCACACCGGCTGGCGGAGGCGGAGCACGATGATCGTCGGATTCGCCGCCGTCTGCGGGAAGTGCTCGGTCAGCAGCGCGTTGCCCAGCGCGGAATCGCTGCCCCCCGGCGCGGTCACCGCCCCGCCGAACCCGGAGGCCAGGTAGCCGGCCGCGGCCACCGCGAGCGCGCCGAAGACGACCAGCCCGGCGACCAGGGTCGCCGTCGGCCGGCGCACGATCCGGGCGCACGCCGGTCCCCACCACCCGGCCCGCCCGCCGCCCGGCCGGACCGAGGACGGCCAGAACGCGACCGGGCCGAAGATGGCCAGCAGCGCGGGCAGCAGCGTGAGCCCGGCGATGAGCATCAGCCCGATCGCGATGGCCAGCGGGGCGGCCAGCCCCGAGTAGAGGCTGAACGACGCGGTGGCCAGCGACAGCAGCGCGGCGATGAGGATGCCCGCGGAGAACGTGATCGTCTCACCGACCCGCGCCACCGAGAACACGATCGCCTCCCGGCAGGCGAGCCCGGCCCGCATCTCCTCGCGCACCCGGAACATCAAGAACAACGCGTAGTCGGTGCCCGCGCCGAGCACCAGAACGATAAGCAGCAGTGAGGCGATCTGCGACACGCCCAGCCCGTGGACCGCGGCCTCGGCCGTCAGGCGTTCGGCGACCAGTACCACGACGAGGGCCGGCAGCACGGCGATCAGCGGCGCCAGCACCGACCGGAACACGGCCATGAGCAGGGCGATCACGAAGATGATGACGAACCACTGGACCTGCCCGCCGGTCTTGCTCGAGGTCGCGTTGGTGTCTACCCTGGTCGCCACCGAGCCCGCGGTGTGCGCTACCAGCCCGGCCGGCAGCGCCGCGGCCCGGATGACGTCGCGCAGGCTGGCCACCAGGCTGGCCTGCTGGGAGGTGGCCAGGCCGCCGGACTGGGCCAGCGCGGCCAGCACGGTGAGCTGCTCGGCCTGGCCGTCGGCGGACAGCCCGGCGTCCCGCATCCCTGTCACCCTGGCCGTCCGCGCCAGTGCGGCGGACAACCGCGCGATGGCCGCCTGGTCGGCCCCGGTCAGTGCCCGACCGGAATGGGCCCCGCCGGACCGGGCGGCTACCACGGTCACCGCGGTCAGCGAGGCGCCCTGCAGCGGCGAGGCCAGCTGAGCCGCCTGCTCGCTGAGCGCGCTGTCCGGCAGGAACGACGTGTTGTCGCTCTGCGTCACGTTCGACAATGACGGGAGCAGCACCATGGCCGCGGCCGTTCCGCCTGCCCAGGCCAGCACGATCGCCCAGCGGAACCGGACCGCCAGCCGCCCGGCCGCGGCAAAGGAGATACCCACGGAAGCTATCGTCGCCGGCCACAGGCGGAATAGGTTAGACCGCCGGGCGCGTAAAGTTGCTTCGTGGCAGATCCGCACGGCTACCGGCCGGCGCCGGGCGCGATTCCCGAGTCTCCTGGGGTCTACCGGTTCCGTGACCAGCGCGGCCGGGTGATCTACGTCGGGAAGGCGAAGTCCCTCCGCCAGCGCCTGAACTCCTACTTCGCCGACTTCGCCAGCCTGCACCCGCGCACCCAGGCCATGCTGACCACCGCGGCGGGGGTGGACTGGACCGTGGTCAGCACCGAGGTCGAGGCGTTCCAGCTCGAGTACTCGTGGATCAAGGAGTTCGACCCCCGGTTCAACATCAGGTACCGGGACGACAAGAGCTACCCCTACCTCGCGGTCACCATGGGCGAGGAGTACCCGCGGGTCATGGTCATGCGCGGGGCCAAGCGGAAGGGCACTAAGTACTTCGGCCCGTACAGCCACGCCTGGGCCATCCGCGACACGGTGGACACGCTGCTCCGGGTGTTCCCGGTGCGGACGTGCTCGGCCGGGGTGTTCAAGCGGTCGGGCCAGATCGGCCGGCCCTGCCTGCTGGGGTACATCGGCAAGTGCTCCGCGCCGTGCGTCAAGCGGATCAGCGCCGAGGAGCACCGCGCGCTGGCCGAGGACTTCTGCGACTTCATGGCCGGGCAGACGAGCCGGTTCGCCTCCCGCCTGGAAGCCGAGATGAAGGAAGCGGCCAGGCTCGAGGAGTTCGAGCGCGCGGCCCGGCTCCGCGACGACCTGCGCGCCCTGGAACGCGCGGTCGAGAAGCAGGCGGTGGTGTTCGGCGACGGCACCGACGCCGACGTCATCGCCCTGGCCGAGGATCAGCTCGAGGCCGCGGCCCAGGTGTTCTACGTGCGCGGCGGCCGGGTCCGCGGCCAGCGCGGCTGGGTGCTGGACAAGGTCGAAGAGGTGACCACGGCTACGCTGGTGGAGAACTTCCTCGGCCAGGTCTACGGCGACGTCCCCGCCGACGCCGAGGCGATCAACGCCGGGATGCCCCGCGAGATCCTGGTCCCTGAGCTGCCGCCGGACCCAGCCACCATGACCCAGTGGCTGGCCGGACGCCGGGGCGGCCCGGTCGGCCTGCGGGTCCCGCAGCGCGGCGACAAGAAGGCCCTGCTCGACACCGTGGCCCGCAACGCGGCCGAGACCCTGGCCCTGCACAAGACCCGCCGGGCCAGCGACCTGACCACCCGGAGCAAGGCGCTGAACGAGATCCAGGAAGGCCTCGGCCTGGACGACGCGCCGCTGCGGATCGAGTGCTACGACGTGTCGAACCTGCAGGGCACGCACGTGGTCGCGTCGATGGTCGTGTTCGAGGACGGCCTGGCCCGCAAGAGCGAGTACCGCCGGTTCGCGATCAAGGGCCAGGACGGCACCGACGACATCTCGGCCATCCACGAGGTGATCCTCCGCCGCTTCCGCCGGTACCTCGCCGAACGCGAGAAGACCGGCGAACTGGACACTCTGGGCGACCCCGAGGCCGCCGACTGTGCCGACCCGGGGGGACGACCCCCCGGAACCCCCGGAGAGCAAGATCAAGATCCTTCGGCCGAACGGATCGTGGTGGAAGCGCGGAAGAAATTCGCCTACCCGCCCAACCTGGTCGTGGTCGACGGCGGGCCCCTGCAGGCCGCGGCGGCGGCGCGGGCCCTGACCGAACTCGGCATCGACGACGTGGCGGTCTGCGGCCTGGCCAAGCGCCTGGAAGAGGTGTGGCTACCGGGCGAGGAGTACCCGGTCATCCTGCCGCGCAGCAGCGAGGGGCTGTACCTGCTGCAGCGGATCCGGGACGAGGCACACCGGTTCGCCGTCGCCTACCACCGGCACAAGCGCGGCAAGGCGGCCACCGCCAGCGCGCTCGACGACGTACCCGGGCTCGGCCCGGCCCGGCGCGCCACGCTGCTCAAGCACTTCGGCTCGGTGCGCAAGCTTCGCGCCGCCAGCCTGGAGGAAATCGCGGCCGTGCCGGGCATCGGCCCCAAGCTCGCGGCCACCATCGCCGCGGCCCTGGGCGGTGTTGGCCCCGGGGGGGCGACCCCCCGGGATCCCCCCGATCCTGGGGGGAAACCTTCCCCCCCAGACCCCCTCGGCCCCCCCAGACCCCCCTTGGCAAAGGATCAGCATGCGGACGGCTGACGACAAGACCGACATCGTGATCATCACCGGGCTGTCCGGAGCGGGCCGGTCCACCGCTGCCAAGGCACTGGAGGACCTCGGCTGGTACGTGGTCGACAACCTGCCCCCGACCCTGCTGCCGACCATGGTCGACCTGGCCACCAGGACCAACGGGGCAGTGTCGCGGATGGCCGCGGTCATCGACTTCCGCAGCCTCGCGTTCAGCACCGACCTCAAGTCGGCGGTCAGCGAGCTGGCCGCGCGCGGTGCGGCCGCGCGCATCGTGTTCCTGGAGGCGGCCGACGACACGCTGGTCCGCCGGTTCGACAGCGAGCGGCGGCCGCATCCGCTGCAGGGCACCGGCCGGGTGACCGACGGCATCGTGGCCGAACGGGAACTGCTGCGCGAGGTGCGCGGCGACGCCGACCTGGTGCTCGACACCTCCCGGCTCAACGTCCACCAGCTGCGCGCCAGGATCAGGGACTTCTTCGGCGGCGGGACCGCGGCCGGCCTGCGCCTGTCGCTCATCTCGTTCGGCTACAAGTACGGCCTGCCGGTCGACGCCGACATGGTGGCGGACTGCCGTTTCCTGCCCAACCCGCACTGGATCCCCGAGCTCGCCCCGATGACCGGGCAGGATGCGCCGGTACGGGACTACGTGCTCGCCCAGCCCGGCGCCGAGGAGCTGCTGCGGCATTACACCGACCTGCTGCGCGTGGTGCTGCCCGGCTATGAACGCGAGGGGAAACGGTTCGTGACCTTCGCGGTGGGCTGCACCGGCGGCAAGCACCGCAGCGTCGCGATCGCCGACGAACTGGCGGCGCGGCTGACCGCGACCGACGATCCGGCGGCCGCCGCCGGCGTGGAGGTCCAGGTCGTGCACCGGGATCTGGGGCGAGAGTGACCTTGACCGGGGTGCGAACCGTGGCCCTGGGCGGCGGGCACGGGCTGGCCGCGTCGCTCGGCGCGCTGCGCCGGGTGACCGACGACCTGACCGCGATCGTGACGGTGGCCGACGACGGCGGGTCAAGCGGCAGGCTCCGCCGCGACTACGGCGTCCTGCCCCCGGGGGACCTGCGGATGGCGCTGGCCGCGCTGTGCCGGGACGACGAATGGGGCAATACCTGGAGCAAGGTGGTCCAGCACCGGTTCGGCGGGGACTGCGACCTCGCCGGTCACGCCGTAGGGAACCTGCTGATCGTGGCCCTGTGGGACCTGCTCGGCGACCCGGTCGCCGGGCTGGACTGGGTCGGCCGGCTGCTCGGCACCGGCGGCCGGGTGCTGCCGATGGCCGCGGTGCCGCTGGACATCGTGGCCGAAGTGGTGGGAGCTGACCCGACCCGGCCGGGCGAGGTCAGCACGGTCCGGGGCCAGGCCGAGTGCGCCACCACGCCGGGCCAGGTCCGGTCGATCACGCTGCTGCCGCCCGACCCGCCCGCCGTGCCGGAGGCGGTCCAGGCCGTGCTTGACGCCGACTGGGTGGTGTTCGGCCCCGGTTCGTGGTTCACCAGCGTGCTGCCGCACCTGCTTGTCCCGCAGCTCGCGGCCGCGCTGCACGTGACAGCCGCGCGACGGCTGGTGGTCCTCAACCTCGCGCCGCAGCCGGGCGAGACGGCGGGCTTTTCCCCGCACAAGCACCTGGAAGTCCTCGCCGGGCACGCTCCGGCCCTTACTGTGGATGTAGTCCTCGCGGACACCAAGGCCGCGGGAACCGGTAACCTGGCCGACCTGGAAAAGGCAGCGAGCATGCTCGGAGCCCGGCTGGTGATGGCCGATGTGGCTGCGGCCAACGGCACGCCAGTCCACGAGCCCAAGCTCCTCGCGGGGGCGTACGCGCAAATCTTCCGGGAAGCCAGCCCGCTGGCCCGGCCAAGTTGGGGGGAGTGACGCCGATGGCGATGACCGGCGTGGTGAAGGACGAGCTCAGCCGGGTCACGGTGATCAAGCCGTGCTGCCGCAAGGCGGAGGTCTCCACGCTGCTCAGATTCGCCGGCGGACTGCACCTGTCCGAGGGCCGGGTGGTGATCGAGGCGGAACTCGACACCGGCGCGGCGGCCCGGCGGCTGCGGGCCAGCATCACCGAGGTGTTCGGGCACCCGGCCGAGTTCTTGGTCCTCGCGCCCAGCGGCCTGCGCAAGGGCAACCGCTACCTGGTCCGGGTGGATAAGGGGCAGGCAGGCGAGACCCTGGCCCGCCAGGCCGGGCTGATCGACAACCACGGCCGCCCGGTGCGCGGCCTGCCCCGGCAAGTGGTGTCCGGCGCCACCTGCGACTGCGAGGCGGCCTGGCGCGGCGCGTTCCTGGCCCACGGGTCGCTGACCGAGCCGGGCCGGTCGATGGCGCTCGAGATCACCTGCCCCGGCTCCGAGGCCGCGCTGGCGCTGGTCGGCGCGGCCCGGCGGCTCAAGGTGCACGCCAAGGCGCGTGACGTGCGCGGCGTGGACCGGGTGGTGATCAGGGACGGCGAGGCGATCGCCGCCATGCTGACCCGGCTCGGGGCCCACCAGGCCGTGCTGGCCTGGGAGGAGCGCCGGATGCGCCGTGAGGTCCGGGCCACCGCGAACCGGCTGGCCAACTTCGACGACGCCAACCTGCGCCGCAGCGCCCGGGCCGCGGTGGCGGCCGGCGCGCGCGTGGAACGTGCCCTGGAGATCCTGGGCCCGGACGCCCCGCAGCACCTGACCATGGCGGGCCACCTGCGGATGGCCCACCGCCAGGCCAGCCTGGAGGAACTGGGCCAGCTGGCCGACCCGCCGCTGACCAAGGACGCCATCGCGGGCCGCATCCGCCGTCTGCTGGCCATGGCCGACCGCCGGGCCGGTGAGCAGGGCATCCCGAGCACCGAGGCCTTCCTGACCGCCGACATGCTGTCTTAAGGGCCGCCCGCGTCCCGCGATGCGGCTGCGGTCACCCTCAGCCCGCCCATAAATTGCCCAGCCCGCCCCCCACGTCACACCGGCCCCCCTGCCCCAGGCCTAAATCATCGTGGACCGAAAAGGCTGCCAGGACGACCGAATCGGTCCACAATCACAGGCTCCGCTGGTGGTAGGCGATCGCGGCGGCGGCTAGGGCCAGGAAGGACAGGGTGGTCAGGCCGGCGCGCAGGCCGAACTCGCTGGCCAGGAAGCCGATCGCGGGCGGGCCCAGCAGGAAGCCGCTGTAGCCCAGCATCGAGGTCAGGGCGACCCCGGACGACCCGGCCAGCAGGCCGGCCCGCGCGATCGCGGCCGGGAACAGGTTGGCCAGCCCGACACCGGTGGCCGCGAACCCGGCCAGCGCTAGCCACACGTCCGTGGCGAGCGAGGCGACCAGCATGCCCGCACAGGCAATCAGGCCGCCCAGCACCAGGACCCGGGTGCGGCCCAGGTGCTCCAGGAGGGACGTGCCGGACAGCCTGCCCGTCGCCTCGGCGAGCGCGAAGGCCGCGTAACCCGCCGCGGCCAAGCCCGGGCCGGCCCCCAGGTCCTGCCTCAGGTGCAGCGCGCCCCAGTCCCCGATGGCGCCCTCGTCGTAGGCGGCGCACAGCGCGATCAGGCCGAACAGCCCGACCACCCGGCCGTTCATCACCACCTGGCGCCAGGCCTGAACTAGCTGGCTCTCTCGCTTCGGCGTGCTCTCTGGCTCCGACTTGCTCTCTGGCTCCGACTTGCTCTCTGGCTTCGGCTTGCTCTCTGGCTCTGGCTGGGTCGTTTTCTCCGGCTGGGTCGGGCCGGCGGGCAGCCAGCGGGCGGAGGTCAGCAGGATACGACCGGCCAGGGCGCTGACCAGGAGCCCGACGAAGGCGACCAGCACCAGGTCCCGGACCGGGGACAGGTGCGGCGCGAGCAGCCCGCCCAGGCCGGCCCCGGCCAGGCCGCCGAAGCTCCACGCGGCGTGGAAGCTCGGCATGACCGGCCGGCGCAGCGCGGCCACCAGGTCCACGGCGATGCTGTTCATGGCCACGTTGAGGCAGCCGTACGCGGCCCCGAAGACCAGCAGCGCGAGGCCGAGCGTGACCGCCGACCGGGCCAGCGCGGGCAGCACCACGGTCACCGACAGCAGGGCGCAGGAGATCACCGCGATCCGCTGGCTGCCGAATCGGCGGCATAGCGTCCCGGCGAGCAGCATGGTGGCCACCGCCCCGGCCGACAGGCCCAGGAGCGCGAGACCCAGCTCCGCGGGCGAGGCCCCGGTCTGCTCCTTGATCGCGGGCACCCGGACCGCCCAGCTGGCGAAGATGAATCCGTGCGCCGCGAACACCGCGCACAGGGCGGCCCGGGCCCGGGCGAGCCCGGCCCGGTCGCCTGGCCAGCCCGGCCCGGTCGCCGGATCCACGGCGCGTCGCGAATCCGACGTGCTGGATTTTGTTTACCGGCGACACAAAATAAATTATGACGTGAGGTCGGGCACATCAGCGTCGACCCGCAGGGCCGCCCTGACGATGCGGCAGCCGCGGCTGCCTCGACGTCGGTTGCGCCCTGGAGAACGGCAGCCTGATCGGCGCGGCGGAACTGGCCTGGCAGCCGGTCCTCGACGACCCGGCGCTCCCTCGACGCCTAGCTCGTACGCTGACCCGCCAGGCGCGCGGCCAGGTAGGCGCGTTCGGCCGCGTTCCCGGTCAGCGCCAGCGCCCCCTCGTAGGCCCGGGCCGCCTCGCAGGATCGGCCCAGGCGCCGGAGCAGGTCGGCGCGGATCGCGTGATACAGGTAATACCGGTCCAGGTCGAGCCCGTCGACCAGGTCGAGCGCCGCGGCCGGGCCCTGCACCTCGGCCACCGCGACGGCCCGGTTCAGGGCCACTACCGGGCCGGGCGCGACCGCCAGGAGCTGGTCGTACAGCTGCAGGATCTGACCCCAGTCGGTGACCTCGGCGGTCGGGGCGTCGCTATGCACGGCGTTGATCGCCGCCTGGATCTGGTACGGGCCGGGCCGGCCGCGCCGCAGGCAGCGCCGGACCAGGTCCTGCCCCTCGGCGATGAGCGCCCGGTCCCAGCGCGTCCGGTCCTGGCCGGCGAGCAGGACCAGGGTGCCGTCCGGGCCGGTCCGCGCCGCCCGGCGGGACTCGGTGAGCAGCATCAGCGCGAGCAGGCCCAGCGCCTCGGGCTCGTCCGGCATGAGCTCGACGAGCAGTCGCCCGAGCCTGATCGCCTCCGCGCACAGGTCGCCGCGGGCCAGCCGGTCTCCCGAACTCGCCGTGTATCCCTCGTTGAAGATCAGGTAGACCACGGCGAGCACCGCCGCGAGCCGTCCGGGCAGGTCCGTCTCGGCGGGAACGCGATAGGGGATCCCCGCGTCGCGGATCTTGCCCTTGGCCCGGACCAGGCGCTGGGCCATGGTCGGCTCCGGCACCAGGAACGCGTGCGCGATCTCGGCCGTGGTAAGCCCGCCCAGCAGCCGCAGCGTCAGCGCCACCCGGGCGGCGGTGCCCAGCGCCGGGTGGCAGCAGGTGAACATGAGCCGCAGCCGGTCATCGCGCACAGGTCCCTCCTCTAGGGGCTCGTCGTGCTGGCCCGGGGGGCCGACCCCCCCATGCCCCCCCGCGGGGGCATGCAAGAGCGCCGCCTGGGCGTGCTTGTCCGCCCGGCCCGCCTCGCGCCGTAGCCGGTCGATGGCCCGGTTGCGCGCGGTGGTGATGATCCACCCGGGCGGGCTCGGCGGTAGCCCGGCCTCGGGCCAGCGCCGCGCCGCCTCGGCGAACGCGTCCTGGACCGCGTCCTCGGCGGTGTCGATGTCGCCGAAGACGCGGGTCAGGACGGCCACCGCCCGACCGTATTCCTCGCGGAAAACACGTTCGATATCAGCGAGCCCAGGACCTGGCACCCTCAGTCGCTTCCTACTTCCGGGGCCTCATCATGGAACGGCCGCACCTCGATCGGGACCGTGCACGCGCGGGTGGCCTTCCGGCCCCATTCCAGCGCGGAATCCAGGTCGGGGGCCTTGATCACCCAGAAGCCGCCCACGTGCTCCTTGCCCTCGACGAACGGTCCGTCGGTGATGAGGACGTCGTCGCCTTCCATCCGGACCACGGTCGCCGTGCTGGACGGGTACAGGCCGCCGGCGAAGACCCACGCGTCGGCCTGCTGAAGCTCGGTGTTCAGCGCGTCGACGTCCGCCGCGATCTTCTCCATGACCGCTGGCTCGGGGATGCCGCCCTCGGGGTGGTACACGCTGAGCAGGTACTGCTTCATTTTGTCCCTCCTAGAGGTTGACGCTCGCACGTGCCAGCGTCTCACCTCCTATACGAACGCCACGCTCCCGGATCGACATCACCCACCGTAGATCCCCGGCCCGCCCGGGAAAGACCCGCGCACATCCCCGCCCGTTCAGGAAAGAATCTTGTCTTTTTGATATGGTCTAGACCTCAGGAGTCTGTGCATGCCTGCCCGGTACAGGGGCCCAGACAGGCTTCTTACGGCCGCCTCCAGGGCCATCCTCGGGAGCGGCGTCCGATAGTCTCTGAGTGCTGGCGATCACGGGGATCGACGAGGAGATTTAGTACTGTGACCATTCGCGTGGGTATCAACGGATTCGGCCGCATCGGCCGTAGCTTCTGGCGGGCCGTCAACGCCTCGGACGGCGACCGCGGCTTCGAGATCGTCGCGGCGAACGATCTGGGTGACATCGCCACCATGGCGCACCTGCTGAAGTACGACACCGTGCTCGGCACCCTGCCGGTCGACGTATCCGTATCGGGAGACGTCATCCGGGCCGGCGACAAGACGATCAAGATCCTGGCCGAGCGCGACCCGGCCAAGCTGCCCTGGCGTGACCTCGGCGTGGACATCGTGATCGAGTCGACCGGCCGCTTCACCACCGGCCCGGCGGCCCGGGCGCACCTCGAGGCGGGGGCGAAGAAGGTCATCATCTCGGCGCCGGCCAAGGAAGAAGACATCACGATCGTGATGGGGGTCAACGACGACGCGTACGACCCGGCCCGGCACGACATCCTGTCCAACGCGTCGTGCACGACGAACTGCGTGGCGCCGCTGGCCAAGGTGCTACTGGACAACTTCGGCATCGTCAAGGGCCTGATGACCACCATCCACGCCTACACCAACGACCAGGTCATCCTGGACTTCCCGCACAAGGACCTGCGCCGGGCACGGGCCGCGGCGGTGAACATCATCCCGACCACGACCGGGGCGGCGAAGGCGACCGCGCTGGTGCTGCCCGCTCTGAAGGGCAAGCTGGACGGGATGGCCATGCGGGTGCCGGTGCCCGACGGCTCGGTGACCGACCTGGTGGTCGAGTTGAACCGCGAGGTGACCAAGGACGAGGTGAACGCCGCCTACCGGGCCGCCGCCGAGGGGCCGCTCAAGGGCTACCTGTACTACACCGAGGACGCCATCGTGTCCTCCGACATCGTCGGCTCGCCCGCGTCGTGCACCTTCGACGCCTCGCTCACCATGACCTTCGGCAACCAGGTCAAGGTCATCGGCTGGTACGACAACGAGTGGGGCTACTCCTGCCGGCTCGTCGACCTGACCACGCTCGTCGCCTCCCGGCTGCGGTAATGCGCCCCGTCGATGACCTGGAGGTCCTCGGCCGCCGCGTGCTGCTGCGGTCTGACCTGAACGTCCCCCTGGACCTGACCGGCACCGGGGAGATCACCGACGACGGCCGGATCAGGGCCAGCCTGCCGGTGATCAGCAAGCTGTCCGACCGGGGCGCGCGGGTCATCATCCTCGCGCACCTCGGCCGGCCGAAGGGCGACTCGTTCGCCGAGCGCGCGGCCGGCGGCCCGTCGCTGCGGCCGGTGGCCGAGCGGCTCGGCGAACTGCTGGGACGGCCGGTGGCGTTCGCCACTGACGTGACTGGCGAGTCGGCCGCCAAGACCGCGTTCAGCCTGGGCGACGAGGATGTCGCGGTGCTGGAGAACGTGCGCTTCGAGCCGGCCGAGACCAGCAAGGACGACGCCGAGCGGGGCGCGTTCGCCCAGCAACTGGCCCGCTTCGGCGAGCTGTACGTGGACGACGCGTTTGGCGCCGTGCACCGCAAGCATGCCTCCGTTTACGACCTGCCCGCGCTGCTCCCGCACGCCGCCGGCGACCTGGTCCGGGACGAGGTGTCGGTGCTGCGCCAGCTCACCACCGATCCGGCCCGCCCGTTCGTGGTGGTGCTCGGCGGCAAGAAGCCGTCGGACAAGCTGGCCGTGATCGGGAATCTGCTGGGCCTGGCCGACCGCATCCTCATCGGCGGCGGCATGGGGTACACGTTCCTGGCCGCGCAGGGCTACGAGGTGGGGCACTCGGTGCTCGAGGCCGACCAGATCCCCGCGGTCAAGGCGGTGATGGAGGAGGCCAAGCGGCGCGACGTGGAACTCGTGCTGCCCGTCGACCTGGTCGCCGCGACGCGCTTCGCCCCGGACGCCGAGCATTCCGTGGTGCCGGTGACGGACTTCCCGGCCGACCGGGAGGGCGTGGACGCGGGCCCGCAGACCCGCGCGCTATTCGCGGAGAAGCTAGCCGACGCCAAGACCGTGTTCTGGAACGGGCCGGTCGGCGTGTTCGAGTTTCCCGCCTTCGCCGCGGGCACCCGCGCGGTGGCCGAGGCGATCGCCCGGGTGGACGGGCTGACCGTGGTGGGCGGCGGTGACTCGGCCGCGGCGATCCGCGCGCTCGGCATCGACGAGGGCGCGTTCGGCCACATCTCCACCGGCGGCGGCGCGAGCCTGGAGTACCTCGAGGGCAAGACGCTGCCTGGGCTGACCGCGCTGGATGACTCGGCGTGAACGCCCGGTCCAAGACCCCAGGAACCCGGCTGCCGCTGATGGCGGGCAACTGGAAGATGCACGAGAACCACCTCGAGGCGATCGCGCTGGTGCAAAAGCTGGCGTTCACCTTGACCGGGCGGGACTACGACGCCGTCGATGTGGCAGTGCTGCCGCCGTTCACCGCGCTGCGCAGCGTGCAGACGCTGATCGACGGGGACAAGCTGCGTATCTCCTATGGTGCGCAGGACCTGTCGCCGTACGACTCCGGCGCCTACACCGGCGACGTGTCCGGGCCTATGCTGGCGAAGCTGGGCTGCGACTACGTGCTGGCCGGGCACTCCGAGCGGCGTCGGTACCACCATGAGTCGGACGAGGTGGTCAACGCCAAGGTACAGGCGGCGCTGCGGTCCGGGCTGACGCCGATCTTGTGCGTGGGGGAGTCGCTCGCGATCCGTCAGGAGGGCCGGGCGGTCGAGTACTGCGTCGGGATGCTCGACGGATCACTGGCCACGGTCCCGGCCGAGGCGGTGGCCGGGATGGTGATCGCCTACGAGCCAGTTTGGGCCATCGGCACCGGTGAAGTGGCGAGCCCGGCGGACGCGCAGCAGATGACCTCGGCAATTAGGTCACGGATTTCGGAGATTCATGACGGCGAGACGGCCGCGAGTGTGCGTATCCTGTATGGCGGGTCCGTCAAGCCCGACAACGTCGCGCCGATCATGGCGCAGCCGGACATCGACGGAGCCTTGGTCGGAGGCGCTAGCCTCGATGCCGGCCAGTTCGCTCAGATCTGCCGGTATCGTGAGCTGGCAGGATAGGTCTTCCTCGGCAGGAGATGGATAACAGAGATGATCATCGGGCTTTCCGTTATCCTGATCATCACGAGTCTCGTGATGATCCTGCTCGTCCTGCTGCACAAGGGCAAGGGCGGTGGCCTATCTGATCTGTTCGGCGGGGGGGTGTCCTCGACCCTTGGCTCCTCCTCCGTCGTCGAGCGGAACCTGGACCGGATCACCATCTTCTTCGGTGTCCTCTGGTTCCTGGACATCATTGCACTCAACTTGGTGATCAATCGCTAACGCGTACGTCTTCCCGCACCGAAGTTCTGGGTTCTACAGCTCTATGGCCTTCAAGGGGTGATCTGTGAGTAGTGGTAACGCCATTCGCGGCAGCAGGGTCGGCGCGGGGCCCATGGGAGAGGCCGAGCGCGGCGAGTCCGCGCCGCGTGTCTGGGTGTCGTTCTGGTGCGCGAACAAGCACGAGACCCGGCCGAGTTTCGCGACCGACGCCGCCATACCCGAGACCTGGGAGTGCCCCCGGTGCGGCAACCCGGCCGGCCAGAACGAGCAGAGCCCCCCGGCCCCGCCGCGCGTCGAGCCCTACAAGACGCACCTCGCGTACGTGAAGGAGCGCCGCAGCGACTCCGACGGCGAAGCGATCCTCGCCGAAGCCCTGGCCCGCCTCCGCGGCGCCTGACCCGCCGCCGCCCGGGCCCTTCGGGCCCCCACACACCGAATGAAACCCCGGATTCACTACGTCCTAACGCAGTGAATCCGGGGTTTCACTTCGTTCCGGGTGGGACGGAACGCCGATCCGGGTGGGGCGGCGCCGCTACCGAGATGGTCCGATGGGGACCGGGGGCTGGAAGCCATGGAACCGAAGAGTGCGGATAGCACTCGCATGCGATGAGACACCACTGGCATGGGTGACCCCCCCATTCCGTTGAAGTGTTCCGCATACTAGGCCACGGGTCGTGCCAGAACAACCAACGGGTCCAGATAATCAGCCGAACCCAACGGCCGCCTCGACAAGATGGCGGGGGGCTTAGAGGCCTTCGTTGATGAGGCGGCCGGCTTGCTCGTACTTGGCGGGACGGTACTTCTTGAAGTAGAAGGCGGTGCCCACGCCGGCCAGTACGACCACGGCGTCGATGGGGCCGAGCCAGTTCGCGTAGCTGAACCCGCCGCCCAGGAACGTGATGTTGGTGAACAGCAGGTACACCACGAAGGCCTGGGAGAAGAACGAGAGCAGCGGGGCGAGCCTGGTCTTCCACCAGTGCGCCTCGTCCCGGTGGAAGCGCTCGTAGTAGACCAGCACGCTGAGCGAGACCACCGCCTGCACGGACAGGATGATGATCACGCCCATCACCGCCATCAGGCCGTACAGCTGCAGGTAGGCCTGGGAGTTCGGGTTGTCGGTGCCGGTGAAGATGGCGAACAGGCCGACGATGATGGCAGCGATGACCGACTGGGTGACCGACGCGATGTACGGGCTCTTCCACTTGGGATGGGTCCTGCCGAGCGCCCGCGGGGCCAGGCCTTCCCGGCCGACCGAGTACAGGTAGCGCGCGCTGGTGTTGTGGAAGGCCATGCCGCAGGCGAACGAGCCGGTGATGATCAGGTAGCTCATCACCGAGGACACCCACTGCCCGGCGTAGTGACTGGCCGGGGTGAGGTAGTACTGGGCCGCGTTGGTCTGCGAGACGGCGACCGCCGCGCGCGTGGTCGGGTACCCGGCGAGCGAGGCCCAGGACGTGAGCGTGTAGAAGACGCCGAGCCCGATCACCGAGATGTACAGCGCCCGGGGGACGATCCGCTTGGGGTCGCGGGATTCCTCACCGTAGTTCGGCGCCATCTCGAAGCCGACCCAGGACCAGAAGGCGAAGAACAGGCCGATGCCGATCGCGCCGGCCGCAAGCTTACCCTCGGCCGGGAAGCCCTTGAAGGCGTTCACGGGGTTGAGCGGGGCCGCGGTCACGTGCCCGCGGGCGAACAGGAAAACGTCGAAGATGAGCAGGATGACGATCTCGCTGATCAGCCCGATCGCGAGCAGCATGCTGGAGATCCGGACGTCGAAGTAGGTCAGGATGCTGATGATCAGCACCATCCCGAGGGCCAGCCAGGGCCACGCGATGTTCACCCCGAACTGGTTCAGCTTGATGCTGAGGAAGTAGGCGAAGCCGCCGGCCAGCGAGGCCTCGAACACCGAGTAGGCGACCACCGAGGCGTACCCCGTGCCGATGCCCAGTTCCCGGCCGAGCCCGTGGCTGATGTAGGAGTAGAAGCCACCGGCTGTGGTCTTTTTCCTGGCCATTGCCACGTAACCGACCGCGAACACGACGAGTACGACCGCCGCGAACTCAAAGGCGGCCGGTGCGCCAACGCCCTGCCCGAAACCCACCATGATGGGGACGTTGAACAGCATGGCCGAGATCGGGGCTGACCCGGTCACGGTCAGGAACAACACGCCGCCGAGCCCGATCGCGTGCTTGCGGAGCTTGGCCACATCCTGGCGCTGCGAGACGTCAAAGTCTTCGGTCGGCGGCCGCACGGGCAGGCGGGGGACTTCGGGGACCTGAGGCTGGGCCATGGTACACCTCCGACGTATTTGCGGGGAGCGTAACAGCCAGCGCGAACCATGATCAAGAGTTCCGGTTGAGTTAATCAGGACGAAACAAGAACCGCTTGACAGTAATCGGTCTGTTCGATACTTATTTGGTTGAGCCGAACGGGTACATGGGTTTCCTGGCGCCCCTGGAGGTGATCGTGGCCGAGGAACTGATCGCCTTCGCTTCCAAGCAGGAGATGCTGGCCAAGTCCAAGCAGTTCTGGAATCCGGGCAAGACCCAGTTCTGGATCGATTCCGGCGTGCCGCTGGTGATCGACCGCCGGGAGGGCTACTTCATCTACGACGTCGAGGGCAAGCGCCTCATCGACGTGCACCTGAACGGCGGCACGTACAACCTGGGCCACCGCAATCCCGAGGTGGTCGCCGCGGTGACCGCCGCCATGCAGCGCTTCGACATCGGCAACCACCACTTCCCGTCGCTGGCCCGCACCGCCCTGGCCGAAGCGCTGGTCGGCACGGCACCTCCGGGCTTGACCAAGGTCATGTACGGCAGCGGCGGCGGGGAAGCGATCGACATCGCGCTGAAGAGCGCGCGGCACGCGACCAAGAAACGCGGCATCGTCTCGATAGCCAAGGCCTACCATGGCCACACCGGGCTCGCCGTCGCGACCGGGGACGAGCGGTTCGCCAACTTGTTCCTGTCCGACCAGCCGGAAGACTTCACCCACGTGCCGTTCAACGACCTGGCGGCGATGGAGGCGGCGCTGCGCGGCCGCGACGTGGCGGCGGTGATCATGGAGACGATCCCGGCCACCTACGGCTTCCCGCTGCCCGCGCCCGGCTACCTGGCCGAGGTCAAGCGGCTCTGCGAGCGCTACGGGGCGCTATACATCGCCGACGAGGTACAGACCGGCCTGATGCGCACCGGCGAGCTGTGGGCGATCACCAAGCACGGCGTCGCGCCGGACATCCTGGTCTCCGGCAAGGGCATCTCCGGCGGCATGTACCCGGTCAGCGTGGTGCTGGCCACCGAGGCCGCCGCGGGCTGGCTGAGCGAGGACGGCTTCGCGCACATGTCCACCTTCGGCGGCGCCGAACTCGGCTGCGTCGCGGCGCTCAAGACGCTCGAGATCACCTGCCGGCCCGAGGTCAGGTCGATGGTGCACTACATCTCCGACGTGTTCACCACCGGGCTGGCGCGGATCCAGGCCACCTACCCCGGCTGGTTCACCGGCATCCGGCAGGACGGGCTGGTCATGGGCCTGGAGTTCGGGCATCCGCAGGGGGCCAAGTTCGTCATGAAGCGGCTGTACGAGAACGGGGTCTGGGCCATCTTCTCCACCCTGGATCCCCAGGTGCTGCAGTACAAGCCGGGTATCTTGCTGACCCCGGTGGTGTGCGAGGAACTGCTTGAACGGACCGAGGTGGCCATCGGCAAGGCCAGGGATGACGTCACCAAAGGGTCGCGCCCGTGAGCCAAGCGAACATCCGCGGAGACGAGACACTGTGACCGAGGGGCCCATTAGCGTGAGCGAACTGCTCACCGACCCCGCGGGCGTGCCGCGGGCTCGGGCCATGCTGCAGCGCGCCGAGTGGGCCGCGCGATCCTTCGCCCGGTACGACAAGGACTCGGTCGACGCGATCGTCCGCGCCGCGGCCGCGGCGGGAGCGGCCAAGGCCCGCGAGTATGCCGAGTGGGCGGTGCGCGAGACCGGGTTCGGGGTGGTCGAGCACAAGGTCATCAAGAACGTCGCGTGCAGCACCGGGATCGCGGACCACTACGCGGGCCACGACTACGTGACCCCGCGCCTGGATCCCGAGGCCAAGGTCGTCACGATACCCCGCCCGGCCGGCGTGGTGTTCGCCCTCACCCCGTCGACCAACCCGGTCGCGACGGTGTTCTTCAAGTGCCTGCTCGCGCTGATGACCCGCAGCGTGGTCGTGGTCAGCCCGCACCCGATGGCCATCCAGTGCTGCGCCGACGCGGCCCGCACCCTCGCCGAGGCCGCCGTGCGGGCGGGCGCGCCGGACGGGGTCATCCAGGTCGTCGACGAGCCCTCGGTGCCGTTGATCGACGCGCTGATGACCGACGAGCGGACCAGTGTCATCGTGGCCACCGGCGGTCTGCCCGTCGTCCGCGCCGCCTACAGCTCGGGCAACCCGGCGATCGGCGTGGGACCGGGCAACGTGCCGGTGCTGGTGGACGCGACCGCCGACCTGGCCAAGGCAGCCCAGCGGATCGTGGATAGCAAGAGCTTCGACAACTCCGTCTTGTGCACCAACGAATCGGTGCTGATCGTGGAGGAGCAGGCCGCCACCGCGCTGCTGCGGCAGCTCAAGCGGGCCGGCGCGTTCCTGCTCGAGCCCGAGCAGCGAGACAAGCTCTCCCGGCTGCTGTTCCCCGGCGGCCGGTTCGACATCCGGTTCGTCGGCAAGGACGCGGCCTGGATCGCGGCCGAGGCGGGCATCCGGGTCCCGGCCAGCACCCGCGTGCTGCTCGCGCCGTTCGACCTGGTGGTGCCCGAGGAGCCGCTGGCCCACGAGAAGCTCTGCCCGGTCCTCGGGCTGGTCCGGGTGCCGTCGGCGCGGCGCGGCATCGACGCCGCCCGCGCCGTGCTGCGGCTGTCCGGACGTGGCCACTCGGCCGCCATCCACAGCGCCGACCCGCGGGTGATCATGGAGTACGGCGCGGCCGTCGAGGTGCTGCGGGTGGCGGTCAACGTGGGCAACAGCCTGGGCAGCGCGGGCCTGGAGACCAACCTGGCGCCCACCATGACGATCGGCACCGGCTTCTTCGGCCGGTCCTCGGTGGCCGAGAACCTGCATCCCAGCCACCTGGTGCAGTGGACCCGGCTGGCCTACAACAGCGACCGGGCCGAGCCGTTCGGCGACTTCACCGGGCTGGTGCCCTGGCAGGCGCCGGCCGGGCCGGTGCCCGCCTACCCGGTCGCGTCCAACCAGCGGGACGGCGGGCCGGGCCAGGGCACGCACGGGCCGGCCACGGGCACCACGGTCCGTTCGGACAAAATTCAATGGCAGCCAGATGCGGCGGCCCTGCGGGAAGAGATCCGGCGGATGGTGATCGAAGAACTCGCCCAGATGGTGCGGCGGTGACCATGGCCGAACTGCGCTCGTTCATCTTCCTGTCCCGGCTCCAGCCGCAGACCATGTGCTACCTGGGCACCTGGATCCGCGGCTCGCTGCCCCGCAGCCACGTCGCCGCGCAGGTCATCGAGATCGCGCCCGGGCTGGACATCGAGCCGCTCACCGACGTCGCGGTCAAGCACGCCGACGTCCGGGCCGGGATCTTGATCGTCGAGCGGCAGTTCGGCTACCTGGAGATCCACGGCGGCACCGACGAGGTGCAGGCGGCGGCGTCGGCGGTGCTGGGCGCGCTCGGCGCGACCGCCCGGGACGCCAAACGGCCCGAGATCCTGGCGTCGAAGATCATCACCATGCTCGACCCGCAGCAGGCGTTCCTGGTCAACCGGAACAAGATCGGCTCGATGGCGCTGGCCGGGGAGTCGCTGTTCGTGCTGGAGATGCAGCCCGCCTCGTACGCGATCCTGGCCGCCAACGAGGCCGAGAAAGCGGCCCGGATCAAGCTGGTCGACTACCGGATGATCGGCGCCACCGGGCGGCTGTACCTGGCCGGCTCCGAGGCGGACGTCCGGCAGGCGGCCGACGCCGCCGAAGACGCGCTTCAGAGCCTGCCATGAGGCGAGCGGGGGCTGCACCGTGAGCGAACTGGACGAACTGCGCACGCTCATCCGCGAGGTCATCCGTGACGTGCTGCCTAAAGATCTGCCGGTCAGCGAAACGGTTAACCTTTCCACGGACGAGGACCTGGCGGCCTTCGTGGCCAGGCTTCTGGACCTGGACCCGGAGGCCCGCGAGGACCTGCGCGCGGGCCGGAAGCGGTTCCGGCTTGCCGTCCCGTCACACCCGCAGACCCCGCAAGCCCCGTCCGTTACCCAGACTGCCTCCGTCCCTGCCGCGTCTGGTGGCAGTGGGACTCATGGGCCTAACGGTCTGACGGCCGTAAATGGTCCGGCGGGCTCGCCGGCCCGCCGCATCGAGCGGGGCGCGGTGACCGAGAAGGTGGTCCGGGACGCGGCGCGGGCCGGTGAACGGCTGGTACTCGGGCCCAGGGCCGTGCTTACCCCGCTGGCCAGGGACCGGGCCCGGGCCAGCGGCGTCGAGATCTCCAGGGAGCGCTGATGCTGACCGCGACGGTGATCGGAAGCGTGTGGGCGACCCGCCGCGTGGCCGGCCTGCCCAGCGGCGCGTTCCTCGAGGTGGAGGTCGAGGCCGGGAATGGGCAGAGCGGGCAGCGGCTGATCGCCTTCGACGTGCTCGGCAGCGGCGTGGGCGAGCGGGTGCTGATCGCCCAGGGCTCGGTCGCGGCCGCGTGGTTCGCCGGCAAGCCGCCGCCCGTCGACGCGCTGATCATCGGCTCCATCGACCCGCCCCCGGCCGGGCCAAGCAGAGCCGGGCCAAGCCCGAACAGAAAGGAAGTCAGCGATGGCGGATAACGCGATCGGATTGATCGAGACCAAGGGGTACGTGGCCGCGCTGGCCGCGGGCGACGCCATGGTCAAGGCGGCCAACGTCACCATCGTCGGCCGGGAACAGGTCGGCGACGGGCTGGTCTCGGTGACGATCGTCGGGGACGTCGGCGCGGTGAAGGCGGCCACCGAGGCCGGGGCCGAGACCGCGACCAGCGTCGGGGAACTCGTCTCGGTGCACGTCATACCGCGGCCGCACCCCGAACTCGCCCGGCACTTCAAGATCAGCGGTGACTAACGAGCCCGACCCGCCGACCCCTGAGCTGCGGGTCTACCTCCTGGTGCGGGACCTGCAGCCGCAGTTCGCCGCGTATCTGGGCACCCCGACCCGCGCTCGCGGCTACCCGCCGTTCGCCGGGCAGCACGCGCTCATCGTGGAGGTGGCGCCGGCCCTGGCCATCGAGCGGGTCACCGATCTCGCGCTGCGCGCCGTGCCGGGCATCGAGCCGGGCATCTTGTTCGTGGAGCGCCAGTTCGGCGTGCTCGAGGTGCACGGCCCGGACCTGGAGGACGTGCGCCGCGCCGGGCAGGCCATCCTGGACGGGCTCGTGGCCGACGAGAAGGACCAGCTGCGCCCGCGGATCCTGTTCTCCGACGTGATCGAGGACGTGACCGACGCGCACGCGGTGATCATCAACCGGAACCGGGCCGGCTCGATGATCATCCCCGGCGACACTCTCGGCGTCAGCGAGGTCACCCCGGCGCTGTTCGCCGCGGTCGCGGCCAACGAGGCCGAGCGGGCCGCGCCTGGCGTGACGCTGGTAGACGTGTCGATGATCGGCGCCGCCGGGCGGATCTACCTCGCGGGGCCCGCCAATGACGTGCGCCGCGCGCAGGCCGAGATCACCGAGGTGCTGTCCGCCGTCGCCGGCCGGGAGCAGTAGTCATGAACGACTCCGGACCTGGCGGGCACGACCTGTCGGCGGGCGGGGACGTCATGGACCGGGTGACGGCGTGCGCCCGCGCGGCGCTGCGCCGCTACGACTGCCACCCCGACGCGTCCGTCGAGCTGCTCAACGTCTCGGAGAACGCCACCTTCCTGGTCTTCGATCCGGGCGCCGGGCCCTCGGTGCTGCGGGTGCACCGCCTCGGCTATCACACCGAGCAGGAGATCGCCTCCGAGCTGGCCTGGATGGACGCGCTGCGCGCGGAGGCCGGAGTGCGCACGCCGCGGGTCCTGCCGACTACCGACGGGCAGCGGGTGGTGACGGTGCCCGAAACCAGCCGGGAACGGCACTGCGTGCGCTTTGAGTTCCTGCCCGGGACCGAACCCGGGGCAGAGCCCGCCGGAGAGCCGGGGAGCACGCTGACCGGCGCTCACTTCGAGGAGCTCGGCGAGATCACCGCGCGGATGCACCGGCACGCCCGGGCGTGGCCCCGGCCGCCGTGGTTCACCCGGTTCCACTGGGATTACGACGCGGCGTTCGGTACGGCGGCCCGGTGGGGCCGCTGGCAGGACGGCGTCGGGGTCGGCCCCGCCGAACGCCGCGTGCTCGCCCGCCTCGACGAGGCGCTGCGCGCGCGGCTGGGGGCGTTCGGCCAGGGCCCGGAGCGCTACGGCCTGGTGCACGCCGACACCCGGCTGGCCAACCTGCTGGTGCACGCCGGATCGGTCAGCGTCATCGACTTCGACGACTGCGGGTTCAGCTGGTACCTGTACGACCTGGGCACCTCCGTGAGCTTCTTCGAGCACTCGCCTGAGGTGCCGGGCCTGGTGGACAGCTGGCTGACCGGGTACCGCCGGGCGGCTGGCTGTCCGCGCCGGACGAGGCCGAGATCTGGACGTTCATCATGTTCCGCCGCTTGCTGCTGCTCGCGTGGATCGGCTCGCACCAGGGCGTCGACATCGCCGCCGAGCTCGGGGCCGGGTACACGCAGGGCAGCTGCGATCTGGCCGAGTCATACCTGAGCACACACTAAGAGGGAGCTGCCATGTTCACATCGATCGCCGGACGCGCCGTGGTAGTAACCGGCGGCACCCGGGGCATCGGCAAGGGCATCGCCAGCGTGTTCGCCCGCAACGGCGCCCGGGTCCTGATCACCGGCCGGGATTCGGACGTGGCCCGGGCCGCTGCCGAGGAACTCGACGCCCTCGCCGTGGACCCCGGCGAAGTCTCGTTCATCCAGGCCGACGTGTCCAGCCGGGAGGACTGCCGACGGGTGGCGGCCAACGCCGTTGAGCGTCTGGGCGGCATCGACGTGCTGTGCGCCAACGCCGGGGTCTTCCCCGACAGCCTGCTGGCGGACATGACCGAGGAGACTCTCGACCAGGTGCTCGGGGTCAACCTGAAGGGCACGGTGTTCTCGGTCCAGGCTTGCCTGCCCGAGCTGGCCCGCTCTGGCCGGGGCCGCGTCATCCTTACCTCGTCCATCACCGGGCCGATCACCGGTTATCCGGGCTGGACGGGTTACGGCGCGAGCAAGGCAGGCCAGCTTGGCTTCATGCGGACCGCCGCGATCGAGCTAGCCGCGAACAACATTACGGTCAACGCGGTGCTCCCGGGCAACATCATCACCGAGGGCCTGGCCGAGCTCGGCGAAGGCTATGCGAGTTCCATGGCGGCCTCGATACCGCTGCACCGCCTGGGCAGCGTCGATGACATCGGCTACGCGGCGCTGTTCCTGGCCACCGAGGAAGCGGGCTACATCACCGGACAGACGATCGTGGTCGACGGCGGTCAGGTGCTCCCCGAGACCCTCGAAGCCGTCATGGCGGCGAAGGAACGCTGATGAGCGCGGACCCTGCGGCGCCCGGCGGTCGCACCTCGGAGGAAGTCCGGCGGGCGCTGGCCGAACGGATCGGCGGCGGCCAGCTCCGCCCCGGGCAGCGCCTCGGGGCCGAACGCGCGCTGGCGGCCGAGCTCGGAGTCAGCCGGGCCACGCTCCGCCAGGCGCTCGCGGTCCTCGAGGAGGGCGGGGTCGTCCGCCGGGTGCCCGGCCGCGGCGGCGGCACGTTCGTGGCCAAGGGCAAGATCGAGCGGGACCTGTCCCGCATCGTCGGGGTCCCCGCGTTGCTGCGCAGCCAGGGGGTGGTAGCCGGGACCCGGGTGCTGTCCGCCCGGCTGGCCCCGGCCGACGACGTCGCCGCGCAGGCGCTGCGCGCCCGGCCGGGCGACCTGGTGGTGGACCTGGTCCGGATCCGGCTCGCAGACGGCAGCCCGTTCTCTCTCGAGCGCGCCAAACTCCCGGCCAAGCGCTTCCCCGGCCTGCTCGAACTGCCGCTGGGCGGTTCGGTCTACGAACTGATCGAGGAGCACTTCGGCACCAAGCCGCACGACGCGGTGGAGCGGATCGAGGTCGTCCTGGCCACGGCGGACGAGGCGGCCATCCTCGAGGTCGAGCCGGGCGCGCCGCTGATGGCCATCACCCGGACCGCAACCGACGCCGATGGCGAGCCGATCGAGTTCTCCCGCGACCTGTTCCGCGCCGACCGGACCCGGATTGTGGTCCGCACCGAAGGGGGCAGCGCCTGCGACGTCCCCGGCCGGGCCCGGGTCGTCGAGCTGCGCGCCCAGGCGGGCTCCCGGTGAGCGCGCTGTCCGGCTCCGATAAGCCTGTCGGCCGGGTCAGGTTCATGGACCAGCAGCGGGTCAACCTGGACGGCTTCGCGGTCGAAAACCCCGAGCTCGGGCTGGCCGCGCTGCGTTCGCCGCACGACCCGCCACCCAGCCTGGTCATCACCGACGGCCGGGTGACCGAACTGGACGGGGTACCCGAGGCCGAGTTCGACTCGATCGACACCTACATCGCCCGGCACGGCCTCGACCTGTCCGTCGCGGAGGAGGTCATGGTCCTGTCCGATGTCGCGTTCGCCCGGCTGCTGGTCGACCCGGCCGTCCCGCGGCACGAGATCATCCGGCTCAGCGCGGGCGCCACCCCGGCCAAGCTGGCCCGGGTGCTGGCCCTGCTCCGCCCGCCCGAGCTCGGCCTGGCCATGACCAAGCTGCGCGCCCGGCGGACCCCGTCGAACCAAGCACACGTCACGAACCGCCTTGACGACCCGCTGCTGCTGGCGGCGGACGCGGCGACCGCGGCGGCGTTCGGCTTCCGTGAGGTCGAGACCACCGTGCCGGTGCTGGCTGACGCGCCCAGCAACGCGGTGGCCTGCCTGATCGGAGCGGCGTTCGGCGCCGACGGGGTGCTCATCCAGTGCTCGGTCGAGGAGGCCCTGGAACTCGAGCTCGGCATGCGCGGGCTCACCTCCTACGCCGAGACCGTGTCCCTGTACGGCACCGAGCAGGTGTTCACCGACGGCGACGACACGCCCTGGTCCAAGGCGTTCCTCACTTCGGCCTACGCCTCGCGCGGCATGAAGATGCGGGTGTCCTCCGGTGCCGGGGCCGAGGTCCTGATGGCGGGCGCGCGGGGCCAGTCGATGCTGTACCTGGAGGCCCGCTGCGTGGCCCTGGCCCGGGCCATCGGCGCCCAGGGAGTGCAGAACGGCGGCATCGACGGCGCTTCTGTGGCGGCCGCCGTGCCGTCCGGGCTGCGCGAGCTGATGGCCGAGAACATCATGGTCATGATGCGCAACCTGGAGTCCTGCTCGGGCAACGACGCGCTGATGAGTGAGTCCGACATGCGCCGCACCTCCCGGACGCTGCCGATCGTGCTGGCCGGGTCGGACTTCGCGTTCAGCGGGTTCGGCTCCATCCAGCGCTACGACAACATGTTCGGCCCGAGCAACTTCAACGCCGAAGACATCGACGACTTCCTGGCCATGCAGCGGGACTGGGGCATCGACGGCGGCCTGCGCACCGTCTCGCCGTCGCGGATCGGTGATCTGCGCCGCGAGGCCGCCCAGGCTTGCCGTGCCGTCTACGCCCACCTCGGCCTGGCCGACTTCACCGACGAGCAGGTCGAGCTGGCGGTGGACGCGGCCGGGTCGAAGGACCTGGGGGAGACCGACACCCTGGCCGTCTTGTCCGCCGCCCACGCCATACGTCAGCGCGGGCTGACGGTGGTGGACATCGTGGCCGCCCTGGACGAATGCGGCTATTTTGAGGTAGCCGAACGGACCGTGGCTTTCGTGCGCGCCAGACTGTCTGGCGACTACCTCCAGACGTCGGCCATCTTCGACGAGCAGCTCAGGGTGCTCTCGCTCGTCACCGACCCGAACGACTACGCGGGCCCGGGCACCGGGTACGCGCCCACGCCCGAGCGGCAGCGCGAGATCGACGCGATCCGCCAGGCCCGCGGGGTTTCCGACCTGCGTTCGGAGCAGGCCCGGTTCGCGGTCCCGCTGCTCGCCCCGGTCGGCCCCGCACTGCCCGGGCAGGACCCGCGCGATGTGGTGATCGGCGTCTCGCCGGCCGTCGGGCGGGACGTGTGGCGGTGCCTGTCCGGACTGGCCGTGACCGACGTGCTGCGCGAGATGCTGGCCGGGCTGGAGGAGGAGGGCTGCGCCGGCCGCGTCGTCCGGTTCAACGACACCGTGGACCTGGGCCGGGTCGGCCTGGCCGCGGCCCGGCTGTCCGGCTCGGGCATCGGGATCGGCCTGCAGGGCAAGGGCACCGCGCTCATCCATCGCCGCGACCTGGCCCCGCTGGCCAACCTGGAGCTGTATTCGGTGGCTCCCTCGGTCACGCCCGCGCTGTACCGCCTGCTCGGCGCCAACGCCGCCCGCCACGCCAAGGGCGGCACCCCCGACCCGGCCCGCAACCCCTACTCCGACGAGGCCATCGAGGCCCGCTACCACACCACCGTGATCGCCTTGATGGAACTGGAGCGCCGCCGGATGGATGCCGCGCTTGACCCGGAAGAGCTGTCACTGGAGGGACTGAAGTGACCCCATCCTCCCGCCTCCGCCCCTCGGCGTCTCCCCTCCGCGCCTCCCGCAGCGGCACCAATGTTTCATCGGTGCCGTCACGGCGACACCAATGTTTCATCGGTGCGGTTGACCGGCCCGGCGGAGGTGGTTGGTGTGGCTGACGTGAGTGAAGTCCGGGCGCTGTCGGGGAGGGCGGTGGAGGGGCTGACCGTGGAGGCGGTCCGGGCGGGTGAGGTCGGGCTGGCGGACCTGCGCATCCATCCGGAGACGTTGGAACGGCAGGCGGTGGTGGCGGCCGAGCACGAGAACCCGCAGCTGGCCGAGAACCTGCGCCGCGCCGCCGAGCTGACGCAACTGCGCGACGACGAGGTGCTGGCCATCTACGAGGCGCTGCGGCCGGGCCGGTCCAGCGCCGCGCAGCTCACCACGCTGGCCGGGTCGCTGGCCGACCGAGGGCTGCCACGCTGCGCGGCCTTGGTGGCCGAGGCCGCCGAGGTCTACGCCCGCCGGGGCCTGGCCACGTGACGGTGGCGCGCAGGTTTAACGGGTCCGGCTCGATGACGCTGGCGCGGAGGCGTAGCCGCTGGCACGGAGGGCCGGACCGGTGATGCTGGCGCAGAGGCGTGGCCGGTGACGGTGATCGCCGGGGTCGACGTCGGTAACGCCACGACCGAGGTGGTGCTGACCTCGGGCGGGAAGATCCTGGCCGCGGGACGGATGCCGACCCGCGGCCGGAAGGGCTCCGCGGACTCGCTGCGCGGCGCGGCGGCGCTGGTCCGCCGGGTCGAGCGCCAAGCCGGGTGCACGGTCGCCGAGGCCCGGATCGCCCCGCTGCG
This sequence comes from uncultured Actinomycetes bacterium, assembly GCA_963742795.1. Lineage (GTDB taxonomy): Bacteria > Actinomycetota > Actinomycetes > Streptosporangiales > Streptosporangiaceae > Palsa-504. The sequence goes on from CAVUNL010000003.1 coordinate 103,083, forward strand.
CGCCGTCGACACCGCGGTCGTGACCGTCCCCGAAACGGTGCCTCCCCGCGGCCGGCTGCGGGTGCTGGCCGCCGGCGTGGTCACGCCCGGCGGCACCGGGGCCTGCGTCGGGCCACCCCTGCTGCTAGCTCTCCCCGGCCGGTCCTCCACGTCGTCCCGGCTGGTGCCCGCTGCCGACCGGCCCGCCGGGTCGCCGCTGGTGGCGGTGGTCCCGCCCGGACTGCGTTACGACGAGGCCGCCGCCCGGCTGCGGGACCTGCTTGCGGCCGGGACGCCCGTCGGCGCGGTGCTGGTGGCGGGCGACGAGGGCGTGCTAGTGGCCAACCGGCTGCCCGGCGACCTGCCGGTCATCGACCAGGTCGACGCGGCCGCGGCGGCCGCATGCCAGCTGCTCGCCGTCGAGGTGCGCCCGCCCGGGCACACGCTGAGCCTGCTGACCGACCCGGTGGCGCTCGCCGCCCGGCTCGGGCTGGCCGACCACGAGGCCGGGGACGCCGTCGCGCTGAGCCGGGCGCTGGCCGATCACGCCAACGCCGTCGTGGGCCTGCTCCCCGCGCAGGCCGGCGCCATGGAACCGGCGCCGGCCGGCACCACGGAACCGGCGCCGGGCGAGCCGTGGGTCCAGACGGCGGACGGCGCCCGGCTGCCGCTGCGGGACGCGTGCGCGCGCCTGCCCGGCTGGCCGGTCGGTGCCGTGCGGGTGTTCGGCGAGACCGAGGTTGACGACCTGTTCGCGGTAGACCTGGCCGCCGCGGCCGACGCCGCGACCGCCCGGCAGGGCAGTACCGGCCGGGCGCTGCTCGTCGCGTCGCTGAGCCGCGCCGCCGGCCCGCAGGTGCCGTCGCCCGCCGACCTGCTCGGTGACCTGCTGGCCGTGCCCGTCCGCTCGCCGGCCAGCGAGCCGGCCGCAGCCCGGCGCGGCGCGCTCACCACGCCAGGTGCCCGCCCGCAGGCGGTCGTCGTCGACCTGGGCGCCGGCACCATCGACGTGATCAGCGCGGAGTCCGATGTGGTCGCCGCCGGAGCGGGCGACCTGCTGACCGCCGCGGTGGCCGAGACGCTCGGCATCCCGCGAGCGGCCGCCGACTGGGTCAAGCGGGGACCGTGCCTGCGGGTGGACGGCGGCCAGCGCTTCGAGGCCGAGGACGGCAGCCGCGGTTTCCTGGCCCATCCCGCTCCGGCCTCGGCGGCCGGCATGCTCGCGGTGGAGGGGCCGGGCGGTTTGCTGCCGTTCGACCGGCGGCACGCGCCGGGCGAATGGCGAGCGATCCGGATCCGGCTCAAGCTCGCCGTCCTGGCCGGCAACTTCCAGCGCGCGGTGCGGACCCTTGGTCCCGGCCTTAGCCAGGTCCTGGTCGTCGGCGGGCCTGCTGGGGACGAGGAACTGCTCGCCATCCTCGCGCGCTCGCTGCCCGACGGCGTGGCCGTGGGGCGTGGCCATGTCGGGGGCACCTTGGCGGGTGAACCGCTCGGCCACCGCTACGCGGTCGCGCTCGGCCTGGCCCTCGATCCCTAGAACCCAACCGTAACCTTCCCGACGGCGCCGGCGGCCACTGCTTCGCGACCAGGGTGAGGACATCGTAGGTGGCCGCCGGCGTGCCGTCCTGCTTGGTCACGTCCGCGTCCCAGCGCACCTCACCGTACTCGGCGTCCTCCCGCGGCATGATCTGCTTGCAGGTCAGCGTCACGGTGAGCTCGTCACCCGGGTACACGGGGGTGAGGAAGCGCAGGTTCTCCAGGCCGTAGTTGGCCAGCACGGGTCCCGGGTCGGGCTGGACGAACAGGCCGGCCGCGAAGGAGACGATGAGGTACCCGTGGGCCACCCGGCCGTCGAAGAACGGGTTGGCCCGGGCCGCCTCCTCGTCCATGTGGGCGTAGAACGTGTCGCCGGTGAACTCGGCGAAGTGCTCGATGTCGGCCAGCGTCACCTGGCGCGGGCCGGCCACCACGGTGTCGCCGACGCGCAGCTCGGCCAGCGACTTGCGGAACGGGTGGCCGCCCGCCTCATTCCGCTCGGCGCCATTGATCCAGCGGCCGGTGACGGCCGCCAGCACCCGCGGGCTGGCCTGGACCGCGGTGCGCTGCATGTGGTGCAGCACGCCGCGCATGCCACCCATCTCCTCTCCGCCGCCGGCCCGCCCGGGGCCGCCGTGGACGAGCACGGGCAGCGGCGAGCCGTGCCCGGTCGAGGAGGCCGCGTCGTCGCGGTCCAGGACGAGCAGCCGGCCATGCCACGGAGCCAGGCCGAGGACCACCTCGCGGGCGAACTGCGCGTCGGCGGTGACGACCGAGCCGGCCAGGCTGCCCCGGCCGCGCGCCGCCAGCTCGACCACCTCGGCCGGGCCCTGGTAGCCCATGATCATGCTGACCGGGCCGAACGCCTCCACCTGGTGTGGCTCCGGCCGGCCTGGGTCGTCGCTGTGCAGGAGCAGCGGAGCGATGAACGCGCCGCGCTCGGCGCTGGCCCCGACGACCTCGACGTGGTCCGGGTCGCCGAACACCAGTCGGCCCGCCGTCAGCAGGGCCTTGACCGAGCGGCGGACCTCCTCGCGCTGCTCCAGGCTGGCTAGCGCGCCCATCCGCACGCCGTCCGCGGCCGGGTTGCCGACCACCACCGCGGCCAGCCGCTCGCGTACCGCCTCGACCACTTGCGCCGCGACGCTGGCCGGGACGAAGGCCCGCCGGATCGCGGTGCACTTCTGGCCGGCCTTGACCGTCATCTCGGTGACCAGCTGACCGACGTACAGGTCGAACTCCGGCGTGCCCGGCTGGGCGTCCGGACCAAGAATGGAGCAGTTCAGCGAGTCCGCCTCGGCGTTGAACCGGACCGACCGGCTCACGATCGCGGGATGGGCCCGCAGCTGCCGCGCGGTCGACGCCGATCCGGTGAACGACACCAGGTCCTGCTCGCCGACGTGGTCGAGCAGGTCGGCGGCGCTGCCGCACACCAGCTGGAGTGAGCCCGGGGGCAGCAGCCCGGTTCCGACCATCAGCTCGACCAGCCGGGCAGTCAGGTAGGCGGTCTGGGTGGCCGGCTTGACCAGGCTCGGCACGCCCGCGATGAAGGCGGGGGCGAACTTTTCCAGCGGGCCCCAGACCGGGAAGTTGAACGCGTTGATCTGCACCGCGACCCCGCGCAGCGGGGTCAGCAGGTGCTGGCCGACGAAGGAGCCGTCCCGGCTCAGCGGCTCGACCGCCCCTTCGGTCAGGATGACGTCGTTGGGCAGCTCACGCTTGGCCTTGCTGGCGTAGCTGAGCAGGACGCCGATGCCGCCGTCGACGTCGAACTTCGCGTCGCCGAGCGTCGCGCCGCTGCGCGCGGACAGAGCGTACAGCTCCGGCCGGTGCTCGCGCAGCGCCTGCCCGAGCGCCTTGAGCAGCCCGGCCCGCTGGTGGAAGGTGAGCTCGCGTAGCGCCCGGCCGCCGGTGGCCCGGCCGTAGTCCAGCGCCGCGGCGACGTCGATCCCGGCCGATGAGACCCGGGCGACCTCTTCACCGGTAACCGCGTCGAGGACCGGCCTGCCCTCTTCGGCTGGTTCGGTCCATGCTCCGCCCACGTAGCTGCGCAGCGACGTCATCGTCGGCTCCTCCCTCGACCCATCCCCCCCTGAGTTTCCCCCACACCCCCCGGCGAACCACCCCGCCCCCGCAGCCATCGTAGGCGGAGCCGAGCGGTGATAGCGGACGCGTCAGTTGTCTTGTGATTGAGATAAGGACGGGATGATCATGTGGCGAGAACTGCAGCCCGACGACCCGGGGCGGATCGGCCCGTACCGGCTCCGCGGGGTCCTGGGCGCCGGCGGCATGGGGCGGGTGTTCCTCGGTGTGTCGGCGGACGGCGACCAGGTCGCGGTGAAGGTGATCCGGGCCGACCTGGCCATGGACCCCGAATTCCGGGCGCGGTTCCGGCGAGAGGTGACCGTCGCGCGCAAGGTGAGCAGCCGGTTCACTGCGCCGCTGATCGGCGCGGACGCGGACGGCGAGGTGCCCTGGCTGGCCACGGCCTACGTGACCGGGCCGTCGCTGGCCGACGCGGTAGCCCAGCGCGGTCCACTGCCCGCGGCGTCGGTGCTGGAGCTGGCGGCCGGGCTCGCGGAGGGCGTGAGCGCCATTCACTCCGCCGGGGTGATTCACCGTGACCTGAAGCCGTCGAACGTGCTGATGGCCCAGGACGGACCGCGCGTCATCGACTTCGGCATTTCCGTCGCGGCCGAGACCAGCCCGCTGACCCGGACCGGCCTGCTTATCGGCTCACCCGGTTACATGTCTCCGGAACAGGTCGAAGGCCGCGAGGTGGGGCCCGCCAGCGACGTCTTCAGCCTGGGTGCGGTGCTTGCCTTCGCCGCGACCGGTGAAGCGCCATTCGGCAACGGATCCGCGCCCACGCTGGCCTACCGCGCGGTCTACCGCCAGGTGAACCTGGACCGCGTGCCTGCCGAGGTCCGCGGGCTGATCGACCGCTGTCTGGCCAAGGACCCCGGGCAGCGCCCTGCCGCCCGTGATCTGGTGTTCGCGGCGGGCGCGATCCCGCCTACCGAGCGCTGGGTGCCCGCGCCGGTCACCCGCAGTTTCACCGAGCTCCCGGCCGGCCAGGACGGGTCCAGGACCGTCACGTCGGCCCGGCTGTCGCCCGTCTCCCAGCCTGCACCGGGCCGTCCCGGCCGACAGCAGGGACGGCGGCAGCGGCGGCGGCCGTTGGCCATCGCGTCGGTGGTGTTCGGCATCATGGCGGCGTCTGCCGCGGGCGGGATCGCCGTGGCCGGCTGCACATCGCAGACCGTCGGCGTGCATTCCGTCAGCTCGCCTATCACCTCCGCTCCGACGACGTCGGCGCCCAGCACCTCACCGACCGCGATCGTGGCCCCGACGACGTCGGCGTCCGCCACCGCGTCCGCCACACCGACCGCATCCGCAACTGCCACCCCGACCGCGATCACGACCGGGACCCCGACCGCATCCCCGACCGGAATCCCGACGGCAACTGCGACCGCGACCGCAACTGCGACCCCGACCGCCATCACGACCGGGACCGCGACCGCAACCCCCGCGCCCTGAGACGGATCCCCGCGAGGCCCGATGCTCGGTTCAGTGCTTGAAGGACTGGCGCATCTGCTGGATCTCCGGCGGCGGCTGGGTCTGCGGGTGGTGCTCCAGGACCCTCAGGTGCAGCCGGAAGTCGGCGAGCAGCAGGCTGGCCAGGTCCCTGCTGAAGCCGTTCCTGACCACGATCCGCATCACCGAGGTATCCGTCATGTCCGCGGGGAAGGTGTACGCGGGGACCTGCCAGCCGCGCTGGCGCAGCCGCTCGGATAGGTCGAACACCGAGTAGGTGGTGATGTCGTCGCGCAGCTTGAACGCGAACACCGGAAGGTCGCTGCCGTCGGTGAACAGCTCGAACTGGCCCATCTTGGCGATCTCGCCGGACAGGTAGCGGGCGATGTCCTGGCAGGTCTGCTGCACGTGCCGGTAGCCCTGCGAGCCGAGCCGGAGGAAGTTGTAGTACTGGGCGGCGACCTGGGCGCCGGGCCGGGAGAAGTTGAGCGCGAAGGTGGGCATCTCGCCGCCCAGGTAGTTGACCTTAAACACCAGATCCTCCGGCAGGGCGTCCGGGGTCCGCCAGATGACCCAGCCGACCCCGGGATACACCAGGCCGTACTTGTGGCCGGAGCTGTTGATCGAGGCCACCCGCGGCACCCGGAAATCCCACTCGAGGTCCGGCTGCAGGAACGGGGCGACGAACCCGCCCGAGGCGCCGTCCACGTGCACCGGGATGTCCCAGCCGTGCTCGGCTTGCACCTGGTCCAGAGCCCGGCTGATCTCCAGCACGGGCTCGTAGCTGCCGTCCATGGTGGAGCCCAGGATCGCGACCACGCCGATGGTGTTCTCGTCGCACTTGGCCGCGGCCTCGGCGCCGCGCAGGTGCAGCCGGCCCGGCACCATCGGCACGTAGTGCGGCTCGACCTGCCAGTAGCGGCAGAACTTTTCCCAGCACACCTGCACGTTGCGGCCCATCACCAGGTTCGGCTTGGTCGCGTCGAGCCCGGCCGCCTGGCGCCGGGCCCGCCAGCGCCACAGCAGGGCCATGCCGCCGAGCATGCAGGCCTCGCTCGACCCGGTGGTGGAGCAACCGGTCGCCTGGCTGCTGGGCGGGGCGTTCCACAGGTTGCTGAGGACATTCACGCAACGCCGCTCGAGCTCCGCGGTCTGCGGGTACTCGTCCTTGTCGATCATGTTCTTCGAGGCGCACTCGGCCATGAGCACCTCGGCCTCGGGCTCCATCCAGGTGGTGACGAACGTGGCCAGGTTGAGCCGGGCGTTTCCGTCGAGGATCAGCTCGTCGCGGACCACCTGGAGCGCGGTGCGGGGCAGCACCCCGTGCTCGGGCAGCTTGTACCGCGGGATCTCACAAGTCTGCTCGCGGAAGTAAATCGGGTTGATCTCAAGTTCGGCGTCCTGGGCGGACTCGTCCACCTTGGTGTGCAGCGGCATGACCCCAGGCTAACGTGCCAGCCCAGCGGGGCGTGCCAACAGCTAACGAACTCTGGGATCAGCCGAACGGTGGATGCCGCCGGGCCAGATGGCCGGCCGCTGGCCGCCTGCCGGCGCCCGAAGTATGGCCGTGCAGGCGATCCGCGCGGGGGGCCCGCCGAGCGAAGCTAGCTATGCGCCACCGAGACGACCAACGAAAGCGAGGCACGAGATGACGCCGGTCATCGAGGTGACAGGGCTGACCAAGCGGTACGCAGGCCAGGCCGTGGTGGACGGGATCTCCTTCCACGTCGATCGGGGAGAGATCTTCGGCATCCTCGGCCCGAACGGCGCGGGCAAGACCACCGCGGTGGAGTGCCTGGAGGGGCTGCGGCGACGCGACGCGGGCCAGGTCCGGATCCTCGGGCTCGACCCGAAGACCGACGGCCACCGGCTGCACCAGCGGCTCGGCGTGCAGCTCCAGGAGACCCAGCTGCAGGACAAGATCAAGGTCCGCGAGGCCCTGGAACTGTACGCGTCGTTCTACCCGGACCCCGCCGACTGGCGCGAGCTGCTGGATCGCTGGGGGCTGGCCGGCAAGAGGGACACCAGGTTCGGCAAGCTGTCCGGCGGCCAGAAGCAGCGGCTGTTCATCGCGCTGGCCCTGGTCGGGAACCCGGAGGTGGTGTTCCTCGACGAGCTCACCGCGGGGCTGGACCCGGGCGCCAGGCGCGCCACCTGGGATCTGATCGCGCAGATCAGGGACAGCGGCGTCACCGTCGTGCTGGTCAGCCACTTCATGGACGAGGTGGAGGAGCTGTGCGACCGGGTCGCGATCCTCGAACGGGGGCGGATCGCGGCGCTGGACACCCCGGCGGGGCTGGTGGACTCCGCCGGGGGAGAGTACCGGATGCGGTTCCGGCCGACGGCGCCGCTGGACGAGGAGTCGCTGGCCATCGTGCCCGGCGTGACCGGCGTGGAGCGCCACGGGGCGCACGTCCGCGTCACCGGGACCGGGGACTTCGCCTCCGCGGTCACCGCGGAACTGGCCCGCCGGCAGGTCCTCGTCGCGGACCTGCGGATCGAGGGACGCAGCCTGGACAGCGCCTACGTGGCGCTGACCGGCCGGACGATGGACACGTGAGGGAGACAGGCAATGGACGGCTTCAGCAGGCTCGCCCTGGTCGAGGGCAAGCTGTTCCTGCGTGAGAAGGCGGCGCTGATCGGGGTGTTCGGGCTGCCCGTGGCGCTGGTCATCGGGTTCGGCCTGATCCCGGGGTTCAGCGATCCGCAGAAGAGCCTATCGGATCAGATCGGCACCGAGTACATCGCGGCCCTCGGTGTCGCGATCGTGCTGGCCAGCCTGGGCCTGACCGGGGTACCAATGGTCATCGGCCAGTACCGGGAGCGCGGCGTCCTGCGCCGCCTGGGGGTCACGCCGGTGCGCCCGCTGGCTCTGCTGCTGGCCGACCTGACGGTGTGGGCCGCGGCGGCGGTGCTCTCCGTGGCGGTGCTCATCGCGGTGGTGCGGATCGCTTTCCACGTGCCGGCCCCGGTCAAGCCGGGCTGGTTCATTCTGGCCGTCGCCCTCGGCATCGCTTCGCTGTTCGCGACCGGCCTGCTCGCCGCGAGCGTGGCGCCGACCGCCCGGGGCGCGGCGGGGATCGGGTGGCTGCTGTTTTTCCCCAACATGTTCCTGGCCGGCATCTACTTCCCGACCGAGGAGATGTCCGCCACGATGCGCCAGATCGGCAACTTCACCCCGCTCGGCTCGGCCCTGCACGCGGTGCGGGACAGCTGGATGGGAATAGATCCCCGGCCGGAGTACCTGGGCATAATGGCGGCGTGGGCCCTAGTCGCCGGGGCCCTGGCGGCCCGTTTCTTCCGCTGGGATCAGGCGTAGGGAAGGAGGAGCGGTGACGGTGCGGACTCCGGACAGCAGCCTCGAGTCGATGGAGCAGCGGTATGACTCGCTCCTGCGGCTGCTGCCCTTCCTGCTGCTCACCGTCCCGCTCCTCCCCTATTTCCTCTCCCAGCGTCCGGCCGCCGGCGCGTTCGGTATCACCGTCGGCGTCGCGGCGGCGGCGGGAGCCTGGATCACCTGGATGGTCATCCTGCATCCAGGCTGGGCGGAGCGTCCGTGGCTGATGGGGGTCTTCTTCGTTGGCCTGATCGCGTTCATAGCCGTACTCACCGTCCGCAGTCCGTGGTTCGCGTTCTTCACCTGGCTCGGCTTCCTCTATGCGTTCCGGTTCTTGACCGGTGCGTGGCGGTGGGCAGCCTGCGCGGTCGTGGCGATTTTCTTCGGCATGTCCCAGTCCGGGGGATTCCACCGGCCGACCATTTCGACGGTAGCTATCTGGGTGCTGCTGGCCAGTGTCGACGTCGTGCTGACCGGGGTGTTCGTCCTGCTCGGCGTGAAGACCGAGGAGCAGAATCAGGCCCGCAAGGGGATGATCGCCGAGCTGGCCCAGGCCAACCAGCGGCTGGAAGAGATGATGGCGGAGAACACCGGCCTGCAGGCCCAGCTGCTGACCCAGGCCCGGGAGGCGGGCGCGGGTGACGAACGGCAGCGGATGGCGCGGGAGATCCACGACACCCTCGCCCAGGGCCTGACCGGGATCATCACCCAGCTCGAGGCGGCCCAGCAGACCGCCAGCGGGGCCGAGCACGAGCGGCGGATCGGCAACGCCACGCGGCTGGCCCGGGACAGCCTGGCCGAGGCCCGGCGCTCGGTGCAGGCGCTGCGGCCGCAGGCCCTGGAGGACAGCAAGCTGCCCGACGCGCTGGCCGACGAGGTGACCCGCTGGACGGCCACCAGCGGCGTGGCCGCCGAAGTCAGGACGACCGGTGACCAGCGGGCGCTGCACCCGGAGATTGAGGTTACACTGCTGCGCGTCGCTCAGGAGGCCCTGGCCAACGTGGCCAAGCATGCCGCCGCCTCGCATGCCTGGGTCACGCTCTCCTACATGGAGGATGTCGTGACCCTGGACGTGCGGGACGACGGCAGCGGGTTCCCCCAGCCGGAGGAGAGCTCTGCTGGCGGAGACGGCACCGGAGGCAGCGCCGGCGGCGGCTTCGGGCTGATCGCCATGCGGCAGCGGGTCAGCCGGCTGGCCGGCCAGCTGGAGATCGAGTCAGAACCCGGAGCGGGCACCGCGGTATCGGCCAGCCTGCCCGCCATCCCCCTGGGAGGCCCCTCGTGACCGGAACCATCCGGCTGCTGATCGCCGACGACCACCCGGTGGTCCGCGACGGGCTGCGCGGCATCTTCGAGGCCAGCGGTGAGTTCGAGGTGGCCGGTGAGGCCGCCAACGGCCGGGAGGCGGTCGACCGGGCCGCGGCGCTGCGCCCCGACGTGGTGCTGATGGACCTGCGCATGCCGGAGCTGGACGGGGTCAGCGCGATTCGGGCCCTGGCCCAACGCGGCGTCGACGCACGGGTGCTCGTGCTCACCACCTTCGACACCGACACCGATGTACTGCCCGCGATCGAGGCCGGCGCCACCGGCTACCTGCTCAAGGACTCACCGCCGGAGGAACTGCGGCGCGGGGTCCGCGCCGCGGCCCGGGGCGAGGCCGTGCTCTCGCCGTCGGTCGCGACCCGGCTGGTCGGCCAGGTCCGGGAGCCGGCCCGGGAACCGCTCAGCCAGCGCGAGCTCGACATTCTCGGGTTGATCTCTCGTGGCTGCTCGAACCGCGAAGCCGCCGCGCGTCTGTTCATCAGCGAAGCCACGGTCAAGACCCACGTGCTGCACATCTACGCCAAGCTCGGGGTCAACGACCGGGCCGCAGCCGTGGCGGCCGGGTTCGAGCGCGGCCTGCTGCCCAGACCCTTAAAACCCGCGACACCAGTACCGGCCGATGGCCCGGGGCCGGCTGTCGTAAGCGCCCGCAGCCTGCGAGGCGAGGATCTCGCGGACCTCACGTGTGGCCTCGTCCGGGTACCGGTCCAGCGTCGCCTCCAGGTCGAGTCGCTGCGCGTCCGTACAGTACCCGGCCAGCTCACGTTCCAGCTTCGTCCGCTCCGCCCCGGGACAGCCGGGGACCAGCGGGGCGGCCATAAGCAACATGAGCCCGGGCAGGAGCATTGCGCTGCCGGCCGCCCTGCCGCCCATGATGACCCCGGCCACCGTGAGCACGGTCCCGGCCAGCAAGAGCTTCCAGCGGGCCCGTACCGCGCGCGCCAGCGGCAGCAAGCCGAGGAGAGCGAGCAGTATCCCGACCCGGATCCACCGGCGGATCCGCCGAGGGCGAGCTCGTGCGACCCGTGAGGCCGGGTCCGTGCCGCCAGACTGGCTCCACACCACCAGGTTCCGCCGCCGCTGCGGTCGCAGTCTCATCGCAGCCTCCCGCACTCAGGCTTCGTTCTGCGCGTCTTATCATGCTACGCCTCAGTTCCCCGGGGAGCAGCTTGCGGCGTGGCGGGAGCAGGCACCATGGTCCGTTCGGAATAAATGATCTTTTCTGGTGTACCGGCAGAACAGGAAGCCGTCGTCCTCCAGGACGTGAGCCAGGGTGAGCGGCTGCGCGGAGGCGGCGGGCTGCTGGCCGGCCAGGATCCGGTCCGCGCCCGGGCCGGCCAGCAGCGGGCCGATGGTCAGGCACAGCTCGTCCAGCAGGCCCGCCGCGGCGATCTGGGCCAGCAGGCGCGGACCCCCCTCGGTGAGCATCCGCCGGTGGCCGCGCTCGGCCAGCGCGCCGACGGCCGCCTTCAGGTCCACGGTTTCCTGTCCGGCCACGATGACGTCGGCCCGCTCTTGCAGGGCGGCGCGGCGGTCGGCCGGAGCCTGCGCGGTGGTGATGACGATCGTGCGAGCCGACGGCGGGGCCATGTCGATGACGGGGCTGGACGGCTCGAGGTCGAGCCGCGCGGTGACCACCGCGATCGGCGGGGTCGGGGTCCGGCCCGGCCGCAGGTCCGGCCAGAGCTCGTGCTGGCGCACCGGCTTGTACTTCTCGGCCCGGACCGTCGCCGCACCCACCACGATCACGTCGGCCAGCGTGCGGAGCAGCGCAAACAGGCGCCGGTCGGCAAGGGAGGACAGGCCCGAGGTGAGGCCCTCCACCATCGCGGCACCGTCCGCGCTGGACACCATGTTGGCCCGCAGCCACGGCCCGTCCGGGTAGGCATACAGCCTGGCCAGGTCGGACTCGCTCAGGTCGGAGGAGGCGAAGATCTGGCGCATGATCAGTCCGCTGACCGCAGCACGACCGCGGCTCGGGCACCAACCTCGATCTCGCTCTTGGGCATCAGGATCGCTCCGTCCTCCTCGTCGCTGGCCTCCGCTGTACTGGTGTCGACCACGACCTCCCAGCCGGGTGCCAGGCTGGCCTCGGGCAGGGTAAACGTGAGCGGATCGCTGTCCACGTTGAACAGCAGGAGGAACTTGGCGTCCACTATTCTTCCGCCTCGCGGATCCGGTTCGCTGATCGCCTCGCCGTTCAGCAGGGCCGCGAGCGACTGGGCGAAGCCGGCGCCCCAGTCGCCCTGCGTCATTTCCTGGCCGGCCGGGGTCAGCCAGCTGATGTCGCTGGTCCCGTCGTCCGGTCCCCGCCGGCCGCGGAAGAACCGGCGCCGCCGGAATACGGGGTGGTCGCGGCGCAGCCCGGCCAGGGTCTCGGTGAACTGCAGCAGGTCCCGCTCGGCGTCGGCCTGGCTCCAGTCCAGCCAGGACACGTCGTTGTCCTGGCAGTAGGCGTTGTTGTTGCCCTGCTGGGTACGCCCCATCTCGTCGCCCGCCAGCAGCATCGGGACGCCCTGGGACAGGAACAAGGTGACCAGGAAGTTCCGTTTCTGCCGGGCGCGCAGTCCGGTGACGGCGGGGTCGTCTGACGGTCCCTCCACGCCGCAGTTCCAGGACCGGTTGTCGTCGGTGCCGTCCCGGTTGCCCTCGCCGTTGGCCTCGTTGTGCTTGTGGTTGTAGCTGACCAGGTCCTGCAGGGTGAACCCGTCGTGGCAGGTGACGAAGTTGATCGACGCCACCGGGCGCCGCCCGCTGGTCGCGTACAGGTCACTGGACCCGGTGAGCCGGGACGCGAACTCGCCGATGGCCTCGGGGCGGCCGCGCCAGAAATCCCGGACGGTGTCGCGGTACTTCCCGTTCCACTCGGTCCACAACGGCGGGAAGTTGCCCACCTGGTAACCGCCCTCGCCCACGTCCCATGGCTCGGCGATGAGTTTGACCTGGGAGACCACCGGGTCCTGCTGGACCAGGTCGAAGAACGTGGACAGCCGGTCCACGTCGTGCAGTTCCCGGGCCAGCGCGCTGGCCAGGTCGAACCGGAACCCGTCGACGTGCATTTCCAGGATCCAGTACCGCAGCGAGTCCATGACCAGCTGCAGCGCGTGCGGGTTACGGGCGTTCAGGCTGTTCCCGCACCCGGTGTAGTCCAGGTACCGCCACCGCTCCCTACCGTCGAGCCGGTAGTAGGCGGCGTTGTCGATGCCGCGGAAGGACAGCGTCGGTCCCATGTGGTCGCCCTCGGCGGTGTGGTTGTACACCACGTCCAGGATGACCTCGATTCCGGCCTCGTGCAGCGCCTTGACCATGGTCTTGAACTCGCCGACCTGCTCGCCGCGCTGCCCGGCCGAGGAGTACCGGTTGTGCGGGGCCAGGAACCCGATCGTGTTGTAGCCCCAGTAGTTGGTCAGGCCGCGCTCGACCAGGGACTGCTCGGCCACGAACTGGTGCACCGGCATGAGCTCGACCGCGGTGACGCCGATCCGCTGCAGGTGCGCGATCACGGCCGGGTGCGCGAGGCCGGCGTAGGTGCCGCGCTGGTGCGCCGGGACGTCGGGGTGGCGCAGGGTCAGCCCCCGGACGTGCGCCTCGTAGATGACCGTCTCGTGGTACGGGATCTGCGGCGCGCGGTCGTGGCCCCAGTCGAAGAACGGGTTGATGACGACGTTCTTGGGCATGTGCGACGCGCTGTCGGTGGTGTTCGGCTTCCTGGGATTGCCGAACCGGTAGTCGAACAGCGACTCGTCCCAGCGGACGTCGCCCTCGGTCGCCTTGCCGTACGGGTCGAGCAGCAGCTTGGAGCCATCGCAGCGCAGTCCGCGCGGCGGATCGTAGGGACCGTGCACGCGATAGCCGTACCGCTGCCCGGGCGCGATCCCGGGCAGGTAAACGTGCCAGACGAACCCGTCGACCTCGGTTATCTCGACCCGCTCTTCGGTCAGCGGGTTCCCGTCGCCGTTCTCGGGATCGGCGAACAGGCAGAGTTCGACGCGCTCGGCGACCTCAGAGAACAAGGTAAAGTTCGTCCCCCACCCGTCCCAGGTCGCGCCAAGCGGATAGGGCGTTCCTGGCCAGGTACGCATTCGCCCCCTTCTCCTGCGAGTCTGGGCGCCATGATCAGCGGCCGACTCTACCGGGTACGTGCATGCCCGGAGGGACGTACGTTACCGGATCGTAATCTGCGGGTCTGGAATCCTCGATAGCACCGAGGACTATCGAGAGTTTTACCCAGTTTTACGCCGCTGTCCGCTCCCGCAACGCCGCTTCCTGGTACCGATCCAGGACGATGTCGGCCACCTCCGGTACGGCGCCAAGCGCCGGTGACACCTCGGCCGCCCCCGCGGCCAGCGAAGCGTCCCGGATCCGGTCGGCGAACAGGCCCGGCGCGAGCAGGTAGCTGGCCACCACCACCCGGCGGGCTCCGGCCCGCAGCAGCTCCGTCACCGCCTGCCCAGGCGCCGGGCTGACCGCTGACGCGTACGCCGGGCGGACCGCGAACCAGCCGGCGGCGGCCTGCCACTGCGCGGCCAGGCCCGCGATGGTGGCGTTCGCCGCCGGGTCGCTCGATCCTGCCGCCGCGAGGACCACGCCGGTCTGGACCCGATCCTCGAACGCCGCCTCGGGCAGGCGCCGCTCGAGCGCGCGGAGTAGCAGCGGGTGCGGTCCGAGCGGTGCGCCGTACGTCACGTTCAGCCTCGCGGTGCCCGCCCGGGCCAGTACGCGGGGAATATCGGTCTTGCTGTGGTACGCCGCGGTGAGCAGCAGCGGCAGCACGGTGACCTGCGTGTCTGGCCCGAACGTCCGCATGACCTGCGGCACGGACGGCGCGGCGTGGCCCAGGTAGGCCACCCGCAGGTCCGGCACGCTCAGGCCGCGGTCGGCAGCCCGGCGTGCGACCAGCGGCATCAGCTCGCCGATCGCCGCAGCCGCCCGCGGGTCCGCGCTGCCGTGGGCCACGGCGACGAGAGCCCGCTCACGCATGGATGCCGCACTCGGTCTTTCCGGTACCGGCCCAGCGCCCGCTGCGCGGGTCGGCGCCGGGCTCGACCCGGAGCGTGCACGTCGCGCAGCCGATCGAGGGGTAGCCGTCGTAGACCAGCGGGTTGACCAGCACGCCGTTGGTGGTGATGTAGTCGTCGACCTGCTTTTGGGTCCAGCTGACGATCGGGTTGACCTTGACCATCTCCCGCCGGTCGTCCCACTCGACCACCTGGGCCTGGCGGCGGTTGCTGGTCTCGTCCCGGCGCACGCCGGTGATCCACGCGTCATAGTTGGTCAGCGCCCGCTCCAGCGGCTCGACCTTGCGCAGGTAGCAGCACAGGTCCGGGTTGCGCCCGTACAGCCGCGGGCCGAGCTCGGCGTCCTGCTCCGCCACCGTGCGCGACGGGGTGACGTTGACCAGGTGGATCGGGTACACGACCTCCACCGCGTCCCGGGTGCCGATCGTCTCGGCGAAGTGGTACCCGGTATCGAGGAAGACCACGTCGATACCGGGCCGGACGGCCGAGGCCAGGTGGATGAGCACCGCGTCGGTCATGGACGAGGTGATGCAGATCCGGTCCCCGAACGTGTCGGTGGCCCAGCGGATGACCTCTTCGGCCGGCGCGTCGGCGAGTGCCTCAGCAGCCTGTTCGGCGAGGGTTCGCATGAGCTCGGGGTCCTCCAGGGGCGTCTGCGCCAGGCCGCGCGTTACGACGGGACTCACAGCGTGACTCCTATTCCGGCAAAGCGTAGCTGGAAACTTCTCGTGCAACTGCGGCAATGCCATTCACCGTCGGTTGCGCCCCGCGGTTCGAGGTCCTCCTCGCCGCAGTAAGGGCAGTAAAACGGGACGGCTCGCGTGCTCACGTGAGCTCCTCTTCCGTCGCTCGCACCGTCCACCCGGCGAAGCTCTCGCCCGGTTCGCGGGCCGCCTCGAACCGGCGCAGCACCCGCTCCACGTAGTCCGGTAGCTCCTCGGCCGTGGTCTTGAGCCCGCGCAGCTTGCGGCCGAAGCCTGAGCCACTGCCGTCGCCGCCGTTCAAGCTGCCGCCCAGGTGCACCTGGAAGCCCTCGACCTGGGTCCCGTCCGGGCCAGTGACCAGCGATCCCTTCAGCCCGATATCGGCGGTCTGGATGCGGGCGCAGGAGTTCGGGCAGCCGTTCACGTTGATCGTGACCGGCGTTTCGAAGCCGGGCAGCCGCCGCTCGAGCTCGGCGATCAGGTCCGCGGCCCTAGCCTTGGTCTCCACGATCGCGAGCTTGCAGAACTCGATGCCGGTGCACGCCATCGTGTGCCGGCGGAAGGTGCTGGGCCGCGCCGGCAGGCCCGCCTGGTCCAGCTCTTTGACCAGATCGTCGGTGCGGTCCTGGGGCACATCCAGGATGACCATCTTTTGCTCGGTGGTGGTGCGCACCCGGCCGCTGCCGTACCTGTCGGCCAGCCGGGCGATGACGTCCAGCGCGTCGGCCGACAGGCGGCCGACGGTGGGCGCGAACCCCACATAGTAATTCCCGTCCCGCTGCTGGTGGACGCCCACGTGGTCGCGGGTCCCGTGCGGCGGCGGGGCCGGTGCGGGACCGTCGGGCAGCGCGTACCCGAGGTACTCCTTCTCCAGGACCTCACGGAACTTCTCCGGGCCCCAGTCCGCGACCAGGAACTTGATCCGGGCCCGGTGCCGCAGCCGGCGGTAGCCGTAGTCGCGGAACAGGCCGGCCACGCCCGCCCACACCTCGGGTACCTGGCCGGGCCGGACAAACGCGCCGAGTCGGCGGCCGATCATCGGGTTGGTGGACAGGCCGCCGCCGACCCACAGGTCATACCCGGCCTCGCCGGCCTCGTTGAGCGCTCCGACGAACGCGATGTCGTTGATCTCGTGGATCGCGCACTGCTCGGCGCAGCCGCTGATCGAGGACTTGAACTTGCGCGGCAGGTTGGAGAACGCGGAGTCGCCGATGTACTGCTCGCCGATCGCGGCGATCTCCGGGGTGGCGTCGATGATCTCGCCGGAGTCCAGGCCGGCCAGCGGGCAGCCGAGGATCACCCGCGGCGTGTCCCCGCAAGCCTCGGTGGTGCTCAGGCCCACGGACTCCAGGGCGTCCCAGATGGCGGGCACGCTCTCGATCTCGATCCAGTGCAGCTGGATGTTCTGCCGGTCGGTGACGTCCGCGGTGCCGCGGGCGTAGCGGCGGGAGATGTCGGCGATCGTGGTCAGCTGCCGGTGGTCGAGCTGGCCGCCGTCGATCCGGATCCGCAGCATGAAGTAGCGGTCGTCGAGTTCCTCTGGCTCCAGTACCGCGGTCTTGCCGCCGTCGATGCCGGGGCGGCGCTGGGTGTACAGCCCGTACCAGCGGAACCGGCCGCGCAGGTCGGCCGGGTCGATGGAATCGAAGCCGTACTTGGAGTAGATGTCGAGGATCCGCTGCCGGACGTTGAGCCCGTCGTCGTTCCTCTTGCTCTCCTCGTTCTTGTTCAGCGGCTCGCGGTAGCCAAGGGCCCACTGGCCCTCGCCTCGCTTGCGTCCCGTCTTGGTCGCGGTGGCGACGGACATCGGTGCGGTTTCCTTCAGGCTCGGGGACGCGCGTGTCACGAGAACGCGGTCCCTGCTGGCGTGATTCACCGACGCGTGACAGCAGAAGACACCCGGTATCGCGCGCGCGCCCGGTCAGTTATCCGGGGCGGCGATCAACGGGTGTCGCGACAGATGGCACTACGAATGCGCAGGAAATCGACGTGTCGACGGACGACGAGCAACGGGTCCGTAACACTCATTACAACAGGATCACATGTAACGGACCTGGCTGTCCAGGACACGTCCGGCATGTGGACAGTACGAATGCTCACAGCCGGTGTCATGAATGCGGCAACCGGGCCGGTGTGCGGGCTATTCCCGGGACGGCCCGGCGGTCAGCCCTGGCGGATCCAGCTGAGCGGCGGTTCGGACCCGGAGGGGGCTGATTCGGCCGGCGGCTGGTGCTGGCAGTCGCACCAGGTGCCGCCGGGGCAGTCCTCGTGATGGTGCTTCCGGCACGGTACGCAGATCATGGTCCTTATTCTGCAACGCGCGGGGTACACACTGGTCATGACCAGCAAGCCCGGTCGCCGCGTGCTTCCCTTCCCGGACCGGCGGGCCGCCGGACGCATGCTCGCGGAACGGCTCGCCGACGCGGTCGACCTGGACCAATGGACCGAACGGACCGTGGTACTCGGCCTGCCGAGAGGCGGTGTCGCGGTGGCCAGGGAGGTCGCCGCGGTCATGGGGCTGCCGATGGATGTCATCATCACCCGCAAGATCGGCTGCCCGAGCCAGCCGGAGCTTGGTGTCGGCGCCGTCGCCGAGGGGCTGCGGGAGCCCATCTACGACGCCCGGCTGCTCGACCGGCTGGGCCTGGTGCCTGAGGACCTGGCCGACGTGGTGGCCGCCGAGCAGGCCGAACTGGACCGGCGGGTACGGATCTACCGCGGGGGCAGCCCGCTGCCACCCGTGGCAGGCTGGTGCGTGATCGTGGTGGACGACGGCCTGGCGACCGGCGGCACGGCCCGGGCCGCTCTGCGCTCGCTGCGGACGGCACAGGCCGCGCACCTGGTCCTCGCGGTGCCGGTCGCGCCCTGGTCGGCAGCCGAATCGTTGCAGGCCGAAGCCGACCAGGTGATCATCGTGGCGACGCCCAGCAGGTTCTCATCCGTCGGGGAGTGGTACCTGGCCTTCGGCCAGCTGACCGACGCCGATGTCCTGGCCCTGCTGAGCTGAGCGGTTGAGGGGTTTCGGATTCCGGGCGCTGGGGTCAGGCGGCGTTGGCGCGGCGCATGCGACGGCGACGCTCAGCCGAGCGCTCGTCCTCGTTCAGCCCACCCCAGGTGCCGTACTTCTCCGGCCGGGACACCGCGTAG
Source organism: uncultured Actinomycetes bacterium (assembly GCA_963742795.1). Taxonomy (GTDB): domain Bacteria; phylum Actinomycetota; class Actinomycetes; order Streptosporangiales; family Streptosporangiaceae; genus Palsa-504. Next base: position 121,664 of record CAVUNL010000003.1, read on the forward strand.
TTCAGGCATTCAAGCCGTACCGGGCAAGCAGCGCAAATCTCCTTGGCCTTGCGCTCCCTGATCTCCCGCTCCGGCTGGCGCTCACCATCCGGACCGAAAAAGAGCAACAGGTCCTCGCCACGGCACTCTGCAGCATCCTGCCAACCCCAGTTAGGGCGGGGAAGCACAGCCGACTGCCGACGTACCTGAGACATGGATCAAATCACCTCAACCAAGATGCATCAAATCGTGAGTTACAGTGGAGCGTCAGGCTCGTGAACAAGCGAACGCGAGCCAGACCCGCTCCGGGAACCTCCGTTGCAAGATACAACGCGTCTTAGTGACGTGGTGTTCCCATGCGCAGGTAAGGCGATCGCGTAAGCAAACAGTCACTATACCGAACGGCTGGCGCCAGCGCGGCGGTTCACCCGTCCTACTAACCATCGCGCGGGCCGCTGCCATGCCCGCCGATAATGATGCCATCCTCGATAGTCATCGTGCATGCCGGTGGCGAAATTCCCCGCCCGATTTTGGGCTTCCTTCTCGGCGTCCTCCGGGCTGCGGCTAGCCTGCCTGGCAATGTTCCTGACGAACTGGACAAAGGGAAGTGAGCACGGGACCATGGGCAGCATGTCAGCGTCGGACGCAGTACCCCTGCCCCGGCTCGGTGAGGTCTTCTTCGACGTGCGCGGCAGCTCCCGCAGCATGCGCTTGAGCTGGTATGCCGATACCGGGATCTCGGTGTTCAGCATCTGGCAGGGAGGCACCTGCACCGGTACGTTCCGGCTGCCCCAGGAGGAACTGCCCCGACTGATCGACGCTCTGCAACGTGGCATGTACCCCGATCCCCGCGGCACGGGCGGTTTCCCGCGCCAGCTTCCGGGTGCTCCGACCGACCCGCGGCTCACCGCGGTGCCTGGTTACGGGGGTGTACGCGAAATCGGCCGTGAGGCTGATTTCACCGGCCCCGTGACAGGTGATTTCCGTGCCCTGCGCGCCGACGATCCGGCCGGCACGATGGTGCTCGGCAGTGCCGCCGCCCCGCGGGCGCTGCCGCCCGGCGGCGGCTACAGCGACCAGTCGCGCTACACCGATCCCTCGCAGTACGCCGAGCCGGCCCAGTACCGGGATCAGGGGTACGCCCAGCAGGCTCAGTACCCTGACCAGAGCCGGTATCAGGACCAGGCCCAGTACGCGGATCAGCCGACGTACGCCACGCAGCCCCAGTACGCCGACCGGGCCTACTCCGACCAGGGCTACTCCGACCAGGGCTACCAGGATCGATACGGATCCCAGGGATCCCACGCAGCCCAGGCGCCGCAGCCGGGCCAGCGGTACGAGGACCGCGGGTACCCGGCTCCCGCCGAGCCTGGTTACCAGGGATACGGATATGGCGAGCAGGCGAGCGCCGGGCCCGATCGCGGCGACCGGTCGTATGCCCCGTCCTCCTCGTACGGCGAGCCGACGCCCCCTGGGCTTACCTCCCTCGGGTCGTCCTACGCCGGCCAGGACTACGACAACCGGGCCTACCCCAGCCAGGGTTACGACGACCGCGGATACCAGCAGCAGGCCTACCAGGGACAGTCGTACTCCGAGCAGGGATATCAGGGCTACGGGTACGACGAACGCGGGAGCCAGAGCCAGTCCCTCGAGCCGCACGGGAGTTACCGCGGCCAGGACGGCCAGCAGGGTTACGCTGAGCGCGGGTACGGCCAGCAGGGCTACCAGGAGGACCCGGGCCAGTCCGCTCACGACCAGTACGGATACCCGGGGCAGGACTGCCGGGACCAGGGATACGCCAGCCAGACCGCGACGTACTCCGAACCGGGTTACACGGGGTACGACTACGCGGGCGACCAGCGGAGTGGCGGTTACCCGGCGGGCTACGAGCAGGGCAGCTACGAGCAGGCAGGCTACGAGCAAGGTGGCTACGAGCGTTCCGGCGCCGAGTCGGGCAGGTACCCCAACCGTAGCTATGATCCGAGCGCCCCGGCTGGCTACGACCAGGCTGCCTATAACGGTGCCGGCTACGACCAGGCTGCCTATAACGGTGCCGGCTACGACCAGGCTGGCTATAACGGCGCCGGCTACGACCAGGCTGGCTATAACGGTGCCGGCTACGACCAGGCTGGCTATAACGGTGCGGGCCACGGCAATGCGGGCTACGACGGCGCGGGATACGGCGGCGGTAACTACGCCGGGTCCGGCTACGACGGCGCGGGCTACAGTGCCGGCAGCGACAGCGGCTCCGGGTACGGCGGGACAGGTTACGAGGACAGCTCGTCACCGTCTGGCGGGCACCGCCAGGTGCCGGCGGGTAGCGGTACCAGGGACCGCGCGCAGTACGACGATCCGGACGTGACCCCGAGCCAGCCGATGTCCTCGTTCCCGTACGACGGTGGTCCGCCACCGGAGCGGGAACATCGACGCCGGCGTCGGCGTTAACGACTAGGCCGGTGCGGCTGTGTCCCCGGGCCGCACCTACTGCCTTCGCGGAATACCGTTCGGCTGGAGCCGCGTTGTGCCTTTCGCCGAGAGGCGACCTCCGCACCGGTTGGCGTAACGAAGGGCCGGCACGCTGGCGGGCGATTTGCTCGCCAGCGGGTCGGCCCTTTGCCGTCTGCGCCCGCTGCCCGGGCCTGCCGGACGCCCAGCCTTATCCCGAACGGGCCACGTGCGTCCTCTTGCCATCTCAGATCGCGGCCCAGTCCGGATAGTTGGCGGCGCGATCTCTGGCCGCAACGCGGCGGATGGTAAAGACTTAAGACCGAGCCACGACAAGGAGGTCACTATGAACTCTGATTCCCCGGATGTGCCTGAGCCCGAAGAGGGCGGCACCGACGTGCTCGGGCCCGAGGCCGGCGGCACCGACGTGCTTGGGCCCGAGGCCGGCGGCACCGACGTGCTGGGAGCCGAGGAAGGCGGCACCGATGAGTTCGAGCCCGAGGCCGGCGGCACCGATGTGCTGGGAGCCGAGGAAGGCGGCACCGACGTCCTCGGCACCGAGTGACGCTGAGCTCTGGTCCTCACGAGTCCCGCTCCAGGGCCGCGGAGCGCTCATGCCGCGCGCCGTGTGGCTCTTCACCGCGCCGCGGCCGATCTTCGTCGCGGCCGCGGTCTCGGCTTCGGGACCTCTTAGGCCGGTCCCGGCGGCGTCGGCTGTGGTTGCTCGGGGCCGCCCGGAGTGCCCGACCTGCCGTCGATGACGGCCGGGGCCTGGGGGGCCTGGCCGTCGTTCGTGTCGTTCGGGGGAATCGGGCCAACGACCGCGTTCAGCACCTGCGAGTTCGGGATGGACATCACGCTGCCGCCGATGTCGAAGCGCATGTAAGTGATCCCAATATCGGTCACGACGCCGTCGAGCGTCCCGCCCAGCGCACCAGCACGCAGCCGGATCGCGTCGCCCACCTTGAACGGCCTGGCGAAGACCAGTACCAGCCCGGCGAACACGTTGCCGAGCGCCTGCTGCGCCGCGATGCTGACGAAGACGGTGGCGAGCGCCCCGCCGACGAGGAGCTGGCTGACGGGAACGCCGAACAGCCTGAGCGTGATCACCAGCGTCGTGAACTCGCCGACGATCAAGATCGCGTACCGGACGATGGCGGAATGCGCCGGGCCGGCCTTCGGCTCGAGCAGCTTCCTCGACTCCCCGGCCAGGCCGTAGGTCGCCGTGGACGCGAAAACGAGGAACAACGCGGCGGTGCCGTAGGTGACGAGCTGGTTGGTCAGATCGCTCGTGTGCAGGAATGCGGCCGAGCCGTGGCTGGCCCGGCGCGAGATGACCGCGGCGGCGACCGCGAGCATCAGGGCGATGATCGACTTCCATGGTCGCGCCTTGCGCTTGACGCGTGCCACCTTTGCCGATAGATCGATCTGTCTCTCCTGCACCCGCAGCTCCTCCCTCCGGGGCTGTCGGGCTCAACGCTATCCGGCAGGGGGCGAATGCTGAGGGACAACCCGGCACGAACCCGAGGCTCGCCGGGCTGGAAAAACGCTGGGGGACCGGGCCGCCGCAGCCCGGTCCCCCAGCGCTTTACGCGGTCAGAGGATCCTCATTTGACCAGCGCCCGCCCCACGGGCAGCTTGAGCGGGCCGCCGATTCCGGCCGCCATGCCCGCCGCCGAGGTATACCAGGCGACGAGCGCGGTGATCACGCCGACATAGCCGCCGATCTTGATGGTGGTCGTGGGGGTAAGCGGAAGGGCGGTGCCCGCGTTGAACTGCCCGATGCACAGGATGACGAGCGTGACGAACAGGAGGAAGAAGGTCGTGAACAAGGCCACGTTCGTCTGAGAGATCAGGATCGTCGCGTACAGGGTGAAGATGGCGAACCCGAGCAGGATCCAGGCGAGTTCGTGGTTGATATGCGTGACCGTCGCCGGCAGGGTCAGGGGAGCCTTGACCGCGGCCGCGACCGCCGGGTTCACCACGAGCAGAACCCAGAGGGCGAGGCCGATCCAGAAGGCGCCGAAGGTGCCGAAGCCGGTCGCACCGATGACGTTCCTGTTACGGAACTCCCACATGGCGGCGCACAGCTGGGCGAATCCGCCGTACGCGAGAGCAAAGGTGAGCCACGCGTCGCCGAGGGTACTTGTCATCCAGCCGGCGTTCCGGGCGGACAGCAGGAACGTGGTGAGGGCAAAGGCGGCGAGCCCGAGGGGCGCGGGGTCGGCGATGCCCGGGACGGAGACGAGGCTGACGGAAGTGGGCTGGACGGTACGGTCTTCGCTGACGCTCAAAAGGATCCCTCCTAGTTGAAGGAATAGTCCGTCTGCTCCGGCGTGCCCCGGCGGCAGCCGGAACGGCGGATGCCCGGCGTTACCTGTGCCTGGCGCGAAATATTTCGCTTCGCTCCAGAACCTTCCTCAGGTCACATCTGACCCAGACTGACCAGATGAAAGATTCGCCAATAGCGTAACGCCCACATATGTTACGGTGCGAGACCCAAAACCTCTCACTTTTCGTAACCGTTCGGATGCGGTCCTCTGAATTTGTGGCAGCACACAGAGTTTTCCCACGCCAGCGGTCTCTGAATCCCGGCGGTGGGAACCCAAGGGTTCGGACCTGCGCCGGGTAGGATCGGAGGAAACACCCGGAAGGTGTGTCCGCCAATGACCGACCAGCCGATCCGCGCGTCTGACCAAGAGCGTGAGAGCGTCGTAGATGTGCTGCGCGACGCGTTCACGGACGGACGGCTGACGTTCGACGAGTTCGAGGAGCGGACGGCGGCCGCGTACGGCGCCAAGACCTGGACCGAGTTGCGGGTGCTGACCGCCGACCTGCCCGCCGGGCCGCTGCTCGGCGCCGACCTCCACCAGCGGCCGCAGGCCGACCCGCAGGATGTGCCGCCCGCGGTCCGGCCGGCCCGGGTCAGGCGCAATCGTCCGTTCGACCGGGTACTGCCGGTGTTGTTCGTCTGGATCTTGATCTCGGCCGCGGCAGGCTCGCCGGACATGGCCGCCGCACTGTCGTTCGTGTTCATCTGCGTGCTGGCCACCCGCATCGGATACGGGGGGCGCTCGTAGCCGCGGGTGACCGCTGACATGCTGGTGCACGTCGTTCAGTGGTAATACTCATTTCGGTGCGAGCCGACGGCTACTATTGGTCAGCCGGCGCGCAAGAAAGGCCCGTCGGCGTGCTGGATCACCCGGGCCTGCGGGATCAGCGAACGGGCCGGAGCATCTCCGGCAGGCTCTAGGAGTCGGGAGGCGGTCGTTGACGAACGCGACCACCGGTAGCGAGCGGATCGTACCCGGCCAGCAGCCGCCGGCGGGAGCGCGGATCCCGCTGAGGGCGCGGCTGGTCCGCCCGGCCGTGGCGCACTGGCAGTTCGGCCTGGTCGTGGTGGCCGGCATCGCGGTGCGCATCGTGGTGGTCCTCGGCTATCCGCCCATCTTGTGGTTCAGCGACTCCTACAACTACCTGTACGACGCGGTGACCCACATCCCGGACCAGGTCCGGCCGAACGGCTACCCGTTCTTCCTGCAGCTCCTGCTCCCGCTGCACAGCCTCAACGCGCTCGGGCTGCTCCAGGCGGCGATGGGCGTCGTCATCGGCGTGGCCATCTACGCCCTGCTGCGCCACCGGGGGCTGCCGTGGTGGGGCGCGACGCTGCCCGCGCTGCCGGTGCTGTTCGACGCCTACGAGCTGCACCTGGAGCACATGGTCACCGCCGATCCGCTGTTCATCTTCCTGGTCACCGTCGCGGTGGTCATCTTGTGCTGGAGTGACCGGCCCTCGGTCTGGACCATGGCCGTCGCCGGACTGCTCATCGGGTACGCGACGCTGGTGCGGTCGGTGGGCGAGCCGCTGCTGGTCGTGGCCCTGGTCGCCATGCTGGCCCGGCGGGTCGGCTGGCGCCGCCTCCTGACCCTCGCGGTGACCGGCATCGTGCCCATCGGCGCGTACATGCTCTGGTTCCACGGTACGTACGGTCAGTACGCGCTAACCGATTCCTCGGGCAGCTTTCTGTACAGCCGGGTCAGCACGTTCGCCCAGTGCTCCAAGATGAACGTCCCCCCTCTCGTGGCGTTCCTGTGTGACCCGACCAAACTGAACGACCGCCCGGTCGCGGGGGAGTACATCTGGGCGGACAACGAGGCACTGCCCTACGCTCAATATCACGGCAGGCCGGACTACTACACGCCGATGTACAAAGTGTACGGAAGCGACACCTCGATCCGCTTCACGTCCGAAGTCAATGCCCTGGCCAAGCAGTTCGCCGAGAGCGCCATCGAATCCCAGCCCCAGGACTACCTGAACGTGGTTGTCCACGACGTCCTGCACACCTTCGGCTGGAACCGGCAGCCTGACCCGAATGACTATTACGGGAACGGCCCGAACTTCCGCTTCGTCGGCAATCAAGAGATGAACCTGCAGATTCCCTGGTACGTCACCCCCACCCAGATTCCGGGCAACCCCACCTACCAACTGCACAGCACCACCAGCGAGACCTGGTGCAATGCCGAGTGCCAGCAGAACGACTACCAGGCCGTCGTGATCATGCAGGCGGAGCGGGACTTCGCCGGTCCTGGTCAGGGGTTCGGGTTCACCAGGGAGGTCCAGCCCTGGGCTCATATGCTTGAGAGCTACCAGCGGTATGTCTACCTGCCCGGTACCGTGCTCGGCCTGATCGTGCTGATCGGCGCGGCAGGGGTGCTGGCCCGCTGGCGCCGCTGGGGCGGCCTCGGGCTGCTGCCCTGGCTGGTCGGGGCGCTGCTGATCGTGCTGCCGCCGATGACCGCCGGGTTCAGCTACCGGTACGTGCTCGCCGCGGCGCCGGTGGCCTGCCTGGCCGCCGGGCTGGCCTTCACCCGCGACCCCGGCGGCAGGGGACGCCGCTCAGTGCGCGCCCTGGCGGCCGATCTGCGGCGGAACTTTGGCCGCGGCGGCACTGTCGATCAGGAATAGCGTCCGCTGCCTGCCGCGCGCGCCCGCGGCGGGAACCTGCACCGGGCCGGCGTCAGACAGGGCCATCGCGATCGCATCGGCCTTCTCCGTGCCCGAGGCGAGAATCCAGACTTCCCGCGCCGCCTGGATGGACGGCAGCGTGAAGGACAACCGGGTCGGCGGCGGCTTGGGCGAGCCCCGGACGGCCACCACCGGCCGCTCGTCGTAAAGCGCGGGCATGCCGGGGAACAGCGACGCGACGTGCGCCTCCGGGCCGATGCCGAGCATGAGAATGTCGAACTCCGGGACCTGGCCGTGATCCTCGGGCTTGGCCGCGGCCTCCAGCCAGGACGCGTACCTGGCCGCGGCCGCCTCCGGGTCGTCGCCGTCCGGCCCGTCCGGACCCGGCATCGGATGGACCCGGGCCGGATCGGTATCCACGTGGTCAAGCAATGCTTTGCGGGCTCCGGTCTCGTTCCGCTCCGGGTCGCCGACCGGCACGAACCGCTCGTCCCCCCACCAGATGTCCAGGTGCCGCCAGTCGATCGCGTCCCGGGCCGGGGTGGCGGCCAGCTCGGCCAGGACCGCGGTGCCGATGCCGCCTCCGGCGAGCACCACCGAGGCGGTCCCCCGCGCGGCCACCGAATCGACCAGCCTCGTGACCAGCCGCGCGGCGACCGCCTTGGCCAGCAGCTGGGCGTCCCGGTGCACGATCACCTCGGTCACGCTCACGGAGCGGAACCGCCGGCCAGCGCGCGGAGCGTCTCGGCATAGACCTCATCCGGCTCGAGCCGGCGCAGCTCCTCGGCGATCAGGTCGTCGGTGTCGCGCCGGTGCAGCGCGACCCGGCGCTCCGGCCGGCCGGGCCAGCACAGGGTGGCCGTCCGGCCGTCGGGGCGGGAGATCGTAACCCTCCCGTCCGGCGTCTCGAAGCCGACCTCGGTGATCCCCGGACCCTCGGACTCACCGCGCTGCACCCCGATGCCCAGTCGTACTCCGAGCCAGGCCGCGATCAGATCGGCGGTCGGGTTGGCCAGGCTCGGCCAGCACCTCGCCGCTGATCAGCTCGGGATAGGGCTGGTCCAGGGTCGCGGCGAGCAGGGAGCGCCAGGGCGTCGACCGAGTCCAGCTCAGGTCGGTATCGCCCGGCTGGTAGGACTTGGCCAGGGTCAGCAGCATGTCCTTGGGCGCGTCGGACGCGGCCGCGTCGGTCACCCGGCGCTGGGCCACCGCCCCGAGCGGGTCTCCGCCCGGTGAGCGCGGCGCATCCTCCGGCCACCAGGTCACCACCGGCACGTCCGGCGCGAGCAGCGGCGCGACCACGGAGTCCGCGTGCTGGCCGAGGGGGCCGTACATGCGCAGCAGGATGGTCTCGCCCGGGCCGGTCTCGCCCACCCGGATCTCGGCGTCTAGCCGGGATTCGGACTTCGGCCTGCGGGTGATGACGGCCAGGATCCGGCTCGGATGCTCCCGGCCCGCGTGGCTGGCCGCGCGGACGGCGTCGTACTGGTCGGCCTCGTCGGTGACGATGATCAGGGTCAGCACCATGCCCGAGGCCGGGCCGCCCATGCGGCGCCGGGCCTGAGTGAGCGCCTCGTGGATGGCGCCCGTGGTGGTGTCGGTCAGGTCGATGGTCATCGCGGCTTCCCTCCTAGAGGCGCCCGCCTGGACGTTCGCGCCCTACGGGCACTCACAGGCGCCGCCATGCGCGCCCGTTCCGTGCCATCATCGCCTCGGCCGCCGCCGGGCCCGCCGAACCCGCCGGATACTGCTCCGGCTTGGTGTAAGAGGCCCAGAAATCCTCCACCGGGTCGAGGATCCGCCAGGCGAGCTCGACTTCCTGCTGCCTGGGGAACAGCGGCGGGTCGCCGATGAGGACGTCGAGCAGCAGCCGCTCGTAGGCCTCGGGGCTGGATTCGGTGAACGACTCGCCGTAGGCGAAGTCCATGTTCACGTCCCGGACCTCCATGGCCGTGCCCGGCACCTTCGAGCCGAACCTGACCGTGATCCCCTCGTCCGGCTGGATCCTGATCACCAGCGCGTTCTGCCCGAGTTCCTCGGTATCGGTGGCCGAGAAGGGCAGGTGCGGCGCACGGTGGAAGATGAGCGCGATCTCCGTCATGCGGCGCGGCAGCCGCTTGCCCGCGCGCAGGTAGAACGGCACTCCGGCCCAGCGTCTGGTGTCGACGCCGAGCTCCAGTGCCGCGTACGTCTCGGTGCGGGAATCCGGCGGGATGCCGTCCTCCTCCAGGAAGCCGCGCACCTGGCGGCCGCCCTGCCAGCCCGCCGCATACTGCCCGCGCGCGGTGCCCGTGGCCAGGTCAACGGGCAGCCGGACCGCGGACAGCACCTTCTCCTTCTCCATCCGCAGCGAGTCGGCGTCGAACGCGACCGGCTCCTCCATCGCCATCAGCGCCAGGAGCTGCAACAGGTGGTTCTGGATCACGTCTCGGGCGGCTCCGATGCCGTCGTAGTACCCGGCCCGGCCGCCGATCCCGATGTCCTCGGCCATGGTGATCTGGATATGGTCGACGTAACCGCGGTTCCAGATCGGCTCGTACATCTCGTTGGCGAACCGCAGCGCCAAGATGTTCTGCACCGTCTCCTTGCCGAGGTAGTGATCGATGCGGAACACTGCCTCGGGCGGGAAGACCCCGTCCAGCGTCGCGTTCAGCTGCCGCGCGCTGGCCAGGTCGTGGCCGAACGGCTTCTCGATCACCACCCGCCGCCAGCCGCGCCCGTGCGAGTCCGACAGGCCGCTGCGCTTGAGCTGCTGGACCACGGTGGGAAACTGGTTCGGCGGGATCGACAGGTAGAACGCGTAATTCCCGCCCGTGCCCCGCTCCGCGTCGAGCTTTTGCACGCACTGGGCGAGCTCGTCGAACGCCGCGTCGTCGCTGAACGACCCGGACACGAACCTGACGCCCTCGCTGAGCTGCTCCCACACCGCGTCACGGAACGGCGTCCGCGCGTACTCCTTCACCGCCCGGTAGGTGACCTGGGCGAAATCCTCGTCCGCCCAGTCCCGCCGGGCGAAGCCGACGAACGAGAAGCCCGGCGGCAGCAGGCCCCGATTGGCCAGGTCGTAGACGGCCGGCATCAGCTTCTTGCGGGCGAGGTCACCGGTGACCCCGAACATGACCAGCACACACGGCCCTGCCACCCGGGGGATGCGCCGGTCCCGCGGATCTCGCAGCGGGTTCCGCGGCTGGGCCGCCGCGTCGACCTCCGCGATGACGCTCGGGCTGGCCGGGGCCAGCCCTTCGATTTCTGTCGTCACCCCAGTCCCATCTTCGTGCTGATCGTGTCGAGCAGCTGGGTCCACGATGCCTCGAACTTGGTCACGCCCTCGTCCTCGAGCACCTGCACCACGTCGTCGTAGCCGATGCCGAGCTTCTCCAGGTCGGCCCAGACCTTCCTGGACGCGTCGTAAGTACCGTCCACGGTGTTGCCGAGGATCTTGCCGTGATCAGCGGTGGCCCGGATCGTGCCCTCGGGCATGGTGTTCACCGTGTCGGGCGCCACCAGGTCCACGACGTACATGGTGTCGCCAAACGACGGGTCCTTGACCGAGGTGGAGGCCCACAGCGGCCGCTGGACCTGCGCGCCCTTGGCCCGCAGCGCCTGCCAGCGCTCGGTGGCGATGCTCTCCTCGAACACCTCGTAGGCCAGCCGCGCGTTGGCCACGGCGGCCTTGCCGCGCAGCGCCTCGGCCTCGGGAGTGCCGATCTTGTCCAGCCGGGCGTCGACCTCGGTGTCGACCCGGCTGACGAAGAACGACGCCACCGAGCGGATCTGGGACAGGTCGTGCCCGGCCGCGGCGGCTTGCTCCAGGCCCGTCATGTAGGCGTCGATGACCTGGCGGTAGCGCTCCAGACCGAAGATCAGCGTGACGTTGATGGTGATCCCCTCGGAGATGCACTGCGAGATCGCGGGCAGCCCCTCGACGGTCGCCGGGATCTTGATCATGACGTTCGGCCGGTCCACCATCCACCACAGGGCCCGGGCCTCCGCGATGGTCCTGGCCGTCTCGCGGGCCAGCCGGGGATCCACCTCGAGCGATACCCGGCCGTCCTGCCCGCCGGACCGCTCATAGGTGGGGCGGAACACGTCGCAGGCCCACCGGATGTCGTACGTGGTGATCAACCGGGACGCCTCGCCCACGCTCACGCCGCGAAGCTTCAGGTCGGCGATCTGGTCGTCGTAGGCGTCCCCGGAGGACAGCGACTTGGCGAAGATCGTCGGGTTGGAGGTTACGCCGACCACGTGGAAGTCGTCGATCAGCATTTGCAGGTTGCCGGTGCGCAGCCGGTCACGGCTGATGTCATCCAGCCACACCGACACCCCGGCCTCGGATAGCTGCCCGAGAACGTCAACTGACACCGTTGCTTTCCCTTCCCTGCGTGCCGCGGGCCGGGCTTAAGCCCTGACCCGGGCCAGACTGTCGCGTGCGGCAGCGGCTACCCGCTCCGCTGTGATGCCAAACTCCTGATAGATCTTCTGGTAAGCGGCCGAAGCGCCGAAGTGGTCTACTCCAATTGAAGCGCCCGCGTCCCCTACAAACAATCGCCAGGGTTCGGTAATGCCTGCCTCGACCGACACCCGCGCGCGGATGGTCGGCGGCAGTACCTCGCGCCGGTAGGACTCGTCCTGCGCGGTGAACCATTCCACGCACGGCATCGATACCACCCGGGCCGAGATGCCCTCGGCGGCCAGCTGGTCGCGGGCCTCGAGCGCGAGCGAGACCTCGCTCCCGGTGCCGATCACGATGACGTCGCTGCCGTCCGCGAGCACGTACGCGCCGCGGGCGACGCCCTCGGCGGTGGCCAGATCCTGCGAGCGGTCGAACACCGGCAGGGCCTGCCGGGTCAGGCACATCGCGGCCGGCCGGGCCCGTTCCAGGACGGTCCGCCAGGCGACGACGGTCTCGTTCGCGTCCCCCGGCCGGATCACCTCGAGATGCGGGATGGCCCGCAGCGCCCACAGGTGCTCGACCGGCTGGTGGGTGGGCCCGTCCTCGCCCAGGCCGATGGAGTCGTGCGTCCACACGTAGGTGACCGGCAGCTCCATCAGCGACGCGAGCCGGACCGAGCCCCGCATGTAGTCGCTGAACACCAGGAACGTCCCGCCGTAGGGACGGGTCCCGCCGTGCAGCGCGATGCCGTTCAGGATCGCGCCCATCCCGTGCTCGCGGATGCCGAAGTGCAGTGTCCGGCCGTACGGGTTGCCCCGCCACATGGCGGTCTGGTGGTCGACCGGGATGAAGGAGGGCTCGCCCTCCATGGTGGTCAGGTTGCTCTCGGCCAGGTCGGCTGAGCCACCCCAGAGCTCGGGTAGCACCGGGGCCAGAGCGGTGAGGACGGTGCCGGAGGCCTTCCGGGTGGCCATGCCCTTGGCGTCGGCCGGGAACGAGGGGAGCGCCTCGGCCCATCCGTCCGGCAGCCGGCGGACGGACAGCCGGTCGAATAGCGCCCGCCGGTCCTGGTTGGCCTCGCTCCACGCGGCGAACGACTGCTCCCACTCGGCGTGCAGGCTCTTGCCGCGCTCCGCGACCTGGCGCGCGTGGGTGAGCGCCTCGTCCTCGACCGGGAAGTCGACCCCGGGATCGAAGCCGAGGACCTCCTTGGTCGCCGCCACCTCGTCGGCGCCGAGCGCGGAGCCGTGCGCGGCACCGGTGTTCTGCTTGTGCGGGGCCGGCCAGCCGATGATCGTGCTGAGCGCGATAAAGGACGGCGCCTCGGTGTGCTCCCTGGCCGTCAGCAGCGCCTGGTAGAGCGTCTGGACGTCCTCGTGGTACCCGTTAGGGGTACGCCAGCTCAGGCGCTGGACGTGCCAGCCGTAGGCCTCGTAGCGGGCGGCGACGTCCTCGGACTTGGCGATGTTCGTGTCGTCTTCGATGGAGATGTAGTTGTCGTCGTAGACCACGATGAGGTTGCCGAGCCGCTGGTGCCCGGCCAGCGAGGACACCTCATGGCTGACGCCTTCCTCCATGTCGCCGTCGGAGACGAAGGCGTAGACGTAGTGGTCGAACGGGCTGCGGCCCGGCTCGGCGTCAGGGTCGTACAGTCCGCGCTCGCGGCGGGCGGCCATGGCCATGCCGACCGCGTTGCCGATGCCCTGGCCGAGCGGCCCGGTGGTGGTCTCCACGCCCGGCGTCAGGCCGTGCTCGGGATGCCCGGGGGTGATGCTGCCCCAGGTCCGGTAGGCCTTCAGGTCATCCAGGGTCACCCCGTACCCCGACAGGTACAGCTGGATGTACAGGGTGAGGCTCGAATGCCCGCACGAAAGCACGAAACGGTCCCGGCCCGGCCAGTGCGGATCCGCCGGGTCGTGCCTGAGCAGTCGCTGGAAGAGAAGATAGGCCACCGGGGCCAGGCTCATCGCCGTGCCCGGGTGCCCGTTGCCTACTTTCTGGACCGAATCCATCGCCAGGACCCGGATGAGATCGACGGCGCGCTCGTCGGTTGTCGTCCAGTCAAGCTGGGACTGATTGCTCACGGTAGGAGCCTATCGGTCCAGCGGCAGCGTTGCTCGGGGGGGACGACTGCGCTTGCTCCCGGGGGGACTCCATCCTCCCGGACCCCCCTGGCGACCCTCCGCGGCGGGCTGTCGATAGGGTGCGGCCTGGACTGGCTCGGGTGACGGCCGCGTCAGCGGGCCGCGGTCGCGCATCAACAAGAACAGCCGCAGCACCGCGATCCAGACCAGAACCGAGCCGGTCACGTGGACCCAGACCAGCCCGGCGGGCAGGTGGGTGAAGTACTGGATGTAGCCGATCACGCCCTGCGCACCCAGTGACGCGATCATGACCCAGCTGGCCTGCACCACCCGGGCCGGCGCGCCGGACATCCGCAGCCCGACCACGAGCGCGACGGCCAGGCCGGCCAGCAGCCAGCCGATGTCGGCGTGCAACTGGGTGACGCCTTCCAGCGGAAGCTTGTACCGGGGCGTGTCGGCGTGCCCGGCCAGCGGGCCGGTACCGGTCACCACGGTGCCCGCCGCGAGCATCACGCCGGTCACCGCCACCAGGGCCGCGGACAGCACAAACAGGTCACCCCGGACCGCCGTTGTCGGCGGGTCGTGGCCCTGTGTACACCGGACGTGCAGCACGACCGCCGCGGCCACGATCGAGGCGGACACCAGGAAGTGGATGGAGACCGTGACCGGGTTGAGCTTGGTCAGCACGACGATCCCGCCGATCACCGCCTGCGCGAATACTCCGGCCGGCTGGATCGCGGCAAGCCAGACCAGATCACGCCGCCTGGTCCCCTGAGGACGGAACTGCCAGGCCGCGACGAAGACCATAACGGTGATGATGACCAGCGGGAAGTTGAGCAGCCGGTTGCCGAACTCGATCCAGGTGTTGAGCAGCGTCTGGCCGGCGTTCTTACTGGCCACGACGTCCGCCGCGGAGCACCTGGGCCAGTCGGGGCAGCCCAGGCCGGACGAGCTGAGCCGGACCGCCGCGCCGGTGGACATGATCGCGGTATCGGCGATGACTCCGGCCAGCGCGATCCGCCGCATCGACGTCGCCGTCGGAGCCAGCACAGGCCGGGCGAACCTGGAGGTCTCCAAGCGAGACATCCAGGTGCGGAGGAGGTCGGCGGCGGGCACGCCCCTTATGGTAAAGCGCCGCCTGCCGCTCCGGCACACGCGATCATCACACAGCCGATCGCGAGCCATTCCACCACGCTCAGGTGCTGGCCGAGCAGGGCCAGCCCGATCAGCGCCGCCACCGCGGGCTCCAGGCTCATCCACACGCCGAACAGCCGCATCGGCATCCGTCGCAGCGCCTCGAGCTCCAACCGGTAGGGGATGACCGACGAGAGGATCCCGATCGCCGCCCCAGTGGCCAGCACGGCAGGCCGGAACATCGCGCTGCCGCCGGCGACGACCGCAGACGGCGTGACCAGGATCCCCGCGACCACCATCGCGATGGCCAGGCCCGCCGAGCCGGGGAAGCGCTGCCCGGTCGCCCTGCTGAGTACGATGTAGGCGGCCCAGCAGGCCCCGGCCACCGCTGCGAACAGCACCCCGACCAGGTCGAGGTGCCCGTGCCCACCCTGGGTCAGCAGCACCACCCCGGCCGCCGCCAGCACCACCCAGCCCACATCCCGCAGGTGCCGGGACCCGGCCACCGCGACGGCCAGCGGGCCGAGGAACTCGATGGTGACCGCGACTCCCAGCGGGATCCGAGCGAACGACTGGTAAATCGAGAAGTTCATAATCAAGAGCGATATACCGAACGTAACGGCGATCCCGCCGTCGGCCCAGGCTCTTCGCTTGGCCAGGTCACGAAGCGCGCGGGTGAATCCGCGCCCGGAAATGACGGCCATCGCCACCGCGGACGTCCACAGCCGCAGCCCGGTCACCGCCCCGGGCGGAATCTGCCCGAACAGCTTGTCGGCGATGCCCGCCCCGGCCTGTACCGAGACGATCCCGGACAGCACCATCGCCGCGGGCAGCGCTAGCTGGGACCGGGCCAGCCGATCCTGGCCCGTAGGCCCATGCGGCCCTGGCCCGGCCGCGTCAGGGCGTCCTGAAGCCCGGGTTTCACGTTCTTGATGTCCCGCATCGGCGGTGGTTCTGTCCGTCATCCTTCTGGCTGGTCACTGTACCTGGCTCCGCTCACTGGGGGACCTTGCCTGACGGGTTGCGGGGTATGCCGGTCAGTTGCTTGTGCGCAACAAGCGGTTACCTATGTTTAACGTGGTGCGGTTGCGGCGAGAGGGCTGGGAGGCCAGAGTTGTCCGGGTCGGTGACCGAGTTCACCGATGCACCCAGGTGCCACCAGTCACCGCCCGGGTCCGTAAGACCCTTCAGTGAGGTCCAGCGGCAGTTTCTGCGGGACTGGTGGTTACCGGGACGCGCGGATCGTCAACAGGGCCATGCGCCGCGAGCGCCGGACAGTGAGCTGACGATGAGCGTCCCGGGTCCGTGAACAAGGGTGCCTCCCCACTGGGCTAGCAGCGAGGAGGCTGTGATGCAGTATGCCCTAACTCGGGTTCTGCCCGATGTCCCGGCGGGCGGCGTGTGCGCCGGGATCGACTGGGCCACCGCTGATCACGTCGCGTGCGTGGTCGACTTCGCCGGGCGGGTCACCGACCGGTTCTGCGCCGCGCACGACAAGGCCGGAATCGCCGCGATGATCACCCGGCTGCGCAAGAACAAGGTCACCGAGGTCGCCATCGAGCGGGGCGACGGCCCGCTGGTCGATGCCCTGCTGGGCGCCGGCCTGACGGTAGTGGTGATCACCTCCCGGCAGGTGAAGAACCTGCGGTCCCGGTACGGCGCGGCCGGCGCCAAAGACGACCGGTTCGATTCGTTCGTGCTGGCGGACACGCTGCGCACCGACCGGGCCCGGCTGCGGCCGCTGGTCCCCGACGCGCCCGCGACCATCTCGCTGCGGATGGCGGTGCGGGCCCGGCGGGAGCTGGTGCGGCACCGGGTGGCGGCCTGCAACCAGCTGCGCGCCCACCTGGCCGTCGCGTTCCCGGGCGGGATCGCGCTGTTCCACGACCTGGACAGCCCGATCAGCCTGGCCTTCCTGGCCCGTTTCGGTAGCCAGGACGCCGCCGCGGGGCTGGATGAGCAGGCGATCGGCGCGTGGCTGGCGACCATCGCGGCGCGCGGGCGCCCGGCCCCGGCCAGCGAGCTGCACGCCCGGCTGCAGGCCGCCCCGCCCGGCGCCACCGGGGCCGACGGCGCCGCCCAGGCCAGGCATCACCGCGGCCCTGACCGCCACGCTGACCGCGCTGTCCGCCCAGATCAAGGCCCTGGAAGCCCAGATCGCCGGGCAGCTGGCCGCCCACCCCGACGGGCACATCTTCACCTCGCTGCCCCGGCCCGGAACCGTCCGCGCCGCCCGGCTGCTCGCCGAGATCGGCGACTGCCGGTCCCGCTTCCCCGACCCCGAATCGCTGGCCGGGCTGGCCGGGGTCGCCCCGGTCACCCGCCGGTCCGGCACCCGCATCGCGCACGGCTTCCGCTGGTCGGTCAACCGCCAGCTCCGCGACGCCCTGTGCGACTTCGCCGCCGACTCCCGGCACGCCAGCCCGTGGGCCGCGGCCATCTACGACGCTGCCCGCGCCCGCGGCAAGGACCACCCGCTCGCCGTCCGCATCACCGCCCGCGCCTGGACCTACGTCATCTGGCGCTGCTGGCACGACGGCACCGGCTACGACCCCGCCAAGCACCACGCCCTGCAGGCCATCCTGTCCCGGCAGCAAGCCGCCCAGGCCGCAGGCCCCGCCCGGCAGGAGGACCAGTGAACGCCGCGATCATCGCCGCGCTGCGCGCTCACGCCGCCGGCCTGCACCCCGACGAAGCCGGCACCGAGCTGCTCATCGGCCACGGCGGCATCCTGCCCCGCGACGACTTCGCCCGCTTCGTCCACACCGGCACCAGCATCAGCGACGGCACCACCCTGATGGCCTGGATCGACTGGGACGCCGCGCTCACCGCCCTGCACGACGGGCAGATCCCCGTCTGCAGCGGGGAACAGCGCATCCTCCAGCTCGCCGCCAGCATCGCCGGCGGCACCCTTGTCTCCCTCCGCCAGACCATTCCCGGCCTGGACAACCGGAACCTGAAACTCCTGATCACAGCCATCCGCCACGCTGCAGGACAACACCCCAGCCGCTAACAGGCCACCACCCCGCCAGGCCCGGCCGGTCACCCGGCCGGGCCTGCCGACATCCACGAAAATCCGCAACGCGCCCCACACGCAGCGAAGGTCCCCACAGGGCAACTGCCGCGGCCCCCACAGCAGCGTGTCTGCCGTAGTCGCCGGTTCTGCCAGGACCCGGACGTCAGACGATGTGTCCAGCTATGGCACAATCACCAGGTCGATACCGACGCTCGGTTACTCCCAACTCCTTTGCCGCCGAGCTTGGTCTGTCAGCGAAACCGGATTATGCGAACTACGACGACTTCGCGACCCTAGATGTGCGGGAACAGCATGTTGGCGCGCGTCAAGCCCTAGCTGCGCAGATCTACGAGCTAGAGGATGTTACCCGTTCCGAGGTGCAGATGAACGGCGTGTGGTAGCCGGTCAGTGAACAGCGCCACAGGATCAGGAGACACTGAGGCCAGGTCGCTGAAGGTCATCATGCCCTGACCGTGCTCCTCTCCGCCTTGCCGGGGAACTCGCCGGCTGCGGCGGGCACGATGGAGCCACAAGCTCCGGCTCTGGCGTCCTCAGCGGCGCACGTGCATATATCCGGATAGGCCCTCCTGAGATATATTGGTAGTGAGGGAGGCGGCAATGGCCAAGACACTGATCGAGATCGATGACGAGTATCTCGCGGCTGCTCAGCGGGCGCTGGGCACTGCTACCAAGAAGGACACGGTCAACGCTGCCCTCCGCGAGGTCACCGCGCTAGCAGCCAGGCGGCGTGATCTGCAAAGGCTCACCTCAGGCGGTCTGCCCGATCTTGAAGACGAGGACGTGATGCGAGCCGCATGGCAGCGGTAGCACGCTACCTGGCAGACACCAGCGCGCTCGCCCGTCTGCGCCACCCGGGAGTGGCAGCGGTCCTGGCGCCGCTGATCGAGGCGGGAGTAGTGGCCACTTGCGGCGTCATCGAGTTCGAACTCAGATGGGCAACACGCAGCAGCGCGGAGTTCGATCAGGTCCGAACCGACCGCGACGCTGGCTATGAATGGCTGGCCACCCATGATGAGGACTGGCGGCGCGCGCTTGACGTCCAGGCTGCCTTGTGGCGCGGCGGGCGCATCCGAGCGGTAGGCCTGCCTGACCTGCTGATCGCGGCAGTAGCCGAACGAGAAGATGTCACCGTCCTGCACTATGACAGTGATTACGAGCTGATCGCGCAGATCACCGGCCAGCCGGCGCAATGGGTCGTACCGCGCGGAACGGTCCCCTGACCTCCCAAATGGCACACTCAGCCGGGCCGACGAACTACACGCGGCAGATGAGGACGTTCGCCGAAGGCCCGCCCGGACGGCGGGTAGTCAATTCTTGTCGACTGCGCCAGCACGGGCTTTTCCAGTACGCAAGCGTCGCAGCGCCTCTTACCCGTGGCGAGATCGCGGCGACGCCGATGACCGGATGGGGGCCCAGCGGCGAGCGCTACCTCCGCCTGGTGTTCGCCAACGAGCCAATCGAACGGCTCGGCGACCTGCGAACCCGCTTCGATGCTGCTCTGGCCTGAGGCGTCAATCCCAGCGGAAGGTCCGCGCCGCCAGAGCGATCGCTACCGCCGCCCAGACCGCGAGCGTCACCGTGTTACCGACCGGGAACGGCACCCCGTACTGCAGGACATTGCGCAGACCGGTAGACAGCGCACCGGTGGGCAGCAGCTCGAGTACCGGCCGCGCCCCCGCCGGGAACTTGGTCAGCGGGAAGACCACGCCGCCCACGCCGAGCAGCAGGATGTAGACAAGGTTGGCCGCGGCGAGGGTGGCCTCGGCCCGTAGCGTGCCCGCCATCAGCAAGGCAAGGCCGCTGAAGGCGGCCGTGCCGAGCAGGATCAGCAGCGGGGTCGTCAAGATCGCGGCCGGGCTGGCGTTCGGCCGCCAGCCGATGGCCAGGGCGACGGCGATGATCAGCACGCTCTGCAGCAGTTCGACCCCGATCACGGTCACGGTCTTGGCCGCGATCAGGCCGCCACGCGACAAGGGCGTGGCCCCCAGCCGTTTCAGCACGCCGTAGCGGCGTTCGAACCCGGTGGCGATTGCCTGGCTAGTGAACGCGGTGGACATCACGGCCAGCGCGATGATCCCCGGGGTCAGGAAATCGATCCGGCTCAGCCCGGTCCCGAAGTTGACCAGGGGTTCGAGGCTGAACGCGGTGAGCAGCAGAAGCGGGATGATGAGCGTGAGCAGCAGCTGCTCGCCGTTACGCAGCAGGGTGCGGGTTTCCAGCGTGGCCTGCGCGGTGATCATCCGACCCAGCGGTGCCGCTCCCGGGTCGGGGGCAAACCAGGCCGTCGGATGTCCTTGGGCCGCGGCTGCCTCGCTCACGTCCGGAGGTCTTTTCCGGTGAGCTCGAGGAATACGTCCTCCAGCGTTCGGCTCTCGATCCGCAGGCTGTTGGCGAGCACTCCCCGCTCGGCGCACCAGGCGGTCACCGTGGCAAGCAGCATCGGGTCCACCGCGCCGTGCACCTCGATCACGTAGTGGCCGGCCGGGGATTCCTTCATCGCGCTGGCCGGCGGCAGCACGCCAAGCAGGCTATCGATGTCCAGTCCGGCCTCCGCGCGGAACCTGAGCTGGCCGACCGTGCCGGTGAGCTTGACCGGGGTATCCGCCGCGACCAGCTGCCCGTGATCGATGATGGCGACGAAGTCGCAGAGCCGTTCGGCCTCTTCCATGAAGTGCGTGGTGAGGATGACGCTCACACCCGCGGTACGCAACTCACCGATCAGGTCCCAGGTCGCGTGGCGGGCCTGCGGGTCCATACCCGCCGTGGGCTCGTCCAGGAACACCAGCTCCGGGCGGCCGATGACCGCTGCGGCCAGGGACAGCCGCTGCTGCTGACCGCCTGACAGCCGCTTGTACGGGGTGCGCGCGACCGGAGTGAGGCCCACCAGGTCCAGCAGCTGCGCCGGATCGATCGGGCTCACATGGAAGCTGCTCAGCAGCTTCAGGTAGTCGGCCGCGGGTACCGACGGGGGAATGCCGCCCGACTGGAGCATCACGCCCACCCGCGGCCGCAGCGCGCGTGCCTGTCGTACCGGGTCCAGCCCGAGGACGCGCACCGTACCCTGGTCGGGCCGCCGGTAGCCCTCGCAGATCTCGATTGTGGTGGTCTTGCCCGCGCCGTTAGGCCCGAGGATTCCGGTTACCTCGCCGCGAGCCGCAGTCAGGGAAAGTCCGTCCACGGCCGCGATCTGGCCGTAGCGCTTGACCAGCCCGCGGAGCTCAACGGCAGGCGCCGCCGGGTCGCCAGGGGCCTTGCCGGTGCTCACGCACGCGAGTCTACGGGGGCGGCGCGATAGGCCGTGCGGGGACACGGCACCGTATACCCCTGTGGGGTATGATGTCGGTTCGAAGCCCGGGGAGGTATAAGAGGTGAGCCTGATCCACGCCATCCTGCACGCGCTGTCCATCACCGCGTCAATGACGTGGCAGATCACCTGGGCGCTGATCCTCGGATTCGCGCTGTCGGCAATGATCCAGGCCCTGATCAGGAAGTCCACGGTCATCCGGCTGCTGGGGAACGACCGGCCGCGGACGCTCGCGCTGGCGACCGGTTTCGGGGCGGCGTCATCGTCGTGCTCGTACGCGGCGGTCGCGCTGGCGCGGTCGCTGTTCCGGAAGGGCGCCAACTTCACCGCGGCGATCGCGTTCGAGATCGCCTCGACCAACCTGGTGATCGAGCTCGGGGTGATCCTGGCCTTGCTCATGGGCTGGCAGTTCACCCTGGCCGAGTTCACCGGCGGTCCCATCATGATCGTGCTGATCGCCGTGCTGTTCAGGCTGACGCTGCGGGAGCGGCTGTTGCGCGAGGCTCGGGTGCAGGCCGACAGCGGGATCGCCGGCTCGATGGAGGGCCACGCCGCGATGGACATGTCCGTCCAGCGGCCCGGCTCGTTCGTGAACCGGCTGTTCTCGAGCGAGGGCTACACAGCCGTCGCGCACGTGTTCGTGATGGAGTGGGCCGCGATCATCAGGGACCTGATCATCGGGCTGCTCGCCGCGGGCGCGATCGCGGCCTGGGTGCCCGACCAGTTCTGGCACGCGTTCTTCATCGCGGGCCATCCGCTCGCAGCCAAGATCTGGGGACCGCTCATCGGGCCGGTGGTAGCCATCATCTCGTTCGTCTGCTCGATCGGGAACGTGCCGCTGGCCGTCGTGCTGTGGAAGGGCGGCATCAGCTTCGGCGGCGTGGTGGCCTTCATCTTCGCCGACCTGATCATCGCGCCGATCCTGAACATCTACCGGAAGTACTACGGCGCCCGGATGGCCTGGTTCCTGCTCGGCACGTTCTACGTCGCGATGGCGGCGGCCGGCTACGCGGTCGAGCTGGTCTTCGGCAGCCTGGGCCTGATCCCGGACCCGGCCCAGGCCAAGATCCCCGACCAGGGGGTGTCCTGGGACTACACCAGCTGGCTGAACATCATCTTCCTGATCCTCGCCGCCGCCCTGATCGTTCGATTCGTCCGCACCGGCGGTGTCGCTATGCTGCGGATGATGGGCGGCTCGCCCGATAGCCACGACCACACAGACACACACGTGTCTCACACGCACTAGGAGGATGGCCGGATGGATCAGGACCGGGCCCGTAGCCTGCTCATCGCCGAACGGGACGAGGTGCGCAGCCTGCTCAAGGACACCGAGACGGCCGGCCAGGCCGACCGCGTGGCCGAAGTGGAGAGCGAGGCGGAAGACAACGCCGACGCCGCCCTGGCGCTGACCGAGGAAGGCGAGGACGACGCCCTCGCGGAGAGCATGCGCGACCGGCTGGACGCCATCGAGCGCGCGCTGCACCGGCTGGACGACGGCACCTACGGCCGGTCGATCCGCAGCGGCGAGCCGATCCCGGACGAGCGCCTGGAAGCCGACCCCGCCGCCGAACTCACCATCGAGGAAGCCCGCGCCGCCGAGCGCGCCTGAGCACCCCGGAACAAGGTAAACGCCGGGTTTCACCGCCCTCTAACGCGGTGGAACCGGGGGTTCGCCTCCTAGCGGAACGGGCTTCTTGCGGTCGGCATTTTTATCGGGAGGCGGCCAGTCGGGTCCGGCGGGCCAGGAGGCGACCCGCGCCGGGGTGTCGGAGTGCGGGTTGCGGCCGTGGGCCGCGAACCGCTCCATCCGCGTCGCGCCGGGCAACTCGACCCGGGCCAGGACCAGCTCGGCCTGCCCCCCGGTTACCTCCACCCAGCAGACCTGCTGATTGCGTACATAGGCCGGGGGCAGGCCGAACTTCCCGCCGATAGCCTCCACCACCGACGTGCACGACCCGGAGTTGGCGTAGAAGCCGCCGGCCGAGGCGGCCAGCTCCGGGTGGTGGGTGTGCCCGGAGATGAACCCGTGGTAGCCGTCGGCGACCAGGTCGGCGGCCCGCTGGCGGGCGGCCTGGTTCTGCCCGTAGCCGCGCTTATCGAGGGCCAGCGCGCTGATCGACACCCACGCGCGCCGGACCAGGATGGCCACCAGGGCGGCGATTACGAGGAGGTCCGCGATCGCGCCGTAGCCCAGGATCTCGCCCCGGCGCACCCACACGTCGGTGTCCGGGTACCGGGACCGGAACGCCGTGAACTCAGGAATCCGGACCAGTATCAGGATCGCGAGCGGGATCGCGATCAGCCACCACAGGTGGCGGCCCAGCTTGCGGTAGACGAGCCGGGAGGCGATGAAGGACGGGAAGTCGGTCGGGTCCGCCATCTCGTGCGCGCCGTCGACCCAGCCGCGGCCGAGGAACTCGATCCGGGGGATGACCTCCCGGACGATGTGGTGGCCCACAGGGGTGTCCAGCGGGTTGCGCGCGTCGCAGAAGCAGTTGTACGGGTCGAGCTGGTGGCCGTGTTCGACCCGGATCCTCTTGCCGTCGGCCAGGACCAGGTCCGCGGCCAGGCAGAGCCGGGCCCCGGTCATCTCCCGCACCGCGTCCGCCGCCTTGACGTCCCAGGCTAGGTCGCCGTCGTGGTTGCCGATGGTGTAGATGACCTGCCCGCCGCGCGCGGTCACGTCCAGCAGCGCCGTGCACAGGTCCTCGTGCGGGCGCAGGATGTCGGTGGCTGTCGACCCGGGGGAGCCGAGCAACTCGATCACGTCCCCGGCCAGGACCACGGTGGGCGTCCCGTGTTCCTCGGTGAGATGGCGCGCGAGCATCTCGCAGGACCGCCCCGAGACGTCCGTCCGCACCGAGGGCAGGTGCAAGTCACTGACCGTGATCACCTTGACGTCGGGCGGAACGTCCACCTCGAGCAGGTCGACGATGTCGGGACGCGGGGCGGGCATGGCGGCGCTTGTCTCTATCTTCCTGGGCTTTCTCGGTCGGGCCGGCTGGTTCGTTCGTACCACGTTCATTCCCCGGCACCTAGCTACGGCATGCGGCACCACGAAGAATTCACACCGTGGTCCGTTCGGTCAGAAAAGAATTAAGATGCACGTCCCGGAGCAGATACCTTCCCTTCCTATGGAACCCGGCGAGTACGACCACCAGGCGGTCGAGGCGGCAGCCCGCGCCCTGTGGGAGTCGCATGACGTCTACCGCTATGACCGTGACGGGCACGGGCCGGTGTTCAGTGTAGATACGCCGCCGCCGTACGTGTCGGCGGCGCACCTGCACGTGGGTCACGCGATGAGCTACTCGCAGCCCGACTTCATCGTGCGGTATCGGCGGATGCGCGGCGAGCGAGTGTTCTACCCGATCGGGTTCGACGACAACGGGCTGCCTACCGAACGGTACGTGGAGCAGGCCTACGGCGTGCGAGCGGTGGACATGCCGCGGGCCGAGTTCGTCGCGCTGTGCCTGGCCGAGACTCAGCGCACGGCCGAACGGTACGAGGACCTGTGGCGGCGGCTGGGCCTGTCGCTGGACTGGTCGCTGCGCTACTCGACCATCGACGCCCGCTGCCAGCGAACCGCCCAGACCAGCTTCATCTACCTGCACCAGGCGGGTTACCTGCGACGGGCGCAGGACCCGATCCTGTGGTGCCCGGAGGACCGGACCTCGCTGGCCCAGGCCGACGTCGAGGACCTGGAGCGGACCAGCAGGCTGCACACCATTAGGTTCGGGGAGAACCTGATGATCGCGACCACCCGGCCCGAGCTGCTGCCGGCCTGCGTGGCGCTGTACCACCATCCTGCCGATTCCCGCTATCAGGGGCTCACCGCGGCGCGGGTGCCGCTGTACGGCTACGAGGTGCCGGTCCTGGCCGACCAGGACGTGGACCCGGAGTTCGGCACCGGGCTGATGATGGTGTGCACGTTCGGCGACAGCGAGGACGTGCTGCGGTGGCGGCGCGACCACCTCGCGCTGCGGCTGGTGGTGGAGCCGGACGGGCGTCTGGGCGAGCGGGCGGGACAGTTCGCCGGGCTGACCGTGACCCAGGGGCGTTCGGCCATCGTCAAGGCGCTCGACGAGGCCGGGCTGCTGGTGTCCAGCGTGCCGATCCGGCAGGTGGTCGGGGTGCACGAGCGCTGCCAGACCCCGGTCGAGTTCCAGATCAGGCCGCAGTGGTTCATCGCGGTGCGCGAACACGCCGACCGGTTCCGGGCCCGGGCGGCCGAGCTGGAGTGGGTCCCGCCGTACATGCGGCGGCGGCTCGAAGACTGGATCGACGGGCTCAAGTGGGACTGGAACATCACCCGGCAGCGGCGGTACGGGGTGCCGTTTCCGGTCTGGTTCTGCGCCTCGTGCGACGCGCCGGTCCTGGCCCGGCTCGAGGACCTGCCGGTCGACCCGCTCACCGACAAGCCGCCGGCGCAGGCCTGCCTAAGCTGCGGTCACGGCGAGCTGACCGGCGACCTGGACGTGATGGACACCTGGATGACCTCGTCGCTGACCCCGCAGATCAACGACGGGTGGGCGCTCGGCGGGACCGATCCCGCGCTGGCCCCGATGTCGATGCGGGTGCAGGCGTTCGAGATCATCCGGACCTGGCTGTTCTACTCCGTGGTGCAGTCCGAGTTGCTGTTCGGCCGGGTGCCGTGGCGGACCGCGCTGATCTCCGGCTGGGGGCTGAGCGAGCAGGGCAAGAAGCTGTCGAAGCGAGATCTCGACAAATCGACAGGTCCGGACGGATATAACCGGTATGTCCCGGACGACGTGATGGGCAAGTACGGCGCGGACGCGCTGCGGCTGTGGGCCACCCGCGGCCGCATCGGCACCGACCTGAAGTACAACGAGAAGGACGTACGGACCGGCCGGAAGTTCACGGTCAAGCTGTGGAACGTGGGCCGGTTCGTGTCTTTGCACCTGGGCGATCTCGGTGCCGACAGCTCGGCCCCGGAGCCGGGGGAGCGGGACATTGTGGACCGGTGGGTGCTGTCGCACCTGGCCGACGCGATCGACGAGGCTACCGCGGCGTTCGAGGACCACGACTACATGCAGGCCCACCAGGCCGCCTCCCGGATGTTCTGGTCGATCTACTGCGACCGCTACCTCGAGATGATCAAGGACCGGGCCGACCAGGCCAGCGCGCGGTGGACGCTGTTTGATTCGTTCCGGGCGCTGCTCGGGCTGTTCGCGCCGTTCGCGCCGTTCCTGACCGAGAACATGTACCAGCGGTTCTACCGCGAGCGCGAGGACGCGGTGTCGCTGCACCTGACCCGCTGGCCGGTGGCCGATCCGCGCTGGAGGTCGGACCGTTCGGCGGTGGACCAGCTGGCCGTGATCCTGGACGCGACCCGCGTGCTGCGCAGCGGGCTCCGGCTGGGTAACTCGGCCCGGCTCAGCCAGCTGATCGTGCAAGCGCACGACGACATTGCCACGGCACTGCTGGATCAGATCGCCGAGCCGCTCCGCGTGGCGGCCCGAGCCGATACCGTGGTGCGCGGCCCGGCCGAGCATTTCAGCGGTGTGGCCGGGATCACGGTCGGCATCGTCCCGTAAGACCGGCTCAGTCGTAGAGCGCGACGGTAGCCGGGTGCGACACAATGGCCCGGTGCGAACGATTGCGCTGGAAGAGCACTTCTGGACCGCCGAGATGGCCGCGCCGCCGGGCACCGGCCAGCTCGCCGTCTGGGGGCCCCAGGTCGGCGACCAGCTGAGCGATCTCGGCCCGCTGCGCCTGGCCGACATGGACGCGAACGGGATCGACCTTCAGGTCATCTCCCATGTGGCCCCGGCGGCGCAGACCCGCGCCGGACCCGAAGGCCTGGCCCGCGCCCGCGAGGCCAACGACCAGCTGGCCGCGGCGGTCCGCGCCCACCCGGACCGGTTCGCGGGCTTCGCCACCTTGCCCACCGCCGATCCGCAGGCCGCCGCCGACGAGCTGGAACGCGCCACCGTCGAGCTCGGCTTCGTCGGCGCCCTGGTCAACAGCACGCTGGGGTCCAACGACGCGTTCCTGGACGACGCGAGGTTCGAACCGCTGCTCGACCGGTTCGAACGGCTCGACGTGCCGCTCTACCTGCACCCCGCGCCGCCCTCGGCGGCCCTGCGCGAGGTGCTCTACAGCGGACTGCCGCCGGGCGTGGCGGCCCGGCTGGCCACCGGCGCGTGGGGCTGGCATGCCGAAGCCGGCTTGCACGTGCTGCGCATGATCGCCACCGGCGTGTTCGACCGCCATCCCGCGCTCAGATTGATCGTCGGGCACTGCGGGGAGATGCTGCCGTTCATGCTGGCCCGGATCGATGCGATGCTGCGCGTGGACAGCATGGCCCGGGAGCCGTCGCAGTACTTCCGGCGCAACATCTGGGTGACCACCAGCGGGCTGTTCAGCATCCCGCCGGTCATGTGCACGGTGGAGGTGCTCGGGGTAGACCGGGTGCTGTTCAGCGTCGACTACCCGTTCGGCTCCAACGCGGACGGCCGCATCCTGCTCGACACGCTGCCGCTCAGCCCGGACGACAAAGCCAACATCGCGGGCGGCAACGCCGAGCGCGTCCTGGGTCTCAAGGCGCCGGACGCGTCCACTGCGGCGTGATTTACGTCACGTCGACGTTGCCAAAAGTTTGCGCTGGAGGGCCTATTTACGGCACAATGATGTTGTGAAAAACGTGCGATCAGTCGACGGCCCGACCAAGGGCCAGGTCGCGCGGCTGATCCTGGAACTCGGGCCATCGACCGCCGCGACGCTGGGCAGCCGGCTCGGGCTCACCCCTGCCGCCATCCGGCGGCACCTGGACAACCTCCTGGCCGAGGGCCTGATCGAGACCAGGACGGCCAGGACCTACGGGAACCGGGGCCGGGGACGGCCGGCCAAGGTCTTCGTCATCACCGACGCCGGGCGCAGCGCGTTCGAGCACGCCTACGATGACCTGGCTACGGGCGCGCTACGGTTCCTGGCCGAGACGGCGGGCCCGGACGCGGTCGCCGAGTTCGCCCGCCGGCAGCTGTCCGACCTGGAGCGCCGGTACGCGCCGGTGGTGGCCCAGGGCGAGCTCGCCGCGCGGGTCCAGGCGCTGGCCGAGGCGCTGTCGGCCGACGGCTACGCCGCCTCCGCAGGCCCGGCGCCCGCGATCGGGGCGGCTGGGCCTGCCGGCGAGCAGCTCTGCCAGCACCACTGCCCGGTCGCGCACGTGGCGGCCAAGTTCCCGCAGTTGTGCGAGGCGGAAACGGAGGCGTTCGGCAGGCTGCTCGGCACGCCGGTGCAGCGCCTCGCTACCATCGCGCACGGCGACGGGATCTGCACCACGCACGTCACTCACGTCACGGGCGCCGGGAAGGTCCGCCCGGCGAAATCTGTTATAAAACACGGCGTAACTACCGAAATCACCGCAGAGTCCGGAGGGCTCTTGACATGACCACCACGCAAGAACAGCTCGAAGGGCTGGGCACGTACAAGTTCGGCTGGGCCGACTCGGACGTGGCGGGCGCGTCCGCGCGTCGCGGCCTATCCGAAGAGGTGGTCCGTGACATCTCGGCGCGCAAGAACGAGCCGGAGTGGATGCTCGACCTGCGGCTGAAGGGCCTGAAGTCCTACGGCCGCAAGCCGCTGCCCACCTGGGGCGCCGACCTGTCGGAAATCGACTTCGACAACATCAAATACTTCGTCCGCTCCACCGAGAAGCAGGCCGCGAGCTGGGACGAACTGCCCGCCGATATCAAGAACACCTACGACCGGCTCGGCATACCCGAGGCGGAAAAGCAGCGGCTCATCGCGGGCGTGGCCGCCCAGTACGAGTCCGAGGTGGTCTACCACAAGATCAGGGAAGACCTCGAGGAAAAGGGCGTTCTCTTCCTCGACACGGACACCGCGCTGCGGGAGCAGCCGGATCTGTTCCGCGAGTACTTCGGCACGGTGATTCCGCCGGGCGACAACAAGTTCGCCGCGCTGAACACCGCGGTATGGTCCGGCGGCTCGTTCATCTACGTGCCTAAGAACGTAAAAGTGGAAATCCCGCTGCAGGCCTATTTCCGGATCAACACCGAGAACATGGGCCAGTTCGAGCGGACCCTGATCATCGTGGACGAAGGCGCCTACGTCCACTACGTGGAGGGCTGCACCGCGCCCATTTACAAGTCCGACTCGCTGCATTCCGCGGTGGTCGAGATCATCGTGAAGAAGGACGCGCGCTGCCGTTACACCACGATCCAGAACTGGTCGAACAATGTGTACAACCTGGTGACCAAGCGCGCCGTCGCCCAGCAGGGCGCGACGATGGAGTGGATCGACGGCAACATCGGTTCCAAGGTGACGATGAAGTACCCGGCGGTCTACCTGATGGGCGAGCACGCCCGGGGCGAGACGCTCTCGGTCGCGTTCGCGGGCGCGGGCCAGCACCAGGACGCCGGGGCCAAGATGGTGCACTGCGCGCCGAACACCTCCTCGACCATCGTGTCCAAGTCGGTGGCCCGGGCCTGGCGGCCGGACCTCCTACCGCGGGCTGGTCAACGTGCAGGAAGGCGCCGAGCACTCCAAGTCCAACGTCAAGTGCGACGCGCTGCTGGTGGACTCGGTGAGCCGCAGCGACACCTACCCGTACGTGGACGTCCGCGAGGACGACGTGGAGATGGCCCACGAGGCGACCGTCTCCAAGATCTCCGGGGACCAGCTGTTCTACCTGATGAGCCGCGGCATGACCGAGGACGAGGCGATGGCCACCATCGTCCGCGGGTTCGTCGAGCCGATCGCTCGCGAACTGCCGATGGAGTACGCGCTCGAGCTGAACCGGCTGATCGAGCTTCAGATGGAGGGGGCGGTCGGCTAATGTCGGCTGGATTGCAGGGAGCGATCGAGTCCGCTCCCGTGAGCAGGCTGCACGAGCACCGGTCCTACGACCCGGCGGACTTCGGCGTGCCCAACGGTCGCGAGGAGGAGTGGCGGTTCACCCCGCTGCGCCGGCTGACGCGGCCTGCACACCGATTCTCCGCCGGTACCGTCGCCGACGGCGGGCGTGGAAGTGGACGTGGACCCGGCCCCTGAGGTGAAGACCTCTTTGGCCGAACGGTCCGTGGCTCACGCCGCCCGCACCTTCATCCCGGCCGACCGGATCAGCGCCCAGGCCTACGCGTCGTTCGACGAGGCCACCGTGATCACGGTGCCCGCGGAGGCCGACGCGTCCCGGCCGACCATTGTCACCGTCACCGGGCACGGCGGCGCGGGCTACGGCCACCTGCTGGTGCAGGCCGAGCCGTTGTCGCGGGCCGTGGTGGTGATCGACCACCGCGGCAGCGCCACCTACGCCGATAACGTCGAGCTCGTGGTGGGCGACGGCGCCGCGCTGTCAGTGGTCAGCCTGCAGGACTGGGCCGACGACACGGTGCACGCCTCCTACCACTACGCCACGCTGGGCCGGGACGCCCGGCTCCGGCACGCCGCGGTCAGTCTCGGCGGATCGGTGGTCCGATTCGGCATCGAGGTGCGCTACGACGGCCCGGGCGGCGACGCCGAGCTGACCGGCCTGTACTTCGCCGACGCGGGTCAGCACCTGGAGCACCGGCTGTTCGTCGACCACGACATGCCGAACTGCCGGAGCCGGGTCACCTACAAGGGCGCGCTGCAAGGCCAGGACGCGCACGCGGTCTGGATCGGCGACGTGCTGATCAGGCCCGAGGCCATCGGCACGGACACCTACGAGTACAACCGGAACCTGGTGCTGACCGACGGCACCCGGGTCGACTCGGTGCCGAACCTGGAGATCCTCACCGGGGAGATCGTCGGGGCCGGCCACGCCAGCGCCAGCGGCCGGCTCGAGGACCACCACCTGTTCTACCTGATGGCCCGCGGCATCCCGTTCGACGAAGCCCGCAAGCTGGTCATCCGCGGGTTCTTCGGTCAGCTGATCGACGCGATCGAGGTGCCAGAGCTGCGGGTGAGGATCGCCGAGGGCGTCGAGGCCGAGTTGGAGAAGTCGCGATGACCGAAACCCCTGTGTACACCCGGGCCTGTGCGTTGTCCGATCTCCCCGTCGAGGGCGTGATCGGCGTCGAGGTGGCGGGTGAGCCGGTGGCGGTGGCCCGCACCGGCGGCGAGGTCTTCGCGCTGCGGGACGTATGCTCGCACGCCGAGGTGCCACTGTCAGAAGGCGAGATCTACGACCACACGGTCGAGTGCTGGCTGCACGGGTCCTGCTTCGACCTGCGCACCGGCCAGCCCACCGGGCTGCCGGCCACCGAGCCCGTTCCCGTTTACCCCGTCAAGATCGACGGCGACGAGGTCTACGTCGCCATAGCTAAGGAGTCATAGTGGCCACCCTCGAGATCCGCGACCTGCACGTCAGCGTGGAGGAGAGCCCTGGCGTCCACCGGGAGATCCTGCGCGGCGTGGACCTGCTCGTCGCCGAGGGGGAGACCCACGCCCTCATGGGCCCGAACGGCTCGGGCAAGTCGACCCTGGCCTACGCGATCGCCGGCCATCCGAAGTACCTGGTCACCAAGGGCAGCGTCACCCTGGACGGTGAGGACGTGCTGGCCATGACCGTGGACTCACGCGCCCGGGCCGGGCTGTTCCTGGCCATGCAGTACCCGGTCGAGGTCCCCGGTGTCACGGTGTCGAACTTCCTGCGGACCGCGGTCACCGCGGTGCGGGGCCAGGCGCCCAAGCTGCGGGACTGGGTCAAGGAACTGCGGGCCGCGATGGCCGCGCTGTCCATGGACCCGGCCTTCGCCGAGCGCAACCTGAACGAGGGTTTCTCCGGCGGGGAGAAGAAGCGGCACGAGATCCTCCAGCTCGAGCTGCTCAACCCGAAGATCGCGGTGCTCGACGAGACCGACTCCGGCCTGGACATCGACGCGCTCAAGGTCGTGGCCGAGGGCATTAACCGGTTCCGCGGCCAGCCCGGTCACGCGGTCCTGCTGATCACCCACTACCCCCGGCTCCTGCGACTGGTGAAGCCCGACTTCGTGCACGTGTTCGTCGGCGGGCGCATCGTCGAGGAAGGCGGCCCCGAGCTGGCCGAACGCCTGGAGAACGAGGGCTACGAGAAGTTCCTCGGGATCCCCGCATGAGCGAGTTCCCGGAGCACCTCGACGTCGAGGCGATCCGGGCCGATTTCCCGGCGCTGGCCAGGACGGTCCGCAACGGCAACCCGCTGATCTACCTGGACTCCGGCGCGACCTCCCAGAAGCCGGTCCAGGTCCTGGACGCCGAGCGCTCGTTCTACGAGCGGCACAACGGCGCCGCCCACCGCGGCACCCACCTGCTCGGCGAGGAAGCCACCGACGTCTACGAGGGCGCCCGGGCCAAGGTCGCCGCGTTCATCGGCGCCGACGTGGGCGAGGTCGTGTTCACCAAGAACGCCACCGAGGCGATCAACCTTGTCGCCTACACGATGCAGGCGTCACCCGGCGACGAGATCCTCATCACCGAGATGGAGCACCACGCTAACCTCGTCCCGTGGCAGCAGCTGTGTCAGCGGACCGGCGCCACGCTGCGCTGGCTCAGCGTCACACCCGACGGCCGGCTCGATCTGGATCACCTGGACCAGATGATCACCGGGCGCACCAAGCTCGTCGCGGTGACCCATCAGTCGAACGTGACCGGCACCATCCCGCCGGTCGCCGAGATCGCGAGCGCCGCGCACGACAAGGGCGCGCTGATCCTGGCCGACGCCGCGCAGTCAGTACCGCACCAGCCGGTCGACGTGGCTGCGCTCGGTGCGGACTTCCTGGCCTTCTCCGGGCACAAGATGCTCGGCCCGTACGGGATCGGCGTGCTGTTCGGCCGGGCCGACCTGCTCGAGGCGATGCCGCCCTTCCTGACCGGCGGATCGATGATCGAGGTAGTTCGGATGGAGGGCAGCACGTTCCTGCCACCGCCGCAGCGTTTCGAGCCGGGTGTGCCCGCCGTGGCCGAGGCCGCGGGTCTTGGCGCCGCCATCGACTACCTGACCACGCTCGGCATGGATAACGTCGCCGCGCACGAGGAATCGCTGACCGCGCACGCGCTCGACGCGCTGCGCGAGATTAGGGGCGTGCGCATCCTCGGTCCGGACACCACCAAGGACCGGGGCGGCGCGGTCGCCTTCGAGGTCGAGGGCGTCCACCCGCACGACGTCGGCCAGGTGCTCGATGAACTGGGCATCGCGGTGCGCACCGGCCATCATTGCGCCTGGCCGCTGCACCGCGCCCTGGGCGTGCAGGCCAGCACGCGGGCGACATTCTACGTGTACAACACGCACGCCGAGGTCGATGCCCTGGCCGACGGCATCCGCTACGCTCAGCGCTTCTTCGGCGCCCGGCAATAGGCGGCCCTCGTTCCGCGTTAACAGTGCTAGCCCGGGGGGACGACCCCCCGGAACCCCCCGAAGGGGACGTGATGCAGCTCGAGTCGATGTACCAGCAGATCATCCTGGATCACTACCGCAACCCTCATCACAAGGGCCTGCGGGAGCCGTTCGACGCCGAAGTGCATCACGTCAACCCGGTCTGCGGTGACGAGGTGACGCTGCGGGTCGCGCTCAAGGATGTCGACGGCGAGCCGGTGGTCGAGGACATCTCGTATGACGCGCTTGGCTGCTCGATCAGTCAGGCCAGCGCGTCGGTCATGAGCGACCTGGTCATCGGCAAGCCGGTGACCGAGGCCATGACGATCAGCCAGGCGTTCCTCGAGCTCATGCAGTCAAAGGGCGCGGGATCACCCGATGAGGGCTTGCTCGAGGACGCGGTGGTGTTCGCGGGCGTGTCCAAGTACCCGGCCAGGATCAAGTGCGCGCTGCTGGGCTGGATGGCGTGGAAGGACGCGACCGTCAAGGCCCTGGAGGAGGAACGATGACGGAGAACACGACAACCCAGGACGCTGTGGCCCAAGACATTGCGGCTCAGGACACTGGGCCGGAGGCGACCGGCGAGCTCATCACCGAGCTTACCCCGGAGCAGGAGGATGTGCTCGAGGCCCTGCGTGACGTGGTGGACCCCGAGCTCGGCATCAACGTGGTGGACCTCGGCCTGGTCTACGGCGTCGACGTCGACGCCGAGCGGGTGGCGACCATCGACATGACTCTGACCAGCGCGGCGTGCCCGCTCACCGACGTGATCGAGGATCAGGCCCGGGACGCGCTGGAGGGGATAGTGACCGACTTCCGCATCAACTGGGTGTGGATGCCGCCGTGGGGTCCGGAGAGCATCACCGACGACGGGCGCGAGCAGCTCCGCGCCCTCGGCTTCAACATCTAGGCCCGGATGTAGAACGGCTCCGCGTGCGCGGTGCGTAATGAAGAATCCCGCGGCTGGGGGCGGTCGCTGGGTGGATGTTCCGCCAGAGCGCCTAGTGTCCTGGATCCTCACGTTCACTTACCGTCACGGCGTCGGGCCCATATCTGGCGATGCGGCGGGCGCGGCGGTCACGTTCGCGGCTGCGGACGGGGCGGTGGCCGAGTGCCATCCGCCGTTCCCTCCGCTGCGGTGGGCCGGAACCGGAACCGGGGACGAGGGCGATCCGGCGGCGGCCGCGGAAGCGATCGTGGCACACGCGATCGCCGACCGGACCGTCGGCGTGCTGCTGGTCCGGCTGGGCGGCTACGCGGTCGGCGTCTTCACCGGCTCGCCCCCGTGCCTGGTGAGCTCGAAGACCGGCAGCCGGCCGGTGCACGGCCGGAGCGCGGCGGGCGGCTGGTCTCAGCACCGCTTCGCCCGGCGCCGGGAGAACCAGGCCGCGACCGCGCTGCGGGCCGCCGCCGACGCCGCGGCTGCGATGTTCGGCCCGCACCGGCTGGACGAGCTGGTCCTGGGCGGGGACAAGCGGTCCATCGCGGGAATCCGCGGCGACCCGCGGCTGGCGCCGTACCTGGCCCTGGCCACCGACCGCTTCCTCACCGTCCCCGACCCGCGGCTGGCCGTGCTGAAGGAGATACCGAGCTCCTTCTTGGCCATTCGCATCCGCTTGACCGAGCCGCAATCCGTTAGCCCGGCTTCGGCCGACCAAGTAAACTAGGGGTCGTGCTGCGGACAACGGACTGAGGACACCTTCCGGGGAAGAAGTCTGTCCGTTTTCGTTCGTTCTCAGGAGCAGCTGAAACATGATCGTGGCAACCGACATCGAACTGCGGGCTGGCGCGCGCCTGCTGCTGGAAGGCGCGTCCTTCCAGGTGGCCGCGGGGGACCGGATCGGTCTGGTGGGCCGGAACGGCGCCGGGAAGACCACGCTGGCCAAGGTGCTGGCCGGGCAGGCCCAGCCGGCCGCAGGCTCGGTCCGGCGCTCCGGCCCGGTCGGGTACCTGCCGCAGGATCCGCGTACCGGGGACCTGGACACGCTGGCCATCGACCGGGTGCTATCGGCCCGCGGACTCGATCAGCTCCGGGCCGACCTGCGCGCCGCAGAGGCCCAGATGTCCAACCCCGATTCCGCCGCCGCGGCCGTGGCCATCCGCCAGTATGGCCGGCTCGAGGAGCGGCTCGCGGTGCTCGGCGGGTACGCCGCGGAGTCACGGGCCGCCTCGATCACGGCCAGCCTGGGGCTGCCCGACCGGGTGCTGCATCAGCCGCTGCACACCCTGTCCGGCGGGCAGCGCCGCCGGGTGGAGCTGGCCCGGATCTTGTTCTCCGATTCCGAGACCATGCTGCTGGACGAGCCGACCAACCACCTGGACGCCGACTCAGTGGTCTGGCTTCGTGATCACCTCAAGAGCTACCGCGGCGGCCTGGTGGTGATCAGCCACGACGTGAACCTGCTGGCCGACGTGGTCAACAAGGTGTTCTACCTGGACGCGCAGCGGGCCGGTCTGGACATGTACAACCTGGGCTGGCAGGCCTACCTGCAGCAGCGCGAGACCGACGAGCGGCGCCGCCGTCGGGAGCGGGTCAACGCGAGCCGGCAGGCCAGCGCGCTGATGACCCAGGCCGACAAGATGCGGGCCAAGGCCACCAAGGCCCGGGCGGCGCAGAACATGCAGCGCCGGGCCGAGCGGCTGCTGGCCGGAGTCGAGGCCGAGCGCTCCGCGGACCGGGTGGCCAAGCTGCGCTTCCCGGTGCCCGCGGCGTGCGGCCGCACGCCGCTGGCTGCCAACGGCTTGTCCAAGTCGTACGGGTCGACCGAGGTGTTCGCCGGGGTGGACGTCGCCGTCGACCGGGGCAGCCGGGTCGTGGTGCTCGGCCTCAACGGCGCGGGGAAGACCACCCTGCTCCGGCTACTGGCTGGGCTGGAAACTCCGGATACCGGAAAAGTCACGCCGGGACACGGCCTCAGCCTCGGATATTACGCCCAAGAGCATGAAACCCTGGAAACTGAGCGGACCGTCCTGGCGCACATGCGTACCGCCGCGCCCGACCTTACCGAATCGCAGCAGCGGAAGGTTCTCGGGTCATTCCTGTTCTCCGGTGATGACGTGGAAAAGCCCGCGGGAGTGCTTTCCGGCGGTGAGAAGACCAGACTCGCCCTCGCTCTTCTTGTTGTATCAGGCGCCAACGTGCTGCTGCTTGACGAGCCGACCAACAACCTCGATCCGGCCAGCCGGGAAGAGGTTCTCGCCGCGCTGAGAAGCTTCCGCGGCGCGATAGTACTTGTGACCCATGATGAAGGTGCGGTTGAGGCGCTTTCACCAGAACGCGTTATCGTCCTGCCGGACGGCGTGGAAGACGCGTGGAGTGAGGATTTCGCAGATCTCGTTTCACTTGCGTAAATACTTACCGACTGTATGCTCTCCGGGCAAAGGCAACGATTCCGCCATGGCCGGATAAAAATAGGTGATCATTTACGCTCATCTGGGTAGTCAATCCACTGGTCATGCCTGATCATTGCGAAGGAGGATCAGTAACTCACTCCTGACTTCAGCAAGCGGAGGTGCAAGTGGTCGAGACCACCCTCAAAAAAGGCACGCGGGTAACCGGCGTGGATCGTAGCAAGCTGGCGACGCTTCTGGGCAAGAGGTACGACAGCGGGGAGAGCATCCGTTCCCTCGCGGCTTCGACAGGAAGGTCCTACGGCTTCGTCCACCGGATTCTCACCGAGACCGGAGTGACGTTGCGCGGGCGTGGCGGCGCAACCCGCAGCAGCAAAGCCCAGGTATAGCGCACCCGCGCCCGGTGGCACCGGCCCGGACCCGTGAAACTCACGGCCGCCGGGACCCCGCCCGGACAGCCACCGGTAAATCCGTTTTCCCGAGTTCGCTGCTAGCTGATAGCGTTCCGGCCCGGCACGGGAACGAATTGTGCCCCTTCGGAGGTTCTCCAGGGCATGTACGGGCGGGCGAACATAGGGATGATGCGGTCCTTGCGGCAGGACCCCTCGGTGACGCATCAGAAGCTGAAGCCCGGTACTGTCCGCAGGATCATCGGCTACGCCAAGCCATACAAGCTTTGGCTGGCCCTGTTCCTGTTCGCGACCATCCTCGACTCGCTCGTTACGGTGGTTAACCCGGTGCTGCTCGGCAGGATCATCGACAAGGGCATCCTGCCTCGCGACGAGGCGGTCGTGATCGGGCTTGCTGTAGCGGTCGCAGCGGTCGCGCTGTTCGACGCGTTCCTCGGGTTCATCATCCGCTGGTTCTCCGCGCGGATCGGCGAAGGACTCATCTACGATCTGCGCACCCAGGTGTTCAGTCACGTCCAGCAGCAGCCCGTCGCGTTCTTCACCCGGGCGCAGACCGGCTCCCTGGTGTCCCGCCTGAACAGCGACGTGATCGGCGCGCAGCAGGCCATCACGTCGACGATGTCCTCGGTGGTCTCCAACATCCTCACCACCGGCGCGATCCTGGTCACGATGTTCGCCATTTCCTGGCAGATCAGCCTCATCGCGCTGGTGCTGATCCCCCTGTTCATACTCCCGGCCAAGAGGGTCGGCCGCAGGCTGCAGCGGCTGACTCGTGAATCGATGCAGCTTGACGCGGCGATGGGCTCGACCATGACCGAGCGTTTCAACGTGGCGGGCGCGATGCTCGTCAAGCTCTTCGGCCGCCCCCGTGAGGAGTCAGAGGTATTCGCCCAGCGAGCCGGGCGGGTCCGCGACATCGGCGTCAGCCAAGCCATGTACGGTCAGGTGTTCTTCATCTCGCTGAGCCTGCTGGCCGCGCTGGCCACCGCCGTGGTGTACGGGCTCGGCGGCTCCCTGGTCATCCACGGCGTGCTGCAGCTCGGCCTCCTGGTGACGCTCTCCGGCCTGCTGGCCAGGCTCTACGGCCCGATTACGGGGCTGTCCAACGTGCAGATCAACGTGATGACCGCGCTGGTCAGCTTCGACCGGGTCTTCGAGATCCTCGACCTGAAGCCGCTGATCGCCGAGCGTCCTGACGCGGAGGTCCTCCCCGCCCTGGTACCCGGCCCAGGCGGCGCCAGTACCGCGCCCGAGATCGAGTTCGACGACGTGTCGTTCCGCTATCCGACCGCGGCTGAGGTATCACTCGCGTCGCTGGAGTCGATCGCGCTGCCCTCCCCCGAGCGCCCGGCCTCGGCGGCCGGGGTCTTGGACGAGGTAAGCTTCACCGCCCCGTCCGGCCGGCTGACCGCGCTGGTCGGTCCGTCCGGCGCGGGCAAGACCACGATCACCGCCCTGGCGGCGCGGCTGTATGACCCGAACGACGGTATCGTGCGGATCGGCGGCTATGACATCAAGGACGTCACGCTGGAGTCGCTGCACGACGTGGTGGGCGTGGTCACCCAGGACGCGCACCTGTTCCACGAAACCATCCGGGCCAACCTGACCTATGCGCGGCCTTCGGCCACTGAACTCGAGCTCATCGAAGCGTGCGAGGCCGCCCAGATCTGGAACCTGATCGAAAGCCTGCCCGACGGCCTGGACACCGTGGTCGGCGACCGGGGCTATCGCCTGTCCGGCGGCGAGAAGCAGCGCGTGGCCCTGGCCAGGCTGCTGCTGAAGGCCCCGTCCGTGGTCGTGCTGGACGAGGCGACCGCGCACCTGGACTCCGAGTCAGAGGCCGCCGTGCAGCGCGCGCTGAAGAGCGCGCTGTCCGGCCGGACCTCGCTGGTGATCGCGCACCGGTTGTCCACCATCCGCGAAGCCGACCAGATCCTGGTCGTCGACGGGGGCCGGATCATCGAGCACGGCACCCACGCCGAACTGCTCGCGGCCGGCGGCCTGTACGCCGACCTGTACCACACCCAGTTCGCCGGCCAAGCCGTCTAGGCGTAGCCCAGCCGGCGGAGTTCCTCGCCGGCCAGCTTGTCGATCTGGGCGGCGTCCTCCTTGCTGAACGAGGGTCCAGCCGGCCGACGGGAACGGCCGCGCTGCCGGGCCGTGCGGGCCACATCGCGGATCTCGGCCGCCGGCACCGTGGTGCCGGTGAAGCGGGAGAGCTCGGCCAGGGCTTCGTCGGGCTTGCTCAGCAGGTCCTCATACCTGATCGTCTTCAGCTGGCCGGCGGGCAGGCTGTGGTGCAGCCTGGCGGCCAGGCGGACGGACCAGCGCCAGCGCAATGCGCACCGGGCCGCGGGCGACAACTTGGGCCACAGCTCCCGGTCCTCTTCGGTTTCGACGCCGAAGAACGGATTGGGGAACTCGCTGTCTACGTTCACGAAGCTCGGCCGGAACCAGGACATGACCACCGGATCGGCGAGCATGCTGGTCACCACGTCCTGGCCGTCCCTGATGACCTGGATGATCCGCGCGTCGGGAAACGCGTAGGTGAGGGCCTCCGCGCAGTAGATGAGGTCCGGGCTCGCGTCGCCGAACCGCTCCAGGCCCCGCACTTCCACGCACGGGCCGACGGCATCGGCGGCGAGCCCGGCGGCGGCCCGGCACTCGCGGTTGCATTCCAGGCAGCTGTGCGAGGTGACCTGCCAGCCCTGCGCGAAGGCATCCCTGATGACCGTGGCGGCGGCCTGCGTCCGGCCCTGGTACATGGACGGGCGCCGGGCGAAGGCGTAAACCACCCGCAGCACGCTGGGCTGGCCTATGGTGACGTGAAAGCTCGGGGACGTCTTCAGCGCGCGACCGATGAGATCCGCTCCCGAATGCGGGGCGCCGACCACGAACACCGGCTGGTGGACGCTGCGGGAGTTGACGATGAGGATGTGACGGGCGGAGGGCATGGATCTCTCGGGTCCGGATCTTCTTAGCCCGGCACGCTTCGGCGCAGCCGCTCGAACAACTCGATTGCCTCCTCGTGCCTGCCGCTCAGCTCGTACCGGCGCAGGAAGCCGTCCTGTACGAGATCCCGCTGCCGCACCTTCATGGTCGAGACCACTTTAGGGGTCATCCGCGGGCAAGAATCCCACGTCGCCGACTGCATGTCCCCGACGATGGCGTAGTCCTCGATCCGGCCTGCCACGTTTCCTCCTGGCTGGGTGGTCCCTGCCGATACCGTACTAGGCACCCGTAACCCGTAGGCTGGCATCGTGCGGGTACTACCCGATGTAGTCGGTGTCCGGTCGCGAAGCCGGGGCCGCCGCCTGCTCGCCGCCGGGACGATGATCGCCGCCGCCGCGGCTCTGGCCGGATGCTCCCAGTTCGACGCCGCGCTCGGGCAGCGAGAGGCCATCGTGACGTTCACCGACAGCGCCACTTTGGCGCAGCGGATGGCCGTGCGTACGGCCTGTGCCAAGCCGCCGAACGTGACCCCGCAGCCCCTGCCGTCCAACATGAACGCGCCCTATGCGCTCGCGCAGGTGATCTACCAGATCAACCAGGCCAGCGACGCGGACGTGGCGGTGCTGGAGAAGTGCCTGTCCAAGTTCCCCACGGTAGCGGGCGTCTCCCTGCAAGACTCCAGCGACGAGGGCAACTAACCGCATACCCCGAACGACCCCGCCTCCCGGTGGCGGGGTCTGGGCCGATTCCCTATTTTGCCGGCTCTATGTATAGTGAACCGAGCACGTTTCCTATGTAAACGATAGAGATTAAAGGGTTTAGGAGTGTGAGATGCGACGTGTCACGGCTGCCGCGATAGTCGGCGCTGCCCTGCTGCTGGCGGCAGGGTGCTCTTCCTCGTCGGCGGGCACGACAAGTTCGGGCAGCGGATCCGGGAACCCGGACCCGGCGCCGGTGACGGTCCGGCTGGGCTTTCTCGAGAACATCACGCACGCATCCGCGCTTGTCGCGCTGAAGGAGGGCTTCTTCACCAAGGCCCTGGGCTCGGCCGGGACGCTGAAGCCGACTGCCTTCAGCACCGGGACCGAGGAGACGACGGCAATACTCGCCGGCCAGCTGGACGCCGCCTACGTCGGCCCGAACCCGGCCATCAACGCCTGGCAGAAGTCCGGCGGCACCGCGATCAAGATCGTTTCCGGTGCCGCGACCGGGGGTGCCTCGGTGGTGGTCGCAAAGGGGATCACCTCGGCCGGCCAGCTCAAGGGCAAGACGCTGGCTACGCCGTCGCTCGGTAACACCCAGGACGTCGCGCTGCGCTACTGGCTGAAGCAGAACGGGATCGCGACGACCTCAACCGGCGGGGGAGACGCCGCCATCAAGCCGACGACGCCCAACTCGGCCGCCGTCCTGGAGTTCAAGTCGGGGCAGATCGCCGGCGGCTCCGAGCCCGCGCCCTACGACATCGAGATGGTCAGCGACGGCGGAACCGTGCTGCTCAGCGAGCCGGGCGTCACCACCCTGCTGGTCGTGACGCAGAGCTTCC
This sequence comes from uncultured Actinomycetes bacterium, assembly GCA_963742795.1. Classification (GTDB taxonomy): domain Bacteria; phylum Actinomycetota; class Actinomycetes; order Streptosporangiales; family Streptosporangiaceae; genus Palsa-504. The sequence goes on from CAVUNL010000003.1 coordinate 163,574, forward strand.
TGTCCGCGCACCCCGCGGTCGTCGCGGACCTGATCAAGGCTCAGATCCAGGCGAACGACTTCATCAAGTCCAACCTCACCGCTGCAGAAGCGGACGCGAACGCCGAACTCGCCACCTATACCGGCAAGCCGCTCAAGCCGAGCCTGGTCGCGGCCTCGTTCAAGGAGATCACCTTCACCGACGACCCCGACGAGTCGTCGCTGACCACCGACGCCTCGCAAGCCGTCTCGCTCGGCCTGCTCAAGCCGGTCAACCTGAGCGGCATCTTCGATCTGGGACCGCTCAACCAGGCGCTGACTGCGGCGGGCGAGCCGCAGGTCAACTCGTAGGCGAGGAGGGCTCCATGGCCAGGCAGGGGAATGCGACGACGGTCACCGGCCCGCGCCAGGCGGTCGGCGAGATGACGGCGGCCGTCCGGCTGACTGACGTGTCCAAGGTGTTCGGACGCGGCACCTCGGCCGTCCGGGCGCTGGACCGGATCACGCTCGACGTCCCGCCGGGGGAGTTCACCTGCCTGATCGGGGCCTCGGGCTGCGGCAAGTCCACGCTGCTGTCCCTGGTCGCCGGCCTGGAGCAGCCGACCTCGGGGGAGGTATCGGTGCTTGAAGAGGGAAGGGGAGGTGGGCGGGGGGTGGCGCTCATGTTCCAGGAGCCCGCCCTGTTCCCGTGGCTGACCGCCGCCGGCAACGTGGAGCTCGCCCTGCGGGCCCGCGGCCTGGGGCGGGCCGAGCGCCGCCAGCGGACTACCGAGCTGCTGGACGTGGTGCGCCTGGGAGGATTCGGCGGAAAGCGGCCGCACGAACTGTCCGGCGGCATGCGGCAGCGCGTGGCGCTGGCCCGGGCGCTGGCTCAGGACGCCGACGTGCTGCTGATGGATGAGCCGTTCGGCGCGCTGGACGCGATGACCAGGGACCTGCTACACGACGAGCTCGACCGGGTCTGTGCCGGCCGACAGCTGACCATTATCTTCGTGACGCATAACGTCCGGGAGGCGGTCCGGCTCGGCGATCGGGTGGTAGTGCTGAGCAGCCGCCCGGGCCGGGTCATCGACGAGTTCGCCGTGCCCATCGAGCACCCCCGGCGCATTGACTCGGCTCGGGTCGCCGAACTGGCCGGGCGGATCACCGACCGGCTTCGGGAGGAGATGAGCCATGACTCCCGGTAACCAGCAGGCCTCCGTGCCGGCCTATGCGGAGCGGCTGGCCTGGCTCGAGGCCCAGGAAGCAGAGACGCCGACCGACCAGCGCGGGCGCCGCCTGGCCAACCGCGCCTGGGAGGCCCTGTGGCCCAAGGTGCTCGCGATTGCCATCGTGCTCGCCGTGTGGCAGCTGATCCACGTCAGCGGCTGGAAGAAGCTGATCTTCCCCGGGCCAGCCGGGACCCTGTCGGACCTGTGGGGTCAGCTGCAGACGGGGCTGCTGTGGCGTGCCATCGCCATCACCTCCGAGCGCGCCGTCATCGGGTTCGCGCTCGCGGTGGTGATCGGCGCGGTCGTCGGCGCGCTGGTCTCCCGGATCGCGCCCTTGCGGGCGGCGGTCGGCTCGCTGATCACCGGACTGCAGACGATGCCGTCGATCGCCTGGTTCCCGTTCGCGATCATCCTGTTTGGCATCAGCACCACCACCATCTTGTTCGTCATCGTGCTGGGCGCGGCCCCGTCGATCGCCAACGGCTTGATCGCGGGCGTGGACTATACTCCGCTGCTGCTGCTGCGGGCGGGCAAGATGATGGGGTTGCGCAGGCTCTCCCTGTACCGGTACCTGATCCTGCCCGCCTCGCTGCCCGCCTTCGTGGCCGGGCTGAAGCAGGGCTGGGCGTTCGCCTGGCGCAGCCTGGTGGCCGGCGAGCTGCTGGTCGTCATCGCGAACCAGCCGTCCCTGGGCGTGCTGCTGTCGGCCGACCAGGACCAGGCCGACATGCAGGGCGCCACCTCGATCATCATCGTGATCTTGATCCTGGGCATCATTGTCGACATGGTGTTTGGCGTGGCTGACCGAGCCATCAGGCGCCGCTGGGGGCTGACCGGGACCGTCTGAGGCTAGACCACGGGGAGCAGGCCCGGGTTATCGCCAGGGGATCGATGCTTCGTTCAGCAGAAATTTCAGTGCCGCAGCGGCGCGAACAAAGCCCTCCGGGCCGCTGAAGCCGCCGAAGCGTCCGGCCTGCGCCAGATGCGGCTCGAGCGACATGAAGCCCGCGAAGCCCGAGTCCTGCAGCGCGACCAGCGTCTCGCGCAGCTCACCGTCGCCCTGGCCGGCCGGGACGACCTCGCCACTCGCGGCCAGGGCATCCTTCACCTGCAGGTAGACGAGGTGGGGGCGGAGCAGGGCGTACGCGTCGGAGAAGGGCCGGATGCCGCACTGGACGAAGTTGGCCGGGTCGAACGTCGCGCCCAGGGCAGGCGAGCCGACGGCGGTGATCAGGTCGGCGCAGCGCTCGGGGACGTCGCCGTAGATCCCCTTCTCGTTCTCGTGCGCGAGGATCAGCCCGTGCTCCTCGGCCGTCCGGGCCAGGGCTCCCATGCGCTCGATGACCTGGCCCTGGTACCGCTCCGGCGGCTCGCCAGCCGGGATGAAGAAGGAAAAGACGCGGACGATGGTGGTACCGAGCTCCGCGGCGACCTCGGCCACCCGGCGCATCCGGTCCAGCTCCGGACCGAACGGCGCGTCGACCGGGATCTTGCCGATAGGGGAGCCGATCGCGGAGACGCCTACCTCGGCGGCGTTCACCGCGGCGCGGAACGCGGCCAGCTGCTGGCTGGTGAAGTCGGCGACGTTCACCGACCACGCGCTGCGCAGCTCGAGATACGAGATCGACTCGGAGGCCAGGGTCGCGAGCTGGGCCTGCGGGTCGGATGAGATCTCGTCGGCGAACCCGCTGAGGATGACGGTCATCGAGCTCAGGGTCACCGGGCGGCCGACGCGGGACGACTCATACACGGCGAGGATGATCTCGAGCGCGTCGCGGCCGTCCTGGCCGCTGACCGCGGGCTCGCGCCCGGTGTCGGCCGCGTCGAGCAGGTCGGCGAGCTGCGCGGCGTGGCTGGCGACATCCACCGCCGCCGGGTCGGCGGCCGCCGACCAGTAGGGGTCTGCGCCCGAAGCCGGTGCCGCCGGACCAGGATCCGCGGCGAGCGCACGGCGGACGATCCGGCCGTCCTCCACGGTCACGGTGCCTCCGGTGCCGGTGATCTCCAGGCGCTGCGGGAAGCCGGGAAAGGCGGCGGTGCTGGACAAGATGGTGCCCACGGCACCGGAGGCGAACCGGACGACGGCGAGCGATGAGTCCTCCACCTCGATCTGGTGCGCCTGGGTGGAGCACATCGCGGTGACCTCGGCGGGCGGGCCCATGCACCAGCGGAGCAGGTCGACGTAGTGAACGCCCTGGTTCATCAGCGACCCGCCGTCCATCGCGTACGTGCCGCGCCACGCGGCGCTGTCGTAATAAGCCTGGGCGCGGTACCACTTGGTGCTGGCCTCGCCGAGGACCAGCCGGCCCAGGGCCTGCTCGTCGAGCAGGCGCTTCAGCTCGATCAGGCCCGGGTCGAAACGGTGCTGGGAGATCACGGTCAGGGCCACCCCGGCCGCGCGCGCCGCGTCGATGAGCCGGTCCGCGGCCTCCAGGCTGACGTCGATGGGCTTCTCCACGACCAGGTGCTTGCCCGCCTTCGCGGCCTGGACCCCGATGGCCGCGTGCAGGCCGCTCGGCACGCACACGCACACCACCTCGACGTCGGGGCGGGCCAGCAGTGCGCCGAGATCGGGCTCGGCCGGGCAGCCGTGCGCGGCGGCGAAGGCCGCCGCGGCATCGGCGGCCACGTCAGTGACCGCCACCAGCCGGGCGTTCGGCAGCCCGGTTTTCGCAAGCAGCGCGATGGCGTCGGCGTGGATCGCCGCGATCACTCCGGTGCCGACGATCCCGAAACCGCGGGTCACGGGCATCAGGGTTTCAACTCCATCCACTCGGCTAGCACCCTGAGGTGCTGCGGCAGCGCGACCTGCGGCTCGGCGATCTCGGGGTGCCAGCGCTTCTCCCACTCGACCGAGATCCAGCCCCGGTAGCCGCCCGCCGCGAGCAGGCCGAGCATCTCCCTGACCGGCACCTCGCCCTCGCCGAGCAGGACCAGGTCCCAGTCACCGCCGGGCCTGCGGCGGGCATCCTTGACCTGCGCGAGCAGGATACGCCGGCCGAGGTTGGCGTAGACGTCGGCGGCCGTCTCGCCCATGCGGTACGGGTGATGGCTGTCCCACACCGCGCCCACCCAGTCCGGGTCGGCCCCTTCGGTATCGGCCAGGGCCAGTAGCTCGGCCACCACCGACGAGGCGGAGAAGTCGTCGTGGGTCTCGACGCCGATGGCGACGCCGAGCCGCCGGGCCAGCGGCACGCTCGACTCGAGCACCCGGGCCGCGGCCCTGAGCTGCTCCTGGCGTCCCGCCCCGTCAGCGGCCAGCGCACCGCCGAACACGCGGACCAGCGGGGACTCCCAGTCGCTGGCCAGCTCGAGGAACCGGCGCAGGTCGGGGCCTGGATCCTCACCGGTCAGGCGGATCGAGCTGTCCACCGCGACGACCGGCATCCCGGCCGCGGTTACCGTCCGCTTGACCTGAGCGCGGTCGCCAGCGGGCATACGCGGATCGATGAGCTCGCCGTCGATGAGCCGCAGTTCGACGCCGGCGTAGCCCCACTGGCGGCCGAGCGAGACGGCGGAGGCCAGGCTGGCATCCGGGAACGCCAGCGTGCTGAAGGCGATGCCCAGCGGCGAGTCCGGGGCGCCGCCGGTCTCCGTGGGCACTACGGACACGTGCGCCCCATGCTGTTTACGAGGAACATGAACAGATACCTTGCGCCATGGCTCCCTGTTACTAGCTGGGCTAATGTGATGGTGGGGTGAGGCCCGTTCCTGACCGAGTGAGACGGCCAGGAACGGGCCCGCTTGTTGCCCCGTGACAGCCCGGCGAGGGCTACCGCGGACGCAGGTGCAGGATTACTACCTCATCGGTGCCGGAGCCGGGACCGTTGTTCGTTCCCGACGGCTGGCCGCTGTCGTACGGGTTCTGCTGGGTCGGCCAGCCGGTGTAGTTCTGCGAGTTGTACTCGAACCATTCCGGCGCGGTGGTGACCGGGATGATCGGCAGGTTCGCCGCGATGTACTGCTCGAGCGGGACCAGGGCGGTGGCCTGTGCCGCGACCGTCGTTGCCCCAGCCAGCGTGGCTATATCGGCGTTGAGCGCCGGGTTGTTCAGCCGCTCGTAGTCGCCGACGGCGGCCGAGCCGGAGGCCAGCGCGCTATTCAGCCATCCGTCGTACATGTTGTACGGGCTGATTCCGCCGTTTGACCAGTGCTCGGTCACCGAGAAGTCGCCGCTGGCGACATCTTGGTTCCAGGCGTCCACGGACAGGCCCTGGAACGTCGCGTTGATCCCAGCCGCCTTCATCTCCTGGGCGGCGATGGCGTCGACCTGAGACATGTCCGTGTACGCGGTCGGGGCGATGATCGTCACCGAAACTTCCTTGCCGCCCTTCTGGTAGAAGCCGTTGCTGCCCTTGGTGAAGCCGGCCTTCTGCAGCACCTGCTCGGCCGCGGCCGTGTTGCTGGTGGTCGGCATGGTCGCCGACGCCACCGGTCCGGCCCAGGCCTGGAAGGTCGGCAGCGTCAGCCCGCCCGCTTCGGAGATCGGGCTCGCCAGACCGGCTTCGCCCTCGGAGGCGAGCAGGGTGCGGTTGACCGCGAGGCTCATCGCCTGCCGTACGGCTAGCTGGTTGGTCGGCCACTTGGTCAGGTTCGGCTCGAGGCTCTCGTCGCCGCCGGCCGCCTCCCAGTAGTTGTGATGGGCCGGGTCGGTGGCGACGAAGTTCTTCTGCAGGCCGGGGATGTAGTTCCCGGTCCAGTCGATCTGGTTGTTGAACAGTGCGTTGAGCGCGCCGGTGTTGGAGGTGTAGGCCGGGAAGTCGACGGTCGGGACCTGGACGTCGGCGGGCTGCCAGTAGTAGGGGTTCTTCTTCAGGATGAAGCCTTGCGGCGTGAAGCTGCCCAGCATGTACGGCCCGGTACCGACCGGGTTCGGGTCCGTGAAGGTCCCCGGGTTGATGCCACTCCACTGGGACTTCGGCACGATCGCCTGGCCGGCGATCTCCTCCAGGTTGGTGTACTGGGATGTCGGGAACGTCAGCGTCACGGTGTTGCCGGACGTACTCACGCTGGAGACGGTCAGGCCGCCGCTGTTGATCGCCGCATTGGCCTTCACCATATCGAAGGTGAAGGCGACGTCGGCCGGGGTCAGCGAAGTGCCGTTGTTCCACTTCACGCCCTGGCGGATCGTGAAGGTGATCGTCTTGTCGCCGTTAGACCACGCGTAGGACGTGGCGAGCCACGGGTACTGGATCGTCGGCGAGGCGAGGTCGAACTGGATCAGCGGCTCGTAGATGAGCCCGGTCGCGCCCATGCCGTAGGCGGCCTGGGTGGGGACGAACGGGTTGAACGCCTGCGTGATGGTGGTCTCCGGCGAGCTCTCCATGACCAGGGTCTTTCCCGTGGTGGAGGCGCTACCGGTTGAACCCGCACTCGAACTCGAACTTGAGCTCGACGAACAGGCAGCGAGTCCGGCCGTGAGCAGGCCGGCAGCCGCCAGTGCAATGAGCCTTCTTCGGCTATGCAATCTCCTCATCAGTCTTGTCCTTCTCTCGGGTTTCATCGGTTGTGGACTAGGTGGTCGTCGTGTCCCCAGCTCGTCGTGGCCCGGAAACGAGTTCCGGCGCGGCGACGTCCAGGTGCCAGCAGGCCGCGCCCCGTGTGTCCGAAATCTGCCTCAGGGCCGGGTCCTCCCGCCGGCATAGGTCGTCAGCGAACGGGCACCTCGGATTGAATGGGCAGCCCTGCGTGGCCGCGCTGCCGTCCAGGTTCTGCAACCTTCCGGATGCTGTGGCGGCCCCCCGGCGCCGGCTGCCGCCGCGAAGCGCGCTGCCGAGGTTGTCCGGGTCCGGGGCGGAGGCGACCAGTAGCTGCGTGTAGGGATGCGCCGGCAGCTGGGTGAGCTCCTCGGCCGGGCCTCGCTCCACGATCTCCCCGGCGTACATGACCAGGATCTCGTCCGCGAAGTAGCGGGCCGAGGCGATGTCGTGGGTGATATAGAGCATCGCGAGGCTGAAGCGCTGGCGGAGGTCGTCGAGCAGGTTCAGCATCTCCAGCCGGATCGAGACGTCCAGCATGGACACCGGTTCGTCGGCGAGCAGCACGCTCGGCCGGGCGGCCAGCGCACGGGCGAAGGAGACCCGCTGGCGCTGGCCGCCGGACAGCTCGTGCGGGTACTTTGCCAGGAACTGCTTGGCCGGCGTGAGCCGGACCTGCTCCATCAGGCTAACGACCTCCTGGCCGACCTCTGCGTCCCGGCCCTGGTGAAGCTTCACCGGGCGTTCGAGGTGGTAGCGCACGGTATGTATCGGGTTGAGCGAGGAGAACGGGTCCTGGAACACGAGCTGGACCTCGCTCTTGTACCGGCGGAAGTCCCCACGGCTCGACACCTCCACCTGCTTGCCGTCCAGCCGGATCGTGCCGGAGGTGAGCCGTTCCTGCCCGGCCAGGAGCCTGGCCGCGGTGGACTTGCCCGAACCGCTCTCACCGACGAGCGCGACGACGGCGCCGCGGTACAGGTCGAAGGAGACGTCGCGCACCGCGTGCAGCGTGTTCCCGCGGCCGAGCCGGAAGTCCTTGCTGAGCGAGATCGCCTCCATGGCGAGCGGCCCGCGTGCCGCGGCCGCGGACGTCAGGGTCTGTTCGCTCATGTTCCCAGCTCCCCGTCTGGGCGCCCGGAGGCCGCGGACGCCACGGGCGGCGGCACCGGAGTGTCCGGGAGCACGAACGGGCAGGCCGTCACGTGATCCGGATCCCTCGATGTGGCGACCGGCAGCAGCCGCATGTCCACGTCCTGGCACTCTGGTCTGGCGTACCCGCAGCGGGGCATGAACGGGCAGCCGGGGGGCGGGTTGCCCAAATCGGGCGGTGAGCCCGGGATGCCGACCAGCTCGCGGCGGGGTCCGTGCAGCGACGGGAACGAGTTGAGCAGGCCCTTGGTGTAGGGGTGGGCGACCTCACGGTGGACTTCGTCCGAGGTGGCGATCTCGACGAACTGGCCGGCGTACATCACGGCGATCCGGTCGGCCAGTTCGAGCAGGAGCGAGAGGTCGTGGGTGATGAACAGTATCGAGAAACCCAGGCGGTCCTTGAGCTCGACGATCTGGGCCAGGATGTCCCGCTGCACCACCACGTCGAGCGCGGTGGTCGGCTCGTCCATGATGATGATCTCCGGTTCGGCGGCCAGCGCCATGGCGATCATCACCCGCTGGCGCATGCCGCCGGATAGCTCATGAGGATAGCTGCGCAGCCGGGACCGCGGGATGCCGACCAGGTCAAGCAAGGATGCGGCCCTGGAGTGGGCTTCGTCCCTTGGCATCTTCAGGTGGGCGTAGATGGCGTCGAGCAGCTGGTCGCGGATGTTGAGCACCGGGTTGAGCGCGTTCATCGCACTCTGGAAGACGATCGCGATCTCGCGCCAGCGCAGCCGCCGCAGCTCGTCCGGCCGCATCTTCAGTATGTCGGCAGGCCTGGACACCCGGCGGCCGCGGTAGATGACGCTGCCGTTCGTGACGAGGGCAGGGGGCCGCAGCAGGCGGCAGGCGCCGTAGGCCAGCGTCGACTTGCCCGACCCGCTCTCGCCGGCCAAGCCGACGACCTCGCCCGCCCCGAGGGCGAGGTTCACATGGTCCACGGCGCGCACATCGCCGCCCGGCGTGCGGTACACAACCGACAGGTCGCGGATGTCGAGTACGGGACTGGAGCTTGGAGCAGGGTCGGCCAGGGATGAGCCGGCCGCGGGACCGGTCGCCGGGTCCGCGCTCATCGGCCCTCACCCGCCTCGGCGTTGTCGAGCAGCGAACTTCGTGAGAACGAGCGCAGGAAGCCAGCGAACCCGTTGCGGCGATGCGAGATTTCGCTCAGCACGGGTGTGGGGTCGGCGGGCTTGAGCCAACGCCCGGCGATCCGGCTGGCACTGCTCGCGTCGCGCAGACGGGGGTTACCGAGCTCGTCGATGCCCGTGTTCAGCAGCACCAGGGCGGTGCCCATGAGCGCCACCGCCAGGCCCGGTGGCACGAACCACCACCAGGCCCCGAGCTGCAGTGCCTGCTGGCTCTGGGCCCAGTAGAGCATGGTACCCAGGCTCCAGCTGTTCAGGTCGGCGACCCCGATGAAGGCGAGGGCGACCGAGGCCCCGATGGCGTACAGCACGGTGTTCACAAAGCTGGCCGCGATCAGGCTTACCTCGTTGGGGACGATCTCGAAGGTGATGATCCGCCAGGTTCTCTCCCCGGTCTCCCGGGACGCGGCCACGAAGTCGCGATTGCGGATGGCCAGGGTCTGGGCCCGCATCACCCGAGCCCCCCACGGCCAGCCGAGCAGGGCGAGCACGATGATGGTCGGCGCCTCTCCCTTATTCGGAAAGTAGCCGAGCAGGACGATGAGCAAGGGCAGCGCCGGAATCACCAGAAACACGTTGGTAACCAGCGACAGCAGTTCGTCCCAGAAGCCGCCGAGGAAGGCGCTCGTGACGCCCACGATAACCGCCAGCGCCGTGGCTACCACGCCGACGATGAGCCCGAGCTCCAGGGTGAGGCGGATCCCGACCAGCAGCTGGGACAGCACGTCTTGCCCGCTCTGCGTGGTGCCGAGCAGATGCGCCGCGCTGGGCGCGTTCATCGATGCGCTGGGCGAGGGATTCCCGTACGAGGGATCGTACGGGGCCACGAGCGGCCCGATGATGGCCGTGAGCACGAAGAGGCCGAACAGGACCACGCCCACCTTGGCCTTGGTCGGCAGTCGGCGCCACCAGCCGGGCTGGGTGGCTTCCCGGGTGACGGCGGTGAGTTCGGTGCTGATGGCCGGTGCGATCGTCATCGCGTGGCCTCCCGGGCTCGGGCGCGGGGATCGACGAACACGATGATGACGTCGACGATCAGGTTGGCGAGCAGGACCGTGAAGGTGATCACTAGGAAGATCGCCTGCGTCAGCGGGTAGTCGTTCGAGGTAACCGCGTTGATCAGCAGCAGGCCGATCCCCGGATAGGAGAAGACGATCTCCATGACCAGGGCACCGGATACCACAAAGCCGATCGCCAGGCCGAAGCCCTGAAGCTGCGGCAGGATCGCGTTGCGGGCGGCGTAGGTGAGGACGACCCTGCGGTTATGCAGGCCCTTGGCCTGGGCGGCGACCACGTAGTCCTCGCCGATGGTCGTGATCATGACGTTGCGCATCTGCAGCATCCAGCCGGCTATCGAGGTGAGCACGATGGTGAGGGCCGGGAGCAGTGAGTGGTAGATGGCGCTGCTGATGAACGGCCAATTCCAGCCGGGGATCAGGCCTTGGCCGTAGCCCTGGGCGATCGGGAAGACGTGGACCTTGACCGCGAACAATTCGAGCAGGATCAGCGCGAAGAAGAAGTAAGGAATCGCCTGCAGGAACATGAGCCCGGGTAGGACGCGGTCCAGCCCTCCGCCGTGCCGCCAGCCGGCCGCGATGCCGAGGGCGGTACCCACCAGGAACGCAATCACGGTCGCGCTGCCCACGAGGATGATCGTCCAGGGCAGGGCCTCACCGAGCAGGGTCGAGACCTGGGCCGGATATTCGCTGACGCTGGTGCCGAAGTCCAGGTGGGCCACGTCGCCGAGATAGGCCCAGTACTGATGCCAGAGCGAGCCCGGATTTCCGACGCCGAGCAGCGCCTCGAGCGCGCGATAGGCTGAGGGCTGCAGGTTGGGGAACTTCGACATGATGCTCTCGACCGCGTTCCCCGGCACCAGGCGCGGGATAAAGAAGTTGATCGTGAGCGCCACCCAGGCCGCGACGACGTAGAAGATCAGCCGGCGGACGATGAATGACATGGCGCCTCCTAGGCCTTCGGCGCCCGCGCGGCCCGCCTGGGTATGGCGGAGATCTGGCGGGCCTGAGCGTGCTGGCGTGTACGCCGACCGGGCGTCCGATCGGCTCCGGCGTGTACACGGGTGGGCGTCAGCGACATGACCGGCTTGCGGGTTTCCGGGCCGGGCGGGCAGCCGCAGCTTGACCGCAGGACGAGCTCTGTCGGCAGCAACTCCACTGTCGGGGTAAGGCCCGGGGTGGCGATGCGATCGAGGAGGCGGGCGCACGCCTGCTCACCGAGCATGCGTATGGGCTGGTGGACGGACGTGAGCGGGGGATCGAACAGGCTCGCCGGATAGATGTCGTCGAAGCCGACCACGGCCACCTCGTCGGGCACACGCACGCCGGCCGCCGCGAAGGCCCGCAGCACCCCGATCGCCATCTGGTCGTTAGCGCACACGACCGCATCGGGCAGCGCGCCACGGTGCCTGGCCAGCAGGTTTTCACCGGCTTGTTCGCCGCTTCGGACGCTGAAGATGCCGTGCGCAGAGCCGATGAGCTGGCATTGCGGATTGTCGTGTAGCACATGGTGCAGGCCGAGCCGCCGCTCGATGGCGTCGGGTGCATCCAGCGGGCCGTCGACATGGAACAGTCGCTGCTTGCCGTGGTCGGCAATGAGGTGAGTGACGATCGCGGCCGATCCAGAGAAGTTGTCGGCCGCCACTACGTCGGCCGTCCGTTCGCCGGGCGTCCCAGCTATAACCACCACAGGGACTCGCGCGGCCAGGCGCTTGATATGACGGGAGGCGACGAACCCTTCGCCGATGAGGATTCCGTCCACCTTGCCTGAGAACGCGTCCAGCCGGCGGATATCCGGCTCGCCCATCTCATCTGACTGCATGAAGGTGATCAGCAGCGACCAGTTGTGGTAGCGGATGTGTTCCTCGACTCCGCGCAGCACCTGGTCGTAGTAGAGCAGCCCCGCGTTCTCGAGGGCGTAATCCACCTCCCGCTCTTTGCACACCAGGCCGATGACGTCTTTGCGGCCGCGGGACAGGCTCTGCGCGGCGCCGTCGGGAACGTAGCCAAGCTCCTCGATGGCCCGCAGCACCCTAGTCCTCGTGACTTCGCGGACCCGGTCCTGGCCGTGGACGACCCGCGAAACAGTGGCCGTGGAAACCCCGGCCAGGCGCGCCACGTCGTAGAGCGTTACCACGTCTGTTCGATCAGCCGCATCATTGTCAGCCCCTTGCATAAACGTAATGTAAACGTTTACACCGGAAATCTAAGCGCTTACACTAACCCTCAGCACAGGGCCGGTCAAGGAGCGTTATCTAGATGCGACCAGTGAGTGCACGGTGTACGTCAGGTTGGCGCAGATCTGAATGGTGCAAAGTTTCGAGCAAGAGCACGGTCCATGGTCGCGTACAAGGGAGAGGCTGATGACTACTGCGAACGGCGCCCTGGGATTCCCCGAAGGCTTCACCTGGGGATCGGCGACGGCCGCCTACCAGATCGAGGGGGCGGCAAGCATCGATGGCAGGGGCCCGTCGGTCTGGGACACCTTCAGCCATGCGCCGGGCAACGTCCGTGGCGGGGACACCGGCGACGTCGCCTGCGACGCCTACCACCGCTACCGCGAGGACGTAGCGCTGATGGCCTCGCTCGGCCTAAAGGCCTACCGGTTCTCGATCTCGTGGCCGCGGGTGCAGCCCGGCGGCCGCGGCCCGGCCAACCCCAAGGGCCTGGACTACTACCGCGCGCTGCTGGACGAACTCGCCGGGCACGGCATCACGGCCACAGTCACGCTCTACCACTGGGATCTGCCCCAGGAACTGCAGAACGACGGCGGCTGGGCGGTGCGCGACACCGCCGAGCGGTTCGCCGAGTACGCCGCGATCTGCGCCGAGGCGCTCGGTGACCAGGTGACCCAGTGGATCACGTTGAACGAGCCGCAGGTGGTGGCGAACAACGGCTACCGCCACGGCCAGCATGCCCCCGGGCTGCGTGACGCCGACGCCGCGGCCGCCGCCACGCATCACCTGGTGCTCGGTCACGGGCTCGCCACCCAGGCGCTGCGGGCGCAGGGCGCGGCCGAGGTCGGCATCACCCTGGACCTGCACCCGGTCCGGGTCCTCGGCGACGGCCGCCTAGGCGACGTGGAAGGTGCCCGGCTGATCACCGATGCGATGGTGAACGGCATCTACCTGGAACCGGTGCTGCAGGGCCGATACCCGGCGCACGCGCCGGCTGCCATGCTCCCCCCGCCCGCGCTGGTCGCCGACGGCGACCTGGCCACGATCAACCAGCGGCTGGACTTCCTGGGCGTCAACTACTACTCGCCGATCTTCCTGCGGGCGGGCGACCCGGCGGACCTGCGGCGGAACGAGGAGCCGGCCCGCAGCGGGGTGCCGGGCGTCGTCGAGTACCGGCCCGGCGAGCTGGAGCGGACCACGATGGGCTGGCTCGTCGACGCCGACGGGCTCTACGACCTCCTGCAGGAGGTGTCCAAGCAGGCGCCCGGGCTGCCGCTGTACATCACCGAGAACGGCCGCGCGGCCGAGGACTACGTGAACCCGCAGGGTGAGGTCGACGACATCGAGCGGGTCCGGTACCTGCATACCCACCTGGAGGCGGCCGCGCGCGCGATCAAGGACGGGGTCAGCCTGGCCGGCTACTTTGTCTGGTCGCTGCTGGACAACTTCGAGTGGGCCTGGGGTTACCAGAAGCGGTTCGGGATCATCTACGTCGACTTCGGGACTCAGCACCGCATCCCGAAGTCCAGCGCGCGCTTCTACTCCGACGTCGTGCGGGCCAACGCCGTGCCCCGGTCCGCCGCCCCGGCCTGATCGCGCTCGCGCCTTCTACGAGGGGCATGAGTGATGCGCCGCAGCGGCTCGTTCGTAGGATGAGCTGATGGCCGTCGAGCTGGTGTTCGAGACCCACTCCATTACCGTGGACAACGAGGAGGGGCGCGCCACCGGCTGGTGGCCCGGGCGGCTGTCAGATCAGGGCCGGGCGCTGGCCGCACGGCTGGGTGAGCGCCGCAGGGACGACGGGATTGCCGCCGTGTTCAGCTCCGACCTGGCCCGCGCCGCCGAGACCGCGTCGGTGGCCTTCGGCACGTCCGGGATCCCGGTGCTGCTCGACTGGCGGCTGCGCGAGTGTGACTACGGGAAGCGCAACGGGATGCCGGCGGCCGAGTTGCACGCCAACCGGCGCGACCACCTGGACCGGGCCTATCCCGGCGGTGAAAGCTGGCGCCAGGCCGTCGCGCGCGTCGGGCGCTTCCTCGATGACCTGCCGCTGCGCTGGGACGGGCAGCGGATCCTGGTCATCGGGCACGTTGCCACCCGGTGGGCGCTGGACCACCTCCTCGGCGGTGTGGCGCTTGAAGACCTCATGGCCGAGGACTTCGCCTGGCAGGAAGGCTGGGAGTACCGGCTCGGATAGCGTCGTGGACATGCACCCAGAATCGGCCCGGCTGACGTTCCGCGAGATGACCCCCGATGACCTGGACGACATGGCTCTCCTGCTCGGCGACCCCGAGGTCATGACCTACTACCCGCGGCCGAAAACCCGGGACGAAGCCGTCCAGTGGATCGCGTGGAACCGCGCCTTGTACCGCACGCACGGATACGGCCTGTGGCTGCTGAGCACGGCCGACGCCGGATTCGTCCGCGACTGCGGCCTCACCCCGCAGCTGGTGGACGGCGTGACCGAGCTGGAGGTCGGCTACCACGTGCGGCCCGCGCTGCAGGGTCTCGGCTACGCCACCGAGGCGGCGGCCGCCTCGCGTGACTTCGCCCGCGACGTGTTCGGCGCGACCCGGTTGATCGCGATCATCCACCCCGAAAACCGGCCGTCGCAGCGCGTCGCGGAGAAGATCGGGCTGCACCCCGAGAAGCGCACCGCGGTACACGGCGGCCGCGACGCCATCATTTACGCGGCGGCCCTCGCACCAGCGGTAGAGATACTGGTGCTCATGCGCCAGGAGACAGCGGTCGACGGGTTCCGGCTGGCCTACGAGCGGCTCGGGCCGGGACCCGGCACGCCGGCCGTGCTGATGCTGCACGGCTGGCCGGGCGACCGGACCGATTACCGCGCGGTCGCGCCCCCGGTGTCGGCTGTCGCCGACGTGGTGGTGCCTGACTTGCGGGGGTTCGGGGAATCCGACAAGCACGAGGCCGACCCGGCGCGGCAGTACAACGCCGTGGCGCAGGCCCGGAGCCTGATCGCGCTGATCGAGGAACTAGGCCTCGTCCGGCCCGTGCTGGTCGGCTACGACATCGGAAGCCGGATCGCCCAGGCTATCGCGCGGGACCGGCCGGATCTGGTCCGCGCGCTGGTCATCGCGCCGCCGCTGCCTGGGATCGGCGACCGGATCTTGCAGCCGAAGGCCCAGCAGGAATTCTGGTACCAGGCATTCCACCAGCTCGAGCTGTGCACCGAGCTGGTCGACGGCCAGCCGGACGCGGTCCGTTCCTATCTGCGGCACTTCTGGTCGCACTGGTCCGGGCCGGGCTACGAGCCGACCAGCCAGCATCTCGATCACCTGGTATCGGTGTACGGGCGGCCCGGCTAGGCGAGGGGAGTCGGCGCGGGCTTGGCGTCGGACCAGCAGCGGACGATGGTGGTGTCGGAGATGAAGCGCACGCCGGAGCCGGGGACCCAGCGCTGAGCGGCCTCGTGCAGGCCGTCCTCGACGATCCGGGACACCTCGTCGGCGTCCGCGGCCGGGCAGTGCACGAGCAGCTCGTCGTGCAGGCACAACACGATGCGGGCGTCCAGGTGGCCGCACCGGGCCCGGACCGTCACCGCCCACATCTTGAACAGCTCCGCCGCCGCGCCCTGGATCATCGCGTTGCGCGCATAGCGGCCGTAGGCCGCGGCCCGGCTGGCGCTGCGCGGTTCTGACGGGGTCAGCACGATCAGGCGACCGCCGTAGGTCCGCAGGTCACGTCCGGCTTTCCCGGACCGGTCGGCCGCGTCCAGGTAGGCCATCGCGACCGGGTAGGCGGCGTTGAGGCGGCGCAGGGCCTGCGCCCCGAACCCGGTGGTCTGCCCGTACATCGCGCCGAGCACCGCCACCTTGGCCGTCGGCCGGTCCACGCCGAGCTGCGCGGCGACGGGGGCGTACAGGTCATCGGCGTGCGCCGCCACGGCCAGGGCCTGATCCCCGGACACCGCGGCCAGTACCCGCGGCTCGATCTGACCCAGATCGGCCCGGACGAAGACGTGCCCGTCGGCGGCCACCACCGCCCGGCGCATCGCGGCCGGCATGTTGTGCAGACCGGCCGACGCGGTCATCCGGCCCGCCGCGCCGTCGGACCCGGTCCAGGCACCGCGCAGCCGGCCGTCGGCCCCGAGGCTCTCGTCCAGCCACGCGTACCCGTAGGTAGTCGCGATCCGCTCCGCCTTGCGCCACTCCAGCAGGGCCGCGACCAGCGGATGGGTGTCGCGCAGCTCGCGCAGCCGCCACGCCCGCGTGTCCGGCACGTCCACGCCGATCCGGGCCAGCAGCGATTTGACCTGGGCCGGGCTGCGCAGGTCGGCGGTGACCCCGGCCGGTGCGTGCCGCAGCACCTCCGCGTCACGCGCGGCCCGCGCGGCGACCGCCTCGGTGTCGCTGCGCGGCCGCGGCCCGATGAAGGAGGCCAGCACCTGCTCCGCGAGCGCGCGGTCCATCGGCAGGCCGTCCGCGGATAGTTCGGCGCACAGCAACTCGGCGGTGGACTCGGAGCGAGCGGTGGGCAGCGCCATCGGCCGGCCGGGCAGCGCGGCGAGCGCCGCCTGCTGCAGGCCGGCCAGCGTCCGGGCCAGCTCCGCCCACCGGGCCAGGCGGTCGGCGCGGTCCGCCCATCCGCCGCTGACCCACTCGGGCCGCAGGTGCCCGTCCGGTGCCACCGGATCGTCGTCGTCTCCGTCGTCCGCGCCGGACATCCCGAACAGGTCCAGCGGGCCGCCGGCGGGCAGCGTCTGCGTGTCCAGGCCGCGGACCCGGGCCCAGGCCCAGCCGGGATCGGCCCGCCAGCCGCCGAACAGCAGCCGGTGCACCGCCGCGATGTCCCAGCACGTGGCCAGGCGGATGCCGCCGGCCACCAGGTGCGCCGCGGTCTGGCCGGACCAGACCGCCCACCGCGGCCGCAGCGCCTCATCGGCCTGTCCCACTTCCGCAGCGAGGGCGGCCGCAGCGAGCGGGGCTGCTGCGGGGGCGGTGCCGGTAGCGACCGGCCAGGCGCGTTCGGCGGTCGCCACGCCGAGGCCCAGGGCGGGGGAGACGACCAGCCCCACGAGGTCACCGCGGGCCGCTCCGGCCTGGCGCAACGACGTCACGAGGTCCACGGACATACCCTGCCACGGACCGCGCGCCCGTGGCGGGCGGCGCGCGTGGCCCGGGGCGGGCACCACGCTCCGTTCGGTAAAAATATCTTGCGCGGTCCTGAGCGCAAGCGACCGAGTCCTGGCCGCGGGAGCAGGCGCCCGACCGGGCTACTACTGTGCCTACTGTGCCGCGTATCAACCGGGTCGGGCCGGACATGGTCGCGGCGGAGGTCTGGCGCGACCCCGGGCGGCCGGCCGCGGAGCGGGTCGCAGACCTGCTCGGCCGGATGACGCCGGAGGAGAAGGTCGCCCAGCTGACCAGCATCTGGGTCGGCGACCAGCCCCGAGACGGCAACGTCGCCCCCATGCAGGGCGAGATGAGCGCGGTCCCGCTGCCGCTGCCCGAGCTCATCCGCGACGGCCTGGGGCAGGTCACGCGGGTGTTCGGCACCCGGCCTCTGCCGCCGGCCGCGGCGCTGAGCACGCTGCGCGAGCTGCAGGCCCAGATCGCCGGGGCGAGCCGGTTCGGCATTCCCGCGGTCGCGCACGAGGAGTGCCTGACCGGCTTCGCCGCCTGGACGGCCACGGTGTTCCCGACCCCGCTGGCCTGGGGCGCGTCGTTCGATCCCGAACTGGTGCACGAGATGGCCGGGGCCATCGGCGCCAGCATGCGCGCGGTGGGCATCCATCAGGGCCTGGCGCCAGTCCTGGACGTGGCCCGCGACATGCGGTGGGGGCGGACCGAAGAGACCATCGGCGAGGACCCTTACCTGGTCGGGTCCATCGCCACCGCCTACGTCCGCGGCCTGCAGTCGGCCGGGATCGAGGCCACCTTGAAGCACTTCGCCGGCTACTCCGCGTCCCGCACCGGCCGCAACCTGGCCCCGGTGAGCATGGGGCCACGGGAGTTCGCCGACGTGATGCTGGTGCCGTTCGAGATGGCGCTGCGGCTCGGCGGGGCCCGCTCGGTGATGCCGTCCTACACCGACGTGGACGGCGTCCCGGTCAGCGGGGACCGCGCGCTGCTGACCGGGCTGCTGCGGGACGAGCTCGGCTTCGACGGCGTGGTGGTCTCGGACTACTTCGCGATCTCCTTCCTGCAGACCCAGCACGGCGTGGCCGGGTCGCCCGTACACGCCGCGGCGCTGGCCCTGGCCGCGGGGGTGGACGTGGAGCTGCCCAGTATGCGGTGCTTCGGCCCCGAGCTGGCCGGTGCGGTGCGGGACGGCCTGGTCCCGGCCGAGCTGGTGGACCGGGCCGCGGCCCGGGTGCTGCGGCAGAAGTGCGACCTCGGGCTGCTCGATCCCGGCTGGTCGCCCGCTGCCGACCCGGCCGACCCGGGATCGCCCGCGGACCTGGACCCGCCCGCCCACCGGGCGCTGGCCCGGAGGCTGGCCGAGGAGTCCGTGGTGCTGCTGGCCAACCCCGGCCCGGATGATGGCCCGGATGATGGCCCGGATGATGGCAGAGCCCTGCCGTTGCGGCCGGACGCCAGCATCGCGGTGGTCGGGCCGCTGGCCGCCGATCCGCTGGCCTTCTTCGGCTGCTACAGCATGGCCCGCCACCTCGGCTTCCGGTATCCCGAGGCCGCCGACGGCGTGCACGTCACCACGCTGCTGGACGCGCTGGCGGCCGAACTGCCGGGCGCGGCGATCTCGCACGCGCGCGGCTGCGACGTCCGCGCGCAGGACCGCTCGGACTTCGCGCACGCCGCCGCGCACGCCCGGGAGGCCGACCTGGTGGTGGCCGTGCTCGGTGATCAGGCCGGCCTGTTCGGCCGGGGCACCTCCGGTGAGGGCTGCGACGTCTCCGAGCTGCGGCTGCCCGGCGTGCAGGAGGACCTGCTGCGGGTCCTGGTCGCCGCCGGCAAGCCGGTCGTGCTGGTGCTGGTCACCGGCCGCCCGTACGCGATCGGGCCGCTGGCCGGGCAGCTCGCCGCGGCCGTGCAGGCGTTCTTCCCGGGCGAGGAGGGCGGCCGCGCGATCGCCGGGGTGCTGTCCGGCCGGGTCGTGCCCAGCGGCCGGCTGCCGGTGGAGCTGCCCAGGCTTCCGGGCGGCCAGCCGTCCTCGTACCTGCGCCCGCGGCTGGCCGACCGCCATCCGGGCAGTTCGGTCGATCCGGTCCCGCTGTTCGCGTTCGGCCACGGCCTGTCGTACACCACGTTCGAGTACGCCGATCTCGTCATCCGGTCCGCGCAGGCCCCGGCGGGCGACGGCGACCCGGCGCCGGCGGTCGGCACCGACGGCACGGCGGAGATCAGCTGCACGGTGCGGAACACGGGGGACCGGGCGGGGACCGAGGTGGTCCAGCTCTACCTCAGCGACCCGCTGGCCCAGGTGGTCCGGCCGCTCCGCTGGCTGGCGGGCTTCGCCCGGGTTCCGCTCGAGCCCGGCCAGGCCCGCCAGGTCACCTTCCGGCTGCACGCCGACCGCACCGCGTTCTGCGGCCGCGACGGCGCCCGCGTGGTCGAGTCGGGCGAGATCCGGGTCGCGGTCGGCGGAGCCTCCGACCGGCTGGTCCTGCACGGGTCGTTCACGCTGTGCGGCGCCGAACGCCCGGCCGGCCCCGACCGGGTCCTGGACACGCCCGTGGTCATCGGCGACCCTCAGCCTCAGTAGCGCATGCCCATGGCCGCCCGGACCTCGTCCAGGGTGGCCGCGGCGATGGCGTCGGCGCGCTCGTTGCCCTGTCGCAGGACCTGGCGGACGTAGCCGAGGTCGCGCGCGTACTCGGCGCGGCGGGCCCGGACCGGGGCCAGCAGTTCGTTGACCGCCATCGTGACCGTGTCCTTGAGCGCTGCGGCGCCGCCGGTCCCCAGGTCGGCGACCACGTCCTGCGGGCTGCGCCCGAGGGCCAGCGCGGCCAGCAGCACCAGGTTGGAGACCTCTGGCCGGCGTTCGGGGTCGTAGCTGACGTATCGCTCGGCGTCGGTCTTCGCGCCGCGGATCAGCCGGGCGGTCTCGTCGGCGGTGGCCGCCAGCGCGATGGCGTTGCCGCGGCTCTTGCTCATCTTGGTGCCATCGGTGCCGAGCAGCAGCGGCGCCGCAGACAGCAGCGCGTCGGGCACCGGGAACACCGTCGTGCCGTACCGGGTGTTGAACCGGCGCGCGATGACCCGGGTGAGCTCCAGGTGGGGCAGCTGATCCTGCCCCACCGGCACCAGGTTCGCCTTGCAGAACAAGATGTCCGCCGCCTGGTGCACCGGGTAGGTGAGCATCAGGCCGCTGACCGCCGACTGGCGTGAGTGCGCGATCTCGTCCTTGACCGTGGGGTTGCGCTGCAGCTCCGGGACCGAGACCAGGCTCAGGAACGGCAGCAGCAGCTGGTTGAGCGCGGGCACCGCGCTGTGCGCGAATACCACGGTCCGCGCCGGGTCCAGCCCGATGGCCAGGTAGTCGAGCACCAGGCCGGTCACGTACTCATCCAGGTGCTCGGCGTTGTCCCGGTCGGTCAGCACCTGGTAGTCCGCGATCAGCACGAACACCTCGGCGCCGAGGTCCTGCAGCCTTACCCGGTTGCGCAGGGTCCCGAAGTAGTGCCCCAGGTGCAGCCGCCCGGTCGGCCGGTCCCCAGTCAGGATCCGGAACCGGGAGGCGTCCCGGTGGATCAGCTCCTCGAGCTCAGCCGAACGCCGCCGCGCGAGCCCCGTACTCATGGTCATCGTCCTCTCCATGGGGGTCCGGACAGGCCTGGCGAGAATGAAAAAAGGCCGTCCATCCGGACGGCCCCAGACACGGGTGAAGGTGGGCCGTCCTAACCGGCCGGCCACCACTGGGCACCCGATGCGCATCGCACCTACTAATTCTACAAGCTTTCTTCCGAACGGGCCGTGGTACCCGCCTGAAGTCCGGTGCGTGTCGCCCGCCGGAACCGCGGTGCTGGTCTGGCCGCCTCCGGCGGCGGTGCTGGTCTGGCCGCCTCGGGTTTGTCGTCTGGCCGCCTCCGGCGGCGGTGCTGGTCTGGCCGCCTTCGGCGGCGGGCCGATCAGGACGTACGCCGCCGCGGCACACAGCTCGAACCCGGCCGCGACGAGCAGGCAGGCGGTCACCGACCGGCCGGCCAGCGGGCCCGCGAGCGCCGCCCCGGCGGCCAGCCCGCCGATCTTCAGGCTCGCCGCCGTGGTGAAGATCTGGCCGCGCATGTGCTCGGGGGACTCCCGGTGCCGCACTGCGAACAGCGCGGTCAGCTGAGGTCCCTCGCCCGCCCCGCCCAGCGCGACCGCGGCCATCGTAAGCCAGCCGGGCGCAGCCGCGGCCGCGGCCATGCTGACCCCGATCACCAGCGTGCTGGCCAGCACACGGGCGTCCGGCTGGCCGCGCGGCGGGCGGCGGTGCTGGTCTGGCCGCCTGTGGCGGCGGCGCTGGTCTGGCCGCCTCTGGCGGCGGTGCTGGTCTGGCCGCCTCTGGCGGCGGGCCAGCACCGAGTTGGCGACCAGCGAGGCGGCGGCAATGGCGCTGATCAGCAGCGCGCCGCGGGCCGGCCCGCCCAGCCGCTGCGCGCCCAGGACGGGGCAGCTGACCAGCAACATCCCGATCCCGACGTAGGACACCACGGAGGTCACGGTGGCGCGCAGCAACGGGCGGCGGGTCGCGATCGCGGCGAACCCGGCGGCCACCTGCCGGTTCAGGCCCGGCCGCGGCGCGGCCTGCCGGTTCAGGCCTAGCCCCGGCGCCGCCTGGCGGTGCGGGGTCGCGGCCGACGGCGCCGGAGGGTAGCGCGACAGCGAGCGGGCCGACGGCACGGCCAGGGCGACCAGGGCCGCCGAGACGACGACCGCGGTCCGGGCGCCGAACCCGGCGGCCACCAGCGCGGCCAGGGCGGGCCCGGCCAGGCTGGCCACGCTGTACGTCATCGCGTCGAGGGCGAAGCCGCGGCTGAGCGCGGGCCCGGCCACGATGCGGGGCAACTGCGAGGTCCAGCCGCCCGCCACCGCCGGGTTGAACAGCCCGGCGGCCAGCGCGATCAGCACCACGAGCGGCACCGGCAGCCGGCCCACCGCGGCCGCGACGGCGATGACGCCCAGGGCGTAGGCGGCCAGGGTCAGGGCGAGCACCCGGTCCGGACGCGTACTGCGGTCCAGCAGCACGCCGAACAGCGGGCCGCCCACCGCGGCCGCGATGGTCAGGGCGGCCAGCAGCGCGGAGCCGGCGGCCGGTCTGCCGGTCACCGCGAACCCGGCCAGCAGCAGGGCCGGCCCCGTCATCTCATCGCCCGCCCGGGAGGCCGCGGTGCCGCCCAGGTACGTCCACAGCGCCCGCCCCAGCGCGTAACTGGATTTCACAAAAACACGTTACACTAGCCATCCGTGACCAGTCAGACGGCCCTGCTCGGGGGCAATGTACACGACGCCGCGCAGCGCGCGGCGGACATCCTCGCCGTCCTGCTGCCCCGGGCGGGCAACCGGCTCGCGCCGGGCAGCCCCGGCGAGCGCGACGCGGTGATCGAGGTGCTAGACGCGCACGGCGAGCCGTCGCCGGTGGAACTCTCCCCGGCCGACCTTGAGGGACTGCGCCAGGCCGCGCTCGAGCTGCGGGAAGTGTTCACCGCCGGGGACGTCGCCGCGGCCGCGGACCGGATCAACGGCCTGCTCGCCGGGCGCGCCCGTCCGCCTCGGCTGACCGCGCACGGCGGCGCGTCCGGCTGGCACTTGCACGTGGACAGCAGCGACGACGCCCCGTGGGGCGAATGGTTGCTCACCTCATCCGCCCTGGCGCTGGCCGTGCTGCTGGCCGAGCGGCAGGCTCCGCCGGCCGGGATCTGCGCCTCGCCGGCGTGCGGCAGGCCGTTCGTGAACGTGGGCCGGGGCAGCGCGCGACGCTACTGCTCGGCCGCCTGCGGCACCCGCCAGCGGGTGGCCGCGCACCGTCAGGTGAATCGTGGTACCGCTATGAAAGGCTAAGCGTATGGAATACGTCAACCTGGGCCGTTCGGGCCTGTCGGTAAGCCGCCTCTGCCTGGGCACGATGAACTTCGGGCCGCTGACCCCGCCCGCCGAGGCGCACGCGATCATGGATCACGCGCACGAGATCGGCATCAACTTCGTCGACACCGCCAACCGCTACGGCGGCGCGCAAAGCCCGCCCGGCCAGCTCGCGCAGCTGGGGGAGTCGCACGCGGGCTGGACCGAGGAGATCATCGGCGACTGGTTCGCGGGCGGCGGCGGGCGGCGGGAGCGGACCGTGCTCGCCACCAAGCTCTACGGGGCGATGGGGGACTGGCCCAACGAGGGCCGGCTGTCCGCGCTGAACATCCGGCGCGCTTGCGACGCGTCGCTGCGCCGGCTCCGGACCGACCACATCGACCTGTACCAGATGCACCACATCGACCGGGACACCATGTGGGACGAGATCTGGCAGGCGATGGAGGTCCTCGTCGCCCAGGGCAAGATCATCTACGTCGGCTCGTCCAACTTCGCGGGCTGGCACATTGCGCAGGCCAATGACACCGCGGCCGTACGCGGGTTCTTCGGCCTGGTCAGTGAGCAGTCCATCTACAACCTGCTGACCAGGGAGATCGAACTCGAGGTACTGCCCGCGGCGATCGAGTACGGCGTCGGCGTCATCCCGTGGTCCCCGCTGGAGGGCGGCCTGCTCGGCGGCGTGCTCCGCAAGGAGCGTTCTGCTGGTGAGGGCAGGCGCCGCCTGGCGGGCCGGGCCCGGGAAACGCTCGAGCAGCACCGTGAGCAGATCGCGCGCTACGAGGACCTGTGCGACGAACTCGGCGAGGAGCCGGCCAACGTAGCGCTGGCCTGGCTGCTGCACCAGGAGGGTGTCACCGGGCCGATCATCGGGCCGCGCACCCTCGCCCAGCTCGACGACGCGCAGCGCGCGGTGACCCTGGAACTCGGCGACGACGTGCTCAAGCGGCTCGACGACCTGTTCCCCGGATACCGCCCCGCCCCGGAGCACTACGCCTGGTGAGCTTGGCCAGCACCGCGCCGCAGACCCCTCGTCTGCTGCGGGACCGGTCCGGCGTGACTGTTCTTCCGCCGGCCTGATCCGGGCTACGGTTTGCGGCCGACCCCGCAATAGGAGTAGATCTCGACCGGCTCCGCGCCGGGGTCGGGTCGCCAGTGCGGCACCGGCACCAGACCGGGCTCCACCAGCTCCAGGCCTTCGAAGAAGGGGGCGAACCGCGCGGGGCTGCGCAGGTAGTAGGGAACCGCGCCGCTGTCGTTGTAACCCTGCTGGGCCGTCTTGAACGCCTCGTTGGTGTCGGCGCCGTCGTAGAGCGCGAAGTAGCTGCCCGACGGCAGGCCGGCCTGCAGGCGGGCCACGATCGGGTAGGCCTCGTCGTCGGTGAAATGGCCCATGATCCCCATCAGCATGAGGGCGATGGGCTGCTTGAAATCGAGCAGGCTAGCGGCGGTGTCCAGGATCGCGCCCGGGTTCCGGATGTCGGCATCGAGGTATTCGACCGCGCCTTCGGGCGCGCTGGTCAGCAGGGCCCGGGCGTGCGCCAGGACCAGCGGATCGTTGTCCACGTAAACGATCTTGCTCTCGGGAGCCACCCGCTGGGCGACCTGGTGGGTGTTGTCCGCCGTGGGGAGACCCGTACCGATGTCCAGGAACTGCCGGATTCCGGCCTCTCCGGCCAGGTACCTGACGGCGCGGGTGAGAAAGCCCCGCGAGCTGCGGGCCACCACGGTGATGCCCGGGAAGATCTCGCGATACTGGTCACCGGCCACCCGGTCGACGGCGTAGTTGTCCTTGCCGCCGAGCCAGTAGTTCCAGATCCGGGCCGAGTGCGGCACCGTGGTATCGATCGCGGTCCCGGCGGTTTCGCCTTGCGTCGCGGAGTGCTGGTCAGTCACGGGAATCCCTCGGGGGTTGGGGTCGGACCTCACGTTTCCTTGATGATCTCGGCCAGGAACTGCGGGGTCTGAGCGGGAGTGAGAGCCTCGGTGGACAGGTTGTTCATGACCTCGAGGTAGTGATCCACGTCTTCGCGTTTATCCAGGTAGAGGGCGCTAGTGAGCTGTTCGATGTACACCACGTCCGGCACGTCGTCATCACCGAAGCGCAGCACGCTGAACGACCCGCCGGCCGCGGCGTGCCCGCCCCGGCTGAACGGTACCACCTGAATGGTAACGTGACGCAGTTCGGAAACCTCGATGAGCCGGTTCAGTTGGCCCCGCATCACCGCCTGGCCTCCGAAGGGACGGCGCAGCGCCCCTTCGTCGAGGACCGCCCACACCTGCGGCGGCCGGGGACCGGTGAGCAGATCCTGGCGTTTGAGGCGCAGGCCCACCCGCCGGTCGATCTCGTCGGCGGGCGCGCCGGTGTTGTCGAGCAGGGTGACGGCGCGGGCATAGGCCTCGGTCTGGAACAAGCCGTGCACGAACTGCAGCTCGAACGCGCGGATGACCGAGGCGGCGGCCTCGAGGCCGAGATACTCTTCGAACCAGTCGGTCATGATGTCGCCGCCGTACTTGGACCACCAGCCCGGGGCATTCGCCTGCCGGGCCAGCGTCATCAGGCCGCCCCGGGTCTCCTCGTCGGTGATTCCGTACAGGTCGAGCAGATCGGCGACGTCGCGTTCCTTGAACCCGACCTTGCCGTTCTCCATGCGGCTGATCTTCGACCGGGACGCCCGGATCTCGTAGCCTGCCCGGTCCGGCGAGATGCCGGCCGCCTCGCGGAAGCGGTGCAGCTGGTTGCCGAGGATCATGCGCGGCACGGTGGGGCCGGATATGTCGGCAGGTGGCTCGTCGTCCGTGCTCATCCTCGCTCCGAGAGCCGATAGGTTGACGCCCAGTGCCGCTCGCCCTGCCGACCGGTCACCGCCGTGCCGACGCCGGCCGTAAGCCCGAACGACAACGGCGGATGCACATGCAGCACAATATCACTGCGCTACCGTACCGTCATGGCACCATAAGTGACATATGGGTAATAACGTGACACTACCACCGGGGTTCGGGTACAAGTCATCGAACTCGCCGTTCTTCACCCCGGTCAAGAACGCCGTGATCTCGGCTCGCGTGTAAATCAGCGCCGGTCCCGAAGGGTGCCGGGAATTGCGGAGGGCGATCGCGCCATCACCAAGCTCGGCGACCTCGACACAGCTCCCGCTGGGATTGCTCGCCGTGCTCTTGCGCCACCCCGCGGAGACCAGCTGATCAGCCGGGATGCCGTTGTTGAACTGCATCGTTCTCCTTGCTTCTCATTTTGTGGGAATGGAGACCCCCCGCGCGGCCGGCCCCATGGCCGGGGCGTCCACCGTCTGCGGAGTGCAGCCTAACAGAGCAAATGCAAATGCATCCGAACATGCAGCCAAGTCGTGACACCGTCATGGGTATCCGAGCCTGGCCTGCGACGAGAGCCGTACGCCGCCGTTCAGAGTAGCTCAGGGTAGTGATTCGATCCCGTTTGGTGACAGGGTGGGCGCCGCGTCCGGGCCGCCTGATATGGTCGCACCTCGTGACCGAGGGTGTTTGCGTGACGCAGTTCACAGCCGGTAGAACGCGCGGACTCGCCCAGCCGCCCACCCGTAACGATCCCGTAGCGCTCGATTCCTAGCCTGGAATTGTAGATAGCAAGGAAAAGCGCACAAAGGGGTGCGAAATGATTCAACGGGGACTATTCTGCGCCGCCGCTGCGGTAATGGTCTGCGCCATCGGCGCGGCCGTGCTCCAGCTAGCGGTCCTGATTCTCGGCATGTCTTCTCCGATCGCGATTACCGTGATCACCCTCGTGGCCCTCGCCGGTCTCAATTCGCTGCGCCGACGCCTGCGCGCCACCGCCCGGCACCGATTCGGCCCGAGAAACCCGCATGGCATCCACCGCTAAACCGCCGATAAATGCCGCCCATCCGATAGAGCTGTCGTCCCTACCGGGACCTCTAATGGGCTTGGGGCACACATGCCCCTGTGGAGGAGCATGCCAACTCCGCCACCATCCGCCCTGCCCGCCGCGCAACGGAGTGAAACCCGGGTTTCACTTGGCTAGAGCGTAGTGAAACCCGGTTTTCATTCGCTTCGGGCCGTCACCTCGGAGCCCGTCTGCACCGAGAGCCATTGAAGCAACACCGGCACCATATCCGCGTAGCCCGAGTACGGATGAGTGGACTACCGGTTACCAAAGACGGGGCCCGCGTGCTACCAGTGGCCGCGGTGGACGACGTCGCTGAACGGCCGCCGGTCCGGATTGCGGATCGGGGCCAGCGGCCGGTCGGCCGGATAGCCGAGCGAGATGAGGAAGGCCCAGTCACGGTCCTCGGGAAAGCCCAGTAGCTCGCGGGCCAGCGGCAAGTCGGCCACGCCGGCGTGACAGCTGCCGATGCCAAGGTCGGCGGCGGCCAGCAGCATGGCCATGGTCGCCTGGCCCAGGTCGAGCTGGGCTCGGCTGAACGCGTTGTCGGCCGGGGGCCCGATCACCGCGATGGTGGCGGCCGAGCCGGCCACGTGACCGGCGCCGCGCCAGACCCCGGCCAGCGCCCGGAGCTGCTCACGATCGGTGACGACGATGAAGTCCCACGGCTGCCAGTTCTGCGAGGACGGGGCCCGGCGACCCGCCTCGAGGATCTGGTCCAGGTCGGCCGCTGGTATCGGGCGGTCGGCGAAGGACCGGACGTTGCGGCGTGAGGTGATCGCGTCCCAGGTTTCCATGCTGGCCTCAGCTTTCGGGTGCGTAGGGCGGGCTCGGGGGTTCGCCCCACCAGCCGCGCAGGAACTGTCCGGCTCGGTCGCAGGCACCGGCCAGCGGGCCGGACGGGTGACCGAGCGCCTCGCGGATGAGGCCGCCTATCGTGGCCTCGACGTCGGCCAGGACCTGGTCCGGGGTCGCGTCGGCCGCCGACCGGTAGCCGATGACCGCGCCCGCGTTGCAGACGAAGTCGGGCAGCGCCACGATGCCGCGCTGGCCCAGCACGTCGGCGCCCGCCGCGGTGAAGGGCACGTTCGCCGCGGGCGCGATGACCCGCACGCCCGGCGGCAGGGATCGGGCGGCCCGGGCGCTGATCACCCCGGGCCGGGTGCCGGGGACGATCACGTCGGCGTCGACCGCCGTGAACAGGTCACCGGGCGGCCCGACCGCACCTCCATAGCGCAGGACGCAGGCATCGCCATGCGCGCTGCGCAGCGCGAGCAGTCTCTCGACGTCCAGCCCGGCCGGGTCGGCCGGGTCGGCCAGGCACCCGGCCACGGTGGACACCGCGGCCACTCGGCCGCCGCGGCGGGTGACCTCCCGGGCCACTCCGCCGCCCACCTTGCCGAACCCCTCGATGGCCACCGAACGACCGCTCCAGCCCCCGCCCCATCGGGCACTCAGCGCTGCCTCGGCCGCCGCCGCCACGCCGTATCCGGTCAGCAGGTCCTCGAACGGCACTCCGTCCACCACGGCGCTGATCGCGGCAGGCGAGGCTCGGTGCTCGCGCAGCGGCGCGAAGTCCTCCTCGGCCGTGCCCATGTCGGGTCCGGTGAGCAGCCGGCCGCTGTCGGCCAGCGGAGCGATCTCGGCGCAGAACCGGGCCATCAGCGCGGCCTTGCCCAGGCGATCCGACGGATCCCCGCGCACGCCCGCCTTGGCCCCGCCCGTCTGCTCGCCTAGCGCGGCGAACTTGTAGGTCATCGCCCGGGCCAGCAACGCCACCTCGGCCACGCTGACGTCTGGCGCCAGCCGGGTGCCTCCGGCGGACTCCGGCACGCCAGGCAGGTCGAACACCACGAAGCCGGGGACCGAGCTGAGCTCGAGAATTTCCGGACCACCGGGACGCGGTTTGTCTGTCATGCCCTCTCCGATCGGCGCTCTGCCGCATGGTAGCGCCCCAGGATCTGGCGGGCCGTGGCCACCAGCCCGGCCCGGACCGAGGGCGGGGCCAGGACCTCCACCTGGTCCCCGAAGCCGGCCAGGCGGTGGGCGGCGGCCCGTTCGTGCTCGAAGGAGAGCGTCAGCACCCGCCAGCCGTGCTCGTCGGGCGGCAGCGCCGCCGCCAGCGCCGGCCCGGCGGCCTGGCCGAACACCTCGCCGAGGATGGCCAGCGCCCGGGGCGAGGCGCGGAGCGTGACCGGGAGCCGGGGACGGCTGGCCTCGAACTCGGCCGACCACTGCCGCCAGAACGCGGCCAGCTCGAAGCCGGCCGGACGCTCGAACGACTCGGCCAGCGGCCGGGCCGAGGCGATCCGCGCGACCCGGAACACCCGGACCCCGGGCCGATCATGAACGCAGCCCGCAGGCGCTGCCACCAGGTACCACAGGCCCGCCTTGTTCACCAGGCCGAGCGGCCCGACCACACGCGCCTCGGCATCGCCGGCGTCGCCGGGCGCGCGGTACCCGAGGGCTAGCCGCCGGCCGGACCGCAGGGCCAGGGCCAGGTCTCGCAGGCAGGGGACATTCTCCTGGCTGCCGAACCAGCGCGGCATGTCCAGGTGGACGAGCGCGGCCCCGGTCAGGTCCGGACCCCCGGCGGTGACCCGGATCTGGCGCTGCGCCGCGTCCAGGGCCGCGTCGAGCCCGAGTTCGCGCAGGACACCGGGCACGCCCAGGATGAGCAGCGCCTCGGCCTCGTCGGGCCGCAGCCCGCGCAGCGGGAACCGGTACCCCTCCATGAGGCGGCATCCGCCGCCCGGACCGGACTCGGTGAGCACGGGCACGCCCGCCGCCACCAGCGCCTCCAGGTCGCGGTAGACGGTCCGGACCGACACCTCGAGCTCGGCCGCGATCGCCTGGGCCGTCGCCTGGCCGCGCGCCTGCAGCAGCAGGACCAAGGACAGCAGCCGGTCGGCGCGCACCGGTCAAGGCTAGCCGCAGTCGCTGACACCAGATGTCAGCGATACGCCGATAGCGTCCCCGACATGATCACCTGGACCGAATTCGAACAGCACCAGCCCTTCCTGGCGGGCGCGGGCCGCAAGCAGATCTACCAGTTCGGCATCGGCCTGGCCTTCCTGGCCACCATCCGCCCGGACGGCGGCCCGCGAGTGCACCCGGTCTGCCCGGTCATCAGCGTGGCCGGGCTGCACCTGCTCATCAAGGCGGGACCGAAGCAGCAGGACCTGCGCCGGGACGGGCGTTGCGCGCTGCACAGCGAGACATGCCCCCCGCCGCGTCACGACGACGGCTTCGCGATCACCGGGCGCGCCCGGGAGGTAACCGACGCCGAGACCGCCGGCATGGTCCGTCGGCAGGTCCTGGCCGAACGCGACGGGAAGGTCTGGCCCGGCTTCGACGAGGAGGTCATCTTCGAACTCAGTGTAGAAAGATGCCTGCTGATGCTGACCCAGGCCGACGGTCATTTCCCAGCCGGACCCACGATCTGGAGGGCAGCTCCGTGAACCTGCCCGGGAACCCTGGCCGGCCCAGGGGGCCGCGCCCGCAAAGGCGGGGGACGGGCCTGGCAGGTAACCGGCGGGACCCTCCGGTATTGTTGCCTAGCGGTAACTCAGGGCTCGCCGGGTCTTGGGTCCGAGGGAAGGGTCAACGACACGATGAGCCATACGACGGCGGACAGGTACGCCTGGACCCAGCCCGGAGTCGAGGATCTGGGCGGGGGCGTGCACCGGATCCCGCTGCCGCTGCCGATGGAGGGGCTCAAGGCGGTCAACGTCTACGCCATCGCCGACCCAGGCGGGGTCGACCTCATCGACGCCGGGATCGCCCTGGTCCCGGCGCGCGAGCAGCTCGCCGCGGGGCTGGGTCAGATCGGCTACGAGCTGGGCGACGTCCGCAACTTCTTCGTGACCCACATTCACATCGACCACTATTCGCTGGCGGTCGAGCTGCGCAAGACGTTCCATAGCGTGATCAGCCTGGGCGAAGAGGAGCGCGCCAACCTGGTCGCGACCCGGGAGATGGTCAACGGCCACGGGAACAGGTTCTTCGGCGTGGAGGGCCTGCGCCGACTGGGTGCGCTGGAGCTGGTCACCGAGCTTTCCGCGCAGCACCGGCAGCCGCCCGCCCTCATCGACTGGGAAGACCCAGACCGCTGGCTGGCGGACGGGACCGACCTCGACCTGCGGACGCGTACCTTGCGGGCGGTGCACACGCCCGGCCACACCCGCGGCCACCTCGTGTACCACGACGCCGCGGCCCAGCTCATGTTCGCGGGTGACCACGTGCTGCCGCACATCACCCCCTCGATCGGGTTCGAGGCGGCAGGCAACCGGATGGCCCTCAGCGACTACCTCGGCTCGCTGGCCCGGACGCTCGCCCTGCCCGACGCCCGGCTGCTGCCCGCTCACGGGCCGGTCACCGGCAGCACCCACGAGCGCGTCCACGAGCTGCTGGCCCACCACGACACGCGCCTGGCCGAGACGCTCAGCGCCGTGCAGGCCGGCCACGCCACTGCGTTCGAGGTGGCGAAGGCGATCAAGTGGACCCGGCGGCACCTGGAGTTCGCCGACCTGGACCTGTTCAGCCAGGTGATGTCGGTCAACGAGACGGCCGCGCACCTGGAGGTGCTCGCCATGCGCGGCCAGGTGACCCACTCGGTCTCGGCCGAGGGAACCGACCTGTACCAGGTCGCGCCGACCGGCGGAGCCGCAGGGTGAGAACCCCCGGATAGCCGAATGCCGGGCCCGGCGGGAGGTCGGGCCCGGCATACGGTCGGGAGGTAAGTAGCAGGAGTGATCAGCTGGCGAAGTCGAGCAGCGGCTGCGCGCGGCTCGGGTGACGCAGCTTGGACAGGGACTGCTTCTCGAGCTGCCGGATCCGCTCGCGGGTCAGGCCGAGCGCACGGCCGATCTCGTCCAGGGTGTGCGGATTGCCGTCGTACAGCCCGAACCGCATCGCCATGATCGTGGCCTCACGCGGCGTCAGCGCGTCCAGCGCCGAACGCAGCTGCTCGGCCATCAGCTGGCGGTCGACAAGCTCGGAGGCCTCGGGCGCGTCGACGTCCTCGATCAGGTCGCCGATGCTGGTCTCGCCGTCCTCGCCGATGGTGGAGTCCAGGCTGATCGGCTGCCGGCTGGTGCGCAGCAGCTCCTCGATCTGGTCCGGCGTCCGGTCCAGCTCGACAGCGAGCTCCTCCGGGGTCGGCTCGCGGCCCAGGCGCTGGTGCATGTCACGCTCGACCCGGCTCAGCTTGCTGAGCATCTCGAGCACGTGCACCGGCAGCCGGATGGTCCGCGCCGAGTCGGCGAAGCCGCGCTGGATGGCCTGCCGGATCCACCACATGGCGTAGGTGGAGAACTTGTAGCCCTTGGTGTAGTCGAACTTCTCGACGGCCCGGATCAGGCCCAGGTTGCCTTCCTGCACGACGTCCAGCAGGGACAGGCCCCGGTCGCTGTACTTCTTGGCCACCGACACGACCAGGCGCAGGTTCGCCTCGAGCATGTGCGCCTTGGCGCGCCGCCCGTCCTCGGCGATCAGCTCGAGGTCACGTCGGTAGTTCTCGTCCAGCCCCGCTCTGCCCTCTAGAGCCATGGTTTCCAGCTTGTGCTCGGCGAACAGGCCAGCCTCGATCCGCTTGGCCAGGTCCACCTCCTGCTCGGCGGTCAGCAGGCTGGTCCGGCCAATCGACTTCAGGTAGGTGTGCACCGAGTCGCCCATGGCGGGCGTCTGGTCGTCGAGGTCGACCTCGGTCAGCCGGTCAGACTCGGTGAGCGCCGCGGCCTCGGCCTCGAGGCTCACCACCTCGGCGTCCGCCAGGTCCGGGTCGGACTCCTCGCCGGCCTCAGCGTCGTCCGCATCCTTGACGGCTCGGGCCGGGGCGGCAGCCGAGCGCGCCGACCGGGTCTTGCCCGAGTCGCCCAGCTCGTTGGCCAGCCGCACGCCGGACTCGGCCAGCTCGCGCAGGATGGACCGTCCCTCGGCAGGCGTCAGGCCTGCCTGGTCAAAGGCGCTCCTCAGCTCCGCAAGAGACAGGTGACCCTGGCTACGTCCCCGCTGGATCAGGTCATCCACTCGGGTCGTGCTCGCCTCTTCATCCGTTTCGGCGACCGATGAGGTCGCCATGGCGCTCCGCGGCATGAGACACCTCCCTCCTCCTAGATACGCACGCAATCCACACGTCGTTCACGGGCTTCCACCAAGTACCCCTCGTTTCCCCGCGCAGTCATCAACGGGGCACATTGTCTGGGCACTAATAAGTAACGTTTTCCGCCTCAGTTTGTTCCCGCCGTAGCAGTTCTCGCCTGAGCCGGGCGAGGTCGTGCTTCCCGCTGGGAAGCATGGGAACGGCGTCGACCATCACGACCCTGCTCGGAGCAGCGTAACGCGGCAGGCGCTCCTTCACATGCAGACGGAGCAATTCTAGCGTCGGCGGGTCCGCCTGGTCGGCCGGGACCACGACCGCTACGACCCGTTCGCCCCATTCCGGGTCGGGCAGGCCCAGCACCGCCACGTCCCGGACCCCCGGGCAGGTCTGCAGCACGGCCGCCACCTCGCCGGGGACCACCAGGGCGCCCCCGGTGTTGATCACGTCATCCGCGCGGCCGCGCACCACCAGCCGCCCCGCGGAGTCCATGCGGCCCAGGTCGCCCGTCCGCAGCCACTGGTCACCCGGCACCTGGGGGCCGCCCCGGTAACCAGAGAACAACACGGGGCCCGCCAGCCAGATGCGGCCGTCTTCGTCGTCGATCTTGATCCCGACCCCGTCCAGCGCGATCCCGTCGTAGACGCATCCGCCGCAGGTCTCGGTCATGCCATAGGTGGTCACCACGGGCACCCGGGCGGTCCGGGCCGCGTCCAGCAGGCCGGCGGGCGCGGCGGCTCCGCCCAGCAGCACCGACCTGAACCCGGCCAGCGGGGCGGGAATACCTCGATTTGTCGGTATATCGCCATATTGATCTGGGTGGTCAAGCAGCCGGCTGAGCTGGGTCGGTACCAGGGAAACATGCGCGCACCCGGACGCGGCGACCGTCTGCGCGTCGGCGCGGTCGGCCAGTACCGGGTCAGTCCCGCTGACCAGCGAGCGCACCAGCACCTGGAGCCCGGCGATGTAGCTGGCCGGCAGGCAGCACAGCCACCGCTCACCCGGCCGGGCCCCGATCCTGGCCAGCGAGGCCCGCGCCGAGTGCAGCAGCGCGCCGGCGCTCAGCTCGACCCCCTTCGGCACTCCGGTGGACCCCGACGTGGCCACCACCACCGCCGTACCTTCGGCCAGTCCCTTTTCTTGGCCCGAACGGAACGTGGTAACTCCGTCCGGCCCCTCCACGCTGTCCGGCGCCAGCGCCTCCACCAGCGCGTCCAGCCGGGACCGCGGGAGCCCAGCGTCGACCGGGGCGATGGCCGGGCCGCTGCCGTCGAGCGCCGCGGCCAGCAACTCGAGCAGCCGCGGCCCGGGGCGGTCGACCAGGACCGCACGCAACCTACGCGGGGCCGAGGGGGCCGAGGGGGTCTGGGGGGAACGGTTCCCCCCAGGAGCGGGGGGGGTTTGGGGGGTCGTCCCCCCCGGACCAACAGAGTGGTTCGTCACGATCGTTAAGGTTAGGTCCCGGACCTTAGGAGGTTACGAGTGACCGAATGGCAGCCGTCCAGCGCCGAACGCATTCCGGGCCGCCGCCCTTGACCCCCTCCTTCGCCTCATCGTGGGTCGTTACTGATGCTATGGCGCACGTTTTGACCCGCGATCATGTGGATGCGCCGTGCTGAGGGGGGACTGGGCGGGGTTGCGGGCGTTCGCCATCCCGATGCCGGTGAAGTTCCGGGGCGTTACCGTCCGGGAGGGGGCGCTGATCGAGGGGCCCGCGGGCTGGGGCGAGTTCTCGCCGTTCGCCGAGTACGGGCCGCGGGAGTGCGCGCGGTGGCTGGCCAGCGCGCTAGAGTCGGCGGCCGAGGGGTGGCCCGCGCCGGTCCGGGACCGGATCCCGGTGAACGTGACCGTGCCCGCCGTCGGACCCGAGCAGGCGATGCGGATCGTCGCCGCCTCGGGCTGCCGGACGGCCAAGGTCAAGGTGGCCGAGCGGGGACAGGGCGAGGCGGCGGACATCGAGCGGGTGGAGGCGGTCCGTGAGGCGCTCGGCCCGTCCGGCCGGATCCGGGTCGACGCCAACGGCGGCTGGGAGACCGGGCAGGCGGCGCGCATGCTGCGGCGGCTGGCCGCGTTCGGGCTCGAGTACGCCGAGCAGCCCTGCGCCACCCTGGACGAGCTCGCCGAGCTGCGTCGACATATCGATATCCCGGTCGCGGCGGACGAGTCCATCCGGCGCGCCGACGACCCGCTCCGGGTCCGCGCCGCGGGCGCGGCCGACATCGTGGTGCTGAAGGTCCAGCCGCTGGGCGGCGTCTGGGCCGCACTGCGGGTGGCCGAAGCGTGCGGCCTGCCCGTGGTCGTGTCCAGCGCGGTCGACACCTCGGTCGGGCTCGCCGCCGGGGTGGCGCTGGCCGCCGCGCTGCCCGAACTGCCCTACGCGTGCGGGCTGGCCACCATGTCGCTGCTGGCCGGAGACGTCACCGCTGACCCGCTGGTGCCCGAGGCGGGCGAGCTGCCGGTCCGCCGCCCCGCGGTGGACGCGGCCCGGCTGGCGCGTTTCGAGACCGACCCGGCGCCGTGGCGGGACCGGGCGGCGGCCGCGGCGGAGTTCCTCGGTAAGGTGCCGTGCCCGTGAACCCGTCTACGGCGTTCGGCCTGGCGTTCTGCGACGAGCTGGCCCGGTGCGGGCTGCGCGAGGTGGTCCTCGCCCCGGGATCGCGGAGCACCCCGCTGGCCATGGCGTTCGGTGACCTGGAGCAGCGCGGGCGGCTGCGGCTGCACGTCCGGATCGACGAGCGGTCCGCCTCGTTCACCGCGCTCGGCCTGGCCAAGGCGAGCCGGCGTCCGGTGGCGGTGCTGTGCACCTCGGGCACGGCAGCGGCCAACTTCCATCCGGCGGTGATCGAGGCCGACGAGTCCGGCGTCCCGCTCCTGATGCTGACCGCCGACCGGCCCCCCGAGCTCAGGAGCACCGGCGCCAACCAGGCGATCGACCAGATCAAGCTGTACGGCAGCGCGGTGCGCTGGTTCTGCGAGGCCGGCGTGCCCGAACGGCGCGCCGGGGCGGTGGCCTACTGGCGCTCGCTGGCCTGCCAGGCCTGGGCCCACGCGGCGGGCCGCGCGGGCGGCTTGGCCGGGCCGGTCCACCTCAACCTGACCTTCCGCGATCCCCTTACCCCTGACCAGACTGGGGATCAGGACTGGCCGGAAACCCTGGACGGGCGGCCCGGCGCGATGCCGTGGACGCGCTTCGAGCCGCCCGGCACCGCCCCGGGCCGGCTCGAACTGCCCTGGACCGAACGCGGCGTGGTGATCTGCGGAGACGGGGACTATGACACGACGGCCCTTGTCGCGCTGGCCGAGCGAGCCGGGCTGGCCCGTACTCGCGGAGCCGTCGTCGGGAGCCAGGCGCGGGCCTAACGCGCTGCCCGCCTACCAGTACCTGCTCGCCACGCCGGAATTCATGGCCGCACACCGGCCCGACGTGCTGATATCGGCCGGGCGTCCGGGGCTGACCCGCCCCCAGT
Source organism: uncultured Actinomycetes bacterium (assembly GCA_963742795.1). GTDB lineage: Bacteria > Actinomycetota > Actinomycetes > Streptosporangiales > Streptosporangiaceae > Palsa-504. The sequence continues at coordinate 200,180 of CAVUNL010000003.1, forward strand.
CGGCCCTGCTGGCCGGTCCGGCCGGCCGACACGTCGTCATCGGGCAGGGGCCGGACCGGTGGGCGGACCCGCAGCGGGCCGCCACCGACGTCGCTGCGGGTGTCCGGCTCAGCGGCACGCCCGCCAGGACGACGCCCTGGCTGGACGCGTGGCAGCGGGCCGATACCGCGGCGCGGCGCGCGGTGGACGCCGTCTTGGACGAACAGGACCGGCTGACCGAGCCCCGGCTGGCCCGGGATCTGGTCCTCGGCCTCCCGGAGGACGCACTTTTGTGGGCCGCAAGCAGTATGCCCGTTCGGGATATCGATTTTCACGCCGTCACCCGCGCCGACGTCCGCGTCATGGCCAACCGGGGGACCAGCGGCATCGACGGCACCGTGTCGGCGGCGATCGGGGCCGCGCTGGCCCACGCCGGCCCGGCCTTCGCCCTGATCGGGGACCTGGCCTTCCTGCACGACGCGCCCGGCCTGGCCCTCGGGCCGACCGAGCCGCGGCCCGACCTGTGCCTGGTCGTGGTCAACAACGACGGCGGCGGCATCTTCTCCACCCTCGAGCAGGCCGCGTTCACCGGCTCGTTCGAACGGCTGTTCGGAACTCCGCACGGCGCCCGCCTGGACCACCTGGCCGCCGCGTTCGGCCTGCCCTACCAGCGTCTGGACCAGCCCGAGGACCTGGGCAAGGCGCTGGCGGGCACGGGCCTGCGGATCGTGGAGGCGCAGACCAGCCGCGCGGACGGAGCCGCACTGCGCAGGCGGCTGCGCGAGGCGGCCACCGCGGCCATCCGGTCGGCCGCGGTCTAGCGCCGTCGACGTCCGGGTCCGAATGAGCCCTCGGGAGCGGTTCGGCGATGGTCATGCTTTGTCCGGCCAGCGGGCATAATGAGCGTGCCATGACGCTTACCCAGCTGAACGCGTTCGTCCTGGTGGCCCGGCTCGGCTCGGTGACCGCCGCGGCCAACGCGCTCGGCGTCAGTGAGTCGGCCGTCTCCCAGGCCCTGTCGGCGCTCCGGCTGCACCTGGGTGATCAGCTGGTCACCCGCGGGCCGGTCGGCATGACCCTGACCGCGGGCGGTACCCGGCTGCTCGCCACCGCCTCGCAGATCGTCGTGCTGGGTGCCGAAGCGCACGCCGCGGTCCGCGCTGCGCAGGGCGCACCCGAACAGTTGCGGGTGGTGTCCAGCTCCACCGCTGCCGAGTTCCTGATCAGCCCGCTGACCGAGGCATTCAGCAAGCGCTTCCCCGGCTCCGTCGAAGTGTCGGCCGGCGTCGCGGTGACCAAGGAAATGAGCGTCCTGATCGCCAACCGGCTCGCGGACGTGGCGATCTCGTCCGCGATGCCGGACGATCCCGCCCTGACTCTGGTCACCGAGCCGATCTTCAAGTACCAGCTCGTGGTCGTGACGGCAGGCCAGTCCCGGCTGCGCGGCGGTCCCCGGCAGTGGCTGTGGTTCGTGGACCCGTCCGGTACCGACCCGGACAGCGAGACCGGCCAGATGCTGTCCGGCCTGGGCATCCCCGAGAGCCGGGTCAGGGTCTTCCCCAACCAGACCGCGGCCTGGGCCGCGGCCGCCGACGGGACGGGGGTGGCGCCCGCGGTCGAGCACCTGGTCGCCCAGCGGCTGCGCCGCGGTGAGCTGTCCCGCGTCGACTCGCCCGGATGCCGGATGGACGCCTGCTGGCACGTCACCCTCCTGGACCGGCAGCACCGGAGCACGGCGGCCAGCTCGTTCCGCCGCTACCTGAGCACACCGGAAGCCATGCACCTGATGCGCTCGCCGACCGGCGGGGTCCCGCCGTCCCGGTTCCGGCCCCCGGTATACGTCACGATCTGGAGCTAGGACCTAGGACCAGCCAAGACGCCCGAAAAAGGGCTCCCTTAAGCAAGAGCTTATTCGCGTATTGCGGGCCGGCGCGGCCAAGCGGATCATGTTGACGGTCACAACTGGCGGTCACCCGTCACTATTGTCCAGCGCCGGGAGTATTCAGTATGCGAATCGAATCCGACGGCCACAGCCGCGGCAACCCGCGGCTTTACGAGCTGATCGAGCACGCTCCCAAAACCGGGAAGAGCCCGACCGTGTGGGCCTGGCCCGAGCTGATCGACTACCTCAAGGTCGCCGGCCAGCCGGTCGCGGGACCGTGGCCGCCGCATCAGCGGCCCCGTCCGGATCCCGAGGAGGATTCGCTCCCGACGGCCGTGCCCGACCCCGAATCCGAGCCGTAGGCCGGCCGAATCCACTGCGACACCTGGAGGATCTATGTATCCGTCGCGGTTCCGTTACGAGGCGCCGCGTTCCCTCGCCGAGGCGATCGGCCTGCTGCACGACGGCGGGGACTACGCCAAGGTGCTGGCCGGCGGGCAGAGCCTGGTCCCGCTGATGAAGCTGCGCTTCGCCTCCCCAGAGCTGGTCGTCGACATCAACAACGTGCCCGGCCTGGACTACCACCGGACTGACCCGGACGGCACGCTGCGCGTCGGCGCGCTGTGCCGCCACGTCGACCTGGAGCGCTCGGACCTGCTCAAGACGACCCAGCCGACCATGGCCTCGGCTGCCCCGCTGATCGCCGACCCGATCGTGCGCAACCGAGGCACGCTGGTCGGCTCGCTGTGCCACGCCGACCCGCAGGGCGACTGGGCCTCGGTGGTGCTGGCCCTGGGCGGCTCGGTGGTGGCCCGCGGCCCGCGCGGCATGCGCGCGATTCCGCTCGCCGACTTCGTCACCGGGCCGTTCCAGAACGTCCTGGACCAAGACGAGATCGCGGTCGAGGCCGTGATCCCGGCGGCCCAGGGAACCCGCTCCGGCGGCTACCTCAAGCTCGAGCGCCGCGTGGGTGACTTCGCGACCGTCGGGGTCGCGGTCGCGCTGGAGACGAGCGGTGAGACCGTGACCCGGGCGGGCATCGCGCTGACCGGAGTGGGCGGCTCCACCATCGGGGCCACCGAGGCCGCCGCCGCGCTGACCGGGCGGCCGCTGACCGCCGAGAGCATCGCTCAGGCGGCTGACCTCGCGGCGCAGGCCGCCCGGCCGAGGACCGATCATCGCGGCAGCGCCGAATACAAGCGGCACATGGTGCGCACGTTCGTCGTGCGCCTGCTGAGCCGGACAGACGCGGCGGCGGAAAGGGCAGCGTAACCATGACCATCGTGTACGAGGACCAGGACGGCCAGGCCGCGAGCGACATCCCGGCCCGCCGGATCAAGTTCGCCATCAACGGCCAGAAGATGATCGCCGAGGTCGAGCCGCGGCTGCTGCTGTCCCACCTGATCCGCCGCGGACTCGGGCTGACCGGCACCCACATGGGCTGCGACACCACCAACTGCGGCGCGTGCACGGTGCTCGTCGACGGCCGCCCGGTGAAGTCCTGCACCATGCTGGCTGTGCAGGCCGACGGCCATGAGATCAGCACGGTCGAGGGCCTGGCCACGGCCAGCGAGCTGCACCCGCTGCAGGAGGGCTTCAAGGAGGAGCACGGGCTGCAGTGCGGGTTCTGCACGCCGGGCATGATGATGGCCGCCAAGGCACTGCTCGACGCCAATCCGCACCCCACCGAGGAGGACGTGCGGTGGGCGCTGTCCGGCAACCTGTGCCGCTGCACCGGCTACCAGAACATCGTCAAGTCGGTGCTGTGGGCGGCCGCGAAGCTCAGGGTCGGCGGGTCCGAGTCCGGGGAGGCATGACGTGTCACAGGCACTAGACGAGATCAAGATCGGCGGGCTGGGTGCGAGCCGCAAGCGGGTCGAGGACAACCGCTTCATCCGCGGCAAGGGCAACTACACCGACGACATCACCCTGCCCGGCATGCTCCACATGGAGATCCTGCGCAGCCCGCTGGCGCACGCCCGGATCGTCTCGATCGACGCCAGCAAGGCGTGGGACATTCCCGGCGTGCACCTGGTCCTGACCGGCGAGATGATGGCGACCCGGAACCTGGCCTGGATGCCGACGCTCTCCTACGACACCCAGGCCGTGCTGGCCACCGACAAGGTGCGGTTCCAGGGCCAGGAGGTCGCCTGCGTCATCGCCGACGACCCCTACATCGCCAAGGACGCGTGCGAGGCCATCGAGGTCGAGTACGAGGCGCTGCCGGTCATCGTCAACCCGGAGCAGGCGGTCGCCGAGGGCGCGCCGGTCATCCGGGACGACAAGGAGAACCAGCAGGACAACGTCATCTTCGACTGGGAAGTCGGCGACGCCGCCGGCACCGACCGGGCCTTCGAGCAGGCCGACGTGATCTCCAAGCTCAAGCTGCACTACCCCCGCTCGCATCCGTCTCCGATCGAGTGCTGCGGCTCGATCGCGGACTTCAACCGGGCCACCTCCAAGCTCACCGTGTACATGACCACCCAGGCGCCGCACATCATCCGGGCCGCGGTGGCGCTGGTCGCCGAGCTGCCCGAGCACATGATCCGGATCATCTCCCCGGACATCGGCGGCGGCTTCGGCAACAAGGTCCCTGTCTACCCGGGGTACGTCTGCTCGATCCTGGCCTCGATCCTGCTCGAGCGGCCGGTGAAGTGGATCGAGGACAAGACCGGCAACCTCATCTCCACCGGCTTTGCCCGCGACATCTACCTGGACGGCGAGATGGCGCTGCGCCGGGACGGCAAGATCCTCGCGGTGCGGATGCACTGCGATTCCGACCATGGCGCGTTCTTCTCCGACGCCCAGCCGAGCAAGTTCAAGATCGGGTTGCTGCACTCGGCGTTCGCCGCCTACGACATCCCGGTCGCGCACCTGTCCGACCGCGGTACCTACAGCAACAAGGCGCCGGGCGGAGTGGCCTACCGCTGCTCGTTCCGGGTCACCGAGGCGATGTTCTTCCAGGAACGGATGGTGCAGGCCGCGGCGGACGACCTGGGCATGGACCAGGCCGCGTTCCGGCGGATGAACTTCGTCCGGGACGATGACTTCCCGCACCGGACCCCGTTCGGCTTCCTTACTGACTCCGGCCAGTACGCCAAGTGCCTGGACGTCGGGCTGAAGGCGGTGGGCTACGAGGACTTCCGTCGCGAGCAGGCCGAAGCCAGGAAGCGCGGCCGGCTGCTCGGGCTCGGGATCTCGACCATGACCGAGCCGCTCGGCGCGGGGAACAGCCGCGAGTACGACATCCTCGGCATCAAGATGTTCGACTCGGCCGACCTCAAGGTGCACATGACCGGCAAGGCCATCGTCCGGACCGGCGCCCGGGGCCAGGGCCAGGGCCACGAGACGACCTGGGCTCAGATCGTCAGCCACGAGCTCGGCATCCCGGCCGATGACATCGTCGTCGAGGAAGGCGACACCGACACGGCGCCGTTCGGCATGGGCACCTACGCCTCCCGGAGCACCCCGGTCGCGGGGGCCGCCGTGGCGATGGTGTCCCGCAAGATCCGCGCCAAGGCCCGCAAGCTGGCGGCGCACCTGCTGGAGGTGTCCGAGGAGGATGTCGAGTGGGAGCTCGGCCGGTTCTACGTCCGCAGCGCCCCTGACCGCGGCGTAACCATCCAGGAGTGCGCGATGGCCGCGTACAGCAACATGCCGGATGGCATGGAGCCCGGCCTGGAGAACACCGCCTATTACGACCCGCCGAACCTCACCTGGCCGTTCGCGGTGTACATCATCACCGTCGAGGTCGACCCGGAAACGGGCGTCTGGGATGTGCTGAAGACGGTGGCGGTAGACGACTGCGGCGTCCGGATCAACCCGATGATCGTCGAGGGCCAGATCATGGGCGGGCTCACCGAGGCCTACGCGATGGCCAATATGCAGTTCATCACGTTCGACGCCGACGGCAACTGCGTCGGCTCGAACTACATGGACTACCTGATCCCCACCGCCTGGGAGACACCCGGCTTCGAGCTGCACAGCGAGGTCGTGACCCCGTGCCCGCACCACCCGATCGGCGCCAAGGGCATCGGCGAGTGCGCCGCGGTGGGCGGACCGGCCGCCTTCGTCAACGCGGTCATGGACGCGCTGTCGGGGATGGGCGTCCGCAATATCGACATGCCGCTGCTCCCGGACCGGGTGTGGGAGGCGATCACCTACCACCGTGACGTTTCCGGCGCCCCGCCGGTGCGGTCGGACGACTGAGCGGCGGAGTGAGCATGGAAGGCATGGACGTCCTGGAGGAGATGGGCGAGCTGACCCGGCGCGGGCAGGCGTTCGCGCTCGCGACCGTGGTCTGGCGCCAGCCTCCGTCCTCCAGCCAGCCCGGCGCACGCGCGGTCATCACCGCCGACGGCGAGCTGCACGGCTGGATCGGCGGCGCATGCGCCGAGCCGGTGGTGATCCGCGAGGCGCAGCGGGTGATCGCCGAGGGCACCGCCCGGCTGCTGCTGCTCGGCACGCCGGAGCAGTTCGGCGGGACCGTCCCGGACGGCATGACCGTCATCCCGATCTCCTGCCAGAGCGAGGGCGCCCTGGAGATCTACATCGAGCCGGTCGTCCCGGTACCGCACCTGGTCGTCATCGGCGGCTCCCCGATGGCCCGGACGCTGGCCAGCCTGGCCCGGGCGCTCGGCTGGCGGACCGACCTGGTCGACGGCCCGGACTTCGTCACCGACAGCGCGGACGAGCGGTCCATGGTCGTGGTAGCCACCCAGGGACACGACGACGAAGACGTGCTCACCCGCGCTGTCGCCGCCCACCCCGCCTACCTGGGCCTGGTCGGCTCGCGGCGCCGGGGGGCGACGGTCCTCGGCTACCTGGCCGACCGGGGCGTGCCCCAGCAGGAGCTGGACCGGGTCAAGGTGCCCGCCGGGCTGGACCTGGGCAAGACCACGCACCAGGAGATCGCGGTGGCCATCCTCGCTGAGCTGGTCCAGCTCCGCGCCTCCGGCGCGCTGCCGGGATCCGGGACCGGAGCCGGGACCGGAGCCGGGGCTGGCGCCTCGGCCAAGCCAGGCCGGCGCAAGGCCGCGGACCGGCCCGCCGAGGCGGTCGACCCGGTCTGCGGGATGACCGTGGCCACGGCGTCCAGCCGGTCCCCTAGCGGGGGGGACAGGGGGGGTCGTCCCCCCGGGCTGGCACTGCGGCACGACGGCGCCGAGCACTACTTCTGCTGCGCAGGCTGCCGCCAGGCGTTCGAGCAGGACCCTGACGCTTACACCAAGAAAGAGACCCGATGCTGATCAAGAACGAGTTCGAGGTCGCTGAGCCGGTCGAGAAGGTCTGGCAGTTCTTCGAGAACATCCCCCAGGTCGCGGCGTGCCTGCCGGGCGCCGAGCTGACCGAGGATCTCGGCGGCGAAAAGTACAAGGGCACGGTCGCCGTCCGGATGGGCCCGGTCCGGCTGCGGTTCGCCGGCACCGCCGACATCACCGAGCGCGACGAGGCGGCCAAGCGGGTCGTGGTGCACGCCAGCGGCGCCGACGAGAAGGGCCGGGGCCAGGCCAACATGGTCGTCAGCGCGACGCTGACCCGGGCCGGCCGGGGCACCAAGGTGGGCGTCACCCAGGACCTGCAGCTGTCCGGTGCGGCGGCCCAGTACGGCCGCGGGATGATCAGCGACGTCACGGCCGTGCTGATGCGCGACTTCTCCGCGAACATGCAGGACCGGATCGAGCGGATCGAGCGCGGCGAGTCGGCCGAGCAGATCGCGGCGGCCAGCGCCGCCCCGGCCCGAGGTTTCACCCTGGGCCTGCGAGCCGCGGTGATGGCCCTGAGCCGGGTGTTCCGCCGGTTCTTCCTGCCCTACCAGCCCGCGAGCTGAAGGGGCGCGGCGTTGCCTGGACTGAGGAGCGACGGAGGAGCGACGAGGGCCCGCCGCCGAAGGCGGCCAGACCAGCAAGGCGACGCAGTGAAGGGGGCAGGGGAGGTGGGTGGGGCCCCGTAAGCGAGCAAAAGAGATAGAGCGAGCTGAGGAAAGGAGCACCAGTCATGGTCCTGTGGTGGATCGGAAATGTCATCCTGCTGGTCGTGGTCCTGCCTGTGGTGATCTTCTTGCTTAACCGCGTCCTCGCGGCGGTGGAGCGGATCCGGGCCGCGACCGATAACGTCCTGGCCGGCGGCGTCGCCCTCATCGGCGAGCTGAACGGCCTGCCCGAGGCGCTGGCCGTCACCGACGAGACGGTCAAGGAAGTCTCCGTCGGCGCGGTCCGGTACGCGGGCTCCGTCGCCAAGCTGCTCGGCTAAGAAAGGGAGTACGGCCATGCCAGCCGCTGCCTGGTTCACACTGATCGTCGCCGCGCTGATCATCGCCATCACCGCGGTAGGCCTGCTACGGGTTATCTTCCACCTGAGGGCGGTACGCGCGACGCTCGTCGCCACCACCGGGGGAGTCCAGGCCGTCGCCCAGCTCACCAGCACGGTGCCGGAGCGGCTGACCGCGGTCAACGCCAGCCTCAAGCCGGTCCGCGACTTCTGCGAAACGGTCTAGGAGGCCGTCCATGGATGCGCATGTCCTCGCCGCGGGGTACAGCACCACCGGCTGGGTGGTGGGCTACACCATCGGCATCATCATCGTGCTGGTCGTGGTGGCCCTGGTCGTGCCGATCTTGCTGCTGGCCCGGTCGATCGGCAACGAGGCACCCAAGATCAACGACGCGCTGACCGACGCGGTGCACAACACCGCCCCGCTCGGCGCGCTGCGTACCACCATCGAGCACGCCACAATCATCATCGGCGGCCTGCAGCGCGGCCGCGCCCGGCTGGGAGGGTAGCGATGCACCATACGCTGGCCATGTCGTCCACCGAGCACAACCTGTGGACGATCGCGAACATCCTGGGCCTGGTCGTGGTCGTGGCGGTCGCCGCCCTGCTTAGCCTGCTCATCTACCTGGTCAAGGTCATCGACCGCCGGGTCGTCACGGTGCGGGACACGCTCAACGCGGCGGCGGCGAACACCGCCGACACCGTGCTGATCCCGCAGGTCGCGGGCGGCGTCGAGGCGGTCCTGGCCGAAGGCCTGCAGCACCACCTGTTCCTCGGCCGCGTACTGGGAAAGGTCAAGTCATGACGGGCCTGGTCGTCTGGACGGTCATCGACGTCCTGCTGCTGATCGCCGGGCTGGCGTTCTACCTGTTCTGGGTGGGCACCCTGCTCACCCGGATCGCCGGGAACCTGGAGGAGTGCGCCGAGATCGTGCAGACCATCGTGGGCCACGCCAAGCTCATCAGGCCCGGGGTGGAGCACATCAACGAGACCGGCGGCGTGGTGGCCGGCGCCCTGCCGCTGCTCTACGGCATGGCCGAGGACATCGTGACCGGAGTCACTCCTAGGCCGGAGCCGCCCGCGGTACCCGAGCCGGCCCGGCCCGCGTCAGGGACGCGCCGCTCGCGCCTACTCGACGCGGTCGGCTTCCGGGCCGACCGGTAGCGAGCCGAACCGCGCGGCGGCCTGCGGCCCCGCCCCGGGTCATGCGAGGATGGCCCCATGCGCGCCGTGACCCTGACATCGTTCGGTGGCCTGGAGGCTCTAGAGCTCGCTGACCTGCCCGAACCCACTCCGGGGGAGGGCGAGGAGGTGGTGAGCGTGCGCGCGGTGGCGCTCGGGCCGTGGGATCTGTCCGCGGCCGACGGCTACTTCCAGCAGCTCGGCGGCTCGACCGCGTTCCCGCAGGTGCAGGGCTGGGATTTCGCCGGGCAGACCGCCGATGGCCGCCGCGTCCTCGGATTCACCGCCCAGCCGTGGATGGGTGTAGGGGCCCTGGCGGAGCAGATCGCGATGCCGGCCGTGCTGCTGGCGCCGCTGCCCGACGGCCTGGACTGGGCCCAGGGAGCCGCGCTCCCCGTCACCGCGCTTACCGCCAGGCTGCTCAACGAGGCGGCCAAGGTGTCCGAGGGTGATCTGGTGCTGGTGGCCGGGGCAGCGGGAATGGTGGGCGGGATGGCGGCGCAACTGGCCCGGGCGAGGGGCGCCCGGGTGGTAGCGGCGGTGCGCGAATCCGATGCTGCGCAGGCACACGCGCTCGGGGCGGAGGCCACGGTAAGCACGGGGGACGGACTGGCGGACGAGCTGCGCCAGGGCTGGCCCGACGGGTTCAACGCCTGCCTCGACACGATCGGGCTGCAATCCGCCCTGGCCGACGTGCGCGACGGCGGGGCGTACGTGACTACCCAGCCGGGCGCAGTGCCCTCGGCCGAGCGGGGCATCTCGGCTCAGGCGGTCCAGGTCCAGCCCGATGCGGCCGCGCTCGGGCCGCTCGCCGAACGGGCCGCCGCCGGGGACCTCACGGTCCGGGTCGCCGCCGTCGTACCGCTGGCGGAATTCCGCCGCGGTTATGACCTGCTGGCGCGGGGCGGCGTCAGTGGCAAGGTGGTCGTCGCAATCCCTTAGCTTCTTGTTTAACCTTTCTGCCTGCGGGTTTTCTTCTTGGGCTCGTCGCGCTTGATGGTCTTACCCACGTCAGGGCGGGTGGCCGGGCGGCGGTTCTTGGATCCGGGCGGCCGTCCAGGGCCGGGTTTGCCGGGTTTCGGCGCGCTGGCCAGATCCGGGAGTGCCTGGCGGATGTTGCGGAACCCGCGGCGGACCCGGGCAGGGGTCAGCCGGCCGGGCGGGCAGGGTCGTTGCCAGGGCAGGCGGATGTCGGCGGCGAGGTAGCGGGCGAGATACAGCTGGGCGTAGCAGGCGATGATGATCCAGGTCCACCGGACAAAACCAGCGGACAAAGACCTCAGAGGTTGAAACAAGCTTGGATCCCGGCCAGCGCCGTGGCGATCCGGGTGGGCCCGGGCAACCGACCTGTGGCCCGGGCGCATTTAATGTGATGTGACGGAAAGACAGGGCGGCGGCGAGTGAGCGAGCCCCAGGTCGATTACGTGGAGTACGTCGAAGGGCGGCTGGCGTGGCTGCGGCGGCTGGCCTATCTGCTGTGCCAGGACTGGCACGAGGCGGATGACCTGGTGCAGGCCACCCTGACCCGGCTGTACACGTACTGGCCGCGCGCGGCCCGGATGGACAACATCGACGCCTACGTCCGGACCATCTTGGTCCGGACCTTCCTCAGCGAGCGGCGCTCCCCCTGGTTCCGCCGCGTGCTGCTGCCCGGATCCGCGCAGGCCGACGGCGTCGCGGCCGGCGCGGACCCGGACGCCGTGCTGGACGTGCGGGAGGCACTGGCCGCGATCCCGCCGCGTCAGCGGGCCACGCTCGTACTGCGGTTCTACTGCGACTTCGATGTCGAACAGTCCGCGGCCGTGCTCGGCTGCTCGGCCGGAACGGTTAAGAGCCAGACCTCGAAGGGCCTGGCGGCCCTGCGCCGGATGCTGGAACCAGCCTGGGGAGGGGGATCTGATCGTGGATGAGGCAGGCTTGCGGACCCTGCTTAACCGGCTGGCGGATACCGAGCCGCCGCCGACCCGGATCGACCTCGACGCGGCGATCGCCCGCGGGCGGCGCGGGCGCCGCTGGCGGCGGGTGCGAGCGGGCGTCTCGGTCCTGCTGGCCGCGGGGGCGGTGGCCGCTGTAGTCGCGGTGCTGCTGGTGCCTGCCCAGCCGTCGGCCCAGCGGCCGGACCAGCAGCCAACCGGTGGCCCAGCCGCGCCCGCCCGGTTCAACCCGCTGGTGCCGTACGCGGAGTTCGGCTGGCTGCCGCCCGGCTTCGAGGTCGGCGTCAGAGGCGGCACGATGTCGCGCTCGGGCCCGGCGCAGCTTCTCCTGGACGCGTTTTCCGGCAGCAACACCATAATCCAGCTGTTCGTATACCCCACCGGGATATGTCACGTCGGCCACGCCGAGGTGTGCAGCGCCTATGACTCGTCGCAGCCGGTGCTGAGCCGGGCGCCCGACGTGCACGGGCACCGCGCGTACTGGCTGAGGACCGCCAGCCTGACCTGGGAGTACGCCCCTGGCGCCTGGTCCGTGCTGTCCTGGCCGGCGATCTCGCCCTGGCCGCCGACCGGGAACGAGCGCGCCGTGGTCCTGCGGGTCGCCGCGGGCCTCCGGTACGGTCAGATCGCGCCGATCAGATTCCCCTACTGGATTTCCGGCCTGGCGGCGCCGTGGCGGGTATCAAATGTCGACTACACCCTGCTCGCCGGCCTGCCCGTGGTCCAGACCCTGGAAGTCAGCAACGGGCCGTCCGACGCGGCCCGCGTCGACTATCTCGACGTCGACTTCACTCCGGCCGCTCACAGCGACTGGCCGTGCCCGACCGAAGGCGTCCAGCACGTGACAGTCGACGGAGTCGCCGCGGTCCTGGAAAACTCGCCCGGTGCTGACCGAGTGTGCATCCCCGGCTGGCGCGGGCTGCGACTGAGCGTCATGACCGCCTTCGTGGAGTTTCCTCCGAACTCAGCCGACGTGCTGACTGTGGCCCGCAAGCTCCGTCCCATCGGACCCGACCCGGCGCACTGGACCGCCGATCTGCTGCGCTAGGCACCTGGACGGCAGGCCCCGGGCCGCTTAATCTCAGCTTGCCGTTTAAGTGCGCCACGAGCGCTGAAGGTGAGGTTGTGGTGTAGGAGACCTTGCTGGATGCGGTGCTGTGCAGGAGATGAAGGTCTGGCCCTTCGGCGTCGCCCTGCGGGGGGTGATGTCAAACCGCCTCAAGCTGCGTTGGCTGAAGACCGTCGTGGTGAGCGTTGGGGAAAAGGCGCAGGAAAATGCGTCAGGTGGGGACCGGGAAGGCGAGCGTGAGCGAACCGCTGACGACGTGTCGAAACAAGCAGCTGACATCAGAACCGGATCGGTTAAATGGGTCCGGGATGAGCCTGGCGGGAACCCGTTTACTGGCCAGGCGGTGTCCGGCATGGAGGCGGCGCGAGTCCGGTCTGCGGCTTCTGCATGGAACGTGGGAAGGCGGATGCCGACACTGCCGCCCTGGCGCCGGAAGGCGCGGGGGGCGAGAGGGAGCGCGCCGTACGGCGGAAACCGGAGGCGCTGAGTACCGTTGCGGCATCTGCTGGCGGACCGGCTCGTAGTAGCGGTGAAGCCCTGGTAACCGGGGCTGGAGCGAAGGGGCCGCTTATCTGTCGATCTGGTCGCGCGAACAACCGGGGCTGCCCTGGGAGGAAGCGGGTGGGCATGTCGGAACCGCAGGACAAGCCGTTTGATATTCCGAAGCAGCTGGTGTGGGAGGCATACAAGAGAGTCAAGGCCAACAAGGGCGCGGCCGGGGTGGATCGGCAGTCCCTCGAGGAGTTCGAGTCTGATCTGAGGAACAACCTCTACAAGATCTGGAACCGGATGTCGTCGGGGACTTATTTTCCGCCTCCGGTGATGGCGGTTGAGATCCCTAAGAAGGGGGGCACGAGGACGCTTGGCGTGCCCACTGTCGGGGATCGGGTGGCGCAGACGGTGGCCGCGATGGCGCTGGAGGCCCGCACGGAGTCGATCTTTCATCGCGACTCCTACGGGTACCGGCCCCGGCGCGGCGCGCTGGACGCGCTGGCGATGTGCCGCAGGCGGTGCTGGGAGAAAGACTGGGTGATCGACCTTGATGTCGCCAAGTTTTTCGACAGCGTGCCGTGGGACCTCATGGTCAAGGCGGTGCAGGCCAACATCACCACCGGCCAGAAGTGGGTGCTGCTGTATGTGCGGCGGTGGCTTGCCGCCCCGCTCCAGCGGCCCGACGGAACCCTGGAGGAGCGGGACCGGGGGAACCCCTCAGGGTTCAGCGGTTTCACCCGTCCTGGCTAACCTGTTCATGCACTACGCGTTCGATACCTGGCTGGAACGGGAGTTCCCGGCCGTGAAGGTTCGAGCGCTACGCGGATGACGCGGTGGTGCACTGCGCGACCGAGCGGCAGGCACGTCAGGTGCTGGCCGCGCTCGCCGAGAGGATGGAAGAAGTCGGGCTGCGGCTGCATCCCGGCAAGACCAGGGTCGTGTACTGCAAGGATTCCCGGCGGTGCGGCTCGGCTGAGCACACGTCGTTCACGTTCCTGGGGTACACGTTCGGCCCCCGCAGGGCCACGTATCCGGATGGGAAGGCGTTCACGTCCTTCCTGCCCGCGGTCAGCGCGGAGGCACTCAAGGCGATGGGTCTGCGGGTCCGCTCCTGGCGGATCCATATGCGCACCGGGGACGATCTTGGTGAGCTCGCCGGATGGATCAACCCCATCGTGGCGGGCTGGATGGAGTATTACGGCCGGTTTTACCGGTCGGACTCGTATCCCTTCCTGCGGCGCGTCAACACCTACCTGACGCGCTGGGCGCGGAAGAAATACAAGAGGCTGCGCTCCTACAAGCGCTTCAGTTCCTGGTGGACCGGGCTTCTCGATCGAGATCCCGGACTGTTCAGGCACTGGGCGTGGGAGAGGCAGTTCTGCTGGAAAAGGTGAGAAGAGCCGTATGACGGGAGACTGTCACGTACGGAATCTGCGGGAGCCCGGGGCTGAGATGCCCCGGGCCACCCGACCCTCCTCGTTTCGGATCTGGCTGAGCCACTCTGTGCCCAGCTGGCGCCCGTTCGGGAGCTGGTCGCCTCGATCGTCGCCTGGCCCCTCTCAGGTCTGGCCGTCGCCCGCGGGGCGATGATGCCGGCTTGTCATGTCATGGCGCGCGGCGATGTTGGCGTCCCGTCCTCCGTTTCCCGCCGCCGGACGGGTCTGTTGACCTGGGCGCGCCGGGTCCTCGGCCAGGCCGGGGGAGGATGCTGTGGTCTCGCCGATCCACTGGTCCTTCCAGGCTTGGTCGAACTGCTGGCCGTTGCATTGGGGCCGGTAAATCGCGGTTAGTTCCCTGGCGATGTGCTCCCGGTGCGCCCGGCTGCCGCCGGGTACCTCGTAGGTGCAGATGTAGACCTTCCACTTCGATCCCGCGCGCTTGATCCAGCAGTGCGCGCGGGGATGGTGGAACGGGAACCGCTCCGCGGTCAGGTCGTCGGAGTGGTCCACATAGATGACCGCGTACCGGTCCGGCTTAGTGTCCGGATCGGGCTTGTACGCGATCACGTAGACCGCCGCGCTCGGCGGCGGGGTCCACCCGGCCAGCACGCGAGGGCCCTCGAACGGGTAGCCGGCCAGCGACCCGAGCCGGATCATGGCTCGCGGTCCTCCTCCTCTTCGCTGACCGCCTCGGTCCGCACCACCGGGCCGGGCGGCAGGCCCGCCGTGGCCGCGGCCCGGGTGAAATCCTCGGTCGCCTTGGCCACCGCCTCCTCGTGGCTGTCGGCCTGCACGATCAGCCGCGCGCCGTACCGGCTGGTGCCGATCCCGCTTGCCACGCCACCGCTCGCGGCGACCGCGTCGGCGAGTTCGACCACCTGCTCACGGGTTAGCACCTGGCCGGCCTCGGCCTCGATCCCCACGCTCCATCTCACCGCGCACTCCTGACTGGCCTTCCCGGTTAGTAAACCACTGGCGGACCGAGGCGCCGTCCTGATCGTTGGCCTGCCCGGCGTTAGCGCGCGCCCAGCGACCCGGGTGCTGGGGGACCGGGGAGGGGTGCGTCGTTCAGCTGCTGGTCAATATCGACGAAGATGGCATCGTCTTCGATCTTGCATGCGTAAACCGGGATGGGGCCGCAGGCAAACACACCGACGGCCTCGCCGGTGGTCAGGTCGTAGCGTGATGCGTGGGCGGCGCAGACCAGCGTGTCATCGTCCTGGAGAGTTCCCTCGTGCAGGGGTTGCTGCTGGTGGGTGCAGGTGTTGTGGATCGCTCTGACGTCCTCATCATCGAGGCGGATGAGACAGATGGGTTCGCGCAGCTCCTCAACGAGCATCGTGTCGCCGACCTCCAGGTCGTTGAGGTTAGCGACGGCTACGTAGGTCATGGCTGTGTCCTTCCTTTTGCCGGCCGCCGGGGTGCCGGCTGGCTGCCGCGCACCTCGATCCAGCCGTTACGGATCCGGGTCGGTAGCACGGGTTGCGGCTGGCTAGCCGGGCCACGGCTCACGCAGCCGTCGGCGAGCGCGAAGCGGGATCCGTGCAGCGGGCAGGTCACGGTCAGGTCTGCGACCGGGCCGCGGCTGAGCAGGCCGCCGGCGTGGCTGCAGATGTTGTCGATGGCGTAGAGGCTGCCGCGGTGGCGGTACAGCATGATCTGGCGGCCTTCGGCCACGACCGCGGTCGGCGAGTCGTCCGGCAGATCGGCCTCCTGCAGCGTGCGGGTCCACCGCCGCGGCTCGATGGCCCACGCCACCCGGCTGACCATCACGCCTTTGGTGAAGACGAGATGACCGCCGAGGTAACCGGCCGCGGCCGTGACCGCGAAGCTGGCCGCGCCCAAAGCGCGCGCCGTGCCGCGGTGGCCGGCCACCCGGGTGCCCAGGGAGGCACCTTGCAGGCCCAGGGCGGCCGTGTTGAGGAGGCCGTGGAAGAGCCCGACGCGACGGTCCTGATCGTTGCTGACGGTCCAGTCGTTCAGGCCCGTCAAGGCGGTGGCGCCTGCGGCGATGATGCCGGCCGCGCTGAGCATGCCCGCGGCGTCGATTCCGCGCCGGGGAGCCGGGTCGCGGTCCGTAGCGTCCAGCACCATGACGCCCGCCCACAACCCGATGGGCAGGTCGCTGAGCGCTGGATGCAGCGGGTGGCCAACCCATCGGCCGCCATGCAGCAGCTCAAGGACAAGATTGTCCTGGTGCCGTTCACGGACTGGCCCCAGCACGGCGGTCAGCCAGTCGCTCAGAGTCCGGAGCCAGCCAAGCCGGTCGAGCCAGCCAGCGAGGTCGCCATGCCAAGCGACCAGCCGGGTGGTAGCGGACGGGGAGCTGAGAGTCGGCCCGGCCTGCTGGCCGGCTGCGGCCGGATCGCCGGCTTGGCCGCTACCTGTTCGCATCAGGTTCCTCCAGAGTGACGTCAGTGTGCGGCTCGATCCTGAACAAAATCTTCTAGGTTTTCGCCCATTCTGCTCGTCTCACCTCGGTGCACAGAGGGATTCGGCGGCACGGCAGGGTGCGGGCCAGTCGCTAACCAAGCCCTGGCAGCAGGGTAGCGAGTTTCTCCAGGCTGCTCAGATCGTGCCCGGACAGCAGCAGGTCGATGTGCGGGGCCGCGATCATCATCCCGAGCGTGCTGGGCCGGAAGCGCGGGTCGTCGCCCTTGTGCGGGTTCAGCCACACCAGCCGGTGACACAGCCGGGACAGCCGCTCCAGCGCCGAGGCGAGCACGGCCGGATCCCCGCGGTCCAGGCCGTCGGAGCAGACCACCACGATGCCGCCCCGGCAGACACCGCGCCGCGCCCAGCCCCGGACGAAGGCGTCCAGGCTGTCGCCGATCCTGGTCCCGCCGTCCCAGTCGAACGACAGCCGGGCGGCGCGCTCCAGCGCCTCATCGGGACGCCGACACTCCATCGCCCCGGTCACCCGGGTCAGCCGGGTTCCGAAGCAGAATACCTCGACCCGCCCGGCTGACCTGGCCGCCGAGTGCGCGAACTGCAGCAGGCTGCGTGAGTAGTCGGCCATCGAACCGGATACGTCCAGGATGAGGATCAGCGGCCGCAGCCGGACCTTCCGCCGCCGCCAGTAGAGCCGGGCCGGCTCGCCGTGCATGCGCAGGGTTTCCCGCACCATCCGCCGCGGATCGGGCCGCGGGCCGGTCCGGGCGGGCGTGCTGCGCCGCGTCCGGCGCCGCGGCGGGGTCAGCTTGATCCGGGCCATGATCCGGCGCAGGGCCGCCAGTTCCTCCGGCGTGCAGGAGGTGAACGACTTGTGCTTGAGCGCCTCCACGTCCGAGGCCATCCACCCCAGGATCGCGTCGTCCTCGTGTTCGGACTCGCCCGGCTCGGTGGACGGTATGGCCAGCGCGCCCTGCGCCTCCGCCGAGGCCCGCAGCATGAGCGTCAGCGGATCGCTGGCCCCATCGTCGGCCGCCAGGAAGAACCGGCGGAACACCCGGTCGTAGACGGCGATGTCATCGTGGCGGTTCACCAACGTGGCCCGGCCGCCCCAGTACAGGTCCACCAGGTCGGCGGGGTTCAGCCTGCTCAGCGCCGAACAGTACAGCAGGACGTCGCCCGAGCCGACGGCCAGGCCGGCCGCGCGCAGCTCGCCCGCGAACGTCACCAGCAATCCGGTGAACGGTACGCGCTCCAGCTCAGGCGCCGCGGGCACCGGAGGTGATCTCCTGCAGGTTGTCCAGGACCACCTCGAGATCGTCCCGGTCCTTGACCACGGCCCCCAGCGTATCCCGCGCGTTGGTCAGGTCCGGTTCGCCCAGGAAGTCGAGAGTGCGGGCCCAGTCGATGGTCTCGGCCACGCCCGGCGGCTTGGCCAGGTCGAGCTCCCGGAGCCGCTGGACGGCGGCGACGACCCTACGGGCCAGCGCCGCCGAGATGCCGGGCTCGCGGATCATGACGATCTCGACCTCGCGTTCGGCGGCCGGGTAGCCGATCCAGTGATACAGGCAGCGCCGCTTGAGCGCGTCGTGCAGCTCGCGGGTGCGGTTGGAGGTGAGTACGACCAGCGGCGGGCTCGCCGCCTTGATCGTGCCGATCTCGGGGATGCTGATCTGGAAGTCGGACAGCACCTCGAGCAGGAACGCCTCGAATTCGTCGTCGGCGCGGTCGATCTCGTCGATTAGCAGTACCGCCTGATCCCCGGTCCGGACCGCCTCCAGCAGCGGCCGCTCCAGCAGGAACTTCGGGCCGAATAGCTTGTCGACCGCGTCGGGGTCGGCCACCTGGTGCTCGGACAGGGCCCGGATGTGCAGCATCTGGCGGGCGTAGTCCCACTCGTAGAGCGCCTGGCTGGTGTCGATGCCCTCGTAGCACTGCAGCCGGATCAGCTTGCGGCCGAAGACCGACGCCAGGACCTTGGCCACTTCGGTCTTGCCCACCCCGACCTCGCCTTCGAGCAGGATGGGGCGGTTCAGCGACAGCGAGACGAACAGCGCCGTAGCCAGCCCGCGGTCCGCCAGGTAGCCGCCCTGGCGCAGGGTCTCGGTCAGCTCGCCGACGGACTCGGGGACCTCCACTCCGCCGTTCTCCACGCCGTCCGTGTCCGGCGGCTAGCGGGACTCGGAGCCGGATACGGGCCCCATGACCAGGTCGCGCACGCTGCCTGCGTCCTGGTTGAGCTTCCCCTCGCGGGCCAGCTGGGTCCGCCAGGCCAGTCGCAGGTCGCCGTCGGTCTCCTCGGCGAGGCCCTCGAAGCCGACGTCGGTCATCCGCTTGCAGGACTTGGTCGGACCGCAGGCTTCCTCGACGTCCTCCGCGGTCTGCCCCTGAGCGCCCCAAACCTCGCGAAGAACGCCGAGAACCTCTTCGGTGTTGCCGCTCATCTTGCCGGAGCCTCCCTGTCGCGCTGGACGCGCACGCCGATCTGTCTCCCATCGACTGTAGGTCCTGGTCGCCGCGCGGGCGACCTCAGATTAAGGGTTCTCTTATCGGCGCCCGGGGCGAGGTCAAGCGGTCCTCAGCCTTCCAGGGCGCCGCGCATGGGGCGGAACTTGACCTGGGCCTCGGCGAGCTCAGCAGCGGGATCCGAACCCGCGACGATGCCGCAGCCAGCGAACAGGCGGGCGGTGCGGCCGGATAGTTGCGCGCAGCGCAGCGCGATGCCCCACTCGCCGTTGCCGTCGGCGTCCACCCAGCCGACCGGTCCGGCGTAGCGTTCCCGGTCCATGTGCTCGAGCTCGCGGATGAGCTCGAATGCGGCGCCGGTGGGCGTACCGCACACTGCGGCGGTGGGGTGGACCGCCGCGGCCAGGGCCAGCGCCGAGCGGGGCGCGCCGTCCGCGGCGAGCGTGCCGTGGACCCTGGTGCCTAGGTGCTGCAGGTTCGGCAGCTTCAGCAGGGACGGCCGCGTCTCGACGTCGAGCACGTCACAGAGCGGCCCCAGCGTGTCACGCATCGAGGTGACCGCGTAGGCGTGTTCCTCGGTGTCCTTGGCCGAGGCCAGCAGCCCGGTGCCGAGCGCCTCGTCCTCGGCCGGGTCGCCTCCGCGCGGCGCCGTGCCGGCCAGCACCAGAGCGCTGACCTCGCGGCCGGACTGCTGGATGAGCAGTTCGGGGGTGGCCCCGATCATGCCGTCGCAGGCGTAGGTGTAGCACTCGGGATAGCGGACGCCCAGCCGCTGGAGCAGGACCCGCGGGTCGATGGGGTGGGCGGCGGTGGCGAACTGGTCCTGGGCCAGGACCACCTTGCGCAAACTGCCCGCCTTGATCGCGGCCACGGCCTGGGCTACCGCCTGCTCCCACTGGGGCGCAGGCAGGCTGCCGTCGTGCCAGCGGACCCTGGCCGGGGCCTGGACCGGGACGACAGGTTCCCCGAAGGGCCAGTCTTCGGGGGTCGGCTGACCGCCTTCGGTCACGGTGGTGACCCAGGCGAGGCCGCGGCCATCCCGGCCGAGCAGGGTGCGCGGGACGATCAGCGCCGATCCCTCCGACGACGCGTCGAAGGTGAATGTGCCGAACGCGACGGGCCCCGTACCGCGCACCCGTACCCCGTCGTCGATGTCCGCGGCGTCGAACAAGGACCGGTGCCACTTCTCCCCGGCGGTGAACCTGTCCTCGCCGGCAGGCAGCGTGACCCGGGCCGCCTCGCCCCAGCCGACCAGGCCAGCACCGCGGTGAACCCAGGCGACCGCGTCCGGCCGCGGTAGCTGTGCGAGGAGATCCCCCGGATCGGGGACGGGCACGGTGCGGACGACGAGCCGCCCGGCAACCGGGCGGCTCAGCACCGCCACGCTGCTGTCCGCGTTACCCGGTCACCCTCCACGAACCCACATTCTAGGTCCCGTCCGTCACTGACCTGCCTTCCGGGTGCGCGAGTGCACTCGGCCACCACATGTGTCGGCCGATATCCAAGGTCAGCGCAGTCACGAGGACCGACCTGACGATGATCGTGTCTATCAGCACGCCCAGTGCCACCGCGAACCCGATCTCGGTGAATTCGACCAGCGGCAGCGTGCCCAGCACCGCGAACGTGCCGGCCAGGACCAGGCCCGCCGAGGTGATGACGCCACCGGTGGCGGCCAGGCCAGCCAGGGCACCGCGCCAGGTCCCGTGCTTGATCGACTCCTCCCGTATGCGGGTCATCAGGAAGATGTTGTAGTCGATGCCGAGCGCCACCAGGAACACGAAGACGAACAGCGGCACCGACGTGTCGGCGCCTGCGAACCCGAACACGTGGCTGAAGAACAGCGAGGAAATGCCCAGCGCCGCGCCGAACGAGAGCACGACGGTACCGATGAGCACGAGCGGCGCCACGATCGCCCGGAGCAATATGCCGAGGATGAGCAGTACCACGCCGAGGATCAGCGGAATTTCCACGTCCCGGTCATGAGCCGCGGCCGCCTCCACGTCCTTGTTGACGGCAGTGCCGCCTCCTACCTTCGCGGCAGCGCCAGGGATGGCGTGGACGGTGGTCCGTATCTTGTCGACGAGCGTGTAGGCGGCCGGGCTGTCCGGCGCCGGGATCATCGTCGCCTGCAAGAAGGACAGGCCGTCTTTGGTTACCGGAGGCGTGACGGACGCGATGCCGGGCGTATCGGCCAGCGCCGTCCTGACCGTGCCCGCGCTCGCGGCGGTGGAGATCACCTGGACGGGCTCGCCGGAACCGGCCGGGAAGTACTTGGCCAGGACGTTCTGCGCGGTGACCGAGGCCGGGGTGCCGCGGAACGACTGGGCGGTAGTGAGCGTGCCGAACTTGAAGCCGATCAGGCCGAGCGAGCCAGCGGCGAGCAGGATGGCCGTCACCACCCACACGCCACGCGGGTTGCGGCTGATGGCCTGGCCGACTCGTGACCATATTCCGCGGCTGGTCGGTTCCGGGGAACCGTACCTCGGCCTGACCGGCCAGAAGATCCACCGGCCGAAGACGACCAGCAGCGCGGGCAGCAGGGTGATCATCGCGATCAGGCCGACTCCGACGCCGATGGCCGCGACCGGGCCCAGGCCAGAGATGTCGTTGGATTGAGCGGCCAGCAGGCAGAGCATCCCGGCCACGACGGTCAGCCCGCTAGCGATGATGGCCGGCCCAGCCCGTCGCAGGGCGATCGCCATGGCCTGGTGCCGGTCGGAGTGCCTGCGTAGCTCCTCCCGGTACCTGGCCACCAGAAGCAGCGCATAGTCGGTACTCGCGCCGATGACCAGCACGACCAAGATGCCCCCGCTTTGCCCGTTGACGGTCAGGTTGGCGTGCTGGACAAGCAGGTAGATGACCGCCTCGGAGACGGTCAGGGCCACGCCCGCAGAAATGATCGGCAGCACCCAGAGCACCGGACTTCGATAGGTCAGCAGCAAGAGCACGATGACCACGCCCAGAGCCGCGTACAGCAGGGTGGAGTCGATCCCCTTGAAGATCTTGAGCTCGTCGTTCGCGCTCGCAGCGGGCCCGCCGATGTAGACCCTGAGCCCGTCGGCATTCGTGGTCGCGGTGTTCTGTACGGTCGTGATGAAGCCGCTCAGGTCGCTGTTGTAGCCGAGGTCCGAGCCGATGACGGTCTCGATCGCCTTGTGGTCGCTGGACACCGTGGGCGGCGCAACCCGCCCGTCCACCACGCCCAGCGAGGCAAAGGACCGCGCGTCCGCATCCGCCTTGGCCAGGTCGGCCTGGGTAATCCCGCTGTCGCGTACGTAGACGACCAGGGCCGGGTTGTAGTTCTTGGACTGGAAGATGGACTGCTCGTTGAGTTCCTGGGTCGATTCGGCCGATGCCGGCAGGTACGAGGAGGCGTCGTTCTTCTCCGCGCCTTGCAGCTTGCCGGCCAGCGATCCCAAAACCACGACGACCAGGAGCCAGAACGCGACGACGACCCACTTGGTTCGCCTGCCGCAGATGATGGCGATCAGCCGGTTTACTCCCCGCGGCTTCCCCGGTCTGCCTTGGTCTGGTGATGTCTGAGGGCTGCCCGGCCGACTCTGCCGATGGCGAGGTCCCCGTTCCTGAGTGTCTTGCGTCTGAGCCGTCCTGATGTCCCCGCCGGCGGCGGGGACATCAGGATCTGGCGTGTTACGGGGCGCCCCCGTGGAGCCGCGTGCCACGTCGTCCTCCTGCTCTCTGAAGTTTTTCCTAGGAAATACGATGTATCGCGTCATGTTCCGCTGTCAAGCTGTATCGCGAAATGCCTGATTTCGCTGAGGGCGATCACATCCAGACAAAAATCCTAGGAAGCTGGCCTGGCCACCCTAAAAAGGGATTAGGTCCGGCCACAACCAGTTTTTGCGCCGACCGGGGGCGTTCGTCGGCCTGGGCGCGACGCCCGGGCTGGCTCAGAGCAGGGTGAGCTGCTCGGATGATGCGGGGGAGAGGGGCCCCCCGGGAGCCGTGGAAGCCTCCGCGAGGGCCTGCGGGGCCGGCCGCTCGGGCGCCGGGCGGTGCCCGTGACCGAAGCCGGGCCCCGGCAGGCCGACGCCGTGCTTGTCGGCGAGCTCGCGGACCTGGCCCGCGATCCTGGCCTGGTAGGACTTCGGGGCGTAGGCGCTCCGGCCGTACAGGTCGAGGTACCGGCCGACCAGCTCCGGGTGATGGGCACCCAGCCAGCGGAAGTACCATTCCCGAGTGCCTGGGCGCAGGTGCAGCACGATGGGCATAACGTGGGTGGCGCCGGCCGCCGCGATCTGGCTGACGGCCGCGTCGAGCTGAGCCGGGGAATCGGACAGGAACGGCACCACCGGCCCCATGAGCACGCCGCAGCGCAGCCCTCGCTCGTTCAGGGTGGCGCATGCCTCAAGGCGACGCGCCGGGGCGGGAGTGCCGGGCTCGACAGATCGCCATAGCTCTTTATCGATAAATCCGACCGAGACGTTCAGCCCCACGTCGGTGACCTCAGCTGCCTCCGCGAGCAGGTCGATGTCCCGCAGGATCAAGGTGCCCTTGGTCAAGACGGAGAACGGGTTAGCGGCATCCTTGAGCGCGCCGATGATGCCGGGCATGAGCTGGTAGCGGCCCTCGGCCCGCTGGTAACAGTCCACGTTGGTGCCCATGGCGATGTGCTCGCCCTGCCAGCTGGCCGAGGCCATCTTCTTGCGCGTCAGCTCGGGCGCGTTCACCTTGACCACGACCTTGCTGTCGAAGTCCGCCCCCGCGTCGAGGTCCAGGTAGGTATGCGAGTTCCGCGCGTAGCAGTTGTGGCTGACCACCCCGTTAGCGATGAAGTCGCCGGTACCGGTGGTGATGTCGTACATCGGCAGGTCGAGCCCCAGCGGCTTGATCGCCGCCACCCGGAGCTTGGCGTCGCTCTTTAGCGCCACGTCCTCAATCGAGCGCTTCCGCGTGATCGCAGGATCGACGGTATGGAAGAACGGCAGTACCTCCCGTAGACCCCCGCGCAGCCGGACGCACCTAAGCCCGTTCGGCCTTGTACTCGGCTCCACGACATAATCAAAGCCGAGCGCCTCCAGCGAGGAGACTGTCCAGTTGATGATCTCCGGATCGGTGTTCGGGACGCGCAGGCTTCCGCTGTAGCTGCCTTCGGCATCGAAGATGCCGGCCAGGAAACCCTTGCGCCAGTCCAAGGTCGGATTCTCCGGCCAGCCGATCAGCCATTCGATCGTCCGGACGTCGTCACGACGGCTAGTACGGATCGCAGCTACCGGGCGCCGTGTGGCCGACTCCTCGCTGAAGGTGAACGCCCGGCAGCGGATACCCACGTCGGCGAGGTAACCGGCTGTCCTATCGAGCCCCTCCCGGTCGACCAGCGCCAGCCGGAACATATGGACCTGTTCACCGCCCCTAACACGCCTGGCATACGCGTAGTGGCCAATGGTTCCGTCGCCGCGGATCATTCCGCACAGGTAGCCGCGCCGGTAAGCGACCGTGTCCTTCGGTGGCTCTGCGAAGCCGCCGACTCCCATCAGCTTGTTGTTGACGGTAAGGAATGGTCGCTGCAGCGGACCAGACTCGGCCCCCGTCACATGCTTCCAGCCACGCTCGGTCAGGAAACGGTGATCACTGCTGCAAACAAGCTGGGTGCCGTCCTCGAGAGTGACTCGGTAGGCAGGCTTGACGGTGGACCAGTGCGCCAGCACCGTGGTAAGCGCGTACCGGCGATAGAAGCCCTCGCGGATCGTGCCGTAGATATCATCCCCAACTCGCACCTCGGCCAGCGGCTTCGTCCGGCCGTCCGCCATCAGGATCGGCGTCTGACCGTCTAGGCAATAAACACAGGAATGCTGGCAGCCCCGGTAGGGGTTGATGGTCCAGCGGAACGGCATCCGGGACGCCTCGGGGACGCGGTTGACGACGGACTTGGCCTGGACCTCGTAGAAGGTCATGCCCCGGAAACCCGGGGTGTCGAAGGTGCGGGCCACCGCTCCGCGCTCGATGAGCGGGAGCGCCACGTCCCGGCGCTCGGCGGGGAACAAGGTCTCGCCGGCGGTGTCCTGGTCAGCGGCCACCTGATCGTCCAGCCGCAGATTGTCCCAGCGCATGAACTTCACCATAGAACGGTTTTTCGATCACGGCAAGCTTGACACGCTGTCGCTCGTCACGAATATTTAGACTGATTCTGGGTACGATCGGCCTCAGCTGATGGATCTCACGATCTGGAAAACAGGCGAAGTACGAAGCAGGAACAATTGGATAAAGAAGCCCTCCTGAGAGATAGTGAGAGGGTATGCACCCGGACGCGAGGCGGAGGGGGTAGCGGTATGGCCCTGTCGCAGGACGAGCAGCGGATGCTCGCGGAGATCGAGCGGCGGCTCGCGGCCGACGATCCCGGGCTCGCTTCGTGCCTGACGACATTCCGCCGACCGGGCCCCGGTACGGTCCTCCGTTCACCCCGGGCGCGCATCATCGGCTCGCTGTTCACGGTCCTGCTGGTCGCGATGGTCTCGCTGATGGTCTACGCGATGGTCCCGTTCCGCGCGCACATGCCGCGGCACGCGCCGCCGCAGACGTCCAGCGCGCCGGCCACCCCGGCGATCTCGGCCGTGACCAGCAGTGAGCCAAACGGCACGCAGCAATCCTCCGCCAGCGTCAAGTCCACCACGAGCCAGAGCGCCCAGACCCGCTCCGCCACGGCCACGGCGACCGGTAAGGCACAGCAGGCCAAGGTCAAGCCCACTAACGTGGCGCTGCTGCCCGAGACTGGTCCGTAGTCAGTTTCGGCTAACGATTCTCGCCACAGCTGGACCAGGTACCTCTCGAGACCCTCGAGCGTTCTTTTCTCCTGCTGGAACTCATCGCTGAGCGGATTGCGGTGCCGGTCGAAGAGCGCTGTGTAGCGACGGGTGACAACGTCACGGTTGCTCGCGTAGACACGGACCGAATAGTCGCCGACCCCGCCGCCGAGGTGGAGGCCGTGAACCGCGGTGCCCGCCTGACCCATGCTGATGCTCAGCTGCCCGCGCAGGTAGACGCTCCCCTTTGCTTCCTCGTCCCAGGCGTCGCCGCACGGTGGGGGAGCCCCGTCCCACTCCTCCAGGACGAGCCGCACGTTGATATCTTCCTGCAGGCTGCCCACCCACAACTGCTCGCGGTTCGTGCTGATGAGCGCGCCGACGGGCGGCAGCGGACCGCCCGGGGCGTCGGGGTCGACGGCCGGGTCGTGAATCCGGAACATTCTTCGTTCCGGCGTCACCGGGATAACCAGCTGCAGAAGCCTGCGGCTCATGGCTCCCCCCTCAGCACGTTGATATCCTCGCATAACGGACTGCTTAGCAAGCAAATCTAGACCGCAGACTCACACCGTGAGGCCCGAACGCACTCTGAAATGCTGAACGTAACCACTTGACTACTCAACGCGTAAGTGTACCGTCATAACTGTTATGAACCTTGTGTCCGATCTTGACCTGCCGGTGTTCGACTACACCGCGCCGGACTTCTCGGCTGACCGCTACCACCAGCAGCTCGCCGAAACCAGCCAGCAGGGCTGGCTAGCCAAGTCGCCGCTCGCTTACATTGTGCTCGACCATGACTCCGGTGAGTTCTTCCTGCGGTCACGGGCGACGGCGTTCCCTGGCCGGCAGATCGCGGAGTTCTTCGGGGTCACCGGCGGGCCCCTCGCGGATCACATCGACGCCAACATTTTGAACCTCACCGGCGAGCAGCACCGGCGGCTGCGGGCTCTGGTGGGCCCGGCGTTCACTCCCCGGCGGGCGGACCGGTGGCGCCCGGTAATGCGTGGCTTCCTCGAGGACCTGTGGTCCCAGGCGGCGCCGAACAGCAGCTGCGACTTCGTCGCCGCGGTAGCCCGGCCTTTCCCCTCGCTGACCATCGCGACCGTGCTCGGCGCGCCGCACCAGGACGCCGAGCGACTGCAGGAGTGGTCCAGCTGGGTACAGCGACAGTTCGACATCCGGGCCCTGAGCACCAACCGGGACGATATCGAGCGGGCCGTCGTCGAGGTCCAGGACTACGTGACCGCGCTGCTGGAGGCCCGGCGCGGCGCGCCTGCTGACGACTTGATCAGCGACCTGCTCGCGGCCCGGGATCAGGGTGACAGGCTGTCCGCCGCGGAATGCGTGCAGCTCGTGGCGAACCTCCTGGCCGGAGGGATCGACACCGCGACCGCTCAGCTCGCGCACGCCATCCGGTTGTTCGCCGGGCATCCCGCCCAGTGGGCACTGCTGGCCGCCGATCCCGCGCTGGCCTCGCGCGCCGTCGACGAGGTGCTGCGGTTCGAGCCAGTCACGCCGTTCACGGCGCGAATCTGCCTGGAGCAGGTCGAGCACCGCGACGTGATCTTCCCGGCCGGCACGATCGTGGCGGTCTGCGCCGAACGGGCCAACCGGGAAGGGGGAGCGGGGGAGGAGTTCGACATCGCCGCGACCCGCGACGCCCGGCTGCTGACGTTCGGCGCCGGTACGCACTATTGCCTGGGCTCCAACCTGGCCCGGGCGGAACTGGAAGAGGCCCTGGCGTTTGTCGCGCCGCGTACTCCCAACCTCGCCCTCGACGGTCCGGCGCAGCTGGGCGGGGTCGAAGGCATCTACGGAATCGACAAGCTCCCGATCACCTGGTCGGGCTCAGCCCCGGTGAGCCCCGGGCCAGACGTCACATAAGAAGCCCGTGCTCGTCCGCGGCGAGCGCGTCCCCTGAGGGGTTTCCGATGCAGGCACCAGTTCGAGGCGCCGACTGGAGGTCACTCAACGTGCCCGTTCGGATACCAGAACGGACATCGGCACCTGTCCTGAGCCTCGAGCTGGCCCGGGATGCCGAACAGCACCCCGATTCCGGCTCGGGCGCGGTTACCGGCGGCGCCGTGCGCGCGCGCCGCACCCTCATGCTGGCCGTCTGCTGCCTGAGCCTGTTCATGGTCGGGCTGGACAACACGATCGTGAACGTCGGGCTGCCGTCCATCGGCCGCGACCTGCACGCAGGCGTATCCGGCCTGCAGTGGACGGTCGCCGCTTACACCATCGCGCTGGCCGCCCTGCTGATGTTCTCCGGCGCGGTCGCGGACCGGATCGGCCGCCGGACAATCTTCCAGGTCGGGCTCTCGCTGTTCACCCTCGGTTCGTGGCTGTGCAGCCTGGCCCCGAGCCTCGGCGCTTTGATCGGCTTCCGGATCCTGCAGGGGGTCGGCGGCTCGATGCTCAACCCGGCCGCCCTCGGCATCATCACCAACACCTTCACCGGCCGGGCCGAACGGGCCCGCGCGATCGGGGTCTGGGACGGAGTGTTCGGCCTGTCCATGGCGATGGGACCGGTCCTGGGCGGCGTGCTGGTCGGCGCGGTCGGCTGGCGCGGGATCTTCTGGGCCAACATCCCGGTCGGCCTGGTCGCCATCTCGCTGACCGCGCTGTTCGTGCCGGACTCCAAGGCGCCACGGTCGCGCCGCGCGGATCCGGTCGGCCAGTTGCTGATCATCGTGATGCTCGGCTCGCTCGCCTACGCGATCATCGAAGGCCCCGCCTACGGCTGGCGCTCACCGGCGATCTTCGGTTTCTTCGCACTCTCCGTGACCGCACTGGCCGTGCTGCTCGCCTATGAGCCGCGCCGCGAAGAGCCCATGGTCGACTTCCGGTTCTTCCGCAGCGTGCCGTTCGCGGGCGCCAACCTCACCGCGGTCTGCGCGATCGCCGCGATGGCCGGGTTCTTGTTTCTGTCCACCCTGTACCTGCAGGACGTGCGCGGCCTGTCCGCCCTGCAGGCCGGTCTGACCATCTTGCCGATGCCGGTCGTGATGGCCCTGTGCGCGCCGATGGCGGGCCGCATGGTGGCCAAGCGCGGCCCGCGGATCCCCTTGGTCATCGCCGGGGCGGCGCTCACCCTGAGCAGTGCGGCGCTATCCCGGCTGACCGGCACGACCGAGCACGCGTACCTGATCGTCACCTACGCCCTGTTCGGGATCGGGGCGGGAATGGTCAGCTCGCCGATCACCAACGGGGTCATGTCCGGGGTCCCGAAGACCCAGGCCGGCATGGCCTCCGGCATGAACTCCTCCAGCCGCCAGCTCGGCCAGTCGCTGGGCGTGGCCATCGTCGGCTCAGTCCTGGCGGCCAGCATCCGCGGCTCGATGCGGGACGGGTTCGTCCACGCGGCCCACGCGGGCTGGTGGATCCTGGCCGGCTGCGGGTACGTGGTCCTCCTGCTCGGCCTGCTCTGCACCACCCAGTGGGCCAAGGCCACCGCCTCGCGCCTGGGCTGACCGGGGCCGCAGAACCCTGGGACGCGGAGCTCGACCAGCGGTGACGAATCTCTCAGCCGAGCGGCCTTGCGCCGGCATGCCAGCGCAAATAGTTAGTTGTAGAGAGGCAATCGTTCGCACCAGCCGATCCGGGTGATACCGCTGCCAGAGCTCAGCCACCGTCGCCGCACGCTGGTGCTCGTCATCTGCTGCTTCAGCCTGTTCATCGTCGGCCTGGACAGCACCATCGTCAACGTCGCGCTGCCCTCCATCGGCCGGGACCTGCACGCCTCGGTGGCCGGGCTGCAGTGGACGATCGACGCCTACACGCTCGTGCTGGCCAGCCTGCTGATGCTGTCCGGCGCGACGGCCGACCGGGTCGGCCGCCGACGCACGTTCCAGGTCGGACTGGCCGTGTTCACGGTCGGCTCCGGGTTGTGCAGTCTGGCGCCCGGGCTGGGCTGGCTGATCGGGTTCCGGATGATGCAGGCGATCGGCGGGTCGATGCTCAACCCGGTCGCGATGTCGATCATCACCAACACGTTCACCGACCGCGCCGAACGCGCCCGGGCACTCGGCGCCTGGGGCGGCACGTTCGCCCTGTCGCGTGGCGCTCGGGCCGGTGCTGGGCGGCGTCCTGGTCGAGGCGGTCGGCTGGCGGGGGGTGTTCTGGGTCAACATCCCGGTCGGCCTGGCCGCCATCGCGCTGACCGCGCGATTCGTCCCCGAGTCGCGGGCGGCCAGAGCGCGCCGGCGCGGACCCGGTCGGACAGGGACTCATCGTGGTGATGCTCGGCTCGCTCACCTACGCGATCATCGAGGGCCCCACGGACGGCTGGCACTCACCGGACATCCTGGCGCTGTTCGCCGTCGCGGCGGTGGCCCTCGCGGTCTTCGTGGCCTACGAGGCGCGCCGTACCGAGCCGGTGCTCGATCCCAGGTTCTTCCGCAGCGCGCCGTTCTCCGGGGCGGTGCTGACCGCGATCAGCGCCTTCGCCGCCCTCGGCGGCTTCTTGTTCCTGGCCACCTTGTACCTGCAGGATGTACGGAAGATGTCCGCGCTGGCCGCCGGCCTGCACATGGTGCCGATGGCCGCGGTGATGGGGGTCGGCGCGGTGGTATCCAGCCGGATCCTGGCCCGCCGGGGCGGGCGGCTGCCGACCGTGATCGCGGGCGCGGGGATCGCGGCTGGGGGCCTGCTGCTGTCGGGGATCACCACGTCGTGGTCCACGCTGCACATCGTCATCGCGTTCAGCGTCTTCGGCCTCGGATCCGGCATGGTCAACGCGCCGATCACCCAGGCGGCGGTGTCGGGCATGCCGTTCGCGCAGGCTGGGGTGGCCTCGGGGATAGCCTCCACCAGCCGCCAGATCGGCACCTCGCTGGGCGTGGCGATCAGCGGCTCGATCCTGGCCGCGAACCTGCACGGCCCGCTCCCGGCCCGGTTCGTCCCGGCCAGTCACGCCGGGTGGCTCCTGCTGGCCGGCTGCGGCGTGGCGATCATGGTGCTGGGTCTGGTCACCAACAGCCGGTGGGCACTGCAGACCGCTGCCCACACCGCCGCCAGGTTCGACGCCACCGACCAACGAACCCCCGCCATGACCCGCTGACCGCCGCTACGGCTCGTTCGGAGCCCCGAACCTGCGGCGGACATCAGTGCCGGTCCAACGACTCCAGCGATCGGCGAATGCCCCTATCCACCGGGTGGCGCTCGTCGGCGTTGCTTGGGACCACGTCGTCGTCCGCGTCGACCACCTGGGCCAAACCTAGCTCGGCAAGCGCCTTCTCGATGGCTTGCGCCTTGTCCACCAAATCGACCTGGGACAGGACGGACAGCCGACCACTCCATTCGACGAGAGTGATCAGCCACCTTTCCATAAACGACACGAAATCGGCTGGCTTCAGCTCGGCAAGACGCTGCTTTGCTGCCTCGAGCGATAGCAATGGCGAAGGATCTAATTCTCCGTAAGGCGCACAGTAATATCCTGCAGCAGGCAGCGCGCTGTTCCAAGATCTGCTCCCAGAAGCGTGGCTTCGTGGCTTCTCGCCAGTATTCGGTCTCCGCCATAGGATCGGCTCTGCTCAAACATCCTTTTTGCGACGTGTATGAACCAGCCAGAGCAGGCCGGAAAGCAGGATATCTCCGAATTCCTCTCGAATAGCCCGATCCGGAGTGGTAAAAGGCAGGTACGGCAACTGCCCTACCGAACCGCCTATCGCAACTTCGCGCTCCCGGAGGTGGTTAATGACGCAGAGCCAGTCTTCGTGATAGATGGGAGCGAAATACCCGTTGAGGAGCTGAGGGTTGACCAGAAGCGAGCCGCCAGAAACGAATGGCTCCTGCCTTCGTCCAGTCAGGCGTCGTGCATGTCCCACGACAGACGCGTCCGGGTACTTCCTTACCTGGAGCCCAACGACCGGATAGTCATCCAGCAGCGCCGCAGCGGAACTCAGTTTGGCGACGCTCAGCTTGCGGATATCGTCGTCAAGAAAGAGCATCCGCGTCCATCCGCAAACGCGGCCGATCAGCAAACCAAGGTTGCGCTTCCTGCTGATGTCGAGCGCGGCAGCTGACACACAGACTCTGCGGCAGCGACGCGCCGAGGTCAAGCAGGCGATCACGGTTCCGGAGCGGACGGTCAACACCGTAACGTGGCTAGGCCGCAGCCCATCGAGAACGATCTGAGAGCCCAGCGGGCGGGCTGTCAGTGTAGACCACGATCAGATGGCACAGGGATGTCCGCCGCGAACTGTACAGCCGAGCGGAGGTGTTCCGCCGAACGGATAGTCGGAACTACGATCGCATCGACAAGAGGTTCAGTGATAGGTCGCTTTCCGGATGGAGTATCGATAGCGCTGACCGGGATATTCGGAAACTGAAGCAGGTCCTCGTACGATTGTATCGTCGAAAGGTCTCGGGAGTTCTCCGCCGCTTTCCGCTTCGCACAATTCCGCGCTAGTTTTCATCTTGGCGGTCACCCCACCGTGCACCGGTCTCCGCCGACCACTCGTACAGACGGGTGTTCTCACGCCATAGGTTAGGCGGCAAGGCTACGTCGTTCTGAACTGGGATGTTCATGAGGATGCAGAAGGACTCGGCGTTCCCGAAGGTGCTCTCCAGGTATCGCTCATTGGTATCTCGGACATGCGAGTCAATGAAGCAGAGCGCGGCGCCATGGACACCGCGGCTGGTGATTCCGCTCAGCAAGGTAACCGTCCCCCCCGGTATAATGGGGTGCGGGCCGCGGGCGATCAGCCCGACGTCTTGCACTAGGTTCCCTTGGTCGTCTCGTGATGACGTGAACTCTCGCTTCTTCCTCTCCCGCGCTGCACTTGAAGAGGTGCGTTACCGGATCTGTGCCCAGAATCTCATCGGCGGCTCGGTAGAGGGATGTCCTGCGCGAACAGAATTGCCGCGTCGGAGGCCGCGCCGCCGATGATGATCAGGTGGTTCAGGGCAAAATCTCGAACAAGCCGATCCGTAGGCAGTATCCGTATCATGCGTGCTGGGTTGTCGGCCTTGACCTGCCCGTAGACCGCGATGAGCGCATCAAGGTCGGCGTATCTGGCATAACTGGCGTAGTTCAGGTGGGACGGCTGAGAGTACGGCGGCGGCTCAACGGCGTCGGAGCACACAATGCTGACCGCGATCGGGTCCGGGAAGTGCCAGAGCGCGCTGCGCGGACTCTTGGCCGTCGCGAGGACAGGCGTCGACTGAGCCGCCAGTTCGCGGAGTGCGACGAGCTCTTCGTACAGCTCACGTCTCCCGCTCGCGCTCCTGCTCGGTCAGTTCGCCGGGCCCAAGCAGACGAGGCCGGTCACCGTCAAACGACCGGCTGGTGCAGAACAGGCGGGCATAGGCTTCCAGCCGCTGCGCCGGAGGCAGCCGATCCGAGCCCGGCTTCTCCCACAGGGAGACAGTGGCAATGCTCAGCGTATCCGAGCCGCTCAGGAGCGTGGCCAGTTGCTTCTGGGTGAGGTTCTCCTGCTCGCGCAGGGCGCGTAGACGTTCGGCCAGCCTCCGGCCCGGAATGGACGGCTGGTCGTTCTCGGCCACCATCTGACCTCCACTCTGAGGCTCACGTGCCAGTGTGACAAAACGGAGTACCGTCTTACTCGTTGAGATACTTGGTTGTATCACCCAACCGCGCTACCCGCCGGGCGGGATGCGGGTCAGGTTAACGAAAGATTCTTAGAAATTTTACCGACGTTCATGAGTTTAACATGTTTTTACGTCAAACCGAGCGGGAAGGAGTTAAACGTAGTCAAAGTTTAACTTGAGGGACACATATCCCTCGAGGTACAGGACTTCGGCGACATTAGGGACATTGAGGAGGCACACCATGCATCCTTGGTCTACCAGCCCGGTCCGGCGACGGATCACGTCCGTGCGCTACGCGGGAGCGATGAGACGGATGCCCTCCTTCGGCACAGCCTGGTTCCTCTTGGCGATGGCCGTTGGCGGGTCGTCGTGGTAGCGGCGGCGGCGATCCTGGCGCTCGACGGGCACCCCGCCAACCTTGCTGAGGCAAACGGTTCCATATCGCCGTTCAACAGCAGGCGGCCACGCCGCTGCAGGTCGCTGGACCCGTGTACCGGAGCATCCTGGCCGTCGACATCGAGGGCTCGACGCGGCGCAACAACCGGTCAAGGAAGAGCTACGCGACGAGGTGTACCGCCTAGTGGTAGAAGCTCTATGCGTGACCGGGATCGGAAGCCAGCATTATGATCCGTTCACCGATCGCGGTGACGGGTTGCTGGTCCTGCTGCGACCCCGTCGACGAACTCCCCAAGCCGGTGCTGCTGAGCCATCTGATTCCCGGCCCTCGCCCGCCTGCTCGCCGCGTACAACAGCCGGCATCTCTCCGGCTGACCAGCCGCGCATCCTGCGGTTGCGAGCGGTGATCCACGCGGGGGAGGTGCACTACGACGTGAAGGGCCCTTCGGCGAGGACCTGGACGTGGCCTTCCGTCTGCTGGATGCGCCACGTTTCAAGGCAGAGCTCAAGAGTGCGACGGTGCCGCTGGCGCTGGTCGCGTCGGACTATATCTACCAGTCGATCATCCGTCATGGCTACGACGGCATCGACGACACGGAATTCCTCCCGCTCGTGACCGTGAACGTCGGTGACCAGCGCCGTAAAGGCTGGGTCCATCTCCCGTTCCGCGGGCAGAATCCCGGTGGGCATGCCAATGCTGCCCCAGGCCTCCTGAGAACTGGCTAACGCTGGTCGGCCCGCGACCTGCCGCAGGCCGTTCGGGTCAGTGATCGTGATGCGGTGCTGACCAGTGCGGATCAGGCCGCGCATCCTCCAGTTGCTGAACGCGCGCGTGACGGTGGCCCGCGAGGTCCCAGCCAGGCTGGCCAGTTCCTCCTGCGACAACGGCATCACCAGGTCAGATCGAGCCGTCCACTTCGCGACCATGCCGTTCGGCCAGATCGAGCAGGAGGGCGGCCAGTCGCTGCGCGCCGGTGGTTACTGCGCGGCGGCGAAGCATCGCGTCCGTAGTCATTCCACTTCTGCGTCACGACGCGCCGGTAGGCACGGTTGGCTCGCGGATTGGCCTTCGAGGAACAAGTCGAACCTGTCGTGCCGGACGATCAGCGCGCTCGACGGCGTCGATGGCCTGGATCGTGGCGTTCCGGCGTCCGGTGGTCTCACCTGCGTCTCCCCGACGACGTCGCCGTCGCCGCGCAGCGCAAGCACAATCTCGTGGCCATCCTTAGTCGCGGAAAGGATCTTGACCCATCCGGTCAGCAGGATGAACACGTGGGTGTTCGGATCGCCCTCGAGGCAGAGGGTCGCGCCAGCCGGATAATCCCGACGCATGTCCAAGGCCCGACAGGGCATCTCTGTTCATCTTGAGAAAGCAGATACCAGAATCCCTGGCCAGGTCCCATCCCCTGCATCTTCGTTGTCATCGTCGGAAAATGCCTTATATGGCGGCAAGCGGGTAATAGCCGACACTCGTTCTAACAATGAGCCCTCGCCGGGTCATTGACAAATCCCGAGGTGACACGGGCCTGCTCGGCCCCCCTCATAGGCCGAGCAGGATCACGACAGTCCAGAGCAGGAAGTACGCGGCGGCGATGTAGGTCCAGGTGTCAGCGACCTGGGTGCGGCGGCGGGCCAGCCGGGCCGCACCGAGCAGCAGGTGGGCGCGCGCCCACGTCCACTCCTGCGGATCGCTGCCCGCCGGCGGTAGGGTCAGCCAACCGGCCCGCGGGTCGATCGGGGCGCCCGTTTTCCAGCGCATCTCGCTGAGTACGTTGTGTACCGGCCGGTTGGCCACGGCCAGCATGATGACCGCGGCGAGCCAGCACAGCAGCAGGCCGGACAGCAGGCCGACGTTGACCGCGCCGAGGACGCCCGGTCGCATCGCGTGGCCCGAGAACGCGGCCTCCAGGCCGATGGCGATGGTGATCGCGCTCAGCACGCCTCCGCCCAAGAACATGCTGCTGCGGGTGTCACGTAGCAGCCACGCCATCTCCCCGATGGCCTCTTGGGCGGGCCCCTGATCTGGCTGTGCTCGATCAGGCAGGTCGCGGCCCTGGGGATTGTGTCCCCGGGCCGGCTGGTACGGCCAGGATGGCCTTTCGATCATCGCGACGGCCATGACACTTGCCTCCCGCTTGTGCTTAACCTTCCGAGTCAAGCCAAGCAGGAGCGCCGGTCAGGCGCTGTGCCACACGAGCCAGCGCGGCCGTCTCATATGAGGCAAGAGGTATCGAAAGGCGGTAGGGGCTAGCGGCAGCCGCAGGCCCCGCCGCAGCAACCCCCGCCGCCGGAGCCGGAGGGACCGGCCGAACGGCCGGACGCGAGGCCGCCCACCGAGACCGTCGACAGGAGCTTCACCGTGTCGTCATGGCCCTGCGGGCAGGTGCAGGGGGCCGATGACTCGGTCATCGGGCGGCTCAGCTCGAACGTGTCGCCGCAGGCGCGGCACCGGTAGTCATAGCGTGGCACGTTAGATACTCTACCCGCCTGCCCGCTGGCCGGTGTGATCCGCGGCGCCTGCCACGGGCGCGGAGTCACCGTTCGCGGAGGTGAGGGACGGCTCGTTCGGAATAATGATCTTAGGCGCGGGCGCGACCGCGGCGTCATCGTAGTAGAACTGCTTGCCGCGCAGCAGCGAGACCAGCGCGCCGAGCACCGACATGATCGCGGCGGCGGTGAACACGATGACCAGGCCCTGATGGAACGGTGCCGAGATCAGCTCCGGGAAAAACTGCCTGCCGGTCAGGACCGCGACACTGTGCGCGGGGAGCTTGGCCAGGACGCCGGAAGGCGCCAGCAGGTTCTGCACCGGGTTGAAGCCGAGCAGGGCGGAGAACAACGTGCTGACCGGCGGCAGGTGACTGACCTGCGTGGCCACCGACAGCGGCACGCCCTGGGCGCGCAGCCCGCTGGTCAGGGTGTGGGGGAGGGCCGAGGCCACCCCGGCGATCATCAGCGAGAAGAAGATGCCGATGGACAGGGACATGCCGGAATTCTGGAAGGTGGACCGCATGCCGGACGCGGAGCCGCGCTGCCCGGCCGGCACCGAGCTCATGATCGCGGAGGTGTTGGGCGAGGCGAACAGGCCCGAACCCACACCGTTGCCGAAGATCAGCAGCGCGAACAGCGGGTAGGGGAAGTCCACCGGGAGCAGCATGAGCCCGACGAAACAGATGGCCGACAGGAGCAGTCCGGAGGTGGCAAACAGCCGGGGCCCGTACCGGTCGGACAGCGTGCCTGAGATCGGCCCGGCGATCAGGAAGCCCGCGGTGAGCGGCAGCATGTAGATCCCGGCCCACAGCGGTGTCACGGTGAAGTCATAGCCATGCAGCGGCAGCCAGATGCCCGCCAGCCAGATGACCAGGATGAACTGCAGCCCGCCGCGAGCGATGGAGCCGAGCAGGCTGGCGGTGTTGCCCGCCGCGAAGGCCCTGATTTTGAACAGGCCCATCTGGAACATCGGCTCGGCGATCTTGGTCTCGAAGATGCAGAAGGCGATCAGCGTCACGACGCCGCCGATCAGCCCGCCGATAATCAAGGGGTTGGTCCACCCGGTCGGGTGCCCGCCGTAAGGCCGGATCCCGAAGGTAATCGCGATCAGCAGGGTGCCCAGGCCCACCGCGAACAGGATGTTCCCGATCCAGTCGATCTTCGCACGCCTGGTGGTCGCGACCTCGTGCAGGCTCTTGTACGCCCAGACGGTGCCGAATAGCCCGATCGGCACGTTGACCCAGAACACCAGGCGCCAGTTCACCGCGGCCAGCACGCCTCCGAGCAACAGCCCCACGAACTGCCCGGAGATCCCGGCGATCTGGTTGATGCCCAGCGCCATGCCGCGCTTGTTCGCGGGGAACGCATCGGTCAGGATCGCGGCCGAGTTGGCCATCAGCATCGCGCCGCCAAACGCCTGCACGAACCGGAAACCGATCAGCCACAGCGCGCCGTGAGTGCCGGTCAGCGGATCAAGCGAGAGCGCGATCGAGGCCAGCGTGAAGACGACGAAGCCCAGGTTGTAGATCTTCACCCGGCCGAACATGTCCCCCAGCCGGCCCAGCGTCACCACCAGCACCGACTGGACGAGCAGGTACCCCATGATCATCCAGAGCAGGTAGGTCACGTTGCCCGGGGTGAGGGGGTTCAGGCCGATGCCGCGGAATATGGCCGGCATCGCGATGATCACGATGGACGCGTCGATCGTCGCCATCGTCATGCTCAGCGTCGTGTTGGACAGGGCGACCCACCGGTACCGATCGGACCGTGGGTCGCCTGATGTCCCGTTCACATGATCCAAGTCAACGCTTCGCCGCACGTTAACTCAGTCTACAGCGAGACACTTGCTTGATGGCAACTATTTATCTCGCGACTTTCAGCCGTCGGGCTCCTCGTCCTCGCCGGACCCCGAAGGAGCGGGCGTGCGCTCGAAGATGTAGTACACGGCCACCAGGCCCATCAGCGCGAACGCGGCGTACGCGCTGAACAGGGCGATGACGACCGCGACCGCGTAAACGGCCGCGCCGCCGAGGAACCGGATCCGCGCCCTCCAGCGCCGCTCGGGCGGCACCGGCTGGTACACGCTCTCGCTGTGCAGCGTCCACTCGAAGATCCCGCCGAAGCCGGCCGACATGCCGACGAACACCCCGGCGTACAGCGCCATCGCCACGTGCGCGTCCCAGTTGTCCTTGGTCAGGTACTCCGCCGCCGTCGCGGTGCTGAACGGGATCAGGACGACGAACAGCAGCAGTACCAGGTTGAGGAACAGCAGCGTCCGGTCCACGGCCTTGACCGACCTGAGCAGCGCGTGGTGGTTGACCCAGATGATGCCGATTGTGAAGAAGCTGATCAGGTAGGCCACGAACGCGGGCCAGTGCAACCCGAGTTGGTCGGCCAGGCTTTTGCCGTGCCCGGGGCCCGCCACCGCGATGTTCAGCGCGAGCAGGGTGATCGCGACCGCGAAGACGCCGTCGCTGAACGCCTCCAGCCTG
Source organism: uncultured Actinomycetes bacterium (assembly GCA_963742795.1). Classification (GTDB taxonomy): domain Bacteria; phylum Actinomycetota; class Actinomycetes; order Streptosporangiales; family Streptosporangiaceae; genus Palsa-504. Next base: position 238,977 of record CAVUNL010000003.1, read on the forward strand.
TTGCGGTCCACGTGCTGCTGCTCGCTCAGCCGACAGCGGGCCGGGTGTCGACCCTAGCCAGGATCTGGTCCACGATGAACACGTACATCGAGCTGCAGAACCGGTTGACCCCATCGGCGATCTTGTCCAGGATGCTGGTGCCGCGCACGTGCTCGGACAGGACCAGGGCGGCGGCATCGGTGTGCGGGCGGGCAGGGAAGGGGGAAGGGGAGGTGGGTGGGATCTCTGCGGCCGGGGTTTCAGGCGGTGAGATTGTCTCGGTCATCGGTATCCTCCGCGACCAGCAAAAGTAGGGACTGGCACAACCTAGCGCGGTTTCACCGGTGCCGGCGCGCACGCCACTTCCCCTCCGATCGTCCTTTATTTATCCCGAACGGTCCGTGGCTTCACCTGCGAGACCTTGCATCTTGCTTGCGCGGGCAGCGCTGCGGGTGCATCCTGTCGGCCATGACCCGGGACGGCAGCAGTCCTGCGGGCGGGGCCAGCAGGCGGGCGTTTCTCGGCCTAGGCGCGTTCGGGATGGCCGCCGCGGCGGCCGGGTGCAGCAGCGGCGACCGCAGGCCGGCCGCGGCCGGCGCCACCCCGCGAGCCAGTAGCCGCCCCCGCTTGCTGTCGGAGAACTCGCGGCCCGGTGATCCGCACTGGGAGATCCGGCACCTGGGCGCGGCGAACGCGATCATGGGGTACGCCGGCACGGCCAGCGTGCTGACCGGGCAGTCGTTCCCGCTGTTCGTGTCGACCTCCGCGTCGGGCTTCCGGGTGCGCGCCTTCCGGCTGGGCTGGTACCGCGGAGACGGCGCCCGGCGGGTCTGGCAGTCCGGTTCGCTGCGCGGCCATCGGCAGAATGCGCCGGGCATGACCGGCACGACCAACACCGTGCAGACCGCCTGGGACCCCGCGGTCGAGGTCCCGACCGACGACTGGCCCGCCGGCGCCTACCTGCTCCGGCTGGACGCAGACTCCGGCGCGCAGCGGTACGTGCCGATGACGGTCCGCTCGGCCACGACTGCAGGCAAGGTCGTGCTCAAGGCCGCTGTCGCGACCTGGCAGGCCTACAACACCTGGGGCGGCTACGACCTGTACAAAGGTCCTGGTCAGTCGTACGGGAACCGGTCGCTGGCGGTCAGCCTGAACCGGCCGTACGACCTGAACGGCGCTGACATGTTCCTCACCTATGAGCGGAACGTGGTCAAGCTGGCCGAGTCTCTGGGCCTGCCGCTGGCCTACGCGACCGGCATGGACATCGCGGCGGATCCGCAGCTGCTGGACGGGGCCAGCGCGCTGATCTCGCCCGGGCACGACGAGTACTGGACGCCGGGGGAGCGCGCCAACGTGACGGCGGCCCGAGACGCCGGGGTCAACCTGGCCTTCCTCGGGGCCAACGCGATGTTCCGGCGGATCAGGCTGGACGCTGACGGCAGGCTGGTCATCTGCTACAAGACCAGCTACACCGAGGATCCGGAGTACGGGAAGGACAACGCGCTGGTCACCAGCGACTGGCGCGAACCGCCGGTTCCGGACCCGGAATCCTCGCTGATCGGCACGATCTACGAGGGCTACCCGGCCAACGCGGCGTACCTGGTGGCCGCTCCGGACAGCTGGCTGCTCGCCGGGACCGGGGCGGCTGAGGGGACCCGCTTCGCCAACCTGGTCGGCGTGGAGTACGACCGGGTGAACCCGGCCTACCCGGTGCCGCGGCCGATCCAGGTGCTGTCCCACTCGCCGCTGGTCTGCCAGGGGGCCCGTAGCTTCGGGGACTCCGCCTACTACACGCACTCCGGCGGCGCGGGAGTTTTCAACTCGGGCACCATGCGCTGGGTTGAAGCGATCTACGGCGACCGCCCCCACGGCATCGGCGGCCGCACTCCGGCCTTCGTCAAGCAGGTGACCACGAACCTGCTCCGCGCGTTCGCCGGCGGGCCCGCCGCGGCAAGGTACCCGGCCCGCGACAACCTGGACGCCATGCACGAGTACGTTGGCGACCCCATCGGCAACCCGGCCAACCTGCAGTAATCGCGCCCGTCTGGCTCAGTGTCCGACCTGCTGTTCGCGCGCGTCGGGATGCTCCCGGTACATGAACCAGGGCTAGGCGGTCAGGCCCGCGTCGACCGGGATGACCGCGCCGGTGAGGGCGCCGGAATCCGGACCGCACAGCCACGTGATGGCCGCCGCGACCTCGCCGGGCTCGAGCAGCCGGCGCAGCAGGGCCTGGGCGGCGAACGTCTCCTGGTCGGGCAGGTCATAGACGGCGGCGCTGGCGGCCAGCATGGGCCCGCGGGTGGAGCCGGGACAGACGACGTTCGCCGTGACCCCGGTTCCGGCCAGGTCGGCGGCCAGCGCGCGGACGTAGCCGACGACCGCGCCCTTGGCCGCGGAGTAGGCGGCGAGCTGCGGCATGGCGCGCAGCGCGGCTGCCGAGGAGACCGCGACGAACCGGCCGGCGCCGGCCTCGATCATGGCCGGCACGCACACGTCGGCCAGGTACCGGACGCCGAACAGGTTCACCCGGAGCATCAGCTCGAACGCGTCGTCGGGTACCGCCCAGGCCGCGTCCCCGCGGATCACTCCGGCCGCCGTGACGACCGCGGCCGGAGCCCGGCCGGCGAGCAGGGTCCGCAAATGGTCGCGGGCCGAGCCGTCGCCGACGTCGGCGATCAGCTCCTCGACGTCCCTGGCGCCGGCCGCGGCACAGTCCCGGGCCACCGCGGCCAGGTCCTCGGGGACGGGCATCGGATAGTCCGCGGGCGGCTGGGGCGCGCACGCGTCCACCAGGAGCAGCGACCAGCCATCACCGGCCAGCCGGCGGGCCACCGCTGCTCCGATCCCGCGGGCCGCCCCCGTCACCACGGCCAGCCGGTCGGTCACGCTCGCCTGCTGGCTGGTCATCCGGGCCCGCCGGCGCTGTCGGCGAGGAAGCGGTTCATTGCGGCGGTCAGGCCGTCCGCCAGGTGCCCGAGCAGCCGCTCACCCTCGGCGGCCGACGCGCCGGCCGGGTCGCCGAGCACGCCGTTCGCGCTCACCGCGCGCACCCCTTGCTCGCGCAGCAACGGCAGGATGCGCTCCAGCGGGCGGACGTCCCCCCGCTCGGCCGCGTCCAGCCGCACCGCGCCGGGGGCCAGCGCGAGCATGATCGAGGTCTCGGACCGGCCCGCGTGCGCGTCGCCCTCGGGCAGCGCCGCGTGCCAAGCCAGGCAGGCGCGGCCCTCATAGCGGAGCTGCCCGACGGCCGCCTCGACCGCGGCGACGTTCCCGCCGTGCCCGTTGACCAGCAGCAGCCCGGGCCAGTACAGGCTGGCGTGCCGGCCCAGCTCAATCAGGCAAGATGCTAGCGCCTCGGACCCGATGGACAGCGTGCCGGGGAAGGCCGAATGCTCGCCGCTGGCCCCGACCGGCAGCGGCGGGGCCAGCGCCACGCCCGCCCGCCCGGCGCAGGCCCGGCGGACCACCGCCGCGGCGATGCGCGTATCGGTGTCGAGCGGCAGATGCGGGCCGTGCTGCTCCAGCGAGCCGACCGGCACCACGAGCAGCTGCCGCGGACCGCGTTCCACCTCCGGCCAATGCGCATGGGCGAGCTCGAAGGCCCCGGACTCCGAGGCCGCCGACTCCGAGGCGGGCGCGTCCGGCATGCGGCCATCGTATGCCGGACGAAATGAAACCCGGGTTTCACCGCGCTCTAACGAGGTGGAACCCCGGTTTCACTCGGCTCAGGGATGGGCGAAGGCGGCGCCGAGTTGGCGCATTGCGGCGTCTAGCAGGAGGCCTAGCTCGGCGTCTTCGTCGTCGAGCCACTGCTCGTAGGCGGCTACCGCCACGCCGAGGACGGCGTGCGCGATGGCTTGTGGCGCGAGGGCATCTGGCCGCTGGCCGGTGCGGTCGGCGACGAATTCGGCGATCACCTCGCGCCAGGCGGCGAACCGCAGGGTGGAGTGGGCCAGCAGGGCCGGGACCCGGAGGATGAGCTCCATCCGCCGCCGGTGCCGTGGGATCTGCCCAGGCTCTACCTGATTGAAGTCGACCAGGGCCACCCGGATGGCGTCCATCAGCTGGACGCCGCGCGGGCAGGCCTTGAGGCGAGCTCGCATGCGCTCGAGTTCTACCTCGAACATGCCCCACGGGACGTCGTTCTTGGAGGGAAAGTAGCGGAAGAACGTCCGGCGTCCGATGCCCGCAGCCGTCGCGATGTCCTCGACGGTGGTCTGCTCGAACCCGTTCGCCTCGAAAAGGTCGAACGCGACGTGCTCCAGCTCGGCCTGGGAGGTCGCTCGCCGGCGCCCTGGCTGTCCGCCCCCGTCGAGCTGGTCGCCCGGCGCCACCGCCGCTGACATCGTTCCGCCACCATCCCGCTGATCCGGCCGGCCGTTCGGGGGCAATCCTACGTCTGGTACCGCCCAAAAGCCTTGATCGATGGCACTTGGTGCCGTTACGATGGCACCCAGTGCCATAACGCAGGAGGTGCTCGTGAACGAACCCGTAGCCGTTGTGTCGGCTGCCGCAGACCACGACGAGGCCGAGCCGCTCGCGACCGAGGAACTTCTAGTCGAGGAAGTCTCGATCGACGGCATGTGCGGTGTCTACTGACCTAGCGCCCCAGGTCACCACCTTTGACCTGGACCGCCCCTGGCGTCTGGACGACCGCGCCGCGATCCGCCCGGAACCGTTCGGCGCCATGCTCTACCACTTCGGCACCCGCAACCTCTCCTTCCTCAAAAGCCCCACCCTATTGAGGGTGCTGGAGACCCTGGTCGAGCATTGCACCGCGCGCGAGGCCTGCATCACGGCCGGCGTAGCGGAGTCCGAGCTCCCCACCTACTGGCGTGCGCTATCGACTCTGGCCGACTCGCACATGATCGTGCCCCACTCGCAGCGTCGCACGGCCGAGCCGGTGTCGCCGCCGGCGTTCCGCAGGATTGCCGGCGAGGACACCGGCCGCGCCGGGCACACCGTCCCGGCCGGGCGTCGTCCCAAGGGCAAGCTAACTGACATGTTCGAGACCGGGCTGACGTCTCCTATCTGCCTCACCTGGGAACTGACGTACGCCTGCAACCTGGCCTGCGTGCACTGCCTGTCCAGCTCGGGCCGCCGGGACCCGCGCGAGCTGACCACCGCCGAGTGCCAAGCGGTCATCGACACGCTGCAGCGCATGCAGGTGTTCTACGTCAACATCGGCGGCGGCGAACCGACGGTCCGCCCGGACTTCTGGGAGCTGGTGGACTACGCCACCGCCCACCAGGTCGGGGTCAAGTTCTCCACCAACGGGATCAAGCTCGACGCCGCGGCCGCCCGCAAGCTGGCCGCCAGCGACTACATCGACGTGCAGATCTCGCTAGACGGGGCCACGGCGGAGGTCAACGACGCGGTACGCGGCCTCGGGTCCTACGAGACAGCCACCCGTGCCATGGCCAACCTGGCCGAGGCCGGGTTCCGCGGCTTCAAGGTCTCCGTGGTGGTGACCAGGCACAACGTCTCGCAGCTGGACGCGTTCAAGCAGCTCGCCGATGATCACGGCGCGCAGCTGCGGCTGACCCGGCTGCGCCCGTCCGGCCGCGGCGCCGACGTGTGGCCCGAGCTGCACCCGGCCGCCGGGCAGCAGCGGGAACTCTACGACTGGCTGGCCGCCCACGGCGAGCAGGTGCTCACCGGGGACTCGTTCTTTCACCTGTCGCCGTACGGGAAGCCGCTGCCCGGGCTGAACATGTGCGGGGCGGGCCGCGTGGTCTGCCTCATCGATCCGGTCGGCGACGTGTACGCCTGCCCGTTCGCCATCCACGAGAACTTCCTGGCCGGGAACGTCCGGCAGCCAGGAGGCTTCGAAACGGTGTGGCGCGAGTCGCCGCTGTTCGCCGACCTGCGTGAGCCGCAGACCGGGGGAGCGTGCCGTTCCTGCGGGTCGTTCGATTCGTGCCGCGGCGGGTGCATGGCGGCCAAGTTCTTTACCGGCCTGCCGCTGGACGGGCCGGATCCGGAATGCGTGCAAGGCTACGGCGAGGCCGCCCTGGCGGTCATCCAGCCGGGCGACGCGAGACCGCCTCGTCCGGGCGTCGACCATTCGCACCGCCGGGTCCCGGTCACGATCGGCCGCCGGCCGCCGCAGCGGGCCTGCGACGAGAACCCGCTGACCGGGTTCGCCGCCCATGAGGATCTCCCGCGAACGACGTCGTTGTGACAACCACGTCGTCAGCGCGGCGTGGTTGTGGCATTCATGTCGTTGGCTGAACGGGCCGAGCCCGGAGCAGCCGATGAGCTGGCCCCCGCGGGCCTGGGCCTGCGCCCGGATCCGGGCTCGCGCCTACTGGCCGGGGGAACGGTGCTGGTCGGCGGTTCCCCGGTCCGGGTGCTGCGCCTGACGCCGTCCGGCGCCCGGCACGTCGCCGGCTGGTGGTCCGGGACGCTGGTTCCGGACCACGCCCGGGCTCGCGCGCTGGCTCGCCGCCTGCTCGACACCGGAATCGCTCATCCCGTGCTGAGCTCGCAGATCCAGGCCGGCGCCTGGGGTCCCGGCGACGTCACGGTGATAATCCCGGTCCGCGACCGGCAGGCCGAGCTGGCCCGCTGCCTGGCCGGCCTGACCGGGATGCCGCGAGTGATCGTGGTCGACGACGGCTCGGGCAATCCGGCCGCGATAGCGCGGGTCGCGGCCGACGCGGGCGCGCGCGTGCTGCACCGCGCCGTGAACGGCGGGCCCGCGGCGGCCCGGAACAACGGCCTGGCCGCGGCGGACACGCCACTGGTCGCGTTCCTCGACTCGGACTGCGTCCCGGGGCCCGGCTGGCTCGACGCGCTGCTGCCGCACTTCGCGGATCCGGCGGTGGGCGCGGTCGCGCCGCGGATCGTGCCCGATGAGCCGGGCCGTACCTGGCTGGCCCGATACGAGGGGGCCAGTTCCACCCTGGACATGGGTGCTCGGGAGAGCATCGTCCGGCCGGGCTCGAGGGTGCCCTACGTGCCCGGCGCGGCGCTGGTGGTACGGCGGGCCGCGGCCGGGACCGGCTTCACCGAGACCATGCGGGTCGGGGAGGACGTCGACTTCGTCTGGCGCCTAGCCGCGTCCGGCTGGCGGGTGCGCTACGAGCCGGCCGCCGCCATGGCGCATCAGCACCGGGTGCGGCTGCGCCAGTGGTTCGGCCGCCGGAAGGACTACGGCATCTCGGCCGCCATATTGGAGCAGCGTCATCCAGGGGCGGTACGTCCGCTCTACATCTCCGCCTGGACCGCCCTGGCCTGGCTGGCAGCCGCTTCGGGCCAGCCGGCGGCGGGCGCCGCCTGCGTCGGCGCCAGCATCACGCTGCTCGCCCGGCGCCTGGCCCGGGTCAGCGGCGAGGAATGGCCCTGGCACGCGGCCGGGACCGCCTGGCCGCTGGCGGCCAAGCTGGCCGGAGGCGGGACGGCCGCCGCCGGCCGGCCGCTAGGCAGCGCCATTTCCCGCACCTGGTGGCCGGTAGCGCTGCCGGCCGCGGTGGCCGTGCGCAGGATGCGATGGCCACTGGCCGCGCTCGTCCTCGCGCCGGCGCTGCTGGACTGGCTGGACCGGCGGCCGCCCCTTGACCCGGCGCGCTACGTCACCGCACGGCTGCTGGACGACATCGGGTACAGCCTCGGGGTCTGGCAGGGCTGCGCCGAACAGCGGACCGTCCGGCCGCTGATGCCCCGGCTGAGCGGCCGTCACTTGGACATTCCGCGGGTAAAGTCCGCCGGGATGATGACGTCGTCGGGGGACAGGCCGTGAACGGACGGCCGCCCGAGCGCGAGCAGCGTGGAGTCGATCCCGCCGCGTAGCACGTCGAAGACGTTCTTCACGCCCGCCGAGCCGTTGGCGGCCAGGCCCCACAGGTACGCGCGGCCGATCATGACCGCCCGGGCGCCGAGGGCCAGCGCCTTGACCACGTCGCTACCGCGGCGGATGCCGCCGTCCACCAGGACTTCGACCTGGGTACCGACCGCGTCTGCCACCGAAGGCAGCGCGCGGATGGAGGCGGGGGTGCCGTCCAGGTTGTTGCCGCCGTGATTGGACACCGAGACGGCCGTGGCGCCGATATCCACGCAGCGGCGGGCCTCGTCGGCGCGCATCACGCCCTTGACCAGGAACGGACCGCCCCACTGCTCGCGTAGCCAGGCCAGGTCGGCCCAGGTGGGAGCCGGGGTCTGCATCCACTCGCCGTAGACGCCGAAGAACGTGGAGGCCGGCTCGCCGGGGGCGGCCATGTTGGGCACGGTGAGGTCGGGCAGGCCGCCGGCCTGCAGCCACTGACGGACGTAGCGCGGCCGGGTCAGGCCTTCCGGGGCGAACCGCACGATGGCCCGCAGGTCCATCTTCTCCGGGATGGACGGGCTGCCCCAGTCCCGGCCGTTGGAGAACGACCAGTCCAAGGTCACGATCAAGGCCTTGGCCCCGGCCCGGCGGGCCCGCTGGATCCGCTGCAGGATCGCGTCCTTGCTCCCTGACCAGTACACCTGGAAGAACAGGTTCGGGTTCGCCGCCGCCACGTCTTCCACCGGCATGCTGGCGAAGGAGCTCAGGCCGACGACCGTGCCCGCCTCGGCCGTCCCGCGCGCCACTCCCACCTCGCCTTCGGGGTGCACGGCCTGCACCCCGGTCGGGGACGCGATGACGGGCAGCGCGATGTCCTGTCCGAGGACCGACGTGGCCAGCTGCCGGGTCGCGGGCAGGTCGCCGATGTGCGGCGGGGTGAACCGCAGCTCGCTGAAGGCGGCCACGTTATCCCGCAGCGTGACGCCCTGCTCCGTACCGGCCACCAGCGCCATATACACCGACTTGGGCAGGTGCCGCCGGGCTCTCCGGCGCGCCTCCTCGACCGTCTCGAACCATTCGCGCGTGCTTGCCATCGGTCTCTCTCGCCGGGCCAAAAATGCCTGAAGGCCCTATTTTGGCACTCAGTGCTGTAATTATCCAGCCCTCGCCGGGCCGTAGGCTCGATGCCGATGACCCCACCCTCGATCACCCGGTGCCGGTGATGGCCCGGCGCGAACTCGCGGACCTGCTGCGGCGCCGGATCGTCGTCGCGCCCATGGCCGGCGGGCCGTCGACCACGCAGCTGGTGGTCGCGGCGGGTCGCGCCGGGGCGCTGGGCTTCCTGGCGGCCGGCTACAAGACACCCGCCGCAATGGCCGCCGAGGTCGCCGCCGTGCGGGCCGCGACCTCAGAACCGTTCGGGGTGAACGTCTTCGTCCCCGGCCTACCATGCGCGGACCGCGAGGTACTGGGCCGGTACCTCGGCACCCTGCGTGACGCCCGACCGCTGGGCGACGCTACCTGGGACGACGACGGCTTCGGGGGCAAGGTCGCGGCGCTGCTGGCCGATCCGCCGCCGGTCACCAGCTTCACCTTCGGCTGTCCGCCCGCCGAGGTGATCAGTGCCCTGCAGGACGCGGGCAGCCTGGTCGCGGTCACGGTGACCAGCCCCGGCGAGGCGGTGATCGCGGCCGCGGCGGGCGTGGACGCGCTGTGCGTCCAGGGTTACGAGGCCGGCGCCCACCGGGGGACGTTCGCGAACGACGACGAGCCCGGGCGGGACTACGGCCTGCTGTCGCTGATCGGCGAGGTGGCCAGGGTCACCGGCCTGCCGCAGATCGCGGCCGGGGGCATCATGGGCCCGCGTCAGGTACAGGCCGTGATCGCGGCCGGAGCGGTGGCCGCGCAGTCCGGCACGGCCTTCCTGCGTTGTCCGGAGAGCGGCGGCCATCCGCGATACAAGGCGGCGCTGGCCGATCCGCGCTACACCGCGACCACGCTGACCCGGGCGTTCAGCGGGCGGCAGGCCCGCGGGCTGGTCAACCAGTTCATCCGCGATCATCAGGGCGCGCCCGCGGCCTATCCCGAGATCAACAACGCGACACGCCCGCTGCGGGCGGCGGCCGCCGCCGACGGTGACACCGAACGGATGTCGCTGTGGGCTGGGCAGGGCTACCGGTCGGCCACCGAGTACCCGGCCGCCGAGATCATCGAACGGCTGAGCGCGATCGAGACGCTGTAGGGCACCGGTCAAGCGCAGTGCATACTCGGCGTGTGGAAGACCCCTTTGACGTCCGGGCGCTGCGGATTCGGCAGCCAGGAAAGCTGCTACCCGACCGCGCGAATTACGAGATCTTCAACGGTGACCGGCAGTTGCTGGCGACCGTTACCGAAACCGAAGGCCATGCCCGGCTGAAGGTGCTCGGCAAGTCGGTGCCCGACACCCGCGTGTTGGCGGTCGCCACGGCCGCCGGCGAGCCGGTCGGGTTCTTGATCAAGCAGACCAGCGAATGGATCACCGAGCTCCGGGATCCTGGCGGCGAGGTGATCGGCCGTATCCGCACCGGAGGTACCCGGCGCACCTACACCCTGCTCGACGATCAGGGCCAGGCCGTGGGCCAGGTGACCGGCGACCTGGCGCTCAAGCACTTCTCCGTCGCCGGCACGGGGGGCGCGGTATTCGCGCGGGTGCGCAAGAACTGGGCCGGGCTCAAGGAGATGCTCACGCCTTCCGATCACTACGCGGTGGAGTTCACCGGGCTGGTCTCGCAGCCGGCCCGCACGCTGACCGTCATGATGCCCATCGTGCTGGACCTGACCTTGTACGGGCCCGACTGAGTACAGGCGCGTCTAGCGGCGGTGGGCCCACTCGGCGATGTCACGGCGCTCGATGGCGGCGGCCATCAGGTCACCGAACGAGTCCGGGGTGCAGGCGAAGGCGGGGACGCCCAGCTCGGCCAGGGCGGCCGCCATCTCGTGGTCGTAGCTCGGCGCGCCGTCGTCGGAGAGCGCCAGCAGGGCGATCACCTGGGTGCCCGCGGCGGTCATGTCCCCGACCCGCCGCAGCATCTCACCCTGATTGCCGCCCTCGAACAGGTCGCTGACCAGCACCAGGATGGTACTGGCCGGGCGGGTGATGAGCCGCTGGCAGTAGGCCAGGGCCCGGTTGATGTCGGTGCCGCCGCCGAGCTGGGTGCCGAACAGGACGTCCACCGGGTCGCTGAGCTGCTCGGTCAGGTCGACGACCGAGGTATCGAAGGCGACCACCGACGTGCGCAGGGACCGGATCGACGCCAGCACCGCGCCGAACACCCCGCCGTACACCACCGACGAGGCCATCGACCCGCTCTGGTCCAGGCACACGATGACGTCGCGCGCCACGGCCTGTTGTTTCCTGGCGTAGCCGACGAGCCGCTCGGGCACCACGGTCCGGTGCCGGGGCAGGTAGTTGCGCAGGTTGGCGCGGATGGTGCGGTCCCAGTCGATGTCGGCCGGGCGCCTCGGCCTGCTCGTACGGCTCGCCCGGTTCAGCGCGCCGGTGACCGCCGAACGAGTCCGCTGGGCCAGCCGCCGCTCGAGGTCGCTGGTCACGGTGCGGACCACGGCGCGGGCCGACTCCCGCGCCTGTTCGGGGAGCACCCGGCTCAGCGACAGCAGGGTCCCGACCAGGTGCACGTCCGGCTCGACCGCGTCGAGCATCTCGGGCTCGAGCAGCAGCCGGGTCAGGCCGAGCCGGTCGATAGCATCCTTCTGCATCACCTGGACCACGCTGACCGGGAAGAACGTGCGGATGTCGCCGAGCCAGCGGGCGACCCGCGGGGCCGAGGCGCCCAGGCCCGGCTGACGCTTCCCGGCGGGCTCCAGTCCCGGCCTCTCGTCGGAGTCGTACAAGGCGCCGAGCGCCGCGTCGATCCGCGCGTCGTCGCCGGTCAGCGCCACCCCCGTGCCGTCCGCGGCGCCCAGCACCAGCCGCCAGCGCCGCATCCGCTCATCGTGCTCGTGGCTCATGGCACGGGTACCGAGGGAACGCGCAGGCTCAGGATCGCCGCCACGGCCCGCACCGCGATCGCCGCCCGGTCCTCGTTCAGGTCGTCGTCGGCCGGCGCGGCCAGGACCGGCGGCCGGCCGCTCCCGTCCAGCCTCGTCGCCTTGTCCCCGATGGCGCGGCGTTCGGGCGGCGCGAACTCGCCGAAGGTCCGCCGCAGCGCAGGCAGCACGGCGGCGAAGGCGTCGGCGCTCAGCCCGGCCAGCCAGCCGTCGGCCAGGCCGAGCAGCTTGTCATCGTGCAGGAGGAGCAGGCCGCTGCCGGCCAGGAACCCCTCGGCCCAGCCCGCCGCGGCCGCGGCGGGGGCACCGGCGGACAGTTCGCGCGACATCCGGATCGCCACGTCGTCCCTGGTGATCCGTTCCGCGTCGAGCAGCAGCCTGGTCAGCCGGCCAGAGACGAGCGGGGGACAGCGCGGGGCCACCCAGGGGGGTTCGGGGGGACGGGTCCCCCCGAGCGGGGGGGTCTGGGGGGTCGTCCCGCCGAGACCAACACAGCTAGCGTGTCCAGCCAGCGAGCGCGGCTCCCGGCGTCAGCCAGCAGGCCGATGGCCGAGTGCACGGTGTCGATGCGGTCTCGCATGGCTCGTTCTGCCGTCTCGTCCAGGGACGTCACCGCGGCGGGCAGGCCGGCGCAGATCCGGGTGATCAGCTCGACGGCGACCTCACCGAGCCGCCCGGGATCGGTGCCGCGCACGTCGCCGTACCGGGCCGCCCGGACCAGAGCGGGCAGCGCCGCCATCAGGTGCGTCACGTCGCCCTCCAGCGCGGCGCGGTCCCTGACCGCCGCGAGCGCTTCCGGCAGGGCGTCGCCCAGGTCGGCGAGCAGGCACCGTTCGGCCAGCCCGGTCAGGTCCTCCAGCGCGGCGGCTTCGGCGGCTGCGGAACGAGCTCGTTGCGCGGCGGCGGCCTCGACCGTGCTGCCCCACATGCTCGCCTCGATCAAGGCCAGGTCCAGCTCCGGCCGCCAGGCCAGCTGCCAGCTCTCCCGGAACGTTCCGATGTTCTGGGTCCGGCCCTCCTGCGTCGTGCCCCAGCGCACGCCGAGCATGGTAAGCCGGTGCAGCAGGTGGCTGCGGGCCAGGTCCTTCGGCTTGCGCAGGTCCAGGTCATAGTCACGGGGTTCGGCCTCGGGGCGCAGCCGCAGGCTGCGCTGCTGGTCATGCACGTCACGCTGCAGCGGAACCATGGGCGTCGCGGCGGGCACCGCACCGATCCGCTCACCGACCACCAGGCGCCGCTGGATGAGCCCGACGAGCAGGTCGCTGCCCTCGCACAGGACGGCGCGGGCCGACTCGGTGACCTCCTCCAGGCCCGCCAGCGGCCGCCCGCGCAGCGCGGCCAGCGCCTCGGCCAGCCGGACCGATTCGATCACGTGCGCCGACGACACCGGAACCCCCTCGTCACGCAGCACGGCAGCGGCCTTGGCCAGCCACCGTTCGAGGGGTTGCCCGGCCGATGAGAACAGATGGTCATACCAGCCGGGGGACCGGATGCCGGCCCCGTAGCCCGACGCGTAGGCCAGGCGGCCGTAGGTCCACGGGACCCAGGTCAGGGTGGCCTTCACCTTGGGCAGTCCGCGCAGCAGCCGGTCGTCGGCGGCCGCGGCCGGGAGGCGGTCCCCCGCGGCGGCAGCCGCCCAAGCCGACAGGGCCGGGACGTGCCAGGCGCCGCACACCACGGCGATCCGCTGATAGCCGTCCTTGACCGTCCGGCGGAGCACCTTGCGCATGTACGCCTCGCGGACCGCGTCGCGGGGGTCCGGTTCGGCGTCCTCGGCGCGCAGGAACCCGATGGCTTCGGCCAGGGCAGCGAAGACCGCCGGCCCGGGGACGTGCTCCACTACGTCCTCCCACCACCGCTCCGGGTCGTCGTATCCGGCGGCCGCGGCCAGCTCGCTGACCGGGTCGGTACGCGGCTTGTCGTTTCCGCGGCCGGCCATGGCCAGCTGGTGGGCGGCCGGGAGGTCGCAGAACCGGACCGGTATGCCCGTGCCGAGCGCGTACCTGATCGCCTGCCATTCCGGCGAGAACACCGCGAACGGCCAGAACGCCGCGGTCCTGGGCTCCCCGGGCACGTATCCCAGCAACGCCACCGGCGGCTGCATCTCCGGGTCACCAGCCAGTTCCACCAGCCCGTCGGCCTCGGGAGGCCCCTCGATCAGCACCACGTCCGGCTCGAGCCCCGTCAGTGCCTCCTGCAACGACCGCGCCGACCCCGGCCCGTGATGCCGGATGCCGTACAGCGTCGGACTGGTCACTACCCGGCCGCCTCGCGGCACGCGCGGTAGAAGTCGCTCCAGTCGTCTCGCTCGCGCACCACGGTCTCCAGGTACTCCTGCCACGCCACCCGGTCGGACACGGGATCCTGGATGACCGCGCCGGTGATGCCGCCGGCCACGTCGGCGGCGCGGAGCATGCCGTCACCGAAGTGCGCGGCCAGGGCCAGCCCGCTGGTGATCACCGAGATCGCCTCGGCCGGGGAGAGCGTACCGCTCGGCGACTTGACCTTGGACCGGCCGTCTTCGGTGACGCCCTGGCGCAGCTCGCGGAAGACGGTGACCACCCGCCGGATCTCCTCGGCGCCGGGCGTGGTCTCCGGGAGCCCGATCGAGCGGCCGAGCTGGGCGACCCGCCGGGTGACGATCTCCACCTCCTGCTCGGCCGATTCGGGCACCGGCAGCACCACGGTGTTGAACCGCCGACGCAGCGCGCTGGACAGCTCGTTCACGCCGCGGTCCCGGTCGTTGGCGGTGGCGATGACGTTGAAGCCGCGGACCGCCTGCCGCTCACTGCCCAGCTCCGGGATCGGCAGCGTCTTCTCGGACAGGATGGTAATCAGCGCGTCCTGCACGTCCGAGGGCATGCGGGTCAGCTCCTCGACCCGTGCGATCTGGCCCGCGGCCATCGCGCGCATGACCGGGCTGGGCACCATGGCGTCCCAGGACGGCCCCTCGGCGATCAGCCGCGCGTAGTTCCACCCGTACCTGACCGCCTCCTCGGCGGTTCCCGCGGTGCCCTGCACCATCAGGGTGGAGTCGCCGGAGATGGCCGCGGCCAGATGTTCGGACAGCCAGGTCTTGGCCGTGCCCGGCACGCCGAGCAGCAACAGGGCGCGGTCGGTGGCCAGCGTGGCCACGGCGACCTCGACCAGGCGGCGCGAGCCCACGTACTTCGGCGTGATCTCGGTGCCGCCCGCCTCGCCGCCCAGCAGGTAGGTGGTCACCGCCCACGGGGACAGCCGCCAGCCCGGGGGCCGGGGCCGGTCGTCGGCGGCGGCCAGGGCGGCCAGCTCAGCCTGGTACTCCTGCTCGGCGTGCGGGCGCAGGATCGTCTCGGTGACCCGGCCGTCATCCATCATCGAGCTCCTTCAGCATGTCGTGGCGGAACCGCAGAACCCGGACCGCATCCCGGATGGGCGGCGGCGCGTCCGGGTCGCCTGCTGAGACGGGTGTGGCGCCTGGTGCGCCGAGGGCCGGATCGGCCCGCCGGGTCAGCTGCCGCAGCGCTTCGATCTCCGCCGCCGTGCCCGGCCGACTGTTGAGGGCATGGCCGAGCAGGGCGCTGATCCAGTCCCGGTTACCTTGCGCGATCGCCGCGCGCGACCAGCCGGCGAACATGACCGGCGCCCAGCCGCCCGACGGCAGGGCCACGACCTCGGCCGGCGTCAGGCCGAGACCGTCGGTCCAGGTACTCAGCGGGGTCCGAGCCAGGACCTCGAGCAGGACATGATTCCGGCTCTCGACCGGCGCGCGCATCGGCTCCGGGTGGGCTGCGATCCCGTCGCGCTGCAGTTCCGCATCGGGTCGGCGCGGCGTGCCGATGTTCAGCCGAGGACCTTGCACGGTCTGCTCGACCCGCACGTAGCGCAGGGCACGCTCGGCCATCCGCTGCCCGAGAGCCGACCCTGGCAGCCGGGCCAGTAGGTAGGCCGCCCAGCGGCGAACATCCTCCGCGCCGTCGTCAAGCGCGGCTTCGAGCAGCGGCTCGTCTGCCGGTCCCAGTGCGTCGGCCAGGACGGACAGGAACATGCCCCGGTCGGCCGCGCCCGCGGCCTCCCAGCCGCCGGTGATCAGGGCGCGGCCCGCGTCGGGGTCACGGTTCAGGAGCGAGGCCAGGTAGCCGCGTCGCTGCCGGGTATCACCGAGCCGCCACGTTGTGTCGTCGGTCGAGGGCTCTTCTGCCGCGTGTTCCCAGTCCGGGTTGAGGTCGGCCAGCCACCGGGCTCGCGGCCCGCCCGCCTCGGCCAGCAGCCGCGGTAGTCGCGGATCCGCAGGCCGACCCCGTCGCACCCGATCCAGCAGGGCCGGAAGCAGCTGCGGTGGAAGCCGCAGACCGCGGGCTGCGGCTGCGGCCAGCCATTCGGTCAGCAGGTCGGGATGCTCGCCGCCGATCAGCCTGCGTAGGCGGCGGACCGCGGCTGGGCTCACCGTGGGTCGAGGGTCCGGCGCACACACGGGCAGCGGCTCGGCGCGATCGGGCCGCCGGCCCGCTCGGCGGGCAGCGGTCAGCAGCGCGGCCCGGTCGAGCAGGACGGCCGCGGGATCGCCCGGGTCGTCCTCCTTGGGGGGCAGGCCCGGGATGTCGACCGCAGGAACCGCGCTCCGTTCGGTCCCGATAAGACTCGCGATGACCAGGTCATGCCATGAGTTCACAGCGGTACCGCCATCCCGCCCTCGTCCCAGGCGGTCAGCGGCCACAGGCCGCGCGGCGTCCACTCCCCGGCCACCGTCAGCGGGTGGCCGCCGGACAGCGCGAACAGCGGCCAGCAGTCGCCCGCGCCCGGGTGCAGCGGCAGGGCCTCGCCGGCGGCGTCGTACAGGCAGGGGACCGGGGCGCGGGCCGGGGTGGCCTCCAGCACGGCGGGCCAGGTATCCAGCCAGGGGTCCTCGGCGAGCGCGGCGGCGTACCCGGCCAGCAACCCGCCGATGGCGGTACCGGACGGCGGGCCGCCGGGACCGGTGTCGTGCCTGGTCGCGACCAGTGCCCGCAGTGGGACGGCGGCGGGGTAGAAGGCCAGGTCAGCGTCGATCTGGGTGCCGACGGTGAGCGAGTCGTCCAGCGATTGGCCGACCGCGGCGAAGCTGAGGACGAGCGCGGTCCGGCCGGTGTGCCGGCCGCGCAGCCAGACCCGGCGGGTCCGGATCCGGTCCTGGTCCAGGTCCCGCCGGGCCAGGACGTGCCAGTGGTCCCGGACCGGCGTCGCACTGGCTAGCACGTCGGCCTGGCGGACGGTGAAACCGACCCGCGACCGCACCGTATCCCGGAGCGGCCGGTGGCAGTCCGGCCTGTTCACGGCCAGCGGCGGCCAGCAGCCAGAGCAGCGCGTACTCCTCCAGGAGCCGACCGTCCCAGCCGGGCCCTGAGTACGGGACCGCGGCCAGGGCACGGAGGCGTTCGGCCAGGCCAGGCGCCTGCGCATCGATCATGCGGGCGGCGATGTCGTCCCAGTGCCGGTAGCCGTACCGCTGGCTGGCGGCCAGGCCCTGACGGACCTGATCGCACAGCCAGCGGTCGACTTCGGTCAGGCCGGACGCGACCCGCGCCTCCCGCTGCTCGGCGCGCCGCTGCGCGGCGGCGGGATCGGCCGGGGCCTTCGGCTCTTTCGGGTCGCTGGCTTTGACCGAGCGGGCGGCGAGCCAGCTCGCGGCCCAGTCGGGCGGGCCGCCGTTCGTCCCGACCGTACCGTCCGACCACAGCAGCATCAGGGCGAGCGCGTGCTTGCACGGGAATTTCCGGCTCGGGCAGGAGCACCGGTACGCAGGGCCGGACAGGTCGACTACGGTGCGGTAGGGCGTGACGGTGCTGCCGAGGCACTCACCCCACAGCGCGCTGTCGTCCGCCGCTCCGGTCAGCGGCCAGGAGCGGCCCGACGCCAGGAGCTGCGCGGCCCGCAGCGACGACGCGTCGGGCGCCTGCGCGAGCACCCGCGCGCGATCCCAGCGTTCGGCCACAGAGGAACCCTATGCGCGACGCCGACATTTCCCTCGCGGCGCACGCGGCGGCCGGCATAAAGCGGAGTGGAGGGCAGTTGGCTAGTGGCGGAAAGAGCCAGCGGAGCCACGGCATCCCCACAAGAAAAGAAGGAGGCAGGCCAGTGAAGGCAGTCAGGTTCGATGAGTACGGCGGGGTCGACGTCCTGAAGGTCGTGGACGTACCGCGGCCGGTGCCGGGCGCGGGACAGGTCCTGGTCCAGGTCAAGGCGGCGGGGATCAACCCGGGCGAGGCCAAGATCCGCGAGGGCCTGATGCACGCCAGGTGGCCCAGCACGTTTCCGTCCGGCGAGGGCAGCGACCTGGCCGGGATCGTGGCCGAGACCGGCCCGGGCGTGACCGGCGTCTCGGCCGGGGACGAGGTCATCGGCTTCACCAACAACCGGGCCAGCCAAGCCGAGTACGTCCTGGTCGAGGCGCAGAACCTGACCGCCAAGCCGGCCGGCGTGCCCTGGGAGGTCGCCGGGGCGCTGTTCGTAGCGGGGGCCACTGCCTGGGCAGCGGTCCGGGCGGTGAGCCTGACCGAGGGCGACACGGTGGTGGTCGCCGGAGCCACCGGCGGGGTCGGCTCGCTCGCGGTCCAGCTGGCCCGGCGAGCCGGCGCCACCGTGATCGGACTGGCCAGCGAGGCTCACTTCCAGTGGCTGGCCGGGCACGGGGTCATTCCCGTGGCCTACGGCGACGGGGTGGCCGACCGCATCCGGCGGGCGGCCAGCAAGGTGGACGCGTTCATCGACACGTTCGGTGCGGATTACGTGCAGCTGGCGCTCGAGCTAGGCGTCGAGCCGTCCCGCGTCGACACCATCGCCAACTTCGGGGCCGTCGCGCGGTACGGGGTCAAGGCCGAGGGCAGCGCGGCCGGGTCCAGCGCCAGCGTGCTCGCCGAGCTCGCCGGGCTGATCGCGGACGGCCAGCTCGAGGTGCCGATCGCCGCGACGTTCCCGCTCGACCGGGTCCAGGACGCCTACCGGCGGCTCGCGGAGGGCCACGTCCTGGGCAAGATCGTCCTGCTGCCGTAGGTCGCCATCCGGGCGTACTGTCGGGGTATGGCCGAGATGCTGCCGTTGTTCCCGCTCGGCGCGGTGCTCTACCCCGGCATGCTGTTGCCGCTGCACATCTTCGAGGAACGTTACCGGCAGCTCGTCCGAGACCTGCTCGAGCGGCCGGAGCCCCGGCGGTTCGGCGTGATCGCGATCCGCAAGGGCCGTGAGACCGGGATCGACGGGGTGCATTCGCTGTACGAGATCGGCTGCACCGCGACCTTGCGCCAGGTCGACGAGCTCGACGACGGCCGCTTCGACCTGGTCACCGTGGGCACGCAGCGGTTCAGGCTCCTGGCCCTCGACCAGACCCTGCCATATCTGCAGGGCGAGGTCGAACTGGTCGCTGAGGACGCGGTCGACCAGGCGGCCGCGGCACCCTTCGTGCGCGCGGTCCAGGTCGCGTTCCGCGCCTACCTCGATGCGCTCACCGAACGGGGCGGCGCCACGGTCCGGATCGAGGATCTGCCCAGTGAGCCGGGACTGCTGTCGTTCGTCGTCGCCGCCACCATGGTCATCGACCTGCCCGAACGACAAGGCCTGCTCGACGAAGCCGACACCGTGACGTCGGCTGAACGCCGAGCGCGCCCTGCTGGCCCGGGAAACCGCCATGCTACGGGCCACCACGTCCCGGCCCGCCCCGGACCTGCGGTACACGCCGTACAGCCCCAACTGAGCCGGTAAACCGGCCGGTCAGGTGGATCGGCCGCCGGGCCGGGTAGGTTCAGGCTATGGCTGAACCGGAAACCGAACCGGACGAGATCTCCGTACGCGCCGCCGAGGTGGCCGCCGACGTCACCGAGGCCGAAAGCCCGCAGGAGCGGCAGCGGCTGGCCGCCGCCTTCGCCAAGGCCGTGAGTTCGGGTGCACGCGTGGCCGGCCGCGGCACCCGGGCGGCCCGGCGCGGGATCGGGGCAGTAGCCCGGCGGAGCCGGCTCGGGAACGGGCTGGCTGGCCGCGCAGGTGACCGCGATGGCGCCGCGCCTGCGGGTACGTGACCAGGCGGCGCTGCGGGCGCAGTTCCCTGGCCGGTCCGCCGAGGAGATCGCCGACGCGCTCATCGATGGGGCCTCTCGCGCATCGGGCGCAGCCGGGGGAGCCGTCGGCGTGTGGGCCGCGCTGCCGACGCTGCCCGCCTGGCCGGCCGAGGTGGCGGCCGAGACCTTGGTCGTGGTCGGCATCGAGATCAAGCTCGTCGCCGAACTGCACGAGGCGTACGGCATGCCGGCCCCGGGCAACCTCCCGGAACGGATGAGCGCCTACGTGGCGGGGTGGACGCACCGCCGCGGCGTGTTCATGATCCCCGGCGGGGTGGTCCTGGCTACCGGGTCCCCGCTGGCCCAGCAGCTGCGCAGGCGCCTGGCCGCCCGGGCGGGCCGGAGCGCGTTCTCGCTGGCCCCGCTTCTTACCGGCGCCGCCGCCGGGGCGTACCTGAACAGCCGCGAGACCCGCAGGCTCGGCCAGCACGTACGCCGCGACCTGCGCCGCAGAGCGCTCCCTGGTCCGTGAGGCCGGGAGCTGAGGAGCGCTAGGCCTGCGTCGGTGGACCGCTCTAGGACTTGCCGGTGATGTTCTGCAGCCGGACCTCGCCGTGGGCGAGGAGCCGACCCGATTCGTCGGTGATGTCGACGCGCCACAGTTGCTGGGTGCGGCCCTGGCTGAGGGCGGTGGCCTGCACGCTCACCCGGCCCTGGGTGGCCGAACGGAGGAAGTGCGTGGTGTTGGTCAGCCCGACCGCGACCTGGCCCTGGTCGCGTACCGCGGTGCTGGCGCCGACGCTGGCCGCGCTCTCGACGGCGGTCGTGTAGACGCCGCCGTGGACGATGCCCCATGGGGTATGGTGGTCCGGGTTCAGGTCCAGGTGGCCGGTGACCCGGGTCGCGGAGATCTCGTCGAAGACGAGGCCTGCCGCTCGCAGGAAGGCGCCTGCGTTCTCGAGCGAGGTGGCTTCCAGGTTCGGGGTGACCGCGGGCCGGGTGGTTAGCGCGCCTTGCTCAGCGGCCATGTCCGTTCCCTCCTGACCGGGACTGCTGGTGTGGCTCGACGACGAGGCACGTGGTGGTCCCGTGCGCGTACAGCGTGCCGTCAGGCCCGGTGATCTGGCCGGACGCGGTGATGACCCGGCGGCCGGCGCTGATCACCTGCCCCGTGGCTATCACGCTCGGCGTGTTCACGGTCAGCGCCTTGACCAGGTTCGCCTTCAGCTCGAGGGTGCTGAATACCTGGCCGCGGTCGAGGGTGGAATGCGCGGCGCAGCCCATGGCCGAGTCGAGCAGGGTGCAGAACACGCCGCCGTGAACCGATCCGATCGGGTTGTACAGGTGCTCGCCCACCTCGAGCGAGAACGTCACCCGGCCCGGCTCGACATCGACGATGCCCATCCCGAGCAAGGCGGCGATGGGCGGCGGCGGGATGGCGCCCCCGGCGATGGCCCGCAGGTAGTCCAGGCCGCTCATGTCGAGCGCCAGCGCGGCGCTGACCATGGGGTCTTCCCAGGTGACCTCGCGGTGCCGCGTTAGTTCTTTCATAGAATTAACTCTAGGATGAGTGCGTTCTATAACGCAACCCTTTATGCTGGGTTTGTGCAACGGACCAGCTTCGAGGACGTAACGTGCTCGGTCGCGCAGTGTCTGGACGTGGTGGGCGAGTGGTGGAGCCTGCTCATCGTCAGGGATGCGTTCCTCGGCGTGACCCGCTTCGATGACTTCCAGGCGCGCCTGGGCATCTCCCGCAACATCCTTGCCCAGCGGCTGAGCCACCTGGTCGAGGCCGGGATCCTCAAGCGCGTTCCCTATCAGGACCATCCGCCGCGCTCTGAGTACCGGCTCACCGCCAAGGGCCGCGACCTGTGGCACGTGGTGGCGGCCATGCGCCAGTGGGGTGACCGGTGGGCGGCGCCCGGCGGGCCGCCCCTGGAGACCAGGCACACCGGCTGCGGGCACATCGTGACGGCGGTGCCGACCTGCTCGCATTGCGGCGAGCCACTCGACGCCCGTGCGGTGACGGCCATCCCGGGACCTGGAGCCTCCGACGGCGACTTCGACCGCACCCGGCTGGCCGAGGCCAGCGCACTGCCATAGGCCCGGTACCGCTCAGTCGCCGAGCATGACGGGGTCGAGTTCCCGCAGCCGTTCGCCATTGGCGACCCGGTCGATGGCGGTGATCGTGCCGCCGGTCACGGTAAACACGTAGGCGGCCCGGAGGCGTCCGCCCGGAGCCCATACCGCCCCGGCGAGCCCTGCCAGCAGGGCGGGACGCGCCCCGCCGCCATATTCGACGAAGACGCTGGCCACGGCGCGAGCCCCGAGGACCTCCTCGGGCGCGCCCAAGCGGACGCCGTCGGGGTCGGTGCGGAGCGCAACGTCGGGGTCGAGCAGGGCGACCAGGGCGGCGAAGTCACCGCCGCGTGAGGCAGCCAGGAAGGCCGTGACCACCGCCCGCTGCCGGGCCGGGTCGCTGCCCGGGTTCGGGCCTGCCGCCCGGACCCGGCGCCGGGCCCGGCTGGCGAGCTGACGAGCGGCGGCGGGGGAGCGCTCGATGACCGGCGCGATCTGGTCGAAGGGGACGTCGAACATGTCGTGCAGGACGAACGCCAGGCGTTCGGCCGGGGTCAGGGTGTCGAGGACCACCAGCAGCGCGAGTCCGACCGAGTCGGCCATGAGCGCCTGGCGTTCGGGGTCGGCGTCGCTTACCGGCTCCGGCAGCTGCTCGCCGATCGGCTCCTCATGCCGGGACCGACGCGAGCGCAGCAGGTCCAGGCACACCCGGGCTACGATCGTGGTGAGCCAGCCGCCCATGTTCTCGACGCCTTCGGCGCCGGACCGGCTGAACCGCAGCCAGGCCTCCTGCATAGCATCGTCCGCCTCAGCCGCCGAGCCGAGCATCCGATGAGCCACCGCGTGCAGGCGGGGCCGGTGCGCCTCGAAGCGCTCCGTCAGCCAGTCACCTTCGTCCACAGCCCACCTTCTCTTCGGGATCCGTCATAACACTGTCGGACCAGACGCGGCCGATGTGACAGGCCGGCGCGGCTCGCGGAGCCGCTACCCTCGGTCACATGGAAGTACCGATGGCATTGGCCGAGTGGACGGTCCTCGTCCTGCTCAGTCAACGCCCCGCTCATGGCTTCGCGTTGTCGCTGCTCACCGCCCCGGACGGCGAGCTCGGCCGGATCTGGCGCATCCCCCGGCCCGTCGTCTACCGGGCGATCGGCCGGCTCCTGGATGCCGGGTTCATCACGCCCGAGTCGGTTGAGCCGGGCCTCGGCCCCCAGCGCACCATTTATACCGTCACCGCGCGTGGCCGCGAGGAGGCCGAGCACTGGCTGAGCATGCCGGTCGAGCACGTCCGGGAAATGCGGTCGCACCTGCTGATCAAGCTGGCCCTCCTGCACCGGGCCGGGCGCGACCCGACCGACCTGATCAAGCGGCAGCGAGCCGCCCTCGATCCGATCGCGCGAGCGATGCAGGTCCCGCAGGCTGAGCCGGATGGCTTCGACGAGATCCTGCTGGCCTGGCGCCGCGCCACGGCCGCGGCCGCCCTGGGCTTCCTCGACGATATAGCGGCAAAAAATGAGACGGGGCCCGCCTGAGCCGCTGCGTCGCTCCCCTTGTGTCAGGCGTTGATCAGGCGGAACAGGTCAGATTACTGATCTTGGCGTGCCTGTATGTGGTATACCTTGGCACATGCCATTGGATAGAGCCGTAGGCAACCGCCATACCGTCCGCGCATGAGGTGTAGGCAGTGAGCGGCGCCAGCCTGACGGTACGGCAACGTGAGCTTGGAAGACGGCTCAGGCAACTGCGCTACCAGCACAGCCTTACCGTCGAGGATGTCGCCGGCCAACTGCTGTGCTCTGCCACCAAAGTCAGCCGACTTGAGACCGGCATGCGCCGTCCAAGCCTGCGCGACGTCCGCGACTTGTGCGCGCTCTACGATCTGGACGAGCGAACGTCGACGGAACTGATGAACCTGGCCCGGGGGGCGCGCGAGCAAGGCTGGTGGACCCAGTACGTCGACGTCAGCTTCGAGCCGTACATCGGGCTAGAGGCGGAAGCGACCGCGATTACCTGTTACTCGATGTATTACGTGCCAGGGCTGCTGCAGACCGAAGAATACGCCCGGGCACTTATTAAGGCCATCGCTCCGAGGATCGAGCCAGAAGTCTATGAGCAGCGCGTTGAGGTGCGGCTACGGCGCCAGCAACTGCTCGAACAGGGCAACCGTCCGCGCTACCGCGTCTTGCTTGACGAGGCAGTGTTGCACCGCCGGGTTGGCGGCGCGCAAGTCATGTATGCCCAGCTCAGCAAGATCCTCGAAGCCGAGAAGAAGGACCAGGCAGCAGTCCAGATCATTCCGTTTGACATAGGAGCTCACGCCGCTCAGGACAGTAATTTCGTACTTCTCGAGTTTGATGAGCCGAGCGTGTCTCCGGTCATTTATGTGGAAGGCCTGACCGGTAGTCGGTACATTGACCGCGAGGCTGATGTGGATCGATACCGCGAGGCGGTTGAGCGGTTGCGCGACTCGGCCCTGAACCAGCATGAATCGAAGCGTCGTCTCAATGAGCTACGAAGGCTATTCAGCGAGTAAGCTGAGCGGGCCCTTGTTATCAATGCACTTGCTCCGGTCTTGTATGGCCGGATGTGACCCGAGCTGGCGAAAATTGCCGCTGTTGGTTGCGCGACGCAAGGAACCGGGACATGCCGTGAGAGGCTGGTTGTGATTTCTCAGCCGAAACGAGACTTCTCGCTGTGTAAAACCCCCTTGGCATCCCAACCGCCCGCGGGCATTGTTGATCGGGTGAGCACCCCTAATCCTGAGCTTCCGCCGGACCCCGAGGACCTGCGCGGCCTCGCCCGCGGGCTGCGGCTGCTGGTCGAGATCGGGGCCAGGATGCTGGCCGAGGACGCGGGCCCTTCAGAGCTCGCTCTCCGGGTCACCGGGCACCTCGGCTGCGCGCTGACCGCCGTGGTGCCGGTGACCGAGCGGTTCCCGTCCTGGGAGCACGTGAACATCCAGCGCGGAGTCGACGCCTACCTCGCGGCGCGGCAGGAAGAGCCGCAATGGTTCGGCCCCTCGGGCGCCGGTCACCGCCCGCACGAGGATCTGCTGTCGCTGATCGGCACGCCCTCGCACTTCGGCCCGGCCCGGGGCATGGCCATGGCCGGAATCCGGGTTGGGCCGGGCGCCGATAACCAGGCGGGCACCGCCAGCTACGGCACCGCCGCCATCGGACCCGAGGAGAACACCGAGGTGGTGACGCTCGGCCTGGTCACCACGACCGCGCCGGACGGGGGCCCGGTGGTGATCGGCATCCGCGACGAGAGCCGGTTCGGGCCGCCGGCCTGCAGCCTTGAGATCCTGGCGGCCGACCGGGAATCGGCCACCGCCACCCGCGACGAGATCGACCGGCTGATGCGGGTGCACGACGTGTTCCGTGGCCAGGTACTCAGCTTCACCGCCAGCGAGCACCACGGCAACGAACTCGTCACCTTCCTGCCCCGCCCGCAGGTCGCGGCGGGCGACGTCGTGCTGCCCGACGGGCTATTGGAGAACATCGAGCGGCACATCATCGGGGTGGCCGACTGGTCGCGGGAGCTGCTGAGCGCCGGCCAGCATCTCAAACGAGGCCTGCTGCTGCACGGGCCGCCGGGCACCGGCAAGACGCACACCGTGCGCTACCTGACCGGACGGCTGGCCAGCAGTACCATCATCCTGCTCACCGGCCGGTCCATCAGGTTCATTGACCAGGCCGCAGCGCTCGCCCGGCGGCTGCAGCCCTCGATGGTGGTCCTGGAGGACGTCGACCTGGTGGCCGTGGACCGGGACTTCACGCAAGACGGGAACCCGCTGCTGTTCTCTCTGCTCGAGGCGATGGACGGAATCGGCGCGGATGCCGATGTCACGTTCGTGCTGACCACCAACCGGGCCGACATCCTGGAGACCGCCCTGGCCGACCGGCCGGGCCGGGTTGACCTGGCCGTCGAGATCCCGCGACCGGACCTGCACTGCCGGGAGCGGCTGCTCCAGGTCTACGCGCGCGGCCTGAGCGTGGACGCTGACTTCGCCCGGGTGGCGGCCGACACCGATGGCATCACCGCGTCGTTCATCAAGGAGATGATCAGGCGGACGGTCCTGGTCTCGCTTCGGGACGGAGACCGCCCGCCGGTGCTGCGCGGCGCCTACTTCGCCGAGGTACTGGCCGAGATGAACTCCGAGCGCCACGCGCTCACCCGCTCGCTGCTCGGGGTCGGGACCGACCGCCAGGAGAACGCCGGACCTGGACAGGCTCAGCATCCGTTGCGGCGGCCTGTCCACCGCCGGCCCCCGGTTGGCCCGGGGTGAGGACCACGGCTCGTTCGGGATAAGAAAGGAAGAAAGGTTCGCCCATGTCCCGCAGGACCACCCCTCCGTTCCGGGCCGACCACGTCGGCAGCCTGCTTCGGCCGCCCCGGCTGCATCAGGCGCGTGAGGATTTCGCGGCGGGCCGGATCACCGCTGCCGACCTGAGCGCGGTCGAGGATGAAGAGATCGTCAAGGCGATCCGGATGCAGGAAGAGGTGGGCCTGCAGTCGGCCACCGATGGGGAGTTCCGGCGGGCGACCTGGCACATGGACTACCTCAACGACCCCGCTCAGCGGGCGCAGATCAGCGGGCGCGGCGAGGACGCCGAGCACATGCACCTGCGTTACATCAAGCAGATCAATGCGGCGGTGAAAGACAAGCCGGCCGACATGGCCATCACCACCCACATGTGCCGCGGCAACTTCCGCTCGAGCTGGGCCGCGTCGGGCGGCTATGACTTCGTGGCCGAGGCCCTGTTCTCCGACCTGGACGTGGACGGGTTCTTCCTGGAGTACGACGACGAGCGCTCGGGCGGCTTCGAACCACTGAGGTTCGTGCCCCCCGGCAAGATAGTCGTGCTCGGCCTGGTCACCACCAAGCGCCCGGAGCTGGAGTCCAAGGACGACCTCAAGCGCCGCATCGACGAA
Organism: uncultured Actinomycetes bacterium; assembly: GCA_963742795.1. Lineage (GTDB taxonomy): Bacteria > Actinomycetota > Actinomycetes > Streptosporangiales > Streptosporangiaceae > Palsa-504. The sequence goes on from CAVUNL010000003.1 coordinate 265,791, forward strand.
GCCGCCAAGTACGTGCCGCTGGACCAGATCTGCCTGTCCGGCCAGTGCGGCTTCTCCTCCACGGTAGAGGGCAACGCGCTGACCTACGACGAGCAGGTGGCCAAGCTCCGCCTCATCGTGGAGACGGCCAGCGACGTCTGGGGCTAAATTCGTGGCGTTACAGCCGCGTCCACTTGGCTTGGCAGCAGGAGAACAGGCCGAACATGATGAGGCCGATCGCGACCAGGACCAGGAGCCATGGCCCGAGCGGCGTGGCCGCCAGCGCGCGCAGCGACGAGTCGACGCCCTTGGCCTGCTGGGGCTCGGCGTCGACGGCCGCGATGACGAGGAAGATGCCCGCGGTCAGGAACACGATGCCGCGGGCCATCCCGCCGTAGCGGCCTAGCCATTCCACGACGCGCCGGGTCCGGGTCCGCATCTGCCCGAGCTCCAGGTCGCGGCGGAACTCCTTACGCCAGGCCTTGTAGGCCAGGTACAGGCCGCCGCCGATAAAGGCGAGGCCGATCACGACCACCAGGGCCTGGCCTCCCGGATGCTTCAGCAGCGTCGCGGTCAGGTCAACCGACTGCGTGTCGCTGGACTGCGGGCTGCCCAGGCCGAGCGCGTACCTCAGGACGCCGTAGGCGATGACGCCGTACATGATCGCCCGGGCGAACGCGGCCAGCCGCTTGCTGGTCTTGCTGCCGCCCGAGCCCAGAGAACCGTACAGGGCCTCGGACAGCTGCCACAGCGCCATGCCGATGAACCCGATGACCAGCAGCCAAAGCAGCGCTTCGCCGACCGGGGTGGAGCTGATGGAGTGCAGCGCGCCGGTCCGGTCGGCCTGCTGCCGGGAGCGGCCGAAGGCAACCTGGACGGCGATCCAGCCGATGATGACGTACATGACGCCGCGCGCCGCGAGCCCGGCCCGGGCCAGCCACCGCATCGCCTCGCTGTTCGCCGCGCGTCTGCCCGTATGCCGAGCGCTGCGGCTGCTCTGGCGCCGCGCTGTCCGAGTGACCAAGGTGGTGCTCCTCTCCTACGGCGCCCTATGGCCGTGACCGCCTTCACTACTTCCCCCGGAGCGGACTCGTATGCGAAACCCGGGCGCGTAAACCCGGGTCCGCGGGACTGGCGGGCGTCTGCCAAGGTGTTGTCATGCCGTGGATAGATCTTGAAGGCGCCGTCAACGTACGCGACCTGGGGGCCCTGCCAACTGACGACGGCGGCCAGACGGTGGCCGGACGCCTGCTGCGGGCCGACAACCTGCAGGAACTGTCGCCTTCTGACGTCAGCCGCTTGGTGCACGACATTGGCCTGACCACCGTGGTCGACTTGCGCAGCTCGGCTGAGCTGGCCTCCGAGGGGCCGGCGCCGCTGGACGCCATCCCCGCTGTCCGGCACGTCCATCATCCGGTAGTGCCCGAGATCGGCGAGGCGACGGACGTGGTGGCCGGGGCGCTGCTGCTCAAGAAGATGCAGGATCGATCGCGATTCCCGAGCGATCCCACCTGCGGGCACTACCTGGGCTACCTGGAAGACCGCCCGGATCAGGTGCTGGGTGCGGTGCGCAGCATCGCGCACGACCAAGGCGTGGCGCTGGTCCATTGCGCGGCGGGCAAGGACCGCACGGGCGTGGTGGTAGCGCTGGCGCTGACCGCGGCCGGCATCCGCCGGCAGGCCGTCGTGGCCGACTACGCCGCGACAGGAGAGCGCACCGAGGCCATCATCGGCCGCCTGCGCCGGTCACCGACGTACGCCCGCGATATCGACAGCGTGCCCGCCGACGCCCACCGGCCCCGCGCGGAGACGATGGCGGCGTTTCTGGAGCAGATCGACTCCCGCTACGGCGGGGTCGACCGGTGGCTGACCGAGCACGGTCTCGGTGACGGGGAGCTGGACCTGCTGCGCGCCAAGCTGCGCCGTCCGTTACCAACCTGATATCGCAGGCCGCCTGTGGTCTCACATGATGGGCGATCGAGACCAGCTGGTCGCCGCAGGTCAGGGACGTTACCAATCTGACTGGTAACGGATTCCTGGCCGCCATGGGCTGGATACCTCCCGTTTGTCTTGGCTAGTCATGCTCTCGACTTGTCTAGCCAAGATTTTGGCTTCTTGTGTCCCGCGTTCCGGGGACTGTGCTTGGGAGGGAAATAGTGCGCGCAAGGCACGTGATTGCGGCCACTGCCGCAGTTGCCAGCGGCGTGCTGCTCACTGCCGCCTGCAGCAGCTCGTCGAGTTCCAGCAGCAGCAGTACCAGCACCAGCACCAGCAGTACCAGCACCACCAACTGGGCGACCGCTACCTCGGCTGCAGCCGGAGGTGGCTTGGGCGCGCTGGTCACGGCGGCCGAGAAGGAGGGCCAGCTCAACGTCATTACGTTGCCGTCCAACTGGGCCAACTACGGCACGATCATGAAGGACTTCACCGCAAAGTACGGCATCAAGATCACCGACGCCAACCCCGAGGGCTCCAGCGGGCAGGAGATCACCGCCGTACAGCAGCTCAAGGGCCAGAGCCGCGCGCCCGACGTGGTCGACGTGGGCACGCCGTTCGCCGTCGAGGGCGCTACCGACAAACTCTGGGCTCCGTACAAGGTGGCGACCTGGAGCGCCATCCCGGCTAACGCCAAGGACGCCAACGGCGAGTGGTACGCGGACTACGGCGGCTACGTGGCCATCGGCTACGACCCGGCCAAGGTCAAGGTGGCGCCGACCTCGTTCGCCAGCCTGAAGAACCCGGCCTACAAGAACATGATCGGCCTCAACAACAGCCCGACCACCGCCGGCGCGGCCTTCGCCGCGGTCTACGCGGCAGCGCTGGCGAACGGCGGCTCGTTCAGCAACATCGAGCCAGGCATCAAGTACTACGCGGACCTGAAGTCGATGGGCAACTTCGTCCCGACTGCCATCGGCGGGCCGACCACGGTGCAGAACGGCACCACCCCGATCCTCATCTGGTGGGACTACCTGCTGGCCTCCGAGGTCAAGCCGGTCGTTCCTGGCTTCAAGATCGTGATCCCCTCGGACTCCACGTACGCGTCCTACTACGACCAGGCCATCAGCGCCACCGCGCCAGACCCGGCGGCGGCCAGGCTCTGGGAGGAATACCTCTACTCGACCACGGGCCAGAACCTGTGGCTCCAGGGCTTCGCGCGCCCGATCGAGCTGTCCACGCTGGTGACCAACGGGACTGTGGACAAGGGGGCATACGCGGAGCTGCCCCCGGCCCCACCCGGCGCGCTGGTGTTCCCCACCCAGGCACAGCAGGCCGCGGCGGAGAACGTCGTCACCCAGAACTGGCCCGCGCAAGTCGGCGGCTGATGGCGGAAAGCACCGTCCAGGCCGTGGCCCCGGAGGCGCTGACCTCCGGGGCCGGGCCCCGCCGGGCCTCCACGTCGCTCCGCCGCGGGCTCAAGTGGCTGGGCGTCGTGCCTTTCGGCGTGTACGTCGCCTTGGGCTTGATCGCCCCCTTCGTCGCGATCGTGATCGCCTCCTTCAAGAACTCAACCACCGGCGCCGCCACGCTGAGCAACTTCAACACCGCGCTCCACGGCACGTACCTGCTCGGCCTGAGGACCTCCCTCGTGCTTTCGATCGCCGCCGCGATCGTGCCGGGGATATTCGGGCTGCTCATCGCCTACGCGATCTTCACCGCCAAGCGCGGCAACGTGCTCCGCCAGGTCGTGATCACGGCGTCCGGCGTGTTCGCCAACTTCGGCGGCGTGCCGCTCGCCTTCCTGTTCATCGCGACGCTCAGCACCACCGGCATCGTCACCGGGTGGATCAAAGACCTCTCTGGCGTCGACATCTGGAACCACGGCTTCACGCTGTACGGCGCGTACCCAGGCCTGTTTGTTGTCTACATGTACTTCCAGATCCCGCTCATGGTCCTGGTCATCCTGCCCGCGCTGGAAGGCCTGCGGCCCGCCTGGCGCGAGGCGGCGGAGAACATGGGCGCCAGGACCTGGCAGTACTGGCGCTACGTGGGCGGCCCGGTGCTGCTGCCGTCGTTTCTCGGCTGCCTGCTGCTGCTATTCGGCAGCGCCTTCGCCGCTTACGCCACCGCCGAGGCGCTCACCGGCGGCACCGTTGCGCTGACGCCGATCCAGATCGGAGCGCTGCTGAACGGCAACGTGGTTGCCGGCCAGGAAAACCTTGGCTACGCGCTCGGCGTCATCATGGTCGTCATCATCATGGTCGTCATGATCATCTATGTGATCCTGCAGCGGAGGGCGGCGAAATGGCTGCGGTAGCTGGCGTTGAGGCCGGAACCCAGACGCCCGCGCCGGCCGCCAGAACCGCGGCTCACAGGCGCAGCTTCCCGGTCTGGCGCTGGGTGATCTTCCTGATCGCGGGCGCCTACTTCCTGATCCCGCTCTACGCGGCCCTGCGCTTCGCCGGGCTGAAGGCATTCGGCGACATCTTCAAGCAGTCTGGGTTCTACCCAGCGATCGGGTTGTCGCTGCGCCTCGCGGTGGTCACCACGATCATCACGCTGGTGCTGATGGTACCCACCACCGTCTACGTGCATTTGCGGCTGCCGCAGATACGGCGCAGCATGGAGGGGATCACGATCTTGCCGATCGTCATCCCGCCCATCGTGCTGATCATCGGCGTGCTGAAGGTGGCGCCCGGGTTCCTGCTGAGCACGCCGTATCTGCTCGCGCTCGTGTACGTCATCCTGGCCATGCCGTTCGCGTACCGGTCGCTCGATGCCGGCCTGCGCGCGATCGACCTGAAGACCATGGTCGAGGCGTCGAACTCGCTCGGCGCCGGCTGGCCGACCACGCTCTGGCGGGTCGTGCTGCCGAACATCCGGACCGCGATGCTCTCCGCCACCGTCCTCACGGTTGCGCTGGTGCTCGGCGAGTTCACCATGGCCAGCCTGGCCCTCTACGTGACCTTCCCGGTGTGGATCGTGCAGTTCGAGCAGAACAGCGGGCCGGTGTCGACCGCCGCCTCGCTGCTCGCGCTGTTCGTCACCTGGCTCCTGCTGATGCTCATCGTGACAATCGGCGGCCGGGGCGCGCGCAAGCGCGGCGGTGCCCAGGTAGCCCTGTTCACCGTCGCCGCCCCTGCCGAATCCAGCCAGACCACGGGAGAGCCGGAATGACCACGAACACGGCCAGGAACGCTGCCGCGGCCGACGGCATCCGGCAGACGGCCGGGACGGGCGTGTCGCTGCAAGACCTGAGCCGCTCGTTCGGGACGACCCGGGCGCTGGACGGGCTGTCGCTGGAGATCGCACCCGGCGAGCTCGTCGCGCTGCTCGGCCCTTCCGGCTGCGGTAAGACCACAGCCCTGCGCATCGTGGCCGGCTTCGAGTCCGCGGACACCGGGGCGGTCCTGATCGACGGCAAGGACATCTCGTCGGTGTCGGCCGCCCGGCGCGACATGGGCATGGTATTCCAGAGCTATAGCTTGTTCCCGAACATGAACGCGCTGGACAACGTGGCGTTCGGGCTCCGGATGCGCAAGCAGGGCTCCGCCCAGCGGCGCAAGCGGGCCGGGGAGCTGCTGGACACGGTCGGCCTGGGCCCGCAGGCGCAGCAGTACCCGCACCAGCTCTCCGGCGGTCAGCAGCAGCGCGTCGCGCTGGCCCGCGCGCTCGCCATCGAGCCCCGGGTGCTGCTGCTGGATGAGCCGCTGTCGGCGCTGGACGCCAAGGTGCGGCTGCAGCTGCGCGAGCAGATCCGCACGCTGCAGCAGCGGCTCGGCATTACTACTTTGTTCGTTACGCACGACCAGGAGGAAGCGCTCTCGATGGCCGACCGGGTCGGGGTCATGCGGCAGGGCAAGCTGGAGCAGATCGCCACGCCTGACGTGCTGTACGACGACCCGGCGACCGTGTTCGTGGCCGAGTTCGTCGGCGCCATGAACCGGATTCCGGGCGAGCTACAGGCCAGCGCGAACCCGAGGACGGTAGCCGTGCTCGGCAGCACCGTGCCGGTCAAGAACCAGGAACCACCCGAGAACCAGAGTGAGAGTGCCATCGGCGACAGTGGGCCGGTGGACGTGCTCGTGCGGCCGGAAGGGCTGACGATGCAGGTCGTGGAGAACGGCAACGGGATCGTGACTCACCGGACCTTCCTCGGCTCGGTGACCCGGGTCCGCGTGATGCTGTCCGGCGACGTCGCCGTCCAGATCGACAAGCCCAGCTCAGAAGCCGCCTCCCTGGCCCCTGGCACGTCGGTTTCGGTGAGCCTGCCGCCCGAGCCGGTCCTGGTCGCGCCCCGGCGCTGATCCCGGGCGGTCAGCGGATCGCGATCACCCCACGAGGTAAGGGAGGAGGCCGGCGATCGTGTCGAGGATGATCGGCGCGCCGGCCTGCTCCAGGTTCGCCCGGGAGTCGGCGCCGCTCAGCACGCCCGCCACGATCCCGGCCCCGGCACGCAGCCCGGACTCGACGTCGCTGGCCGTGTCGCCGGCTACCGCGAGCTCGCTGACCGCCCCGCCGTGCAGGAGCAGCAGCGCGGTCAGCGGCAGGTCCGGCCACGGCAGGCCGCGGCCGGCGTTGGCCGGGGACAGCGCCAGGTCGATCAGGTCGCCCCAGCCGAGCTCGGAGATGATGGCGTCCCGGGTGGCAGGGGAGAAGCCGGTGGCCAGGCAGACCCGGATGCCGGCGTCCCGGCAGGTCTTGAACACGTCCGTCGCCCCGGGCATGGCCGCCACGTGACCCGCGCGGACGGCGGCGGCGTAGTGGTCCTCGAACACCTCGTTGGCCCGCTGCGCGGCCTGCTCGTCGCCCAGGACCCGCCGGAACACCTCGATCTTGGACTGGCCCATGCTCGACTTCACGTCCCGCATGGCCTGGTCGAACCTGGCCACGGGCAGGTTCTGCGTCGCGAGGGCCGCGCCGAACGCCTCCAGCACGCTGCCGTCATCGCGGACCGTCGTGCCGGCCATGTCCAGGCAGGCCACTGTGATACGGGTCAACGGAAAGTCTCCTCGGCGATGGCCGGAGCGCAGGTCATGCCGCGACCGCCCGGTCCGGTGACCAGCACGACGCCAGGCTCGGGCTCGGATCGGTGATAAAGCGCGGAGCCGATACTGACCTCACTGTAGACCCCGGCCCAGCGGCGCTGGACGCGGGGGATGGGGGCACCAAGCAGCGCCTCGGCACCGGTCTGCAAGTGGTCGTAGGCGTCGGAGTCCACGTCGAACGTGAACGGCTCGTCATATTCGTGCGTGTCACCGATGGTCAGGCCGCCGTCGGCGCGCTGGACCATCAGCAGCTGGGCCCGGGTGCGTGCCGCGACCGGCGCCTGCGGCGGCAGCTGGCTGCGCCCCGGCAGGTCGTAGGCGGGGTAGTAGCGCAGCGAGTCGCCGTCGGCGACCGCCGTGGTGAGCCGCCCGGCCAGCGGCGCGGTCTGCATCATCTGCAGCCGCACCCGGCGCACTCCGTCGCGTGCCAGGGACCCCAGGTACCGGCCCACGACCCCGGTGAACGCGGCTCCCGGGCACAGGACCACCAGGTCACACTGGTGCCAGGCGCCGGTGTGATCGCGCACGGCGTTCGGCGCGATCTCGGTCACCTCGCGCCCCGGCAGCCACTCATAGCCGCTGTGCGGGCCCGGGCGGGCTTCGCCGGCGGTGCCGGGGAGATAGCCGCGCAGGTAGCCCCGCAGCGCCGGCAGCGCCAGGCGCGGCTCGACGATCGCGTCGGCCCGGCAGAGCAGGCCGCCGGCCAGTTCGCCGCGCAGCGCCGGATTGACGGCCCGGACGGCGCCGGGGTCGAGCAGCTCGAAGTCGCGCTGGACCGCATCGGGCAACGCGGCCGCTTCCTTGAGCACGCGCAGTTCGGCGTCGTCGGTGGCCAGCGTGAGCGAGCCCGCAGGCCGGAAGCACAGGCCAGGGACGGCCGCGCCCAGCTCGGCCCACAGCTCGCGGGCGCGCAGCGCCAGCGCGAGTTCGGCGCCCGCCCGCCTGCCGCTCACCCAGACCAGGCCGAAGTTCCTGACGCTCGCGCCGCGGGCCTCGCCCTCGCGTTCCAGGTGCACGACCTCATACCCGCGCCGTCTCGCCGCCACCGCGTGCATCGTGCCGAGCACGCCCCCGCCGATCACCACGATCCGTTGCGTGAGCCTCACGGCCATCAGTATAGTCAATCTCTAACATGTATAGCCAACTTTAGGCACCGCAACATCTTCTCGGAGCCCGGAGGCCCGCTTGACGAGCCAGAACGAGACAAACCTGGAGCTCGAGGCGGACGGGCACATGGTACGTTTCCCTGCCGTTTGGCTGCGCGACAACTGCCCGTGCGCCGAGTGTCTCGATCCCGTCAGCGGGCAGAAGCTCAAGGACATCACCGAGCTGCCCGAGGACGTGGCGGTCAGCGCCGCCGAGGACGCCGGTGAGTCGGTCGTGGTGATGTTCGCCCCGGATGGCCACCGGTCCGTCTTCTCGCGTTCCTGGCTGGCCGCGCACGCGCTCGACGGCCACGACGTCAACGGGCACGACGGCGACGGGCGGACCGAGGACGACAAGGAACTATGGCTGCCGGCCGACCTGGACCGGCTGCCCGAGGCCAGCTGGCCGGGCTACCTGGGCGAGCCCGCGGACCGGGCGAGCGCCTTGGACGCCGTGCTCCGCTGGGGCTTCGTCCTGCTCCACGACGTGCCCGCCGAGCCCGGAATGGTGCTCGAGGTCGCGGCGAGCTTCGGGTTCGTGCGGGAGACCAACTACGGCCGGCTGTTCGACGTCCAGGTCGAGCCCCGGCCGGGCAACCTGGCCTTCACCAGCCGCCGGATCCTGCCGCACACCGACAACCCGTACCGGGATCCGGTTCCGACCGTCCAGTTGCTGCACTGCCTGCGCACCGCGGACGACGGGGGAGAAACCGGCCTGGTCGACGGGTTCGCCGCGGCCGCTGAGCTTCGCGCCACGGATCGCGAGACATTTGACCTGATCGCGGGTACCCCTGTTCCGTTCGGCTATAGAGATAAGAGCACTGAGCTACGGGCCAGTCAGCCGCTCATCCAGCTCAACCCCCGCGGCCGGATCCGCGGGATCCGGTTCAACAACCGGTCGGCGCAGCCGCTGCGGCGGCCGTACCCGGAGGTCGTCGCGTTCTACACGGCCTACCGGCGGTGGGCCGAGCTGCTGGCCCGGCCCGAACGCCAGCTGAACCTGCGGCTCGCCCCGGGTGACTGCCTGGTCTTTGACAACACCCGGGTCTTGCACGCCCGCACCGCGTTCAGCGTGACCGGCGGCCGGCACCTGCAGGGGTGTTACGCCGACCTGGACGGGCTGGCCAGCACCCTGGCCGTGCTGGCCCGGGGGGACGACCCCCCCAGACCCCCCCGCGAGGGCATGCAACGAGAGGAGAGCCCATGACCGCGGTGGAGACGATCGGGGGGATGTTCGCCGGGCCCGGGGCGCGTGACCATCTGGGCGAGCCGGTGCCCATCGGCGAGCACATGCTGCAGGCCGGGGCGCTGGCCGAAGCTTCTGGCGCGGAGGGCGCGCTGGTGGCCGCGGCCCTGCTGCACGACATCGGCCATCTGCTGGGCGAGACCGAGGACCGGCACGGCGAGGCGGGCGCGAACTGGCTGCGCCAGTGGTTCGGCGCCGCGGTGACCGAACCGGTGCGCCTGCACGTGCCGGCCAAGCGGTACCTATGCGCGGCAGACGCCGAATACTTCGGGTTGCTGTCGGCCGAATCGGTCCGCACGCTGTCCCTCCAGGGCGGCCCGATGACCGCGGCCGAGGTGACCGCGTTCGAGGCGCTGCCCTATTCCCGCGATGCGGTATCGGTCCGCCGCTGGGACGACCAGGCCAAGGACCCGGCGGTCACTGCGCCCCGGTTCGCGCACTTCGCGCCGCTACTTCAGGCCTTTGTCTGAAGCTGGCTCTGTTCGTCCGGGGGGACGGCCCCCCGATTCCCCCCGTGCTCGCGTGCGGGACAGCGCGTTGACCGCGGTGGAGTTGTGCACGCTGAAAGCGACCGCGCGGCCCAGGTAACGGTCGTCCGACCACTCGACCGGTACGCCGGCTAGGTCCGCGGTGAGGCGGCGCTCGCGCAGCATGGGCACCCGGGGGCTCACGCCGAGCAGCCTGGCGTCCTCGGCCGAGGCCGGCACGGCGTCGATCACGTGCTCCGCGTCGGCGAACACGATGCCCAGTTCCTCGAGGCGCTCGGTGATCGAGCCATGCTCCAGGTCCATCCCGGCTACCAGCGCGCCGACCCGATCCGGATAGGCGCCCCGCTCGATCATCACCGGACGGCCAGACAGCATTCGCACCCTGACCAGGAAGTAGATCGGCGCGGCGGGCGGAACGGCTAGGCGTTCGGCCTCCAGCGGCTTGGCCGGCCGGCGCTGCAGCGCGATGACCCGGCCGCTCGGCACCTCGCCCAGGGCCCGGGCCCAGCGGGAGAACGACAGCAGCTCACCGAAGCTCTGCACCCTCGTCCCGCCGATGACCACCCGGCGTGCTCCGCGCCGGGAGGCGATCACCCCGTCCGCGCGCAGCGCCGCGAACGCCTGGCGGATCGTACCCCGGGACACCGAGTAGCGCTCGGCTAGCTCGCTCTCCGAAGGCAGCCGGGTACCCGTCGCGTACCCGCCGGACGCGATCGCGGCCTTGATGTCCTCGGCCACCTTGCGGTAAAGCGAAGGCGAAGGGGACACCCCCTGTTCTCCGGCCATGACTGCTGAGCGTATCTGGCGGTTAGCCGGCGCGACATCCCGGCGCGCGCGGGATCGGGCAATTCGGTGGTCTTCGCCGCGCTCCGGGCCGCGCGCCGCCCCGACCGCCCATCCCGCCCCAAAATCGCGGAACTACCACGATAACTTCCGCATTGTGAAACTTTATGGGCGAATTGGGGTGGTGACCCGCGAACCGGTCCGCCGGGGTAAGGACCTTTTTGGGCCGAACGGGCCGTGATCCCTGCCGTCGGCCCAGCTTGGGCGGCACCGGCTTGCGCGGCCCCCTGGTCAGCGGGGCTTGAGCGGTACCGACGGCAGCGGCGGCGCAGCCAGCGGACGTCGACGCGCTGCTGGCCACGCACAGTCACGAAGACCACCTGGAAGGAGGCCCTCGACGAGGTCCGGCGTACCGCACTGGCCGACGTGCTACGCGTCCTGTCCGGCGAGCGGCCGCTGTTCCCGGTGCCAGGCCTGGCGGCAGGCAGCGCACAATTAGTACAATCCGAGCGACGCAGCGGGCAGCGCGTGAGCAGGCAGGGAGACATGATGACCGAGCTCATCGTTGGCGCTCATCAAACCGACACCCACCAGAAGGCGCTGCGGATCAACCTGGATCCGCGCTGGTACGGGACGATCGCGGAGATCGGGGCGGGCCAGGAGGTGGTCCGCTGGTTCTTCCGGGTCGGCGGGGCCGCGGGGACCGTCGCGAAGTCCATCTCCGCCTACGACATGGCGGTCAGCGACGCCGTCTACGGCAAGGCGGACCGGTACGTCTCGATGGGCCGCTTGCAGGGCATGCTCGACAAGGAATTTCAGCTGAACGTTGAGCGGCTTGACGACGAACGCGGCGACATGAACTGCTTCTTCGCCTTCGCCGACACCGTGGTCGCGCGCAGCTACCGGGGCGGCAATGAATGCCATGGCTGGATGGGCGTGAAGTTCCAGGCCCAGCCGCACGACGAGCCGAGCCAGATCGTCATGCACGTGCGGATGCTCGACGTCGAGGCGTTCGCGCAGCAGGAGGCGCTCGGGATCGTCGGGCTGAACCTGCTGTACGGGGCGTTCTTCAACCGCCACGAGCCGGACAAGCTCATTGAGAGTCTCCTCGACCGCCTGACCACTGGCCGCGTTGAGATCGACATGATCCAGTTTCGTGGCATCGAGTTTCGCGGCGTGGACAACCGGTTGATGGCGCTCAAGCTGGTCCAGTTGGGGCTGAGCGGGGTGGCCATGTTCGGCCCGGACCGCGAGGTGCTCCAGCCCAGCGAGGTGCTACGCAAGAAGGCGATCCTGGTCGAGCGGGGCAGCTTCCGGCCGCCGACACACGTGAACCTGGACATGCTGGAGACGGCCAAGGAGAAGTTCGCGCAGGACCCGGCGGTGGCCGGCAAGCCGATCCTGCAGCTCACCGAGATCACCATGCGGAACCTGCTGGCCGGCGGCCAGGATGTCGACCGGCGGGACTTCCTGGCCCGGGCCGAGCTGCTAGCCGCCTGCGGTGAGACGGTGCTGATCACCGACTACTTCGACTACTACCGGCTGGCCGCCTACATCGGGGAACGCACGACCGAGCGGATCGGCATCGTCATGGGCGTGCCCAGCCTCATCGACCTGTTCGACGAGAAGAACCACGCGCAGCTGCCCGGCGGGATCCTGGAGAGCTTCGGGCGCCTGTTCAAGAACGGGCTGAAGCTCTATGTCTACCCGCATCAGCCCAGCCCGGATGACGAGCTACGGACGGTGGACAGCATCAAGGTCCAGCCCGAGCTGCAGCCGCTGTATGACTACCTGCACGGGCGGGGGAGTTTCGTTCACCTCGACAACTTCCGGCCCGAGTACCTGCCGATCTTCAGCCGTGACGTGCTGCGCCGGATCGTCGCGCAGGACGATTCCTGGGAGACTATGGTCCCGGCCGAGGTGGCCGAGCTCATCAAGCGCCGCGCGTTCCTCGGCTACGTCAAACCGCTCCGAGACTACGAAGAGTGATCAACCCGACCAGGTGTTCAGGCGGTAGTCCTGCTGGGTGCGGGAGTATTCGGCGAAGGCGTCCAGCGAGGCCGGATTGGCCATCGCGTTGCGGTTGGCCGCCTCATCCGGCGGCACGCCGAGCAGGATCTTGCGCACCGGCACTTCCATCTTCTTGCCGGTCAGGGTGACCGGGATGGCCGGAACCTGGATGATCCGGTCGGGCACGTGCCGGCCGGTGTACTCGCTGCGGAGCCGGTCGGTGATCGTGCGGCGCAGCGCGTCGTCCAGCACGACCCCATCGTCCAGCGTGACGAACAGCGGCATGAAGAACCGGCCCCCGGGCAGGTCGAGGTTGACGATGAGGGCGCCGCTGAGCTGCCTCACCGACTCGAGCGCGGCGTAGACCTCCGCGGTGCCGATCCGGATGCCGTGCCGGTTCAAGGTGGCATCGCTGCGGCCCAGCACGAAGCAGCCGCCCCGGTCGTTGACCCTGAAGAAGTCGCCTTGCCGCCAGACCCCGGGGAAGTCGGCGAAGTACGTCTGCCGGTAGAGCCGGCCGTCGTCATCGTTCCACATCCGGACCGGCATCGACGGCATCGGCTGAGTGATCACCATCTCGCCCACCTCGCCGGTGACGGGCTCGCCGCGGGAGTTGAACGCGTAGGCGGCCACGCCGAGGTTGCGCGCCTGGTGCTCGCTGGCGTAGACGGGCAGCGTCGGCGCGCCGCCGGTGAACCCGGTGCAGACGTCGGTGCCGCCGCTGCCCACGTGCAGCCACAGGTCACGCTTGACGTTGCGGTAGAACCAGGCGCCGCACTCGGCGGACACCGGCGAGCCCGCGAGCATGAGCCCGGTCAGCGCGGACAGGTCGTACTTCTCACCTGGCACCAGGCCCGCCCTGGCCAGCAGGTCGACGTAGGCGGGACTGGCCCCGAAGAACGTCACGCCCGCGGCCTCGGCCATCTCCCACAGCACGTCCGGGCGCGGGTAGCCGGGGTGGCCGTCGTACAGCAGCGGCCGCACGCCCAGCAGCAGCGAGCTGACCAGGAAGTTCCACATCATCCAGCCGGCCGTGGTGTAGAAGAACATCCGGTCGCCCGGGCGCAGGTCCATGTTGAGGGTCTGCAGCTTCAGCTGCTCGATGAGGATGCCGCCGTGGCTGTGGGTGATCGCCTTGGGCAGCCCGGTCGTCCCGGAGGAGAACAGGATCCATAGCGGGTGGCTGAAGGGTACCTGCACGAACCCGAACCCGGCGGCGGGCACCGGCGGGTGATCCATCAGCTCGGCCCAGGTGCGGATGCGCGGTCCGTCCGGGACCGCCGCGATCGGGGTGCCGAGCGGACCGGGCACCCAGATCACCTGTTCCAGGCTGGGCAGGCCCGTGATGACCTGCTGCATCTCGGCGCCGCGGTCGTAGTCCTGGCCGCCGTAGCGGTAGCTGTCCACGCAGAACAGGACCCTGGGTGACAGCTGGCCGAACCTGTCGCTGATCCCGCGGCCGCCGAAGTCCGGGGAGCAGCTGGTCCAGATGGCGCCGATGCTGGTCGTGGCCAGCATCGCGATCGCCGTCTGCGGGATGTTCGGCATGCAGGAGGCGACCCGGTCGCCGGGCCGGATGCCCAGGGCGCGCAGCTGGGTGGCCAGGACGCGGACGCTGTTCGCCAGCTCCAGCCAGGGCAGGCCCGCCAACGGGGTGGTCTCGGACTGGTGGTACAGCGCATCCTGCCCGGGCCGCTCGTGGCGCAGCACGTGTTGGGCGTAGTTCAGCCGGGCGCCCGGAAACCAGTCGGCGCCGGGCATGGTCCGGGCGCCGAGGACTGCGGTGGGCGGGGCCGAAGCCTCGACGCCGCAATAATCCCAGACCGCCTGCCAGAATCCGTCCAGGTCGGTCACCGACCACTGCCAGAGCTCCTGGTAGCCCTCGAAGCGGTGCCCGCGTTCGCGGCCGAGCCAGCGCGCGAACGCCGTCACGTTGGCGCGCTCTACCCGGTCCGGACCCGGCGTCCACAGCAGGTCGCCTTCGCGGACCTGAACCCCTTGGCCTCGCGCCTCCACACGCAGACGGTGCCACAGCCGGGCCGTGCGGGGCAATGTGGTTCCCGCACAAATGCGGGTCCCCGAAATGCTGGCCGCGCCATGCTGGCCTGCGCGAACCTGCCGTATAGGGTATTCAAATGGCTGGTCTTGACCTTTCTGCCCTGCAAGGGATCGACGTGCATGTGCACGTCGAGTCGGATGGGCACGGCCAGCTGTCTCTTGATGACGAGCTGCTGGCCGCGTCAGCCAAGTACTTCAAGGCCGACAACGACCGGGCACCCACGGTGGAGCAGATCGCGGACTACTACCGGCCGCGCCGGCTGGCCGCCGTGGTGTTCACCGTGGACGCCGGGACCGCGACCGGTCATCCGGCGCTGTCCAGCGAGGAGATGGCAGACCGGGCCGCGGCCCACCCTGACGTGCTGATCCCGTTCGGCTCGGTGGATCCGCTGGCCGGCGAGGCGGCGGTGCGGCGGGCCCGCCGGCTGATCAGCGAACACGCGGTCCGCGGGTTCAAGTTCCACCCGAGCCTGCAGGGCTTCTCGCCGGACGACCGGCGCTACTACCCGCTGTACGAGGTCATCGAGGAGGCGGGCCTGCCGGCCGTCTTCCACACCGGCCAGACCGGTATCGGCGCGGGCCTGCCCGGCGGCCGCGGGATCAAGCTGCGACTGTCCAACCCGATGCTGCTCGACGACGTGGCCGCGGACTTCCCCCGCATGACGGTGATCCTGGCCCACCCGTCGGTGCCCTGGCAGGACGAGGCGATCTCGATCGCCACCCACAAGGCCAACGTCTACATCGACCTGTCCGGCTGGTCGCCGAAGTACTTCCCGCCGCAGCTGGTCCGCGCGGCCAGTTCCTACCTGCAGGACAAGATGCTGTTCGGCACCGACTATCCGCTCCTCACCCCCGAACGCTGGCTGAGCGACTTCGAGCTGCTCGACATCAAGCCCGAAGTCCGGCCCAAGATCCTCAAGCACAACGCGGTCCGCCTGCTCGGGCTCGGCTAGCACGCGAACAGCCGCCCGAGCGCCCGGGCAGCTGACTCCGGGGGGCAGAGAAACTGCCCCCTCCGGAAGTTGCCTGCGGTCAGGAATGGACCTGGCGCAGCGGGCCGGCCAGGTCGGGGAAATTGCGGGTGCTCAGCGCCTGCACGCCGGCGTCGTGCTTACCGTTGAATGGCGTGGTCGCACCCGCGCAGCCAGCGGCGACTGCGTCCTTCGGCGAGTTGAACCACAGGCCCAGGTGGTACATCTGCACGGGATTGAAGGACGGATTCACGCTGGCATCCGGGAAGGGCCCGCTGAAGACCTGAGGCGCAGACGCTGAGCCCGGTGCCACGACGAAGGTCTCGACGCTGAAGCGTCCGATGAACGTGCCATTGGCGTGACCGGAGCTGTTGCTTTCCAGGTCACCCTGGTACCAGGAGATCCCGAATGGGGCATTGGGGACCTGGATGACGAAGAAGTCGAAGTCCGTATTCGGCGGAAGGTGCTTCGCCGAGACCCGCATGACCTCGACAGGTCCCTCGGACTCGATGGTGACCTTGGCGTCTGCGCCCTTAAGGCAGTTTGCCTTGACCGAGGCAGCGGAACGGACCATGTGGAACGTGGTTTGCGTGACCGCCGCGTCCGCGCTGGCACTGCCGATTCCGGTGGCCATGCCACCCGCGGCGGCCAGGAACGCCGCCCCTGCGATCACGCTGATTCGCCTAGATAGCTTGCGCATGTGAATACTCCTAACGATGTGGTTTTGGCCCTGAACGGGATGATGACCCCAACTGCGAGCGCCGGTCAGCAGCGTGATGAGGGGCATCGTGCGTTTCATGTCAGGCGGTACGCAGCCCAGAGCCCGAACGGTTCCATCCCGCTAGAACTTTTTTCCGCCGCTGTTTCCCGCAGCCTGGAGAGCGCCTGGTAGGCAGAATCCCCCGGAACGCTGGCTGAGCGACTTCGAGCTGCTCGATATCAAGCCGGAGGTACGGCCCAAGATCCTCAAGCACAACGCGGTCCGCCTGCTGGGTCTCGGCGGCTAGATCTGGTTCAGCGCGGCCAGGGCGGCGGGCAGCTACGTGCGGGAGAGCCGACGCTGACGGCACGATGCCTCACGCGTCCCGGTGACCCCGGGTGCACCTGCCTTCGCTCAGGTTTTCGCCCTCAGGACGGACGGAGCCATGTGGTTGTGGCACTCTAACGGATAGAGCCGTTAGAGTGCCACAACCATAGGTTGTGGTCTGCACGGCGATGGTGCGGGTGGGGCTGTTGCGGTGCTTGTTCCGGTCAGAAGCCGGATAACGACGCACGGCCGAACGACGACGCAGAGCCCGACGACCCACTAAGGGGCAATGGAGTCCTAGGGCGCGCCAGAGCGGACCTGCAGGGCGCGGCGGAGGTCATCGAGCTGATCGGCGAGCAGCCGACGCAGCGAGGCGGGGAGCTCGGCGTCGGCTAGGCAGTCCTCACCCGCCCGCAGTGTCGCGGGCGCCACGGCGTGCAGCGGGAACCCGTGCCGGACCAGCACCCGGGCGGTGGCCGGGTCGCCGCGCGCGGCGAGGTCGCTCAGGGCGGTGAAGTAGCGGGGCACGTAGTCGGCCAGCAGGTCTGCCTGGTCGGCCTGCCAGAACCCCTCGGCGATCCCGGCCAGCAGGTAGCGGGACGGATCCGGGCCGAACATCTCGGCCCAGGCGGCTTGCTTGGCGGTCGGCCCGGGGAGCGCGGCGCGGCAGCGCGCCGCGCTCTGCTGCCCGGGGGCGGTGGTGTCCCGGCCGGCCTCGGCCTCGATCTCGGCCTGCCCGACGGCCCCGAGGACCGTTAGTCGCAGCATGATCTGCCAGCACAGGCGCGAGTCCAGGTCCGGGCCGCCGGGCACAGCTCCAGCCTGGAGCCAGGACCGCAGTTCGGCCACCTCGTCCGGGCGGGACGCGCTGTCGATCAGCCCCCGCGCGGCCACCAGCCGCATCCCGCTGGCATCGGGCCCGGCGGCCCGGCCGAGCAGCACGTGGCACAGGCCCGCCAGGTCACCCAGCGTGGCCTCTCGCCGCGGCGCAGGCAGGTACCGGTCGGCGATCGTCCAGCGGGCGAAGCCCAGCACCGGCCCGGCGATCACGGTCTCGGTCTCGGTCAGCAGGTGCCGGGCCGCGAGCTCGACATAATCCTCTGCGGGCAGCTCCGCGTCGCAGACCAGGTCGCGGACGGTGTTCCAGGCCACCGCCCGGCTGAGCGGATCGGGCAGGCGGCCGAGCCCCGAGGTCAGGGCGGCCCAGGAGCGCGGGTCGAGCCGCACCTTGGCGTAGCCGAAGTCGCCGTCGTTCGGCAGCAGCAGGGCGGGCGGCGGGTCGGCGGCGGCCGAGGGCAGCGTGACCTGGTCCGCGTCGGCCTCGACGCTGACCGGGATCCTGGCCCGCAGGACCAGCTCGTGCATGTCGCCGGGCGTCCGGTCATACACGCCGAGCCACACCCTGTGCGGCCTGCTCCCCTCGTGGGTCATGGTCCCGGAAGACGGCCCGTCCCGCTGGACCGTGAGGCGGTCCACGCCCGGAGTGCGGAGCCAGCGCGCGGCCCACTCGCGCAGGTCGGCGCCGGACGAGCGGGCCAGGCAGTCGAGCAGGTCCTCCAGGGTCGCGCTGGCGAACCGGTACCGGGCCAGGTAGTCGTTGATCCCGGCGATGAAGGCCGGCCAGCCGGTCCACGCCACCAGCTGGCGCAGCACGGACGCGCCCTTGGCGTAGGAGATCTCGTCGTAGGCCGACCGTGCGGCATCGGTGTCGGGAACCTCCTGCGGCCCGGGCGCGACCGGGTGGGTGGAGGCCCGCTGGTCAGCGTCGTAGCCGCGGGGCTTGCGGGACAGCGCGAAGTCGGTCCAGGCGCCGGTGAAGGCGGTGGCCTCCGACAGCACCTGGAAGCCCATGTAGGTGGCGAACGACTCGCTCAGCCAGACGTCGTCCCACCAGGCCATGGTGACCAGGTCACCGAACCACATGTGGGCCATCTCGTGCGCGATGACCATCCCGCGGGTCTGCCGTTCGGCCTGGGTGACCGCGTACGGAAACAAGAACTCGTCCCGGAAGGTGATGCAGCCCGGGTTCTCCACCGCTCCGGCCTCGAGTTCGGGGACGAACGCCTGGTCGTAGGAATCAAAGGGATACGGCTCGGCGAAGATCTCCAGGTAGCGGTCGAAGCAGGCCCGGGTGACGGCGAGGATCTCCGCTGCGTCCCGGTCCAGCGCCCCGGCCAGCGATCGCCTGCTGTGCAGGCCGAACGGGATGCCGCGGTGCTCGCTGCGGACGCTGTGGTAGGGGCCCGCGACCAGCGTGAACAGGTAGCTGGAGATCGGAGGGGTGGCGGCCAGGTCCCAGCGAAGGCAGCGCGGGGGCCCGGCCGGTCCCGCGGGTCGCGCCACGCCGTTGCCGAGCACGGTCCAGGAGTCCGGCGCGACGACCGTGGCGGTCATGGCCGCCTTCAGGTCCGGCTGGTCGAAGGCGGCGAATACCCGCTGCGCGTTATCCAGCCCGGCGTGCAAGGCGAGGTAGGTTTCCCCGTCGGCGGTATCGGTGAAGCGGTGCAGGCCGGCGCCGTCGCGCGAGTACGGCATGTCGGCCTCGACCCGCAGTTCGTTGGCGTCCCGCAGGCCGGGCAGCGGCAGCCGGTTGCCGCGTAGCGTCTGCGGATCCAGCTCCCGGCCGTTGAGCACCGCTCGGCGCAGCCGGGCTGGCCTGAGCTCGATGAAGCTGGCCGAGCCGGGCTCCCGGCAGCCGAATCGCACGTCAGTGACCGAGCCGAACGTGTCCTGGCCGCCGCTGAGGTCAAGGTCGACGTGGTAGCCGCAGACGTCGATCAGCCGGGTGCGCTCTTGCCCCTCGGCGTAGGTCAGCGCACTCGGGGCTGCTCCCGATGTCAGCGCGATTCACCCACCTTAGCGGGGGGTCTGATCTGGATTGCGGCTCAGTCACGAATCGGCACCAAACTCCGTAAGGGTCTTGCCCGCTATGCGGGACCAGCCTTGAATGAGGATTCATGCCGGAACACCCCGTTCATAGTTACTAGGACAACGACTGATGAATCCGGGTTCAGTGCTTGAAGTGCGGAGCGTGACGGTTCGGTTCGGCGGGCTGACCGCGCTGGACGCCGTGTCGCTCGCGGTCCCGCCTCGGCATGTGATGGGTGTCATCGGGCCGAACGGGGCGGGCAAGACCACGCTACTGAACGTCCTGTGCGGCTTCACCCGGCCCGACGACGGCGAGGTGATCTTCGGCGGCCGCCGCCACCAGGTGCGGCCGCATCAACTGGCCGCGCTCGGCGTGGCCCGGACCCTGCAGGGCGTCGGCTTGTACGGCGGGCTGACCGCGCTCGAGAACGTCATGGTCGGCGCGACCTGCCGGGCCAAGGCCGGATTCTGGTCCGCACTGCTCTCGCTGCCGCGAGCCGGGCGTGACGAGCGGACGCTACGTGACCTGGCCCTCCAGGCACTCGACCGGGTCGGCGCCGCCGACGTGGCGGGCGTGCGGCCCCCGGAACTGTCCTACGGCATGCGGAAGAAGGTCGCCCTGGCCCGGGCGCTGGTGGCCAGGCCCGGGCTGATCCTGCTCGATGAGCCCGCGAGCGGCCTGAGCGAGGCGGAACTCGCCGAACTCGGCGCGCTCATCCGCGATCTCGCCGCGGACGGGTCGCTGATGGTAGTCGAGCACCACATGGACCTGATGATGTCGGTCTGCGACTCGCTCGTAGTGCTCGATTTCGGCAAAGTGATCGCCACCGGGCCGCCACGGGAGATACAGGACAACCCGGCAGTGACCGCCGCCTACCTCGGCACCGCTGCGGCGAGCGAAGGGTCGGCGGAGTGAGCAGCGGGACGAACGGCTCGGGCTCGGCGGTCGGCTCGGACCGCGACGGCGCGGCCGGTGGCTCGGACCGTGACGGCGCGGCGGGTGGCTCGGCCTCGCTGGCGGTGGACGGGCTGGTCGCAGGTTACGGCGAGGTCATCGCCTTGGACGGCGTCACGGTGATGGCGGGCGCGGGCAGCATCACCGCGGTGCTGGGCGCGAACGGCGCGGGCAAGACAACGCTGCTGCGCGCGGTGAGCGGCATGATCAAGGCGCGCCGTGGCCGGATCCTGCTGGCCGACCACGACGTGGCCGGCCGCAGCCCGGAGCAGATCGTCCGGGCCGGCATCGCCCACGTCCCCGAGGGACAGGGCGTGATCCCGGAACTCACCGTGGAGGAGAACCTGCGCATCGGGATGATGTCCTGGCGGCGGGGACCGAGGGCGGGCCGGGTGGCCGCGCTTGAGCAAGAATATGCCCGCTTCAAACCGCTGGCTGACCGCCGGCGCAAGCCGGCCTCGACGCTATCCGGCGGCGAGCGGCAGATGCTGGTGATCGCGCGGGCCCTGCTCGCACGGCCGCGGGTGCTGCTGCTCGACGAGCCTTCGCTCGGCCTCGCACCCCGGGTCATGGCCCAGGTGATGGACCTGATCGTCCAGCTCAGCCGGGAACGCGGGCTGACCATCGTGCTGGTCGAGCAGAACGCGCGGAGTGCGCTCGCCATCGCCGACCACGGCGTGGTGCTCAACCTCGGCCGGGTCGTCGCCTCGGCCGACGCCGCGACCCTGGCCGCCGACGTCGCGCTACGCCACCACTACCTCGGGTTCTAGGCACACGCAGGGAGCATGCCAGTGGTCGAGTTCCTCCAGTTCACGCTCAGCGGGATCGTCTTCGGGATGATCTACGCCGCGATTGCGCTCTCCTTGGTACTGATCTGGCGCGGCACCCGGCTGCTGAACTTCGCGCAGGGCGGCATGGCCATGCTCACCACGTACATCGCCATCGAGGTCATCTACAAGACCCACTCGTACTGGGCCGGGTTCGTGATCGCGCTCGTGGCCGGCCTGATCCTCGGCGCGGCCAGCGAACTGACCGTGGTCCGGCCCACTGCCGGAAAGCCAGAGCTCAACTCTGTGATCGTGACCATCGGGCTGCTGATCTTGTTCGAGGGCCTGGCCGGCATCTTCTTCGGCGGGCAGTACCGGTCGTTCCCCGCGGCGTTCTCGATCACCGGGCTGAAGGTCAGCGGCACGCCGCTCGGCGTATCCCGCTTCGACGTGTTCACCGTGGCGGCGGTCCTGGCCACCACCTTGATCCTGGCCGTGCTGTTCCGGTACACCACAGCCGGGCTGCGGATGCGCGCCGCGGCGTTCAACGCGACGGTCGCCCGGCTGTCGGGCATTCGGGTCGGCAGGGTGCTGACCGTCGGCTGGGCCCTGGCCGGCCTGCTCGGCGCGCTGGCCGGCGTGCTCGTCACGCCATCCACGTTCCTGTACCCCAACAGTATGGACGCGATCTTCGTGCTCGGCTTCACCGCGGCGGTGATCGGCGGCCTGGACAGCCCGGCGGGAGCGGTGGTCGGCGGGCTGTTGCTCGGTGTCGGGCTCAGCTACGTCGGCGGCTACCTGAACTCCGACCTGACCTCGTTGGTAGCCCTGGGCGTCCTGGTCGTCGTGCTGATGATCCGGCCTAACGGGCTGTTCGCCGGCGCGCGGATGCGGCGGGTGTGACGATGCGGACGCTACCCCGCAGGCTCGCCGTGGCCATCATCGTGGCCGCGATCGTCGCGTTCCTGTCCATCAAGCTGAACGCGTTCCGCGACTTCCAGATCGCCGAGATCGCGGTCGAGGTCACGGCGGTCGCCGGGCTCACCGTGCTGACCGGGCTCAGCGGCCAGATCTCGCTGGGCAACGGGGCGTTCATGGCCATCGGCGCCTACGCCACCGCGCTGCTGCTGCTCCACCTCAACTGGCCGTTCTACCTCGTGCTGGTGATCGCGGGCGCGGTCACGGCCGTGGCCGGCGCCGTGGTGGGCATCGCCGCGGCCCGGCTGCGAGGCCCGTACCTGGCGGGCGCGACCCTCCTGCTCGGCGTGGCGCTCCCGTCGCTCGCCCTCGCCTACCCGGGGATCTTCGGCGGCGACCAGGGCCTGAACGTCGTCTTCACCACCCCCGCCTTCCTCGGCGTGAACTTCCCGCTGACCAGATGGCAGGCCTGGGTCAGCACGCTGGTGGCGCTGATCGTCCTGGTCCTGCTGGCCAACCTGGCTCAGAGCCGGGTCGGCCGCACCTGGCGCGCGGTCCGCGACAACGAGGTGGCCGCCTCGCTGGACGGCATCAACGTGGCCGCGGCGCGGGTGCGCGCCTTCGTGGTGAGCGCCGCCTCCGCCGGGCTGGCCGGTGCTCTGCTGGCCATCGTCACGGGGCTGGTCGCGCCCGGCGGGTTCACGATCACGCTGTCCATCGCGCTGCTGACCGCGGCCGTGATCGGCGGCCTGGGCAGCCTGGCCGGCGCGCTGTGGGGCAGCCTCGTGATCGTCCTCGTGCCGACCTACGTCACCGACGTGTCCACCAGCCACGGCCTGTCCAGCAGCGTCGGCGCCAACATCCCCATCGCCGCCTACGGCGTGGTCCTCATCCTCGTCATACTCCTCTTCCCGCAGGGGATCCAGGGTGGTCTGCTCCGGCTGATCTCCGCTTTCCTGGGTCCTGACCAGAAATCCCGCACCCGGCGCGCCGCGCCGACGCCCCATGTCACGCCTTCGGCCGGTCAGACACCGGCCAGCACACATGAAAAGGAAGGCACTTCATGAAGAAATCTCGACGGCTTTACTGGCAGGCTGCGGCCATCATGACCGCGGCCGCGCTCGGGGTGGCCGCGTGCTCGTCCAGTGGGAGCTCGAGTTCGAGCTCGAGTTCGAGCAGCAGCTCAAGCGCGGCCCTGACTGCGTCCGCGCCCGGTATTACCCCGACCACCATCACTATCGGCAGCCACCAGCCGCTCACCGGCCCCGCCGCGCCGGGCTACAGCGAGATTGCCCCCGCGTCGAATGCCTACTTCCAGTACGTGAACGCGAACGGCGGCGTTGACGGGCGCAAGATCGTCTACAAGTACATCGACGACGGCTACGACCCGACCAAAACGGCGTCGGTCGTCCGCCAGCTCGTGCTGCAGGACAACGTCTACGCGATCTTCAACGGCCTGGGCACGCCCACGCACCTGGCCGCGGTGAGCTTCCTGAACTCCGAGAAGGTCCCCGACGTGTTCGTGGCGACCGGCTGTGATTGCTGGAACGCGCCGAGCACCTACCCCGAGACGTTCGGCTGGCAGCTCGACTACATCAGCGAGGGCAAGATCCTCGGGCAGTACGTCGCGCAGCACTTCAAGGGGAAGAAGATCGGATTCTTCTACCAGAACGACGAGTTCGGCCAGGACGGGATCAAGGGCCTGGAGGCTGAGATCCCGGCCTCGATGGTGGTCAGCAAGGAGAGCTACGTGCCCACCAACGTCAACGTCGCACCGGCCGTCGCGGCACTGCACGCGGCTGGCGCCCAGGTGGTCGTGTCGTTCTCGATTCCCGCGTTCACCGCCCTGCTCAAGCTGAACAGCCTGAAGCTCGGCTTCAGCCCGACCCTGGTAGTCAGCGACGTCGGCTCCGACCCGATCACCCTGTCCGGCCTGCTCGAGGCGTTCGCCAAGCAGGCCGGCGCCACGGTCAACGGCAACCAGCTCACCACCGGGATCATCACCGACGCGTACCTCCCGGCGCTGAGCACCAGCGACAGCTGGTACGTCCTGTTCAAGAAGATCCACGACCAGTACGAGCCCAAGGCGCCGCTGGACGGCAACTTCTTCTACGGCATGTCCGTCGCCTACACCTTCGTCCAGGCGATGCTCAAGGCGGGCCGGAACCCGACCCGCGCGGACCTGACCAACGCTATCCAGGGTGGGCTGCCCCAGGGCCCGATGGTCGCCCCGTTCGCCTACTCCTCGACCAACCACCTGGGTGTGACCGGCGCTTACATCGGCGTCATCCAGAATGGAGTCATAGTGCAGCAAGGGTCGGTGCTGACCACGGACTCGACGACCGGGCCGATCACCACCTACACGGGATCCGAGGAGCAGGCACCAGCGAGTGGCATCCCCTCCGCCTCTTCCTGACGCCCGTCGGCCATCCCCGAAGGGACGGACCAGGGATTAGCCGAGATGACAGCCGAAGCTAGCCGGATGGCGGGCGGCCGCGGCCGCCCGCCATCCGGCCCGGCGGAAAAGCCACCCGCCCAGCGGCTGCTGACCGCGGCCGAGGAACTGTTCGGTGAGCGTAGCTATCACCGCACGACGGTGGCGGACATCTGCGCCCGGGCCAGGATGGCCACCGGCAGCTTTTACTCGTACTACGAGTCCAAGGCGGAGATCTTCGCCGCCGTGGTCCGGGCCATCAACACCGACCTGAGACACGCGATGAAGGAGGCGCTCGAGCACACCGACGGCGGGCAGCGGAACGCCGAACGCGCGTCCTTCCGGGCCTACTTCGACATGCTGTCCACGCGGCCGTGGATCGACCGCATCGTCCGCGAGTCGGAGTTCGTCGACCCCGGGCTCTTCCGGGAGTACTACGAGCACCTGGCCCGCGGGTACGCACGCGGCGTGCGGGCCGCCCAGATGGACCGCGACATCGACGCGCGCTATGACCCCGAGGTCATCGCGTACGCCTACACCGGCATCGGCAACTTCGTGGGCATGCGCTGGGCGGAGTGGACAGCGGGCGGCCGGGTCCCCGAGGACGTGCTCGACGACGTGCTCGAGTTGCTGGGCCGCGGGCTGGCCCCGAAGACCGAGCCGGCCCCGCCCGCGGACGCGTGAGGCCCGTTACCCGTGCTGTGGATAATCGTGTGGAGATCGTGGCAACGATCCTGCGTGTTACGGGGGAACCGACGGCCGTGGCCTGTGGATAACTCGGTCCGGGCGGCGGCCGGCGGCAGGTCCGCCACGTCGGCCGGCGTCCAGGTGAGCGGCTTGGGACCGAGCGTGGTGAGCTCGTCCAGTTGCATGGCGCACCACGGCGAGATGGATTGCTGCCCGGTGCGGACCGCGGCGCAGAACTCATCCCAGTCCACCCACCGGGTCTCGGCGACCTCGGCCGGGTCGGGTGCGGGCGCCGCGTCGGAGTAGGCCGCGTATACCGGGCAGACTTCGTTCTCCAGTACGCCGTTGTCCATCCGGGCCTGGTAGCGGAACCTGGGCAGGACCAGGACGAGCTCTGCCGTGTCGATCCCGAGTTCCTGCCGCAATCTGCGGCGCACGCTGTCGGCGACCGGCTCGCCGGGCTGCGGATGCCCGCAGCAGGTGTTGGTCCAGACGCCCGGCCAGGTGGGCTTGGACTCGGCCCGCCTGGTCAGCAGGAACTGGCCGGCCTCGTTGAACAGGTAAGCAGAGAAGGCCAGATGCAGCGGCGTCTGGCCGTGATGGACGACCGCCTTGGCCGCCGCGCCGCAGGCGGAACCGGTCTCGTCCAGCAGGACAACGTTCTCCACGTACTCCCCGCTTGGTGATCGGAACAGGACAGTCGGAAAAAGGACAGAGGTGAACACTACCTGCTGCAAGCCTCAGTGCGACTCGCGAGGCACCTCGTGGCCGCTGGCGCCGACCAGGAAATCCAGGTCGGCGCCGGAGTCGGCCTGCAGCACGTGCTCGCAGTACAGGCGCGTCCAGCCCCGGCTGGCGTGCGGCGCGGGCAGGCTCCATGCGGCCTGGCGTTCGGCCAGTTCCTCGGCGCTCACCTCGAGGGTCAGCGTCCGGTCCGGGACGTCCAGGGTGATCCAGTCGCCGGTCCGGACCAGGGCCAGCGGACCGCCGGCCGCGGCTTCCGGGGCGACGTGCAGGACGACCGTCCCGTAGGCGGTGCCGGACATGCGGCCGTCGCAGATCCGCACCATGTCGCGGACGCCGCGCAGCAGCAGCTTGCGCGGCAGCGTCACGTTGGACACCTCCGGCATACCGGGGTAGCCGCGCGGGCCGCAGTACCGGATGACCAGCACGGTGTCCTCGTCGACGTCGAGCTCGGGGTCGTTCGACACCGCGTAGTAGTCCGCGGGGGAGTCGAAGACCAGGGCCCGGCCGCGGTGCTTGAGCAGGTGCGGGGACGAGGCCGACTGCTTGATCACCGCGCCGCCCGGCGCGAGGTTGCCGCGCAGCACGGCCGTCCCGGTCCCGGCGGGCTGGAGCGGCTCGGCCATGGTCTTGATCACCTCGCGGTTCCAGCACGGCGCGTCCTCAACGTTCGCGCCGATCCCGGACCCGGTCACCGTGATCGCGTCGGTGTTCAGCAGGCCCGCCTCGGCCAGCTCCCGCATCACCGCGGGCAGGCCGCCGGCGTAGCAGAAGTCCTCCATCAGGTACTGGCCGTTCGGCTGCAGGTTCACCAGCGTCGGGACGTCGCGGGCCAGCACGTCGAAGTCGTCGAGGGACAGCGGCAGACCGAGCCGCCCGGCGATGGCCAGCAGGTGGATCACCGCGTTCGTCGACCCGCCGATGGCCGCGTTGACCCGGATCGCGTTCTCGAACGCGGCCCTGGTCATGATGGCCGAGGGCCGCAGGTCCTGCCGTACCAGGTCGACGATCACCTGGCCGGCCCGCTGCGCGGTCTCGTACCGGCGGGCGTCGACCGCGGGCCAGGTCGCCGAGTACGGCAGCTGCATGCCGAGCGCCTCGGCCATCGACGCCATTGTGGACGCGGTGCCCATCGTCATGCAGTGCCCGTTGGACCGGGCCATGCAGCCCTCGGCGAAGACGCATTCCTCCTGCGTCATCCGCCCGGCCACCAGGTCTTCCTCGAACCGCCAGACCGCCGTGCCGGAGCCCACGTCGGTGCCACGGTACTTGCCGTTGAGCATCGGGCCGCCGGTGACCATCAGCGCGGGCAGGTCCACGCTGGCCGCGGCCATCAGCAGCCCGGGCGTGGTCTTGTCGCACCCGGACAGCAGCACCACGCCGTCCAGCGGGTTGGCCCGCATCAGCTCCTCGGCCTCCATGGCCAGCAGGTTCCGGTACAGCATGGCGGTGGGCCGCAGCAGCGTCTCGCCCAGGGCCATGGCCGGGAACTCTAGCGGGAACCCGCCCGCCTGCCACACCCCGCGCTTGACCGACTCGGCGACCCGCTGCAGGTGGACGTTGCACGGCGCCAGCTCGGACCAGGTGGTGGCGATGCCGATCACCGGCCGGCCGTCGAAGACCTCGGGCGTGAATCCCTGGCTCCGCATCCAGGACCGGTGGGCCATCCCGGTCCGCCCGGTCGCGCCGAACCACTGGGCGCTGCGCAGTTCACCGTTTGCCGTCATGAGTTAATACCTAACATCAGCGGCACGCTAAGAGCAGGACGGGGGACACGCCGATGGCCCGTTCGGCAAAAACTGTGCCTGTTAGGGTCACGACGGTGAGCCGAGCTGACGGCCCTGGTGACCAGGAACGGGCTTATCGGGACGGCGCTGGTATAGCGGCCAGGCTACGGACTGCGGACCTGAGCACGTCCGGCGGCTGGATGAAGGCCAGGCGGACGAAGGAACCGGCCTCGGTGCTGGCGCTCAGCAAGCGGCCTGGCACCACGGCGACGCCGTGCCTGAGCGCGGCCTGGGCGAACGCGCCGCTGTCGGCCTCGCCGGGCAGCCGTGCCCACAGGCACAGCCCGCCGTCCGGCTCGGGCCAGGTCCAGCCGGGCAGGCTGGCCCGCAGCGCTCCGGCCAGAGCGTCGTACCGGGCCCGCAGCCATTCGCCGCGCCACTTGACGATGTCCTCGTGCTGGCCGCGCAGCAACGCGGCCACGATCGCCTGCGGGAAGGCGGCGCTGCCCTGGTCGGCGGCGGCCTTGGCCGCGGCCAGCCGCGCGATCAGGCCGCCGCTGCCCCGGATCCAGCCGGTGCGCAGGCCGCCCCAGTAGAGCTTGGACAGTGACCCGACGCTGACCAGGTTGGGCTGGTCCGGGCCGAACGCGGCCAGCGGGGGGATGCGCGGCCCGTCGCGCAGCGGCAGTTCGGCCAGCGTCATGTCGTCCACGAACAGCGTGTCCGGGTGCGCGGCCGCGATCGCGGCCACCCGGTGCCGGGACCCGGCCGGCATGACCAGTCCGGTGGGGTTCTGGTAGGTCGGGATCAGGTAGACCAGGGCCGGGCGGTGCGTGCGGACCACGTGCTCCAGCC
Organism: uncultured Actinomycetes bacterium; assembly: GCA_963742795.1. Lineage (GTDB taxonomy): Bacteria > Actinomycetota > Actinomycetes > Streptosporangiales > Streptosporangiaceae > Palsa-504. The sequence goes on from CAVUNL010000003.1 coordinate 294,439, forward strand.
GGTCCGGGTCCAGGCCCTGGCCGGACCCCAAAGCCGGCATCCCGATCACCGCGGCGCCCGCCCGGTGCAGGGCGTCTAGGATCCCAGGGTAGGTGGGGTCTTCGACCGCGACCGGCTGGCCGGGCAGCACCTCGGTCCGGATCAGCAGGTCCAGGGCCTGCTGGGCGCCGGTGGTGACGATCACCTGGGCCGGGGTGGCGGGCAGGATGAGGCGTTCGGTCAGATGGCTGGCGATGGCGGTGCGCAGGGCGGGCAGCCCGTGCGGGAAGTAGCCGGAGGTCGTGGTCAGGGCGTCGCGTTCGGCCCGGTCCAGCAGGGTCTCCGGATCGGTCAGGGCGGCCGCCACCCGCGGCGCGCAGTCCACCGCGGCCAGGCTGAGATCCGCCTCGACGACGGCTTCAGAGAGCAGGCCCGCGAAGAAACCGTTGGCCCGGTGCACGGCGGCCGGGGTGGTGCGGTGCGGGACGATGCGGGTGCCCGCCCCCTGGCGGCTCTCGGCCATCCCCTCGTCGCGCAGCACCTGGTAGGCGGCGGCCACCGTGTTCCGGCTCACCGACAGGGCGGCGGCCAGGTCGCGTTCGGCGGGCAGCCGCAGCCCGGCGGGCAGCTCACCGGTGTCGGCCAGCCGGGCGATCCGGGTCGCGAGCAGCCGGTACAGCGGGCCGTCCGCGGCCGGCCAGCGGCCGAGCAGGTCGGTCAGGGCCAGCGCGCCGATGCCGGACGGCGGCCAGGTGGGCTGGGTCACGGCGACGCGAGCCCGAGCGCGCCGGCCAGGGCCCGCAGCGCGGGCCGCGGATCAGGCCCGAGGACCTGCACCGCGACGTGGTCCGCGCCCGCGTCCAGGTGCGCGGTCACGCCCCGGGCGAGCGCCTCCGCGTCGCCGTGCACGACCAGCGCGTCGATCAGCGCGTCGCTGCCGCCGTCGGCCAGGTCGGCGTCGGTCCAGCCGAGCCGGCGCAGGTTGCTGACGTAGTTGGTCAGGCCGAGGTAGGGCCTGCGCACGGCGGCCGGCCGATGGCGCGGGCCCGCTCGGGGTCGGTTTCCAGGACCACCTTCTGCTCGGGGGCGAGCAGCGGTCCCGGGCCCAGGATCTGCCGGGCTTGGCGGGTGTGCTCCGGCGTGACGAGGTACGGGTGCGCGCCCGCGGACCGGTCGGCGGCGAGCCGCAGGACCCGCGGACCGAGGGCGGCCAGCGCGCGTCCTTCGGCCGGGACCTTGAGCTCATCGAGTTCGTCGAGGTAGCTGACCAGCTTCGCGTAGGGCCGCTGGTACTCCTGCGTGGCCTCGGGATGCCCGATGCCCAGGCCGAGCAGGAACCGGCCCGGGTGCCGGGCCGTGATCCGGTGATAGGAGGCGGCCACGGTGGGGGCGGCGTCCTTCCACACGTTGACGATCCCGGTGGCCACCGCGATGTGGTCCGTCGTGGCCAGCAGGTTCTCGACGCCGCCCAGGTCGCCGTCGGGGGAGCCGCCCACCCAGATCGTCCCGTAGCCGAGCGCCTCGACCTCGGCCACCAGGTCCGGCGTGAGCCCTGAGAGATGCCTCCAGATGCCGATCCTGCCCAATTCGATGGTCATGCCCGGAACAGCCCGGCCTGGCCGCGTTTCATTCCGTCCCGGCGGTGGACTCTGGCTCCGACACCTTGACATATAACGCTGCCGCGCTGTGGTGGCTGGTGGCCACCGTGCTGGCGACAGTCGCCGCGGTCGCGGCCATCACCATTGTTCCGGCCTGGCTCGGCACCCGCCGTCCCGTGGGCGAGGTCCTTCAATCCGAAACCGCCTGAGCCCTCAGGTTCAAGATCTTTCTTCCGAACGGAGCGTGGTTCCTGCTCACGAGCTCGGTATCAGAGCTAGCGCGGCCTGCGGTCAGCGGGAAATCGCGTTGTCGGAATGGTGGCTCGCTGGCTAATGTCCGTCCGTGGGTTCTTCCGGGCACGTTGAGGTCGCGCACGTCAGCCACGTGCTGCCGGACGGACGGACCCTCCTTGATGATGTGAGCTTCCGGATCGGCGAGGGAGTCACGGCGGCGCTGGTCGGCCCGAACGGCGCGGGCAAGACCACGCTGCTCCGGCTGGTCGCCGGTGACGTCCAGCCCCAGTCAGGCGCGGTGGTGTCCACCGGCGGACTCGGCGTGATGCGCCAGTTCATCGGTGCGAACCGGAACGGCGCCGCGATGGTGCGCGACCTGCTGCTGTCGGTCTCGCCGCCGAGGGTGCAGGCCGCCGCCGCCCGGCTGGACGCCGCTCGGCGATGCACCGCTGCGGGCGGGCACTGGCGGGGAGCTCTGCCGCTTGAGTTTTTCTACCTATATAGACACAGAAAATCTATATAGGTAGAGTGCCCGCATGGGATCGCGGTCTGAGTTCTCGCCACAGACGCTGGCGGTGCTGGTGGCGCTGGGCGAGCAGCCTTCGGCGTGGCAGCACGGGTACGCGCTGGCGCAGCTGACCGGGCTGAAGTCGGGCACGCTGTACCCGATCTTGATCCGCCTCGCCGATCGGGGCCTGGTCGAGGCGTGCTGGCAGGACGAGCCCGTGCCGGGTCGGCCGCGTCGGCATCTGTACCGGCTCACCGCCCACGGGCTGGCCAGCGCCACGACGGCGCTGGCCGAGGCGGGACTAGCCGCGGCGGAGCGGGCCGCTACTACGGCGCGTCCGGGCGCGAACCCCCGGCGTAGGCGCGGGGTCGCGGCGCCCGTTGTGCCATGAGCTGGCCGAGCCGGATCGCGACCGCGGCGGGTCGGGGCGCGCTGGGGCTGGTGCCCGCAGGCCGGCGGGACTGGGCCGAGGCCGTCTGGGCCGAAGCGTACGAGGTGCCGGCGGGCTGGCCGCGGCTGGCCTGGCGGGCGAGCGGTGTGCTGCTGATCGCGAAGGAGGGGCAGATGGCACGCAGGATCGGCATCCTGATGCTAGGCGCGGCGGCTGCGGGGGTGGCAGCCTGGGGAGCCTGGCCGGACTCCTCGGTCCGCCTCAGCCATGGCGCCGCGGACCAGGGCGACGTCATCATCACGCTAGCGCTGCTGGCCGGCCTGCCGCTGCTGACCCGCTGGGCACTCGGGCCCCCCGATAGCCGGGCGGCCCGGTGGCTTCGGTCCGGCTGCTACGCCGCGATCCTGGCCATCATGCCGGCCAAGGCCGTCGTCGAGATGTTCGTCGGCGCGGTCCCGCGAGGGGGTCTCGACCGGCATACTTATGATCTCTCGAACAGCAACGGGGGTCTTCCAGTGCCGGGCACCGTCTCCGGTGGTCCCGACTGGGGGGGCGAGATATTTATCCTGTTCATAACGGCCTGCTACGTGGCCGTTATCCTCGCGCTGACCGCACGGCGCACCAAGGTGGCCCCCTCAACGCTGGCCATCAGTGCCCGCGCGGGCCTGGTACTGGGTCTCGTGATGTTCGCGGTGGACCCGCTCGGCGGCGCGAAGACCGCTACCAACCCGTGGCTGCACGGATCCGCGACCGACCCGCTCGTGGTCCTGGGCTGGGTCCTGCTCTTCAGCGCGCCGCTTATCGCTGGCGCTCTCGCTGCGAAGCGCTGCCACGTACCTGACGACCCCGCCCAGGCTAGTACCGCCCGGGCCTGGCAGGGCTTCACTGCGGGGCTGGTGTCCAACGGCGTCGGTGCCTTGACCGTCACCGTTCTCGGCATCAGCACGACCGCGCTGATGCTCACGTCGGCTTGGGTACGGGGCTGGCTTTACCACGGGCAGCACCTGACCGCCTCGGCCCTCTACGGGCGGGAACTGTGGGCGAGCGGGAACGTAGCGTTCTACGTCGTGATCGGCGTTGCCTTCCCGATCATCGGGCTCATAATGGGCCTGGCCGGTTCGGGGTTCGCCAACACGCCCCGCCCACAGCCAGGCAGCGACGCCGGGGAACTGACCGCGCTGCGCAACGGCTGACGCTCAGCCGCCGACCCGGGTTCCGCAGTTCGCGCAGAAGCGAGCCCCGCCGGGCAGCTCGGTCCCGCACTCCGTGCAGTGGGTGACGGCAGGCGCGAGCCCCTGGCCGCAGCTCATGCAGAACTTCGCTCCCGCCGGGTTCGCGGCCTGGCAGGACGCGCACACCGATCCGGCGGCGGCCTGCTCAGTCGGGGGAGCCTGGGAGGCGGGCTGGGCCGGGGGAGCCTGCGGCGGGCCACCCTGCGGCGGGCCGCCCTGGCCACCCTGCGGCGGGCCGCCTTGACCGTACGGTACGCCGTACTGGGCGGCGGCTCGCTGCGCGGCCTCGGCCTGCTGCGACTGCATGGCTTGCGCCTGCTGCGCCCCGAACGCGCTGGCCAGCCCGAACCCGGCGCCGAGGAACGCGCCCTCGGTGCCGGCGCCGCCCTTGGCCAGGCCCTGCCCGGCGCCGAGCGCCATCTCGCCCGCGGCATAGTTCTGGAAGCCGCCGGCCAGCTGGGAGTAGCTGGTGTCCTTGGCCAGCTGCTTGAGCTGCTGCTCGTCCTCGGGGGAGAGGTTGACGTCGAAGTTGCCCATCCGGGTCAGCTGGATGCCGTAGGCGGCGAGCTGGCCGTTGCCGGCCTCGATGGTGTTCTGCTCGATCTCCGCCGAGTACGCCATCAGGCCGAGGATCGGCCACCCGTTGCGGATGATCTGCGTGGTGACGTGCGTGCGCAGCACCTTGAGCAGCTGGTCGCTGACCCACCCGGCGATCCGCTCGTTGTCGGTGACGTCGACCGTGGCGGTCAGGTTGGTCACCAGCCGCACCGGGTCGGCCACCCGCAGCGCGTAATCCCCGAACACCCGCAGGGTCACGACCAGCCCGGTCCGCGGGTCCTGGACGTCGTCGACCCGGCCGCCGAACTTGAAGCCGGTGTACTCGCGGGTGCCCACGAAGTACAGCTCGGCGCGGTAAGCGTTTCCGCCGCTGACCGCGTCGATGACCACGCCGAGCCCGGGGAGCTCGTTGGCGTCGATCTGATGCCGGCCGGGGCCCAGGGTCTGCACGACCTGGCCCGTATTGACGAACATCGCCATCTCGTCCGCGTTGACGATCGCGCGGGTATAACGACGGATGGAGACATCCGGCCACTTAAAGACGATCTGACCTTTGCGGTCATCAGGTACGGCGATGAACTCCCGCCCGAGCAGTGCCATGGCAGAACCATACCCGCTGCCGAACTGCTATCTTCCGAGCGTGGAAATGATCCAGTGCCAGTGGTGCCACGCCCAGAATCAGCCGGGCACCACCAGTTGCCAGACCTGCGGCGCGCCGCTCGATGAGAAGGACAAGGTCAGCGACTCTGGCTGGCGAGAGGCGCCCCGGCTGCGGGACATGGTCGAGTTCCGGTTCTCCGGCAGCACCTGTCAGGTCGAGGGCGAGCTCGTCCCGGTGGCGGAGATCAATCTCCACCCGCAGGACGGTGTGTACTTTGAGCATCACGTGCTGTTGTGGAAGGACGAGTCAGTGCCGCTGTCGTCGCTGAACACCGGCGGCGGGATGAAGCGCACGGTCGGCGGCATGCCGCACATCGTGACGGTAGCCAACGGCCCGGGCCGGATCGCGTTCTCCCGGGACGCGCCCGGCGAGCTCGTGGTGCTGCCATTGCACCCCGGCATGGAACTGGACGTTCGCGAGCACGCCTTCCTGGTCGCCTCGCACAGCGTCCAGTACTCCTTCATACGGATCAAGGGCCTGGTCAACCTGCTGCACGGCGGGAACGGCATGTACGTTGACCGCTTCGTCACGGCCGGCTATCCCGGCATGCTGCTGCTGCACGGAAACGGGAACGTGCTCGAGCGGACCCTGCGGCCGGGCGAGAAGATCCTGGTCGAGCCGGGCGGTTTCCTCTATAAGGACTCCACGGTGCAGATGCAGGCCGCGCAGATGCCGCTCAAGACCGGAATGCTGAGACACGGCATGTACCTGGCCGAGATGACCGGGCCCGGCCGGGTTGGCATCCAGTCGATGTACGTCCATCACCACGCCGACTGAAGACTTCGATGAATACATACATATGCCGGTACTGCCGGCAGCCGAGCGACCCGAGCTCACCGACCTGCCCGCAGTGCGGGGCGCCGGTCGACATCCGATCCTCGGTCAGCGACTCCGGGTGGGTCGAGCAGCCGCCGATCAAGGACATGGCCCGGCTCCAGTTCGGTCAGTCCCACGTCCAGATCGCCGGCACCACCGTCCCCGTCGCGGAGTTCAACCTCGCGCAGAACGACTGGATCTATTTCTCGCACCACGTGCTGCTGTGGACCGAGCCCCAGACCCAGCTGACCAACATGCCGATGCGCGGCGCGTGGAACCGCAAGCTGGCCGGGCTGCCGCTGATCATGGTCGAAGGCCGCGGCCCCGGCCACCTGGCGCTCTCCGACAACCACGCGGGCGAGGTCGTGGCCCTGCCGCTGCACCACAACCAGCAGATCTGGGTCCGCGAGCACCGCTTCCTGACCGCGACAGGGAACATCAACTACGGCTGGCACCCCACCGGCGTCTGGTACACCACCGGCAACGGCGATGACCAGGAGACCCACTACCCGATGGGCCAGTACGGCGATACCTTCGGCGCGACCGGGGGACCGGGGCTGCTGCTGCTGCACTCGCCGGGCAACACCTTCGTCCGCGACCTGCAGCCCAACCAGACCCTGCTGATCCAGCCGAGCGCCCTGCTCTACCGCGACGTGTCGGTCCGGATGTCCCTGCACCTGGAGTACCCGCGGAACATGGGCTTCGCCTTCTGGCACAGCCGGTGGAGCTACCGCAGCATCTGGCTCAGGCTCTTCGGTCCCGGCCGGGTCGCGGTGCAGTCCATCTACGCTCCGCCCGAGGACACTGAGACGATCACCAGCCACTCCTATGCGACAACCCACCACTGGTAACCGCCTGCAGCTAACATTCGCCTGGCACTGGATCCTGGCATACTCCGTGGAAGGTGATGTGCCCGGGCCATCAGCCGCGTAAGGATGCCGGTTATGTCCAAGATCGCCGATCCGGACCCTCAGACAACGCGCGCTCAAAGCTGGCTCGCGCGTCTCAGTTTCGTGCTGGCCGGGCTGGCGGTCGTGATCCTGGTGGTCTTTGCCGGGCTGAAGAGCGTCGCGATACTGGGCGTCGGCCTGGTGGCTGCGGCGGCGAGCTTGGCGGCGGCGTTCGGGTTCCTTTCCCGGCGCGGCGCATGGCGCTGGTTGTCGCTCGCGGTGCTGGTCGTCGTACCGATCGCCGTGATCGTTATCTTCGCGTTCGCTGACCTGCTGTGGGTGGCAGCCGCGTCGGCCGCCGCCTGGCTGCTGTCGGGCCTGTCCGCGCGTTCGGCGCTGACCGGCGAACGGACGGACTGGCGTATGCCCGAGTATCCGGCCCAGCCACTCGCTTCGCATGCCTACCTGATCATGAACCCGAAGTCCGGCGGAGGGAAGGTGGAGAAGTTCGACCTGAAGCGCAAGGCTGAGGAGCTCGGCGCTGATGTGTTCCTGATCGGCGGGTCCGAGCCAGTTGATGTCGCCGAGGTGGCCCGGACGGCCGTGGCCGGTGGCGCTGACCTCCTGGGCGTCGCCGGGGGCGACGGGACCCAGGCACTGGTGGCTGGCGTCGCCGCCGAGCACGGCATTCCCTTCCTGGTGATCTCCGCGGGCACGCGCAATCACTTCGCCCTGGACCTCGGGCTGGACCGCGACAACCCCGCAGCATGCCTGGACGCGCTATCGGATGGGGTCGAACTGCGAGTCGACCTCGGCGTGATCGGGGGCCAGACATTCGTCAACAACGTGTCTTTCGGCGCTTACGCCGAGATTGTCGAGACCCCCGCGTACCGCGGTGACAAGCTGCATACCACGTTGAACATGCTGCCCGACCTGTTGCAGGGACACCGCGGGACACCGTTCGCGGCCCGGGCAGACGGCGTAGAAATCAAGGCACCGCAGGCGCTGCTGGTGGCCAACAATCCGTACGGCACCGGAGATATCGCGGGACTGGGCCGTCGTGCCCGGCTGGATCGCGGCGTGCTCGGGGTGGTGGGAGTAAAGGTGGACAGCGCGCGGCAGGCGGTCGGCCTGCTGCGCGGTGAACACGCCGCCGGGCTGAGCGTGCTGAATGCCGAGAAGGTCGAGATCACCGCCGACGCACCGCAGGTCCCGATTGGCATCGACGGCGAGGCCGTTCTGATGCGCACGCCGGTCGAGTGCGCGATCCGTCCGGCTGCCCTCCGCGTTCGCGTGCCCCGGAATCGCCCGGGAGTTCCTCGGCCTAAGTCCCCGATGAACTGGGCCAGGCTGCGGCGCCTCGCAGCGCCGCGCATACGGCGCCGACCCGCCGCGCCGGCTCCGCCGCCTGACGTCGAGGCCATCGGTCCTCATGGGTGACGAATCCCGTCACCGCCGGCCGAGCCATGAGCATCACCTCAGGGCGGGATACGAACGGTTGATGAGCCTGGATGAGACCCTGCGCCGGGTGCAGGAGCTATCGGCACGGACGGTCATCCTCGATATCGAGCCCGTGGTCGCGTACTGGAATAGCAGCCAGGAAGTCCTTGACCAGGGTGTCGCCTCGGTCGTTGCCCAGGTGGCGGCGGTCCCGGGCGTCCAGGTGGTATGCCTGGCCACGAATTCGCTACGCCGTCCATCGCAGCTGCCCGAGGTGGAGGGAGTGCGGATGGTCTGGCTGGCGGGCGCGGATAAGCCGCTCCGCACGGCGCCATACCGGGAGTTCCCGCGGCCGGGGGTGGTGATCGGCGATCAGGTGACGACGGACGGTCTCCTGGCGTGGCGGCTCGGTTACGTATTCCTGCAGTACCGTCCCCCCCTGGACCGCATCCCGCCGGGCCCATGGCTGATGGACCGGCTCGGCCGGCTGATCCGGCCGCTGCTGTTCACGCAGCGAAACTGAGTTCAGGCCGGGATCATGGGGTGAGCGACGGCCGCGAGTTCAGCGCGGCCACGTCCGGCAGCGTGGTCGACCGGTAGGCCTGGTCGAAGGCGGCCAGCTCCGCGGCGCTGAGCACGTCCTCGATCCGGCCGAAGCCATCGGGCGCCCGCATGCTGACCAGGTGCAGCAGCCGGTCGGCCGGCATGTCGCGGTTGGCCAGCACGATCGCGTTCACCGCTTGGAGGCGGGCTGCCTCATAGGCGGCCAGGCCCTCGGCAGGGGTGCCGGAGGAGGACAGGGCGCGGGCGAGTGAGCAGGCCAGCACCCGGGCGTCCACGACGGCCTGCGACCCGCCGTTGGCCCCGACCGGGTACATAGGGTGGGCGGCGTCGCCGAGCAGGGTGACCCGTCCGGTGCCCCAGGACGGCAGCGGGTCGCGGTCCACCATCGGGTACTCCAGGATCTGCGGCGCGCCGGTGATCAGGGACGCAACGTCCAGCCCGCCGAACGTCCAGCCCGCGAACCAGGGCAGCACGTCCTCGACCCGCCCGCGGCGGTTCCAGTCCGCTGCGGTCGCCGAACCGCCCGGCACCATGACCTCGGCCACCCAGTTCACCAGCGCCCGGCCCTGCAGCTCGGCCTGGCGCGAGATCGGGTAGGCGACGAACTTCAGCGCCGCGTTGGTCCCCGCGACCGCCACCGTCCGGCCGGTCAGGAACGGCGTGCCCTCCACCACCCCGCGCCACATCATGATGCCGCTCCAGCACGGCGCAGGCTCCTCCGGGTGCAGCTGGGCCCGGACTCCGGAGTACAGCCCGTCCGCGCCGACCAGCACATCGGCTGGGAGCGCCGAGACCGTCCCCGAACCCCGATCGCGCACCACCACCCGCACACCGGATGGCGACTGCGTGAACTCGGTGAACACCGTTCCCGCCTGGACGGCCTGCGGCCCCAGCCGGGCCCGCACCGCGTCGAGCAGGATCATCTGCAGCTCACCGCGGTGGATCGAGTACTGCGGCCAGCGGTACCCGATGTTCAGGCCGGAGGCGAAGCCCCAGATCCGGTTGCCGTGCCGGTCGAAGTGCACGTGCTCGGCGGTCGGGATCCCGGTCGCGGCGAGCGCCTCGCCCAGGCCCAGCTCGGTCAGCTCCCGCACCGCGTGCGGCATCAGGTTGATGCCGACCCCGAGCGGCCGCAGCGTGACCGCCGCGTCGATGACCAGCACGTCGATCCCGGCCGCGTGCAGCGAGAGCGCCGCGGTGAGTCCGCCGATGCCCGCTCCGGCAACGATCACTTTCACCCGTCCATGATCCCCGGTATACGGGGGCAAACCCCACCCCGAAGAGGGGTGGAAGCCGCGTTCCCCGTCAGCGGCCCCGTCCGTAGCGTGAACCTCAGATGCACACGAGCGTGCCCGCCGCACGGGGGCCGGGCCCGCTCCCGCACAATAAGGAGACTCTCCCATGATCGAGGCATGCGGCTTGGTCAAGCGCTACGGCCCCACCACCGCCGTGGACAACCTCAGCTTCGACGTACGGCCCGGCACGGTGACCGGTTTCCTCGGCCCGAACGGCGCCGGCAAGTCCACCACGATGCGGATGCTCCTCGGCCTGGACCGGGCGGACGCCGGGACGGCCCGGGTCAACGGCAAGAACTACCACGATCTGCGCTGGCCGCTGCGCGAAGTCGGCGCGCTGCTGGAGGCCAAGGCGTTCCACCCCGGGCGTTCGGCCCGGGCCCACTTGACCGCGCTCGCGGTGAGCAACGGCATCCCGCGCCGCCGGGTCAACGACGTGCTCGAGATCACCGGCATGCAGAAGGCCGCGGAGCGCCGCGCGGGCAAGTTCTCCCTGGGCATGGCCCAGCGGCTGGGCATCGCCGCCGCGCTGCTCGGCGATCCCGCGGTGCTCCTGCTCGACGAGCCGGTCAACGGGCTGGACCCGGAGGGTATCCGCTGGATCCGCGGCCTGCTGAAGAACCTCGCCTCACACGGCCGCACGGTGCTCATCTCCAGCCACCTGATCAGCGAGATCGCGCAGACCGCGGACCAGCTCATCGTGATCGGCCAGGGCCGGCTGCTCGCCCAGACCACCGTCGCGGAGCTCTCCGCCCGCAGCAGCTCCCTGGAAGAGGCGTTCTTCCAGCTCACCGAGGGCAGCACCGAGTACTCCGCCAGCTACGAGGCCCACTACGGGACCAACTACCCCCTGAGGAGCGTGTCATGACCACCGCGACGCTCGACCGCGCCGCTACCCCCAGCCGGGCCGAAGGACGCTACGGCTTCCGCACCGTGGCCCAGATGGAATGGCTTAAGCTGCGCACCGTCCGGTCCACCTGGTGGACCCTGCTCGTCTTCGCGGCCGGCATGGTCGGCCTGGCCATCCTCGTGATGAGGGGTCAGCAGCACAGCGGCTCCTTCGATCCGACCAACGACAGCTTCGCCGGGCTGGCGATCGGACAGCTCGCCCTCGGCGTCCTCGGCGTGCTGACGGTGACCAGCGAGTTCTCCTCCGGCATGATCCGCGCTACGTTCGCGGCGGCCCCGCGCCGTCCGCTCGTGCTGGCCGCCAAGGCGGCCATCCTCGCCGCGGTGACGCTGGTGGCGGGGGAGATCCTGGCCTTCGTCGCGTTCGCCGTCGGCCAGGCGGTGCTCAAGAGCCAGTTCCCGCACGCCGCCCTCGGCCAGCCGGGCGTGCTGCGCGCGGTGCTGATGGCCGGCGCCTACCCGGCCCTGATCGCGCTCATCGGCCTCGGCCTGGGCGCCATCATCCGGCACACGGCGGGTGCGATCAGCGCGGTGGTCGGGGTGCTGTTCGTGCTGCCGCTGATCCTGCTTCCGCTCGGGACCTCGATCCAGAACTTGGTCGGGCAGTTCATGCCGATGCTGATCGCGGAGAACTCACTGACCGCGGTCAAGCCGGTGGCGCACAGCCTGTCAGCCGGCGTCGGGTTCGCGGTGTTGTGCCTGTACGCGTTGGCCGCGCTGGCCGCGGGCGGCTGGGCGCTGGCCCGCCGCGACGCGTGAACGCAGGCCGCTAGCGGGAGACAATAAGGTCCATGGACGAGGACATCCGGCGGGTGGCGGGCACGGTTCTGCGTGCCCCGCTCACCCGCCGGACCGTTCACGAGCTGCTGTACTGCGGCTTGGGCGGGATCACTGGGGTGATCGGGTTCTCGATCACCGTCGTGATGCTCGCCCTGGGCCTGACCATTTCCGCGTCGGTCCTCGGCACGGTGGTCGGCCTGCTGCTGCTGACCCTGGCCCTGCGCGTGAGCCGGCGGCTGGGCGGGCTGCACCGCCGCCTGGCCTGGTGGCTGCTGCGCTACCAGGTGGAGGCGCCGCCGAAGTTCCAGCCGGGCACCGGCATCCTCAACCGGCTAGACAAGCGGCTGCGGGACCGGGCGGCCTGGCGATCGGTCTCCTACAGCCTGGTCAAGCTGCCCGTGGCGGCCGTACAGCTGTACAGCGCCACGGTGGCCTGCATCGGGCTGGTGGACATCACCTACCCGGTCGACTGGGTGCTGTTCCGGCACGATGCGAGCGGCCCGATGGTGGTCGTGTTCCCCTTCCCGCTCGGCGGGACCTTCAACGTTTACGGCTTTGCGGGCACCTACCTCGCCGCCATCGCCGGCGCCTTCTGCGTGCTCGCCGGGACGTGGCTGGCCCGCGGCATCAACGCCGGCGACCGCCGGCTGGTCCGCTCTCTGCTCGGGCGGAGCAGCATGTCCGAGCGGGTCAGCGAGCTGGAACGGACTCGGACGCTGGCCGTAGAGGATTCGGCCGCGGCGCTGCGCCGGGTCGAGCGGGACCTGCACGACGGCGCGCAGATGCGGCTAGCCGCGCTGGCCATGAACCTCGGCATGGCGCGGGAAAAGCTGAGCGACGACGACGATGCCGCCCGCCCCGACCATGCAACGGTGCGGGAGTTGCTCGACGCCGCACACCGCAACGCGGTCGACGCGCTCGCCGACCTACGTGACCTGGCCCGGGGCATCCACCCGCCCGCCCTGGACAACGGCCTGCCCAGCGCGCTGGCCACCCTGGCCGGCAGCAGCGCCATCCCCGCGTCGGTCACCACCGAGATCGGCGAGCGGCCCGCGCCGGCCATCGAGACCATCGCCTATTTCTGCGCGGCTGAGCTGATTGCCAACGCGACCAAGCACAGCTACGCAAACCAGATCAAGATCAATATTTTTACCGAACGGACCGGAGTTCTCCGTCTCGAGGTCACCGACGACGGCATCGGCGGGGCGGACGCAACCCACGGCAGCGGCCTGGCCGGGCTGGCCCAGCGGGTGTCCACGGTGGACGGACGGATCGACGTGTCAAGCCCGCCCGGCGGCCCGACCACCGTTAGTGTCGAGCTGCCGCTGAAGGCCTAAGGGTGGGCGGGTTCGGGGAGAGAGAATAATGATGCGGGTAGTGATCGCGGAGGACGCCGCGCTGCTGCGGGAGGGGCTGACCCGACTGCTGGAGGATCGCGGCCATTCGGTGTGCGCGGCGGTAGACGACGGCGACGCGTTGCTGGCGGCGGTGGCCGAGCACCAGCCCGACGTGGCGGTGGTCGACATCCGGATGCCGCCCACCCACACCGACGAGGGGCTGCGCGCCGCGCTGGCTATGCGGAAGGCCTTTCCAGACACCGGGGTGCTGATGTTCTCCCAGTACATCGAGACCTCCTACAGCGCGCAACTGCTCGAGGGCGGCGCCGCCGGGGTCGGCTACCTGCTCAAGGACCGGGTGGCCAACGTGGCCGAGTTCGCTGCGGCGCTGGAGCGGGTCGCGAGCGGCGGCACCGCACTGGATCCCGAGGTGGTCAGCCAGCTGTTCCGGGCCAGCCGGCAGCGCGGCGGGCTGGCCACGCTCACCCCGCGGGAGCGGCAGGTGCTCGCGCTGATGGCCGAAGGCCGGTCCAACTCCGCGATCGCCGCCGACCTCGTGGTCTCCGGCGGAGCCGTGGAGAAGCACGTGGCCAGCATCTTCACCAAGCTCGGCCTGCCCCCGGACGAGAGCGACAACCGCCGCGTCCTGGCCGTCCTGCACTACCTGGGGGGATAACCCCAGGCTAAAGACGGGTATTTACCGCGTTCCGGACCGGGCCGCCGGTTCATAGCGTGGCGGTATGGAAAACATCGACGTGGCCCAACACCGGTACACCCGTCGCCGTTCTCACCCGGTAGCCCGCGCGCTCGGCCTCGGGCTGGGCGCGGTGCTCGCGCTCTACCTGGTAGGCCGCGGCGTCACCGAGTTCTTCACTATCCACTACAACGACCCGGCCAGCTACGCCAAGGACTGGGGCGGGCCCAGCCTGGCGGGAGTGTTCGCGGTACACAGCGGGCCCGCGGTGGCCATCGTCGTCGGCTCGGTCATATATGTCTACCGCCGTCGGCGGGCCCGGCGCGGGTCTTGACGGGACCGGGCTCGGTGGTTCCAGTGGGACGCCGACCCGGACGAGAGCTTCGACTGGATGATCGGCTTCATCGACCGCGGCCTGCGGCCGGGCATGAGCTAGCCTGCCAGGCGCGTGCTGCGCAGGCACCGGCAGATCAGCGGGAGGTCGGTCCGGTCCCACGGCTGGCGGTCGAGGAAGGCCCGGACCCGCCGGGAGAAGTTGGCCCGCCGCTGGGAATCGAGCGTGATCACCCCGCTGTACGTACCGAGCAGCCCGACCAGATCGTCCCTGGTCATCGGCAGCGAGAACTCCACCGTGTGCTGCTCGACTGGTGACAGCGGCGTCCCCGGCGGGAACGTGACCTCGCGGCGGCGGTGGCCGACCGGCGCGCCGTCCCGCGAGGTCGAGCACCGCCTGCGCGCCCGGCGGGATCAGCCAGTCCAGCGCCTGCGGCGGAGGAGAGGGACGGTAACGGTCGTAGTCGGTGGCCACCGACCCGAAGGACAACCTGCGCGTCTCGCGATCGGTCACGCCCGCAGGCTATCGTCCGGAGCCCGGTCAGCTGTGCCCGAGTACCCGGTGCGGAAGATAGGGCTCCTCCAGGCGGCGGACCTCCTCGTCGGTCAGGGTGAGCTGCGCGGCGGCCAGCGCGTCGCTGATGTGGCCGAGCCGGGTCGCGCCGACGATCGGCGCGGTCACGACGGGATGGCTGAGCAGCCAGGCCAGCGCGACCTGGGCCGGCGGGGCACCGCGCGCCGCCGCCACCTCGGCCAGCCGGTCGACCACGTCGAAGTCGCTGGGGGAGTTGTACCGCTCGTCGGACAGCGGGTCATCCCCGGCCCGGGTCGTGCGGCGCTCGCCCTGCCGGTCCCGGTTGCCGGTCAGCACGCCGCGGGCCAGCGGGCTGTAGGGCAGCACGGCGACACCCTGGTCGGCGCACAGCGGGATCATCTCCCGCTCCTCTTCCCGGTAGATCAGGTTGTAGTGGTTCTGCATCGAGGCGAACCTGGTCCCGCCTTGACGTTCGGCCAGGTTCTGGGCCTTGGCGAACTGCCAGGCGAACATGCTGCTGGCCCCGATGTAGCGGGCCTTTCCGGCCCGGACTACCTCGTGCAGCGCCTCCATCGTCTCCTCGATCGGCGTCTGGTAGTCCCACCGGTGAATCTGGTACAGGTCCACGTAGTCGGTGCCGAGCCGGCGCAGCGAGGCGTCGATCGCGGAGAGGACGTGCTTGCGGGACAGGCCCCGGTCGTTGGGCCCGGTCCCCATCGGGAAGTAGACCTTGGTGGCCAGCACGTAATCCTCGCGGCGATCGAAGAGCCGGGCGAGCAGGTGCCCGGTAATCTCCTCGGTCACGCCGCCGGAGTAGGTGTCGGCGGTATCGAAGAACGTGACGCCGCCGTCGATGGCGGCCTTGACGATCGGCTCGGCCGCGGCCTCGTCAAGGTGCCAGGCACGTTCGGCCTGGCTGCCGTAGCTCATCATGCCCAGGCAGATCCGGGATACCTTCAGCCCGGCCGATCCCAGCCGTACGTATTCCACGCTGCTTCCTCTCCTGTTGATGGATTGCGACGCCGAGTACGACAAGCGTGATGCCCGCGGCGTCCTGGACGGTAGGGACTTGACGCAGCACGATCGCGCCGATGACGGTGGCGAACACCGGCAGCAGGGCCAGCATCAGCGAGAACGTCGCGCGGGGCAACCGGGTCATGGCCAGCTGATCGGTCACGTAGGGGATCACCGAGGAGCACACCCCCACCCCGGCCCCGGCCAGCAGCCAGATCGGGTGCCCGAACGCGGGCCGCGCCTCGCCCAGCCCCCACGGCGTGGCGATGACCGCCGCGATGATCATGGCCCCCGCGAGCCGGTCGATGCTCGCTGGGCGGCCGGTCTGCGCGGTGTCCCGGCCGCCGATGTTGGCCATCCGGTGGCCGAGCACGATGTAGAGCATGAACAGCGCGCAGTTGGCGCAGGCGAAGACGAAGCCGAGCGGCTGGCCGGTGATGCGGATCGAGGCCATGGTGACCACCCCCGCCGTGGTCAGCACCAGGGCTCCGGTGTTGCGCCGGGTCCGCGCGCCGGCCGCGGCCAGGATTACGGTGCCGAGGAACTCGATCGCGCCCACCGTCGACAGCGGCAGCCGGCCCACCGCGAGGTAGAACGCCGAGTTCATCACCGCGAGCACCAGGCCCAGCACCAGCAGGTTCCAGCGCTCGCCGCTGCCGAGCCGGCCGATGAGCCGCCCGGGCCGCCGCCAGAGCGCCAACACGACCGCCGCGCTGGCGATCCGCAGCCAGGCCACCCCGAGCACGTCGATCCGGGCGAACAGCAGCACCGCCAGTGACGGCCCAAGATCGGGCTGTCCGGTCCGGCGGTGGCCGACCGGCTGCGGCGCCTGGAAGACAGCGGCACGCTGTCCTTCCGTGCGGAGGTCAACCCGCGCGCCCTGGGCTACACGATGTGTGCCATCGTCAGGATCAGCCCGGCCGGCGGGGGACTGCGGCTGATCCCCGGCATCGCGCGCGAGGTGCCGAACGTCACCGAGTGCTTCCGGATCACCGGGGAGGACTGCTACTTCGTCAAAGTCTGGCTGCACTCCATCGACGACCTGGAACCGATCCTGGACCTGTTCACCCCGCACGGACGCACCACGACTTCGATCGTGCACTCGGCGCCGGTCCCGCCGCGCCCGCTGCCCGTACCTGGGCCCGGCTGATCCGCTCGTTGACTCTCCCGTTAGGGGAGGGCCGAAAATCACGGCCACGATGTCATCACCGAGGAGGTAGGCCCTACGTCATGAGCGTCCTGGTATCGATCGGCGATTTCTCCCGCATGACCCACCTGTCCATCAAGGCGCTGCGCTTCTACCACGATCAAGGCCTGCTCGAGCCGGCCCGGATCGACCCGTCCACCGGCTACCGCTTCTACGAGCCCGGCCAGGTCCCCATAGCCCAGGTCATCCGCCGGTTCCGGGACCTGGACATGCCGCTGGACCAGGTGAGAGCGGTCCTGCATGCACCCGACCTGGAGACCAGGACCAAGGAGATCATCTCCCACCTGAGCGCCATGGAAGCCAAGCTGGCCGAGATGCAGATGAGCGTGGCCAGCCTGCGGGCGCTGCTCGAGGGGCCGCCGCCCGGCCCGGAGGTGGAGTTCCGGTCGATCCCGGCCACCCAGGTGCTTGCCGTCCGGGCCACCGTGACCGCCGAGGAGTCCTGGGCCTGGGGCGCCGGGGCGTTCGAGGAGATCTACGACCGGATCGCCGCGGGCGGCCTGTCACCCGCCGGTCCGGGCGGCGCGCTGTTCCCGGCCGGCTTCTTCGAGCTGGAGCAGGCCGAGCTGACCGCGTTCGTGCCGGTGCCCGAGGCGCCCCGGGCGGACGGGCGGGTCCGGTCGCTGACCATCCCCGGGGTGGAGGCGGCGGTAATGCTTCACTCCGGCCCGCTCGGCGACCTCGACCAGACCTACGGCAGGCTCGGCAGCGTGGTCGCCGAACGGGCGATCGGCGTGGACGGGCCTATCCGCGAGTATTACCTGGTCCCGTTCACCGAACCCGACTTGTCCCGGCACCGGACGGAGGTCTGCTGGCCGGTCTTCCAGACCGCTTGACTCTCCTCTTAGAGGAGGCAGCAGGCTCGGGAGCATGACAGCAACACGTGTTCTCCCGGGTTCCGTCCAGGCCCCGTCCGGCCGATCCTGGTCGGCCCTGATCGTGCTGATGTTCGGCACGTTCATGTTCGTTCTGGACTTCTTCATCGTGAACGTGGCTCTGCCGTCCATCCAGCAAAGCCTGGGGGCGAGCGAGGGCGCCATCGAATGGGTGGTAGCCGGCTACACCCTTTCCACCGCCGTCTTGCTCGTGACCGGCGGGCGGCTCGGGGATCAGTTCGGCCGCCGCCGGGTGTTCGCCTTGGGGATGACGATCTTCGTCCTCGCCTCCGCCGCGTGCGCGCTGGCGTCCGATCCGGCCATGCTGGTCGCGGCCCGAGTGGTCCAGGGGGTGGGAGCGGCGCTCATGGCGCCCAATATCCTGTCCATTCTTGGCGTGGTCTACACCGGGCCGGCCAGGATCCGGGCGATCAGCATCTACGGGATGGTGATGGGGCTGGCCGCCACCTCAGGCCAGCTCATCGGCGGGATCCTCATCCGCACCGACGTGGCCGGGCTGGGCTGGCGGGCGATCTTCTGGATCAACGTGCCGCTCGGCGTGGCCGCGCTGCTGGCCGCGCCGCGCCTGGTCCCCGAATCTCGCAACCAGCAGGGATCCCGGCTGGACGTGACCGGGGTGATCTTGATCACCGCCTGCCTGGTGGCCGTGGTGCTGCCGCTGGTCGAGGGGCGGCAGGCGGGCTGGCCGACCTGGTCCTGGGCGGCGCTCGCTGCTGCCGTCCCATTGGCCGTCGCGTTCGGCATCCACCAGCGGCGCAAGGCCGACCGCGGCGGAGTGCCGCTGCTCAACCCGCGGGTCTTCGCCTCGTGGCCGCTGCGCGCCGGGCTCCTCACCCAGACGGTCTTCTGGTGCCAGCAGGCGGCCTCCTACCTGGTGCTCGGACTGTACCTGCAGCAGGGACGCGGGCTGTCGCCGCTGGCTGCGGGCGGGGTGTTCACCTTCCTGGCCGCCGGCTACCTGCTCACCTCGTTCCGGGCTCCCGCGCTGACTATGCGGTTCGGCCGGTCGGTGATCGCGGCCGGGGCCGTGACCGCCGCGCTCGGCGACGCCGCCCTGTATCTGGCCACCGCGCACACCGGGACCGGCGGCTCGGTCGCCTGGCTGTTCCCCGGGCTGGTGCTGCTCGGCGCCGGGCAGGGGCTGTGTATCACCCCGCTGACCACCACGGTGCTGAGCCACGCCGAGCCGGCCACGGCCGGATCGGTGTCCGGGGCGCTGGGTACCGCCCAGCAGGTCGGTAACTCCGTCGGCGTCGCCGTGACCGGCGTGCTGTTCTTCGGCGCGCTCAGCCACGGGTACGGCCTGGCCTTCGAGCGCAGCGTGCTGCAGATGGGAGCGCTGCTGCTGGTAGTGGCCGCCCTGACCCGGCTGATGCCGCGACCGCGGGCGACCGCGTAACGGAAACCACGCACGGTGTGCTGCGGGACCCGGGGGCCCCGCAGCACACCGCTGCGTGAAGCGGTCCGGGTTAACCGGTCCGGGGCGCTGTTTCCTGGGCTGACAGGTGCGCGGCGACGGCGGCACAGCACCGCAGGGTGTCCAGCAGGTAGGCGGCGTTCTGCGCGCCGGGCCAGGACGAGAACTTGACCACCACGGTGCGGGCGGCCCGATCGGCGTAGACCAGCTGGCCGTGGATGCCGAGGCAGACCAGGACCGGTCCGCCGGCGCCGGGGATGACCCAGAACTGGCTCCGGTACCAGCCGCCGGGCAGCACGAATTCGTTGTCGGTGCTGGCGAAGGCCTCGCGGACCCCGGGCTTGGGGTGGCGGACGTCGGCCAGCCAGCCCGCCGGGACCACGGCCCGGCCCTGGGCCACGCCGTCGTCGACCAGCATCTGCCCGAACCTGGCCAGGTCGCGGGCGGTGGCCGAGATCCCGCCATCGGGTATGGCGGTGCCGAGCGGGTCGCAGGTGATCTCGGCGTCCCGCTCGGCCCCGATCGGCTGCCAGATGAGAGCGGAGATGAGGTCGGCGACCCGGACGCCGCTGACCCGCTCGCAGGCCCAGCCGAGCATGTCGGTGTCGGCCGACCGGTAGCTGAACTCGCCGCCGTGCGGCCCGCCGCTGCCCAATGTGGCCAGGTACGGGTAGGTGCCGGCCGGGTCACCGGGCTGGGCCGGGCGCCAGCCCATGGAGCGTTCCATGACCCGGACCTCGGCGTCGAGGGCGGTGTAGGTCTCGCGGAACGCCACCCCGGTCCGCATGTCGAGCAGGTCCCGGATCGTGGCGCCCGCGTATCCCGACCCGCTGACCTCGGGCACGTAGGTCGTCACCGGGGCCTGGAGGTCGAGCAGCCCCCGGCCGGCCAGCACCCCGGCCGCGCAGCCGAGGATCGACTTGGACACCGACATGAGCAGGTGCCGGGTGCCTGCGGTCATGCCCGCGTCGTACCGCTCGGCCACGACATGGCCATCGTGCAGGACGACGAAGGCGTCGGTGTACGTACCGTCCAGCATGTCCTCCAGCGTCGCCGTACTGCCGTCGACCCGGACCACGGCCGGATTGCCCAGGGGCGGGCCGGCGGGCAGCGGCGCGGGCGGGCCGGCCGGGATCGGGTGGCTGGGAATGAGCTCGCGCACGTGCTGGAACCCCCAGCGGTTATAAGGGGGATCCTGCCAGTTGGCCAGCGTGACCTGCGCCTCGGGCGCCGGGGGGAAGCCGGTCATGAGCTCGGGCACGCCGTCGCGCGAGCGGATCGGGATCTGCGGATAGGCGCCATCTTGGGTCATGATCGGCCACCCTAATGCACCGGCCGCACCGGGCGCCGTGACCTAGGATGCGGCTATGTCGCTTGAGCCGGACCCGGAGGCTGCGGGCGCATCGGTCACCGCCTACAACTGGCAAGACCCGCCGTTCAACCGCTGGGCGTTCTGGCACGTGAGCGACGTCCTGCCCACCTATCGGGTGACCCGCGGCAACGGCCTGGCCCGCGTACTGCCCGACCCGGCGGCGGCGCTTGACCTGTTGGGGCTGCCCATCGCCCGGCTGGATGGTTCGGCCGGCACGGCGGGCGAGGTGCTCGCCGATACCTTCACCGACGCGTACGTGGTGCTGCAGGACGGCGAGCTGGTCACCGAGTGGTACGGCCCGCTCGGCGCGCCGGAGCGGCCCCACGCGCTGATGTCGGTGTCCAAGTCCGTGGTGGGCTGCGTGGCCGCCGCGCTGATCGACCGCGGTCAGCTCGACGCCGACGGCCTGGTGACCAGCTACGTTCCCGAACTGGCGGCCAGCGGCTACGCCGGCGCCACCGTGCGGCACGTGCTGGATATGCGCAGCGGCGTCCGGTTCCTGGAGGAGTATTCCAACCCGCAGTCCGACATCCGGCGGCTGGATGAGTGGATTGGCTGGGACGGCTCGGACGCCAGCGAGCCGCGCGGACTGTACCGGTTCCTGGTCACGCTGGCGGCCGAGGCGCCGCACGGGAACCGGTTCCTCTACCGCTCGGCCGAGTCCGACGTGCTGGGCTGGGTGTGCGAGCGCGCGGTCGGCCTGCCCATGGCCGATCTGATCTCCGCGCTGGTGTGGGCGCCGATGGGCGCCGAGCACGACGCCCGCCTCCTGCATGACGGCCTGGGCACCGCCGTGCACGACGGGGGCCTGTGCGCCACCGCCCGTGACGTGGCCCGGTTCGGCCAGCTGCTGCTGGACGGGGGAGTTGTCCCCGACGGGACCGGGGGCACCCGCCGCGTCGTACCGCCGCGCTGGCTCCGCGACGGCTGGGCCGTGGACGCGGACGTCCGGGCTGCGTTCGCCGCCTCGCCGGCCGAGGCCTCGTTCCCCGGCGGCTGGTACCGCAACCAGTTCTGGTTCCGGCCCGGCGCCTACGGCGACGTGCTGCTCGGCCTGGGCATCTACGGCCAGATGCTGCACGTCAGCCGGCGCACGAACACGGTGTGCGTGAAGTTCTCCAGCTGGCCCCAGGCGCAGAACCCGGCCTACCTGGAGGACACGCTGCGCGCGTTCGACGCCGTCGGCGGCGTGCTGGCCGGCCGGGATCTCACCCGGGGCCGACGCCTGGCCGGAGTGGTCTCCGGGCTGAGCCGCCATGGCGATACCATGCCTCCGCCGCCACCGAACGTGATCTTATCGCGCGGCCTCGACGGGTGCCCAGGTGGCGCTTAACCTGGCGTTATATGCCCGCTGCGAAGGAGGCCGAGTGACTGCTCCGTCAGGTCCAGACCAGGCTCGCCGTCACCTCAACGGGATCGCGGAGATCCGCACGTTCTTCCGGACCAACCAGCAGCCGATCTACTTCGTGGGCCCGACCGCGTTCAACCTGCTCGGCATCGACCGCTGGGTACGCAACTTCCAGTACATCGCCTACTACGACTCCTGGGACGGCCAGCATCCCCGGGTATTCACGCCGGAGAACCGCCCGTACATCGAGTTCGAGTCGAGCGAGCAGATCAACAACTACCTGCTGCGCGACCCCGAGGTCCGCGAGCACCTGCGCCGTCGCGGCGGCGCGCCGATGGTGGCGATGGTTTTCTTCGACTCCGAGACCGAGGAGATCTGCCGGGAGCAGGGTTACGACCTGATCCTGCCGCCGGACTCGCTGCGCCGGCGGCTGGACTCCAAGATCGTGACCACCCAGCTCGGGAACGAGGCGGGCGCCCCGTCGGTCCCGAACGTGCTCGGCAAGGCCGGCAGCTACGCCGAGCTCACCGCGCTGGCCTCGGGAGCCGGGCTGGGCAGCGACCTGGTCGTGCAGACGCCTTACGGAGACTCAGGCAAGACGACCTTCTTCATCGCGTCCGAACCGGACTGGGATGCCTGCGCGGCCGACCTGGGCGGCCAGGAGCTCAAGGTGATGAAGCGGATCAACAACCAGGCCGCGGCGGTTGAGGCATGCATCACCCGGCACGGCACGATCGTCGGGCCGTTCATGACCGACCTGACCGGGTACCCGGAGCTCACCCCGTACAAGGGCGGCTGGTGCGGCAACGACCTGTTCCCCGAGGCGCTGTCCGAGGACGACCGGGCCGTCGCGATCAGCCACGTCCGCAAGCTGGGTGACCGCCTGGCCCGGGAGGGCTACAAGGGCTTCCTCGAGGTCGACGTGCTGGTCGACGTCGACACCGGCACGGTGTACCTAGGCGAGCTGAACCCCCGGATCTCCGGGGTCTCCTCGATGACGAACGTCACGGCCGGCGCGTACGCCGACGTGCCGCTGTTCCTGTTCCACTTGCTGGAATTCATGGGCGTCGACTACAGCATCGACGTCGAGGAGATCAACGAGCGGTGGCTGGCCCTGGCCGCCGTGGACGTCTGGTCGCAGCTGATCATGAAGGAGCCGGGGGACGAGGTCGAGCGGATCCTGGCCGCCCCGCAGACCGGCGCGTGGCGCCTGGCCGACAACGGCACGCTGACCTTCGAGCACGGCAGCAACGACTGGCACGACATCACCACCGAGGACGAGGCCTTCTTCATGCGGGTCTACGGCCCCGGCGAGTACCGGTTCCACGGCGCCGACCTGGGCATCCTGGTCACCAAGGGCCGGATGCAGACCGCCGAGGGACTCACCGACCGGTGCCGCCACTACATCGAGGGCATCCGCGCCCACTACCAGTCCGAGCCGCTGCCGCAGCCGCCCGCGGTCAAGCCCGTCGCCTACGTCAAGTAGGCGTTCAGCTGGCCGGGGGCCGCCGCAACAAGGTGAACCCCGGGTTCATCACCCACTGCGAGGGCTGAGCATGTCGCGCAGCGCGGTCATGACGTCCTGCGCGGCGCCGGCCGGGGTGATCTGCGGGTCGGCCAGCGACAATGGGATGCCCATCCCGTCCACGGCGGCGATGGTGAGCACCGCGATCTTGTCCGGGTCGTACCTGGCGCCGAAGGTGCCCAGCCCGATGCCGCGCCGCACCACCTCGGCCACGAGCCGGCGCCAGGCGGTGTTGTCGCGCAGCGCGTCGGCGCGCATCTCCGCGTCGCGGATGCCGAAGTGCCAGGACTCGATCCAGAGCCTGGCCGCCCTCGGGAGCGTCTGGCTGATACCCGGTAAGCGACCGGGTGATGATCTGCTCCAGTTGCTCCCACGGGTCGCTGATCGCGGCCACGTCCGCCTCCAGGGCGGCGATCTCCGCGCTGGACGCGTGCCGGAACGCCGCCACCAGCAGGTCCTCGCGAGAGCCGAAATAGTACTGCAAGGTGCTCACCGGCACACCGCTTTCGGCCGCCACGTCGGCGAACCGGGTGGCGTCCGCGCCACGCTCGGCGATCACCCGGCACGCGGCCTCCAGGACGGCGACCTTGCGGCGGCCGGCCCGGCGGCCGGGCCCGCGGCCCCCGGACTGACTTCCGGGGCCGCGGGGGATGGCTCCTGCAGACTCCAGGCCCGCAGCGGTCATGAGGAGATGCTCCCTTCGCCCTGCACCGGCGCCGTGATCCCGTCCTTGAAGTACCGGGGGATGAACCGGGCGGTGACGACCATGAGGATCACCCCGACGCTCAGCGAGCCGGCGCCAATCAGGAAGATACCGCCGATCCCGTGGAAGCTGGAGTAGCTGCTCGCGGCCGGCCAGTACGACTTGATCGACAGGACGAACGCGCCGAGCAGGGTCAGCCCGCCGACCAGCGGCAAGACGCCCTTGACCAGCAGGGCGCGCGCGCTGGTGCGCAGGTCGCGGCGGAAGAACCAGACGCAGGCGAACCCGGTGAGCCCATAGTAGAAGGCGATCAGCAGCCCGACCGAGGCCGCCGAGTCAGCCAGCACGTTCTTGGAGACGGCGGTCAGCAGCACGAAGAACAGCGCCGACACGATGCCCATGACCAGCGTGGCCACGGTGGGAGTGCGGTAGCGGGGGTGCATCCGGGCGAACCAGCGGGGCAGCGCGCGGTGCGCGGACATGGCCAGCGCGGCGCGCGCGGTGGGCATGATCGTAGTCTGCGCCGAGGCGGCGGTGGAGGTCAGGACGCACAGCACCAGCAGCTTGCCCGGCGTGCTGCCCAGCACCGAAGAGGCCATCGCGCCGAGTACGTCGGTGCTGTGCGCCGCCAGGAACGCGGGCCCGGCGTAGGCCAGCGACGCGGCGCTGATCACGGCGAAGATGGCGACCAGCATCACCGTGGCCATCACCGCGGCGCGGCCGGGGGTGCGGGCGGAGTCCTTGGTCTCCTCGTTGACGCTGAGCGCGCAGTCCCAGCCCCAGTAGATAAACACGGCCAGCAGGAAGGAGTTGGACAGGCTGCCGAACGATCCGGTCCACGGGTTCAGCCAGCCGGCCGACGGGTGCGCGGCACCGGGCAGCGCGTGCCCGGTGGCCGCCTTGACCAGCGCGACCACGGCGAAGACGGTCAGTGCGCCGACCTCGATGACCAGCAGGACCTGCTGCAGCCGGGCCGAGACCTCGATGCCCCGGTAGCAGACCCAAGTGAGCAGGGCGATGAACGCGACGCCGACCGCGGTCACCCAGAAGGCCCCGGCCGCGCCCGCGCCCACCAGTTCGAGGAAGTACCGCCCGGCGATCTGGGACAGGCTGGCCATCACGATGATGTCAGCCGCGATGATCCCCCAGCCGCCCATCCATCCCGCCCGGGGCCCGAAGGCGCGCGCCGTCCAGGTGAAGGTGGTGCCGCAGTCAGGGTCGGCCTTGTTCAGCTCGCGGAACGCGTAGGCGATACACAGCATCGGCAGGAACGAGACGATCAGCGTGCCCGGGCTGTGCACGCCGACGACGGCCACGATGAGGCCCAGGGTGGCGGCCATGCTGTAGGCGGGCGCGGTCGACGAAACCGCGATCACCACGCTGGACAGCAGTCCGAGCGTGCCGGCCCGCAGGCCCTTGTCGTGCGAAGCCGGAGCAATCGGCTCCGCGATGGTCACAGTGGTCATGATGGGCACCGCCTTCCGCCCGGCGCGAGGAGCCGGGCTCTGGCATTACTGTATCGTCATACTGTATTGTTGTACAGGTTTTTAATACGGGAATCTGGAAGAACTATCACGGCGTTGTTTGTGGGTAACCTGACCGGTACGCGCGGCAGCCGTTAGCCCCCGAGAAATCCCTGGAGAGAGATGCCCAAGCGGGTTCGTCCCTATGGTTCCGCCGTTGATGCCGAGTCCGCGGGGCTGGCCCGGAACAGGTCGAGATCCGGGAGTGAGCTATCCGGCGAGCTGGCGAGCACGACCATGGCGCGCGACTTGGCCAGCCAGGCGGCCGAGGCCGTGCGTGAACTGAACGACCTGACCGCGGACGGCGCGTATTTCGCGGGTCTTGATGACGTCCGCGACGTGATCGCGAGCCTGCGGCGGATGAGTCAGGACCTGCCGCGCCTGTGCGAGCAGCTGGCCCGGATCATGGTGGCGCAGCGCGAGGACGGGCACCCGGGCCCGGATCCGGAGTTCTGGGTGACCGACGCGGTCGAGGCGCTCGCCGCGGCCGGGCAGGCCGCGGACATGCTGGCCGCCGCCCTGGCCCAGGCCGGCCAGGCTCCATCTGAGCTGCGGCCCTCGTCCTGATCGCTACGAGGGGCTGATCTCGACGGGGATCGCCTTGGTCAGCGTTTGACCGACCGGCGAGCTGGCGGCCACCCTCGCGTGCAGTTCGGCTACCCCTTGGATGACGGTCGTCAGATCTGGCCGCGGCCCATGGCGATCAGATGGCCCAGGACCGCCCCGGAGCTCACCCGCAGGCCGTCATGCTCGTATTCGCTGGTCACCCACGCGCGCAGGCCGCGGATGGCGCCGGCCGTCCGCATCGAGAACTCGCGGTCCACGTACATGTCGCTGTAGTAGACGGCCGCGGCCACCGGCACCTCGTTGGCCGCCAGTCGTGACGGGTCGTACAGCGGCGGCCAGTCGTCGCGCTCGGCCAGCAGTTCGGCGGCCTCGCGCAGCGGCCGCAGTACCGGGTCGGTATCGATCGACCACGGGTAGATCATCTCGCCGGTGAACAGCAGGGGAACGGTGTCCGAGTCCGCGTCCAGGGCCGGCCCGGGGTCGAACTCGCCGAACTCCGCCCTGATCCGCTGCGCGGACCACCTGGTCGCGCACCCCTGGGCGTAGCACGCCTCCTGCAGCAGCGCGTACAGCGGGCCCCCGGCGTAGCTGAGCTTGGCCTGCACGGCATACAGGAACGCGTCGGACAGATCGTCCCCAGCGAACGGGTCCTCCAGCAGGTAGTGCAGCTCGTTACTGCCGGTGCTCATGCCGAGCATGAGCCCCAGCGACTGGAACGCCTGCACCGACAGCGGCGCGCCGTCGGGCCGGCGGACGTCGTGGGTGGCCAGGTGCTGGGCGACGAGCGCCGCCTGGGCCACATCGTCCGGGTACCGCTCGTAGTGCGCCCTGTTCTTGTCTGCCACCGTGCGGTAGGTGCGCCGGTAAACGTCATCGGCGGTCACGGACAGGCCCGGCAGGCCGCCGGTGATGAACGCCTCGCGCAGGCCGTCCGGGGCGAAAGACAGGTAGGTGACCGCGCAGAACCCGCCGAAGCTCTGCCCGAGCACGCTCCAGGGCGCGCCGCCGGTCAACTCGCGCCTGATGAGCTCGGCGTCCAGCACGATGCTGTCGGCGCGGAAGTGCGTCAGGTAGTCGGCCTGCGCCTGGGCCGAACCCAGCCGGGCGAGCGTTTTCCGGGTGGCGGGGGTGGACCGGCCGGTGCCACGCTGGTCGAGCAGCAGCACCCGGTACTCGGTCAGCGCCCGGTCCAGCCAGAAGTCCCGGCCCTGCGGGCGCTGCGCCCCGAATCCGGGTCCGCCCTGCAGGAACAGCAGCCACGGAAGGTCGGTGCCGGCCAGGTCGGCGGCGATGACCTCGCGGGCAAACACCTCGATCTGCTCTCCGTCCGGCCGACCGTGATCCAGCGGGACGGCGTACAGGTGATCGGTCAGGACGGTGCCGGCCTGGCGGTAGCTCATCACGGTTACGACCGTACTCGCCGACGACTCGCCTCCTGGGGAGACCCGTTCCCCTTGGATAGGGTCAACGGCATGGGACACGACATCCGGACAGTCAGCGTGGCCGAGCGGCGCGCCCGGCTGACTGTCCGGCACCATCTGGCGCCGGGGGAGCGGGTCGGCACCTTGACTGCGGCGGTCGACGGCGTCATCGCGTTGCACGGCACCGACCCCGCGTCGGTGTACCTGTCCGCCTGGGCCCGTACCCGCGACGTCGATAAGGCGGCCATCGAGCACGCACTCTACGAAGAGCGCTCGCTGGTGCGGATGCTCGGCATGCGCCGGACGGTGTTCGTCGTGCCCACTGGTCTCGTGCCGGTCATTCAGTCGGCCTGCACCGACCAGATCGCCGAGCGGCTGCGCCGCCAGCTCATCCAGGTCGTCTCGGCAGCGGATATCGCCCCGGACGCCGCCACCTGGCTCAAGGAGGTGAGCGAGGGCACGGTCCGGGTGCTGGCCGCGCGAGGCTCGGCGACGGGTGCTGAACTGGCCAGAGACGAACCGCGGCTGCGCACGCAGATCATCGCCGCGGCGGACAACCCCTACGGCGGGGCGGTCAACCTGACCACGCGGCTGCTCACGCTGCTGTCTGCCGAGGGACTCATCGTGCGCGGCCGCCCGCGCGGCGGATGGACCTCCACGCAGTTCACCTGGTCCGCCGCGCCGGGACGAACGGACCTGCCGGCCGCCGCCGCCCGGGCCGAACTGGCCCGGCAGTGGCTGGCCACGTTCGGCCCGGCCCCGCTGTCCGACCTGCAGTGGTGGACCGGCTGGACCGCGGGCCAGGTCCGGCAGGCGGTGAGCTCGCTAGGCCTCACCGAGGTGGACCTCGGCGGCACGCCCGGCGTGCTGCTGACCGGGGACGAGGACCCTACCGCCCCCGCCGAGCCCTGGGCCGCGCTGCTGCCCGCGCTGGACGCCACCGCCATGGGCTGGCGCGATCGGGCCTGGTACGTGGGCGAGCACACCGCGGCCTTGTTCGACCGGTCCGGGAACATCGGCCCGACGGCCTGGTGGGACGGCCGGATCGTGGGCGGCTGGGCGCAGCGCCAGGACGGGGAGATCGCGGTCCGGCTGCTCGAGGACGTCGGAGCCGAAGCCGCGACCGCGATAGCCGCCGAGGCCGAGCGGCTCCGGGAGTGGATCGGGTCCGGCACGAAGATCACCCCGCGGTTCCGGACTCCGCTGGAACGCGAACTATCAGGTTCCATGGCATAAAACGCTTGACTTCCACTCCGCCCTGAAGGGCGGAGATTCCCGCCTGTCACGCTGCTTTCCGGCGTGACGTCGGGTGAGTTCCTGCTTCGCCGCGCGGCGCCAGGGCGGACCTGGTCTTACCTGCGCTCCGCAGGCTGTCACCGCCAGCCCGGCGGCCTTGGCGACGTTCACCGCCGCGTTGATATCCCGGTCGAGCTGCGCCCCGCACGCGCCGCACTGCCATTCGCGGACGTGAAGCGGCTTGGGGCTGTCCTTCACCCCGCATGCCGAGCACCTCTGTGAGGTGGGCTCGAACCGGCCGATCCGGTGGAAGCTCCCGGCCGTAGAGCCGGGCCTTGTACTCCAGCATGCGCCACGAAGGCGGACCAGCCGGCGTCGTGGACGGACTTGGCCAGGCGGGTCCGGGCCAGCCCCTGTCACGCACAGGTCCTCCACGGCGACCGCTTGGTTTTCGCGGATCAGCGCCGTGGACAGCTGGTGGCAGAAATCCCGCCTGGCGTCGGCCACCCGGGCATGCGCCCTGGCCACCTTGACCCTGGCCTTGTCCCGGTTCCTGCTTCCCTTCTGCTTGCGGGACAGGGCACGCTGCGCCCGCCGCAGCTTGTTCTCCGCGCGGCGCAGGAACCGCGGGGAGGTGATCTTGCGGCCATCGGACAGGACGGCGAAATGATGCAGCCCGAGGTCGATGCCGATCATGGACTTCGCCTCGGGCAGCGCGCGGGGGCCGGCCTGGATGACGAAGCTGGCGAAGTACCGGCCCGCCGAGTCCCTGATCACGGTGACGCTGGACGGCTCGGATGGCAGCGGCCGGGACCACCGCACCGGCACGTCCCCGATCTTGGGCAGGCGCAGCTTCCCGTTCGGTGAGCACCTTGAACCGGGCGTTGGCGGTGAACCGGATCGCCTGCCGGGTGTCCTTGCGGGACCGGAACCGGGGCAGCCCGATCTTCGGTCCCTTCCGCGTGCCCGTTGAGCGAAGCGAAGAAGCTCCGGTAGGCCGCGTTCAGGTCAGCCAGGGCCTGCTGGAGGATCACGCGGAGACTTCGCCCAGCCAGGCCCGCTCCGGGGCAGCCTTGGCCGCAGTCAGCCAGGCTGACAGCTCCGCATCGGTGACGTACGGCTGCCCGGCCTCGTGCGCTTGGTGCCGGCCGCGCAGCCCGTCGTTGAACACCACCCGCGCGCAGCCGAACGCCTTACCGAACGCGGCCTGGTGCCGCGGCTGCGGGTCGAGGCGATAGTTGTACCGGAGCTGCACACCCTCACGATACTTTGCTTATATCGCCGGATATCGGGATAGACACGCTGGCAAAGCTTTCGTTTTCGTCCTGGTTTTCGCCTCGAGGTACCGGCATTAGGTGTTCGTGGGTGCAATCGCCCGCCTGCTGATGCCGGGGCGGGACAGCATCGGCATCCTGGGCACCATCGCTGCTCGGCATCGTCGGCTCCTTCGTCGGCGGCTTCCTGGAGAACCTGGTCGAGCATCACACGCTTGAGCGTGCACAGCTTCCACCCGGTCGGCCTCATCGGGTCGGTCATCGGCGCGTTTGTGCTGCTGCTCCTGCTCCGGCTCACCGGCCTGGAACGCGGGCCGCCGCCGCTACTGACCGCCCCGGCGGACCGAACTCCCCGGTGACAGCCGCCGGAACACCGGAGCAGCGGCGGGCAGTTGGCCGTCGCGGGGCGTGCACTGGCCGGTGATGCGCTCCGCCGCGTCCGGCAGGAACGGCGCCAGCTCCCGGCCGAGCGCCGAGCAGGCCTCGAAGAGCGCGCCGAGTACGGCATCCAGGCGCTGGTTGTCGCAGCCGTCCCGCTCGGCCTTGGCCAGCGCCCAGGGGCGGACGCGGTTGA
Organism: uncultured Actinomycetes bacterium; assembly: GCA_963742795.1. Taxonomy (GTDB): domain Bacteria; phylum Actinomycetota; class Actinomycetes; order Streptosporangiales; family Streptosporangiaceae; genus Palsa-504. Next base: position 325,270 of record CAVUNL010000003.1, read on the forward strand.
TGAAGCGGTTTGCCTCGTCCGCGATGGCCCAGACGGCCGCCGTGGCCTGCCGGAAGTCGAAGTCCTCCAGTGCCGCGGCGATCCGGGCGTCCGCGTGCCGGATCGCCGCGGCGAGGTCTTCCCCTCCCGCCGCGGCGCGCTGCGGTGCCGGGGACCCGGCCGCCCCGGTACTTGGCGATCATGGCGACTACCCGGTTGACCAGGTTGCCGAGGCCGTTGGCGAGCTCGTCGTCGGCGCGGGCGATCATCCGCCCGATGGTGAAGTCGGCGTCACCGACCCGCGGTACCTCGCGGAGCAGCCACCATCGCACCGCGTCGGTACCGTACTCGGCGGCCAGCGCGACCGGATCGGCGCTCGAACCGGACGACTTGCTGACCTTCCGCCCGCCCGCCGTCAGGTAATCGTGCACCACGATGTCCGTCGGCAGCGGCAATCCCGCCGACAGCAGCATGGCCGGCCAGTAGACAGCGTGGAACCGCAGTACGCCCTTGCCGAGCAGGTGGAAACGGCGGCCCGCGCTGACCCACCACTGCCGGTACGCGTCACCGCCTGAGCCGTAGCCGAGCGCGGTGACATAGTTGCACAGCGCGTCAAACCACACGTAGATCACCTGGCTGGGGTCACCGGGAACCGGGATGCCCCAGCCGCCCGCCCGTCCGGAGGGCCGCGACACCGAGAAGTCCTCCAGGCCGCCGTCGATGAACGCGAGCACCTCGTTACGGCGCCCGGCGGGCTCGATGCGCAGCCCGCCGCTGGTGATCGCCGTGCGAAGCGCCCCGCCGTAGCGGGATAGCCGGAAGAACCAGTTCTCCTCGGCGACGCGCTGCGGCTCGGTGTCGTGCTCGGGGCAGCGTCCGGCCCGCAGTTCGGCGGGGGTGTAGAACTGCTCACAACCGGTGCAGTACAGGCCCTCGTACCGCTTGCGGTACAGGTCCCCGGCCGCGGCGCACGCCTGCCAGAACCGCTCGACGCCCGGGCGGTGCCGTGCGTCCCGGCTGGTCCGGATGACGTCGTCGACGGTGAGCGACAGGGCGGGGCCCAGCGCGAGGAACGCCTCCGCGTTGCGGTCGACGAACTCCCGCACGCCCTCGCCCGCCGCCTGTGCCGCGAGCACGTTCTTCAGCGAGTTGTCGTCGGTGCCAGCCTGGAACCGGACGCGGTCTCCATCCTGGCGCCGGTATCGGGCCAGCACGTCGGCCTGCACGACCTCGAGCGCGTGACCGATATGCGGGCGGGCGTTCACGTACGGGATGGTGGTGGTGATGTAGGTATGCGGCGCGGTCATCGCAGCCTCCTCAGGTAAAGGGGCTCCGACCGCCGTAAAACACATCGAGGCCCCGTCGCAGGGCCTCGGAAAGCAAACGTCCGGATGCGTCAATGGCCCCGCGTGCGGGGCATCATCACCTGGCATCCGTACTTGTTCACCCCTCATCAGCATACTGCCCCCGGGCCGGACGCCGGGCGACCCGCCCGGTAAGCCGGCGCACTGGCGGGCCCTCGCGACCGTGGCCGAGCGCTGCACCGAGTAGATTCGCCCCCAAGGTCTCACGAACACAGAAGGCGGCCATGGCAGAGGTAACGCTCGCAATCGGCACCGCGGCGGCGTGCCGCGACGGGTTCCCCGCGGAACTGAAGGGCCTGGTGGTGGACCCCGCGGCCCGGATCATTACGCACCTGGTCATCGAGCCCGAACGCGATCACGGACCGGCGCAGGGGCTCGCCCGGCTGGTGCCGTTGGACCACGCCGACGCCACCGCCGAGCCCATCCGGCTGAGCTACACCGAGGCCGAGTTCAAGGACCTGGACCCCGCCGAGGAGACCCTGGGCGAGTTCGTGGCCGGCTACGACGGCCCGGTGCAGCTGCTTCCGGCCGGGGAGGGCTGGCGCGGCGCTGGTGATCAGGTCGCGGACGGCGACACGATCCCGCAGATCAGGGAGCTGGAGACCATCGACCTGGTCCCGTACGCCGAGGTCGAGGAGAGTCGGAAGGACCACGTTCACGCGACCGACGGCGACGTCGGGCCGTTCCACGGGCTGCGCGTGGACCCGGACACCGGGCAGATCCTCGACGTCCTGCTCAAACGGCATCCGTGGGGGCACGCGGAACTGGCCATCCCGATCGCGAAGGTGTCGGGTTTCGCTGAAGGCGTCCAGCTCAGCATCACCAAGCATGAGGTCAGGGCCCTCGTGCCGTAGGCCTTCAAGGTCAAAAGCCTTTTTCCGAACGGACCATCGATGACAGCATCACCGCAGCAGGGCAGCGGCCCGCCGGGTCCCTCGCCGGAGGACCTGCCGCACCTGCGCCGCAGCGTGGAACTGGCGGCCGAGGCGGTCGCCGCGGGCGACTTCCCGTTCGGCTCGGTGCTGGTCGGGGCGGACGGCCGGGTCCTGGCCGAGGACCGCAACCGCGAGAACACCATGGGTGACTCGACCAGGCATCCGGAATTCGAGCTGGCCCGCTGGGCGGCGGCGAACCTGACCGCCGGGCAGCGGGCCGCCGCCACCGTCTTCACCTCGGGCGAGCACTGCCCGATGTGCTCGGCCGCGCACGCCTGGGTCGGACTCGGCCGCATCGTCTACGTGAGCTCGTCCGAGCAAATGGTCGCCTGGCTCACCGAGCTCGGCTCGCCGCTGCCCGCCGTGATCCCGCTGGCCATCAACCAGGTCGCGCCCGGGCTGGTTATCCAGGGCCCGGTGCCCGGCCTGGATGAGGAGGTCCACGAGCTGCACCGCCGCTTCCGGGCCTGAGGGGGGGTCGGCCCGCGGCGTGTGGTCAGCTTGTGGCGTGCGCGGCCGGCCCAGACAGTGATCCGGGCAGCCCGAACCGCGGGTAGAGCTCGTCGCAGTGGAAGCGGGTGAGAGCCCGGATCCGCGGGCCCGCCATGGTCAGCACGAACAGCCCGGCCGGGGATGTGATGGCCCGGTCCGTTCCGCTGAGATAACTGGCCAGGGCAGGCTGGGTGTTGGCCCAGGTCGGCACCAGGTACACGCGGCGCTCGCCGCGGTAGCCGAAGCTCGCCTGCAGGAAGGCCGCGATGGCGCCGGTGCCGTGGTACTGGTGCGGCGCCGGAGGCATGGACAGCCAGGCGTCGTCGGTCAGCAGCGCGACCACGCCGTCGATGTCGGCGGCGACATAGGCGTCGGCGAAGCGCCGGGCCAGAGCCTGTTCCGCGGCTGACCCGGGCCGCGCGGCGCGGGTCTGGCCGGCGTGCTCCGGTTGCTGGTCCAGTGCCGCGCGGGCGCGCTGCAAGCTGCCCTTGACCGCCGTCGGCGTGGTGCTCAGGAGCTCGGCCACCTCGGATGCGGCGAAGCCGAGCACGTCGCGGAGCAGGAGGGCGGCGGCCTGGCGGGGCGGCATGCGCTGCAGGCCCGCGATGAAGGCCAGCTCGATCGCCTCGGTGGCCTGGTAGCGGGCCTCGGGGCCCGGCGCGGTGTCGCAGATCCCGTCCAGCAACGTATCGGGGTAGGGCTGTAGCCAGGTGACCTCGCCGCGGCCGGTGGGTTCGGGCGGCTGGAACGGAGGCACGGGTTCGGCCGGGATCCGGCGGCTGGCGGCGCGCCGGGCGTTGAGGCACCGGTTGGTCGCGATCCGGTACAGCCAGGTACGGACCGAGGCGCGCTCGGTGAATCCGGCCAGCCCGCGCCAGGCGGCCAGGAGTGTCTCCTGCAGCATGTCCTCGGCGTCGGTCAGCGAGCCGAGCATCCGGTAGCAGTGCACCTGCAATTCGCGCCGGTACGGGTCGGTGAGCTCACGGAACGCCTGCTCGTCGCCGGCCCGGGCGCGCTGCAGCGTGATCTGCTCCACCATTCCAGCATGCCAGTTGCCGCCCGCGTTCCGTTGCCGCCTGCCGCGGTGTCTACCTAGGCGGTACGACGAATCCTGATGACGAAGGGACAGCACCTTGACCCAGACCGCCAGCCCCGCGCTGCACACCGCACTGGCTTACTACCAGGCCTGGACCGGTCACGACCTGGACAAGGCCATGAGTTACGTCGCCGACGACATCGTCTGCGACGCGCCCGCCGGACGGCTGGAAGGCGCCGCGGCCTACCGCGGCTTCATGGGGCCGTTCGTGCAGATCCTGCGGGGAGCGACGCTGATCGCCGCGTTCGGTGACGACCAGACCGCGCTGATCATGTACGACACCGAAACGGCGCCGGTGCCGAGTGCGCCCGCCGCCGAGTGCGTCACCGTCACCGACGGCAAGATCACCTACAGCCGGTTCATTTTCGACCGGGCTCCGTTCGACGCGGCCAGGAAGGCCGCGAGCTAGGCCAGGCGGACCGGGTCCCCGGTGCGGATGCGACCGGGCCTGAGCACCTCGGCGTAGACCCCGGCGCAGGGTTCGGGGTCGAGCGAGTCCAGCGGCTCGACCCGGTTATGACGGGCAAGAACCCGAAGCGCGTCGGGGTCGCGGGGGAGAGGGCCGTGGGCCAGGGTCGGCACGGCGCACCGGGGGGTGCGGGCGATCACGCGGAGCACGAGGTCGTCGCCTATCTGCAGGATCCGCTCGAGCCAGTCGTTCTCGGTGAAGCCCGCGCCGGCAGTGCGGATGACGATGTTGGGCCGGTAGCGTTCCAGGTCGGCCCGGCCGTGCGGGCTCAGCTCGGCGATCCGGTCGAGCGTCGAGGTGGTCAGCAGGTGCAGCGGCGCGAAGTCGAGGAAGGTACCGGGCGGGCCGCCGCCCCCGATCTCCATGAGTTCGGCCGGCACCTGCGCGTCGACACCGTCGCGGAGCACGGCCTCGGGCACGGCGCGGTCCAGCGCGGCTCCGGGCATAGGAGTCGCGGTCAGCGTGACGGGCTCGCCCAGCAGGCCGGACAAGATCGTGTCGACACCGGCGTCGCTGCTCCAGACGATCTTGCCCTCCGGCAGCGTGATGCGGACGGCGCCGTCCGCGGCGGGGTCATCCGCTGCGGCAGCGGAAAGAGTAAGCAGGTCACGCCACAGACGAGGGAACTTCGCGCTAGCGATCTTGCCTGTAGCCCGGCTGACCACAGCCAGCTGCCGGTCGCCGGCCAGGCCGGTGAAGGTCACGTCGCCGGCGTCCATGTCCTCGCCCAGCATCGACTTGACCGGGTAACGGCGCAGCGCGGCCACGGTTCCCAGCATCGTGCCATCATCCCAAGTTCACCCAGGCAGCACGGCAGCGGTGTCGTAGATGCGCTCCAGGAGGCGGACCGTTTCCAGCGCGACCGCCCCGGTTACCGGCGGCTCCCGGCCGGCGGTGACGGCGTCGAGGAAAGCCGTGACGCTGGCCTGCACCGACGCCGTCCAGTCGTCCGGCTGGACCGGCACCTCCCGCCACTGGCGGTCGCGGAACATCGACAGCGCCGGGCCGCCGCGGTACCCGACGAACAGTGACTCCAGGCCGGCCAGGCGGAGGGTGGCGTCGGTGCCGGTGATCTCGATCTCGTCGTCGAAGGTTCCGGGCGGCCCGTGGTGGTTAGCCTCGATGAGGCCCCGGGCGCCGGACTCGAAGACCAGGATGACGACGGCGAAGGTCTCGCCCTGCTGCCGGGGTACGTCCAGTACCGCGCGGACCTCGCGCACCGGGCCGAACAAGTGCAGGGCCAGGTAGAGCCGGTGCACGCCGGCGTCGGCCAGGAGGCCGCCGCCGGCCAGGTCGGGGGAATCACGCCAGCCACCCCACAACGGCCCCATGCCCAGGCGCAGCCGGATGAGCACGTGCCTGCCGATCGCGCCGGTATCGATGAGCCGCTTGGCCTCGGCGTGCGCGGCGTAGAAGACCTGGTTGTGGGACACGCCGAGGGCCACGCCCGCGGCGGCCGCGGCGTCGACCATCTGCTGGCCTTCCGCCACGCTGATCGCCAGCGGTTTCTCCACCAGCACGTGCTTGCCGGCCCGGATCGCTTCCAGGGTCACGGGGAAGTGCAGGTAGTGCGGCAGGCAGACGCTGACCGTGCCGACCTCGGCGTCGGCGATCAGCTCGCCAGCGTCCCGGTAGCCGCGGATGCCCTGGGCTTGGAAGGGCGCCAGCAGGTCCGGAGCGATGTCAGCGACGGCCACCAGGCGCGCTGCTCGCGACTGCCGGACCGCGGCCGCGTGGACCTCGCCGATCTCGCCGAGGCCGATCAGCCCGACGGCGCCCGGAGCCGGGGAGTGGTCGGTGCCCACGGGGGTCGCCCGGTTAGCTCGCGGCCACGGCGACCGCCTCGATCTCGACCAGCTGGTCGGGGTAGCCGAGCCCGGTGACGCCGAGCAGCGTGCTCGGCACGTCGTGCTCACCGAAGGCCGCCTCGACTACCTCCCAGGCGGCGACGAGATCGGCCCGCTGGGCCGAGGCCACGAAGACGGTGGTCTTGAGCACATCGGCCAGCGTGGCTCCGGATGCCGCCAGGGCGGTACCGAGATTGGCCACGGCCAGGCTGGCCTGCGCCCGGACGTCGCCGACGCCCACGACCTTGCCGTTGTCGTCCAGCGGGCAGGCCCCGGCGGTGAAGATCAGCGCACCGGGCGCGGCGATGGACGCATACGCGTAGGGCACTCCTGCGTACAGGCTGTCACTGCGGATCAGGTTGACCGTCATTGACGCAAGTCTGCCAGGAGACCGGGCGAGCCCGGCATGCTAGGGGCGGTGCCGCGCTGCGGCCGGGGGGTCGATCTTGCAGCCGGTGAGGGCTACCAGCACGGCCGCGACGCACGCCGCGGACCCCAGCGGAAGCACGGGCACGGAGCATGGCACCCTTCTACCCGTGTTGCGGAAAATAAGCGGTCCCGGCACGCCGGTGATCCCGGGTCTTCCGGCCTGTCTTACACGGTGACACCAGAGAACGGAGGGCCTCGGTGAGCAGGTTCGTACTCATTCCTGGCGCGGGCGGCGCGGCGTGGTACTGGCATCGGGTCGTTCCCGAGCTGCGGGCTCGGGGCCATGAGGCGGTCGCGGTGGACCTGCCCGGGGCCGACGAGTCCGCCGGGCTGCCGGAATACGCCGATGCGGTCGTCGCCGCCATCGGCGCTCATCACGACGTCGTGGTGGTCGCGCAGTCGATGGGCGGTTTCACCGCGCCGGTAGCGTGCACGCGCGCCTCGGTCCGCCTGCTGGTCCTGGTCAACGCGATGATCCCGCTATCCGGTGAGACCCCCGGAGACTGGTGGGGCGACACCGGCTGGGAACCGGCCCGCGTCGCGGCCGCGCAGGCGAGCGGGTATCCCGCCGAGTTCGACCTGGCGATCTACTTCCTGCATGATGTGCCCGCGGACGTCGCGGCCGCGGGCGAGGCGCATAACTTTCCCGAGGCCGACATAGCTTTCGGCCAGCCGTGTGCCATCGAGCGCTGGCCGGATGTGCCCACCCGGGTGCTCGCCGGGCAGGACGACCGGTTCTTCCCGCTGGAGTTCCAGCGCCGGGTCGCGCGGGACCGGCTGGGGACGGACGTCGACATGGTCTCGGGCGGCCACCTGGTCGCGTTGTCCCATCCGGCCGAGCTCACCGATCAGCTGATCCGCTACCTGTGATTTCGAGACGGCCGACTACCTGTATCACTATCTCGCGTGAGATGTTTGACGCAACCGGTTAGTTGCTATAAAGTGGCAACCAGTCAGTTGCTACTTGCCGGAGGCGGTCGTGGGTTTTCCTGATCGGATCGAGCGGACCATGGAGTTCGCCCACACCCAGGGCTGGACTAGCGAGCTGGGGGAACTGGCCGACTACCTCGATGCCGAATGACATCGAGGCGATTGCTGAGCAGGTCTTCGGGGCCCTGGCCGACCCGAGCCGGCGCGCCATCTTGGCCGCGCTGGCCGCCGGAGGCCCGGTGACGGCCACGGACCTGGCCGACCGTCTGCCAATCACCCGGCAGGCGATCGCCAAGCACCTGGCCGTGCTGTCCGAGGCAGGGTTGGTGAAGCCCGAGCCGGGGGAGCGGCGCCGGGTGCGGTACCGGCTGCATTCGGAGCCGATGCAGGTGGCGCAGCAGTTCTTGGCCGCGCTGGCCCGCGACTGGGACGGACCGCTGGATGCGCTGAAGGACCACCTCGACCGGAAGGAAACGGAAGGAACTCACCATGACCATGAAGACACCCCCGATCGTCACGGCACAGGAGTGGCAGGCCGCGCGCCAGCGGCTGCTGGTGAAGGAGAAGGAGCTGACCCGGGCCCGGGACGCGCTCGCCGCGCAGCGTCGGCGGATGCCGTGGCTGGCGGTGGAGAAGGACTATGAGTTCGACGGACCCGAGGGGAGGGCGAGCCTGCTCGACCTGTTCGAGGGCCGCCGTCAGCTGGTCATATACCGCGCGTTCTTCGAGCCCGGGGTGCTCGGCTGGCCCGACCACGCGTGCCACGGATGCTCCATGATGGCCGACCAGGTCGCCCACCTCACCCATCTGAACGCCCGTGACACCAGCTTCGCCTACGCCTCGCGCGGACCGCAGCCGGACATCGCGCGCCTGAAGGCGCGAATGGGTTGGACGATGCCCTGGTACACCATCACCGATGGGTTCGACGCGGACTTCGGTGTCGACGAATATCACGGTACGAACGCATTCTTCCGCGATGGTGACCGGATATTCCGCACCTACTTCACCGATAACCGCGGCGACGAGGCCCTCGGGAGCACCTGGAGCTACCTCGACCTGACCGCGCTCGGGCGCCAGGAAAAGTGGGAAGACTCGCCCGAGGGCTATCCGCAGTCCGCGCCGTACAACTGGTGGAACTGGCACGACGAGTACGACCATCCCGAGCTGTCGCAGGGGCGGATGCGAGGGTGGGAGTAGCCCAAGAAGCTTACGAGTTCGCCCGCGATTGAACGGGGGTGTGAAGCGGGCGATGGTGTAGTGCCAGCCCGCCCGAACGCCGTCCTGGCAAGATAAGAGCCGCCGCCTACTTTACATAATGTGCATTATCGGCGCTCAACTGGTTGAGGATGCACGAGTACCGCCGCCTATTTTGTCCCGTCTCACGGAACATGTCGAATCTCAGTTTGCGAACGGCACGGAAGTGTCGTTGACAGCCATTATGTTGCCGGCCCTGTGCGACTCCCTCCGACATCACGCGGGCGGGCGCGCAGCCAGAGGACGCCGCCGCAGCGGGCTGTCTCACGGTCGGCCGCGGCGGCGGCGAGTGCCGCCCCAAGTCGGGACACATACGCTTTCGTCCGCGGGAACGTGAGGTCGGACATGTAGATGAGGCCAGGAACCTCGTTTCCGGCCGCCTCGTGTGCCCGTCGGAGGCTCTCGAAGTCCGGGACGTTGTTCGTCACGAGGACCCGGCCCTCGGCCAGTGCCGCCTGGAAGATCTCCAGGTCCGACAGGGCGCGCAGGACACGATCCGTAACGACCGCACGGCAGTCGATGCCGCGGGTAGCGAGATCGGTCGCGATCGCGGGCGAGAACATCTCGTCGAGCAGCAACGCGTCGGGCACGTTACCGGGTACCGCGCTCACAGTCCCAGCAGTCCCTGCTGCCGTTCCCATGCCGCCTGTGCCTGTGCAGCCTCGGCGCGTGCCCTGTCCAGGAAGTCGTCGACCTCCTCCGGATAGTCGCTCCAGTAAGCCAGAGCTGCGCGTATGAACGGTACGGGCGTCCCTGACGTCTCGGCGGCGACCTCGAGAACCTCGTCACCCGCCAGTGCAGGCTCGGCTTCGCGGACCGACCGGATGGCGCCGATGACCTCCCACACGTCAGGACCGCCGGCCAGCCTTGCCCTTCGCCCGGCCGGGCCATCCTTGAACGTGATGAGCGGGTGCTCACGGATCCGGAGCGCCTCATCGACGAGCCTACTGGTGGCGCTGGACAGGGTCAGATCCCGGTGCGCTGCAACGAACGCGGAGAGTCGCTCGAACACGCGCGGTTCGAACCGGACCGACGACGGGCTAGGAGTAGTTACCATGTATGACAATGTAGGTTAGTGTAGGCAGCAGTGCAAGCGACTTGCATGCCACCCCGGGACCGTCAAAGACCTAGACCACATGATCATCACGCACAGCCGTCCGCCTGACACGAGGGAACGCGTCAGGCATTCACTTCGCCGCCTAGAGCAGTTTCCCCGGATTGGGCCGCAGCTTGAGGGGCGTTGGGCACCGTTGCGGTTCATCCTGGGGCCGTGGCGCTGGATGCTGATCATTTACAGTTACGAGGAACTAGACGACCTAGTCCTTGTCGTTGGCTTCCAGGACGCGCGGTCGTCCGCCGCAGCCACTGCGCCACGAGTTCTCTTACTCATCCAAAGTCCTGTGCGCACTGGTCCCGCCAAGATCACTGGGCCGGTGCACGCTTCGTCAACAGCAAACTCCCCCGGATGGCCCGACGAATCAAGAGGCGATATCCGAGCCGCGTGACACGCCCGGCACAGGTCTTCGCAATTCCTCCGGCCTGCCAGGCCAAGGCTGCGGTCACCACGGTGGCAGGCCGGACAGATCGCACCGCATTACCTTTCTGCCGGTGCTGACTCACTTCCCAGTATGGGCACCGGTCGCGGGCGTTGACCCAGATGGAACAGCGCCGGCGGCGCTAGGCTGGTGTGCTGTGCCGGAGACGCGCCTGGACTCTGCCCGGATCCGGGCGGCTCGCGGGGTGATCGATCCGGTTTTTCTCGACACTCCGCTGTACCGGTGCGAGACGCTGGAGCCCGTCCTCGGGTGCACGGTGAGCATCAAGCTCGAAACGGCGAACCCGGTCCGCAGCTTCAAGGCCCGCGGTACCGAGGTCGTCGCGAGCCTACTCGCCGATAACGGCTCGCGAGCTGTGGTGTGCGCCAGCGCGGGCAACCTTGGCCAGGCCCTGGCCTGGTCCGGTCGCGGCCGGGGACTCGACGTCACCGTCGTGGCATCCCGCTTCGCGCCTGCGGCCAAGCTTGATCGCATCCGCGCACTGGATGCCAGGCTGGAGCTGGTGGACGGCGACTTCGACATGGCTCGCGAGCGGGCCGCGGCCATCGCGCGGCACGACGGCATCCGGCTGGTCGAAGACAGCCTGGACATCGAGACCTGCGAGGGCGCGGCGACCATCGGCCTGGAACTCACCGGTACCGTGCCGTCGTTCGACGCCGTCCTGGTTGCCCTGGGCGGCGGGGCGCTGGCCACCGGTGTGGGTCATGTGGTGAAGGCCCGGGCACCCCACGTCGAGGTGATCTGCATCCAGCCGCTGGGCGCACCGGCGATGACACACTCCTGGCGCCAGCGCCGCGTCGTCACCACCGACTCGGCCAGCACCATCGCTGACGGCGTCGCCGGGCGGCGTCCCATCCCGGTCGTCCTGGACGACCTCCTCCTGGTCGCTGACGACGCCGTCCTGGTCCAGGAGGCGTCGATCATCGCCGGCATGCGGATGCTCCTGCACCATGCTGGCCTCGTCGCCGAACCGTCGGCCGCGCTGGGCATCGCAGCAATCCTCGAAGACAGTGACCGCTTCGCCGGCCGGCACGTAGTCACCATCGTGTGCGGCAGCAACGTCGACCTGGACGCCTATCACCGCTGGGTCGGTGCGGCTCCCATCCACAGCTCTTGACAATTGCTCCGCGGCTGCGGCCGAGGGACTTAGCTCGGTGTTCGAGCACAGCTGCGACGCGGCATCGATGCCGATAACCCATGTCGTATGCAGCCATCATGTCGGAAGACATGTACCGCGGCTGTCATGTCGCCACGGTGTACGGTCCTGGTATGGAGGTCGCTGAGCTGGCGCATCTGCGCCGGGCCCGGGACTTGCTGGATCGCGAGTACGCGCGGCCGCTGGACGTCCCGGTGATGGCGCGCGCTGCGCTGATGTCACCGTCACTGTTCTCCCGCCGGTTCCGCGAGGTGTACGGCGATACACCGTACGGCTACTTGCAGGCCAGGCGCGTGGAACGGGCGATGGCGCTGTTGCGCAGCGGCCACATGTCCGTGACTGACGTGTGCATGGCCGTGGGATTCACGTCGCTCGGCTCGTTTAGCTCGACGTTCACGCGCCTTGTAGGCGAGCCGCCATCCGCCTACAAGGCCCGTGACCACTCGCGGCTCGCGCCGGTTCCGCCGTGCATGACGCGCTCCTGGGCGCGCCCAGGGTGGATCGCGCAGCCATGCAGGATCGGAGAAGCGTTCCTGGCCGGCCGCGCGTAGGGTCGCTGACATGACACTTTCTATTACGCACACGCCCGTGTACTGCACTGACCTGGATGAGGCGCTCGCCTTCTATACCCAGCGGCTCGGCTTCGAGCTCCGCGACGACGTCCCGATGGGGCCGGAGATGCGCTGGCTCACCGTCCATGCCCCCGGTGACCGTCACGACCTGCTGCTAGCGGCTGTGGACCACCACATCCCGCCGGCCGACCGGCAGGCGATGCGCGAGATTGTCGCCAAGGGCGACCTGCCGGTCTTCATCCAGGTTGACGACCTGGACAAGACCTTCGAGTCGCTGCGCGCCGCCGGGACGGAGATCCTCCAGGAGCCCGTCGACCAGCCCTACGGCGTCCGTGACGCCGCCGTCCGCGACCCCAGCGGCAACCACCTGCGGCTCAGCCAACCACTGGCGGCCCAGGGGTGAGGTTCCGGTACGGCCCGCCGACTGGCACACCGAACTCGGCGAACAGCTCGCAACGCGGGCGGGCCGCCTCCCGGTTGGTGCCTGATCAGGCCTCGGCCAGGTAATGGTTCAAATTTTTCCAGCTTTACGCCGCGGGGGTGTCCTCTCCGGGCGGGCCCGTCCGTCCTTCTCACGGGTGGCGTTCGCCACCACGCGGAGAAACGAGGAGACCGATGACCAGCAAGACCGCCACGGCAGGGTCCGACACCGACCGGCAGGCCATTCTCGACGTGCTCACGGGCTTGTACAGGGCGTGGGAAGCCGGCGATGCCGAAGCGTTCGTGGCCGACTACACCGACGACGCCAGCGTGGTCCAGCCCGGCGTCTACAAGAAGGACCGCGAGGAGATCCGCACCGCGATGGCCGCGGCGTTCGCGGGCCTGCTCAACGGGTCGCGGGCGACCGACCACCCGGTGGACGTCCGCTTTCTTACCGGCGACACGGCCATCGTGGTCAGCGAGGGCGGGATCATCTTCCCCGGGCAGGACGCTGTCGCGAGCGAGCGCCTGGTGCGCGCGACCTGGGTGCTGGTCAGGCGCGACGACGCCTGGCGCATCGCCTCCTACCACAACAGCCCCGCCAGCTAAGGCGCCGCCTTCCGGGTACGGGGCGCCACTGGGGCTACGACAATGGGATTACGTCCGAAACAATCTCCGGCATGGGGGGCACGGATTCTTCACCCCAGGACTCCCCCGCCACATCGGCCAGATCGTGCTCGATCACATCAGGTCAGCGGCACCGGACACGTGACCAGCCCGAAACAGCGCAGGAGTGCAGCCCGAACGGATACGCGCTTCAACCTCTGGCGAACTAAATTTCGACTCTGTATGCTTACTATTTGATTACCCGAACGGCCCTACTGTATCCGGGGAGTGAGCACATGACGGCGATCTGGGCGAAGAGTTCCCTGAGCTTCTCCAACGGCAACTGCGTTGAGGTGGCAGAACTACCTGTCGGCTCCGTCGGTGTCCGCAACAGCAGGGACCCCGAAGGTCCTGTCCTGAGGTTCACTCAGGGTGAGTGGAATGCCTTCCTCGCGGGTGCGCGGCTCGGGGAATTCGACCGGATCGGGAGTGCGACTCCGGCTGCTGGCGCGAGGGCATAGGCACCCTGCTGCGGTCAGGTGCTGACGTAGGCCGCGAGGTGCTCGCCGGTGAGGGTAGATCGGGCGGTGACGAGGTCGGCGGGTGTGCCCTCGAAGACGATCAGGCCGCCGTCGTGGCCGGCCCCGGGGCCGAGGTCAATGATCCAGTCGGCGTGAGCCATGACCGCCTGGTGGTGCTCGATGACGATGACCGATTTGCCGGCATCAACGAGCCGGTCGAGCAGGCCGAGCAGCTGCTCGACGTCGGCGAGGTGGAGGCCGGTGGTCGGCTCGTCGAGGACGTAGACGCCGCCCTTCTCCCCCATGCGGGTGGCCAGCTTGACCCGCTGCCGCTCGCCGCCGGACAGCGTCGTGAGCGGCTGGCCGAGGCTGAGGTAGCCGAGCCCGACGTCGGCGAGCCGGCGGAGGATGGCGTGCGCGGCCGGGGTGCGCGCCTCGCCGTCGCCGAAGAACTCCCCCGCCTCGGTCATCGACATCGCGAGCACCTCGCTGATGTCGCGGCCGCCGAGGCGGTGCTCCAGCACCGATGCGTCGAACCGCTTCCCCTCGCACACGTCGCAGGTGGTAGCGACGCCGGCCATCATCGCCAGGTCGGTGTAGATGACGCCGGCGCCGTTGCAGTTGGGACAGGCGCCCTCGGAGTTGGCGCTGAACAGCGCCGGCTTCACGCCGTTGGCCTTCGCGAACGCATTGCGGATCGGGTCGAGCAGCCCGGTGTAGGTCGCCGGGTTGCTCCGTCGCGAGCCGCGGATCGCGGCCTGGTCGATCGATACCACACCCGCGCCGGCGGGGATTGACCCGCGTACGAGCGAGCTCTTGCCGGAGCCGGCGACACCGGTGACGACGACAAGTACTCCGAGCGGGATGTCGACGTCGACGTCGCGCAGGTTGTGCGCGGTCGCGCCGCGGATCTCCAGCGTGCCAGTGAGCGTCCGCACCGTCTCCTTGAGGGCGGCCCGATCGGCGAGATGGCGGCCGGTCGTCGTGTCGCTGTCCCGCAGCCCTTCGACGGTGCCCTCGAAGCAGACGGTGCCGCCCGCCGCGCCGGCACCGGGGCCGAGGTCGACGACGTGGTCCGCGATCTCGATCGTCTCCGGCTCGTGCTCGACGACGAGCACCGTGTTGCCCTTGTCCCGCAGCCGCAGCAGCAGGTCGTTCATCCGCTGGATGTCGTGGGGATGCAGGCCCGCGGTGGGCTCGTCGAAGACGTAGGTCACGTCGGTGAGCGGTGAGGAGCCGAGGTGGCGGATCATCTTGACGCGCTGCGACTCGCCGCCCGATAGCGTGCCCGACGGGCGGTCGAGCGAGAGGTAGCCCAGCCCGATCTCCACGAACGAGTCGAGAGTCTGCTGCAGCGTCGCGAGCAACGGCGCCACCGACGGCTCGTCAACACCGCGGATCCAATCGGCCAGGTCACTGATCTGCATCGCGCACGCATCGGCGATGCTGATTCCCTTGATCCGCGACGACCGGGCCGCGTCGCTGAGCCGGGTGCCGCCGCACTCCGGACAGGCGGTGAACGTGACCGCCCGGTCCACGAACGCGCGGATGTGCGGCTGCATCGACTCTTTGTCCTTGGACAGCATCGACCTCTGGACCCGCACGATCAGCCCCTCGTAGGTCATGTTGATGCCCGCGATCTTCATCCGGACCGGCTCGTGATGCAGGAAGTCGTGCAGTTCTTTCTTGGTGTACTTGCGGATCGGCTTGTCCGGGTCAACAAAGCCCGACTCGCTGTACAGCCGGGAGTTCCAGCCGCCCCCGGTGTAGCCGGGAACGGTAATCGCGCCCTCGTTGAGCGACTTGGTGTCGTCGTACAGCTGGGTCAGGTCGAGGTCGGAGACCGTGCCCCGGCCTTCGCAGCGAGGACACATGCCGCCGGTGATGCTGAAGCTGCGGCGCTCCTTCACGGTCTGTCCGGCGCGCTCCAAGGTGACCGCGCCCGCTCCGCTGATCGAGGCGACGTTGAAGGAGAACGCCTGGGGCGAGCCGATGTGCGGCTGCCCGAGCCGGCTGAACAGGATGCGCAGCATCGTGTTGGCGTCGGTGGCGGTGCCGACCGTGGAGCGGACGTCGCCACCCATCCGCTGCTGGTCGACGATGATCGCGGTCGTCAGGCCCTCGAGTACGTCGACCTCGGGCCGCGCCAGCGTCGGCATGAAGCCCTGCACGAACGCGCTGTAGGTCTCGTTGATCAGCCGCTGCGACTCAGCGGCGATCGTGTCGAACACCAGAGAGCTCTTGCCCGAGCCGGAGACGCCGGTGAACACCGTCAGCCGGCGCTTCGGGATCTCAACGCTGACGTCCTTGAGGTTGTTCTCGCGCGCGCCGTGTACGCGGATCAGATCGTGGCTGTCGGCAACGTGCAGCGCAGGCGACTGCGTATCCGTCCTCGTGGACATGCTCATGGTGTCTCCATCTGTGGTCCTCACTGGTCCTGAAACAGCCCGAGGACATTGCCGTCCGGGTCGGTGAAGGAGGCCACCAGACGGCCGCCACCCACGTCGTGCGGGGACTCCTTTACGGTGGCGCCGGCAGCGGTCACCTCGGCCAGCTTCGCCTCGATGTCCGGCACGCGCCAGTAGGCCACCGGTGAGGTCATGCTCTGCTGTGCCCCACCCGGCACCAGCCCGATTTGCTGGCCCGCGGCCTCGTAGCCCACGTAGTAGGCCGAGTCGGACTGCGGCGGCATGCCGAGCAGGGCCGTGTATACCGCCTTGGCCCTGGCCAGGTCCGACACGGGATGCAGCACGATCTTGATTCCCTCGGTGGAAGAATCGGTCATGATCACTCCTGAAGTCGTAGGTCACATCGATCCGGTGTATCGTGCACCGCGGTTACTCTAGCTGCGGTTCTGCGACCGGCGCTTCTTCATTCCTGATCGGTCCCGTCAGGCGCTGTGTCACTGGCGAGATCGCGCTGACGGTCTGGGCCTCGTCTCTACGGGCCGCTGGTCCTGGGCAACGCGTAGCTTCGTAATTCAAGTTGATAATTACCTTTCCGCCGAGCCACGGCTAGCGGGATCTCACGACCGCCTGGATGAGTTGCTCGGCAACGCTCGTGTCATGACCACGGGAAGGCAAGGACCAATGAGGAAGCTGATCGAGTCGACCCATGTCTCCCTCGGCGGAGACATCGGCTCGCCGCAGGACTGGGCGTCTCCCTACCTAGACGATGAGCACATGCGCTACGCGACCGCGCTGCTGGCCGAGGCCGACGCCTTGCTGCTCGGCCGCCGGACCTACGAAGGCCTTTCAGCCGGCTACACGGCCATGGCCTCGGACCCGTTCGTGGACCGGATGAACTCCATCCCCAAGTACGTCGCCTCCAGGACGCTGACCGAAGCCACCTGGCATGCCACCATCATCCCTGGAGACGTGGCCGATTTCGTCGCGGACCTCAAGCGCCAGCCGGGCGAAACCATCGTGAAGTACGGCAACGGCCTGCTGGATCAGGTCCTCATGGCGAACAACCTGGTTGACGAGTTCCACCTCCTGCTGACACCGGTGGCAGCAGGGTCGGGCCGGCACCTGTTCGAGGAGATCCACGACGCTCCGCACCTATCGCTGGCAGACGTCAGGCGCTTCGCCAGTGGCGTTCTGGTCCTGGTTTACACGCCTGTCCGGTGAGAAAAGCGAGCGTCGCCTGCATAGGTGTCTGTCAGCTGCGGCCATCTGGACTGGCGAGCAGGCGGTCCAGGAACTCGGCGAATGCGCTCTCGGCGTCGGGGAGCGTGGCGGCCGGGTCGTCGGCGCGGGCGATCATCAGGGCCACCTCGTTGGCCGCGGCCAGCACGATGTGAGCGAACACATCCACGTGACGTCGCTCGATGCGTCCCGTGTCGGCGGCATACGTAAGGGCGGCCTTGATCCAGCCCAGGTTGCCCTGTTCGTCAATTTCCCGCCACCGCTGCCAGCCGAGCACCGCGGGCGCGTCGATCAGTACGGTCTGCTGGACGACCGGGTCGCTGGCCAGCCGGACCCACCCGAGATAACCGATGCGCAACGCCGCGACCGGGTCCGGGGCGTCCCGCTCGAGGGCCGTCAACTGCTCGCCGACCCGGGCGGCGACGCCCTCCAGGACGGCCCAGAACAGCGCGTCCTTGCCCGCGAAGTGATGGTAAAGCGAGCCGCGGCTGACTCCGGCCTCGGCCAGTACCGCCTCGATCGACGTACCGTCGTAACCGTGCCCCGCGAACAGCTGCGTCGCCACATCGACCAGATGCGCCCGGGTGGCCTGGCCTCGCTCCACGTTCTTGTTCATCAGCCTCCCCCGGCACGCTCATCCGTCTCCCTCATTCATTGACAGACCGACTGTCGGTTTGTAAGAGTTAGACCGGCAGTCGGTTTTTCCGGCCACTGTACCCCGGCGGCAGGCCAACGAGGGAGAAACCTATGACTAGCGCGATGGAACGCCTCGACAAGTACCGCGGCCAGGTGCAGACTCAGTCCGGCCCGGCCAGTTACATCGACACCGGCGGCCCAGGCCGCGTGGCGCTGTTCGTCCACGGCCTGGGTACCAGCAGTTACCTGTGGCGGCACGTGATCGACCAGCTCGACGGCCAGCGCCGGTGCGTGGCCGTCGACCTGCCGTTGCACGGGTACACGCCGGCCGCCGCCGACCAGGACTTCTCGCTGCCGGGATTCGCCCGCTTCCTGGTCGAGTTCTGCGAGGGACTCGAGCTGAACGACATCGACCTCGTGGCGAACGACACCGGCGGCGCGATCAGCCAGGTATTCGCCACGGGCCACCCCGAGCTCCTGCACACCCTGACTCTGACCAACTGTGAGACGCATAAGAACCTGCCGCCCAAGGTGCTGCTGCCCGTGGCCTTGCTGGCCCACATGGGCCTGGCCGCCCGCATCTCACCCCGGCTGCTGCGCGACATCCGGCGGGGCCGCAAACGCTTCTACGGCCTGGGCTACCAGGACATCGAGAACCTGCCCGAGGACCTCGCGCGCTTCTGGCTGGAATCGCAGTTCGCCACCCCGGAACTGGCCCGCCAGAACCAGCGCATTATGACCTCGTTGCACGCCCGCGACCTGCTAGCGATCGAACCCGCCCTCGCCCGGCTGCAGGTCCCGACCCTCATTGTCTGGGGCACCGGCGACATCTTCTTCCGCCGCAAGTGGGCCTACTGGCTGCGCGACACCATCCCCGGCGCCACCGAGGTCGTCGAGCTGGACGGCGCGCGTATCTTCTTCCCGGACGAGCGGGCCACCGAATTGACCAAGGCGCTGCGCCGGCACTGGGACGCCCATCCTTGATGTCCGCGCCAGCAGTGACGCGTATGGCGGATCGAGGAGCAGTGCTGGGTCTTCGGGATCGATGGCGACCGGGCATCGGTCAAAAGACCGGGAGGTCGAATTCCCCGTTTCGCACGCCCCCGAGAAAGGCATGCCACTCGGCAGGTGTGAACCGCAGGACCGGCCCTGCGGAGTCCCTGCTGTTGCGGACGCCGATCTCGCCCTCGGGCAGGCTGGCCACCTCGACGCAGTTGCCGGCGGCGTAGCTCAGAGAGCTCTTGGTCCAGCAAGAACCCGCAGTTGGCCGTTCGTGTGGACTCCTGAGCGTCGTGCTCATGTTTTCCCTCGCTGGTTGGTGTCTTTCCGAAAGCTGTCTCGTCAGTGAGGGCGGCGAGCCGGGCGGGGTTTCACAGCTCGCCGCCCCCACGTCTAGTCCCCGCCGGTCACGCGATCGCCATCCAGCAGCAGGTCGCGCGGGAACGCGAGGGTGAAGTACATGGCCTTGCCCGCGGGGGTGCGGAACGAGCCCCATTCGGTGGACAGGGCGGCGACCAGCACCAGCCCCCGTCCGGTGTCCGCACCGGCCGACTCGTCCGCGCCCGCCGGCAGGTAACGCGACTTGTCGTAGACGTCAATGCGCAACTGACCACGGGAGCATCTGATGGCCAGCGTGAGGGTCTCGCCGTCGCCGTGGATGATGGCGTTGGTGACCAGGTCGCTGGCGAGCAGGATCGCGATATCGTGATCGACCGGGACCTTCCAGGCCCGCAGGGCCGTGCGGATCTGACTGCGGGCACCGGCCGCCGCGGATGGTTGCCTGGCCAACCGGACGCGACGTTGGTACAGTTCGGTCGGACGAGTCGGTGCCATCACGATGATCCGGTTCCTCAGCTGATGTGCTCGGTTCCCTTGCGTTGAAAATGCTGCTGCAACTTGCAATGCAAGACATCGGTCAGCTGACGGATATTGAACCGCGGCTCCGTCCTCGGACCACGCCCCTGCTGTCTCGTCTCAGGTGAGCTGACGCAGTCTCAGTCAATCTGACGCATTCGCTCGTTGTCTCAGCAGACCTGGCACAGCAGGACCCGGAGCCGATAGTGTCCGGGCGGTGGAGGTAACCATCAGGAGCTATGAGCGGCGGGATGCCGCCGACGTAGCCGATGTCTTCTACCGGTCCGTCCACGAAGTGGCGCTGTCCGACTACACCCCTGAACAGGTGAAGGCCTGGGTTCCCGGACGCTGGGACGCCGAGCGGGAACACCTGCGTTCCGGTGACGGGCGGCTGGTCCTGGTCGCTGCGGGCGAATCTGGCCATGTGGTCGCGTTCATCGACCTGGAACCGGACGGGCACATCGACCGCCTGTACTGCGCGCCCGAAGCGGCGGGCTGCGGTGTTGCGTCGCGGCTGTACGACGCGACCGAGGCCGCAGCACTGGCGCAGGGCATCAGCCGGCTGTTCACGGAAGCGAGCGAGCTAGCCCGCCGCTTCTTCGAGCGCAAAGGCTTCACGGTGCTGGAGCGCCAGGACAAGATCCTCCGCGGCGTGCTCATCCACAATTACCGGATGGCCAAGACTCTCGGCTGACGAGCGGAGGTTCCTCGTCTCAGCCAATCTGGCGCATCTACCGGAGACAAGACCGACGGCAGTCAGCGCCGGGGCTGGAACGTCGATCGATCTGGCTCGTCGGCTCAGCGCACCCCCGATCCGCCTCCTCGACCAAGTGAGACCATCGAATCCAATGAGTTGCGCCATGATCGCTGAGACGGAAGCGGCCTTGCAGTCTCAACAGAACTGACGCACGCCAGGTCAGAGGAAGTTACGTGTGTCAGGTCAACTGAGACGAGACACCTGCCTTGGGTCCTCAGTTTCCGGGCGGGCGGTGATTCCGCGCCGACCGCCTGGTCTGTATAGATAGGGCCAGCGGGTCGCTGGCATTCGCGCGGGCGAGTTTGGGGTAGCCATGACGGTCAGCGAGGATTTCACCAGTCTCACCGGCCGGTTCCGGGGTGAGCTGCTGGCTCACTGCTACCGGATGCTGGGCTCGGCCGAGGAAGCCGAGGATCTGGTTCAGGAGACGTACCTGCGGGCCTGGCGGTCCTTCGACGCGTTCGAGGGCCGTTCGTCGGTGCGGACCTGGCTGTACCGGATCGCGACCAACGTGTGCCTGACCGCGATCGAGCGCCGCGGCCGGCGGCCGCTGCCGTCCGGCCTGGGCGGGCCCGCTGAGGACGCGCAGGCGCAGCTGGTGAGCGCCCCGGAGGTGCCGTGGCTGCAGCCGTTCCCGGACGCGCAGCTGGCTGGGGAGCGCGACGACCCGGCCGCGGTGACCGTGTCCCGGACCGGTATCCGGCTCGCCTTTGTCGCGGCGCTGCAGCACCTGTCCGCCCGTGAGCGCGCGGCGCTGATCTTGCGGGACGTGCTGGAGTTCCCAGCCGCCGAGGCGGCCGACCTCCTGGGCACCACGACCACCGCAGTCAACAGCGGGCTGCGGCGAGCCCGGGCCCAGATCGCGGAGGCCGTTCCCGCCGAAGACGAGCTGACCGAGCCCGCCGACCCGGGCCAGCGGGCGTTGCTCGACCGGTTTGCCGCGGCCTTCCAGAACGCGGACGCGAGCGCGCTGGCCGAACTGCTCCGGGAGGACGTCGCCCTGGAGATGCCGCCGCTGCTGACCTGGTTCAGGGGCCGGCAATCGGTGGCACGCTTCATCGGGTCCCGCGTTTTCGCCCGGTTCGGGGAGTTGCGGATGGTCCCGGTCATGGCCAACGGGCAGCCGGCCTTCGCCGGCTATACCCGCGGAGACGACGGTTTGTATCACGCGCACGAGATCGTGGTGCCCACGGTCACCAAGACCGGGATCGCCCGGATCGTCGTCTTCCTCAACCCGGAACTGTTCGCGATGTTCGGCCTGCCGCACGACCACGATCCGGCCGGGGCCGGGCCGACACCAGCGTAGGAAGCCACGGCGATTCCCGGGAACCGGGCTGGTCTATATCAGTGAGCCGCCGCGCACGGCGGCGCGGAACCCACCAGACCCGGGAGGATCGCCATGTCTGACCATGAGCTAGCAGGCGCGACAGCGCTGGTCACCGGCGCCAGCCGAGGCTTCGGCCGGGGCATCGCCGCCGCCCTGAGCAGAGCGGGCGCGCAGGTCGTGGGAGTCGCCCGCGACCGCGCCGCGCTGGACGAACTGCGCGCCGAGCTGGGCGGATGGTTCACCGCGGTGCCGGCCGACGCCGCTGACCCGATCGTGGCCGGGCAGCTCATCGACGCCTACCGACCTGCCATCCTGGTGCTCAACGCCGGCGCCACCCCGTTGCCGCGGCCGATCCACCACCACACCTGGCAGACGTTCAGCAGCAACTGGGACACCGACGTCCAGCACGTGTTCAACTTCACGCGCGAAGCGCTGCTGGCTCCGCTGGCCCCGGGAAGCACGGTGATCACGCTGTCCAGCGGCGCGGCGCTCAGCGGCTCGCCGCTGTCAGGCGGGTACGCCGGGGCCAAGGCCGCCGTCCGGTTCATTACGTCCTACGCCGCCGAGGAGTCGACGCGGGCCGGGCTCGGGATCAGGTTCGTCTCGCTGCTCCCGCAGCTGACCCCCGCGACCGCGCTGGGTTTGGTGTACGTCACGGCCTACGCCGCCCGGGAGGGCGGCGGCGGCGCTTCCCGGCCAGGCGCCGGCCAGGGTCCGGCTCTCACCCCCGAGCTGGCCGGTCAGGCGATCACCGGCCTGGTAACCGGTCCCGGGCCGGACCAGGATGCCTATGTGCTCACCGCCGCGGGCCTTCGCCCGCTCCCCTAAGGGGGGCCAGCCGTGACCCGACGGCCTGGCCGCTGCTGAGCGGTTATGACCAGGACACCAAGGGCGCTAGAGGTCCCGGCCGGTGGTGCTGTCCACGTACGCGGGTATCTCACCCTGGTGCCGGTCACCGGTTGTCGACGTCCCCGACGGCTCGAACATCAAGATCGCGCCGCCGGGGGACGACGGCTTGTGTTCGGTACCCCGGGGCACCACGAAGATCTCCCCCGGGCCCAGGCTCACGGTCCGCTCGCCGTCGGCGTCGCGCAGCGCGATGTCGAACCCGCCGTCGAGCACCAGGAAGAACTCGTCGGTGTGGTCGTGCACGTGCCAGACGTGCTCACCCCGGGTATGCGCGATCCTGATGTCGTAGTCGTTGACGCGGCCGACGATCCGCGGGCTGTAGATGTCGTTGAAGGTGGCCAGGGCCTGGTTCAGGTTCACGGGACTGACGGTCATGCCCTTATTGTCGGGCGGCAGCGCGGGACGTGTCTTGTACGCTCGTGCCGCACGGTCTCCTCGATCCCGGGCAGGACGAGCCCGATCTTCTGTTTTGCTGCAGTTTCAAGGTATTTTGGCCATGATGCCGTTGACCTGGTCAGTCCCCAGACCGACGTGTGCGGAGCGGCCTTGACCGACGAGGTAGATGTCCCGGCCGGGACCGGCGCCGGAGCCGACGTAACGGCACCGTCAGATCAGCACCCGATACCAGCACGCGCTCCCCGCCGGCACCGGGTGCGGCGCAGTGTGCTCGCCGCCCTGGCGGTGGTGGTCCTGGTCAGCGTCATCGTCGTCGAGCGCCACACGCTGGCCGAGTCGCTGCACGTGCTGGCCCGCCTGAACTGGGCCTGGTTCCTGCTCGCGGTGGCGTCGGAGGCGGTCTCCCTGACCAGCTTCGGGCTCAGTAGGAAACTGCTGCTGCAGGTCGACGGTCGTCCAGCTAGCTTCAGTTCGGTGATGGCGATCACCTACGCCTCGAACGCGCTGTCGATTTCGGTTCCGTTCGCGGGCGCCGAACTGGCCGTGGTCTTCTCCTACCGCCAGTTCCGCAGGCACGGCGTGGACGCCGCCACCACGAGCTGGATGCTGGCCGTATCGGCGATCTTCTCCACCTCCGCACTCGCGCTCCTGCTGGTCATCGGGGCGCTGGCCGGGTCGGCGTCGCTGGCCAGCGCGGCGGGCTTCCTCGGCGCCTTCGTCTTCATCGTGCCGGCCGCCACGGTGCTGCTCGCGCTGCGCTTCGAGACCGTCCGCAGGCTCCTGCACCGGATCATCGCCGGGCTGGTCGGCCTGTCCAGGAGCGTCCTCGGCGTGCCCGCGCAGGGTGTCGACGGCCTGGATGAGTTCCTGGACCGGGTGGCGAGCCTGCGGCTGCCCTGGCCGCGGTACGCGGAGGTGTTCGGGCTGGCCGTGCTGAACTGGGTGGCCGACTGCGGGGCGCTGGCCTGCGCGATCAAGGCCACGGGCCAGCCCGTGCCCTGGCACAGCCTGCTGCTGGTCTACGGGGCCGGGGCCGCGGTCGGCAGCACCGGAATTACGCCAGGAGGATTCGCCTTGGTCGAGCTGGCCCTGACCGCGGCGCTGACCGCCGCCGGGCTGCACCGCTCGACAGCCCTCGCGGCCGTGCTGGCCTACCGCCTGGTCAACTTCTGGCTCATCCTCATCGGCGGGTGGATCTTGGTGGCGGTGCTCGCGAAGCGGCGGATCCGGCCCCCGGACTCGGGCGGATTACGTGAACCCAGCCGAAACGGTCACGCTGGCCGACCTGGAGTCCGATCCGCATCCGATACTGGCCCGGCTGCGGCCGGCGCCCCGGCCTGCTGGGTCCCGGTCCTCGGCGCCTGGCTGGTCACCGGGTATGACCTGGCCGTCGCGGTGCTCCGGGACGCCCGGACGTTCACCGTCGACGACCCCCGGTTCTCCACGGCCAAGGTGGTCGGCCCGAGCATGCTCTCGCTGGATGGTGCGCGGCACGCCCGCCACCGGGCCCCGTTCACACGTCCGTTCCGGGCCGAGGAGATCCATGCCCGGCTGGAGTCGTTCACCCGGGCCGAGGCCGGCTGGTCTCCGCCATCCAGCCGTCCGGCGCAGCCGAGCTCCGCCGGGCGGTGGCGGGCCCGCTGGCCGTCACGGTCATGGCCGAGGCGCTCGGCCTCGGGCAGACCGACCCCGCGCAGGTCCTGGCCTGGTACGACGGGATCGTGGCCGCGGTCCAGGCCGAGGCCGCGAACACCGGGGCGGCAGCCGTAAACGCCGGGACCATAAACGCCGAGGCCGCAGGCACCGGGGCGACGTCCGCAAACGCCGGGGCGACGGCCGCGGGCGCGGCCGCGTTCGCCGAGCTCGCGGGCAGCCTGCGGCAGGTCATCGCGGCGCCGCCACCGTCCTCGCTGCTGGCCGACGTGACCGGCGCGCTCACCGCGGACGAAGCCATCTCCAACGCGGGCGTGCTGCTGTTCGGCGGGATCGAGACCACCGAAGGCATGATCGCCAACGCCATGCTGCACCTGCTGTCCAGCCCCGGTGAGCTCGAGTTCGTGCGGGCTGACCGCGGGCTGATCCCGGCGGCGATCGAGGAGTCGCTGCGGCTGGAACCGGCCGCAGCCGTCGTCGACCGCTACGCGACCGGCGACACCCAGCTCGGCGGGGCTCGGATAAGGGCCGGTGATCAGGTCACGGTGTCCATCGCCGGGGCGAACCGGGATCCCCGGATTTTCGATGATCCCGACGAATTCCAGATCCGGAGGCCGAACGCTACCCGCCACCTGGCCTTCGCGCACGGCCCGCACTTCTGCCTCGGCGCCCACCTGGCCCGGCTGGAGGCGCGGATCGCCGTGGCGACCCTCCTTGACCTGCTCCCCGAGCTGCGGCTGGACGAGCGGTACCCGGCCACGCCGCGCGGGCTGGTGTTCCGCAAACCCACCGATCTGCGAGTCCGCTGGAGCACCGCTATAAGCTGGCCCGGTTAGCGAGGATGGTTGCCGGACCCGAGGAGGCGCGATGTCGGACCAGGACATAGACCAGCCAGGTGAGTTCACCGATCAGTTCGCCGAGCGGTTCCACCGGAACCGGCGGGAGCACGGCGGCGAGATCGACCGCCTGAATCCCGACCAGCTGGACCGGCTCACCGAGGAAGAGCGCGTCGAGGCGGGCGTCGACGCCTACGACCCGGATGAGGTGCCGCCCGCCACGGACACGCCGCCGCTGACCGAAGACGTCCGGCAGACCGAGGTGTATCAGGAGGAACAGGCCGAGATCCGCCGCGAAGAGGACAAGGGCGAGATATACCCCATCGACGAGGACCACCCGTTCCCGCCCACCCGGTACGACGACTAGTTCGCGTTCAGGACCACGCTCGCTTCGGCGGTGTAGGCCAGGAAGGTCAGCGACTCCTGGAAGTACAGCTGGACGAACTCCGAGTCGTGCGACAGGTAGCCGATCGACAGGTCCTCGCCGAGGCGCAGCTCGTAGTCGCCGCCCCGCCCGGACAACAGGAACGCGCCGTCGACGGCCGGGGCCCAGATGATCTCGCCGTCCACCACTCGGGCCAGGTGCTCGCGGATCGGGTAGCCGTGATCGGAGGTCTCGCTCACCATCGTGTAGGCGGCGGCGGACAGCAGCAGCGAGTAGGGGCCATTCACGCCGGCCAGCCGCAGCGCGCTGACCGCCTGGCTGATCACGGTCGGGTACTCGAGGGCCCCGGCGGGCAGCGTGAGGACCGGGTTTGAGGTGCTCGCCCTGACCCCGGTGATCCCGGCGGCCGGGTAGCCGTCGAAGATCGCCCGGTCCTCGGCGAAGGCAATCTGCCGGGCCGCGTCCTTGACCGGCTGCCAGTCCGAGTCCTGCGCGCCGCGCTCCACGTTGTCCACGTCGAGCCTGCTCAGGGTGAATGGCACCCGGAGCTGGACGAGCTGCTGGGCGGCGCGTTGCCAGGCCAGGACCCCGGCAGCGTCGCCGCCCGGCGGTTCGATCTCGGCTATGTGGCCGGTGCCCACGCTGGCCAGCGTGGGACCGTCGGGCCCCTGGACGTCCACCACCCGGCGGCCAGCCACGTGCCTCTCGAACGTCCGGCGCGCCTCGTCCCCGATGCTCGCCCAAGCAGCGTCGGAAACCGGAGCGAGCTCGCGGTGCAGGTTGTTCATGTCGTGCTCCTCTTCAAGCTGCCAATGCCGAGGGAACCCTGGGAATCGTCGGCGGCGCCGGACGGACCAGAGGCGGCGGGGGCATCGGTTGCGCCGGGCGGGTCGGGAAGGTTGTCCAGGAAGTCGCCCGACGGCACGAAGAACAGGCCTCCGGTGATGGCCGTGGAGAAATCCAGGATGCGGTCGGTGTTGCCCGGGGGCTCGCCGATGAACATGCGGGTCAGCATCCGTTCGGTCACGCTCGGCGTGCCCGAGTAGGCGATGTAGTAGGTACCGAACTCCCCGGTCCCCACCTCGCCGAACGGCATGTTGGCTCGGACGATCTGCCGCTGGGTTCCGTCGGGCTCCATGATGGTGTTCACGGCCACGTGCGAGTTGATCGGCTTGATCTCGTCCGGCATCTCGATGTCGGAGAGCTTGTAGCGGCCGATGACCTTTTCCTGCTCCTCGGTGCTCAGGGCGTTCCAGAGGTCCAGAGGGTGCACGTACTTCTGCACGATGACGTAACTGCCGCCGGCGAAGGCCGGATCGGCGTCGGCGACCAGGGCCGCTACCTCCTCCGCTTGGCCGACCGGGTTCTCGGTGCCGTCGACGAAGCCCATCAGGTCCCGCTCGTCGAAGTACCGGAAGCCGTGTACCTCGTCCACCACGGTGGCCGCGCCCGCCAGCTGGGTCATGGCCTGGGCCGCGAACTCGAAGCACACGTCCATCCGTTCGTGCCGGATATGGAACAGCAGGTCCCCTGGCGTGGCGGGAGCCTGGTGCACGGCACCGGCGAGCGGGCGGAACCGGTGCAGCTCGGCCGGGCGCGGGCCAGCGAACAGGCGGTCCCACGCGTCCGAGCCGATCCCGGCGACGGCCGCCACCGGGCCTTCCGGGGCCCGGAAGCCTACCGCCCGTCCCAGGCCGGACCAGCCCTCCAGCAGGTCCCGGCAGGTCGCCTCGCCGCCGGGATTGATGGTCAGGACCAGGAAGATCGCATTCGCGGTGAGCGGCACCAGCACCGGCTGCGGCTCAGGAGGAACGGGTGACGATTCTGCCACGAGACACAGGTTAGCCGTACCCCTCCGGGACGACGCGACGGGGGGCTTGAACGGGTCCGGCCGGACGCACCACGTTCCGTTCGGCAGAAAAAGGTTGCCAGTTCCCGGTTGCGGCGCGTCGTTAGACTGTCCGCACATGAGCACCGAACCGCCGCCGGCCAAGCAGGTCCCCCACGAGCGCACCTACCACGGCGACACCGTGACCGACGAGTACGCGTGGCTGGCCGCCAAGGACGACCCGGACACGATCGCCTACCTGAAGGCCGAGAACGCCTACACCGAGGCGGTCACCGCCGGGCTCGCCCCGCTCCAGGAGCAGATCTTCGCCGAGATCAAGGCCCGGACGCAGGAGAGCGACCTGTCGGTCCCGGTGCGCAAGGGCGAGTGGTGGCAGTACGCCCGGACGGTCGAGGGCCAGCAGTACGTGGTGCACTGCCGCCGCGCGGTCCGGCCGGGCGAGGTCATCCCGCCCCTGGCCGAGGACGGTCAGCCGCTGGACGGGGAAGAGGTGCTGCTCGACGACAACGAGCTGGCCGCCGGGGCGGGCTTCTTCGCCCTGGGCGCTTACCAGCCGAGCCCGGACTGGCGCTGGCTGGCCTACTCCACCGACTTCAGTGGCGACGAGCGGTTCACGATCCGGATCAAGGACCTGGCTACCGGGGCCCTGCTGCCCGACGAGATCCCGGGTGCCTACTACGGGTGCTCGTGGTCGCTGGATGGTTCGGTCCTGTTCTACGTGACGGTCGATGACGCGTGGCGGCCCTACCGGGTGTGGCGGCACCGGATCGGCACCCCGGCCGACCAGGACGTCATGCTGTACGAGGAGGCCGACCAGCGCTTCCACGTCGACGTGGGCCACACCCGCAGCGAGCGCTACATCGTGATCCACAGCGCCAGCGTGCTGACCAGCGAAGTGTGGCTGCTGGACGCGGCCGCCGCAGAGGGTGAGTTCACCGTGGTGACCCCGCGCCGGCAGGGTCTGGACTACAGCGTCGACGACGCCGGGGACCGGCTGCTGATCCTGCACAACGACCACGCGGAGAACTTCGAGATCGCCACCGCGCCGCTGTCGGCTCCGCAGGACTGGACCCCCCTGGTGCCGCACCGGGCCGACACCCGGCTGCTGGGCATGGCCGCGTTCGCGGACTTCATCGTGGTCTACTTCCGGCGCGACGGGCTCACCGGGCTCCGGATCCTCAGTGCCGGCGGCGGTGAGCGGGAGATCGCGTTCGACGAGCCGATCTACCGGGTCGGGCCGGGACCGAATCCCGAGTACGACTCCACCCGGTTCCGCCTGTCGTATACCTCGCTGATCACGCCGGGCTCGGTCTACGACTGCGACATGGCCACCGGCGAGCTGACCCTGCTCAAGCGCCAGCCGGTGCTGCCGTCCCCGTCGGGCCAGCCCTACCGGCCGCAGGACTACGAGCAGCACCGCGAGTGGGCAGTCGCGACCGACGGCACGCGGATCCCGATCTCGCTCGTGCACCGCAAGGGCACGCCTCGTGACGGTAGTGCTCCATGCCTCCTGTACGGCTATGGCAGCTACGAGATATCCCGGGACCCGGCCTTCTCCATCCCGGTCCTGTCGCTGCTCGACCGGGGGTTCGTCTACGCGATCGCGCACGTCAGGGGCGGCGGCGAGCTGGGCCGGGCCTGGTACACCGACGGCAAGCTGCTGCACAAGAAGAACACCTTCACCGACTTCATCGCGTGCGCGGAGCACCTGGAGCGGTCGGGCTGGACCTCGGCCTCCCGGCTGGTGGCCCGGGGCGGCTCGGCGGGCGGCCTGCTGATGGGCGCGGTGGCCAACCTAGCGCCGCAGGACTTCGCCGGCATCGTGGCCCAGGTGCCGTTCGTCGACGCGCTGAACACGATCCTGGACCCGTCGCTGCCGCTGACCGTGACCGAATGGGAGGAGTGGGGCGACCCGCTGCACGACCCGCAGGTCTACGCGTACATGAAGTCCTACACGCCGTACGAGAACGTGACCGGTCAGGTCTACCCGCCGATCTTCGCCCTGGGCGGCCTGAACGACACCCGGGTGACCTACCATGAGCCCGCCAAGTGGATCGCGCGGCTGCGCGCGGTGGCCAAGGGCGGCCCGTTCCTGCTCAAGATCGAGATGGAGGCGGGCCACGGCGGCCGCAGCGGCCGCTACGACGCCTGGCGGGAAGAGGCCCTGGTGCTGGCCTGGGTAGTGCAGACGGCTTCGGGGGGCTCCTAGCGGTCGAACAGGGAGCTGACTGACTCGCCGTTGTGGATGCGGCTGATCGCCTCGGCCAGGGCGGGGGCCACCGACAGCACGCGCAGCTTCGGGTAGTCGGCCGGGACCGGCGCGGAGTTGGTGCACACCACCTCGGTCACGTCCATGGCGGTCAGCTTGTCCAGCGCGTTGTCGGCGAACAGGCCGTGCGTGCAGGCCACGGCCACCGAACACACCTCCTGCTCGCGTAGCCGGTCCAGCAGCTCGAACACGGTGGTGCCGCGGGAGATCTCGTCGTCGATGACGATCACGTCCCGGCCGGTCACCTCGCCGATGATCGCGGTGATCCGGACCTTGGTGTCGCTGATCCGCTCCTTCGAGCCCGCCGCGACCGGCACGCCCAGCCGCCGGGCGAAGTCCGCGGCGCTCTTGGCGTAGCCGAGATCCGGCGCGACCACCACGGTGTTGGACCGGTCCCGGTCGCGGAAATGCGCGGACAACTCGCGCAGCGCGTGCAGGTGGTCCACCGGGACGGAGAAGAACCCGTGCACCTGCGGCGAGTGCAGGGTCAGCGTGAGCACCCGGTCGACGCCCGCGGTGACCAGCAGGTCGGCGACGAGCCGGCCGCCGATGGAGATCCTGGGCTTGTCCTTCTTGTCCGACCGGCCGTACGCGTAGTGCGGTATCACCGCGGTCACCCGGGCAGCCGACGCGCCGCGGGCCGCGTCCGCCATCAGCAGCAGCTCGACCAGGTGCTCCTGCACCGGGTTAACCAGCGGCTGGATGATGAACACGTCCCGTTCCCGGCAGTTGGCCTGAAGCTGGACCTCCAGGCAGTCGTTCGCGAACCGTTCCAGCTGGACCGGCTGCTGAGGCACGGCCAGGAACGCGCAGATCTCGGCGGTCAGCGCCGGGTGAGCGCTGCCGCCGAACACCGCGATCTCACGCACAGCGGGGACCCTTGTTCGCCTGCTCGAACGGCGGCAGGCCGAGGCACTTCCTGATCTGCTCCTGGACGACCTCGCGGGCGGGCTTCGCGTCCACCGTGAAGACGTACTCCTTGCGGCGGAACAGGTCAAGCGCCGGGCTGGTCTGGGTGTGGTAGTCCCGCAGCCTGACGACCAGCGCCTCCTCGGTGTCGTCTTCCCTGGTCACCAGCTGTCCGCCGCACGAGTCGCACTGGCCCGCGACCTTCGGGCTGTCGGCGATCAGGTTGTAGTCCATGCCGCAGCCGGCGCACAGCCTGCGGTTGAGGATCCGGCGGCGGACATCGCTGTCGGGCATGTCCAGCTCGACGACCCCGTCGATGTCGTAGGTCTCCAGGAAGAACTCGGCCTGCCTGCGGTTCCGCGGGAACCCGTCGATGATGAAGCCGAAGTTCCAGTCGTGCTGGGTGAGCCGGTCCCTGACTACCGACTCCACCAGGTCGTCTCCGACCAGTTCCCCGGCCGCCATAGTGCGCCGGACCACCGCGCCTGTCTTGGTGTGGTTCTGCACGTTCCAGCGGAAGATGTCCCCGACGCTGATGTGCACGATGTCCAGGTCAGCGGCCAGCAGCTGGCTCTGCGTGCCCTTGCCGCTGCCCTGCACGCCCATGATCACGTATTTGCGCATGTCAACAGCCTGGCATATGGGGTCGTGTCATGCCCGGTAAGGCTCGGTGATGGGCAGGGCGCAGGCCGAGCTTGCGCTCGCAGGCCCGCCGCACCGAACGGCTGAGCAGCGGGCGCAGCTGCGGCCAGTCGTCGCGCAGCCGCCGCGGGTTGACGAACCGGGCCAGGTCGTTCCGCCTGCCCTGGCTGAGCACGATGTTGTAGAGCAGCAGCCTGGGCTTCTCCGAAGCGACGTCGAACTCGCGCAGGCCGTGCCAGGTCAGGTGGACCGGCAGCACGACCACCCCCTGCCAGGGCCCGTGCAGGTCATCGAGCCGGTCCGGCAGCCGCGCGGCCTCGGGCGACCACCCGGCGAACACGCTCATGGAAGAATTATCGGTGACCGGCCGGCCGCCGACACCACTTTCCGGGCAGCGATACGCTCATGACATGGACGACACGGCGCAGACTGGGCCCGCTGCGCCGGCGGGCCCGGTCGGCCCTCCGCAGGCCGACACCGGGGAGACCGCCGCGCCCGAGCGCCCCGGGCCGGTGTGGCGGTTCCTCATCCAGCCCCGCTGGCTGGGCTGGCACCTGCTCATGGTCGTGTCCTTCTGGGGCATGCTCTGGCTCGGTGACTGGCAGCTCCGCCGCGCGCTCGCCGGCAACGGGCTGAGCTGGGCCTACACGTTCGAGTGGCCGCTGTTCGCCGGTTTCGCCGTGGTGTTCTGGGCCAAGACGATCAAGGACGAGTTCCGGATCAAGCGGGACGGGCCGCAGGGCACGCTCGCCGGGCCTTCGGGCTCGGACGATCTCCCGGTCAGCGTCCGGCCCGTCCAGGTCAGCGCCGGCACCGCCGAGGACGACGAGGACGAGGAGCTCAGCGCCTACAACGCCTACCTGGCCCGGCTCAACGCCGAGGTCAAGCGCCACGGCAGGTGGCACGGACTGCGAAGCTAGGGAGATAGAGCTGTGGAAGCAGCGGTACTCCGGTACCGGGTGATGGCTTACGTGACCGGTGTGGTGCTGGTGGTGTTGTGTTTTGTCGGCATCCCGCTGCAGGTAGCGGGCCATCCGGCCGTGGCCAACAACGTCGGCGTGGTGCACGGCATCTTGTACATCATCTACCTGGTGTTCGCGTGGATCTTGTCCAGGAAGCTGGAGCTGGCCACCAAGCCGACCGTGATCATGCTGCTGGCCGGCACCATCCCGATCATGACGTTCATCGTCGAGCGCTGGGTCACCCGCCGGTTCATCAATCCCGCGCTGGCTGCGCAGCTTCAGCCGGCGCAGCCCGTGAGACGTTGAGCGAGCACCCGGAGCCAGCGGGTGACCACTACTTCTCGGCGCGGCCGCGGGCCCCGCACCGGCCCGGGCTGGTCCGGGTGGTCCTGCCCGACGTCTACCTGGAGCTGGCCACCGACGCCGGGGTCTTCTCTCCCGGTCGGCTCGATCCCGGCACCCGCCTGCTGCTCGACGAGGCTCCGCCCCCGCCGCCCGCGGGCGACCTGCTCGACCTCGGCTGCGGCTACGGCCCGATCGCCTGCGTGCTGGCCAAGCGGTCGCCCGGCGCGACGGTCTGGGCGGTCGACGTGAACGAACGGGCGCTCGAGCTGTGCGCGCGGAACGCCACCACGGCCGGGCTGCCCAACGTGCGTTGCGTCACCCCGGATGACCCGTCCGTTCCGCCGCGGCTGGCCGGCCTCTGGTCCAACCCGCCCGTCCGCATCGGCAAGGCGGCGTTGCACGACCTGCTGTCCGCGTGGCTCGGCCGCCTGTCTGGTAGCGGTGCTGGTGGCGGTGCTGGTGGCGGGCAGGCCTACCTCGTGGCCGGGCGCAACCTCGGCGCCGATTCACTGCACCGCTGGCTGGCCGAACAAGGCTGGCTCGTGACACGGCGGGCCGCTCGGAGCGGTTACCGTCTGCTCCAGGTCGAATTTTTGCCCGAACGAGCCGTGGTGACTCCCCCGTGACCACGCCCGTGCCGCCCGGCGGCGACGCCAAGGCGCCTCACCAGCTTCGCCCGGTCGAGGTCAAGCGGCTGAACCGCGAGTGGCGCCGGGTCAGCGAGACGCGGCTGGCGCTGCTGCTGGACTCGGTCGGGCAGCCGTTCAACGTCGGCTCCATCGTCCGCTCGGCGGCCGCCTTCGGCGCCGAGCACCTGTGGCTGTGCGGCAGTACCGCGCCGCTGTCCCATCCGGGGGTGGGCAAGACGGCGCTCGGCACCCAGCGGCTGGTCCAGGCGAGCACCGAGGCCAGCGCGGTCGCCGCGGCCAAGGCTGCCTCGGCCGCGGGCCTGCGGGTGGTGGCCATCGAGCTGGCCTCGGGCGCGGTTCCGCTGCACGAGGCGCCGCTGGACGGCGACGTGTGCCTGGCGGTAGGCAACGAGGACCACGGATGTTCGGCGGCCCTGCTCGCGGCGGCCGACGTGGTGGCGTACATCCCGCAGCCGGGCCGGGTCGGGTCGCTCAACGTGGCCGTGGCGGCCGCCGTGGCCATGGCCGAGGCGCGCCGCCGGGCCTGGGCCCACGTGGAGTACCCGCCGTTCGCCTGACGATGACGCGACACGCGCCGTTCACCCCGCATACCAGGTCAGCATGCATACTTGCCATCGTGCGCGTTCCCTTCCTCGATCACCCGCAGCCCATCGCCTTCGCCCACCGTGGCGGCGCGGCCCACGCCCCGGAGAACTCCTGGGCCGCGTTCGAGCACGCCATCAAGCTGGGGTACGCGTACCTCGAGACCGATGCCCGCGCGACCTCGGACCGGAAGCTGGTGGCCTTCCACGACCGCACGCTGGACCGGGTCACCGACGCGTCCGGCCCGCTCAACGCGCTGTCCTACCGTGAGGTCGCCGCGTTGCGGGTCTCGGGCACCGAACCGATACCGCTCCTCGAGGACCTGATCGCCGCCTGGCCCGATGTGCGCTTCAACATCGACCTGAAGGATGCGCCCGGGATCACCCTGCTGCCCGAGGTGCTGCGCCGCACCAGGGCGTGGGACCGG
This sequence comes from uncultured Actinomycetes bacterium, assembly GCA_963742795.1. GTDB lineage: Bacteria > Actinomycetota > Actinomycetes > Streptosporangiales > Streptosporangiaceae > Palsa-504. The sequence continues at coordinate 359,931 of CAVUNL010000003.1, forward strand.
GTCTGCGTGACCTCGTTCTCCGGTAACCGGCTCCGGACCGCCCGCGGGCTGCTCGACCAGCCGGTGTGCATGGCCACCTCGCCGACCGCGATCGCCGGCGTCCGCTGCAACGTCGGCACCTCCGAGCGCTGGCCGCAGATCCGGCTGCTGGCCAGCTTCCTGGCCCGGGCGTGCGTGCGCTGCGCCCAGGTGCCGGGGACGGTGGCGACCGGGACGTTCGTGCGCCGGGCGCACGCACTCGGCCTCGACGTCCACGTCTGGACCATCAACGACCGGGCCGAGATGATCCGCTACCTGGACCTGGGTGCCGACGGCATCATGACCGATGACATCGAGACGCTGCGTGACGTGCTGATCGAGCGTGGTCAGTGGCATCCCCGGGTGGGTTCCGCCACCCCTTAAGGTGGGTTGGGGAGGAACTGAGCCTGCGTCAGGGCCGATAGCTGCGAACTTTCGTCAGAAACACGGTTGGGTAACGCCCGCAGCGGGAATCTTGTCCGGGTATTCAGTGTTGCCCACTAAGACCGTTGACCGCCTGGGAGGCAGCAAGCATGGCTGAACGCGCACTCCGCGGCACCCGGCTCGGTGCGACGAGCTACGAAAACGACAGGAACACCGACCTGGCACCCCGCCAGGACGTCGCTTTCGACTGCCCGAACGGGCACCACTTTAGCGTGCCATTCGCGGCGGAGGCGGAACTTCCTGCTACGTGGGAGTGTCGCGTCTGCGGTTCGATCGCCATCGCCGCCACCGGGGAGTCGCCGTCCCCCAAGAAGGCCAAGCCGCCGCGCAGCCACTGGGACATGCTCATGGAGCGGCGCACGGTGGAGGATCTCGAAGCGGTGCTCGCCGAGCGGCTCGAGGTCATCCGGGAGCGGCGCGTCACCGAGCGCCGCGATGACCTCGGCAGCAGCCGGACTCAGCGCCGGAGCGCCTAGCTTCTGAGTCCGTCTTAGCTGGCTTCTGAGTCCGTCTTAGCTGGTCCGGCGGGACCTGAGCTGGCGCAGTCGCTGCGCCACGCCCCACTGTGCGACGCGCCAGAACGCCTCCAGGATGATGCTGTTGCTCATCTTGCTGGCGCCGTGCTCGCGTTCCACGAACGTGATCGGTACCTCGACGATCTTCAGCCCGGCCTGCGCGACCCGCATGGTCAGGTCGATCTGGAAGCAGTACCCGGTCGACTGGACCTGGTCCAGGCTGATCGTGCGCAGGGTCGAGGCCCGGTAGGCGCGGAAGCCAGCGGTCGCGTCGCGGACCTCCAGGCCCAGCATGAGGCGGGTGTAGACGTTGGCTCCGCGGGACAGCGCCTCGCGGGACCTGGGCCAGTTGACCACCCGGCCGCCGGGCATCCACCGGGATCCGATAGCCAGGTCCGCGTGGGCCAGCGCGCCGACCAGGACCGGCAGGTGCTCAGGCAGGTGCGAGCCGTCCGCGTCCATCTCCACGATCACGCCGTAGCTGCGCTCCAGCGCCCAGCTGAACCCGGACATGTACGCCTTGCCCAGGCCCGCCTTCTCCGTCCGGTGCATGACCTGGACGTGCGAGTCGGCCTCGGCCAGCTTGTCCGCGATGTCGCCGGTACCGTCCGGACTATTGTCGTCCACGATCAGCAGGTCAGCCTCGGGAAGCGCCGCCCTGACCCGGCCCGTGATGGACTCCAGGTTCTGCCGCTCGTTATACGTGGGCATGATGACGACGGTCTGCCCGGCCGGCTGCTCGGCGGGCGGATGTGGCTCAGTCACTACCTCTGCCTATCCCTGCGTTGGTTAACAGGAGGTGTCACGAACGGTGCACGCCATGATATCCCCGTACTCGCGTTGCCCCGGGCAGAGGAGAACCGTGTCCCCTGCCGGTGAACCTGGTCCCCCGCGAACCTGATTCCCCCCAAGGACAAACGAACCGGTCGGCCTAAAGGTGCCGACCGGGCAACATACCCCGGATCGCGGCGATGTCAACCACGAACCTGGCCGGGCAGGCCACGAGAGCACGGCCGGCCTTCTCAGCCCGCCTGCCGTTATCTGTCGCTTTTGTCCGGTCAGGGCCGCAGTTATTATCGGCTCACGGTGAAAATTCGGGGCATGGCCGACTTGTACTCCGTGGTTTCGGGGTATGGATCACCCCACTTGGCGTCACGTGATCCCCTACGCCCCTGTTTCCGCGGCCGACGCCGCACTCCCCCTCCGGAGGTGATGCGAATGGATGATAGCGCCGACCGGTTCCTCGAACTGATCCATCAGCTCGAGGACTTCACCCACTCGATCAGCCCTGACCAGGCACATTCCGAATTCGACGAGACCACGCTCCAGCTGTTCTGGATGCGCTGGCCGCAGCTGTCGGCCTGGGCCGGGTCGCTCTGGCGGCTGCTCTCCGAAGAGCTCGCCGGGCCGTCCGCCCCGCACGACTCCGAGCTGTTCGAGATCGGCGAAAGTGGCTGAGGACGGCCGCCGGGCCCTCACGGTCGGCGAGATGATGCACACCCGCGTCATCCTCACCACTCCCGACAGTCCCATGTCCGAGGCCGCCGCCGAGATGGTGCGCGAGCGGGTGGGCTCGGCCCTCGTCATGCAGGGCCCCTTCCTGGCCGGCATCCTCACCGAACGCGATGTCCTGCGCGCCGCGGCGTCCGGGACCGACCTCACCACGGTCCAGGTTTCGGCCTGGATGACCAAGGATCCGCAGTCAGCCGGGCCGGAGACCACGGTCGAGGACGCGGCCCAGATGATGCTGCTGAATGGCTTCCGGCATCTGCCCATCATGGAAGGACGGACCGTACGCGGCGTGGTCAGCCTGCGCGACCTGTTCGCCGCGCGGATCAGCCGGCCGCCCCAGCAACGCGGCGTGGCCAGCTGACGCCAACGCTTACGGGTCCCCGTCCTGCCGCTCACACCTCATGCGGAATGAAACCCGGGTTTCACTGGCCTAGAGCGTGGTGAAACCCGGGTTTCATTTCGTTTGGCTTCAGCGGTGGACGTTAGGGTGGTTGGCGGTTGGGACTCACGGGTGAGGAGAGGCCGCTGTGTTGCTGGAGAACAAGAACGCGATTGTCTACGGGGCAGCGGGGGCGATCGGCGGTGCGGTGGCTCGCGCGTTCGCCCGGGACGGCGCGCGCGTATCCCTGGCCGGGCGCACTCTGGCCACGCTGGAAGAAGTGGCGGCCGACATCCGTGCGCACGGCGGGATGGCCGAAGCCGCACAGGTTGACGCGATGGACAAGGCCGCCGTCGACGCGCACGCCGATCGCGTGGTGGCGGCGGCAGGCAGCATCGATGTGTCCTTCAACGCGGTGGCGGTCCCTGTCGTCCAGGGCGTTGCGCTGACCGAGATCTCCGTGGAGGACTTCCTGGCCCCGATCACCGGGCTGTGCCGGACCAACTTCCTGACCGCGACCACCGCCGCTCGGCACATGGCCGCGCAGGGGGACGGCGTGATCGTGACACTGAGCGCCTCGTCAGCCAAGGAGACCCGGCACGAGATGGGCGGGTTCAGCCTGGCGAACGCGGCGATCGAGGCGCTTACCCGGACCCTGGCCGGGGAGTTCGGCCGCCGCGGTGTGCGCGTGGTGGGCCTGCGCTCGAACTTCACTCCCGAGACCTATCCCGCCGTCAGCGACGAGCAACTGGCCCCGCTGCTGAAGGACACGCTGCTTGGCCGACTGCCCCGGCTGGCCGATCTCGCCGGGACCGCGGTGTACCTGGCCTCGGACGGGGCAGGCGCGATGAGCGGCGCGATGGTGAATCTCACCTGTGGGGCCATCATCGACTGACCGGAGGTCCCGTTACCGGTCTCTCGCGTGCGCTACGGAGTGGGTAAGGCCTTCTAGTTCAGGCTCAAGATCAGGCAGGGCCAGCAGGGCCGGCAGATCGGTCAGGCTTCTGGGGCGCAAGGTGATGGCGCCGAGAGTGGACTTCACCTGGCCCCCTCCGCCCACGAGCAGGTGCCGCCGGGTCCAGGGTTCGGGCTCATCGGTGTCGGCTACCGCCACCGCATGCAGGAACCATTTGCCATCCGGGACTCTGGGCAGCCAGTACGGGTGGGTTCGCTGTGACGTCACATCCAGCAAGGTGGCCGCTTGCGGTCGGCGCTGCAAGATCCGTGTATCGAAGATCCCGACGTACAGGCGGGCCGCAGCGTACCCTTCCGGAAGCCGGACCGTACCCATCGCCGCGCCTTCGGGTACCGGCGAATCCGGCAGCATGCCACACGTGCTGACCCGGTCGTGGTGCGACGCATGGCGGAACCGGCTCGGGGAGATGCCCACGCTGTCAGTGAAATGGCTCGTGAATGAGCCGAGGCTGCTGTAGCCGACCGCGGACGAGACTCCGCCGACGCTCATCGAACTGAGCAGAAGCAGGCGCTTGGCCTGGTAGATACGGACCGCGGCCAGGAACCGCCCGGGCGATACACCAGTCTGCTTCTCGAAAACGCGCGCGAAATGGAAGCGGCTAAGCATGGCACTCCGAGCCATGTCAGCGAGCGACAGCTGATCACTGTACCGCTCCCAGATACAGTTGACCGCCCGGTCTACGGCGCTATTCATGCGGTTCCTCCGCACTGACATCGCCAGCAAAAACCCGTTGCATAACAGTGTTGTGTTATGAACGGTAGCTGTGCCATGCAATCCTGTCAAGCGTGAGCCCGCGTCACCAAAACCCGGACAACCGCACCACATTGATCGATGCCGCCGCGAGGCTGGTCGCGGAGGGAGGTCCCGGCAGCTTGTCCGCTCGCCTGCTGGCCAGGGAGGCAGGCACGTCGACCATGGCCGTGTACACCTACTTCGGCAGCATGAGCGCGATCGTGCGAGAGATCGTGCACGACGGATTCGCGCGTCTTAAGCGCCTGTTCGATCTCGTCGAAGCCACGGACGATCCGGTGGCCGACATGGCTCTGCTGGGGCGGGTCTACCGCCACAACGCCATTACCAACCGGCACGTCTTCGAGGTGATGTTCGGCGGTTCATCTCTCGCGGGCTTCGCGCTCACCGAGGAAGACCGGCAGCATGGCCGGTACACCCTGACCACCGTCGTTGACTGCGCGTACCGATGTACAGCCGCCGGGCGCTTCAAGACAGAGGATCCCGTGCTCAAGGCCCATCACATGTGGCTCGGCGTACACGGGACGGTGCTCCTCGACGTGGGGGGTTACCTGGTCCCGCCGTATGACGCGAGCCGGTGCTTCGAGTCGCAGCTCGTCAGCCTGATGATCGGAGCCGGGGACGATCCGGTGAGCGCCGCCAGGTCGGTAACGGTGTCTGGCGACCGGTTCGATGCCGGTTTCGGGCAGGCAACCTAGGAGGTGGTTCCCCACCTGGGCGCAGGTGATGATGCCGAGGAGACTCCCCGTCATCATCCAGCGAGAGGCAGCGCCGTGAGTGTTCCGACCGATGTGTATGCCGACCTGAAGACAGAGGGCGAAATCCTCGACCAGATGGTGGCGGGCCTTGATGCCGCGCGGTGGGAGCTGCCGACTCCCGCGCCCGGATGGACGATCAAGCACCAGGTTGCTCACCTGTCCTCGACTGCCCGTCTCGCCGGAATCTCGGCGTCAGATCCGGAGCTGTTCGCCAAGGTGACGGTAGGGGCCGACCAGGACTTCGACGCGGCGGTCACTGCCCTGCTGACGCCGTACCTCGATGCCTCGCCGACGGACCTGCTGACCCGCTGGCGCACGGAACGCGGCGATGCGGTCAAGGCGCTCTCCGCCCTGCCACCCGCCCAGATGGTGCCCTGGGTGGCCCGGCAGATCCCGGCTAGCGCCCTCGCCTGTGCCGGCCTCATGGAGCTGTTCGCGCACGGTCAGGACATCGCCGACACCATCGGAGTGCCCCGCGAGTACACCGACAGGATCGGGCACCTGGCCTGGTTCGGCACGCGCAATCGTGATTTCGGCTACCTGGTGCGCGGCCTGACGCCGCCCGACGTCGAGTTCCGGTACGAGTTCACGGCACCTTCCGGGATCCAGTGGGAGTTCGGCCCAGCCGACGCCGAGAACCAGATAACGGGTCCGGCCGTGGATTTCTGCATGCTCGTCACGCGGCGACGGCATCGCGCCGATCTGGCTATCCAGGCCACCGGTCCGGAAGCAGACAAATGGCTGGATATCGCGCAGGCGTACCGCGGCTCACCCGGACCCGGCCGGGAGCCCGGGCAGTTCAGCAGGCGATAACACGCGTCACCCGCGCGGCCACCTTCACGTGAAGGTGGCCGCGCTCATGTGCAGTGACTACGGCTGCCCGGCTGGGTCCGGGGACTGCTCGCGCAGCCACGAGCCGACCGTGCTGGCCACCGCCATGCTCGCCCAGGACGTGAGGCTGACCACCGCCTCGTCCCCGGACTTCGCAGCTGACCGGAAGCCGTCGACGTCGGCCTTGCCAACCTGGTACGGGGCGAGTGCCGTGAGGATTGCCAGCCAGCCAGCCGGCCGGTCTCTCTCGTCCAGCACGGCCACCGCCTCATCGGCCCAGGCCCCGCTCGGACCCGGCGGCAGCCCATCCCAGGTCCGCAGTCGGTCGGCGACCAGTTCGCGGACGGGCATCGTGACGATCTGGGCCGCCGCGTCCTCGATGGCCGCGGCCGCGCCCCCCAGGGCCGCCGCGATGCGGGAATCGCTGGCCGCCCAGGAGAACTCTTCGGGCAGTTGCGCATCGGGCAGAGGGTCCAGTGAAGCACCGGGGATCGGACTGCCCGAGGTCATGGCCGAAGCGAGCATGCCCATGACCCAGCCGCCGACCGCCTTCGGTGTCATGGGCGGCAGCGGCGACGGGGGGAGGAATATGGTGACCATCCGGTTCAGGTACTGGAACGTCACCGCCACCCCGGCGAGTTCAGCGAAATTGCCCGGGGGCGGGGACTGGATGGACCCGCGCACGCCGCTCGACCTGGCCCACCTGGCTATGTCCTTCAGCAGCGGGCTCGCCAGGTCCCCGGAGGCAATCCCGGCCGCGTCGAGGCCTGGGACCAGCTCCTGGGCCGCGGCGGTGTGGACCGCGACGCAGTACGGGCAGGTGTTCGCCACCGATACCTCGGCGGCCACCACCTCCTTCTCGGCCCGGTCCGCCTGACCGGTGACCAGGAGAGTTTCCCTGAGCATGGCCCAGGCCGCGGCAAGCACCGGCGGGTTCGGTGAATGGAGGGCCAGCGGCGGCGCAACCATGCCGAAGTCTCGCTCGGCCTGAGCGTAGACACTGGCGACGAGGCCGTCAGCGGCATCGGGCATGACCGGGGATACGTACCGGATCTGGGCTAGTGACCTGCGCAGCCCGTTCGCCATGATCGCGTTTTTCATCGCGCGACCAGAGCGGGCAGCAGGGGCATGACCGCACGTGCGGCGCTCGTCGCGCCGTCCGGCGCGGGAGCACCGTACTTGACTGGTACGCCCCGTTCCTGCGCGGCCCGGACGATTCCCGGGATGGCGCGCTCCGCCAGTGCCGCGATGGTCAGCGCTGGGTTGACGGTGAGCGCACCCGGCACCGCAGAGCCGTCGGTGACGAAGATGCCCGGATGGCCGCGCAGCTCGTGCCGGTCATCCAGCGCGGAGGTGGCCGGGTCGTCGCCGATGCGGCACGACGACAGCGGGTGTACCGTGTAGGCACCTACCAGGTCGTTCGTCCACGGCCGCACCCGGGCCAGGCCGTCCCGTTCCAAGATGTCCTTGATCTCCGCGTCGGCCAGCTCCCAGCCGTGCAGCGTCTGGATGGTGGGCTCGTACGCGAGAGCGCCGCGGCCCAGCATCTGCTGCGAGATACGGACGGAATTGCCGGTCGGCGGCGGCGGCCCGAACACGCCTTCATTGTTGTCCTCCGACAGGATGAAGATCGTCAGCCACGACTGCCAGTGCCGCAGCATCTCCTTCTTTTCCGGCCCGAACCAGCCCGGGCCCTCGACGCCCGGCGCCTGCGCCAAGATGGTGCCCAGGCCTGGCGGGAAGTACAGCTGCTCGAGGGCGAACCGGGAGAACTCGGGCAGCGAGCCATCGAGGTGATCCCAGGACACCACGGTCGGGCCACGGCCGATCTGGTTCGCCGCGTAGGCCCTGCCGTCGGGACGGGACAGGCCCAGTACCTCGCGGGCCTTTTCCTCGTCGATGATGGCCGTGTTGAGCCGCTCGCCGTTACCGGAGAAGTACCGGCCGACGCCGTGCGGCATCTTGCCGAGGCCGGCCTCCGAGCGCTGCAGGATCACTGGCGTCGCCGCCGTACCAGCCGCCACGATCACGATCTTGGCGTCGATCTCGCCGCTTCCGGTGGTTTCCCGGTAGTCCTCGTCATCGATCACGTTGTAGTGCACCCGGTACAGACCATCCGCTTTGGATATCTTCTGCACCTCGTGCAGCGGCCTGATCTCCGCACCGTGCGAGATCGCCGCGGGCAGGTAGTTCAGCAGCAACGACCGTTTCGCGTCGAAGCGGCAGCCGGCCATCATCCAGTTGCAGTTGGTGCACTTCGAGACGTCGATCGCGACGTTGGGCAGGTTGGCGGTCCGCCCGGCATGGTTGCAGGCGGCGGCCCACAGGCCACCGGGGTAAGGGACCTGCTCCCAGGTCTGATGGCTGATCGGCAGAGCCTCGGTCACCCGGTCGTACCACGGGTCCAGGGTGTCACGGTTGATGGCCGCCGGCCACATCCGCCTGCCAATGCTGCCCTGGCGCTCGAACACGAACCCCGGAGCGCGCGGCATCGTGGCGAAGTACACCACGCTGCCGCCGCCGACGCAGTTGCCGCCGAGCACGCTCATGCCGTCGCCTGCGACGAAGTCGAAGATCCGCGTGCTGGACGTGCCGAGCTCGAAGCCGTGGTCAAATTCGTCACTCGGCACCCACGGCCCGCGCTCCAGAACCACCACCTTGGCCCCGCCCGCCGCCAGGTGATATGCCGTGATCGCGCCGCCGAAGCCGCTGCCGATCACCACGATGTCGGTGCGCTCAGCGCTCATGCTGTGGGTTGCCCTGGCGTTCGTCATACCGGGTCTCCGTTCTGTGTCGTGGCCGGATGCGCGTGGGCGAGCTGACGGCCGTAACTGAAATCGGGAAACCGCCACAGCCCGTCGGGATCGGGTTTCGCGAAACCCATCGTCATCAGGCCGGGATGACCGCTTTCCATAGCGCGCACCGTGTTCATGTGGGCAGCCGTGTCGAAAGCCATGAAGCAGAACAGCGCGGTGAGGACCCAGAATTCTTTCTCCGGATGATCGGGCGCGGTCAGTATCCGCATCAGCGCCGAGCGGTGCTCGTAATCAAGCGCGACGAACGGCGGTACGGCGGCATCGAGCGTTATGCCACGCTCGGTCGCGTAATCGCTCGCATGGTCATTCAGGGTGCTGACGATGTCGTCCAGACCGGAAGTAACGCCGGTCGCGGGCATCTCAAGAAGTTCGATGGCGCCGGCCGCGACCGCTCCCGGGCCGGGCGCGGCACCTGCGATCGTTACGTCGTCAGGCGAGCGCTTCTCCCCCGGAACAAACGTGTCAGCGAATGCCTCCAGGGTCATGGTCCTGCTGGCGGTTTCTGCCGAGGTATCCAACCTTTCCTCCCTTCGGGCCGGTACCACCTGTCCTTTAGAATTGTGCTGCACCGAGGGCGGGATAACTTCTCTTGGCCTGTGTTATCCCGGACCTTAGCGACGGAAAGCAAGCAGCGAGAAGAACGCCGGATCGGCGGGTCCCGTTATCAGGCCTCGAAGTGCGCGCGTATCCGCTGCCGCCACAGCTCGTATGCGGGCTCAGATCCCGCATCGGCCGCCGCCGGGGCGGTACCGTCGGCGAGCGAGACGGCCTTATCCACGGAGATACCCGCCAGTGCTGAGCAGGCGGCCTGCGTATGGTCAGGCACGAAACCGGAGTAAGCGCGTGCCTTCGCGGCGAACACCGAGCCGAGCGCGAGCTGCGACCAGTCATCGCCTGCCGCCCGTCGCAGCGCGGCCAGGCCTTCCTCGTCACATCCGCCGGCGAACGTCGCGGCCAGTCCGATGCCGCTCCACAGGTCCGGCTGCCGGTGACTGGCGAAACGTCCGGCCGCGACCGCGACATCCGGTGCGTGAGCACCGCAGATGAACCACAGAGCGCGCCCGATACCCTGATCAACCGCGCGGAGAAAATAGTCCGGCGAACCCTCCCAGCGGTAAGGTGCGGGAACTCTCTGCGCGTCCACCCAGCGCCGGGTATCAAAGTAGGCACGGTCAAAGCCAAAGCCATCGACCGCGAGCCAGCTCATCGTCGGGTAATAGGGATCGGGGGTCAGGTCCGGGACGACCTTCTTCCACAAGGGCCTGGGCAGCCTAGCCATCGCAAAACCCATCCCGATGTACGCGAGGAATATATGCCGGCTTCCCGGGCTGGCCAGCAGGTCACGAGTGCGGTGCCCGCGTCCCATCGCATCGAGGACAGTAAACGCCATCGTCACGCCTTCGTAGGCGAAGCCGCACTGTTCGGCGTCCACCAGGTCCAGCCGCCGCTCCACCTCCCATTGGTCACGCGCGTCAATCCCCCATTCGAAGCCGCAGATGACGGCCTGCGGGATGCCCTCGAGCCGCCGGGTAGCGGCTGACGGGGTGACTGGGAAGCCACGCTTGGCAAACGTAACTTCCCTGAGCTGAGGCGTGAGCAGGCGTCTGCGTACCGATCCGAGACTGGTAGGCATGTACTCTCCCGTGGTTGAGCCCGCGATGACGGCGCGGCGGACCGCGTATTCATCATCGTGTGGCGACCGGGAAGCCGCACCACCTCAGGGTTGCGGGGTTCTACGGCCAGCGCAGCGTGGTGTGCTATGGCAGCCAGCCCGCCTCACGCGCAGCCCGGATGGCGTCCACCCGATTCCGCGCATTCATCTTGGTCACGATGTTGGTGAGGTAGTTTCGGACCGTTCCCACCGACAGGTGCAGGACGGTCGCGATCTCGTCAGGATCGGCGCCTTGTGCGGCGCCCCGGAGAACCTCGAACTCCCGCGCGGACAGGGGATTCTCGCCACCCTCCCAGGTGGACACCGCCAGATGGGGGTCGATGACCCGCCGACCCGCGACGACATTGCGGATCGCCCAGGCGAGGTGCTCGGGTGGGGCATCCTTGAGCAGGAAGCCGGACACGTGGGCGGCCAGCGCGCGTCGCAGATTGCCCGCCCGGCCGAGGTTGGTCAGGATGAGGGTCGGGCAGGACGGAAGCTCAGCGTGCAGCCGGGTGGCTGCGGTCAGCCCATCCAGGCCAGGCAGGTCGATGTCGATGATCGCGATATCCGGATGGTGCTCCAGCGTGGCCGAAACGATATAGTCGCCGCGCTCGATGGCGGCAACTACCTTCATATCGGGTTCCAGTTCGATAAGTGCAACGAGCGCACCGCGCACCATGGCGACATCTTCGGCGAGCAGTATCCTCAGCGAGCGCATGCAAGCCGCCGAAACCACGTCAACCTGCTGGTAATGCCACGCACTGGCCATCTCCTCTCGGCACATGCCCTCTTTCGCGCTGCGCAGGTCGTGCGGGCCCGCCATGGGATGTCAGCACATGAGGCCAGACGGCGTTATGCGCCAGAGGTTTCGAGGCGAGGCAAGCGCATTAGCGGACACAGGTCCTAAACCGGACACGCCGCACTTGACCATAGGCGGCCTGCTGCGATCAACACGACACGCCGGGGACCGGCAAAGATCCGCCAGGCGGCTTCTACCGGGGGCTCGGCGTCTTCCCTGTGATCCCCGCCCATGTCCGCGCGCCCGCCCCGACGTCCCGCTAGGCACCGTCAGGCGAGTTCACCTTTGACGAGAAACCTCGTTGCATAACAGCGAAATTCGAAAAGTCGCACCCGGCTTTATGGGGACATTATTAGTCTATGAAAAATAAAGCGGCCATCAGCTCCCAGGAGCCCGGGGTCTGGGTCGCCACGAGCACCGACTAAGAGAACTGGGGGTAGCGGTATGCCTCGCCGCCAGCACCGGCCCGGCTGGCTGTGGAGCAGACCCACGTCAGGGTCAAAACGTCAAATCGGCGGCGAAGTCGCAGCCGGCGCGGGACCTGATACACCCGTATCGTCGGCCGACAGGCCGCCGGGCAGCATATGGACACCGCGTGCAAGCTCGTTTCTGGTCCTGTCCGGCCTGTTCGCGATGCAGCTCGCAGGCATCTTCGCGGCACGGATCCCGCGACACGGATTCGCGATCGGGCTCGCCCTGGTAACCGCGGGACTGCTGTTCGGCTTGCAGCTCTGTATTGCCTGGCGGGGAGCCGCACGCTGGCCACGACGGCGCCGGCTCGGGGGGCTACTGGCCCTGGGAGCCCTCACCTACCTGCCGCTGGCAGCCCTACGTGTGGTGTGGCCGGGTATGGGGGGGTTCTTCGCCGGTTCGATCCTGATACTCAGGCCGGCCAGGACTTCCTGGGTTCTGTTCGTGTTTGTCGTGGCAAGCATGCTTGTGGCACCGCTCGGCCTCGGGATGGACACCCGCGATGCCGCCTACCTGATGACCGCCAGCCTTAGCAGCGGGCTGACGGTCTTCGCCGTCTACCAGCTACGTCTGGTTGCTAAACGTAGGCAGGGGGCAGGCGCGCAGCTCGCGCAACTTACGTCAGCGCGGGAACGCGAGCGCTTCTCCATGGACCTGCACGACATTCTCGGGTACAGCCTGTCAGCCATCACGCTGAAGGCCGAGCTCACCAGGAAGCTGGTCGGCAGTGATCCTGCTCTGGCCGAGAACGAGCTGGCAGAGGTAGTCGAACTCGCACGGCAGGCAGCGATGGACGTACGACTGATGGCGAGCGGGTACAGCAGCATCTCGCTGGCGCGGGAGGCCGGATCGGCCGCCTCCTTGCTTTCCGCGGCGTGCATCACACCCCAGGTCGCGATCGACTGTGGAGTGCTTGACGATGAGGTCGACTCCGTGCTGGCGATAGTGCTACGCGAGGCGGTCACCAACGTCTTGCGGCACAGCACGGCGCGGAACTGCGCCATCGTGGCGAACCAGGAAGACAAGATGATCACCCTGAAGGTGATCAACGACGGCGTATCGCAGCCTGTGAAGCTCGGTACGGGTGGTCACGGCCTGCATAACCTGGCGCGACGGCTGGAGGTCATGGGCGGCGAGCTGAACACCGGGGGCAGCCGCGATGATCAGTTCAGCCTGTTGGCCACAGTGCCTGCGCAGGGTAGACGGGTTCCCCCGGTCGGCCCCGGTGAGTCGCGCCCCAGCGGACCACATCCGCCATGACCTAGGCGGATCTCAGTAGTTGCGCGGCGGCAGATCCGGCCTGAGCTGGCTTAACATCGGCTGACTCGGGCTCAAGATCGGGCAGGGCAAGGAGAATCGGCAGGTCCGTCGGTCGTCTGGTGCGCAGCTCGATCCCGGCGGAAATGACCATGTCGTCGGCGATCGTCACCGGGCCAGCCCCGCCGACGAGCAGCGTCCTGCGGGTCCACGGCTCAGGGTCGGTGTCGTCCGCTACTGCTACCGCACGGAGGAACCATGTACCGTGGGGCACTCCCGCCAGCTGAAATGAGCAGGGCGAGGCCGTGGCTGGTGGCTCGATGATGACGGCAGCAGCAGGCCGTCGCTGCACGATGGGCGTATCGAAAGTACCCAGGTACACCCGCCCGACGGAATAACCCTGCGGAAATACGATAGTGCCGGTTACCGTCGCATGCGGAACCGACGATGCTCGCCCCGGGCATGGCAGCTCGATGCCTCCGCGCTGTGGTATGCGGCGGAATCGACCCGGCGCGAGGCCGACGCTGTCGGTAAAGTGATTACTGAATGAGCCGAGGCTGTTGTACCCGACGGCGAACGCGATGTCAGTGACGTTCATACGCGTATTCAGTAGCATACGCTTCGCTTGGTAGATGCGGATCGCGGAAAGATATCTGCCCGGGGTGACGCCGATAGCATCCTTGAAGGTGCGGCAGAAGTGGAAACGGCTTACTATCGCACTGTTAGCGATATCGGCAAGAGACAAAGGCTCGCTATATTTTTCGTATATGAACCTGATCGCGCGTTCGTGGGCGCTATTCATTTAACTGCTCTCCAGGGTAGCACAGGTTATCTGTGGTTTCGATGCCGTGCGAGCGAGTTACCGGTTAGAGTTCTTGTATCAAACTCACACGATTACGATGCATCATGCCCCTTGCATACCGGTTGTGCCCATCTTGCTCGCCGCTAGATTCTGCCATGGGCGCGCCTTTAGGGGCTCAATAGAGCAATACTTAATATGTTTGGGCCGACCGCGATAGGGTAGAGGTGCTGAGAGATATACGCGGTACCACGGCGCAAGTCAGCAGCCGCGCATTCCGTTCGGCGACATACCCCGCTGTTGTGATGCTAGCTAGCAGTGCGCTACGCCGGCGGATTCCCGTGCTTGCGTGGTGCCAGCTCCGAACGCTTCTGGCTGAGCACCTCCAGCGCCCACGAGATCACGGCGCGCGTGTCCGCCGGATCGATCACGTCGTCGACAAGGCCACGCTCAGCCGCGTATAGAGGGTGCATGAGCTGCTCTTTGTACTCCGCCGCACGCTGCTCCCTGAGCTGATCGGGGTCGTCGGCGGCGATGAGCTCCTTGCGGTGCAGGACACCCACCGCTGCCTCGGCCCCCATAACCGCGATCTCATTCGTGGGCCACGCAAAGGACAGGTCCGCGCCGACGGACCGCGAATCCATCACGATGTAGGCGCCGCCGTAGGCCTTGCGAAGGATTACCTGAACACGTGGAACGGTCGCGTCACAGTACGCGTAGAGCAGCCTGGCGCCATGCCGGATAATGCCGTGGTGCTCCTGCCCCACACCAGGGAGGAAGCCCGGCACGTCGACGAGCGTGACCAGCGGGATGTTGAACGCGTCACAGAACTGAACGAACCTGGCCGCCTTCTGCGACGCGTCTATGTCAAGAACGCCCGCGCGGACCAGCGGCTGGCTGGCCACGATTCCCGCAGTTCGGCCGCCGAAGCGGCCGAGCGCGCACACGATGCTGCGCGCCCATTCGGCGTGCACTTCCAGGACCTCATGGTGGTCGGTGATCTCGGTGATCACGGCACGCATGTCGTAGGGCTTTCGCGGCGACGCAGGCACGATGTCAAGCAAGCGCGGGCACTTGCGATCGGGGGCATCATCTGCCGCGACCGCGGCTGGGAGATCGTGGCTGCTAGCGGGCAGCAGCGAGACGAGATACCGGACGCCCCGCAGGCACGACGCCTCGTCATCATAGGTGAACGTGGCCACACCCGACTGCCTCGCGTGCACCCTGGCCCCGCCCAGATCCTCGTGCGTAATCGACTCGCCAGTCACTGCCCTGACCACATCGGGACCCGTGATGAACATGTACGAGGCACCGCGGACCATGAAGACGAAGTCGGTCAAGGCCGGCGAGTAAGCAGCACCGCCGGCGCACGGACCCAGGATGACGCTGATCTGCGGTATTACCCCGGATGCGCGGACGTTGCGGCGGAAGATGCCGCCATACCCGGCGAGCGCCGTGACCCCTTCCTGGATCCGCGCACCACCGCTGTCGTTGAGCGCGATCAGCGGCGCGCCGGCCGCGAGCGCCAGATCCATGACCTTGTGGATCTTCTCGGCATGGGCTTTACCCAGGGAACCGCCGAGGATACGGAAATCCTGGGCGTATACGAATACCCTGCGACCGTACACGGTGCCGGCCCCGGTCACGACGCCGTCCGTTCGCGCAGTGCCGTCGCCCCGCCGGAAAAGATCAAGCTCGACGAAGGAACCCTCGTCGAGCAGCCCTTCCAGCCGTTCCCTCGCAGTCAGCTTTCCCTTGGCATGCTGCCGTCCGGTCGCGAGCTCGTCGCCGAGCATGGCCGTCTCGCGCTCCTGCTTAATGCGCTGCAGAAGATCGCGCGCTGCGTCCTCGGCCGGTAGTGGGGTCGCCTCGGCGGTCACGCGCGGCACACTCTAACCGGGAGTCCGCCGCGTACCCGGAGCGACAACATGGCTTCGGGCTCCGGCCGGGCGTCGGCGGCGAGCTCGAACCGGAAGTCACGCGCCACCATAGCCGCGATCAGGGTCGCCTCCATCATGCCGAGGTGGCTCCCCACGCAGACCCGCGGACCGGCGCCGAAGGGGATGTAGGCATACCTGTGCGGAACGACCGCGGCTGAGGTCGCGAACCGCTCCGGCCGGAACTCGTTGGGATGCGGCCAGAAGCCCGGGTGCCGGTGCAGGGTGTACGGGGAGATCATCACGTCGGCGGCCGCCGGGACCCGGTAGCCGCCGACCACGTCGGCGGCGAGCGACTTGCGCGTCAGCCCCCAGACCGGCGGGTACAGCCGCATGGCCTCCTGGATCACCGTCGTCGTATACGGCAGGCGGCCCAGGTCCTCGTGGCCGGGCGTCCGGTCGCCGAGCACCTCGACCGCCTCGGTGTGCATGGCCGCTTCCGCCTCCGGATGGCCGCTGATCAGGTACCAGGTCCACGACAGCGTGCTCGCCGTCGTCTCGTGCCCGGCCAGCAGGATCGTGATGAGCTCGTCCCGCAGGACACGCCACCGCTTGCGCGCATCCCGCTCGCCGGAGTAGGCGTCGGCCAGCGTCGAGAGCAGGTCGGTGCCGTCCCCTCCGCGGGCATGCGCACGGCCCGCCACCAGCACCTCGACCGCGTCCTCGAGCTGGGCCCTGGCTCGCCGGAACCGGTGGTTGCGTGGCAGCGGCAGCCACACCGGAACAGCTCCGAGCGACACCATCTCGAACATGGCCCGGTCCTGCGCGACCTCGAACGCCGGCCCCAGCATGCGCAGCGGTGACAGATCGGTGTCGAGCAGTGACTTGCCCAGGACACTCATCGTCAGCCGCGTCATCTCCGCGGACAGGTCGACGGTGTCGCCCACCCGCGCGCTCAGCCTGGCTGTCAGCGCTTGGCCCGCGTCGGTGACCACGCTGGCGAACCCGGCGAGGCGGTCGCGCCGGAACGCCGGCTGGATGATCCGGCGCTGGTGCTTCCACACCTCATCCTCGCTGGTGAGCAGGCCATCACCGAGGATCAGACGGCGGGCTTCCGCCAGGCCTATGCCCTTGTGATAGTTGGCCGCGTTGTCCGCCAGGACGTGCTTGGCGTGATCGGGGTGGTTGAAGAAGTAGAGGGTCTTCGGGCCCATGGCGAACTTGACCACATCGCCGAACTCGCTGGCCGCGTCGGTGAGCATGGCCAGCCGGTCGAACCAGAGCTTGCGCAGCAGGCCCGGCACCGCGAGCACCGAAGGCCCGGGGTAGTCGCGCCGGCCGCGGTCTGACGACTTCGCCGGGGCAGGCTCTGTGACCGTCATGCGGATTCCTCGATGGCCTGGGACTTGCTGAGCCGCGGCCGATGGAAGTCACCGCAGAAGAAGACCAGTGCGTCATCGGCCGGCCCGAAACCACTGGCCTGTACCGAGCCGATGAAGATCTCGTGGTCTCCGCCGTCATAGGAGTTAACGAGGGTGCAGTCGAGCCAGGCAAGTGCTCCGTGCAGGATGGGCGCTCCGGTGCTCGGCCCGGGCGACCACTCGAACGTGCCGAACTCCTCGAGACCCCGCGGTCTGGAGTGATCGGCGAAGTACCGGGCCACGTGCTCCTGGCCCGCTGAGAGCATCGAGACGCTGAAGCTGCCGGCGGCGAGCACGGTCTCGTAGATGGCGGCACTGCGGTCCACGCAGACCAGGACGAGCGGCGGGTCGAGTGATACCGATGTGAACGCATTCGCCGTCATGCCGCACGGTGTCCTCCGGCCGGCGGCGACGACCGTCACGCCGGTCGCGAATCGTCCCAGGACCGATCGCAGCGCGGTCCTGCCCGAGGCTGTTCTGCTCATGGTCGGCACACTCACGCCCTGCCCCCGGTGCCGGCGGCGGACGCGCGTCGCGGCGCCCTGATCACGTAGCCCTCCAGCGCGCGCCGCAGCTGCTCAGGCACCCGCGCCGGGCCGGTGGCTCCGTTGGCATCCCGCATGCACGCAACCCGCTGCCGGCCTCTGGCGACGAGTTCCTCCCTGCCGTCCCGGATGCGTACGTAGTCGAAGGCGAAAACGATCTGAGTCTGGGTCAGTTCTTCCAGGCGCATCCTGATCGCCAGCTCGTCGAAGGCCGTGGCCTCCGATAGGTACTCGCACTCCGCGGTGATGGTGAAGAGCTTCAGGCCATCGCGGAGCTCATCGAGCACGGTGGGCGCGTGCTCGAGCAGGAACATCTCGCGACATCGTCCCTGCCAGCGCACGTAGTTGACGTAATACACATTGCCGACGAGGTTCGTCTCTTCGAAGCTCACCACGTGCCGGTGCTCGTAATACTGTTCCATTTCCGTCCTCTTCGGTCAGAATCGTGAAGACCACAGGGTCCGGCTGATCCAGCACAGACGTGACGAATGTGGCGATCTTCGCTGCCCCGGACTGGAGCAGCACCCAGCCGGCTTGGCCGCCAGCAGCGAGGGTGATAGGTCCGGTGAGCGTCCGGCCCGCCTTGCGGAGGCATTCCACGGCGCTCCACACCCTGGTAGCGGCGGCGGCCGGCTCCTCCCCCCGCTCGCGGCGGATCAGCTCGGCCAGCGCGAACTGCCCGGCGGTCAGCAGCGCCTGCCAGTCCTCCGCCGTCCGTTCCTCGATTCTCTCGACGTCACAGCCCACGCGCTCGCTTCCTGCCACGGCCAGCGTGACGCGGGCACCATGCGAGGCCGAGATGGCGATGCCTTCGTCAGCGACCTGGGGTTTCCCGTCACCGCGGTGGGTGAGCACTGTGGGCCGGTCCAGCATCCGCCCTACGGCGACCTTCGTCTGCCTGCGCCTGGCATCACGGCCGTCCGCGCCCGACGGGGGATCCGGTTCTACCGCGCATCGCACTGTCGCTCCCAGTGAGCTCCGCCGCCTGCCGTTCCAGGAAGGGCCCGAGCAGCGCGGGAATCCACGGCCCGCGGCCATCGGTCTTGCGCACGGCCTGCAGGCGCAGCCCCTCCCAGCGCTCCAGGATCCGCCCGTCTTCGGTGCAGACGTCCAGGTCGTAGGTGTAGGTGTCACCGTCCCGGTTCCGTTCCGCCGCATGCAGGATGACCTGCCCGGTGAGCTCGTCCGGGTGCGCCGGATAGATCCGCTCGACACCGGCCGGAAGCAGTGTCGCGTTTGGAACGCAGCATTGGATGCCGTGCATGAAGGCATCGCGAGCACCCGGGTCGCCGAGGACCATGGCCCGGGAGAAGTAGGAACCGAACCACTCGTCACCGGATCCGGCCGAGATATCGACGACGCACGACGTGGCGGCCAGCCTCCGGTACCCGAGGACGCGCTGGAAGCGCTTGCCCTGGAAGAAGACGCCGCCATACAGGTCGGCCGCCGCGTCGAGCGGGACCCGTGACGCACGGACAGTCGGCACCGGCCGATCAGTGTCGATTGGGCGGGTGTCGAAGGGACGGGTGCCGCTGTGCCGCAGTGTGGCACGGAAATGATCGGACTGGAAACCGGTATCGCTGCTGCGGATGGCGACGTCGACTCCGTCGCCGCGGTTGAGAGCCGCTATCCGGATCGTCACCGTGCCGTCCGGCGGTACCACGATCGGGCGAAGGAACTCCACGTTCTCCAGCACGACCGGGCCGCGCGGGGCCTGCCAGCACCGCCGCCGCCTGCGCCATGGCCTCCATGCCTAGCACCGCGGGAAACAGCAGGTCGCCGTCGAGCAGGTGATCGGCCAGGTACGGGTCGCGGTCCGCGGACAGCTCAGCGTCGGCGATCAGCTCGATGCTGGGATAGTAGACCCGCGGCCGGTCGATGAACCGGGTGAGCGGCAGCTCGCGCTGGTTCGAGCGTGATGGTCGGCAGGTCGCCGGAGCGGCTCATGACCACCAGGCGGGCGGCGCCGCCGGGGTGGCGAGCACCCTGCGCAGCATCTCGATACCGGCATCGAGTGAGATGGGGCTGATGCCCTCCCTGACCAGCGACTCCAAGACGCCGAGTTTCTCGCCCATGCCGGCGCCGGACCAGACTGACCACTCCAGTGCCACGCAGCGGCACTGCGGGCTGCCCTGCTCAATCAACTGGGCTGCAGCCGCCTGGTCATATCGGTAAGCCAGTCGTTGGCGGTGGCGTAGTCCGCCTGGCCGCGCAGCCCGGCTCGCCCGATGATGCTGCCGAACGTGATCACCAGCTTGAGCGAGGCCGGGTCCACCGCGGCCAGCAGTGCCTCCAGCCCGCCGATCTTGGGTGCTAGCGTCGCGTCGGAAGGCGGCCTCGTCAAGGATGGCCAGCGCGGACTGGCGCGTTGCGCCCGGCACCATGCAGGATCGCCGTGACGGGTCCCAGGTCGGCGCTGACCTGCGCCACTGCCGCCGCTACCTCAGCTAGCAGCGGTTACGTCGGCCCTGACGTAGGCAGTACCTCGACGCCGGCCGCGTCCATCCGGCCCAGGTTGGCGGCGAGTTCCGCGTCCGCCGCGGGATCGGATCGCCCGAGGAGGGCGATAGCCGCGCCGGTGTCCGGGCCAGCGTCAGCGCGCATTCGGCAGTAATGCCCTTCCCGCCGCCGCTGACCAGGAGCACGTCACCGGGCCCGAGCGGCAGTTCGGCGCCGTGGTCGGCCAGGTCCGTGACGGGCCTCAGCAGGGGCACCCGGCGGATGCCCGCCGCGTCATACTGCACCTCGCTGAAGCCCGCGGTCGCGGCGACATCGGCCGCGATCGCGTCCGCGAGTTCCGCGGCTCGCGCCGCGGGAATCGGAGCGGCCAGCGGGAGGGTGATGACGGTGACTGGCACGGCGGGCGCTTCCAGATGCAGCGTCTTGGCCAGTCCGGCGGCACCGCGCCGGTCCTGAACGGCCAGGAAACGGCACGGGCCCGGTGTGCGACAGCGCCGCCCGGGCCGCGGCGCAGCATGAGGCCGACGTGTTCGGCACCGCACTCCCGCGGCAGGCAGGAGCAGCGACGCCGTCGCCGAGTTCGGCCACCCCGAGCGCGTGGCTGAGGCCTTTTTCAGCGGGTGCCCCGGTCGGGGAGAATACCTCCCACGTCCCGTCGGCCTGGGCGGCCACGCGGCCGGCCGGTCGGTCTCGATGAACTCCACCGAGAACGACCGGACCCAGGGCCCGATGCCTTCGGGCGGCAGGTCCGCATCGGCGTCACCTGGCAGTGCGGTGTCTGCGAGCTCGTCGAGGGCCTGCGCCAGGTCGACCAGCGTCGCGGTGGCGAAGGCGGACGTCACCATCGGCGCGGGCACGCCAAGCTCGCGCGCCGCCTGGTTCATGATCTGCCCGACGGTTATCGAGGACATGTGCAGCTCGTCTAGCGGATGGCTGTCGGGCTGCACCGAATCGATCGGCAGTTCGGCCCGCTCGGCGGCCAGGCGGCGCAGGATCTCCAGGCTGTCGCGTGGCTGGTCGCCGTCATTCTCTCCGAACGGGCCGTGGTCTGGAGTTCCGGAATCGCGTGCAGTCCGGTGGGCAGCGCCCCGACGACCGAGTCCGCGGTCACCGGGGTCGCGGTCACCGAGGTCGCGGTCACCGAGTCCGCGGGCGCGGACTCGCATGGGCTGGCGAAGAACCGGAACTGCTTGTCCAGTGGCAGCGGCCTGGTAAAGCGGTCGGCGAAAAGGACATCGGTTCTGACGGGGGCGCCGAGCACGTAAGCAGCCGCAGCCGCCGACAGCACGCCGGCCAGCGAATCGCCGTCGGTATCCAGCGGGATCACCGGAACGTCCGGCGCGATCCCGGCGGCCAGGCCGGAGAGCACCCGCCCGGGCCCGACCTCGATAAGCAGGTCCGCGGTCGCCGCCATCTGGCTCAGCCGCCGCGCTGAAACGGACCGGCTCGCGCACCTGGCGCACCAGCAGTTCCCCCAGGTCCGCGTCAGCCGGCAACGCACCACCGGTGACGGTGGACAGGACGCGCCGGGTCATGGGCTTGAACTCGCGGCCCGCCAGGTAGCGCGCAAGCCCCTCCGCGGCCGGCGCCACCAGCGGTGAGTGGAAGGCATGCGAGACCGGGATCCGGCTCGTGACCAGGTCGGCCGCCGCGGCCGCGCGGCACGCCCGCCGACCGCCTCGGCCGGACCGGAGATGACGGTCTGAGCGGGCCGTTGTAGCCGGCAATCACGACCTCCGCGCCATCTGCACCGCCCGTGCCGCCCGCGCCGAGCAGCAGCGGCTCGACCTGGTCCGGGTTGGCCGCGATGCTGGCCATGGCGCCGCCGCCCTCGCTGGCCTGCGCCATGACCCGGCCTCGTTCGGTGGCCAGGGCCAGCAGCTCCGCTTCGTCCATCGCGCCCGCCCAGTGCAGGGCGGTCAGCTCCCCGAGGCTGTGCCCCACGGCGGCCTCGGCCTCGATGCCGAGCAGGGCGAGCACCCGCAGGCCCTCGATGGAGGAGCTCACGATGCGGGGCTGCGCGACGGCGGTGGCGACCAGGTCGCCGTCCGCGGGAATGCTGAACGTCTGGCCGAGCTCACGGACCACCGCGAACCGCCGCCTGAGCGCGCCCTCGGTTCCCTTGCCGGAGCCCTGGCCGGGGAAGAGGTACCGGATCCGGGCGGTCGTCTACGGCACGGCCGAGGAAGAGCCCGCCCGGAACGTCGATCGCTTCGCGGTCGCCGCTGTCGAGCAGCTGGACCAGCGCGGCGAGGCGGTCCGCGGCCTGGTCCGGTGTCGTGGCGACGACGGCCGCGCGCACCGGCCCGCCGCCGAGTTCCCGAGCGAGCGTCGCGGCCAGGTCACCTAGCTCGGCGAAGGCGAGACGGCTGCACATCCAGGCCAGGCTGGCCACGCGACCGCTCAGTTAGCCGGTACTCGCGGCGTCTAGCAGCAGCAGCTCAGCGTCCTGGCGGGAGGCGACCAGCCGGATGCGTGCGCGAGTCGAGGCTGGAGCGGCGTATCGCCTGCGCGTCGCTGTGTGCGGCGAGGACGACGTGCGCGTTGATCCCGCCGAACCCCATGGACGATATGCCCGCGCGGATGGGCTGCTCCTGCGGCCACAGCTCTGCGGTCAGCGGGACCCGCAGGGCCGGGGGGTCCCCGGTCAGGATCGGGATGCGGATCGGCATGACCACTAGCCGGCGGGATGATCTGGTGATGCACGGCCATGGTGGCCTTGATCAGCCCGGCGACGCCCGCCGCCGCCTTCGTGTGCCCGATGTTGCCCTTGATGGTACTGATGGCAGCGGTCGGCCCGCCGGGACTGGCGGCGCGGCGGGCCTCGCTGAAGGCCCGCAGCTCGGTCGCGTCACCGACCGCGGTCCCGGTGCCGTGGCCTTCCAGGTACCCGACGGTGCCGATGTCGAATCCCGCCCGCTGGTAGGCGCGGCTGAGCGCCAGCCGGTGGCCGCCGCCTCCGGCCGCGTGATGCCGCCCTTGCCGTCGGAGGAGTAGCCCCACCCGGCGATCGTCGCGTAGATCCGCAGTCCGCGCGCTTCCGCGTCGTCCTGCCGCATCAGCACGAGCATGCCGCAGCCCTCCCCCGGCCAGAAGCCGTTGGAGTGCCGGTCGTAGACGCGCATCTCGCCGGTGGCGAGCGCGCCGGTCTTGGCGAAGCCGATGATCTCGAACGGGTCGATGCTCAGGTCGACGCCGCCGGCGACCGCGGCGTCCGCTGCCTCGTCGCTGAGCGCGGCACAGGCGGTCACCACCGACAGCAGCGATGACGAGCAGGCGCCGTCCACGGTGAAGCCGCCGCCGCCGAGGTCGAAGTGGTTGCAGATCCGCCCGGCGATGGTGTTGGACAGGCCGCCGGCCAGCGTGTCCTCGTCGACCGGCGGGAACGCGCTCTTGTAGCGACTGCTCGAGACCGGCCAGGAAGCCGGCCAGCTTGGCGTCGTCCCAGCCCGAGCTCGGTGAGCGCGGAGCCCAGCGTGCGCCGGACATAGGGCCAGCGCAGCCGCATCAGGTTGGCCCGGGTGAACTCCCCGGTCAGGCTGTTGCCGACGATCACGACCGTGCTGACCTTAGGCAGCCCGTCACCGTCGGCGAAGCCTGCGTCGTCAAGGGCCCGCGCAGCGGTGTCCAGCGCCAGCCAGTGCGTCATGTCGGTGGTGCGGTAGGTGCTGCCGGCGATCTTGTACTTGACCCGGTCGAACTCGAAGCCTTCGATGACCGCGGCCTTGCGGGCGTAGAACCTGTCCGGCGCGGCCGGATCCGGTGACCAGTAGTCCTCGAGCCTGCATCCGCTCGTCCGGGATCCGGCGGAAGGCCCGGCGCCCGGCCAGCACGTTCTCCCACAAGTCCGCGGGAGAGCTGGCGTCCGGGATACCGGCAGGCGATACCGACGATGGCTATGGGCGTGTTCATGCGCGTGACCGGTTTCTCCCGCCGACACCTTCCCGCCGGCGCCGTTGCTGGCGGGAGCTTCAATCACGGCGCCCGGGTCGACCATGGTCGCGCCCGTGGGTCCGGCGCCCGCGGACCGGCGCCTCTTGATCCAGGTAAGCGCCCCACCAGCCCAGACCGCGGAAGGCGCAGACGATCGAGGTCGCGAAGAACAGCGTGTAGACGATGTTGAACTGCATGAGCACCGCGTAGACGAAGGCCACGCTGCTGCCGAATATGAACTGAGCGCGCGGCCGCGACGGGGAGGTGCCGGGGTCGGTGATCATGTAGTTGGTGAACAGAATGAACGCGATACCGGTCATGACGCTGAGCGCGGTGTTCAGCTGGACACCCCACAACCAGTGCCGGACGAACGCCTGGATGAAGAAGCCGCCCATCCAGCCGACGATCAGCGCGACCCGCTTGGTAAGCATGGCGTTGAGCACGGTCCCGGAGGTCAGGATCACGATCGGGATGAACAGGCGGAAGTAGGAGCTCGCCCACTCGGAGAACATGTACGGCGGCGCGATGCTGATCCAGCGGGCGAATACCAGCAGGCAGGCGCTGATGCCGAGGTTGGACGGGTTCATGAAGTGGCGCATCCTGCCGGCGATCGGCGCCCGCAGGACGTACTTCGAGGCTGACCGCCACGATCACGCCGAACATGACCGGCCAGAACTGGTTGTTGGCGTACAGCAGCATGTTGACGGCGAGCGAGGTGATGTGCGCGGGCAACAGCCACTCGTACAGGCCGCGTAGCCCGTTGCCGCGGTACTCCGGGCGGCGCTTGTAGGCCCAGGCGCTGATCGTCTCGAAGGTGAGGTCCGTGGTGTATCCGGTGATGAGCGCGAACACGGCAAATATCCAGGGCTGCTCGAAACCCAGCACGGTGTAGCCGAAGATTTGGAACGCGCTGATCGATATCGCGAAGTTGCGCAGCGCGAGATAGCGGGGGTCAGCCGGCTTCTTCGCCTTCGCGGGCGGCGGCGTGGCAAGCGCGCCGTCCTGTGCTTGGATCGTGGCCGTCATGAGCTGGCAACCTCCGTAGCGGTGCTGGTGAGCATCAGGCTGTGGGTTCCGGGGGTGAGAGTGATGGTCTGCTGCTGCTGCTGGCCGCTGCTGTCGACCCATTGCAGGTGCGCCGTGACCGGCCCGGTGTAGGACCCGAGCCCGAAGGAGACCTCGAAGCTGCGCTTGCCCGCGCTGCCGCTGCCACCGTCGAGCTGAGAGATCTGGGTGTGTCCGGGAGTGTCGATCGTGACCGTCGTCCCGTACGCGGGGGCGCCGATGCCCTCGAGGCCCTGGCCCGGTGTACCGCCGTCCGCGGCTGGCCGGTAGAGGTTCAGGCCGAGGTAGTGCCCGAGGTTCGGCGACTCGTTCTCGTAGAAGACGGGCGGTCCCCACTGACGAGCTAGCGCGAAGTCCAGCACGCCGTTGCCTTGGACGTCCGCCGTGGCGACGCCCCTGGTCGGAGTCTGGTCGGCCGTGGTGCACATGCCGAGCTGCTGGCTGATGTTGACGTACTGGTCGTTGCCGCCGTCGGCGTAGAACGCGGGGCACTGGTGGCCCGCGATGTCGTCGCCCGGCTCGACCAGCGGCCAGTTCGCCGGGTTGCTGAGCAGGTCGTCGTTGGTCATGGCCATTTCCTGCAGCCAGTTCCAGCGGTCGATCGTGCCCTTGACGAACCCGTCCGTCTGGACCACATCCTGGTTACCGCGGTTGAGGAAGTCGCCGAACTTGACGTCCCAGGCCCAGCCGGTCCAGGCCATGCCCATCTGCTCGGCGTCCTGATTGAAGGGCGCGACGCTCCGCGCCAGGTCATGCTGCATCTGCTGGCCGCTGGTCGCCTGGTTCATGAACACGAAGTTGCTTTCCTGCAGGCCCCACGGGGTGGTGATGTTGCTGACCATCAGGTCGAACCGGCCGTTGTCGGCGAGATCGCCGAAGTCGGCACCCATGCCCTTGAACGATCCCCTGCCGAGCACGAACGACTTGGGCGTGAGCGCCCCGCGCTGTCCCCACGCGAGGCCGAACTTGAGATGCCCGGGGGTGGACTCGTTGTACAGCAGGTGGCCGGGCCCGAAGTCGTTCGCGATGTACAGGTCGGGCAGCCCGTTACCGGTCAGGTTCGCGGTGGCCGCGCCCAGCGTCCACCCGGTCGAGTCGGCATACGGGATCGCGTTCTTGACTATCTGGTAGCTCACGGTCGGATTCGGTCCCGCGGTGCCGCCGAGCCACTGGAACATGTAGTCGCCACCGCCGTTCTGCGCGTCGGACAGCGACGACGGCATCTGCACGTTGTCGATGCCATTGGGGTCGAGCACCGCGGAGTCCGGGAAGTAGTTCCCGAGGAACAGATCGGGATGGCCGTTGCCCTCGAAGTCGGCGACGGCTACCGCGTTGGTGTTCCAGTCCGGCCCGTTATACTGCCCGTTCACGTCCTCCGGCATGATCTCCACCGGCTTGTAGGCACGAGCCGAAGGAGTGGTCGCGTTCGACCGCGCCAGGAAGATGATCGGGGTGCGGCCCCAGTAGTAGACGAGGAAGTCCATCCGGCCGTCGCCGTTGTAGTCGCCGGGCACGCAGCCCATCGGAGCCATGGTTGAGTCGTAGGGCAGCGGCGCCGGGTTGAGCACGAACGGCGTGAACTGGTCTGCCGCCGGCGCCGTCGGCGCGTACGTGACGATCACGTCGTTGGTCCGCGGATCGACGATGCACATGCCGTCGGCCAGGCCATGACCGGTCACGTCGGTCATCGCGATGCCGGCGCCCACCGACGAGATCCACGACACCAGGTGCTGATAGGCGCCGTTTACCTGGCGGATCGTCTGGGTCGGGTGGTAACCCGGCGGCATCGCGATCGGCATGCCCTGGAACTTGTACGTCGCTGCGACCGTGTTGGCATTCACGGTTGACGCGACTGCCATGTTCGCGCCGACCATAAGGCCCGCCAGTAGCGGGATAGCCACAAATGCGGGCACGAGGCGGCGCAGCCTGGTGCGCGTAGTTGACATGATTCTCCCTCACAGCTGACAAGTAGCGTTGCGTGGCACATGGCATGTCGATGACTGCATACGCCTCAATCTGCGGCAGCCGCCGTCCCGCTCCCATCTCGGACCTTGCTCATTGCGCGAGAATCCCTCGTCATGAGAGCAATTCACGAGAAGCCCGGAACGATATCGCGTCGTATAACGTCCGTGAAGGAGAGTGCATGGCATGGCCGGACAGCTCCGCCGTGAACGACTTCGCAGGGAAATGATCGATGAGATCATCGGCACCGCGCGACTGCTGCTGGAAAAGGACGGCCCCAACGCAATCTCGGTGCGGGCTATCGCGCGTCAGCTGGGTGTGACCGGTCCCGCGATCTACCGCTATTACCCGAGCCTGGACGCGCTTATGAGCGCCTTGAGCGAGTCCGTGATCAGCGAATTGTGCGCCGCGGTTGAATCCGCTCGCGATCAGTCCGGCGGCATGGCCCGGGAGTTCCGCGGCTGGGCCCTGGATCACCCCGCCAGCTTCAGGTTCGCGCTGGGACTGGGTGGCCACCGCACCGGAGGTCAGACGTTGATGGGGCGGCTACCGCGCCTGTCCGTTCCTCCGGCCTCCATGCTCGGCTGGGCCACGCTCTGCGGCCTCGTGCTAGTAGAGCTGGGCGATGACCGCGAGGACCTGCCAGAAGACATCGGCAAGCTCTACGCCGCAGCCGGGCTGGACGGCTTGACAGGACCGCGGGAGTAGCCGATGCTCCGCGGTGAGGATCCGTACCGCCGACTCACAGGAGCCCGTCTTGGCGCACATCACTCTCAACTCAGATGAACCAGGCATCCGAGGCCTGTTCCGGTTCAGGCCGCAGACGGCACGGCCGCTGAATGAGTTGGTGGAAGTCCTGCTGTGCGCGCCGAACAGCCTGACCAGGGGTGAGCGGGAGCTGATCGCGTCCTATGTGTCGTCGCTCAACCAGTGCAAGTACTGCTGCTCGTCGCATTCGGCCTACGCGGCGGCGCAGCTTCCCGAAGGGATGCCGCTAGTACGGCAGGTCTGTACCGATGTTTCGAACGCGCCGGTGTCACCTAAGCTCAGGGCGCTGCTGGCCATCGCGGCCGCGGTGCAGAAGGGCGGGCTGTCGGTGACCCAGGAGCTGGTGGACGCTGCACGTACCGAGGGAGCTACCGACACCGAGATCCATGACTGCGTGCTGATCGCCGCCGCGTTCTGCATGTTCAACCGGTACGTCGACGGGCTGGGCACGTTCGCCCCGGACGACCAGGAGGCGTACTCCTCCCGCGCTCAGCGGATCGTGGACGTCGGCTACCTAGGGCTCCTTGCCGAGTCGCAGCAGCCAGCCGAGACTAGATAAAGAACGTGTTCGGTTCCAGGCCGCACAGGACCCTGCCGTAGAGCTCATAGTTCTTGACCGGCATGTTGACGGCGTGCAGGCTGATCGCCTGGAGGTCGCGCTGAATGCGCTGGATGGGCATCGAGTTGTAAATGCCGCCCGCACCGCCGGCCATGTTGTAGATATTGGCTGCGTCGCAGCAGAGCTGTGACACCCGGCCGACCGCGACCCGGCAGTACGCCCGCTCGCGCATCGTGTACGGCTCGTTGGCCAAGTTCTTGAGGTCCACCAGGGCCGCGAGCCTGCGGGCGTGGTACTCGGCCTCGTCGATCTTCAGGTCGGCCTCGGCCACCTGAAGGTGAGTGACCGGCCACTCGGCCTGCGTCGCGTAGTTGGTGTGCTGGATGGTGCGGCGGTGGATCCGCTCGAGGAACGCCTCCCTGGCCGCCTGCGCCAGCCCGACCTGCTTGCCGGTGTTGATGTTCGAGAGCACCCCGATGATCGGGCCGCGGTAACAGGGCGAGTCGGCGTTCCGCTCGGAGTCGTATTCCTGGCGGGCGACCTGGCTCATCCACTGGAAGCGCTCCCGCGGGACGAACACGTCCCTGGCGACCAGCGTGATGCTGCCGGTGCCACGCAGGCCCGCGACATCCCAGTCGTCGACGATCTCCAGGTCGCTCATGGGCACGACGCACGCGATCGGCTCGATCTCGCCGGCCGGGTTGAGCGCCAGCGTGGAGAACACCTTCCACTGGCTGTGCCAGGCGCCGCTGTTGAAACCCCACTCGCCGGACACCAGGACGCCGTCCTTGGTGATCTCACCCTTGCCGTTCGGCACCAGGGTGCCGCAGATCCGCACGTCCGGGCTGTCTCCGAAGATCTCATCCTGGACCGGGTCGGGAAAGTGCGCGACCGCCCAGCACTGCGCCCACCAGGCGGTCGCGCAGAAGGCCGGCGACCCGTCTGCCCGGCCGAGCTGGATGCCCACGTCGACGACCGTCTGCATATCGCTTTCGTAGCCGCCGTATTGCGTGGGAACCAGCATGCGCAAGACGCCGGCGCCGATCATTGCGTCAACCACCTCGTCGGCCAGGCGCCGGTTCTGCTCACCCCACAGCGCATTCGCCCGTAGCACAGGTGCGATATCCGCGACACGCTGAACAAGCTCGATTCGCGACGGGATTTTCACGGCTTCCACAGACTTCTCCCTAGTAACCCGATCCCTAACTCACTCACCTTGCGGCGATGCCGCATGGCCGCACATCTTCGAGATTGCCCCCGGCCCATGGCCGGTCCTTGGGCCCGCATCCTCTGGATTTCTTTGCTGCGCCGCTGCGAGGCAAGGAAGGAGATGCACTGCCAGGGGCTGGGTGTCACCGTCGGGAATTGACGGAGCCGGAATCTTCCTGGTTAGACATCTAATGGAGGAAACAGGACATGAGCGGCGGCGGATGGTCGAAATCGCGGCTTGCGCGTATGCGCGACGTCATGGCGGGCTACGTCGAGCGCGGCGAGGTACCCGGGCTTGTGCTGGCGGTGAGCCGGCGAGGAGACGCGTTGATCGAGCCGATCGGCGCGGCCGACCTGGATGGCACGCCAATCCACAATGACACGATCTTCCGCATCTCCTCGATGACCAAGCCGCTCACGGCCGCCGCCGCGATGATCTGCGTGGAGGAGTGCACGCTGCGGCTAGAGGAACCGGTGGACCGACTGCTGCCCGAACTCGCCGACCGCGTGGTATTGCGGCACCTGTACGGCCCGCTGGACGACACGGTTCCGGCCAGCCGGCCGGTCACCGTGCGTGACCTGCTGACGTTCGTCTGGGGCCTCGGCATGGTCATCGGACCGCCCGGCACCTATCCCATCCAGCAGGCGATGGACGAACTGCAACTGGGCCAGGGTCCGCCAGACCCGGCGATGCCGCCTTCGCCTGATGAGTGGATCCGCCGCCTCGGCACGCTGCCGCTGATGCATCAACCCGGCGCTGGCTGGATGTACAACACCGGCTCGGACGTGCTTGGCGTGCTGGTCGCGCGGGCCGCAGGCCAGCCGTTCGATGAATTCCTGCGCGAGCGGATATTCGAGCCGCTGAAGATGGCTGACACCGGCTTCAGCGTGCCGGCGACGAGCCTGACTCGGCTAGCGACCGGCTACCACGACAACGGGGTTGATGTATACGACGCCGTCGCTGACAGCAAGTGGCGCCAGCCGCCGGCGTTCCCCTCCGGCGCAGGCGGCCTGGTCTCGACGGTGCAGGACTACCTGGCCTTCGGGGAGATGATGCTGCGCCAGGGCACGTATGACGGCGGGCGGCTGTTGTCCAGGGCGTCGATCGAGATGATGACCACCGACCAGCTGACGCCCGAGCAGAAGCAGGAATCCGGTCCGTTCGCGGGCTATTTCGCTAACCACGGCTGGGGACTCGGGATGTCGGTTGTCACCAAGCGGGACGGCCTCGGCGAGCCGGTCGGGCGGTTCGGCTGGAACGGCGGGCTCGGCTCGGTCTGGTACGCCGACCCCAGCGAGGACATGGACATGATCCTGATGTCTGGCTGCGCGAAGTTCGTCTTCACTCCGCCGAATATCTACCGCGACTTCTGGACCCTGGCCTATCAGGCCATCGACGACTGACCCTGGCCGGGCCGCGTACCGGGCCCGGGCTGGCTGGCAAGCGCCAGCCCGGGCCCTTGCCGCTCAGCCGAGCTGGAGCGGTGCGTCGGGCGACGACAGGACCTGGCGTAGCACCTGCGAGAACTCCTCCGCCATCGCGCCGATGGTCGCATCGCCGAAGATGTTGCGCTTGAACGTGATCGCCCCGATCATGTCGCCCGACGGGGCGGCGCTCAGCGTCCACAGCATCCCGTCCGGCATGGCCGAGGTCCGCTCCTGGCCCCGCGGCTCCCGTGATATCTCGACCAACTTCAGGTCGCCAGGGGTGTTATCGGCGAGCATGACCGGGTCGGGGAACACCTGAAACACAGCGGCGGCCGCGTTATCGGACATGGCGGGCCCCATCAGCTCAGGCGCCAGCCCGAAGATGTGGATGCTCGGGATGTCACGAGAGTAGGCGTCCAGGCAGGTCCGGCGGGTCCGCTCAAGCACTTCGCGGAACGTCGCGCATCCGCTGAGCTCGGTGCGCAGCGGGATGAAGTTAAAGAACGACCCAACGGTGTCCTGGAACAGCCGACCGCCGCGGCCAGGGGTAAAGGTCGCCACGATGACGTCCTTGGACCCGAGTTTTCGCTGCACGACGATCTGATACGCGGCGAGCAGCACGATGGCCGTCGTGCTGCGGCTCGCGGCGGCCAGCTTCGCAGCGGCCGAGGCCAGGTCGGCGGGGATCGAGAAGCGGTACGCGCCGGTCGTATGCGGCGCGCCGGCCGACCGGGCGAAGTCGGTGGGCAGCGCGCTGATCAGGGCGCCCGACAATGTTGTGCGCCAGTACTCGATGGCGCCGGCCGGCTGGGCGTCGGCTGCCTCGCGGCTCCAGGCGGCAAACTCCCGGTACTGCGGCGCCTCCGGCAGCTCGGGCACGTCGAAGCCCTTGTGGGCCGCGTAGCTGTTGACCAGGTCGCGGATGATCACCCGTACCGACCAGCCGTCGGTGGCGATGTGGTGCGTGATCAGGGCGAGCACCGAGTCTTGGTCGTCGAACCTGGCGAGCACCGCCTTGATAAGCGGCGGCCGATCCGCCTCGATCGCGCCGTTCTCGAGCTCCCTGATTAGCTCTTCCGCCTGCTGATCGCGTGACTTCCCCGGCTCCGCGGGTAGGTCTCGCACCGAGAGTTCAGGCGTCGAAGCAGGGAATATCTCCTGGTACTTGTCATCGCCGTCGCGCACGATCACCGTGCGCAGCGCCTCGTGCCGCTCTACTAGAGCGCGCAGCGCGCGCCGCATCGCGGCGACATCGACCTGCCCGCTGACGCGCCAGGCCTCGACGATGTGGTAGTGCGGACCGAACGGCCCGTCCTCACCGCCGGAGTCGAAGAGGCAGACGAACTCCTGGTTCAGCGACAGCGGGACCCGCTCGGTCTCCGTTACCGCTGGCTGTCCGGCGCTGGTGGTAGTCATGGTTCACGCTCCTTCTCGCGGATATCCGTGTTAGCGGGGCAGCAGATGTCTGCCGCAGATGGCAAGCCGTTCAGCGCCTCGCCCCTGGCTTCTCGCAGGTGCTCGAACGAGCACAGGTCGGGGGCCGTCCAGCCGTCTAGGTCGTACTCGGCGAGGCAGGCATCGGCGAACGCCTTGTACTGGTCGATCAGACCGCCCGACTGCTGTGCGAACAGCAGCTCGACACGCGTGTTCTCGTGGTTGCCCGCGTAGTTGCGCTCGTATAGCTCGTGCCGGCCCGCGAACTCGGTGCCGACGGCATCCCACAGCAGCTTCATCACCTTGACCCGCTCGACCGCCTCGCGGCCGCCGGAGCCGCGTAGGAACTTGTCCAGGTACGGGCGGATCTGGTCGTTCTTGAAGTCCTCGGCGCTCGAGTTGACGTAGATGAGCCCGCTGGCGACGTCCTGCAGGACGATCTCCCTGATCCTCGGGTAGCCGATCTGCATGAACCAGCGGTACGCCATGCCGTACTGGGGATTGGGCAGCACCGCGCCGTTCTTCCAGGGGACCGGATTGCGGGCGGCGGCATCGGACAGGCCCCAGAAGAGATTGCGCCAGGCCAGGACCTCGCCGAGTCGGACCTGAACGCCGCGGAAGTTCTCGGTGCCGGTGATTTCGATCGCCTTGGCGAGCAGCCCGGCGATGAATTCCAGCTTCACCGCCAGGCGGGTGCATCCGTGGAAGGTAAAGCGCTCGAAGAAACCGGACCGCTCGCTGAACTGCTGCGCCTTGCTGAGGCTGCCGTAAATGAATACGTTCTCCCACGGAATGAGAACCTTATCCAGGATCAGAATGGTGTCGTTCTCGTCCATGCGCGAGGACAGCGGGTAATCGAAGGGGCTGCCCATCGCCGCAGACATGGCCGAATACGAGGGCCGGCAGATCAGCTTGACCCCGGGCGCGTCCATCGCGACGGTGGCGACAAGGGCGAACTCCCGCCTACGCACCGGCAGCCCGTAGTGGGCGATGAAGTTGTAGTGCGCGAGGGCCGAGCCGGTGGCGACGACCTTGGCGCCGCTGACGATCAGGCCGGCGTCGGTTTCGCGCTCTACGTGCACGAAGACGTCCTCGACCTCATCGGGCGGGCGGTTCCTGTCGACTGGGGGATGCACGATCGCGTGGTTCCAGAACAGCACCTTCTCCTGCGATTCCCGGTACCAGCGCTGGGCGTTGGCCTCGAACGGGTGGTAGAACTCCGCGTTCGCGCCTAGCGTGCCGAGGAAGGACGCCTTATAATCCGGGCTGCGTCCCATCCAGCCATAGGTCATCCGAGCCCACTCCGCGATGGCTTCCTGATCCGCGATAAGGTCCTCGACGCTGTGCGGCGTGGTGAAGAAGCGGTGGGTGTAGCCGTCGCTGCCCGTGTCGGTCGGCGCGACCAGGACGGCTGAGCGCTCCGGGTCATGGAGGGCGTCGTACAGCCTGGCGATCATCCTGGCCGGATTGCGGAACGCCGGGTGCGAAGTCACGTCCTTGACCCGCTCGCCGTAGAGGTAGATCTCCCGCCCGTCGCGCAGGCTCTCGACGTATTCCTCACCCGTCATGGGCCGGGTCTTGCGCCGCGGGCTCTGCTCACCGGCACTGGCCGCTCGCCGGCGATCGGCCCGGTGATCGGCACCGCCCGACATCGCCTCACACCCCCCCGGCTCGGATGTGGCCGCCCAGGTCCGACAGATATTTGGCGACTACGTCGGGCACGACCTTGCAGTCGAGCAGGTAGGTGCCGTGGCAGCCCGCCTCGCGCCAGGCGCGCAGGCCAGCCAGGTCGGCGACGGTGCGCACCGTGGCCGACCTGGCGCCGAACGAGCGAGCCACGGCGGCGAAGTCGGTATCGCCGAAGGTGGCGGGGCTGGTGTCGGTGACGAGCGGCCGGTACATGTGGACCTCCGCGCCGTATGC
Source organism: uncultured Actinomycetes bacterium (assembly GCA_963742795.1). Taxonomy (GTDB): domain Bacteria; phylum Actinomycetota; class Actinomycetes; order Streptosporangiales; family Streptosporangiaceae; genus Palsa-504. The sequence goes on from CAVUNL010000003.1 coordinate 394,494, forward strand.
GGCGTCGTTGAAGATCACTACGAGCGCTGAGCGCGAAACACGGATGAGGGTCTCAAGCTCAGGCAGCCCCATCAGCGCGCCGCCGTCGCCAAGGGCCACGACCGTCGTCCGGTCCGCCTGGCCGACCGCCGCGCCGACCGCCCCCGCGAAGCCGAGACCGATGGTCTGGAACGCGGCGCCGGTGAACACGAGTGCGGACGGGTCGGCGGACGGCCAGTACATGGCCGGCCATCCGACGAAGTGGCCGCCGTCCATGACCAGCGTCCTTTTCGCCGGCAGCAGGCCGGCCAGCGCCAGCGACAAGCTCCTCGGGTCGATCCGGCTGACCGTGCTCGCGTCGTCGTACGGCTGGTGCTCCCAGCTGGCCCGCCCTATCTCAGCTGCCATCTCGTCTCGCCAGCTAGATGCCACCAAGCGGCGGGCGCGCACGCCGTCCAGCAGGATACCGGCGATCTGCGCCGCGTCACCGGTGATGCACAGGTCGACCCGGCTCACGGTCGGCGCGGCGTCCAGGTCGACCTGCACGAGCACGGCGCCCGGGTCGAGCAACATGCCGCCGTGCAGCGTGAAGTCGTTCAGGCTCGCCCCGAACGCGACGATCGCGTCGGCGTCACCCATGATCCGGGCCGCTCGCGGCGAGGCGAAGCCTCCGCAGATCCCGAGGCACCACGGGTTGTCGCGGTACAGGCCATCGGCCATCACGGTGGTGGTGAGCAGCGCGCCGAGCCGGTCAGCGAGCGCGGCGATCGGCTGCGCGGCGCCGGAACGGTACGCTCCGAGCCCGGCGAGCAGCAGCGGGCGGCGAGCGCTGGCCAGGACGTCGAGCGCCGCGTCGACCTGGCAGGCAGCCGGCACCGGGCGAAGGCCAGGGCCGGGGCCAGTGCCGGCCACGCCAGGACACGCAGGCTGGCCAGCCTGGTCCGGCACGTCGGCGCCGAGCAGGTTGGCTGGCAGGCTGAGCACGACGAGGCGGGGGCCACCGCGCGCGAGCTCGAGCGCGCGGGCAACCGTGCCGCGGGCGGTCGCCGGGTCGGTGACGCGAACCGTCCTGGCGCCGAGCGCAGCGGCGAACGCGCCCTGGTCGATGTCGATCGGCCGTGGCCCGCTCGTCGGCTGGTCGCCGCTGAGCAGCAGTACGCCGCTGCGGTGCTTGACCGCCTCAGCTAGCCCGGTGGCGGTGTTGGTCAGGCCCGGCCCGTAGGTGGTCGTGCAGACCGCGACGTCCCCAGTCGCCCGGTAGTATGCGTCCGCCATCGCGATGGCCCCGCCCTCATGCCGGGCGGCGACATACCTGGCGCCGCCCGCCATAAGCCCTGCCACGGCGAGGAAGTTACCGTTGCCGACGACGCCGAAGGCGACCCTGACACCCTCGTCGGCAAGCACCTGGCCCACCATGGTCGCGAGCTTCGCCATGGCCGGCGTCATTCCAGCTCGAAGATGACTTCGCCGACGGTCATGTCGATCATGTTGGTCCGCACCAGCTCCCAGCCGGCCTCGTCGAACACCGATTCCCAGTCGGCGACGGTGGGCAGGAAGACACCCATCAGGTCATGGCCGAGCTCGAAGCCCAGCGTGAACACCGGCAGGTCGGAGTCGGGAACCTCGGCGGTCCGGGTCGCGTCGCCGAGCAGGAACCGCCGGGCCGAGGGAAAGACCTTGCGGAATCGCCGCAGCGCGGCCACGCAGTTCTCGCGCGGCCAGAGGTCGTGCCCCATCATGAAGCACGTGATCAGTTCGATGTCCGCGAACTCCGGACGCTCGTCGAGGTCGAGCACGTCGACCTCGACAAACGCCACGCGGTCCGCCGTGCCCGCGGCCTGCGAGTCGGCCCGGGCGACGTCGAGTGTCGCGCGGGCGATGTCGACGCCGATGCCACGCGCACGCGGGTACCTGGCCAGGATGTCGAGCACCCGGCCGCCGCCGCCGCAGCCCAGGTCGATAACGGTGCTGAGCTCGAAGTCCAGGCGGCCCATCGCGTCCCAGAACGCCGGCGCGTAGCAAAGCTCATCGATCTCCCGGCAGGCGTACGCGATCGCGGCCGGGTCCCGCTGGTAGAACTGGCCGACCCGGTTCTCGCTGACCAGGACCGATGGCATCTGCCTGAACAACTCGGCGCTGCCGCGGCTCAGCCAGTGGAAGAACGACTTGTACCGGTATACCTCGTCGAAGGCGCCCGCGGCGATGACCACCGGTCCGCGGCGTTGCACCACGCCGACCGCGGCCAGCGCACGGAACAGCCCGACCGTCGCCGCCGCGTCCAGGCCCCGGCGCGCGGCGAACGATTCCGCGTCCAGCGTCCTTGACCTGTGCAGCTCGTCCAGTGCGCCGATCTCCCACGCCGCGGCGATGGCCCACGCGGCTACCGCCGAGTTGTAGATGGTCGCGGCGGTTCCCCGGCCAGCACCCTGCCGCTTGGACCCGGCGCCCCCCGGCGTGTTGGTCATGACTTGACCAACCGCGCGGCCGGCTCGGCGACCGATGTGGCGAGCACCTGGCGGTACTGCGTGGCGATCCCTGCGATGGCACCGTCGTCGAACCGGTGCCGGCTGAACCGGATGACGCCGGCCAGTTCTCCGGACCGGAGGTGGTCAAGCGCCCATAGGATCCCCTTTGGCGTGCTCGCCCCGACAGGGCTGGACGTGTGCCTGCCGCGGAGCTCTGAGTACCTGATGTCACCGGCCCGCTCGATGCCAGCCAGAGCAGGCGGCGGAACCATCTCGAACGCGCAGACCGCTAGGTGATCATCGCCGCACGGCCCCATGAGGTCACCAGCTTGCGCTCGGATCAACAGGAACGGGATGTCGTTCGCGTAGGCCTGCAGGCAGCTGGCCCTGGTCCGCGCGATGACGTCAACGAAACTGCCGCAGCCGCCCAGGTCGGTCCGGATCGGCAGGAAGTTGTACAGCGGTCCCACCACCCCGGCGAAGCGCGGCTCATTGCGCCCTGCCGTGAATATCGGCACGGCCAGATCAGATTCCCCGGTCAGCTGGCTGGCCAGCAGGTTATAGGCCGCGAGCAGCACGACGAACAGGGAGCTGCGGGCCGACCTGGCGACCCGGGCCGCCGCCTCGGTCAGCTCCCTGTCGATGACGAACCGGTGCACCGAGTACGGATCGGAGGCACCTTCAGGCAGCACCCGGCTGGCCGGAAGCGCGTGCAGGCGAGCGCCGAGCAGGCGGTCCCGCCAGTGCCCGCTGGCGACGCCAGACCAGGACTCCTCGGTGGCCCGCTGCCACGCGGCGAACTCGCGGTACTGACACGCGCCGGGTAGCCGGGGCACCCGCCCGGCGGCCCTGGCCGCATAACAGGCGGCGAGGTCGGTAATGATCACCTGCATGGACCACGCGTCGGACGCGATGTGGTGCGTCGTCAGCGCGAGCACGTGGTCGTCCGCGCCGAGCCTGCCGAGCACGGCCCGCAGCAGCGGCACGTCACGGTGGCTGAATGGTTCGGCCTCCACGTCGTTCAGCAGGTCGTACGCGGCGCGGTCGGCTGAGTCCGCCAAGCCCGCCGAGCCGATGCCGCGCACCTGCAGGTGCACCGGGCCCGGCGGGTACAGGTGCTGATACCGACCGCCGTCGTCCTTGCGCAGGACGGTACGGAGTATCTCGTGCCTGGCCACGACGTCATCAAGCGCTGCCGAAAGCGCGCCGACATCAAGGTTGCCGCGCAGCCGCAGCCCGTAGGTTACCGTGTACCACTGGCTGAGCGCTCCCGCGGTCTCGCCGTGGTCCAGGGAGCACAAGAACTCCTGATTCAGCGAGAGCGCTGGCCGGTTGTCGGTCATCTCGCCCCGTCTCCTGGCCTTCAGGCCTGCGACTGCTGCAGGGCCTTCTCGACCTGCTGGTCAAGCTCGGCAACCGTAGGCGCGTCGAAGATGTCGGAGACCAGCAGCTCGATACTCAGACGGTCCTGGATCGTGCTGATCAGCCGCATCGCCATGAGCGACTCTCCGTGCAGGTCGAAGAAGCTGTCGTCGAGTCCGACCCTGGGCACCCCGAGCACCTCGGCAAATAGCGAGCAAAGGATCTCCTGCCGCGCGGTCTGGGGCGCGCGGTAGTTCGACGAGGCTTCCACCACAGGCTCGGGTAGTGCCTTGCGATCCACCTTCCCGTTCGGGGTCAGCGGCAGCGAATCGAGCGTGACGAACGCCGACGGCACCATGTACTCGGGCAGGAACTCCGTCGCGTGCGCCCGCAGCCCGACCAGCATGTCGACCAGCCCAGTGTCGACCAGCCCAGTGTCGACCAGCCCAGTGTCGACCAGCCCAGTGTCGACCTGGCCCGCCTCGGCGACAACGTAAGCGATCAGGCGCTTCTCGCCGTCCTCGACCTCGCGCGCGACCACGACCGCGTGCGCCAGCCCGTGGTATCCCGCGAGCACGCTCTCGACCTCGGCCAGTTCGACCCGGTAACCGCGGATCTTGACTTGGTCACCTGAGCGTCCGACGAATTCGATCAGCCCGTCCTGCCGCATCCGCACCTGGTCCCCCGTGCGGTACATACGCTGGCCAGCCCGGGCGAACGGATCGGCGACGAAACGCTCGGCCGTGACGTCGGGCCGCCGGTAGTAGCCGCGCGCGAGGCGGTCCCCGGCGACGTAGAGGTCACCGATCTCACCCGTCGGCAGCGGCCTGAGGTGCTCGTCGAGCACGTGCAACCGGGTGTTGTCCATGCCGCGGCCGACTGGCACGGTCAGGCCCATGGAGTAGGGCGCCCGCATCGGCGAATTGGTGATGAATGCCGACATCTCGGTCGCGCCGTAGGTCGCGCGGACCACAGTGTCAGGGCACGCCTGGAGCACCTGCTGCACCGCCTTGGCCGAGATCACGTCCCCGCCGGTCAGCACCTCGCGCACGCCAGCGAAGCACTCCGGCGCCTCGTCGGCCACGACCCGGAACAGGCCAGCCGTCACGTGCACGGCGGAGATCTGGTGCTCGGTGATCAGCCTCCGCAAGGTACCGACGTCGAGGCGGCCTGGCGGTGCGAGGACCAGGCGGCCGCCACGCAGCAGCGGCACCCACAGCTCGTAGGTGGACACGCCGAACGCGTACGGCGCCAGCATCAAGATCCGCTCCTGGCCCCCGCCGTCCCAGCAGGAGTCGAGGGCGAGCCCGAGCACACCGCGGTGAGTGACGGCGACCCCCATCGGGTCGCCGGTCGAGCCCGAGGTGTAGAGCACGTGCACCAGACGATCAAGCCCGGTCCGCACGCCCGGGTCGGTGCCGGTCAGCGAGCGCTGTTCCGCATCCGAGTCGACGAAGACAATCGTGGGCACCTCGGGCAGGCCGCGCTCGCGCATGATCGCGTCCGCCAGCAGCACGGGCCTGCCCACGCTGTCGGCGATCCACTGCAGGCGAGGCAACGGATATGCACTGTGCAAGGGCAGGTACAGGGCGCCGGCCTTAACGATGCCCAGGATCGAGGCAACCGTCTCGACGGACCGCTCCTGCAGCACCATGACCGGGTCTTCTGGCCTGACCCCCAGGCCGATCAGCCGACGGGCAATGCGATTGGCCCGCTCGTCGAGCTCGGCGTAGGTAAGAGCCTCCGCGGGCGACGACACCGCGATCGCGTCTGGCGTCTGCGCCATTACCCAGGCAAAGCGCTCCTGAACGGAATTGGACTCCATCATGTTGCCCCGATCCGACTATTCGTGACAGCCGCCGCGCAGCCCAAGCTGCGCGGATCCGATCCAACTCGCACCGCGCACGTCTAAGGCGACGATGACAGCGGTCCGCTGTCAGCTGCATCTCCCGGATTGCGCTCGGCATTTGCGCAGCGCAATCCGAGAGATGCGCCACCTAGGGTCAGATGTCACCGTCGGGAATGCAGGAAGGCGATAGTCGGCAGGAAAGGCCGTGCCCGCCGGGCGCCGCCGGATTGGCTACCCGACACCTGGGACCTGGCCCTGGCGCGAACCGGTTATCCAGGACGCCAGCACCGCTTCGACGTGCAGCGGGCCACGCAAGGAGGCAACCGTGACGCATGACCAGCATGGAGAACGCGCAGTTGTGCTCGGCGGTGGCATGGCTGGCCTGTTGGCCGCCCGTGTCCTCGCCGAGAAGTACGCCGACGTGGTCGTCGTGGATCGCGACGAGCTGACCGGCGTGACCGGCTTCCGCAACGGCGTACCGCACGGTCGCCACGCGCACTGCCTGGTCGCCAGGGGCCAGGAGATCTTTGAGGAGCTGCTCCCTGGCCTTACTCAGGGAATGAGCGAGGCCGGGGTGACGCTCGGCGACTTCAACGGCCAGATCCAGTGGAACTTCAACGGCCAGCGGCTGGCGGCGTCCGACTCGGACCTGGTGTGCGTGTCGTCCGGCCGCCCGATCCTCGAGGAGCACGTCCGAAAGCACGTCCAGGCCCTTCCCAACGTGCGCTTCCTCGAGCGGTACGACATCGTGGGCCTGGAGACGACGCCGGACAAGACGCGGGTCACCGGGGCGCGGATCCAGCGCCGTGAGCAGGGCAGCCAACCCGAGGTGCTGCTCGCCGACCTGGTGGTCGACATCACTGGCCGCGGCTCGCGGATGTCGGCCTGGCTGCGTGAGCTCGGCTACGAGGCGCCGCCGGAGGACAAGATAAAGGTCAATCTTGCCTATACCACGCGGCATTACCGGTTCAAGCGCAACCCGTTCACCACCGACATCGCGATCAACCAGGCCGGGACGCCCGCGTTTCCCCGCGGCGTATTCTGCTACCTGCTGCCTGACGGCGAGACCGTCGAGCTGTCCCTCACCGGGGTCCTCGGCGACCATGCGCCAACGGACCCCGAGGGCTTCCTCGCCTACATCAAGTCGCTACCGCTCCCCGACCACTACGAGTTCGTCCACGACGCCGAGCCGGTCGACGAGCCGGTGCAGTTCAAGTTCCCGGCCAGTGTCTGGCGCCACTACGAGCAGCTGACCCGCTTCCCGGGCGGCCTGCTGGTGATGGGCGACGCCGTGTGCAGCTTCAACCCGGTCTACGCCCAGGGCATGACCGTCGCCGGGATGGAGGCGCTGATCCTGCGCAAGCACCTGCAGATCCCCGGACCGCTGAACCCGGCCGCGTTCTTCGGCGAGATGGCGGGCCAGATCGCCGGGCCGTGGCAGTTCTCCGCCATCGCCGACCTCGGCTATCCGGGCGTCGAGGGCGAGCGGACTGACGAGATCCGCCTGGTCAACCAGTACATCCCGGCGGTCCTAGCCGCCGCGGCGCACGACCCGGTCGTCACCGACGCCTTCCTCCGAGTAGCCGGACTGGTCGCGGACCCCATGTCGCTGATGCATCCGGACATCGCAGTGCGGGTGGGGCGGGTGCTGCAACGTGCCGGGCGCCCGTCGGCCGGCACGCCGCCCACCCCAGCCCGGGATTGACCCGCGACGCAGACCAACGACGGCCTTGGATCCTGGAGAGGTGCACGATGCGCGAGTTCAAGATCGACGTCCCGCAGTCGCAGCTCGATGACCTGAAGCAACGACTCGCGGCCACCCGCTGGCCCGACGAGATGCCCGGCGTGGGCTGGAGCCGCGGCGCTCCGCTGAGCTACATCAAGGAGCTCGCCGAGTACTGGCGCACCAGCTTCGACTGGCGCGCCGCCGAGGCGCGGATGAACCAGTTCCCTCACTTCCTGACCGAGATTGACGGCGTGCAGGTGCATTTCCTGCACGCCCGCTCACCCGAACCGAACGCGATGCCGCTGATCATCACCCACGGCTGGCCCGGGTCCTTCGTGGAGTTCCTCGATGTCATCGATCCGCTGATCAACCCCACTGCGCACGGCGGCGACCCGGCCGATGCGTTCCATGTGATCATCCCGTCGATGCCCGGCTACGGCTTCTCCGGCCCGACCCATCAGCTCGGCTGGGACACCGAGCGGGTGGCCTTGGCCTGGAAGGAGCTGATGCGCCGCCTCGGGTACACCCGCTACATCGCGCAGGGCGGAGACTGGGGCTCGCCGATCTCGCTGCGCGTCGGCCTCGCCGATCCCGAGCACGTCGCCGGCGTCCACATCAACATGTGCGTGACGCTCCCGCCCCCCGACCCCGCCGCCATGGCTCAGCTCATGTCCGAGATGACCGAGTCGGACATGGAGCGGCTGCAATTCGGCGGTTACTTCTTCCAGGACGGCTTCGGCTGGATGAAGATCCAGGCCACTCGCCCGCAGACCCTCGCCTACGGCCTGACCGACTCACCCGTCGGGCAGCTCGCCTGGATCGCGGAGAAATTCAAGGAGTGGACGGACTCGACGGACCGGCCCGAGGACGCGGTAAGCCGGGACCACATGCTGACCAACGTGTCGCTCTACTGGCTGACGGCGACCGCGGGGTCGAGCGCGCAGCTGTACTACGAATCCGAGCATCTCGACGCTGACTTCGGCCGCACCTGGGCCGGGCCGTGGCCGCTGGCGATGCCGGTCGGCGTGGCCGTCTTCCCCAAGGACGCGTCGCGGCCGATCCGCCGGTGGGCAGAGATGATCCTGCCCACACTGACCCGCTGGACCGAATTCGAGCGGGGCGGGCACTTCGCCGCCATGGAGCAACCCAAGCTCTTCGTCAACGACGTGCGCGCGTTCGCCCGCTCCCTGTGTTAGCTGAACCCTGCCCACGACACCGGCCGGCCAAATGGCCGGCCGGTGTCGTCACTTGTGAAGCGAGGTGCGCATGCCGAGCCTGAACCCCGGACGCGCTCTGAAGTCCCTCGTGCCGGAGTCGCGTCCGCAACGGATCTACCTGCTAACGACGTTGATCAACACGTACGGGATCGGGCTGATCCTCACCGCCATGACGCTGTACGCGATCAAGGTGGTGCACCTGACGCCGCAAAACTCCGGCCTGGCCCTGACGATCGCCGGCCTGGCGGGCCTGCTGGCCGCCATGCCGATGGGAGCCCTGGCCGACCGGCGCGGGCCGCGGGATATTCACCGGCTGGCCATGCTGCTGATGGCCGCGTCGGCTGTCGGCTTCGTGCTGTTCGCCCGCGACTTCGTCAGCTACCTGATCGTCGCCACTGTGCAAGGGGCCGCGCTGAGCGCCTCGGTCACGGCCGATGTGACGCTGCTGCGGCGGGTCGGCGGCGAGGAGGCGACCACGTTCCGCTCGCAGACTCAGGCGGTCTTCAACCTGGGCGTCTCACTCGGCGTGGCTACCTGCGGCGTCGCGATACAGCTCAACACGGTGAACGCGTACCGCGCGCTGTTCCTCGGTCAGGCACTGACCAGCCTGATCGGCGTCGCGATCGTGGGCCGGCTGCCCAAGTTCGAGCCGCTGCCAGGCGCGCACGAGGAGTCGGTCGTGGCCGCGCTGAAGGACCGGCCGTTCCTCGGCTACGCGGTGCTGTCCGGCGCGATGTACATGCAGTACTTCGTGCTCACCCTGCTACTGCCGGTGTGGGTCGTCTACCACACTCACGCGCCGCGGTGGAGCGTCTCGGCGTTCGTCATCGTCAACACCGTGCTCGTGGTGCTGTTCCAGGTACGGATCGGCAAGACCGTGCAGACCATCAAGCGGGGCGGCGCCGCAATCCGTCGGGCCGGGGTGATCTTCCTGGTCAGCTGCTCGGCGATGGGCCTGGCGACCGGCATCCCCGCCTGGGCCGCGCTGCTGCTGCTAACCGCGGCCGTCGTGCTGCACACCTACGGCGAGCTGTGGCACTCCTCCGGCACGTTCGCCCTCGACTTCGGGCTGGCGCCAGAACACGCGCAGGGGCAGTACCAGGCCCTGGTCGGCATGGGCAACGGCGCCGGGCAAGCGCTCTCCCCGTTTGTCCTGATCGGGCTCGTGCTGGCCGGCGGCCAACTCGGCTTCGTGCTGCTCGGCGCGTGGTTCGTCCTGCTCGGCCTGGCCGCCCCCGCAGTGGCGCGGTGGGGCGAGCGAACCCGGCCGGCCGCGCCCGATACCGGGACCGAGGTAGCCGAGCAAGTAATCATCTCCGACTGAGCGCAACGGCGAAGGTGTGCCGGCCTTCCCGCCCTGCTGAAGGTGGTTAGGTACGGCATCAGCACTGACCAGCGAAAGTAAGGGAAAAGACGGCATGACTACGTCCTCGCTCGCGCCGGAGCCTCAGCGGTACCGGCTGTCTTTTTCCCAGGAATGGTTCGTCACCCTCGACCACGGCGGTGATAGCGGGGCGTTCGGCCCCAGGTTCCTGCTGGTCTGCGCGGTCCGCATCACCGGTCACGTGGACCTCGCGCTGCTCCAGGGCGCGCTCGACGACGTGGTCGCACGTCACGAACTGCTCCGCACCCTCGTAATCAGGGACGCCGACCCGCCCTACCAGGAGATATACCCGCCATGCCAGGTGCCGCTCGAAGTCAAGGACCTGCCGTCGGCCACCGGCAAATCCAGGGACATCGTCGCACAGGAACTGATCGCCGAAGCCGAAGCCGGCCGGATCAGCGCCCAGGAAGTACCCACGCTCCGGGCGCTGCTATGCAGGTTCGATGACCGCGACAGCGCCCTGGTCTTGACCGTGCATCACTCGGTATCAGACGGCTGGTCGCTCCAGGTGATCCTGCGCGACCTCGGTGCCTTCTACGCGGCCCGGCGCAGCGGCCTTCCGGCGAAGCTGCCAGAGGTCAGGCAATACCGCGAGTACGCAGAATGGCAGAAGGCCAGCGCCACCAGCACAGCCGAGGACGGCGCGCCGAGATACTGGCAGGACAAGCTCCGCGGCGGACGCGAATTCACCATACCGAACGACCACGGGCACCTGGACAGCTACTCCAGCCCGTACTCGCTGTACAACGACACCATCAACGCCGGCGTCATGTCCGCGGCCTCCGCGCTCGCCACCCGGGCCCGCAGCACCACTTTCACGGTCCTGCTCTCGGCCTTCTACGTGCTAGCCCACAACATCACCGGCGCCACCGACCTGGCGATACGGGCATTCACCGCCGGCCGCAGCGAAGAACAGTTCCAGGACACCATGGGATTGTTCATCAACGTGCTGCCGTTCCGTACCGACCTGGCCGACTGCGCGAGCTTCCGCGACATCCTCATCCGCGCAAAGGAAACTTTCGTCGACGCCCTCGCGCACGAGCTCCCGGTCACCGTGATCGAGCAGACATTTCCCGATTTCGTGAAATCACGCGAGGACCTGCGGACGTCACAGTTCATCATCTCGGAAACGCCGACGCAGCTCGGCGACGTCGTCTTCCCCATCGCCGACGGCGCCCGCGAGGTACACCAGTACCTGCTGGAAGAGAGCCGCCACCACGACATCCCCACCGGCCTGGTGTGGGGTCTGACCCCGACACCAGACGGCGGGCTATGCAGCGGCGTGCTGTTCAATCCCGACGAGTTCGACGAGAGCACCGTAGCGGGCTGGGCCGCCGGCCTGCGGCAAATCCTGACCGGCGCCGTCCGCGACCCTGACCAGGACTGGAAAGCCCTGTAAACCTTTCCCGCATCCGATCCCGGGAAGCCGACTTCGCCTACTGGTCCACGTACTTGCCGATGGCCCGGACCGTCGGGTTGCCTATGAAGTTCTTCAGGCTGATCTTGATGCCCATCCGCTCCGTCAGCCTGGCCACGAGCACGGCGGCGAGCAGAGAGTGGCCGCCCAGGTCGAAGAAGCTGTCTTCCACGCCGACCTGGTCGAGGCCCAGGACCTGCGCGAACAGCTCGCACAAGGCCCGCTCCCTGGCGCTGGCCGGGGTCTGGAACGTCCTCGCGCCGGCCGCGTAGTCCGGCACAGGCAGGGCACGGCGGTCGAGTTTGCCGCTCGCGGTCAGCGGCAGCGCCTCCAGCACCACCACAGCGGCGGGCACCATGTACCCCGCCAGCACCCGGGCCGCGGCCTCGCGCAGCACGGCCGGGTCCAGCACCGCCCCCTCCGCAGCGACCACATACCCGGCCAGCCGCTTATCCCCTGGCCGGTCCTCACGCAGTACCGCCCGGGCCTCCGCCACCCCCGGCTGGGCAGTCAGCACCGCCTCGATCTCGCCCAGCTCCACCCGGAACCCGCGGATCTTCACCTGATCATCAGCCCGCCCCCGGTACTCCAGCTGCCCGGCGGCGTTCCACCGGGCCAGATCCCCGGTCCGGTACATCCTTTCTCCAGGCGCCCCGAACGGACACGCCACGAACCGCTCCGAGGTCAGTCCCGCCCGGTTGAGGTACCCCCGGGCCAGTCCTGCCCCCGCCACATACATCTCTCCCATCCCCCCGGGGGGCATCAGCCTGAGCCGCTCATCCAGCACGAACACCCGCAGGTCCGGGATCGGCGTCCCGACCACGGACGCCGATCCCTCGGCGGCGGCATCTACCACGTACCCGGTCACGTGCACCGTGGTCTCGGTAATCCCGTACATATTCACCAGCACCGGAGCCCCCGGCATCCCCCGTGCCCACCGCGCCACCTGCCCGCAGTCCAGCGCTTCGCCGCCGAAGACCACATACCGCACCGCCAGATCAGTACCGTCCCCCCACGCGCCCATCAACTGATAGAACGCCGCCGGCGTCTGGCTCAGCACCGTGACCCGCTCCGCGGCCAGCAGTTCCCGGAACTCCGCTGGTGACCGGGCCACCAGGTGCGGTACCACCACCAGCCGACCCCCGGCCGCCAGCGCCCCCCACATCTCCCACACCGAGAAATCAAACGCATACGAATGAAACAACGTCCACGCATCACCCGGCCCGAAATCAAACCATCCCCGGGTCTGCGCCACCAGCCGCGCCACATTGCCGTGCGACACCACCACCCCCTTGGGTCGCCCGGACGTCCCCGAGGTGTAAATCACATAGGCAGGATGTTTCGGCACCAGAGGCGCGACACGTTCCCGGTCATCTAGCCGCCCCGCGGCAAACGCCGCCACCGTCACCGCGCAGACCGCATCGTCCACGACCACCCGCGGTACATCCCCGCCCGGCACCCGCGCCGCCATCACCCGGTCACAGACCAGCAGCGCCGGCCGGGCGTCGCCGAGCATGAACCGCACCCGCTCGGCCGGGTACTCCAGATCCACCGGCAGGTATGCCGCCCCCGACTTCAGCACCGCCAGCAGCACCACCACCAGCTCAACAGACCGCTCCATCGCCACCGCCACCGGCCGGTCCGGTCCCGCCCCCAGAGACACCAGATACCGCGCCAGCCGGTTCGCCCGCCCATCCAGCTCCGCATATGACAACCCCGCACCCTCATACACCACCGCCACCGCGTCCGGAACCCGCGCCACCTGCGCCTCAAACAGTCCCGGCAACGTCAATTCCGCCGCATCCGTCCCCTGGCCCAGCAGCCGGTCCTGTTCTTGCTCGGTGAGCAGGTCAAACTCACCCACCCGCCGGCCCGGGTCGTGAGCGGCATGGCGCAACAGCATCATCAGCCGTCCCGCGAGAGCCTGGACGGTGGCCTGGTCGAACAGGTCGAGGGCAAACTCGAAGGTACAGCTGATTCCGCCGGGCGTGCCGTCGTCGGCATAGTGCTGCCGGAAGATGCAGTTCAGGTCGAATTTAGCGCCGCTCACAGAGACCGGCTCCGCTTCGGTGCGCAAGCCCGGCAATTGCCACCGACTGGTACCGGTGTCGTCGTCGGAGACGATCATGACCTGGAATAGCGGATGCCGGCCCGGCGCCCGGTGCGGGTTGAGCACCCCGACCAGGTGCTCGAAGGGAACGTCTTGGTGAGCCTGGGCGGCTAGATCGGTTTCCCGGACCTGGTCCAGCAGGCTGGCGAAGGTGAGATCGCCGGACAGGTCAGCCCGCAGCACCAGGGTGTTCACGAAGAACCCGACCAGGTCATGCACCGCCTCATCGGTTCGCCCCGCGACCACCGACCCCAGCGGGATGTCGGTGCCGGCACCCATCCGGGACAGCAGGGCGGCCATGCCCGCGTGCAGCACCATGAACACGGTCGCTTGATGCGCGCGCGCCAGGTCGGCCAGTTCCGCGTGGAGGCCCGCGTCCGCCAGCTGCCACCGGACCGCCGCGCCGCGCTGGGACGGCTCGGCCGGCCGCGGCCGGTCAGCGGGCAGCATCAGCTCATCTGGCAGCCCGGCCAGAGCCTTGGTCCAGTAGGCGACCTGACGGGAGATGATGCTGCCGGGATCCTGGTCGCCGCCCAGCATGTCCCGCTGCCATAGGGCGTAGTCCGCGTACTGCGCCGGCAGGGTGCCCCAGCCCGGTGCCCGCCCGTCGCACCGGGCCGCGTACGCCGCGGCCAGGTCGGCCATCAGCACCTGCATCGACCAGCCGTCACTGGCGATGTGATGACACAACAGGACCAGCACATGCTCCTGCTCGGCCAGCGTGAACACCCACGACCGGATGGGCAGCTCGGCGGCCAGGTCGAACTCGTGCCGCGCCGCCGCCTCCACCAAGGCGGGCAGTTCCTCTGGCACGGCGGTAGAGACGGTGACCGGGACGGCGGCCTGCCCGGCCGGAATGATGCGCTGATAAGGCTGCCCGCCTTCGACCGCGAACACGGTGCGCAGCGACTCGTGCCTGGCTACCACATCCCCGAGCGCCGCGGTCAGCGCGGCGGTGTCGAGGTAGCCGTGCAGCCGCCACGCGAACGGCAGGTTGTAGGCCGTACCCGGACCGTTGAACTGTTCCAGGTACCACAGCCGCTGTTGCGCGAACGACACTGGGAGCCGTTCGGGCCGCGGCGCGGCCCGGGTCAGGGGTGGCCGGGCCGCCTCCGCCCCTTCCAGCACGCCGGCCAGTGACGCCACGGTGGGGTTGTCGAACACCCCCCGGATAGATAGCTCAGCACCCAGGACGGTCCTGATCCGCGATATCAGTCGTGTCGCCAGCAGCGAATGCCCGCCCAGGTCAAAGAAGCTGTCCTCGGGCCCGACCTGGCTGAGGTCCAGGACCTGCGCGAACACCTCACACAGGGCCCGCTCTCTGGCGGTCGCGGGCTCTCTCCGGCCGCCCGCGGCCGCGAATTGCGGGGCCGGCAGCGCCCGCCGGTCCAGCTTCCCGTTCGCGTTCAGCGGCACCCGGTCCAGCACCACCACCGCGGCGGGCACCATATACCCCGGCAGCACCCGCCCCGCCGCCTCCCGCAGCACGGCCGGGTCCAGCACCGCGCCCGCCGGGACCACGTACCCAGCCAGCCGCTTGTCCCCGGGCCGGTCTTCCCGCACCACCACTGCGGCCTGCGCCACCCCCGGCTGGGCAGCCAGCACTGCCTCGATCTCGCCGAGCTCGATCCGGAACCCCCGCACCTTCACCTGGTCATCACCGCGGCCCAGGTACTCCAGTTCGCCCGCCTGGTTCCACCGGGCCAGGTCCCCGGTCCGGTACATCCGCTCCCCCGTTAGCCCGAACGGGCACGCCACGAACCGCTCCGCAGTCAGCCCCGGCCGCCCCAGATACCCCCGCGCCAGGCCCGCCCCCGCCACGTACAACTCCCCCGCCACCCACGGTGGCATTAGCGCCAGGCGCTCGTCCACCACGAACAGCCGCGTATTCCCGTTCGGTCGGCCGATCGTCGGAACCAGGTCTGCCTCATCGACCGGACTCCACGACGTGACATACACCGTCGTCTCCGTCGGGCCGTAAATATTAACCACCCGCGCCCCGGGCCACGTCGCCCGGATGAGCGAAAGGGCACGGGGCGTGAACACCTCCCCGCCCAGCACCACGGTCCGCGCCCGGACGCCGACCTTGGATGTGCTGATGACATTCGAGATCGCCGACGGTACACCGCTGATCATCCGCTCGTGCTCCGGATCCTCGAACTCGTCCGCCAGCGCGAACACGTTCCGCACGATCTCCACGGCCCCGCCGCACGCCAGCGGGGCGAGGATCTCGAATACCGAGAAGTCGAAACTGAGCGAGCTCGCGGCCAGGGTCCTGGAAAGCTCCCCGGCGGAAAACTGGGCGCCTATCCAGGAGACCAGATCGGTCAGGTTGCGGTGCTCAGTCACGACCCCCTTGGGCCGTCCGGTCGAGCCGGAGGTGTAGATCACGTAGGCCGGGCTGGGCGGTCGCAGCACAGCGGTCCGCTCACCTGCGGCCAGGTCAGTGCCGTCCAGCCGGGAGACCGCCGCCGCGGTGGCCGGGTCGTCCAGTGCCACCCGCGGCGCCCCGTCCGGCAGGTCACGCCCGCCCACCATCGTGGTCAGTACCGCGACCGGGCAGGCTTCGGCGAGCATGTACGAGATCCGGTCCGCCGGATAGGCCAGATCGACCGGGACGTAGCCGGCACCGGCCTTCAGCACCGCCAGCACAGCAACGACCATCTCCACCGAACGAGGCATTGCGATAGCGACCAGACCTTCCGGTCCCGCACCCCGCGACACCAGGAACCTCGCCAGCCGGTTCGCCCGCGCGTTCAGCTCAGCATACGAAACCGAGCCGCCGCCGGAGACTATCGCCGGAGCATCCGGCACCCGCCTGACTTGCTCTTGGAACAGCTCAGGCCAGGTCGCCTCGGCAACCTCCCGTGAGGCCTCAAGCGGATTCGCCACGGCGATCCCCATTCCGGTAGGCAATGCCCGAAGGCATGTGTCCTCCCCGAGGCAGTCCGAAGCGGCCGACCCCACAGATCCGGCCAGCTACCCAGATGGTCCTCCCGCCCCAGCAGCGTGGCAGGACGGGCCACCGCCGGCACCTTCGACATTGCGTACGAACCGGCCCGTCACGGTGCCGGCACCGCAGACACGCCAAGGTCCGTGCCGGTGGCGGTAAGCCGCCCGGCACGGACCATCCTCGTTAGTCAGATGTAGAGCGTGTCGGGCTCGAGCCCGCACAGGATCCGCCCGTGGAGCTCGGCGTTGGTGTCCGGATGCATCAGGGCATGCATGGTGACCGCGTTGACGTCGCGTGCGATCCGCTGGATCGGCTGGTCACTGTAGATGGATGAGCCGCCGCTGGCGGTAGCCAGGATGTCCACGGCTTCCTTGGCGAGGCGGCACACCGCGCCGAGGTCGGCGCGGGCACTGACTCGTTCCTCAACGGTCCACGGGGCGTTCCGGACACCCTTGGTGTCAACCAGCTCGGCCAGGCGGTGGGCGTGAAACTCCGCCTCGTCGATCTTCATGACCGCCGCGTCGACCTGGAGATGGGTCAGCGGTGCCTTGGCTTGCTTGCTATAGCCCGTATAGGTGATCTTGCGTTCGGGCAGCCGCGCGAAGAATGCTTCCTTCGCGGCCTTTGCCATTCCGACGACGCAGCCGACCGAGGATGCGGAAGCGACCGGGAGCATGGGCGCCCGGTAAATCTCAGCGGCGGCGCTCTGCGGCGAGGCGGACAGACCCTGCAGGATCGCGCCGATCGGCAGCACACGCTCCTGCGGGACGAACAGGTTCGTCGCGGCCGTGCTGACGCTGCCGCTGCCCTTCATGCCCGACGTGTACCAGTCGTCGATGATCTGCAGGTCCGATATCGGCGCCAGCGCGACGACCGGCATCGGCTCGCCCTCGCCACCGACCAGGATCGCGACGATCTCCTGCCAGTGGCTGTGCAGCGCCCCGCTGACGAATCCCCACTTGCCGTTGACGACGATGCCTCCATCGGTCGGTATGGCGAGCGCGCTCGGGCTTAGCGTCCCGCACACCCGGACGTCCGGGGTAGAGAACACCTCGTCCTGAACCTGGTCGGGGAACATGCACGTCATCCACCCCGGAATCCAGTACACCGACGCGGTCCACGCGGCGGAGCCGTCGGCCCGGCCGAGCTCGGTGGCCACGTCGACCAGGGTTCGCGTGTCGGACTCGTATCCGCCGTAGCGCACTGGTACCCGCATACGGAAGATACCGGCGTCTGCCAGGGCCTCGATCGACTCCTCGTGAAGACGCCGATTCTCTTCCGACCAGGCCGCGTGCTTCTGCAGCACCGGCACAAGTCCGGACGCGCGCTGAACAAGCTGCTCTCGCGCCGGAACGTCGGTCTTCTGCACCATATCCTCCCATAGCAGCACCGCTAACGAGATTTACTGTCGACGATCGCATCTGCTGGCCGCTCCCGCATATTGCGGATTGCGGCTCTGCAACCACGGCAGCCCACTCAGGAAACGCCTGATCAGCTTGGCAATCCAGGAGGTGCCTGCGTATCTGGAGGCAGGCCTACTAAGTGGTGCGGTGGACCCTGGTCCGTACGCAAGCCCGTATCACTGCCCGAATCGGAGGAATCGGCATGTCACATGCAGGAAAACGGTCCGCAGCAGCGGTAGCGCGGCTGCTGCGCAAAGCCAATCCCGCGCGCGGATGGCGACGCTACGCCGTCGGCGGCCTTGTGGTGGCGCTGGGGGTGTCCGGCGCGGTCGCGGCGATCGATGCCGCACCCGCGCAGGCGGCGCACGGGCTACCGGCGCAGGCGGCATCTAGCACGTCCGGCGCCTGCGTGGCTCCCGCGAGTCCCACGCTGGCCGGATTCCAGCAGGGAATGGTCGCGGTCCCCGGCGATTCGCTTCATTTCGTCATCGGCGGGTCAGGACCGGTCCTCGTGCTCATGCACGGCTGGCCTATGACCTGGTGGGAGTGGCACACGGTGATGCCGAGCCTGGCCAAGACCCACACGGTGATCGCGTTCGATCTGCCGGGGCTGGGCAATTCAGCCATCCCCACCAACTTCGGATATACCACGGCCGACACCGCGACGCTCCTGCACGACGCGGTCACGGCGCTGGGATTCGGGAACGTCTCGATCCTCGCGCATGACCTCGGGGTGGGGATCGGCTACGCGTACGCCCGGCTCTATCCGCAGTCGGTAGACCGGCTGATGGTTCTCGACTCTGAGCTCAACGGGTTCGGCCTGGAGGCCAACTTCGGCTTCAGCTTCCACTTCGACCTGAACATGGCCGCCCCGCCGACGCCGGAGAACATCATCAACAACCGAGAGGCGGAGGTGGCGTACCTGAACTACCTGTACAGCTTCGCCAACAAGGCCGGCGCGATCACCAACCAGGACAAGAACACATGGTACGGCGCTTACAACTGCCCGGAGAACCGCGAGGCTGGCTACAACTACTACCGGGCATTCTCAGCGGACGCGACCTGGGACCAGAACACCGCCACGCCGAAGCTGACCATACCGGTGGCGGCGATGGGCGGCCAGGACAGCTTCGGGACCGCGGTGGCCACGTCGATGGCGAGTGTGGACTCGGACGTGCACGCGATCGTGGCGCCCGACTCGGGTCACTACATTCCCGAGGAGGATCCGGGATTCCTGACGGAGTGCGCGGGCCTGTTCTTCAACCAGAACCCGAACCAGCAAGCGCCGAAGGGCTTCGCGGCCTGTCTTCCTTCTTAGCACTGTCTTTTCCTGACGCTGCCGTTGCCGGGTAGATGTAACGGCCACGCAGCAGCGACGTGACCGTCGCCGCCAGTACCGACCAGGCGGCGGCGGTCACGAACGTCACCGGGCCATGCTGCGTAGCGATCGACGTTGGACGATTCCGAGGAAGACCGCCGAGGCGGTCTTGTTCGACGTGCGAGGCCTGCTGCTGGGCTGCGATGCCGGCTGGGCAGGGCTTGATGGCGTGGGGAAGGCGGGACTTGACCCACCTGACGAGCTTCCCACCTCAGCCGTCGGCCCACGCCAGCCTGATGGAGGGGAAAGCTTTCCGCAGGTTCCACAGCAGCGGCCTTGCCACGCCGCGGTCCTGAACTAACGCGGCGGTGATCAGCATCGCCAGGAGCAGTCGGCGAGCATTAACGGCCACGTGCTTAGACGTGCGGATCTCAGTGCGGAGGGCGTGGGATTCGAACCCACGAGGACACTTACGCGTCCTGGCAGCCTTAAAAGGCCGCCGCCATCGGCCACTAGGCGAACCCTCCTTGCCGCCAGGCGGTCCAGCCAGCCTGGCGAACGCACCTTGCTTCTGGCAATCAGCTAACCGGGTCGCGCGGGCAGTTCTGATAGACCGCCAGCCGCCACGTACCGTCGTCCTTGACGAGGATCCAGGACGCGCGGATCGCCTGCTTGGTCGACACTTCCTTCTCGCCAGGCCCGAGCACTCCACCGACGGTCACCAGCGCGAAGGCGTCGGCGCCGAGCGGCTTGACCTCGAGCGGCGTTCCGGTGACACTGGTTCCCTTGTACGGCCCGGCATATCCAGCCTCCATGAATTGCCGGATCTCGTCGCGACCCTTCTTGTACACGCCCGGCAGGATCATCGTGCCGTCCTGAATGAATAGCCGGGAGAAAGCCTCGGCGTCGTGCGCGGCCCAAGCCGAGACCAAACGGCCTGGCACGGCGGCGAGTTCCGCCATCAGCGCGTCGGGTATCTTTGGTGTGCTTGACGCGGACGTCGTGCTGGTCATCCTTCTTCTCACTTCCCGTGGAGTACCCGGAATCATCCAAGGTAAATTGGATTAGCGACTCGATACAAAGCTATTTGCCCGGAAGCCATTTTTCCTCTCTTACGATGCTGTAAGCGGGCGACGCCGGCTTACTGATCCAGGTATCTGTCGATGGCCCGGACCGTCGGGTTACCCAGAAGCTTGCGTCGCTTCGACGAAGGGACGCAGATCAGCCGCCCTGAGCCTTGATCAGGCTCAGAGGGCGCATGTCGGTCCAGTTCTTCTCGATGTACTCAAGGCAGCTGACCCGAGAGTCCGTGTCGTGCGCGACGCTCCAGCCATTCGGCGTGGGCTGGGACGCCGGCCACAGGCTGTACTGACCCTCGTGGTTCACGAGTACGCGGTAGGAAGCGTCTGGGTCTTCGAAGGGATTCGCCATGGTGATCCTCATTTCGACAGGTATGCCAGCCTCCCGTCCCCGCACTCTCGCAGGTCCGGCCGTGTGTCAGCACCTTCGGCATTGCGCGCGAACCGGCTCAGCACCGGGGACGCTGGCCCAGGTCAGGCCGCAATCGGGAAGGTGCAGCGGCTTTCCCGCCCTGCGACCGTGAGGGGGGTAACCCGGCAGTTAGCCAGTCCGGCATCCTTGCCGCACCCGCAGATGGACGGTGAGCCGTTGATGGATTCTGAAAGCATCGGTGAAGTCAGCTCAGCCTTGGCTGCCTATCCTGGGCTCGCCGACGTTACGGTCATCGAGCATGGCGCCGGCCAGGCTGACCAATGCCTGATCGCCTACGTCGTCCCGGCCGGCCCCGGTCTGGACGTACCTGAGCTGCATGCCTACGCCAGGAAAACGCTCAGTAACGGCAGCATGCCAGCGGCTATCGTGGTTGTCGACGACATCCCAGCGACGCTGGCGGGCACGGTCAATGTCGCCGCACTGCCAGTGCCGGAACTGTCCGGCCTGCTGCCGTACCAGGCGCCCACCACGCCCCAGCAGGAACTGCTGTGTGAGCTGTTCGCCCAGGTGCTTGGAGTGGCCAGGTGCGGCATCGACAGCGACTTCTTCGACCTCGGCGGCCGCTCGATAGAGGCAATGGTACTGGCCGGGCGCATCAGCGCCGCCCTCGGTGTCCGGGTATCGATGGCCGACCTTTTCAAGGCACCCACGGCCGGGGAGATGGACCACGTGCTCAACCGCAAGGCTGACACGCGCAATTAATCAGGTATGGCAAGGGAGTTGCGGCAATGACGGACACCTCGGTGGCGCTGGACCAAGAAGCCAAGCGGTACCCGCTGTCTTTCACCCAGGAATGGTTCCTCACCATGGACCAGGGCGACGACGGCGGGCCGTTCGGCGGCCGGTTCGTGATCGTTTCCGCGCTCCGTGTCACCGGTGCGGTGGATCTGGCGGTGCTGCAGGGCGCGCTCGACGACGTGGTCGCGCGCCATGAGCTGCTGCGCACCCTGGTGATCAGGGACGCCGATCCGCCGTACCAGATGGTGTGCCCGCCGTGCCAGGTGCCGCTGGAGGTCAGGGGCCTGCCGCCGGTCCCCGGCAAGTCCCGGGACATGATCATCCAGGAACTGATCCTCGAGGTCCAGACAGGCACGATCAGCGCACGCGAGGTGCCGCTGCTGCGCGCGCTGCTGTGCCGGTTCGACGACCGGGACAGCGCCCTGTTCCTGACCGTGCACCACTCGGTCTCTGACGGCTGGTCGTTTCAGGTGATCCTGCGCGACCTCGGCGCGTTCTACGCGGCCAGGGTCAGCGGCACCCCGCCGAAGCTGCCGCAGATGCGCCAGTACCGCGAGTACGCCGAGTGGCAGCGGGCCAACGCCGCAGGACACGTCCGACGACGGAGCGCTGAGCTACTGGGCGGAGAAACTCGACGGCGCACGGGAATACGATCATGCCGAACGACCACGGGCACCCGGAGCGGTATTCCCGGCCGTACTCGATGCACGTCTTCAGCATCGACGCGGACACCATGGGCGCCGCGGCCGTTCTCGCGAACGCCACCCGGGGTAGCCTGTTCATGGTCTTGCTCTCGGCTATCTACGTGCTCGCGCACCAGATCACCGGCGCTACCGACCTGACGGTGCGCGCCTTCACCGCGGGCCGGAACGAGCTTGCGTTCCATAACACCATGGGGTTGTTCCTCAACGTCGTGCCGTTCCGGACCGAGATCGCCGACTGCACGAGCTTCCGCGATATCGTCCTGAAAACCAGGGAGACGTTCATCGATGCCATGGCGAACGAGCTGCCGATCGGCGTGCTCGAGCAGGCGTTCCCTGACTACATCAGGTCACGCGAGGACAAGCGGATGTCACAGTTCATCATCTCGGCACCGCCGTCTCAGTTCGGCGAGATGGTCCTCCCCCTCGCCGAGGGAGCCAAGGATATAGGCGAAGTCTTGCTGGAGGAGGCCGAGAGCTCCGACATCCCCACGGCGGCACAGTGTGGTACCTGAACACGAAACCGGACGGCGCCGTGAGCGGCAGTGTGCACTACAACCTCGACGAATTCGAGGAAAGCACGGTGAAGGGCTGGACGGCCGGGCTCAAGCGGATCCTGGCCAGCGCCGTCCGCGACCCCGGCCAGGACTGGAGGCAGCTCTAACCTCAGTTCACCCGGCAAGCGCACCGCCGGGGGATGAAATGGTAAAACCGGCACGCCGAAGGTGCTCCCAGGCCGCCCGCACGCCAGACGCGACGCAATGACCAGTGCTGACACGCGCAATTAATCAGGTATGGCAAGGGAGTTGCGGCAATGACGGACACCTCGGTGGCGCTGGACCAAGAAGCCAAGCGGTACCCGCTGTCTTTCACCCAGGAATGGTTCCTCACCATGGACCAGGGCGACGACGGCGGGCCGTTCGGCGGCCGGTTCGTGATCGTTTCCGCGCTCCGTGTCACCGGTGCGGTGGATCTGGCGGTGCTGCAGGGCGCGCTCGACGACGTGGTCGCGCGCCATGAGCTGCTGCGCACCCTGGTGATCAGGGACGCCGATCCGCCGTACCAGATGGTGTGCCCGCCGTGCCAGGTGCCGCTGGAGGTCAGGGGCCTGCCGCCGGTCTCCGGCAAGTCCCGGGACATGATCATCCAGGAACTGATCCTCGAGGTCCAGGCAGGCACGATCAGCGCACGCGAGGTGCCGCTGCTGCGCGCGCTGCTGTGCCGGTTCGACGACCGGGACAGCGCCCTGCTCCTGACCGTGCACCACTCGGTCTCTGACGGCTGGTCGTTTCAGGTGATCCTGCGCGACCTCGGCGCGTTCTACGCGGCCAGGGTCAGCGGCACCCCGCCGAAGCTGCCGCAGATGCGCCAGTACCGCGAGTACGCCGAGTGGCAGCGGGCCAACGCCGAGGACACGTCCGACGACGGAGCGCTGAGCTACTGGGCGGAGAAACTCGACGGCGCACGGGAATACGAGATGCCGAACGACCATGGGCACCCGGAGCGGTATTCCCGGCCGTACTCGCTGCACGTCTTCGGCATCGACGCGGACACCATGGGCGCCGCGGCCGTTCTCGCGAACGCCACCCGGGGTACCCGGTTCATGGTCTTGCTCTCGGCTATCTACGTGCTCGCGCACCAGATCAGCGGCGCTACCGACCTGACGGTAAGAGCGGGCACCGCGGGCCGGACTGAGCTGGAGTTCCATAACACCGTGGGGTTGTTCCTCAACGTCGTGCCGTTCCGGACCGAGATCGCCGACTGCACCAGCTTCCGCGATATCGTCCTGAAAACCAGGGAGACGTTCATCGATGCCATGGCGAACGAGCTGCCGATCGGCGTGCTCGAGCAGGCGTTCCCTGACTACATCAGGTCACGCGAGGACACGCGGACGTCACAGGTTCTTATCTTGCAAACGCCGTCTCAGTACGGCGAGATGATCCTCCCCATCGCCGAGGGAGCCAAGGAGGTAGACGAAGTCCTGCTGGACGAGGCCGAGAGCTCCGACATCCTCAGCGGCACGGAGTGGCACCTGAGCCCGCAGCCGGACGGCGCCGTGAGCGGCAGTCTGCATTTCAACCTCGACGAATTCGAGGAAAGCACGCCGGAGGTCTGGACCGCCGCGCTGAAGCGGATCCTGGCCAGCGCCGTCCGCGACCCCGGCCAGGACTGGAGGCAGCTCTAACCTCACCCGCCCGGTAATCGCCAGTTGTGTTGGCGGTCCAGGTATCCGTCGATGGCGCGGACGGAGGAGTTGGTCATGAAGGTTCTCAGGCTGACCTTTAGGCCGAGCCGGTCCGCGAGGCGGGCGACGAGTACTGCGGCGAGCAGGGAGTGGCCGCCCAGGTCGAAGAAACTGTCCTCGACCCCGACCCGGTCCAGGCCCAGCACCTGCGCGAACAATTCGCATAGTGCCTGTTCCCGGGGGCTGGCTGGAGCCCCGCCACCGCCCGCGGCGTACTCCGGGGCGGGCAGCGCCCGCCGGTCCAGCTTGCCGTTGGTGGTCAGCGGCAGCGCGTCCAGCACCATAACCGTAGCTGGCACCATGTATCCGGGCAGCACCCGCCCGCACGCTTCCCGCAGTACCGCCGGGTCGAGCCCGGCACCGGGGTCCGGCACGACGTACCCGATCAGCCGCTTATCCCCGGGCTGATCCTCTCGCACCGCCGCCGCCGCCTGCCCCGCCCCAGGCACGCTCGCGAGGACCGCCTCGATCTCGCCAAGCTCGATCCGGAACCCGCGGATCTTGACCTGGTCATCGGCCCGGCCCAGGTACTCGATCTGTCCGGACTGGTTCCACCGGGCCAGGTCCCCGGTCCGGTACATTCGCTCCCCGGCCGCGCCGAACGGGCACGCGGTGAACCGCTCCCCAGTCAGTCCTGGCCGGCTCAGGTACCCCCGCGCCAGCTGAGCGCCCGCCAGGTACAGCTCCCCCGCTACCCCCGGCGGCACCAGCTGCAGGTTCTCATCCAGCACGAACACCCGGGTGTTCCACACCGGGCGGCCGACCGGGACCAGGTCCGGGACCGGGTCAGCCGGGCTCATCTGATAGTCCAGGCAGCCTACCGTCGTCTCGGTCGGCCCGTACTGGTTGACCAGGCCCAGACCGGGATGCCGCTGCCGCCATTCGCGCAGTAGTGCGGCCGGCACCGCCTCCCCGCCTAGCATCATCTGCCCGGCGGGAACGCAGCTTGCAGGCAGCCGGGCGAGCAGCGGCAGGTGACTGGGCGTCGCCTTGAGGAAGGTGAACCCGCCGGCCCTGGCGGCCAGGGCGGGCAGGTCCTCATCCACCGCACCCAGGCACAGCTGCCCGCCGGATAGCAGGCAGCCGTACAGCGCGCTGACGCTGCCATCGAAGGATACCGGCGAGATCAGCAGCGTGCGGCCGGCCAGGTGCTGGTAGGTCTGCCGGACCCGGGCCAGGTAGTTCACCAGGCTCGCATGAGTGATCATCACGCCCTTGGGCCGGCCGGCCGACCCCGAGGTGTAGATCACGTACGCCGGGTGCGCCGCACGCAGCAGCCCACGGCGCTCAGCGTCGCCGACGTCGCCGGCGGGGTAGCGCGAGATCACCTCCGCAATCGCGGGGTCATCCAGGATGAGCGGGCCCGCCGCTGCTGGCAGGGACCCGGCCACGCCGCTCGTAGTGACCGTGATCGCCGCCCGCGCGTCGGTGAGCATGAAGGCCTGGCGGCCAGGCGGGTAACCGGGATCGACCGGGACGTACGCGGCGCCGGACTTCAGTACGGCCAGCAGCGCGACGATCATCTCGGCGAGACCGGGGCATGGCGATGGCAACGAGACGCTCTGGACCCGCACCCAGGGTAATCAGATACCGAGCCAGCCGGTTGGCCCGCGCGTTCAGCTCGCCATACGTCAGCTCGGCGGCGGCGGACAGGACCGCGGGGGCGTCCGGGGTACGGGCCACTTGCTGCTCGAACAACTCCGGCACGGTGGCGCCGGGGATGTCCCGGGCGGTGTCGTTCCAGTCGAGCAGCAGCCTGCGCCGCTCCACGGCGGTGAGCAAATCGAGCTGGCTGATGCGGCGGCCCGGATCCGCAGCGGCCTGGCGTAGCAGCCGGGTCAGCCGGGCCGCCAGCGTCTGCACGGTAGCCCGATCGAACAGGTCGGCGGCGTACTCGAAGGCGGCGCTGATCCCGGCCGGGGCACCGCCGGGATCGCGATCCTGCTGGAAGCCCAGGGTCAGGTCGAATTTCGCGGCGCCGCCGGGGACCGGCTCGGGTACCACCCGCAACCCAGGCAGCTGCCAGTCCACCGCGGCGACGTCCTCATCGGCGATCATGACCTGGAACAGCGGATGCCGGGCCGGCGAGCGGGCCGGGTTCAGCACCTCGACCAGGTGCTCGAACGGGACGTCCTGACGCGCCTGCGCCGCCAGCACCGTCTCCCGGACCCGGCCCAGCAGCTCCGCGAAGCTGCGGGTCGCCGGACACGTCAGCGCGCAGCACCAGCGTGTTCACGAAGAACCCGACCAGGTCGTGCGACCGCCTCATCGGTCCGCCCCGCCGCCGGCGCGCCCACCGGGATATCCGTCCCCGCGCCCATCCGGGACAACAGCGCGGCCAGCCCCGCCTGCACCACCATGAACACCGTCGCCTGATGACTCCCGCGCCAGCCCCGCCAGCGCCTCGTGCAGCCCCGCGCCGGCCAGCTCCCACCGCACCTCCCCGCCCCGCTGCGACGCCTCCGCCGGGCGCGGCCGGTCGGCCGGCAGCGCCAGCTCCTCCGGCAGCCCCGCCAGCTGCTGCCGCCAGTACCCGACCTGACCGGACAGCAGGCTGCCCGGATCCTGATCGCCGCCGAGCAGGTCCCGCTGCCACAGCGTGTAGTCGGCGTACTGGACCGGCAGGTCCGGCCAGCGCGGCGCCCGCCCGCCGAGGCGGGCCGCGTACGCCGCCGCCAGGTCCGCCATCAGCACCTGCGCCGACCAGCCGTCGCTGGCGATGTGATGCAGCAGCAGCACCAGCACATGCTCCTGCCCGTGATCCTGCCCCTGATCCTGCTCGGCCACCGTGAACAGCCAGGCCCGGACCGGCAGCTCGGCGGCCAGGTCGAACTCGTGCGCCACCGCAGCCGCCACCAGCGCGGCTACCTCACCGCGGCCCGCCGCCGTCACCGTCACCGGGACCACGGCCTGCCCGGCTGGGATCACCTGCTGGCAGGGCTGGCCGTCCGCGACCGCGAACACGGTCCGCAGCGCCTCGTGCCGGGCCACGACATCACCCACCGCCGCGACCAGCGCCGCGGCATCGAGCGGGCCGTGCAGCCGCCACGCGAACGGCAGGTTATACGCCGTGCCCGGCCCGTGGAACTGCTCCAGGAACCACAGCCGCTGCTGCGCGAACGACAGCGGCACCCGCTCCGGCCGCGGCACCGGGACCAGCGCCGGGCGGGCCGCGGCCGCCCCGTCCAGCACCCGGGCCAGGCCACGCCGGCGTCGGGTGCTCGAACACCGCCCGGACCGGCAGCTCGGCCCCCAGCACCACCCGGACCCGGGACACCAGCCGCGTCGCCAGCAGCGAATGCCCGCCCAGGTCAAAGAAGCTATCCTCGGCCCCCACCCGGGCGATGCCGAGCACCTGCGCGAACACCTCGCACAACGCCCGCTCCCGCGCCGTCGCCGGGGCCCGGCCGCTGCCCGGCGGCGTACTCCGGGGCCGGCAGCGCCCGCCGGTCCAGCTTCCCGTTCCGGTCAGCGGCAGCGCCTCCAGCACCACTACCGCGGCCGGGCACCATGTACCCCGGCAGCACCCGCCCGGCCGCCGCCCGCAGCACCGCCGGGTCCAGCATCGCCCCCGGCGGCCGGGACCACGTACCCGGCCAGCCGCCGGTCCCCGGGCCGGTCCTCCCGCACCATCACCGCCGCCGGCCGCCACCCCCGGCTGGGCGGCCAGCACCGCCTCGACCTCGCCGGGCTCGATCCGGAACCCGCGGATCTTGACCTGGTCATCGGCCCGGCCCAGGTACTCCAGCTGGCCGTCCGCCGGTCCACCGGGCCAGGTCCCCGGTCCGGTACATCCGCTCGCCCCGCCGGCCCGAACGGGCACGCCACGAACCGCTCCGCGGTCAGCCCCGGCCGGCCCAGGTACCCCCGCGCCAGCTGCGCGCCCGCCACGTACAGCTCCCCGGCCACCCCCGGCGGGCACCAGCCCCAGCCCGCCGTCCAGCACGAACACCCGCGTGTTCCACATCGGCCGGCCGATCGGCACCGCCCCCGCGGGCAGCGTCTCGCCGGGGCGCACCCAGAACCGCACGCACCCCACCGTCGCCTCCGTCGGCCCGTACTCATTGACCACCGTCACCAGCGGATACCGCTCCCGCACCTCCCCCAGCATCCCCCCCGGCAGCGCCTCACCCCCGACCACCAGGTCACCCTGCGCCGCCCACCCGGCCACCGGTCCCAGCAGCGGCAGATGGCCCGGCGTCACCTTCACCAGCCCGAACCCCGCGCCCCCCGCATCCCCCGCCGCCCCGGCGCCCTCCAGGTCCGCTACCACCACGCAGCCTCCCGACACCAGCGGCCCGAACAGCGCGGTCACCGTCAGGTCGAACGACACCGGCGAATGCAGCAGCGCCCCCCGCCCCGCACCCGGGTACCCCTCCGCCACCGCCGCCAGGTAATTCACCAGCGACCGGTGCTCAATCACCACTCCCTTGGGCCGCCCGGTCGACCCGGAGGTGTAAATCACGTACGCCGGGCTGGACGGTCCCAACGGTCCGGGCCGCTCCGCGGCGGCCAGGTCAGCGCCGCCCAGCCCAGACAGCGCCGTGATGGTCGCGGGATCATCAAGGGCGACCCGGGGCGTCCCATCTGGCAGGTGCTGCCCGGCCAGCACCGTGGTCAGCACCGCGACCGGGCAGGTATCAGCGAGCAGGAACCCGGTCCGGTCAGCAGGATAAGCCGGGTCGACCGGGACGTACGCGGCACCGGACTTCAGCACGGCCAGCACCGCGACGATCAGGTCCGCCGACCGGGGCATCGCGACCGCGACGAGCCGCTCCGGGCCCGCGCCCAGCGACACCAGCAGCCGGGCGAGGCGGTTGGCCCGCGCGTTCAGCCCGGCGTAGGACATCGTGACACCGGCGTGGACCACCGCGGGGGCGTCCGGGGTCCGGGCCGCCTGCGCCTCGAACAGCTCGGGCAACGTCACCTCCGGTATCACCCGCGCGGTGTCGTTCCAGTGCGCCAGTTCCCGCCGTTCGGCGGGGGTGAGGATGGCCAGGGTGCTGAGGGGGCGGGCCGGGGCGGCGGCCGCCTGGCGCAGCAGCCGGGTCAGCCGGGTGGCCAGGGCCCGGATGGCGGGCTGGTCGAACAGGTCGGCGGCGTACTCGAAGGTGGCGCTGATCCCGGCCGGGGCACCGCCGGCGCCGCGGTCCTGGCGGAACGCCAGGGTCAGGTCGAATTTAGCGGCCCCGGCCGGGACCGGCTCGGACCGGACCCGCAGCCCGGGCAGCTGCCAGTCGACCGCGCCGACGTCCTCATCGGCCACCATCACCTGGAACAGCGGATGCCGCGCCGCCGACCGGGCCGGGTTCAGCACCTCCACCAGCCGCTCGAACGGGACATCCTGACGCGCCTGCGCCGCCAGCACCGTCTCCCGGACCCGTCCCACCAGCCCGGCGAAACCAGGGTCACCGGACACATCAGCCCGCAGCACCAGCGTGTTCACGAAAAACCCGACCAGGTCATCCAGCGCCTCATCAGTACGCCCCGCCACCGGCGCCCCCACCGGGATATCGGTCCCGGCACCCATCCGGGACAACACCGCAGCCAGCCCCGCCAGCACCACCATGAATACGGTCGCCTGATGCTCGCGGGCCAGCCCGGCCAGCCGGGCGTGCAGCCCCGCCCCCGCCAGCCGCCACCGGACCACCCCGCCCCGCCCCGAGGCCTCCGCCGGCCGCGGCCGGCCCGCCGGCAGCACCAGCTCCTCCGGCAGCCCCGCCAGCTGCTCCCGCCAGTACCCCACCTGACCGGACAGCACGCTGCCCGGATCCTGGTCACCGCCCAGCAGGTCCCGCTGCCACAACGTGTAATCCGCGTACTGCACCGCCAGCGGCGCCCAGCCCGGCGCCCGCCCCTCCCGCCGCGCCGCGTACGCCGCCGCCAGGTCCGCCATCAGCACCCGCACCGACCAGCCATCACCGGCAATGTGATGCAGCAGCAGCACCAGCACATGCTCCTGCTCGGCCACCGTGAACAGCCACGCCCGCAGCGGCAGCTCCGCCGCCAGGTCAAACTCACGCGCCGCCGCAGCCGCGACCAGCCCGGCCAGCTCGCCCGCCGTCGCGGCCGTCACCGTGACCGGGACCCGCGCCTGCCCCGCCGGGATCACCTGCTGATAGGGCTCGCCGTCGTCGGCACCGAACACGGTCCGCAGTGACTCGTGCCGGGCCGCCACGTCACCCAGCGCCGCGATCAGCGCCCCGGTATAGAGCTCGCCGGTCAGCCGCCACGCGAACGGCAGGTTGTAGGCCGTGCCGGGCCCGTGCAGTTGCTCCAGGAACCACAGCCGCTGCTGGGCGAACGACAGCGGCACTCGCTCCGGTCGCGGCACCCGGACCAGTGCCGGGCGGGCCGTCCCGGCCCCGTCCAGCGCCCGGGCCAGGCCCGCCGGTGTCGGGTTCTCGAACACCTCCCGGATCGCCAGCTCCACCCCCAGCACCACCCGGACCCGCGACACCAGCCGCGTCGCCAGCAGCGAATGACCCCCCAGATTAAAGAAACTGTCCTCGGCTCCGATCCGGTCCACCCCCAGAACCTGCCCGAACACCTCGCACAGCATCTGCTCCCGGGCCGTGGCCGGGTCCCGGCCGCCACCCGCCGCGTAGTGCGGGGCGGGCAGCGCCCGCCGGTCCAGCTTCCCGGACGGCGACAGCGGCAGCCCGTCCAGGATCACCACCGCGGCCGGGACCATGTACCCCGGCAGCACCCGCCCCGCCGCCGCCCGTAGCACCGCCGGGTTCAGCACCGTCCCCGCCGCCGGGACCACGTACCCGGCCAGCCGCTGGTCCCCCGGCTGGTCCTCCCGCACCGCCACCGCCGCGGCCGCCACCCCCGGCTGGCCGGCCAGCACCGCCTCGACCTCGCCGAGCTCGATCCGGAACCCGCGGATCTTCACCTGGTCATCGGCCCGGCCCAGGTACTCCAGCTGGCCGTCCGCCGTCCACCGGGCCAGGTCCCCGGTCCGGTACATCCGCTCCCCCGGACCCCCGAACGGGCACGCCACGAACCGCTCCCCGGTCAGCCCAGGACGGCCCAGATACCCCCGCGCCAGCCCCGCCCCCGCGATGTACAGCTCCCCCGCCACCCCCGGCGGCACCAGACCCAGCCCGGCGTCCAGCACGAACATCCGCGTATTCCAGATCGGCCGGCCAATCACCGGAACCTGGTCAGCCCCCTCACCGGAACGCCACGACGTGACGTACACCGTCGTCTCGGTCGGCCCGTAGATGTTAAAGATCCGCGCCCCCGGCCATGTCGCCCGGATCGCCGAAAAAGTACGCGGCGTGAATGGCTCGCCGGCCAGGATGACGGCACGCGCCCGGACGCTAATTTCTGACGCGGTCATGACCTGCGAGATCGCCGACGGCACCCCGCTGATCAGCCGCCCGGACGCCGGATCGCCGACCCCGTCCGCCAGCGCGAGCAGACTGCTCACGATCTCCACGGTCCCACCTGAGACCAGCGGCGCGAAGATCTCGAATACCGACACGTCGAAACTGAGCGAGGTCGAGGCCAGGACCCTGGCCAGCTCCGCGGGGAACTCGGCCCCCGCCCAGCTCAGCAAGCTGACGACGCCGCGGTGCTCGATCACCACGCCCTTGGGGCGCCCGGTCGACCCGGAGGTGTAGATCACGTACGCCGGGCTGGACGGCCCCAGCGCAGCAGGCCGCTCAGCGCCGGCCAGGTCATCACCCGCCAGCCGCGAGACGCCTGCCACGACGCCCGGATCGTCAACAGCGACCCGGGGTGTCCCGCCCGGCAGGTCCCGTCCGGCCAGCACCGTGGTCAGCACCGCGACGGGCCGGGCGTCAGCGAGCATGAAAGCGATCCGGTCAGCCGGATAAGCCGGGTCGACCGGGACGTACGCCGCGCCGGCCTTCAGCACGGCCAGGACCGCGACGACCATCTCCGCCGACCGGGGCATCGCGACCGCGACCAGCCGCTCCGGGCCCGCGCCCAGCGACACCAGGTACCGGGCCAGCCGGCTCGCCCGCGCGTTCAGCTCAGCGTAGGACACCTGGGCGCCCTCGAAGATCACCGCGGCGACGTCCGGGGTCCGGGCCACCTGCGCCTCGAACAACTCCGGCACGGTGGCGCCGGGGATGTCCCGCGCGGTGTCGTTCCAGTCCTCCAGCACCCGCCGCCGCTCCGCCGGGGTCAGCCCCGCCACCCTCCGGCCGGACGAGCCTCGTCGATGGCGGTTGGCCATGTGATCCTCATTCTGATAGACGATGCAACCGGCCGAAGAGGGCTCCAGATGTGCCTCCTGACCGGGAGCCTGACAGGCCCGGCCACACACCCGCACCTTTAAGATTGCGCACGGACCGGCTCGGGCACCGGCGACGCTGGGCAGGTCAGGGACCTGCTGTCGTAGGCGATGATCCTGAGTTCGGAGCTGTAGCGCCGGCCCTCCCGGTCGGTGAGCCAGAGCTGGTCGAGGTCGGGGAGCATCTCGGTGACGGTGAACTGGGTGTGGCCGGCGGCCTGGGTCTGGCGGATGTTCTTGGCGAGCAGGTTGACCAGGACGATGCTGCGGAAGTCGGCGGCGGTGGGCTTGAGCTCGACCGGGACGCGGTAGAACACCCGCTCGGGCAGGCCGTGGTCCTGCCGCCAGCGCCGCGCGAGGCGGTAGCGTTCTTGCTCGTCCTTGGCGAAGGCCCAGGACGAGTCCGCGACCTGGAACGTCCATTGCTCGCGGCTCAGCACGAACCGGTCGATGGTGATCCGCGGCCGGTGCGCGGCCGGAGCGACCGGCTGGAACGCATTCACGACGACTCCCGCCATTTCGTCCCCGATGACCTCGAAGAAGTCCAGTTCAGTGCCGGAGGGCGCGATCTGGACGACCAGGTCCTTGCCGCGGCGGGTGACAGTCATCGCGGCACCGGGCAGGACGGTGTCCGACTCCGGTGGGTCGAACGAGTCAGTTATGGCGGAGGACCAATAAAGCTGACCTGGCCCGAGCACGGCTGAGGGCGGGCTGAGGCGGGAGTTCATGTCCGGGTGGTCTTTCGCCCGGATGGGGACGATCCGCCGCGGGCCACGGTCGGCCCGCTCGGCGGCGATGAGTTTCGCCGGGTCGGGGTGCTGCTCGACCCAGAGCCGGCCGTCCAGGGTGTTAGTGGCCATGTGTATCTCGCCGAGGATAAGCAGGAAGTTGCCGCGCTCCACCTCGGCGGGGGAGGCCGCGGCGATCATGATGTCCGGTGAGTGCTGCCGGGCGCCGCTCCAAGCGACCGGACGCCCTGGGAAGCACTCGGCGGCGCGGGCGCTGATCGCGTCTGCGCTGACCTGGTGTCTGCTGGGAGACTGCGCGGGCCCGAGCACATGCGCCCAGCGCCGCTGCAGCTCAGCCACGCTCGGGGCGAGCTCGCCTACCCCCTCGCTGCCGTGGGTGTACAGATAGGGTGACGCCATGGTGAGCAGCCGCTGCAGCGGCACCGGGCCGCCGGTCAGGGCGCTCTCGCGGTCGAGCAGCTCCGCGAAGTACACGCGGTACCTGTCGGTAATGTCGTTGACCAGCCAGCGGGCGCTGTCCAGCACCAGGCCGAGCGGAGTCGCCAGCGTCCCGGTCACCGCCTGGCCCAGCTCCACCCGCACGTCCCTGACGGCATCCTGGTACACCAGGGTCCGGCCGGCGTAGTTCGCGCCTGCCCTGCGGGTAGCGGGCGACCCGGTGACATGCTCGAACGTCTCAGCCAGACCCGCCAGCGCCCGCGCCAGCCCGGCCGGGTCCCCGTCCGTGGCGGCCACCGCGTCCCGCGCCTTGATCATCTGGTCCACCGGCGCCAGTGCCGCGGCCCGGGCCGCTGGATCGGCGATCAGCTCCAGCTTGTCCCGCAGCAGCCGCTCCGGCCAGGCATCCGCTGGACCCTCCAGGTCCAGCCGCAGCGCCCCGAGCTCGGCCAGTCGGGTCAGCAGGCCGCGGGCATCGGGTGTTCCAGCGCTGTCCAGTACCTGGCTGATCGTGCGGCTGCCATCACACGCCAGGAGGATCCCCACCTCGGCGTCGGTGAGGGTAACCGGCTTGCGGTGCGAGCGGTGCAGCACGTTTCCGGCCAGGTATACCGACCGGGTCCGCCGCGGCCGCAGCCATCCTAGCGCCCGCCCCTGCCGCGCGATCGCGGCCGCCACCTTATCGATCGCCCACACCTCGAAGTAAGTGGTCCGGCGGGCGATCAACTGCTCACCCGGCCTCACCACCAGGCCAGCGGTACCGGAGTCCGCGGACGCCCAGCCGACCGGCCCAAAGAAACCGATCGTGTCGTTCTTCAGGCAGTACCGCTGCAGATAGCTCGCGATCACCAGCTCCCGCTGACGCTGCTTGCTGCGCCGCGCCGCGCCTGGGCCCGCGTCGTGATCATGCAGGAACTGCGCCAGCCCTGGGTTCTGCCAGGTGATTGCCTCCTGGAAGCGCACGTCGGTATAAATGCCGGCGATAGCACGGGATAGCCGTCCAGCAGCATCGGCGTACACCTGGTCATACGCCAGCCGCCCGGTTGGGTCCGCGCCGGCCAGTTCCGCGCTGCGCGCCAGCGGCGCATCGCAGATGGCCAGCACCATGTCCGCGGGGAAACCAGCGCTGCGCAGGCACATGTCCCGCCATACGCTCCATGTCGTTCCCTCCAGCCGGACCCGGTGCGGTGCCCCGGCCTCCGGCGAGGCTCCGGCCGCTGTCAATCGGTGACGACCGCTTGCTCGGCGGCGGCTTGGGCGGTGGCGGCTTGCGGCGGCGGCGGCCTCGGTGGCGTCCTCGGCCGCGATCGCAGCCGGGCGGGTCCGCTCGCCCCACCGGGCCACGGCGGGGCCGGCCAGGCCGAGCAGGGCGAACCATGCGCCGAGCAGGATGAAACCGAGTCGCCCGCCGCTGAGCACGAGTCCGACCAGGATGAGGGGGGACAGGGCCTGCCCGGCGAAGTTGCCCATGCCGACGAGGCCCTGGTACTGGCCCTGCGCGTGCGGAGGAGCGAGCCCGAAGTCGAGCGCGTACATGCCGGAGGCCTGCCACAACTCGCCGACGGTGTGCACGATCACGGCGGCGGTCAGAAGCAGCAGGGCGGCCCAGGCAGGAAGCCCGGCCGCCAGGCCCATCGCCGAGACGCTGACTAGGAAGATCACCCCGGCCCGGCGGAAGGCGGCGCCGCCCTGCCTGATGGTCTGCACGGTCTTGCCCACGCGCACCTGGTAGAGCACCACGATGATCGTGTTGATGATCACGAACGCCGAGACGCTCCAGCGCGGCGCGTTCGTGTGGAGCACGACCCACACGGGCAGCAGCAGGCCGAACACGAAGTACTGCATGTACATCGCGCCGGACATCAGCGTGTAGGCCACGAACGGCCTGTCCTTCAGCGCAGTGAACGGTGACTCCTCGCGCGCGCCTGGCAGCGGCTGATACTTGGGCAGCCGGCGCAGCAAAGCGGCTGCGATCAGGCAACTCAGCGCGTTACCCAGGAACAGCGCGCGGTACGCATTCTCGGTGTTGAGCTCGATCGCGACGCCACAGGTGGCCACGCCGAGCAAGATGCCCAGGTTGAACACCGCGCTCGCCTGTGAGCGGAACGTCGTCGCGTTGGCCCCGCCGACCCGCCGCATCAGCGCCACGCTGGCCGCGCCCGAGGCGGCCTGCGCCGATCCGTCCACGATCGCGACGAGCAGGTAACTGACGAAGCTGTGCGCGAAGAATACGTAGCCCGCGGCGGCGGCGGCCAAGAAGACCAGGACCAGCCGATACACATCGCGGGGTCCGCGCCGGTCGGCAAGCCGGCCGACCGGCATCGCGGTCAGCAGGCCTATCAGGCCGGCGATCGTCAGGGCCAAGCCCGTCCGCGCCGCGGTCAGGTGCACAACCCTGATCCCGTACAGCGTCATGGCGGTAATGATCAGCCCGGTCCCGTAGACGTTGATCAGCGCCGCCAGCAGATACGCCCGCTGGTCGCGCGACTGAGGAACGAGGGATTTTAGAGCCTCTACAGGGTTCAGCGTCGGCATGGTCACCTCATTCCGCGAGTCACTGTTACCGGCAATTGCACGTGGGGCCCGCGGCGGCGCCCGGCGGGCACGGCCTTTCCGGCCGACCTTCGCTCTCCACCTTCCCGACGGTCGCAGGTGGCCTTAGCCGACGCATCTCCGCGATTGCGTTGCGCATTTCCGTGCCTGCCATGACCGGGCCGACCATCTCCGCGGTTGCGCAGGCCGGTGATGGCCGAAAGAGCAGGTCACGGCGGCAATCTCGAAGGAGCCTGGGCACGTGGCGCCTGGGAGGCTATCGAAGCGTGACTAATCCTCTTGCAGATGACCGCGACATGCTTGTCCAGCGGATCGTTGCCGGCGCTGCCAGGCCGGTCTTGGTGGCCGATTTCCAGGCCTTCTCCTCGGCGCCCCGTCTCAGCCACCTCGTGGTTGACCGGGCTGAAGGCCGGCCGGTGTACCAGGTCGATCCGCTCGGGGCGCTGTCCCAGGACCGGCCCTACATATCTCTAGCTGACCTGGCTGCCGAAGCCGTCGGCTCGTTTCAGGGCTCCCAGCCCGCTGACGGTCCCGCCTTCGTCATCGGCTACTGCAGCGCTGCTGCCCTGTCCGTACACATCGCGGCGCTTCTGGCGCGCACGCGGGAGGCAACCGCCGTCCTGCTGCGGCCGACGTGGCCCGACACCGAAGGCGTCAGGGCCACGTTCGCGACACTGGCCGCCAACCTAGGCGCGCGCCAGCTACCGTGCCCTGTGCTTGATGGTGATCCTGATCACTGCGTGCAGCTCATGGAGAAGCTACTTAGCGCCGAGCTGAAGGCCCTGGTCACCAGCCAAGGGCTGGACGCGTCGGCCGAGACCTTCGGTGAGCTGCTGCTCACCTACCGGTCATGGCTTGCGTTCTTGCTGGCGTGCCGGAATGACTCGCTGGCCGGCGGGACGGTCGGGGCCACCGCGGTGAAGGTGCTGACCGAAGCCCACGGCGGCGTCCCCGTCCCCGGCCTGGCTGCTGGCCGGTTCGAAGTCTGCCCCCTGCCAGTGCTTGACGAGGATAATCCGATCACACCGGAAGTCGTCGAGCTCCTGGTGGCGCAGATCACGGGGTAGGTGCCGGGCGTCACGATCCTCCTCGGTCCTGGGTGAGGAAAGTATCCATGTCCTCGGTCGGATCGCCGGACAGGATGGCCTGGTGCAGTCGCCGTATCCAAGGGCTCGGGTCGATGCCCAGCTCGTCGCCGAGTATGGTGCGAAGTTGCTGGAACGCCTCCAGCGCCCGGGCGACATGGCCTGCCCGGTAGAGGGCTATCATCAGAAACCCCCGGAAGTTCTCGTTCATGGGATGCTGGGCGGCCAGCATGGTCAGTTCCCCCAGTATGTCGCCGTGCCGGTGCAGTGCGAGGTCGGCCTGGATACGGCGTTCGAGCACGCCAAGTCGCGTTTCCTCGAGTGAAGCCGCCTCGGTTTCAAGAATCCGCCCTTGCCGGACATCGACCAGCGCGGGCCCGCGCCACAGGTCCAGCGCACGCCCAAGCAACTCGGAGACGGCTTTCGGATCTCTCGCCTCCGCTGCCTCGCGCCCGGCTCGTGCGAGGCGGCGGAACTCCTCGACATCGGTACTGCACTCAAGCTGGTACCCAGAGTGCCGGGTACGGAGGAACTCGCTAGCGACACGCTCGCGCGGGGTGTCCACCGCCAGGCTGCTGCGCAGATGGAAGATGTAGGTCTGAAGCGTGGTAGCCGAACTTCGCGGCGGGTGGTCACCCCACAACTCCTCGATGACGGTGGAAACTGTGACGATGCGCCCGGCATTCAGGGCGAGCAGCGCGAGAATCTCGCGCTGCTTGGCTGCGTTCGGCGTGACGGTGCGGGTCCCCAAGGATGCGGACAGCGGGCCTAGTAGCTGGATGCTTATCAGCGCGGAATCCAATACCATCGCATCCCTTTGCTAGTGCGGGTCACTCATTGCCTTGAGCATGCGCCACCGAGTAGCCGTAGTTCTAGTTACCCCGTCATGACCGGCACTATGAAAGATTCATGCCGAGATCGTGATGCCGTACCTGGTGATCGCATGACAAGGGTCTTCATGGGCCATTAATCTCGAAGAGGTGAAATCCTCACTACCGTGACGGCGCTGGCTGGTGCAGCCTAGCTGCTAGGCCAGAACCCGCTCGGATGGCCGGTACGAGCGAGCCGTTCTGGCGTTACCCTCGCGGACGGCCAGGCAACCAGCTGGCCCGCGCGCGCTACGTCTCGATGCCGTTGTTACGGTCCCGACCCCAGATCTAGGGCACGATAGTGACAGCTGATGACAGCACCGCAGCGGGCGGACGTGAGCTGTGGTCTCTCCGTGAAGACGTGAGTCTAGAGGGAGACCCGTTCCGCGACCCGGTGCGGTTGCGTGGTCGCTGGGGCGACATCACGATCCCGCGGTCGTCGCAACTGGTCCGCGAAACGCTGTACCGCATGGGCCTCGGACCCATCTCGCTGGAGAATGCAACCAGCGCGGCAGCGATGCCGGCCAGGGGAACCTACTGGGACCCGGCCGAGGTGCGGGCGCAGGTGACAGAGCTGCACAGCGTGCTGGAGCGCCTGCAACCGCTGATCGTCCGGTCGCTCGCACAGACATCAGGCCAGCCACTGCTGTCCGTGGTGCCGCTCACTATGCGATCCCGGTTTTATCCCGTTCCGCTCGCCGCCGGAGCGCCGTTCCGGCTGTCCGTCTATGCCTCCCTGCGGGCGGATGGACGCGAGTACAGCATTGAATCGCCGCTGTCGCTGCACCGTGTGGTGCTGCACCGCACTGCAGCGATGCGACTGATCGCGCCGTTGGCCAGCCCGATTACCCCGGCCGCGTTCACCGCTGCCCTGTCACTCGCTGAGCCGTCCGCCGCGCGGGTACTTGAGTATCTCGCCGCCGCGGGCATGGTCGTGGGCGCCCAGGGACCGGGTAACACCTCCGTCTTTGCCGAAGACCTGGACACCGCCGTCGTCGGCTGGTCGCCAGTTGAGATGATGTTTCATATCCGCAGCACTCTCGGGCGGCACGATCACAATTTCGGCGTCACCTACCCGGCCGGGACGACCCGCCCGGTCGAACCGGTGGTCAAGCCGCAGGCGAGCCGGTATATACCGCTGCAGGCGCCACGCTGGGAAGACCTGCGCCGGAGTGACCCGCCGGTGGTGGTCGCCATGGAGGTGCGGCGCTCGGCACGGCGCTATGCAGGGAGCCCGATAACGGCGGCGCAGCTTGGCGATCTCCTGTACCGGACGGCCAGGGTACGCTCGCTGATCACCGCGCCAGGCGGGCAGGACCCTCCCGACGCACCCGCAACAGGCACGCCGTACAGCAATCGCCCGTATCCCAGCGGAGGTGCCTGCTACGAGCTCGAGCTTTATCTCACGGTCGGCAGTTGCACGGGTCTCGCCAACGGCGTATACCACTACGACCCGCTCGGGCACCGGCTCGAACCGGTCAGCGCGGATCGCGCGGCGGCTGACGAACTGCTGAGCGCTGCTTGCATGACCGCGGCTCTTGAGAGCCCCGCACAGGTACTGATCAGCATGACGGCGCGTTTCCGGCGGCTGTCCTGGCGATACGAAGGGCTGGCCTACCGGCTGGTGCTCATGCACGTCGGCGTAGTGATGCAGAACCTGTATATAGCCTGCGCGGCGATGGGACTCGCGCCCTGCGCCCTGGATGCAGTGGACATCGACGTGGCAGCACGCGCCTTCGGCGCCGACTGGCGCACCGAACCCTGTGTCGGCCAGTTCCTGGTGGGCGGCCAGCCCGACTTCGACGGCGCGCACCGCGCGCACTTATCTCGCATGTTGCTGAATATGCCGCCGTTTCTGGACGGCGCCCATCTCTGCCATCATGATGATCTCATGGAAACAAACTGGGCGGGTAGACTGCGCTGCCGGATATTCCTTCCCGATCAATCTGAGGCTACGTTCGCCAAGCGCGGGTTTACCGCTCCGGATGCCACCCGTCAGGCCAATATTGAAAAGGTAGGAAGCATATTCCTGGAAGGCTTTGAATACGGGATGGCCGGCCTGTCCCTGTCAGCTATCGAGTCATCGCTTGAGACGGTAGAGCCAGCCTTCCGCGGGTTTGCCTATGAAGGCTGCACGATGGCGCTCGCGATCCGCGACGGGATCCGCCCCGCCGGACGCCACTGGGTTCGTGACCTGCTGGCCAGCAGGGGGGCCAATCACATCTACATGGCTTACATCGGGGTGGGCTGGGCCATGGCGCGGCTGCCCCGCCTGCGCTGGCGCGCGATCGAACCGCACGACCCGTTGCTGCGCTGGCTGGCACTTGACGGTTATGGCTTTCATCAGGCCTACTTCCGTACCAAGCAGTACGTCTGGCAGCGGCATCAGGCCCCGATTCCGGGATGGGAGCCTGCCGGGTACGCCAACCGTGCCGTCGATCAGGGCATCGGTCGTGCGCTCTGGTTCGTCAACGGATCAGATGTCCAGGGGGTCGCCACTACCATCGAGGCATTCCCGCAGTCCCGCCGGGCCGACCTGTGGAGCGGAGCGGGCTTGGCGAGCGTATACGCCGGTGGGGCCGATGCCGGGGAGCTGTCGGACATGGTAAGGCTCGCCGGACCCTACCGGCCGCACGCTGCTCAGGGTGCAGCGTTCGCGGCCAAGGCGCGCTTGCTCGCTGGCCTGGTAATGCCCGGCACGGAACTTGGCGTCAAGGTGCATTGCGACATGTCCGTCGAGGAGGCCGCGGCAGTAACCGACGAGGCCAGGGACGGACTGCCCCCTGACGACACCGACATGCCCAGGTACGAGATCTGGCGAGACCGGATCAGGAAGCGGTTCGAGTAAGCGTCCGTGACGCCGGATCCCTTCATTACGGCAGGGTGACGCTGGCGGGCAGCGTAACGCCGGTAAGGTGCTCGGCCTGGCTCCACAGCCGGGCGGCGGTGGCGGCGTCGCGGGCGCGGCGTGGCGGGCGGACCGTGGTGGTGGGCCCGACCAGCCCGAACCACCGGCTCGGGCCGTAGTAGCCGCCGTTGACCGCCCCGGGATCGGCCGCCGCGTAGAGCAGCGGCTCGGCGCCCTGCTCGACCTCCTGCGAGGGCAACGGATTGAAGCTTGCGTTGAACGGCGTCCGCTTGGGCGTATCCCGGCCCAGGCGGCCCCGGCCGTCTGCAGGTTGGTGCGGGTGAACCCGGGGTGCGCTCCGTTGCTCATCAGGTTCCAGCCGTTCTGGGCAGCCAGGTCCGCGAGGTGCAAGGTCATCATCAGGTCCGCCAGCTTGGACTGCGCGTAGGACAGGTTGGGGCTGTAACGGCGCCGCTCCCACTCCAGGTCATCGAAGCGGATCCGGCCGTAGCTGGCCACGCCGCTGCTCATCGTGACCACGCGCGGGGCCCGGGCGGCGAGCACCAGCGGCAGTAGCCGCATGGTCAGCGCGAACGGACCGAGGAAATTGCTGCCGAACTGCAACTCGAAGCCGTCCCCCGTGGTCATCCGGGTCGGCGGGGCCATCACGCCCGCGTTGTTGATCAGCACGTCAACCGGCGTCCCGTCGGCGATCAGGCCGTCGGCGAACTCCTTGACCGTCCCCAGGTCGGCCAGGTCGATACGCCGGACCTCGAGCTGGGCGCCGGGCTGGCGGGCCAGGATCTCGTCCCGCGCCTGCTCCCCCTTGGCGACGGCGCGCACGGCCATCACTACGCGCGCCCCGGCCGCGGCCAGGCGACGGGTGGCTTCCTTGCCGGTGCCGCTATTGGCGCCGGTGACGACGATGAGCTTGCCAGCCTGATCGGGAACCGCGTACATGGCTTGTCTCCTCAGCAATATTCAGCAGACCATCGGTCTGTTATTCCGAACTTAGCAGACCGCTGGTCTGTACACAAGGGACCGACGGTCTGTAATATACGGGGATGGCAGTGTTCCAGCGTGCGCGGAGCGAGGAGCAGCGTGAGGCCCGTCGGCGGGCGATCCTCGGCGCGGCGACCGCGATGCTGGCCGAGATGCCTGTGGCCGAGGTCACGCTGAACGAGCTCAGTCGCCGCGCAGGCCTGGCCAAGTCGAACGTCCTGCGTTACTTCGAGTCCCGCGAGGCCGTGCTGCTCGAGCTCCTCGATTCCGCGTGGCAGGATTGGCTGGTGCGGCTGGACCGGGACCTGGCGGGCGCGCTCGACCCCGCCGCGCCGGTCACGACCCGCTCCGGCCAGGTGGCCGGAGCGGTAGCCGCCTCGCTCGCGGCCCGGCCGATGTTGTGCGACCTGATCAGCGCCCAAGCCGCGGTTCTGGAGCACAACGTTTCGCCGCAGGTCGCCGCCCAGTACAAGCGGGCCAGCATGACTGGCGTCGCCGCGCTCGGCGCCCTGATGGTCAGGTGCGTACCCGAATTTGGCGAGCTGGACGCCGTGAAGCTGGCCGGCGTCACCGTCATGACCACGGGCGCGCTGTGGCCGCATACGCAACCCTCGGCCGCGATGCTGGCCGCCTACGAGGCCGACCCGGAGCTGGCCGCTCTGAGGCTGGACTTCACCGAGACCCTCCGCGAGGTGCTCGAGGTGATGAGCGCCGGGTTGCTCACGCGGGGCAGCCGCGATGACCGCTGAGTCTGGCACGCTCGGTCATCGCGTAGACCCCGAGGGCGGCGCGGTCGGGGGAGGGCAGCCAGTCGAGGGCCAGGCGCCGGGCGATGTAGTCGACCGCGGACCAGACCCTGGGGATGTCCGGGTCGTCGGTACGCCCGTTGGGCATGAAGACCTGGCCGAGCCCCGGACGGATCAGCTCGGCGAGCGGAACCCGGTGCCGCAGGCCGATGGAGAGCGCGATGGCGTAGGTGCTCACCAGGCCCGCGCTGCTGCTGCCGTACTTGCCCCAGTGGATGAAGACCTCGCCCAGGCCTCCGTCGTCGCGCTGGTTGGCGATGAGGTAGAACCGTTCCGTCCCGATGGTCACGGCCGTGGTGTGTCCGCTGCGACGCCGTGGCAGAACACCAGAAGCCATCACCGTTCCTCCGAAACAATATATGAATTAACCTCTCACGGAGCTAGGATCCAATTCCATCGTACGCGCTCAACCCGGCCGGTACTGTGGCCATCGTGGATCACGTCCTGCACACCAAACGCCTGGTCCTGCGTCCGGTAACAACCGATGATCACGCCGCGTTGCTGGCTCACTGGGACGCGCCCGACGTGCGGCGGTTCCTCTTCGACGGCGCGATGCTGTCCGCGGCCGAGATCACCGAGGCCA
This sequence comes from uncultured Actinomycetes bacterium, assembly GCA_963742795.1. GTDB lineage: Bacteria > Actinomycetota > Actinomycetes > Streptosporangiales > Streptosporangiaceae > Palsa-504. The sequence goes on from CAVUNL010000003.1 coordinate 438,075, forward strand.
TCGAGGACAGCACACGGGACTTCGGCCGGGCCGGGTACGGCTTGTGGCTGGTCTACGAGAACGGCGGCACCGACCTGGTGGGCACGACCGGGCTACGGCCGCTGGAGGACCTCGGCCTGGAGATCTTCTACAGCCTGGCTCCCGGTTCGTGGGGCAAGGGCTACGCCACCGAGGCCGCCGGCGCGGTGCTGCACCACGCTCTCGGCCGGCTCGGCCTGCCGGAGGTGCTAGCCGAGGTCGACGCGGGTAACACCGCCTCGATCGCGGTCATCGAACGACTCGGCATGACGGAGTTCGATGTGGTGCCCGGCCTGCTCGGGCCTATGGCCCGCTACCGCAAGACATCCGCCTAACAATCCGGCGTGTCGCCTGGCTTCGGAGGATATTTTTCGTTACCGTGTTTGATACAAGATCATTCATTCGAACGGACCGTGGTACATGCCTCAGGAACCGGCTCCCCCCGACCCCGGACGGGAAGGCGACCCGTCGCGGGTACCGTCCTGGCCGGAGTGGATGGATGACCCGGCGTACCTGGCCCTGCGGGCCGGCGATAAGGATCCCGGCGACCTGGGCCTGGACGAGGATCCCGACGACGCGCCGCCGCCGGAGGTGGATCCCGAGGAGCTGGCCGCCGAGGCGGCGCAGATCAGCGCGGATCAGGCGCGGGCGGCCGAGGTCGCGGCGCGGCTGGGCCTGACCGCGGCGATGGCGGCGGACGCCGCCGCGGCCGCTGGCCGGCGGGGTCCGGGGATGCCCGGATCTACGAAGAGCTTCCCGGGAGTGTATGCCAGCCGGGCGTCGGGGTTCGCGTCGGGCAAGTCGCTGGACACCGCGCCGGGGTGCCTGGTGCTCGGCCAGTTCGCGGAGGAGGCGGCCGGGGAGGATGACCGCTATCCGGGCGCGTCCGATGATGAGCTGATCGGGGTGATCTGCGCGTGGGACCGGGTCGAGGCCTACGCCGGCAGCCGCAAGCACGCCGCGGTCGCGGAGCTGATCCGGCGCCGTCCCGCGCCCGGCGCCGTCCCGCAGGGCCCGGCGCAGCTGCCCGGGGCATCGGATGAGTTCGCCGCGCAGGAGCTGGCCGCGGCGCTGGGTGAGACCCGTACGGCGGCCGGGGACATCGTGTCGCTGGCCCAGGAGCTGGAGATCAGCCTGCCCGGGACCAAGGCGGCGTTCCGGTCCGGGATCCTGAGCCGCCGCAAGGCGATGATCATCGCCGCGGCCACGGCGCTGCTGGACCCGCAGGAGGCCCGGGCCGCCGAGGCGATGGCGCTGGGCCGGGCGGGGGCGCTGACCCCGCCCGGGCTGCGCGCCGCGGTCAACCGGGCGGTCATGGACGTGGCGCCGGGCAAGGCGACGAAGCGGCGGGAGCACGAGGCGGAGAAGACCCGGGTGGAGCGGTGGGCCGAGGCGAGCGGGAACGCGGGGCTGGCCGGGCGGGAACTGCCGCCCGCGCAGGTGCTGGCGGCCGACCAGCGGGTCACCGCGTGGGCGAAGGAGCTGCGCAAGGCCGGGGTCGAGGGCGGCATGGATGCGCTGCGGGCCCGGGCCTACCTGGACATCTTGCTCGGCATGGACTCCCGGCCCCTCGGCAGCCGCACGGACGGCACCCGCCCGGCCCAGCCCCGGGACCCGGCCCAGTCCCAGGACCCCGCTCCGGGGCCGGGGCCGGGCGGGCCGCTGGCCGGGATGATCCCGCCCGGGTTCGCCGGACAGGTCACCTTGACCATCCCCGAGGCCACCGTGACCGGCCGGGCGGACCGGCCCGGCGAGCTGGGCGGGATCGGGCCCGTCGACCCCGACCTGGCCCGGGACCTGGCTGCTGCCGCGGCCCGCAACCCCCGGTCGACCTGGTGCGTCACCGTCACCGACCAGGACGGACACGCGGTCGGGCACGGCTGCGCCCGGCCCGTCAGACGGCGGAAACCGGGCGGGCCTGATCCGCCGGGCGGGTCATCGTTTACCTTCGCCCCCGCCGGTCAGCCGGGGCCGCCCGGCGGGTACGGGACGTGGCGGTTCACCGCCGGGCAGCGGGAGATGCTGATCCAGATCGGGCCGCTGCCGGCCGGAGATTGTGATCATCGGTGGCAGGCCGGGGGGCATGATCCCGGGGTGATGCTCCGGCACCTGACCGAGGTCCGGAACGCGAGGTGTACCGGGCCGGGCTGCCGGCGGCCCGCGGCCAGATGTGATTTCGAGCATAACGTTCCGTACGAGACCGGTGGCCGAACGTGTTTGTGTAACGGCGGGCCGAAGTGCCGGTCCGACCACCGGATGAAGCAGGACCCGCGCTGGAACGCCGAGCAGCTTCCGGGCGGATACGTCCGGTGGACCGCGCCGTCCGGACGGCAGTACGTCACCGAGCCGACCCGGCACCCCATCTAGGCGCTCGCGTCCGGATCGGCTGTCTCGTAGAGCCGGACGAACCGATCGAAGGCCTCGGTTGCCCCGTCGCGATCTTTGGTGGCTAGCAGGTCGAGGAGCAGACCGCGGACCACGGCCATGCCGAGCCGGGCGTCGATACGCGCGGTCGCCTCGCTGGCTCCAGCCTCGACCATGGCCGCGGCGACCGGCGCGGTCCAGGCCTCGATCGTGCTGTCCAGGAACTGTTCGTCGCCCAGGCGGCCGAGCAAGGCCTGGACGTAGAGCTCGAAGAAGAGGCGCTCGGATGGCCACAAGACCGGATCGCTGAGCCGCTCCCAGATGCGCCGGGCGTCCTCGGCGGCCAGGCCCCAGCTCAGGAACCTCGCCCGTTCGGCCTCCTCGACGGCCCGGGCGACCGCGACCAGGAGGCCCTCGCGGGAGCCGAAGTGGTACAGCAGCATGCGGTGACTGGTACCGATCGCCGCCGCCAGTTCGCGCAGGCTGAGATCGGCGATCCCGCCCTTCATAGCCTGCTCGACCGCGGCCGCGAGCAGGCGGTCACGCGGTTGCGATGCGGTCAAGGCTGAGTGTACCATTTGGTTCATGTACCAAATGGTACATGAAGGCAGGTGGACAATGGCTCAGTTGCACGTCGAAGCGGAAGCCACGACCAAGGCCTCGCCGGAAATGGTATGGGCGCTGGTCTCGGACGTGACGAAGTACCCGTCCTGGGGGCCGTGGAGCGACGGCCACTACAAGAACGCGGGCGAGGAGTCCCCGCGCGGCGTGGGCGCCGTCCAGGTGCTGCGCTCCGCTCAGCGCTACATGGGACGTCATTCCACGTCGGTCGAGAAGATCCTGGAGTTCGAGGAGGACCGACACCTGGCGTACACGGTGATCGGGGGAATCCCGGTGCGCAACTACCGGGCGGATGTAACCCTCACCCCTTCCGCCGAGGGCACTCACATCCGGTGGGTGGCGGACTGGGACAACACACTGCTGGGCCGGATGGCCTGGCGAGGGCTTCGCACCTTCTATCCGGAGATGATGGCGGACCTCGTGGCCGCTGCGGAACGGGACGCCGCTCAGAGTCCGTAAACGGAGGTCGCGGTGCCGGCGAACACGGCCTCGTGCTCGGCGGGGCTCAGCCCGGTGCTCAGGTCGCGGGCGGCCCGATGGTAGCGCTGACAAGTTAACCGCTGACGATTATGAAGCTGCCTGCTCGCTGACGGCGGCCGGTTGTGAGGCGCTGATCTCGGCGGACAGCTCTTCCATCGCCGCGACCGCGGCGGGCCCTGCCTTGCGCTCCCAGTAGACCCCCATGACGGCGGCGATCCAGATCCAGAACGAGGAAATGATGCCGATCGCGGCGATCAGCGCCAGGCTGACGCCGAAGCCGCCGTAGGCCTCGCCGTACTCGGCGACCCACTTTCGCAAGAAGAAGAACACCACGGCGTGGACGATGACGGCCGCGCCCGTGCACAGCGCGGCGCCGGGCACCAGGTCCCGCCACTTGAACGGCAGATCCAGCAGCAGCCGGGGGGTGACGAGATAGAACACGAACTCCAGCGCCAACAGCACCACCCCGGCCACGACCGTGAACCACGCCGGCAGGCTGGCCGCCAGGTTGCGCAGCGCCAGGATGATGACGGTATCGGCGAGCAGCAGGACCAGCCAGGCGGCGCCGCGCAGGTACTTCTGGGCCCCCCGCAACGGGGTCATGGTGAACGCGCGAGCGTAGGCGACCTGCGCGGTGGCGCTGATGTCCAGGCCGGTGATCAGCAGCGAGATCACGCTGATGCTCAGCGCCACGCTCTTGCCCGACTTGGCGTTGGTGAAGGTATCCCGGACGATCAGCGCACTGTTCCCGGTCAGGTGCAAGTCCCTGTCCAGCAGCACGCCAAAGCTGCGATTCGCGCTGAACGACGCTATGAACGCGTAGATGATGATCAGCAGCGGGATCACCGCGACGAACATGTTCAGCGAGATCACCAGGGCCAGGTGCTTACCCTCGATCTTGTTGAACCGCCGGTTCACCTGCAGCAAGAACCCCACCCGCGGGCGCCGCTCCAGCCGGTCCCGGTAGGCCCGTAGCTTCTCCTGGTAACGTCGTACGTTCGCGGTCCATGCCAACCGCCTTCGGCCGCGACGTCCAGCAGGTTCGCTCACCGCACCTCCGCCCCGCGCTCCGGCGCGCCTTGAGCGCTATTACATGCTGTACCGGGGCGGATTCAATCACCCGCGCTGGATGAGAAGACCAGCCGCCGGGCACATGTCCGGGGCGGCTGAGAGAGCCGGGGCCTCAGAGGTGCAGGCGGCGGGTGACTACGCCCTCCCCGACGTCGCGCGCGTCCTGGTCCGGGTACGGGGCAACGAGGGCCTGGAACTTGTAACGCTTCATGTCCGCACCACCTTATGGACCTTGATATCGTGCCGCGATAATTCTGTTACGGCACAGCGCGTCAACGAGGTCCGGAAGGTGACCATGAGCGGGCTTACCCAGCGAGATTTCGAGCAGCTCCTGGAATTCCGGGTCACCTTGCGGCGCTTTCAGCGCTGGAGCGAGGATCAGGCCAAAGCCGCCGGGCTGACCCACGTCCAGCACCAGCTGCTGGTGGCGATCAAGGGACACCCGGGCGGCCAGCCGCCCACGGTCGGGGACCTGGCCGGCTACCTGCTGCTGCGCCCGCACAGCGCGGTGGAACTGGTGGACCGGGCCGAGGCCGCGGGGCTGGTGGAGCGGGTCTCCGACCCCGACGACGGCCGGGTGGTGCGGGTCCGCCTGACGGCCGCCGGCGAGGAGATCCTGCAGCAGCTCACCCGGGCGCACCTGGACCGCCTGCACGAGCTGGCCGCCGTCCTAGACGAATTCGTGACCGTGCATAATGGGGCACAAGATCTATATCGTAACACGATTTAAATATTCCGGGAGCTGGGCCCGGTAATCCGGGACGCGGATCCGCGCTGGCCCGTCACTAGCTCGCGGCGGGTACCACCACGGTGCCGGAGGCGGTGACGGCCACGATCGGTTCGCTGAGTACCGAGGCGGCCGACTCGCCGCGCGCCGGGTCGGCCCGGCACACCACCCGGGCCTCGAAGGCCAGCTGCCTGCTGCGCCGCCCGACCGCGGTGACCGTGGCGGTGGCCTCGATGATGTCCCCGGCCAGCACGGGCGCGCGGAACTGCACGTCGGAGTAGGACGCGAACAGCCCCTCGTCGCCGTCCATCCGGATGCACGCCTCGGTCGCCACGTCGCCGAACAGCCCGAGCACGTAGGCGCCGTCCACCAGGTTCCCGCCGTAGTGGGCGTCCCCGTACTTCACGTACCTGCGCTGCGTGACCGACAGGCCGGCGTGACTCATGCAGCTGCTCCTTCTTCTTTCCGGGGGGAATCCATCCCCCCGGACCCCCCTGGCCCCCCCGCCGCGAGCGCGTGGACCAGGTAGCTGGCCACCTCGCTGGGCGTCGTGCCGCGGCCGAAGATCTTGTCCACGCCGAGGTCGTGCGCGGCGCTGGGATCGAACCGCGGGCCGCCCACGACGAGCAGCGGCCGCTGCAGGCCGAACCCGGCGTGGAACGCGGCCGACATCTCCCGGGTGTTCGACAGGTGGGCGTCGCGCTGGGTGACGACCTGGCTGACCAGCACCGCGTCGGCGTGCTCGGCCGCGGCGCGGGCCACCAGGTCCGCCACCCCGACCTGGGAGCCCAGGTTCACCACGCGGATCTCCCGGTAGTACTCCAGGCCCTTCTCCCCCGCGTGCCCCTTGACGTTGAGGATCGCGTCGATGCCGACGGTGTGGGCGTCGGTGCCGATGCACGCGCCGACCACGACCAGCTTGCGGCCCAGCGCCGAACGGATCCGCAGGTTCACCTCCGCCGCCGGGAGCACCGGGAACTCCCGCTCGGTCACGGTCACCGCCGACAGGTCGACCAGGTGGCTGACCCGGCCGTAGACGATGAAGAACGTGAAGTCCGGCCCCATCCCCTTGGCGTGCACCACCATCGCCGGGTCCAGGCCCATCTTGGCCGCTAGCTGCAGCGCAGCGCCCTCGGCCCGGGCCCGCTCGGTCTCGTCGCCGAACGGCACGGGCAGCGTGAACGACAGCTGCACCCGCCCGTCTCCCGTGGTGTCCCCGTAGGGCCGCACCATCCCGGTCAGGCTCATTGAGTCACCTCCAGCAGGTCCGACGCCGGATTGAAATAGCCCTCAGCACACTGCACGACTCCGTCCAGGCCCCGGCCGCCGTCGGCCGGACGCTTGGTCACCCCGAACGTCCCCTCGGCGATCGCGGTCAACAAGCCCTGCGACCCGATGGTGCGCAGCAGGTCGACGGACTCGCCGAGAACCTGCCGGGCACGCTGGGCGACGAACCCGTCCGGTTCGGGGCGGAATTCCTGGCCCAGCCGGGCGGCGGCGCGGCGCACGTACCTGACGTTCTCCAGGGCCAGGTCCCGGTCGGACAGGAACGGGGTATGGATGCCCTCGGTCATCATCCCGATGAGCAGGATGGACTGGTCGGTCATCACGCCGCACAGGTTGAAGAACGCGTCCAGCAGGTAGCCGGCGAACACGTTGCCGGTCATGTGCTTGGTCGGCGGCATGTACTTCAGCGGCGCGTCCGGGAACAGTTCCCGGATCAGCTGGGCGTGGGCCAGCTCGAGCAGGAACGAGTCGGGCAGCTCGGGGTTGATCTCGAACGCGTGGCCCAGCCCGAGCTGGGCGTCGGCCAGCCCGGCCTCGCGGCCGAAGTACTCGTTCAGCAACTGCGAGACCACCACCGTGTGCGCCGCGTCCATCGCGTCGGCGGTGGTCAGGTAGTTGTCCTCGCCGGTGTTGATGACGATGCCCGCCCGGGCGTGCACCCGCCGGGAGAACCGCTGGTCGATGAACGTCCGCACCGGGTTGATGTCGCGGAAGATGATGCCGTACATGCAGTCGTTCAGCATCATGTCCAGCCGCTCGAGCCCGGCCAGCGCGGCGATCTCCGGCATGCACAGCCCGGAGGCGTAGTTGGTGAGCCGGACGTACCGCCCGAGCTCGGTGGACACGTCGTCCAGCGCGGCCCGCATGAGCCGGAAGTTCTCCTGCGTGGCGTAGGTGCCCGCGTACCCCTCCCGGGTCGCGCCCTCCGGCACGTAGTCCAGGAGCGACTGCCCGGTGGACCGGATCACCGCGATGACGTCCGCGCCCTCCCGCGCCGCCGCCTGGGCCTGCGGGATGTCCTCGTAGATGTCCCCGGTGGCCACGATCAGGTAGATCCACGGCATGGGCGGGTTCGAGGTGGCGGCAATCATCCGGTCCCGCCCGGCGCGCTGGGCGTCGATCCGGGAAATTCCTTTTTTGACCGAACGGAACGCGGCCTGGATAGCCGCGTCACCCTCGTGCCCCGCGGGGAGACGGAACTTGACCAGTCCCGCGGCCGCGTCAACAGCCAGCGTGCGCAGGTCCGGGTAGCCGCCGGTCAGCATGGCGTCCCAGACCGGCAGGGCGACGCCGTGCTCGAGGCCGGTGGTCGCGCGGACCGCGTCGGCGAGCCGGTTCACCCACGGCATTCCGTCCTCGTCCGCCCCGTCCAGCCCCGCCAGCCGCAGCACGGCCCGCTCGACCGACACCGTGGTATGCGTCCGGGCCAGCTCGGTGACCGGCTCGCCGGCTCGGCGGGCCAGCTCGCGGGCCTGGGCCACGATCGTCGGGTCCAGGTTCAGCTTGCCAGTCATGAGGTCACCCGCCTTTCGAACAGGCTCCGGACCGGCGGCGTGGTGCGCAGCAGGTCCAGCGCGAACTCGGCGTGGCCCGGTACGTAGCCGTTGCCGACCAGCATGGTCACGTCGGCGGCCAGGCCTTCGGCGCCGAGCGCCGCGGCGCTGAACGACGTGGCCATAGAAAAGAAAATCACCGTCCCGCCCTGGGCCGTGGACAATATAGCCCCGCCTTCACAGCCCGCGGCGTCTACGCATACTACGGTGACGTCGGCTGGTCCTCCTGCTTGCTCGACCTTTGTTGCTAGGCCTACCGGATCTCTGGCATCGGCGATCACTATTTCGTCTACCAGGGGGGACTTCGGCGCCTCGAGGTGCGTCGCCGGACGAGGCAGAACGTCCGGCGCCGCACCTAGGGCGCCTCCGTCCTGCGTGGTCCGGGGGTCACGCAGCAAGGCTGCTTCGGCCTCGGTGGGGACGACGCCGATCACCCTTGACGCGCCTGCCCTTTGGGCGGCGGCGGCGGAGAGGGAGCCGCTTTTGCCGGCGGCGCCGATGATTAGTACTACGGCACTCTCCTTCACTACGCGGCTGGTTAGGGCGGGGGCGCCGCAGACGTCCATTACTGCGAGCGCTAGCGGTAGTGGGAGGTCGTCCGGGAGTACCGCCGCGATCGATCTGGCGAAGAGGATGGCGTGGCCTTCGCAGGGGATTTGCTCGGATAGACCGTCCCAACGTTTTAGGGCGTCGGTGATGGCTAGGGGGGTCAGGGTTAGGGAGACCAGGGTGGCGATTCGCTGGCCGGGCTTGAGACCGAGTGGGGAGTGGGGGCCGACCTCTTCTACGGTGCCGGTCAGCATGCCGCCGGAGCCGGTGACCGGGTTCTGCATCTTGCCGCGGGTGGTGATGATGTCCAGGACGGCGGCGCGGATCTTGTCCGGGTCGCCGGCGTAGGTCTCGCGCAGCTGGCGGTAGGAGGCGGCGTCGAGGTTCAAGCGGTCGACGCGCACCCGGATCTCGTCGGGGGAGATCGCCGGACTCGGGTCCAGCCGCCAGGCGGCCTGCGGCAGGACGCCGGACGGGTCCAGCACGCGGTGCAGCCCGAGGGGTGAGGACTGCCCGGAGGGTGAGGCCGGATGGGCCGAGGTCGGAAGCGAGGTGGTCATGCGCTGGTCCTTCACGGTCCGTTCAGGAGGATCTTCTGTGATATGACTTTTATGCCATAATTTCTACAGTAGATCTGCTATTCTGATGTAGATCTTACTGCGCCCGCGAGGCTGGGTGCCTAAACGGACGCGAGAACCGCAGGCCGTTCCGGAAAATCTACGGTTCATAACGTTTTGTACCGCAGGTCCTTCGGGAATATCCACCGATGGGAGGGCTTCGTTCATGGTGTCTCAGCCTTATGTCTACCAGCGTCATGAGCTGGCCGAACCCGACTGGCGCCGGTTTCCCGGCTGGGCCGGGGTATCCGCCGCCGAGTGGGAGTCCGCGCAGTGGCAGCGCGCGCACTGCGTCAAGAACGCCCGTCAGCTGAGGCAGGTCACCGGGCCGGGGCTGGACGAGCGGTTCTTCTCCGACCTCGAGCGCGATCAGCGCGAGCGGGCCACCATGTCGATGCTGATCCCGCCGCAGATGCTCAACACCATCGTGTCCTCCGCGGCGCCAGACGAGCCCGGCTTCACCGAGGCGTTCTACGCCGACCCGGTGCGCCGGTACATGATCCCGGCGTTCAGCGACCGGCGGGCCGACTGGCCCTCGCACCCGTACGCGCAGCGCGACTCACTGCACGAGGCGGAGATGTGGGCGGTCGAGGGCCTGACCCACCGCTACCCGACCAAGGTGCTGGCCGAGCTGCTGCCGACCTGCCCGCAGTACTGCGGGCACTGCACCCGGATGGACCTGGTCGGCAACGCCACGGCCACGACCGACAAGCACAAGTTCGCGCTGGCCCGCGACGACCGGCTCGGCGCCATGCTGGATTACCTGCGCCGCACGCCCGGCGTGCGCGACGTGGTGGTGTCCGGCGGCGACGTGGCCAACCTGCCGTGGCCGCGGCTGGAAGGGTTCGTGTCCTCGCTGCTCGAGATCGACTCGATCAGGGACATCCGGCTGGCCAGCAAGGCGCTGATGGGGCTGCCGCAGCACTGGCTGTCCGACGAGGTACGCGCGGGCATGGCCCGGCTGGCCGGCACCGCCCGCTCGCGCGGGGTGAGCATCGCGATCCATACCCACGTGAACGCGGCCCAGTCGGTGACCCCGCTGGTGGCGCGGGCCACCGCGGCCATGCTCGAGGCCGGAGTCCGCGACGTGCGGAACCAGGGCGTCCTGCTGCGCGGGGTGAACAACAGCACCGAGGCCCTGCTCGACCTGTGCTTCGCGCTGCTCGACGGGGCCGGCATCATGCCCTACTACTTCTACATGTGCGACATGATCCCCGGCAGCGAGCACTGGCGGCTGGCGGTGCACGAAGCCCAGGCGCTGCAGCACCACATCATGGGTTACCTGCCCGGGTTCGCCACCCCGCGGGTGGTCTGCGACGTGCCCTACGTCGGCAAGCGCTGGGTGCACCAGGTGGCAAGGTACGACGCCGAGCGCGGCATCTCGTACTGGACGAAGAACTACCACACCGCCATCGAGGCCGACGACGAGCTGGGGCTCAGCCGCGAGTACCCGTACTACGACCCGATCTACCTGCTGCCCGAGTCAGGCCAGGCCTGGTGGCGGTCCCAGTCCGCGCGGCCGCGGGCCGGCGCCGCCACGCTGCTCACGATCGCTGGTAGCGGCGGTCAAGCTCGTCAAGATGCTGTCTGACCGCCGGCCAGTCGGCGGCGGTGACGCTGAAGCGCGCTGAGTTCCGCGGCTTGCCGTCCGTGCCGAGCCGGTGCGCGCGCAGCACGCCCTCGTAGCGCAGGCCGATCCGCGCCATGGCGTCCCGCGACCGCTGGTTGCGGGCGTCGGTGTGCAGGGCCACCGAGGAGACCTGCCAGACCTCGAAGGCGTGCGTGAGCATGAGGCGCTTCATCTCGGTGTTCGCGCCGGTCCTGACGGCATTCGGGCTGAGCCAGGTGTTGCCGATCTCGCAGGTGTCCGGTCCGGTGCGGGCGGGGCCGTCCGGCCAGGCCCAGTAGCCGAAGTCGAAGAACCGGGTCGAGCCGATCACGGTGTCGTCCGCGGTGCGGACCACGACAAACGGCAGGGCCGTTCCGCCGTCCCGGGCCGCGACTGCCGTCTCGACGTAGGCCCGGACCTGGGCTTCGTCCTGCGGCACCCCGGACCAGCGGTACAGCTCGGCGCCGCTGGTAGACGCGGCGAGGAGCGCCGCCGCGTGCTGATGCTGCAGCGGCTCGAGGCGGACGACCTTGCCGACCAGCGTCCCGGCAGCGGCCTTGTGCGTTGGCGCCGCGACATCGCCTTGTGCCGGGCGCTCCAGGTAACGGTAGCTTGGCGAGACGAAGCCGAACTGCCGGTACAGGCCGTGCGCGTCGGAGGTGTGCAGCATCCAGCGCCACCTGGCGCCCGGGCCGTCGTCGATCATCATCCGCACGATGGCCTGGCCCAGCCCGGCGCCGCGGTGCTCGGGCAGCACGTACACGTCGGACAGGTAGGCGTTCCCGCCGTCGCCCCAGGCCCGGGCGAAGCCGATCATGGCCCCGGCCCGGTCGTAGACGCCCACGACCCGCCAGGCCGCGGCGATCTGGCCCTTGATGTCCTGCGGACCGCGCCACCGGCCCCAGTAGGCCTCGGTGGTCAGGAACGCCACCGCGGCGTCCACGTCGACCCGGCCCGGGTCGTCGTCAAGTTCGTAGTCGCCTGCGCTCATGCGCGTCACGGCGCCTCCAGGGTGCTGAGGGCTTCGTCAATGTCGGTGATCAGGTCGGCGGCGGGTTCCACGCCCACCGAGAGCCTGATGAGACCGCCCGGCGCGCTCTCGCCTGGCCACCTGGCGCGGCGCTCCCAGGTCGACTCCACCCCGCCGAAGCTGGTCGCCGGGAGGATCAGGCGTGCGCTCGCCACCACCCGGTCCGCGGCCTGCTGCGCGGTACCGGCCCCAGCCGGGTCGACCTCGAAGGACAGGAGCGGGCCGAAGCCGTCCGGCATCTGTCGCTGGGCGACCGCGAGCGTGGCCGCCTCGACGCTTGGGTAGTGGACGGCGCGCACACCTGGGTGGGCGGCGAGGTGCCGGGTGATGGCCAGCGCGCTGGCCGACTGGCGCGCGATCCGCAGCGGCAGGGTCTTCAGCCCGCGCAGCGCCAGCCAGGCCTCGAACGGTCCCGGGATGCCGCCGCCGCTGCTGCGCCAGGCCTTGAGCGTCGCGATCAGCTCGGGATCCCGGCTGACCACCGCGCCGGCGATCACGTCAGAATGACCTGATATCGCCTTGGTCAGCGAGTAAAGGGAAGCGGCCGCGCCCCAGTCAAGCGGCCGCTGAAGCAAGCTGGTGGCGGTGGTGTTGTCTACCACCATGGGCGCGTCCGCCGCGGCCGCGGCCGCGGCCAGCCCGGCCAGGTCGGCGACCCGCAACAGCGGGTTGGTCGGCGTCTCCGCCCAGAGCATCGACGGCGTGACCTTGAGCTCGCGCGCCACTGCGGCCAGGTCCTGCAGGTCGGCGTGGACCGGGACGGCGCCGTGCGGCCGCAGCTTGTCCGCCAGCACCCGGGCCCGGTAGTAGCCATCGGCCGGCAGCACGATGCGGTCGCGTCCGGCGGCCAGGGCGAGCATCAGCGCCATCGAGGCCGCCTGGCCTGAGGCGAACACCACCGCCTGGGCGTCTTCCAGGCCGCCGAGCGCCTCCTCGAGCGCCTCCCAGCCTGGGTTGCCGTCCCGGCCGTAGCTCCGGTCCGGATGTGGCGGGCCCTCGGACACATAGATGCTGGCCGGCACCAGCGGCGGGGTGGCCGGCTGGCTGGCCCTTCGTTCGGTGCCCGCGTGGATCAGCCGGGACTCGGCGGAGAAGGTTCCGCTCATGCGGCTTCCCGGTACCAGTTTCGTGTCACTCCGGAAAATGTTACAGTACAAACTGTGAACATACTGGTACGATATCGCCTCCAGGGCAGTACGGCAAAGGAAATATCGGCCAGCGTGGAAGCCGGCGTCCGCGGCGGCCAGCTAGCGCCGGGAGACCGGCTCCCCCCGGTCCGCGAGCTGGCCGACCAGCTCGGCGTTAGCCCCACCACGGTGGCCGCAGCCTATGGTGACCTGCGCCGCCGGGGCATCGCCGCGGGTGCGGGCCGGGCCAGGCACGCGGATCAGGGGCGGTCCCCCGGTCAGCAGCCGCGGGTACCTGACCGTCCCGGCGGGCACCCGCGACCTCATCACCGGCGGCCCCGATCCGGCGTTGCTGCCGACGCTGCCGCCTCGGCCAGCGATGCGGGCGCCACGGCTCTACGGCGAGGCCCCGGTCGCGCCGCGGCTCCGGCGGCTGACCGCCGAGCAGCTGGCCGCCGACGGGATCGACGCGACCAGCCTCATGGTCACCGGCGGCGCGCTGGACGGCATCGAGCGGGTCCTCGCCACCTGGCTCACCCCGTCGGACCGGGTCATCGTCGAGGATCCCGGCCACGCGGTGACCTTCGACCTGATCGCGGCGATGGGCTACACCGCGGTGCCGGTCCCGGTGGACGACCTGGGCCTGCGGCCCGCCGAGCTGGCGGCCGCGCTGGCCCGGGGCGCGGGCGCGGTGATCGCGACCCCGCGGGCTCAGGCGGCCACCGGCGCCGCCTGGGACGCCGATCGCGCCGCCGCGATCGGCGCAATCCTGCGGCGTCACCCCTCCGTCGGGCTGATCGAGGACGACCACGCCGGACCGGTCGCGGGCGTCCCCGCGTGGTCAGCGGCCGCCGGATTGCCGCGCTGGGTCACCCTGCGCTCGGTGTCCAAGTCGCTCGGCCCCGACCTGCGGCTCGCGGTACTGGCCGGCGACGAGGTGACCATCGCGCGGGTAGCGGGCCGTCAGGCGCTGGGCACCGGGTGGGTCAGCTACCAGCTGCAGGAACTGGTCGCGGACCTGTGGTCGGATCCGGCTGTGGCCCGCGTGCTGGACAGCGCGGCGCAGATGTACGCGCGCCGCGGCGAGGCACTGCGCTCGGCCCTCCGGGACCATGGCATCGCCGCCACCGGCAGGTCGGGATTCACCTGCTGGGTGCGCGTTTCCGACGAGGACGGCGTCGCGTCGTCCCTGGCCGAGGCGGGCTGGGCAGTCGCCCCCGGGCAGCGGTTCCGGATCGCCGCGCCGCCCGGGATCAGGATCTCCTTCGCCTCGCTGGAAGTGGCCGACGCCGCGTCGCTGGCGGCCGAGGTCGCCCGCGCGCTGCGGCATCGGCCCTCCCGCCTGGACTGAGCCAAGCCAGCGACATGAAACAGACCCGTCACGATCTTGCGTATCTCCGTCTCCCGCGCCTCCCGTGACCTCGCCCCCGCTGTTCCTAGCTGGTCGGCTCGCGGTGCGGTGCCGGGCCGGGCGGGATGGTCTTGAGCGGGATGGTGCTGAAGGCGAATTCGCGCAGCGCGGCGGTCTTGGAGCCGCTGGTTCCGCCGGACTGGCGCGCGCCCGCGACCGGCTCGGTGGCCAGGATGGTCAGCTGGCCGCCCGCCAGGTCGTGCTCGCGCGCCCATGCGCGCAGCGCCTCGATGACATCGGCGACGTGATAGGCGCAGGCGAGCGCTTGCCGGTAAGCCTGCTGCGGCTGCGAGGCCTCCAGCTGGATCTGGAAGCACGCCCGATGGCCACAGCGGGGATCGCCGTCACAGGCGGTCGACGACGCCAGCACCTCCGGGGGGATCGTGAGCTCCTCGGGATCACCGGGGGCGCCCCCACGGTCCGGTGTCCTTCGTGCGGTCATGGTCGGCCGTCCCTCCTGCACCTGCCAGGTGTACTGATGGCCCGCCCGCGGCCAGCGGGAAGGCATTCCCTCGTCAATAGGATGACGGCCTGACACCACACGGAAATACGGGCGGCACTGACCGTCGGAGCAATAGTGACCGCAACAGCGTGCGGCGCGCTACCCCATTGGGAATATTCGTCTCACTTGCCACGTAAATGTGTAGTCGCGTGAATACTTTTCGTATGAACCCGAGGTCACTCCGGGCAGTCCGAGCCTCTCGTCCCCCGGCTATGCGCCTGGTAAAGACGCATAGTTCCAGGGTTTCGGCTTATGTCACCGAGCCGGCCGAGCGTTGCGGTTGATCTTTTCGTCGCGGCGGGCCGGAATGTTAACGCACACAAACGAAGCGCGGACGCTACAGGAAACAGAGCTATGTCGATAGGCGTAGATTTACTCATATGCACGTGCAAATGAACGTTTGCTTTTCATACGCGCCTTTTAGCTCGGAGCCGGAGCTAAATCCGGGATCCGGATTACCGTCCGGGTTGGGCGCCCGCGTAGCGCTCGAGCAAGGACGGCGACACGGGCGCAGCGGCGAGGCCGCCGACGAACCTCGACCGACCGCAGTCCTCTGCCGTACCCCGCCATCGAACCATATAAAAACGATCAAGAAACTTGATAATGAGCGCGACGATCTCGCGAACATGAGGTCGTGCCTATACGGTTGTCCCCATGACGCGGCGCACCGAGCAGATCAGCCTCCATCTCAACGCGTATCTCACCGCGCACAGCAGCCCGCCGGACGCAGTCCTGCGGGAGCTGGCGAACGAGACCGCTGACCTGTTTCCGACCGAGACCGCCCTGCAGATCGCTCCCGAGCAGGGCACCTTCATGACCCTGCTCACGCAGCTGACCCGGGCCACGTCGGCCATCGAGATCGGCACCTTCACCGGTTACTCCTCGATCTGCATCGCCCGCGGCCTCGCTCCTGGCGGAACGCTGCTCTGCTGCGACATCAGTGAGGAGTGGACTTGGGTGGCCAGGAAGTACTGGGAGAAGGCGGGTCTGGAGGACCGGATCGAGCTGCGGCTCGGCCCGGCCATGGACACGCTCCTGTCGCTGCCCGAGGAGGAGCTCTTCGACCTGGCCTTCATCGACGCCGACAAGAGCGGCTACCTCGGCTACTGGCGGCAGGTGGTGCCGCGGATCCGCCCGGGGGGGCTGATCATGGTCGACAACACCTTCTCGCACGGCCGCGTGATCGACGCGGGAAACGACAATCCTGCTGTGATCGCCGTCCGGGACTTCAACGACCACGCCGCCGCCGACGACCGCGTCGACCTGGTCATAGTCCCCATTGGCGACGGCCTCACCCTGGCCCGCAAGAGGTAGCAAGGCGTCGGGTCCCCGGTGATTCGCGCGCCGATCATCGCGGATCCTCCGCGCTGGACTGTCCTGACTTCCTGGGACGACCGCCCCGGGTCAGAAGTCGATGCGCATCACGACGCGCCGCGGCGACGGCCGGGAGACCTCGGTGAAGCCAGCGGCGGCGAACGCGCCCTCGGTGCCGACGTGCAGCTCGTCCGAGACGACGTTCCTTGTCGTCATGGGATAGCCCTCGACGGCGCGCGCGCCGTGGCCCCGGGCGAACTCGACCGCGGCGCGCACGAGCGCCCGGCTGATGCCGCGTCGACGGAACCCGGCTCGGGTGACGAAGCAGGTTACCGCCCAGACGGAGTCGTCGGTCCGGTCCTCCGAGCGGCCGGTCCACGCGACGCGGCCGCCGCGCACCACACCGATATAGGCGGTCCGGGGCTCGACCGCGCACCAGCCGACCGGCTCGCCGTCGAGGTAGGCGACAAGGCCGGTAGTCGCCTCGGCATCCGGCGTAGCCGGATCCGTCTGGATGCGGAGCCGGTGAGCGCGCTCCTCGACTGAAGTCGAGACGAGGCACTCCTTCGGCCGCATTTTGTACCGCTGGCATTGACAGTTCGCCGGCGCAGTGGAACTGAGGACCTTTTGCAGATCCTCCCAGCTCGCCTCGTTTGCGGCCCGAATGATCAGCGCGGTGTCCTCCTGCTGCCGGGTCCGAGCTGTCATGCTGACGGCGTCCTCTCGATCCGGTCGAAGGCATCGATCGTAACAAATCGTAGCGTTCGGGCGTGACCCGCTCATCCGTTGCTGACCTCGTCCAAGGTCGCGGCGGCACCGGAATGCTGTGGGCTCCTACTTGATGGGTTCGAGGAAGCTGAGCACGCGCTGGGTGAGCTGGGTGGCGGCTGGTTCGTCATAGGAGGGCAGGCTGCTGTCGGTGAACAGGTGCCGGTTGCCGGGGTAGAGGAACAGTTCGGCGTCTGGCGCTGCCTGGACGAGGGCGCGGGCTGCGTTGATATCGCCCTCTCCGGCGAAAAACTCATCATTTTCCATGCCGTGAACTTGAACGGGGACTCCTGCGGGCCACGTACCGCCGAACTCCGAGACCGGTACGCATGCTTCGAACAACAGGGCGCCTCTGGCGCCCGGGCGGGTCTGCGTCAGCATCTGCGCTGGCAGGACGCCGAGAGAGAATCCGGCGTAGACCAGCTCGGCAGGCAGCAGCTCGGCGACCGCCCGGCCGCGCTCGATGACCGTGCCGAACCCGATCTTGGCCGCGTATTCCGCGCCGTCCTGCAGGGCGGCGAATACCTGCCCGTCGTAGAGGTCCGGGACGTGGACGGTGTGGCCAGCGCCTCGGAGCTGGTCCGCGAAGTCGCCGATTCCGCGGGTGAGCCCTTGCGCGTGGTGGAACAGCAGCACTTCAGCCATGTCATTCCCTTTGAAGTCGATCGATCCCGGGCGGATCCCCGGCGGTAACTACTCTCGCATGGATTCCCGACATCTTTTGGCGTCAATAGGGGCGATCATGGGATTGTGCGTGCCTCCCGGATGATGACCCTGCTGCTGCACCTGCAGGCCCGCGGCCAGGCCAGCGGCAAGGATCTGGCCCGGCTGCTTGAGGTCAGCGAGCGGACCGTGCAACGAGACGTTGAGGCGCTGGTAGCGGCGGGCATACCGGTACGCTCCGCGCGCGGACCAGCAGGCGGCTACCGCCTCGACGGCGGTTACCGCACCCGGCTGACCGGAGTCGGCCTGGACGAAGCGGGCGCACTGGCCTTTCTCGGCCTGGCCGGACCAGCCGAACAGCTCGGGCTCGGCGAGCTGCTGGAAGGCGCCCGCATCAAGGTCTGGGCGAGCCTCACCGGCCAAGCCCGGGAACGCGCCCGCCACACCGCCGAACGGTTCCACCTCGACCCCACCCGCTGGTACGGCAAACCCGAGCCCGTACCCTGGCTGCCGCAGCTCGCGAACGCTTTGTGGCGTGATCGCTGTGCCCGCATTGAGTACGTACGCGACGGCACAGCGGTCACGCGGGAGATCAGCCCGCTGGGACTGGTCCTGGCCTCCGGGCAGTGGTACCTCGTCGCCCAGCGCGATCAGCAAAGGCGCACCTACCGGGTCTCCCGCGTCCGCTCAGTCGAGCTGCTCGATGGGCCCGCGATCCGGCCAGCCGCCTTTGACCTCGCGCAATCCTGGGCGCAGGCACGCAATGAACTGGAGCACGAGAGCACCGCGGTCGAAGTGACAATCCGGGTAGAAGCCAGCGCGCTGCCCCGCCTGCGCCAGCTCCTCCCCACTCACGGGCAGGACCGTATCCCCCTGACCTGCACACAGCAGATCGACATCACCATCCCGTTCGAAAGCGAAAATTGGGCCTGCGCCGCCCTGCTCAGCCTCGGCAAAGCCGTCGAGGTCCTCGAGCCAGCTGCCATGCGCGAGCGTGTCGCAGACCAAACCCGCGGCGCTGCAGCGCACTACACCTGAGCCCCTGCGGGCTAGGCCGAACCCGGCCCCGTCGGCTCGATCACAGACACAATCCGGACATGGATTGTCGGCAATCGCGGATACCGTGCCCAGCATGGCTATCGCACGCTTCCCGAACATCGTTGTCGACTGTCCCGACCCGGCCGCGCTCGCGGCCTTCTACGGCGCCATGCTGGACTGGAAGGTCGAGGTCTCCCCCGGCCACGCTGACGTCCGCGCGGAGTACGGTCAGTGCCTTACCTTCCTGCAGGTGGAGGCCTACACCCCGCCAAGATGGCCGACTCAGGAAGTGCCCCAGCAGATGCATCTCGACGTCATCGTCGACGATCTCGACACCGCCGAGGCGGCGGTGCTCGATCTCGGCGCGACCAAGCACGAGCATCAACCCGGCACCTCTTTCCGGGTGTTCCTCGACCCGGCGGGGCACCCCTTCTGCCTCTGTCTGGACTAACCCGCGCTGACCCGACTAGGCAGCCCGAGGTAGGCCGCACCAGCAGTTGGCCCGGTCGATGGTGCCGATGGCAAGTCTCGTCAGGGCAATGTGGCTGTTCGCCTGCTCCCGGGCCGGGATGACCCTCACCTCGGCAGGCCAGGCGCTGGCCGACAGCACCCCGGCCTGCCGATCCCTGAGCGACTGCTCGGCGTCATGATCCGTTCGCTAACAGTGGGTCAGCCAGGGCTGACTGCGCCGCCGAGGTAGAGCGCGCCGATCTCGGGGTTCTCGAGGACCTCGCGCCCGGTCCCGGACAGCCGCACGCGGCCGTTCTCCATCACCACGCCGTGGGTAGAGAGCCGCAGCCCGGCCCGCGCGTTCTGCTCCACGAGCAGGAGCGTGGTGCCCGCCGCGTTCATCTGCCTGATCGCGTCGAACACGGTCCGCAGGATCTTCGGCGCCAGGCCCATCGACGGCTCGTCGAGCAGCAGCAGCCTGGGCTCGAGCATCAGCGCCCGGGCGAACTCGACCAGCCGCTGCTGCCCGCCGGACAGGCTGCCTGCCTTCTGCCCGGCCCACCCCGCGATCTGCGGGAACACGTCGTAGACGGCCGCGAGCCTGCGGGCGGTCAGCGCCCGGTCGGACAGGATGTAGGCGCCGAGCTCGACGTTCTCGCGGACCGTCATGTCGCGGAATAGGCTATGGTTCTGCGGCACCTGCACCACGCCCAGCCGCAGGATCTGGCGCGGCGACCGGCCGGTGAGATCCTGCCCGTCCAGCATCATCGATCCCAGCCGCGGCCGCAGTAGCCCGCTGATCGTCGCCATCAGCGTGGACTTGCCCGCGCCGTTCGGCCCTACCACGCAGGTGATCCCGCCCTCGGCTACCTCCAGGGATACTCCTCGTAGCACGTCCCCGCCGCCATACCCCGCTACCAGGCCGTCAATCTTTAGTACCGAACGGGCCGTGGTGCTTGTCGCCGGTCCCCTGGCTTGCTCGGTCATGTGCCCTCCGCGTGGTCTGGGTCGTCCTCCGCTTCCCCGATATCCTCGCCGAGGTAGGCATCGAGAACGCGGCGGTCGGCCCGGACGATGTCGGGCGGCCCGGCGGCCACCACGGTCCCCGAATCGAGCACAGTGACCTGGTCGCAGAGTCCCATCACGAACTCCATGTTGTGCTCCACGATCAGGAAGGTCTTGCCGGCCGCGTTCAGCTCGCGGATGCGGTCTGCGATGTTGTTGACCAACGACAGGTTGACACCGCCGGCCGGCTCGTCGAGCAGGACAATGGCCGGGTCCGCGACCAGCACGTAGGCGAGTTCGAGCAGCTTGCGCTGGCCGTAGGAGAGGGTGCCGGCCAGCGCGGCGTGGTATCCGGCGATGCCGACGAATTCAAGCTGCTCCATCGCGCGCTTGCGGTCGGCGGCACGCGTACCCCGGCAGGGGACCAGCATGTTCTCCATCACGGTGAGGCTGGGGAAGATCCTGGTCAGCTGGAAGGTCCGGCCGATGCCGGACGCGAATACCTTGTCCGGGGCATTGTTGGTGATCTTCCTGTCGGACAGGTACACCTCTCCCGCGTCCGCCTTCGCGTAGCCGGTGATGACGTTGAACAGCGTGGTCTTGCCGGATCCGTTCGGGCCGATCAGCCCGGCTACCGTGCCCTCGTCGATCTGGATCGTGCACGCGTCCAGGGCTTGGACGCCGCCGTAGGACTTGTGCACGCCCTCCGTCCGCAGGAGCACGCTCATCCGACACCCCCGCGTGGACCCGAACTGGCCGGATCCGGGAGCTCCGGTGCGACCTCAGCGGGCACCGCCGAGGGGAGTGCCGACCGGCCCCTGGTCGTCAGCCGCCGGATCCATTCGCCGCCGGTCGGGATGATGCCGCGCGGCACGAAGAGCACGACCACGAGGAACAGCGCGCCGAGCAGGATCTCGCCGTAGTACCCGTTCGTGAAGCGAACGGTGAGGTAGAGCTGACCTGGCTCGATGATGAGCGCACCGAGCACGGGACCGGCAACAGTGCCGAGCCCGCCCAGGAACGCCATCAGCACGATCGAGAGGTCGAAGAGCGGGTCGAAGCCGGTCTGCGGCTCGACCTGCGTGAGGTAAAGGAACCAGACGCCGCCGATCAGCCCCGTTACCGCGCCGGACAGCGTGAATGCAGCTAGCTTGACCCGCATCGCCCGCACCCCGAGCCCTCGGGCGCGGTCCTCGTCGTCCCTGATCGCCCGCAAGTGCAGCCCGAACCTGGCCCGCCGGATCAGCCAGGCCAGGGTGATGATGCCAGCCGCGCAGGCCAGCGC
Source organism: uncultured Actinomycetes bacterium (assembly GCA_963742795.1). Lineage (GTDB taxonomy): Bacteria > Actinomycetota > Actinomycetes > Streptosporangiales > Streptosporangiaceae > Palsa-504. The sequence continues at coordinate 459,564 of CAVUNL010000003.1, forward strand.
GATGTAGTAGAAGGGGTCGTTGTACGTCGCAGCCTGCCAGGGCAGGAACGGGGCCGGCAGGCCGCTGGAGCCGCCGGTGAAGGAGAAGTTGAAGGCCATCAGCTGGAAGATGAAGAACACCGCGATCGTGATCACGATGAAGGTGTGCCGCCGCACCCGCAGCGCCACCAGGCCGAACGGAACTGCGATCACCGCCCCTACTGCGGCGGCCAGCGGCAGCAGGCCGAACACCGCGGTGCCGGTGACGTGCCAGTCCCTCGCCGCGATGCCGACCGCGTAGGCGCCGCTGCCGAAGAACACGGCCTGGCCGAGTGAAATGTAACCGGAGAAGCCCGAGAACACATTCCAGGCCGAGGCGGCCGTGACGAAGATCAGCGCGAATACTCCGTAGTTCGTGACCACGGGGCTGGGGAACACGACGGGGAACAAGAGGGCCGCCGCGGCCAGGAGAACCAGCGCCGACCACTTGGCGCCCGCGGCGAGCCGGGCCCTCCTCGCTTCGCTTGTCATTGGGCCCGGACCGCCTGCCTGCCGAGGAACCCGGTCGGGCGGATCAGAAGCACCAGCACGAGGGCGGCATAGAAGACGGCGTTCGCCCAGGTCGGCGACCAGATGTCCACGAGTGACACCACGGTGAGCATGAAGACGGACGCGACGAGCGCGCCGCCGATGCTGCCCAGCCCGCCGAGGATGACGATCGCGAGCAGTCGGGAGATCAGGTCGTAGCCGCTGTTGGGGTTGAAGCCGCCGCTGGTTGCGCCGAACATCATGCCGCCGACCGCCGTCACCCCGACCCCGACGCCGAAGGTGAGGGCGGCGACGCGGCTCGTGTCGATGCCGACGAGCCGCGCCGCCGTCTGGTCCTGCATCGTGGCGCGAACGCTGCGGCCGAACCGGGTCCGGTACAGCAGCAGGTACAGCGCCACGACCAGGATTACCGCCAGGCCGAAGCCGAACAGGTAAATGTAGGGCAGGTAGAAGCCGAGCACGTGCACGCTGGATGTCACGTAGCTGGCGTTCAGCTGCTTGTCGTTAGGTCCGTAGATCCGATAGAGGACTCCTTCGATGATCAGCGCCATCGCGTAGGTGACGAGCAGGGTCATGGACGTCCGCTCGCGGCCACGCAGTGGCCTGATGAAGGCCCACTGGATGGCCACGCCCAAGACGAACATGGCGGGCACGGTGACGAGCAGCCCGACGAACAGGTCGATGCCGAACCGTGTCGACAGCGAGTAGCTGAGGTACGCGCCGAGCACGACCAGGATGCCCTGGGCGATGTTGATGATGTCAAGGACGCCGAAGATCAGCGTCAGGCCGACCGCCATCAGGGCATATACACCGCCGACGAGTATTCCGTCGACGATGGCCTGGTAGATCTGCGTCGCCATGTACTCTCCGCCGGGCTAGTGAGCGTTCAGCTTGTCCAGTTCGGCTTAGGGTTGATGATCGCAACCGATCCCGCCGCGCTGGTCGGAAGGACCTGGTTGAAGGCGGTACCGGCGCTTTGCCACTGGAAGGTGAATGCCGCAGCGCTGGAGTTCTTGCCCAGCTCGTCGAATTTCACCGGTCCCTGGACGGTGTTGATCGTCACGCCGCTGTGCAGGTAGCTGATGATCTTGGCGTTGTCGGTGCCGCCGGTCGCCGTCACCGCCTGGGCCATCACCTGGCCCACCGAATAGGCCTCCGCCACGTCAGCGTTGATGTCCGACGGGGATCCGCCGTACTTGGCCACGTAGGCGTTCACCATCGCCTGGCTTTCCGGATTGGAGTACCCGGGATACCAGCCGTTGGGCACCATCATCCCGGTCGCGTTGCCCTTCCCCACGGCGGAGGTGAACGCGGCGCCCTGGTCCGGCCCCGCCGCGCATATGAACATCTTGGGGTTGTAATGCTGCTGCTCGAAGGCCTGCATGAAGGCGGCCACGGTCGGAACGTCGGTGGAGCCGAGCACCACCGCCTGCGCGCCCGTGGCGGCCACCTGGTCGGCAGCCGGCTTGTAGGAGGCAGATTCGGCCGGGAAGATCTTCGAGTAAACCGTCTTCACCCCTAGCGCCTGCAGCTTCTGCTGGGCGAGCTGGACCGGCGGGTCAGCGAAGGGGTCGTCGGCCATCGGGTAGGCAGCTGTCTTCGGCCGCTCGCTTGGCGGTAGCGAAGCGACCCAGTTGACAAACGGGATCAGCTCGTCTTCGATCGGCAAGCTGACATCGAACACGTTATGCGTCGCCACGTTGGCCGGGCTCGCGAACACCGACGGCGCCCCGCCGGCGCCTTCGACCAGCGCGTAGCCGTAGTGCGCGGCGACGGACGCCGACGGCGTGGTCAGCAGCGAGGAGAACGGCCCGAACGCCAGGTCTACATGGTTCGAGCCGAAAAGGGTCGTGTAGTTCGTCGCCACCTGCGTCGGCGAGCTGTTGTCGTTGAGGATATTGAGCTTGACCTGGCGGCCGAGCAGCCCGCCGCTCTTGTTCACGTTACTGGCCCACAGCTGATAGCCGCGCTCAAACGCCTGGCCGTCCGCGGAGAAGTCGCCGGTGAGCGAGAGCGACGCGCCGATGGTGATCGGCGTGCTGTTACTCGCGCTGGAGCTAGAACTCGCGCTCGTGCTGCTGCTGCTACTACTGCTGCTCGAGCTGCTGGTGCAGGCCGCCAGAACGCTCACCGACAACACCGCTACCCCACTCAGAGCAAAGGCACGCTTGGGGAGCCAGGGCAGATTGGGTCTCACGCCTGGTTCCTCCTTCCTCTTTGTTCCGTCCTACTGGTTGGTGTCCGCGTTACTTGGTTAGTTGATGTCTGCGTTACTCGGGGGTGTCGAGCCCGTCAGGTACGTCCGCGTGCTCGCTGACGAGGGCCAGCCCGGCCGACTCCGCCTGCTGCAGCAGCAGCGCGGCAAAGTCGGAATCGCCGTATCCACGTCCGACCAGGCCCTGGATGAGCTGATGGACGATCGCGGCCACCGGCATCGGCACGTCGTGCTCGCGCGCTGCGGCAAGACCAAGGTCGAAGTCCTTTCGCAGCAACGTGGCCGTGAACGTGGGCTCGAAGTCCAGGTTCACGTATGCAGGCGTCTTGTATCCGGTGAACAGCGAACCCATCACACTCTTGTTAAGGCAGGCGAGGAACGCCTGCCGGCTTATGCCGCTCTTTTCTGCCAGAACCGTTATCTCGGCCAGTGATTGTGCCACCACGCCGAGGAACAGGTTGTGGCACAGCTTAACGGCCCTGGCGACCTCACCCTCCCCGACGTAGGTCACGCCGCGGCCGAGCATGGTCAGGTACGGCTCGGCCATGACGAACGCGTCCCGGGGTCCGGAGACCGCGGCCGTCATCTTCCCGGCCCGCACCACCTTGGGGTTCCCCATCACCGGCGCGGCGAGCAAGGCGGTACCCCGGTCGGCGATCTCGGCCCGGATCCGGGCGGAGGCCTCGGTCGATACCGTGGAGCAATCGACCAGCACCCTCGGCGCGGCTCCGTTAGCGCCGGACATCAGCCCGTCCCGCCCGAGTACCGCGGAGATAAGGTCGTCCGACGACCCGACCGTGATGAACACGATGTCCCTCACGGCGAGTTCCGCGGCGGTACTGACGGGCTTGGCGCCCAGCCGTACCAGCGGCTCCGCCTTGGCTGACGAGCGGTTATAGACAGCGAGGTCACAGCCGGCCCCGAGCAGCCGGCGAGCCATCTCCACACCCATGCGCCCGGTACCCAGCCAGCCAAGCCGGTGCGCATTCTCATGTCCGACCATGCCGCCAGATCCCTCCCGCCTCTGGTAACAATCGTTTGCACCTGAGACTGGCCTCGTACCACGCCTTTTGTCAATGCCGGATGGCCAACCTGTTACCAAAGCCCTACCAAATGGTTCTCGGCCGGACCAGCCACCCCATCATGCCATCTCACCGGACCAATTCGCGGCTGGCCAGTGGGCGGGTATATAGTGACCCGCCATTAAGGCGGACCGCGGTCTGGCCGACGTCGTATCGCTCCGTGAGGGGTGCTGAGTCTCGAGCATCATACGGCAATCGATTGCGCCAGCTTCGGAATCGCGTGTGCCGACCGCGGCGGCCTGAACCCCTAGGACGTCTCGCCAGCCCGGCGCGACCCGGCCCGGCGCAGCGGCACCGCCGTCAGACGGGCGGTCCTGCCCGCATCCGGGGCGGCAGACTGCGCGGCCGACCCGGCGGGCGCGGCCACCGACTTACGGACGACCAGTTCGGGCGCGAGGTAGAGGATCTTCACCGGCGCCTCGCGGTGGCCGATCCGCTCGAGCAGTAGCTGGGCTGCCTCGGTACCCAGCTGATAGTGCGGGAACCGCACGGTGGTAAGCGGCGGCCGCAGCCGGTCGATGAACGGCATGTCGTTGAAGCCGATCACCGAGATGTCGTCGGGGCACTGCAGGCCGACTTCGTCCAACGCGGCGTAGACCCCCACGGCCAGCATGTCGTTGGCCGCGGCCACCGCGGTGAAGCCGCCCTGCACGGCCAGCAGCTCGCGGGCACAGCGGGTGCCCTCCTCGACCGTGTACCGGGCGGCGTAGGCGACCAGGTCCTCGCGGACCGCCAGCCCGTGCGCCGCCATGCCCTCCCGGAACCCGCGAAGGCCGGCTCACGCCGGTCGACGCCTCCTGGGGCCCCGCGATGTGCGCGATGCGGGTGTGCCCGAGCCGGGCGAGGTGGCTGATGGCCATCCGGGCGCCCTGCTCGTTGTCGACCGAGACCGAGGGAAAGCTGTAGTCCTGCGAGAGCCGGTTCATCAGCACCACCGGCAGGTCGGCCGCCGCGGCCTCGGCGAGCAGGCGATCGTGCAGGGTGGCGGTGGCGAGTACGAAACCGTCGACGTGACGGGCCCGCATCTGCTCGAAGATCAGGCGCTCGCGGCTGGCGTCGGCGTCGGTGTTGCCGATCAGGGCCACGTAGCCCGCCGCGGCGAGCTTGTCTTCCAGGCCGCGGACGATCGGCGGAAAGAGCGGGTTGTTCAGGTCCGGAATCAGCACCCCAACCGTGTGCGAGCGGCGGGTCCGCAGGCTGCGCGCGACCGGATTGGGCCGGTAGCCGAGCTTGGCGGCGGCGGCTGTCACCCGGCGGGCGGTGTCCTCGCTGACCAGGATGCGGGTTTCGGGATTTAGCGCGCGGGACGCGGTAGCCGGATGGACACCGGCCGCAGCAGCCACATCCCGCAGGGTGGCCGGCCGCTCAGGCATGACTCATCTCGCTCCCCCACCACATGACGTGGGCACTTTGCCGCACGTCGTCGCACTTCGGATGCACTAACCTTATCTCGGCGACTCGCAGGTGAGCACTACCCCAATCGGTTGTTCGCCGTGGTCAGAATGGCGGTCGGCAGCAAGCGCGCGAGCACGCCGCGATGGGTCGGGACGGCCTCGGCGTGGCGTCTCTCCCCCGCCTCGGTGAGCACCACGTAGACGCCGCGCCGGTCACCTTCGCAGTCGCACCGTTCAACCAGGCCGTGCCGGGCCAGCCGGTCGACCAGCCGGGACAGTGCGCTCTGGCTCAGGTGGACGGCTTCGGCCAGGTCCTGGGCGCGGAACTTCCGCTCCTCGTTCTCAGCCAGCCGCTCGAGGACCTCGAAGTCGCTCACGCCCAGCCCGTGCCGCTCGCCGAGCTCGCGCTCGAGCGCCGCGCACGCCGCCGCATGGCAGGCCGCCATCTCCCGCCAGGCGGTCACCACGCTGTCCTGGCTCACGCTCACGAGCGCAGCTTAACGCTCTGATTTGGTATTTGCAAGCGCATTAATTGTTCTTGCATCTAGTGCTTGCGCATACATATAGTCAGGCCCATGACTTCATCACGTGTACTTCGCGATGACGACCGCGGCTGGACGCCGCAACTGTGGGGCATCCTCTTCGTGCTCGGCGGCGCGCTCTGCCTCGACGCGCTGGACGTGTCGATGGTCGGCGTCGCCCTCCCGTCGATCCGGTCCGCGCTCGGCCTGAGCACGTCTTCACTGCAATGGATTGTCAGCGGCTACGTCCTCGGGTACGGCGGGCTGCTGCTGCTCGGCGGCCGGGCCGCGGACCTGCTCGGCCGGCGGCGTGTCTTCCTCGTCGCACTGGCCGTGTTCGCGCTGGTGTCTGCGTTCGGCGGCCTGGTAAGCAGCCCGGGTCTGCTGATCGCGGCCCGGTTCGTCAAGGGCGCGGCGGCGGCGTTCACCGCTCCGGCCAGCATGTCGCTGCTCACCACCACGTTCCCCGAGGGTCCGATGCGGAACCGTGCGTTCAGCATTTACACCGTCTTCGGCGCGAGCGGTTTCTCGCTGGGGCTGGTGCTGTCCGGCGTTCTCACCGAGATCAGCTGGCGGTGGACGCTGCTGGTATCCGCCCCGGTCGCGCTCGGCGTGCTGGCCGCCGCTATCTGGCTCATCCCGCGCGGCGAGCGCAGCGGGCGAGGCGGGCGCAGGTTTGACATACCCGGCGCGGTCACGATCACGGCCGCGATGCTGCTGCTCGTCTACACGGTGGTATCGGCTCAGCAGGCCGGCTGGGGATCGGCCCGGACCGTCGGGTCGTTCGCCGCAGTGGCGGTGCTGGTCTGGGTGTTCGCCGCCATCGAGCGGCGCAGCCGGGATCCGCTCGTGCCGTTCGCCATCTTCTCCTCGGCCGGGCTGCGCCGGGCCAACATCGGGGCCGTCACGCTGTTCGGCACCTATATCTCGTTCCAGTTCCTGACCACGCAGTACCTGCAGACGCTGTCCGGCTGGTCGGCGATGTCGACCGCGCTCGCGTTCTTGCCGGCCGGCGTGATGGTCGTGGTCCTGTCCACCCGGATGGGATCGTTGCTCGGCCGGTTCGGCCCGACCCCGCTGACCGGGCTCGCCTTCGTCTGCCTGGTCCTCGCCTACGCGGTCTTCCTGCGGGCCGGTGTCCACCCGGACTACCCGGCGGTGATGCTGCCTGCCACGCTGCTGGTCGGGCTGGCGTTCGGGCTCGGTTTCTCCTCGCTCACCGTGGCGGCCACGGCCGGCGTCCCCAACTCCGAGCAGGGCCTGGCGGCCAGCCTGTTCCAGACCTCGTTCCAGGTCGGAGGCGCCGTGGTCCTGGCCATCGTCACCGCGGTGGTCGAAGGCCAGCGGAGCCGGCCAGCTCGTTTCTGCGTCGGCGACGCTGGCTGCCTACCGGCCGGCGCTGGGCCTGATCACCGGAATCGCGGCGATCGGGATGCTGGTCGCGCTGAGCGGGCTGCGCAGCCGACCGACCCAGCAGGCGGAGCTGCTCGGCGACCTGAGGACTGGCGACCTGGCGGCTACCGGCGACCTGGCGGCTACCGGCGACCTGGCGGCTACCGGCGACCTGGCGGCTACCGCCCAGAGGGACGGTCTGGAGACCGGCGACCTAGCCGATGACCTGGCCACTGGCGACCTGGCGGCGGGCGAGCTGGTCGGCTGCCCGGCGCTACAGCAGGTCGCTGACGTCGCCGACGGCAGCACCGCGGCCTGAGCCGCTAGGCCCGGCGCGTCCCTAAGCCGCTGGGCCCGCCGCGTTAAGCACCGGGCCTAGCGGTAAGCCGAGATGATGATCACCAGGGACGATCCGCGCTTGCCGAGGCGGTCCAGGTTTCCGCTGCCAGCGGTGCCCGACCCTCCGGCGGGCGACAGGACCGCCCGGGTCCAGCTGACGTGCCAGCGCGGCAGGTGGCGGCCGAGCCAGCTCGGACCGGCGTTATGGTTCCGCCTGGTCTCCGCCGTGGTCCGCATGAGGTCCTCGTGGCGTTGGTCGACCAGGGTCTTCGCGATTTCCGGATGCATGATGACGTCTCCTCGTGTGTCTTCTACATCTGACAGTTACGATATATCTTGACCAAGGCTTTATCAAGATATATCTCGAACCTTAATACCGCGACGGCACCTGGGAGATCTGCAGGGGCCATGCTGTGATAGTGATTGGTTTCGTGGCCGCTGGGCTGGGTCGGATACCCGCGCGCGCAGGAAGGGACCGATATGAGCGAGGCCAGAGCGGAAACAGGTGGATCGAACCGCACTCCGCGTAGTGAGATCCGCCCAGCCGTTTCTGCCAACCGCAAGAAGGAGCCCGTGCTCCTGCTGGACCTCTCGACCAGCATGAACTGGGGCGCCGCCGATGAGTACGGCCCCGAATGGCCTGATGCCGGCAGCCGCCGGGCCATCGTCATCGACGCCCTGTACGGCCTGGTCCGTGTCTTGGAGCGAGAGGACAGCGAGGCGGCTGACGAGCAAGCCGACGGTAGTGACGAACTCGGGGGCCTGATGACCCACGGGTTCGGCAGCGGGTACGTCGAGATCGGCGACCTCAACTGCAGCAACCTGGAACGCAGGCTCAACGAGATCAAGTGGGGCGGCAAGACGTACATCATGCCCGCCTGGAAGGCAGCGCTCGCAGACTACGACGAGGAGTTCGGCGATCGGGATCCCGACGAGCAGCCGACCATGCTCACCGTCGTGGTCACCGATGGCGAGGCCGACGACTGGATGGAGTTTGAGGCCGTCCTGGAGAAGGCGTCCGCCAAGCGTGTGTTCGTGGTTGCGATCGTGGGTCACGGCCGCAAGCACGACGCCACCTTGACCGCCTACCAGCAGGCGGCCAGGAAAAACGCTGCCCAGGACAAGTTCGGGAAGGTACACGTCGAGGTGGTTTCGTTTGACGCTGTGACCGATCCCGACGAGATCGCGCTCGATCTGATAACGCTGGTCAGCTAGCCCTCGCGGTATTAAGCCTGCGCTACCCGGACGCGAGGTGGTGCAGGACGTGGACGGGACCCTCGCCGCCACCCAGCTCGGACAGGCCGTGGGCTACCGCGTCGCCGGCCACCGCCGCGGCCTGCTGCGCCGCGTCGGCCAGGGACAGCCCGGCCGCCAGGCCGGCCGCCAGCGCCGCGGAGTGGGTGCAGCCGGCGCCGTGGGTCGCGGCGACGGGGAAACGGGTGACCGGGATGGCCAGGTGCCGTGAGCCGTCGAACAGGTGATCAACCGGCTCGGCGCCGTGTCCCCCGGTGACCAGGGCCGCTCGGGCGCCCATCGCGACCAGGGCTTCGGCGAGCTTGGCGCGGTCCTCGGTCGCGATCTCGGTGAGCGCCTGGGCTTCGGGGAGATTCGGCGTCACCACGGTGGCCAGCGGGAAGAGCCGCGTGACCAGGGTTCCGACGGCGTCGGGCAGCAGCAGCCGGCTGCCCGAGCTGGCCACCATGACCGGATCGACCACCAGCGGCAGGTCCCGCGCGCGCCAGCGCGTCGGCCACGGCCTCGATCAGCGGCGTGGAGAACAGCATGCCGGTCTTGGCCGCGTCCGCCCCGATGTCGTCGAGGACGGCGTCGATCTGTGCGCGCACGAAGGACGGCGGGAGCTCGTGGATGGCGGTCACGCCCACGGTGTTCTGCGCGGTGAGCGCGACGATGGCGGACATGCCGTGCGCGCCGCAGCGCGCGAACGCCTTGAGGTCCGCCTGGATGCCGGCGCCGCCGCCCGAATCGGACGAGGCGATGGTCAGGACCCGGGGTACCGACGCGCTGCTCATTCCGGCAGCTCCGGGCGTCCGTCAACCGGGCTGGACGCGCGGGCGTGCCAGCGGCGGGGAATGCGCCCGGCGGTCCGGGCGGCGTATCCGGCCGAGACGGCCAGCCGCATCGCGGTGGCCATGCGCTCGGGCTCGGCGGCCCGGGTGATGGCCGAGGCGATCAGGACGGCATCGCAGCCGAGTTCCATCGCGAAGGCCGCGTCGCTGGCCGTCCCGATCCCGGCGTCGAGGATGACCGGGACGCTGGCCTCCTCCACGATCATCGCGATGTTGTGCGGGTTGCGCACGCCCAGGCCGGACCCGATCGGGGCGCCGAGCGGCATGACGGCCGCGCACCCGGCCCGCTCGAGCTGGCGGGCCAGGATCGGGTCGTCGTTGGTGTACGGGAGCACCACGAACCCGTCGGCGACGAGCATCCGGGCCGCGTCGAGCAGTTCGACCGGGTCGGGCAGCAGGGTGTGATCGTCGGCCACCACCTCCAGCTTGACCCAGTCGGTGCCGAGCGCCTCGCGCCCGAGCCGGGCAATGAGCATCGCCTCGCTGGCGGTGTGGCAGCCGGCCGTGTTCGGCAGGATGCTCACCCCGGCCTGCCGCAGCGTGCCCAGCAGCGAGCCCGCTCCGTCGCCCGCGGGCGCGACGCGCCGCATGGCCACGGTGGTCAGCGCGGTGCCGGAGGCGTCGAGCACCCGCCGCAGCACGTCCAGGCTCTGTACTCCCCCGGTGCCCAGGATCAGCCGCGAGGCCAGCTCCCGGCCCGCCAGCGTCCACGACTCGGCCGGGGTCCAGCGAGGCTGCCTGGCTCAGCACATCGGTATCTGTCATCTCACCCTCCTTGCACCGCCGTGACGACCTCGACCTGGTCGCCGTCACGCAGCGGCGTGGCGGCCCAGGAACCGCGGGGGACGACGTCGCCGTTGACGGCGGCCGCGACGCCGCTGGCCAGGTCGGTCAGCTCGGCGACCGCCTCGGCCAGGGTCGCGCCGTCGGGCAGCTCGCGCGGCTCGCCGTTGAGTTTGACCTGGACGCTCACCGTGAGCCGTCCGTTCCGGTGAACCGCTGGGGCGTGAACGGCTCCCATTCCGGGGCGGGCGGCCTGGCCGGCCAGCAGGGCCACGGCCGCGTCCGCGGTCACCGGCGACATCAGGATGCCGTTGCGGTAATGCCCGGTGGCCAGCAGCAGCCCGTCCGGGCCGCACCGGCCGACGACCGGGCCGTTGTCTGGCGTGCCCGGCCGCAGGCCCGCGCAGGTCTCGGCCAGGATCAGCTCGCTGGTCACCGGGAGCACGCTCATCGCATCGTGCAGCAGGTCGTGCACGGCACCCGCGGTCACGGTCCGGTCCGGCCCGCGCTCCTCTTGCGGTGGCGCCCACGATCAGCTCGCCGTCGGCCCGCGGCACCAGGTACACGTCCGTGCCGCGGACGATGGCCCGGATCGTGTGGCTGATCACCGGCGGCACCCCGGCCGGGTGGCGCAGCCGCAGCAGCTGGCCCTTGACCGGCCGGACCACGGACCGCAGCGCGTCCGGCAGCCCGCCGACCGCGCCGGACCAGCATCCGGCGGCCACCACCACGCGGGCCGCGTCGATGTCGCCGCCGTCGGCCAGCCGGACACCGCGGGCCCGCCCGCCGCGGACCCGCACCGCCAGCACCCGGTCCCGCACGAACCGGACCTTCGCCGAGCGCGCCGCCTCGCGCAGGGCCGCCGCGTACCGGCGGTTGTCGACCGACCAGTCGCCCGCGAACAGCACGCCGCCGTGCACGTCCGGGGTCAGGAACGGCTCCAGCTGGCGGCAGGCCCGGCTGTCCAGTTCCTCGGCGTCCAGGCCGGCCGACCGGCGGAAGGCGGTCAGCCGGATCAGCGCCGCGTAATCGCCGGGGTCATAGGCGACGGCCAGCGTCCCCTCGCGGCGCAGCCCGACCTGGTGGCCGGTCGCCTCTTCCAGCTCGGCCGCGAAGGACCCGAAGCGCCGGACCGCGAGCAGGTTGAGCCGGAGCAGCGCGCCCTCGCCGAACAGGGCTTCCGAGACCGGCGCGAGCATGCCCGCGGCCACCAGCGACGCCGCGTCGCCCTGCGCCGGGATCAACCAGCACGACATCGAGCCCGGCGGCCGCGGCCCGCCAGGCGATCGCGGTCCCGATGACGCCGCCGCCCGCGACGACGACGTCTGCGATCTCGGCCAAGAGCACTCCCTTCGCCGGCATTACCCGGATCAGGTTCGACGGTCGGAGGCGTGCGCCGGGGGTCGTCCCCCGTGGGTGCACTGCCTCCCTCTCAGCCCGGTGGGCTCCCGTGGTCAGCTATCAGCCTATATCACCCGCAGGTGGCTTCCGGGCCCGTGATTGGATGGCGCGATGGCAAACGATGTGCGGGCGCGGCTGGCCGACGCGCGGCTCTACCTGTGCACCGACGCCCGGCGGTCACGCGGCGACCTGGTCGCCGTTCCTGGACGCCGTGCTCGGCGCGGGGGTGGACATCGTCCAGTTGCGGGAGAAGGGCCTGGAGGCGCGGCGAGGAACTCGGGCTGCTGGAGGTGTTCGCCGACGCGTGCCGGCGGCACGGCCGCCTGCTGGCGGTGAACGACCGGGCGGACGTGGCGCTCGCGGCAGGCGCCGACGTGCTGCACCTAGGCCAGGACGACCTGCCGGTCCCGGTCGCGCGGGCCATCCTCGGCTCCGGGCCGGTGATCGGGCGGAGCAGCCACAGCCCGGCCCAGGCGGACGCGGCCGCCGCCGAGCCCGGCGTCGACTACTTCTGCGCCGGGCCGGTCTGGACCACGCCGACCAAGCCCGGACGCCCGGCGACCGGCCCGGGCCTGCTGGGCCACGTGGCGCGGCAGGCGCCCGGCCCGTCCCTGGTTCGCGATCGGCGGCATCAGCCTGGCCCGGCTCGACGAGGTGCTGGCCGCCGGGGCCACCCGGGTGGTCGTCGTCCGGGCCATCACCGAGGCTGACGATCCGGCTGCCGCCGCGCGGGCCTTCGCGCGGCGGCTCGCCGCCGCGAGCTAGGCGGCACCCGGGGCGGCTCGGGATGGGCGCGCCCGGTGCGGTTCAGTCACTGGGGCATGTCACGATGAAATATGCGGATCGCCGGGGTGGAATCGACAGACCTGTTCGTAGGGACCGCGCAGCGCCCGCTGCAGGTCATGCGGGTGACGCTGGAGAACGACGGGCCAGGTAGCGCCCCGGACGGCGCGGCCACGGTATACGTGCAGGGGCCGGGAGTCAGGGACCCCGGCCCGTTCGGAATCACGGGTTTGAACCTGGGCGAACGGAAAGACTTTGAAATCCCGGTCGAGATCGCGGCGCCCTACCAGCCCGGCAGCACGCGCCGGGTCACGGTGACGGTCGAGACCGGATCGGGGCGGACCCAGGCTGAGGCGGACATCACCGTGGCCGAGCCGGGCTGGACGATGTGGATGGTCAGCCACTTCCACTACGACCCGGTGTGGTGGAACACCCAGGGCCAGTTCGCCGAGGCCCGGCTCAGCCTGCCCGACGAGGACGGCCAGCTGCCCGACGTCAGGGCCGCCTTCGAGCTGGTCAGCGCGCACCTGGACAAGGCCAGGAAGGACAGCGACTACAAGTTCGTGCTGGCCGAGATCGACTACCTGAAGCCGTATTTCGACGCCTTCCCGCAGGACCGGCAGGACCTGCGCGCGCTGCTGGCCGAGGGCCGGGTAGAGATCGTCGGCGGCAACTACAACGAGCCGAGCACCAACCTGATCAGCCCCGAGGCCATCATCCGCAACGCGGTGTACGGGATCGGGTTCCAGCGGGACGTGTTCGGCGGCGACCCGCGGTCGGCGTGGATGCTCGACGTGTTCGGGCACGACCCGGGGTACCCGGGCCTGATGGCGGCGGCCGGGCTGACCTCGTCGGCGTGGGCGCGCGGGCCGTTCCACCAGTGGGGGCCGGCCGGGGCCGAGGGCGGCGGCGACCGGCGGATGCAGTTCGGCACCGAGTTCGAGTGGATCTCACCCGACGGCCGCGGGCTGCTCACCGCCTACATGGCGCACCACTACGGCGCGGGCTGGCGGCTGCACACGCTGCCCGACCTGCAGGCCGCCGAGGCCGAGGCGTACGGGCAGTTCCGGGCGCTGGCGCAGGTCGCGGCCACGCGGAACGTCCTGCTGCCGGTCGGCTCGGACCACGTCATCCCGGCCCGCTGGGTGACCGACATCCACCGGGACTGGAACCAGCGGTACGTGTGGCCCCGGTTCACCACCGCCGTGCCGCGCGAGTTCTTCGCCGCGGTCCGCGCCGAGGCCGGCTCCGGGAGGTTCCGTCGGGCGCGTGGATCACGCCGCAGACCAGGGACATGAACCCGGTGTACACCGGCAAGGACGTCTCCTACATCGACACCAAGCAGGCCCAGCGCGCCATCGAGACCGCGGTCATCGAGGCCGAGCGGCTCGCCACCCTGGCCTGGCTGGCCGGAGCGCCGTTCCCGCACGCCGCGCTGGACAAGGCCTGGCGGCTGCTGGCCTACGGCGCCCACCACGACGGCATCACCGGGGTCGAGTCCGACCAGGTGTACCTGGACCTGCTGGGCGGCTGGCGGGAGGCGTGGGAGCTGGGCTCCGGCGCGCGCCGCGACGCGGTGGCCTGCCTGTCCGGACGCCTGGCCGGCGGCCTGTCGGACAGGGCGGCCAGGCGGTGCCGGTCAGCGTGGTCAACGGGCTGGCCCGGCCGCGGGACGCGGATGGCCACGGGTCACCGTGCCGGTGCCGGAGGACGGCACCCGGTGGGTCGAGATCCGCGACGACGCCGGGCACCCGGTGCCGGCCCTGGCCGAGGGCGTCCGGCGGCGGGAGGACGGGTCGCTGGCCGAGGTGACGCTCACGTTCCTGGCCCGCGGACGTGCCCGCGCTCGGGGCTCCGGCGCCTATCGGGTGGTCCCGGCCGGGGCCGGCGAGGAGCGCCGCTCGCGGAGTGGCAGGAGGTCAGCCGGGGAGGCGCCGACGCCATCGAGAACGGCCGGTACGTGGTCACCGCGGATCCGGCGCGGGGCGGGACGGTCAGCGTCACCGACAAGCGCACCGGGGCCTGCGTGCTCGCCGGGCCCGGCAACGAACTGGTCATCCAGGACGAGTACGCGCAGCATCCCCGGCACGGCGAGGGCCCGTGGCACCTGTCGCCCAAGGGACCGGGGACGGGCTCGTCGTCGGTCCCGGCCGCGGTGCGGGTGGAACGGTGCCCGGCCGGATCCCGGCTGGTCGCCTCGTTCACCCTGGACGGGCTCGAGGTCACCCAGGAGACGGTGCTGTGGGAGGACGCCGAGCGGGTCGAGTTCCGCACCCACGTCGACGGGTACCGCGAGCACGACCGGCTGCTGCGGGTCAGGTTCCCGGCCGACGTGCCCGGCGGGCTGCCGGTGTACCAGACGGCGACGGCGGTGATCGGCCGGCCGTTCGGGGCGGTCGACGTGGATTCGGCGGACCACTGGTACACCCTGGACAACCCGGCGCACCAGTGGTTCGGGCTCGGCTCGACGGCGCGGGTCCGCGACCGGCGGATCCGGCGGGACGGTCCAGGCGATCGGGGTGGCCGAGGTGGTCTGCCCGGATGGCCCGACGGTGGCCGAGCCGGGCTGCGGGAGGTGATCCGCGACCTGATGGTGGCGCTGGCCGCGGCCGGGGTGACCGCGACGTGCAGCCAGGCCGACGGTCCGAGGTACGGCGGGATCGACGCGGACTCCAACCTGCCCGACGTCAGGATCGCGGTCGGCGGCCCGGACGTGAACGCGTTCACCGCTGAGGTCCTGGCGGCCGCGGGGCCGGGATACGCGAAGGCGCTGGCCGCCGGGGCGGCGCGGGTGTGGGTGCCCGCGGCGCGCAGCCGCGCGGAGACCTTCGCGCCCAGCGCCGACGTGCGCGGGACGTCCGACCTGCCGGTGCTGATCGTGGCGGGCGCCGGGCCGGGCGAGCTGGCCGCGGCGGTCACCGCGCTGGCCGAGGACCTGGCCGACGCCCTGGTCGAGGGGCTCGGAGGACACCGGCGACGCGGCGGCGGCGCGACGGTGCCACTGGCGGACCGGTCGGTGGCGCTGCTGAACCGGGGCACGCCGGGCGGCGTGGTCACGCCCGGACGGCACGCTGCACATGTCGCTGATGCGCTCGTGCAGCGGGTGGCCGTCCCGGATCTGGATCGACGGGGATCCCCGGACCGCGCCGGACGGGAGCAGCTTCGCCTGGCAGCACTGGAGCCACACGTTCGAGTACGCGCTGGCCTCGGGCCCGGGCGACTGGCGTGCGGCGGGCTTTTCGGCCAGCGCCGAGGACGTACAACCACGACCTGATCGCGGTGGTGGCCGCGGCTCTGAGCGAAGGGCACCGCGGGCGGGAGCGGCCTGCTGTCGGTGGAGCCGGCCAGCGTCACGCTCAGCGCGGTGAAACCGCGCGGCAACCCGCTCGCCTCCGGAGCGGAGCCTGGCGGGCGGGGCCGCGCGCCGGGGACGGCGGCGGGCGGCGAGGCCGAGGTCACGGTGCGGCTGCGGGAAACCAGCGGGCGGCCCACGACGGCGCGGGTCCGGCTGGCCCAGCCCGATCTCCGCGGCGTGGCTGACCGACCTGCTCGAGGAGACCGACGGCGCCGCCCTGCCGGTGGTGGACGGCGCCGTTATTGTCGACATGCCGGCTTTCGGCACGGTGACGCTGGTCGTGCGGACGGGCGCGCGCGGGCACCGGGGGACGGCGGCCTGGCCGCCGTCGAACCGGTCCAGCCGGTCTACGCGCGCTACTGGCTGCACGGGAAGGGCCCGGCGCCAGCCGGGAACCTCCCGGTGGCCGTGCACTTCTCCCCCACCAGGGTCGCCCTGGCCGAGCCCGGGCGAGGCCGGCCTGGCTCACGCTGACCGTGGGCTGCGGGCCCGAGCCTGCCTCGGGGACCGTGGAGCTCGTCCTGCCCGACGGGATCACCGTCACCGCCGAGCCGGACCTGCGCTACGAGCTGGCGCCGGGCGGGTACGCGGCCTGGGACCTGACCGTGCGGGCCGCGCCGGGAACCGGCCCCGGACGCTATTTCGCGGCGGCCCGGATCCGGGACGAGCATGGCCACGTCATCGAGGACACGGCCATGGTCGCGGTGGGCGAGCGCCGCTGGCCCGACCCGGCGCTGCCGCCCGAGGAGGCCCTGGAGCTGATGCTGGCCGACTTCATCGCAGCCGCGGCCGAGGTGGAACTGGCCGTGCTCACCCCGGAGCTGCGGCTGGCGCCGGGCGGCCGGGACGAGGTGCGGGTCAGCGTGACCAGCCAGCCTGGCCTCCGAGGTGCACGGCGAGGCGCAGCTGGTGTCGCCGTTCGGCACCTGGGAGATGCTCTCGCCGCCGGCGCAGGGCTTCAGCGTCACGGCGCGGGAGCCCGCGGTGCTGCGCTTCGAGGTCACCGTGCCCGCCACGGCGCGGCCCGGGACCCGGTGGTGGGCGCTGGTCAAGGTGATGTACTTCGGCCGGGTCCGGTACAGCCAGGCCATACCGGTCAATATCGTCGCGGGCTAGAAACCACTACGCTGCGGGCGAACAATGTACGGTAGGAGACTCGGCTTGCTTATCCATCTTCTAGCGCGCGAACTCCAGAGGATCCATGCAGTCCGCCACCGCTCTGCTCGCCGGCAACCTGCCCGCGGAGCCGAACAGCTTCATCGGCCGCGAGCGTGACCTCGCTGAGCTGGCCAAGCTGCTCATCGAGGTGCGCGCGCTGACCCTGAGCGGCCCCGGCGGCATCGGCAAGACGCGGCTCGCGGTGCGGCTGGCCCGTGACGTGATCGTCGCTCGGCCGAATGGGGACGGGACCGAGGCCGCGAGCACCGAGCCGACCTGGACGAGGCGTGGCTGGTCGAGCTGGCCGACTGGCGCGGACAGACCGCCCAGCGCGTGGCGGCGACCATCGGCGTGCGCGAGGAGCCGGGCGTACCGCTGGCGCAGACGCTGGCCGAGGCGCTGCGCTCCCGGCACATGCTGCTGATGCTGGACACCTGCGAGCATCAGGTCAGCGACTGCGCCACGCTGGTCCAGCTGCTGCTGGCCCGGTGCCCGTGGCTGCGGATCGTGGCCACCAGCCGGGAGCCGCTGCGGGTCCGCGGCGAGACGATCTGGCGGGTGCAGCCGCTGGACCTGCCGCCCGACGACGCGGTCGGCGACGAGCTGGCCGGGCACGAAGCCATCCGGCTGTTCGCGGCGCGCGCGGCGGGCGCCCGGCCCGGATTCACCCTGACCGAGGAGAACGCGGCCGCGGTGGCGCGGCTGTGCCGGACGCTGGACGGCATCCCGCTGGGCATCGAGCTGTCCGCGGCCCGGGTGCGGGCGCTGTCGGTCGAGCAGATCGCCGACCGGCTGCGGGACCGGTTCCAGCTGCTCGACTCCGGTGACCGGACGGCGCCGCCCCGGCAGCAGACGCTGCGGGCCACCGTGGACTGGAGCTACGAGCTGCTGGACGAGGCCGAGCAGATGCTGCTGCGCCGGCTGGCCGTGTTCTCCGGCTGGAACCTGGACATGGCCGAGCAGGTCTGCTCCGATGAGGCCATCCCGGCCGACGCGGTGCTCGACCTGCTCATCTCGCTGATCGACAAGTCGCTGGTGGTGCTGGACGGCGAGGCGGCGGGCGACGCCCGGTACCGGCTGCTCGACACGATCAGGGAGTACGCGCGTCGAGCGGCTGGTGGCCGCGGGCGAGGAGTCCCGCCTGTTCCTGCGGCACCGGGACTGCATCCTGGCACTGGTGGAGGACACGGCCAACCGGATGTTCCGCCGCGGCGACCCGCCCTGGCCGGTGCGCCGGGCGATCTTCCGCCGCGGCATCGCCGAATTCGGCAACTTCCGGATCGCGCTGGCCACCTCGCTGAGCCACGGGCACACCGCCGAGGGCCTGCGGCTGTGCACCGGGCTGCTGAACATGTGGGTACCGCACGGCGATCAGCGCGAGGCGGCCACCTGGTTCGACCGGTTCCTGGTCCAGGAAGGCGGCGAGGTCTCCCCGCAGGTCCGCGGGCGGGCCCTGGCCGGCCGGGCCGACATCGCCTTCGACCTGCAGGACTACGACACGCTGCTGCGCAGCGCCCAGCAGGGCCTGGAGATCAGCCGGGCGTGCGGCGATGACTTGACCGTGCCGACCGCGCTGCGGACGCTGGGCCAGGCCGCCCTGCGGGCGGGCCGGTTCGCCGACGCCACCGCCCTGATCGACGAGGCCATCGAGGCGGCCGACGCGGCGGGCAACGACTGGGAAGCGGGGCTCACGCGCGCGGCCCAGGCCGCCATCGCGGTCCGCCAGAACAAGCTGAAGTCGGCGCAGCGGTCCTACGAGGCCGCGCTGGAGGTGCTGAGCGACAACAACCGCTGGGGCGTCGCCCAGATCCAGTACGGGCTGGGCACGCTGGCCCGGGCGCGGGGCGATGCGGACATGGCGGTGCGGCACTTCGAGGACGCCGCGGAGATCTTCCGCGAGCTGGACGCCTGGCTCGGAGATCGCCCGCTGCCTGGCCGGGGTGGGCTGGGTCGCGCTGGCCAACGGCGACCTGGACCTGGCCCGGGCCCGGCTGGCCGAGGGCCTGCGGATCAACCAGGCCTGCGGCCAGCGGCTGGGCATGGCCCGCGGGCTGGAGGCGTTCGCGGCCCTGGCCGCGGCCCGGCAGCAGCCCGAGCAGGCCGCCCGGCTGGCCGGAGCCGCCACCCAGCTGCGCGAGTCGCTGGGTCAGCCGACCGGCATCGGCTCGCGGATCGAGAAACTGCTCGAGCTGGCCCGCGACCGGCTCGGCGTGGCGGCCGCCGCCGCCTTGTTCGCCGAGGGCCGCGAGATGACGGCCGACGACGCGGTCGGATACGCGCTCGGCTCGCACATCGAGACGGCCGGCGGGCTCCCGGGAGCACCTGCTCATGCCGGAGCACCTGCTCATGCCGGGGCACCTGCTCATGCCGGAGCCAAGGACGCGGGCAGGCCAGGCGAGGCGGCCTGGGCCGACCCGGCTCGCCTGGCCCAGGCCAGGTCGGCCAGCCCGCTCACCGCGCGTGAGCACGAGATCGTGGTCCTCATCGCCCGGGGCCTGTCCAACCGGCAGATCGCCGACGAGCTGGTGATCAGCCCGGCGACCGCGGCGCGTCACGTGGCCAACATCTTGGCCAAGCTCGGCTTCACGTCGCGTACACAGGTCGCCTCATGGGCTGCGCGGCACGAGCCGTCCAGCTGACCACCCTGTGTATGTGGGCACGTGGGTCGGCCTCGATCCTGGCCCAAGATGCACATAGGCATGCATAGTTCGGTGCATGTGCACGCGGGTCGGCCGGGCATAGCGTTTCACTCGTCGCTAAAGCACGGCAGCCGCTGGTTCCCAAGGGGGGGTGGGAACCAGCGAAGCCCCGCCGCGGCGGCCGGGCGGGTCCCGGCTCCAGGCCAGGACCCGCCCGCTGTTGCACCCAGCGGGAGGTTCTGGTGGAACTCGAGATCAGTGCGGGAGCGGGCATCGAGGCGGAGCTGCGGACGCTGCGCGCAGACGCGCAGCAGCGGGCGGTGACCGAGCACATCCTGGCGCTCGCCGACCAGGCCGGATACGGAGCTGCGCTCATCGACACGGTGGCCCCGGGCCACGCCGAGGCCGTCGTGATCAGCTGGCCGCAGTTCGCGCACATGGTCCGCGCCGCCGCGCGCGGCTTGTCCCGGCGCGGCCTGCAGCAGGGCGACACGGCGGGGATCTTCGTCGGCGACGCGGTCAGCCACGCGGTGGCGGTGCATGCCGTCCGGGCGGCCGGGGCCAGCGGCCGCAGCGGTTCGGCCGACGCGGTCCGCGGCGGACATCGCCGCGCAGCTCAATCAGGGCCGGGCCCGGCTGCTGATCACCTCGGCCGACGTCGCTGACCTGGCCATCCAGGCCGCCGAGCGCTCCTGGGTACGGCAGGTGTTCGCGTTCGGCGAGGCCGAGGGCACCACGCCATTCGATTCCCTGCTGCAGACTTCGCAGACTCCGCGGCACGGCCAGCACCAGGCCGACGACACCAGCGGCGCTAACGGCCACGACAGCGCTAACGAGCACAACGGGAGCAACGGCCACAGCGGCCTGCCGGTACCGGAGCAGGCCCCCGACCTGTCCGGGCTCGCAGCGGACGGGCTAGGGCCGGACCGGGCGGCCCCACAGCTGATCCGCCGACCGGTACCCCGGCTGACCCGCCGGGACGTAGTAGTGGCGACCCCGCCCTGCAGCGATCCGGAGGCCTACACGTCGCTGCTGGACCTGGCTCTGGCGGTCGGCGCAACCATCGTGGCGGCCCCGCTCGCCCAGGTCGCGGTCGCGGTCGGTGTCTACAAGGGCACCGCCGCGATCGTGCCTCGCGGGACGGAAGTCCCCGGTCTGCCCGCAGGGCGTGTCCTGGCCGTGGGCTAGAACTCGGGCGAGCGCCGCGGCCA
The DNA here is from genome assembly GCA_963742795.1 of uncultured Actinomycetes bacterium. Lineage (GTDB taxonomy): Bacteria > Actinomycetota > Actinomycetes > Streptosporangiales > Streptosporangiaceae > Palsa-504. The sequence goes on from CAVUNL010000003.1 coordinate 480,452, forward strand.
TGGCGGCAGGGCGCAAGGCTCGCCCGTTCGCCAATCCACCTGGCACGGAGGCTGCCGCTGCATAAATTGCCGGAGCTAGGCGCGGCATCGCCCGGATAAGTCGAGAATGTCGTCTTCTTTCCTGACAAAACGCCTGGTTAGATAAGCGTAACCGGCGCAATCACTGGACTGTCTTCTCCGGCCATGTTGCAATTAAAGCGTGGTATCAGCGGAATACCGGATCCGGCGGAGAGGGGTGATTCTCGGGTAAGTATTCAGACCCCGTCGCCTGATGTGACTGAGCTTGGTAATTGGCATGTCGGAGCAAGCTATTTAGTTGGCGACGTCGGCCGTGTGCGTCGGGCGGTGGTCTGCGTGACCTTGCGCGCTGCGGAGCCGAATTGGCTGCGCTGCTAGACCGGCTTACGGCCCCTCATGGCTGAAGGGGATCGGCTCTAGCATGGAGTATGGACCGTGAGGCGCAGATCCAGGTGATCGAAGAGGACCTCGATGCTCTTCAGGGCATGCCGGTCGACAGCGACCAGTCAGCCCGCGGCGCCCTGACGCAGGCGATGGTGACGGTGAGGCGCATCAATCAGCTCTTGGCGCAGGCCCAGGCGCAGGCCATGGTGGGAGCCGGAGCGCCCGTGGATGACATCTTGGCCAAGCTCCGGGAGTGGGTCGGCCGGCTGGTCACCGAGCTTACGCGGATCATCGGGAAGCTGGCGCAGGCCACGTCGTTCTCGATCTCGGTGGGCGCCGCGCTGTCGGTCACTGTGAACTTCGGGCCGTCCGCCAGCCAGTGACGGGCTGGCTCGCCATGCGGCGCTGCCGCTGGCCAGATGCCGTGCGAAGTGGCCGGCTGCCGTGCTCAGTCACACCTGAGGTTAGGTGAGTGCGGTTCGGTGTTGCCGCCTGTGATTCCGGTGGCCGGCCCAGAGTGCCACCTTGATTACGGACGGGATGCCCGGATGATGGTGGTCTGTGACCGCCAGGCGCGCCGGGATCGCACCTGGCCTGGAGCGCGGATCCCGATCGCACCGTGCCGCATTTCCCGCAGGGGGTGTGCGTGTGCGGCGCGGACCTGGCCGGCGCCGCGGACCTGGGGGGTCGCCGGCTCCCATCAGGAGGTGGAGATCCCGGAAATGGCCGCGATGGTCATCCAGCATGACCTGCACGCGGTGGCCTGCTCGTGCGGGCGGGTGCACCGGGCGCCGGCCCGGCCGGCGCGGGGATGCCCGGGACCGTCACCTACGGGATGGCAAGTCGGCTCATTCAGGTACGACGCGAATGCGGTAGTGCTCACCGATCTGGTGGCGCTCTTCGTCGTCTGAGGCATTGTTGATCCGGTGGAAGTAGTCTTCGATGCCGCCTGGGACGGTAATCAGCAGCAGAGTGGCGGGCTGGTCTTTGGCCCAGAACCGGTGCGGGCGCCCGCGGGGCAGGAACACGAAGCTGCCTGCCGGGGCGTCGAAGGTGTCGCTGCCGCAGCGGATGGATAGTTCGCCGCCGAGCACGTAGAAGCACTCATCTTCCCGGTCATGGACGTGCAGCGGCGGTCTGGCCTCGATCGTGGTCTCAAAGACGCTCAGCGCTCCGCCTGTGGAGCGCTGGGATGCCTTCAGGCCGGATCGCCCCGCGATGCCGGCGCTAGGTGGAACGACATAGCCTGCCAGGAAGTCGGTCATGGACACATGATGACCCCGGACGTGGCCCCTTGGGTGCTGGGATTCTTAGTGGCTGGCTAGAGCATCAGGATGAGCATGTAGCGCATGGTGATGGCCATGGCGATCTTGTAGCAGGCCAGGAGCCGACCGGCAGGACCATGCACACCATGGCGGCGCATTCGACGGCGTGGGCGGCCGGGTGCGCGCAGCGTGCGCTGGGCCGGCGGCCAACGCGGATGGCCTGCCAGGCGAACCACGCTGCCGCGACGAACACCGCGCGCCAGGCGGCGCCAGGAATGGGGGTCAGCCGCGGCTCGAACATCCCGGCCATCGCGACGCCCATCAGGATATGCAGTCCGTCGGTGGCGACTCCGGTGTCCCTGCCCCCGCAGGCGGGAGACGGCCAGGCGGCCTGCGCAGTAGACCGCGATTATGATCATGAGCACCGCGAGGCCGCCCGCGAGCCAGGCCGGGCCGGTCATGACGGCGTCTCCCGGGCCGAGGGGTCGGGGGCTGCGCATGACGGTGTAGATTTCCGGGTGCGGCGGCTATCCGCCGCGGCCAAGCTGCCGGTGGTCCCGCTGGGAGGCAAAGGCTCGATGTCGGCTGCGATTACCGGTACTGCGTCAGCGCCGGGGTTGAGGGAGGTTCAGCTCTCGATCCGGGGGATGACGTGCGCGGCGTGTGCAGCGCGGGTGGAGAAGAAACTCAGCGCGCTGGACGAAGTCTCGGCGGCGGTGAATTTCGCGACCGGGACGGCCACGGTTACCGTGCCGGCGTCGGTGCCGGTGGCGCGGCTGATCGAGGCGGTCGAGCATGCGGGTTACGGCGCTGACCTGGCCCGGCCTCCGGCTGGCGCCGGCGGGCCAGCTGATCCAGGCGGGGCCGGGGCGGACGCGGCCCGCGTGGCCTACCTGCGGCGGCGGCTGATCGTGGCGCTGGTGTTCTTCGTCCCGCTCAGTGACTTGTCGGTGCTGCTGTCGCTGTTCCCGTGGGCGAGGTTCCCGGGCTGGCAGTGGGTCCTGATCGCGTTGGCCGTGCCGGTCGCGGGGTGGGCGGCGTGGCCGTTCCACCAGGCGGCGCTGAAGAACGCCCGGCACGGCGCCGCGTCGATGGACACCCTGGTGTCGCTGGGCATCGCGGCGGCGTGCGGCTGGTCGGTGTATGCGATGTTCGTGCTGGACCGCGGGCAGGCCCGGGTCAGTGCGCGGCAGTTGCTGCTGCACGCCTCCGGCGGCGGGATCTACCTGGAGGTCGCCGCGTCGGTGACCACGTTCTTGCTGGCCGGGCGATGGTATGAGGCCCGGGCGCGGCGTGACGCCGGGGACGCGATGCGGGAGCTGGCCGCCGCCGGGGCGCGGGAGGCCAGCGTCCTGGACCGGGACGGGACCGAGCGGCGGATCCCGGCCGGGCAGCTGCGCCCGGGCGACCGGGTGGTGGTCCGGCCCGGGGAGGTGATTGCCGCCGACGGCGTGGTGGAGTTCGGCGAGTCCGCCGTGGACACCAGCGTGATGACCGGGGAATCGGTGCCCGCCGAGGCCACCGAGGGCAGCGCGGTCACCGCCGGCACCATGGTGGTGAGCGGCCGACTGATCATCGGCGCCGCGAAGACCGGCGAGGACACCCAGCTCGCGCACCTAATCGCCCTGGTCGAGCACGCGCAGGCCGACAAGTCACGCGTGCAGCGGCTCGCCGACCGGATCTGCGGCGTGTTCGTCCCGGTGGTGCTGGCCGCGGCCGCGCTGACGCTGGCCGGGTGGCTCGCCGCCGGGAGCTCGGCCGAACCGGCGGTCAGCGCCGCGCTGGCCGTGCTGATCATCGCCTGCCCGTGCGCGCTGGGGCTGGCGACCCCGGCCGCCCTGGTGGTGGCCTGCGGGCGGGGCGCGCAGCTGGGCATCTTCATTAAGGGCTACCCGGCGCTGGAGACCTCCCGGTCGGTGGACACCGTGGTGCTGGACAAGACCGGGACGCTTACCACCGGGACGATGACGGTGACCGGAGTCCAGCCCGCGGCCGGGACCAGCCGCGCCGTGCTGTTGCGGCGCCTCGGCGGGGTCGAGGACGCTTCCGGCCACCCGGTCGCCGCCGCGGTTAGCGCCGCCGCGCGAGCCGACCTGGGGGACCTGCCACGAGCCGGCGGCTTCGAGTCGCTGCCCGGCCTGGGCGTGCGGGGCGTGGTCGACGGCCAGGAGGTGATCGCCGGGCGGGATACGCTGTTCCGCGAGCGCGGCATCGCGATCCCCGCGGACCTGGCAGGCCAGTGCGCGGAGTGGGGGCGCGCGGGCCACACGGTGGTGCTGGCCGGCTGGGACGGCCAGGCCCGCGGCGCGGTCGCGGTCGCCGACACGGTCAAGGCCTCCGCCGCCGCGGCGGTCGCCGGGCTGCGCGGGCTGGGCCTGCGCACGGTACTGCTGACCGGGGACAGCGAGGCCGTCGCCCAGGCGGTCGCGGCGCAGACCGGGGTCGATGAGGTGATCGCCGGCGCGCTGCCCGACCGCAAGGTCGCGGTGATCAGGGAGCTGCAGGCCGGGGGCCGCCGGGTGGCCATGGCGGGGGACGGGGTCAATGACGGGCCCGCGCTGGCCGCCGCCGACCTGGGGCTGGCGCTCGGGACGGGCACCGACGTCGCGCTTAGCGCCGCCGATCTGATCTTGCTGCGGGACGACCTGGGCGTAATCCCGGACGCGATCCGACTGGCCCGGGCCACGCTGGCGACCATCCGGCGCAACCTGGCCTGGGCGTTCGGCTATAACATCGTCGCGATCCCGCTGGCCGCCGCCGGGTTCCTCAACCCACTGATCGCCGGGGCGGCGATGGCGGCGTCTTCGGTGTTCGTGGTGGCCAGCAGCATCCGGCTGCGGCGGTTCGGGATCGCGGGCCCGCCCGGCCACAGCCGACGGCTCGCCGCGCCAGCCCGCGGTTCCGTCGCGGGCGGCACCGAGCCGGACGAGGAAGGATTGCCATGCCCGGGATGAACTCCGGAATCGATGTCAGCGACCCGACCGTGGTGGCCGCGTTCAAGGCCGCGCTGGTGCACCAGGGGCTGATCGCGCTGCTGATCTTCGCTCTGCTCGGGCTGTCCTGGGTGACCGTCAGGACTTGGACGCCGATGGGGGCAGCGTCCGGGACGCGCGGCCCGGTCCTGGCCGAGCCTGCCTGGCGGCGGCTGCTGCGGATCGGCTTCGGCCTGATATGGATCTTGGACGGGATCTTGCAGGCTCAGCCGAAGATGGCGATCGGGCTGCCGTCGCAGGTCATTGAGCCGATCGCGGCCAGCTCGCCGCGGTGGGTGCAGCAGGTAGTGAACTGGGCCGGGACGAACTGGTCGTATCACCCGATGCAGGCCGGCGCGTCGGCGGTGTGGATCCAGGTCGGGATCGGCGTCTGGCTGCTGGTCGCGGCGCGGGGCCCGCTGTCCCGCCTAGCCGGGCTGGTCAGCGTCGGCTGGGGCCTGGTGGTCTGGGTGTTCGGCGAGTCGTTCGGCGGGATCTTCGCCCCCGGCCTGACCTGGCTGTTCGGCGCGCCGGGCGCGGTGCTCATCTACGCGGTCGCCGGGGCCCTGATCGCGCTGCCCGAGGGGGCCTGGCGCTCCCGGCGGCTGGGTCGGCTGATCATGGCCGGCCTCGGGCTGTTCCTGGTCGGCATGGCGGTGCTGCAGGCCTGGCCAGGCCGGGGGTTCTGGCAGGGAGCCTCGCACGGCCAGCCCGGCACCCTGGCCGGCATGACCCAGACAATGGCCGGCACGTCACAGCCCGGGTTCCTGGCCGCCTGGATCAACGCCTTCACCACCTTCGACGAGGCGCACGGGTTCGCGGTAAACCTGGTCGTCGTGGTCGTGCTCGCCGTCACCGGCGCCGCGTTCCTCAGCGGCCGGCCGGGGCTGATCCGCCCGGTCCTGATCGGCTTCACCGTACTGTGCCTGGCGGACTGGGTGCTGATCGAAGACCTGGGATTCCTCGGCGGGCTCGGCACCGACCCCAACAGCATGGTCCCCTTCGTGCTTATGGCCGCCGCCGGTTACCTGGCCCTGGTCCGCGGTCCGGTCGAAGCGGCAGAACCTGCCGCGGCCCGAGCAGCGGGGCCTGGCTGGCGGGACCGGGTCCGGCTCGCCCTGGACGGGGTCCGGCCGCAGGCCGTGCGCCGGTCGGTCGCGGCCGCGAGCATCCAGTCCGTCGCCTCGGTCGGGGCGGTCGGGCTGATCGTCCTGGGGGCCGCACCAATGGCCACCGCACAGGCCAGCCCGGTCGCCGACACCATCTTGGCGGAGTCGATCAACGGCGCCAGCACCCCGGTCAACTTCCCGGCCCCGGCCTTCAGCCTCACCAGCCAGGACGGCCGGGCCGTGACACTGGCGAGCCTGCACGGCAAGGTAGTGCTCCTGACCTTCCTGGACGACACGTGCTCGGTGGACTGCCCGCTGATCGCGCAGGAGTTCCGCCAGGCCGGGCAGCTGCTGTCCGCCGACACCGGGCAGGTCGAGCTCGTCGCGATCAACTACAACCCCATCAACACCCAGGTCAGCTACATCCAGGCCTTCGACCGGCAGGAAGGCCTGGTCGGCATCCCGAACTGGCTCTACCTGACCGGCACCCTCGCCCAGCTCCAGCCGGTCTGGCAGCATTACGCCATCGCCCCGCCGGAGATGTTGCCGGCCGGGTCGATGGTCGGGCACGGGGACTACGCGTTCGTCATCGACCAGTCCGGCCGCATGCGCCAGGAACTGGACTTCGACACCGGCCCGGGCACGCAGGCTACCAAATCGTCGTTCGCCGCGCAGCTGACCGACGCCGCTCAGCAGCTGCTGGGGCACTCATGAGCAGGCACGCCCGCCCGGCCGCCGCATTGGCCCTAGCCGCCGCGGCGCTCCTGGCGGGCTGCGGCAGCCCGGCCCCCAACGTGCCCGGCCCTGCGGCCGAGGCGCCGCCGGGCGGGGCGCCGTTCCTGGCCACGTCCATGGTCACCTCGGCCGGCACCTGGGCCGTGGCGGTGATGGGCGGCTCGGTCGCCACGAACGACAACTTCTGGCAGCTCTTCGCCCGCCCGGCCGGCAGCCCGCAATGGAAGCTGGTCACCCCGCCCGGGACAGCTGACAACGGCGGCCTGGTCCTAGCCGACGCCGGCAGGTCGCTGATCACCGGGTTCCGGCCCAGCCAGTACCTGACCTACACGCCGCTGACCATCACCCGCAACGCCGGCCAGGCCTGGTCATCGACCGGCCCGCTGGACGGGGCTCTGGCCGACGTCCCAGACGCCCTGTCCGCCGCATCCGCCACCGGGAACCTGCTCGCCTTGCTCACCGACGGCACCGCCGAGCTGGCCGCACCCGGCTACGCCAACTGGATGACCGTCGCTACCCAGCGGTCCCTCGCAGCGACGCCCCCGGGACGTAGCTGCGGGCTGCAGAACCTCACCGCCGCCGCGTTCAGCCCGTCCGGGCAGCCGCTGCTCGGCGGCACGTGCAGCCACCCAGGAACCGCGGGCATCTTCGCCGACACCGGCGGAACCTGGCACGCAGCAGGACCCGCACTGCCCGCCGCCCTGGCCAGCCAGCAAGTCCAGGTGCTCCGGCTGACCAGCACGGCCACCAGCACCATCGCACTGCTCGCCGCGGGCACCGGGCCAGCCGCCAGTCTGCTCGCCGCCTGGTCCTCAGACAGCGGCAGCCACTGGATCCTGTCACCTCTGCTCCGGCTGAACGGCGCGGCGCTGAGCTCGGCATCCTTCGGGCCGAGCGACACAACCGCGATCGTGCTCAACGACGGCCGCGGCCAGGCCGTGGCCTGCCCCGGAGCCCCGTGGCGGGCACTGCCCGCGCTGCCACCAGGCACCGCGACGCTGGCCGCCGGCCCTGCGGGCGCACTCCAAGCGCTGGCCGTCGATCGCACCAAGATGACCGTCTGGCAGCTCGTGCCCGGATCCGCCGCATGGGCCAAGGCGCAGTCCATCAACGTCCCCATCCAGTTCGGCTCCTCAAGCTGAACTCACCACTAGAGCAACATCTGCGGGCGATCTGAGCTGCTGAAAACCGGACGACACGCGTCCAAGAGCGAAAGCTCGGGTTACCGAGGTACCTCCGTTTAACCCGAACTTACGTCATGTTCCCGGCGTCCATTGGCGGCTTAGCCTGCGGGAACGTCCGGGTCCGCCAGTGTGGCTTCTGGCTATGTGTTGCTGACCGGGACAGGTGCTCAGAGCAGGTTGAACGCGCGTGCCTGGACAGGTGCCGGGATGGTGATTTCTCCATCTGGCGGCCGCTGAAAATTGATGATCTGCCGGTCCAGGGTCGCTAGGTGCTAAAGCAGGTCACGATTGGTAAGGCGGCAGCCGTCAGCTGTGCCTGCGCGAACGGCGCGATCACGTCCCGCCCAAGACAACATGACCGGCCCGGACGTGACGGGTCTACTGGAGGACATCCCGGCTCAGCGGTCCGGCTGCCGGGTTGAGGGGACGGTGCCTCACCCGGGCGACCCAGCACGGAGCGCGTCCTCCGGGAGGGCTCGCGCAATGGTTACTACAAGGTGTAGTATGCCGACCGTCCGAGCCGGATCGTCCGCGAGAGCTGCGGGCAAGCCCTGATGATGCGCGATGACATTGTTCTCATGTTCTGATCTGCCGGCGCGGCTGGCGAGGGCCGCGCGGTATATTACCAGGTGGCGAGGCCAAGCGGGGCCCGGTGAATCGTGAAGGGCGGCTTGCATGCCGGGAATGACTTCGGGAAATCGACCAGCCCAGCGCGTACTGGACCGGGCTGTCGGCTGAGCGCTGACAAGGCAAGATTGGTGTGATGCAGAAAGTCGCTGGATCCCCTGAGGACCTCCAGGGGGACCGAGGCGACAATAACGGCAGGCTGGTGATTTGACCCAGCCCTTGACGGCATCTCACCTGCGCTGATCGAGGAGGAGGAAACCATGAGCGGCGGCCCTGCCGCTGCAGACGGGACGGCAGCGCAGTCCCGGGCGGAGCTCGTCGTGGAGGCGCCCGCAGGATGCGCCCGAGTCAGTACGGCGGTCGTGGGCCTCGGCTCCGCACTGGCCCTCGTGATCCTCAGTCCAGCGGTCGTGACAGCCGATGATCGGCGTGTTCTGACCCCCGGTGTCGGCTATGGCGTGTCCCCGCTTAAGGGGGCGGGGTCGTGATGTCGGCCGCTTCCCCGGCGATGACGCCGCCGGCGGATACGCGTGAGGTGCCTTTTGCCACCGCCGAGCTCGATGTTGGCGGCATGCACTGCAGCGCGTGCGCGGTGCGGATCGAGCGGGCGCTCGGCCGCCTGCCGGCCGTGGCCAGCGCCTCGGTCAACCTGGCCACGGCCCGGGCGTTCATCTCCTATGACGGTTCAGCGCTCAGCGTCAGCGAGCTCTGCCGGGCTATTGCCGACGCCGGGTACACCGCCGAGCCGGCCGGCACCGTCGCGGCGGGGTCTCCTGATCGCCAGCGCGGCGACCGCTGGGTGCTGCGCGCTGCCATCGCCTGGCCGCTGGCGATCGCCGCGTTGCTCGTCTCGCTTCTCCTTCCCCAGACCGCGGGGCCGGGATGGGCCGTCCTTGTCCTCGCCATCGTCGTCGAGTTCGCCGGTGGCTGGCCGTTCCTCCGCAACGCAGCCCGCCTCCTGCGCCATGGCGCGGTGAACATGGACACCCTGACGGCCTTCGGTACGCTCGCCGCGGTCGCGGTGCAGGCCGTCGAAGTCATCGCCGTCGGCGGCAGCCATGTCCACATCGGCGGCGGCAGCGGCGCGTTCGCGGCGCGGCTGCACTACGCCATGGCGCCGCTTATCGTCGCCATATTCGTCACCGGGCGCGCGGCCGAGGCCGGCGCACGCCGCCGGGCCGCCGGCGCCATGCACTCGCTGCTGTCGCTGCGCCCGCCCACTGCCCGGGTCGTCACCCACCCTGACAGCGAGGGCGGCGATCTCGTCGCGCCCGAAAGCGTGCCAGTGGGGGCGCTGGTGCGGGTGCGGCCTAACGAGGCGATTCCGCTGGACGGGACCGTCGTTCACGGATGGTCAGCGGTGGATGAGTCGATGCTCACCGGCGAGCCTTTGCCTGTCGACCGTGGCCCTGGCAGCCAGGTCACCGGCGGCACGCGTAACGGCTCGGGGGCGCTGGTGGTGCGCGTCGAGACCCTGGCCTCGGAGTCGGTGCTCACGCGCCTCCAGCACCTGGTCGACGAAGCCCAGCGCGACAAGGCGCCGCTGCAGCGGCTGGCGGACCGGGTCAGCCGGGTGTTCGTCCCCGCCGTGCTGCTGTTCGCCGCCGGGACGTTCGCAGTGTGGTGGTTCGCTAGGGGCAACCACGACACGGCGGTGCTCAGTGCCCTGTCCGTGCTGCTGGTCGCCTGCCCATGCGCGATGGGGCTCGCCGCGCCGATGGCGATGATGGTCGGCTGCGGGAGCGCCTCGGCGCTGGGGATCTTCGTCCGCAACGGCGACGCCCTCGAACGCCTTTCCCGGGTGGACACCGTCGTGTTCGACAAGACGGGAACGCTGACTGAGCGCCACGCCGTCGTCACCAGCGTGATTACGGCCCCGGGGATCAGGCGGGACGATCTGCTCGCCGCGACCGCGGCGGTCGAGGCCGAGAGCGACCATCCGATCGCCTTGGCGATCATGGCCGCGAGCGGCTCGTCCGGGCGCGGCTCAGATGTCCGAGTCATCCCCGGCGTGGGCGTGACAGGAGTGGTCGGCGGACTGGCAGTGCGGGTGAGCCGCCTCGAACAGCCCCGCCTGCCAGAATCGCTTTCGGCGGCGGTCGCGGCCCGCCATGCGCGGGGCGAGACGGTCGTGCTGGTCGAGCGCGGCGACGACGTGCTGGGGGCGATCGCGGTCACCACCCCGCTTCGCCCGGAAGCCGGGCCCACTATCCGCCGCCTGCACGAGATGGGGATGCGGACGGCGATCCTCAGCGGGGACAGCGAGCCCGCAGTGGCGACAGTCGGCGCCGAGCTCGGCATCGGTGATGTGCAGGCGGCCCTGAGCCCGGCCGGCAAGGTCGCAGCGCTCCGCGCCGGGCCCCTGGGGTCCGGCAGTGTCTTGATGGTCGGCGACGGGGTGAACGATGCTCCGGCGCTCGCGGCGGCTGCGATCGGCTGCGCGATCGGCAGCGGGTCCGAGGCGGCGCTGGCGAACAGCGACGTCGCGCTGCTGGGCAGCGACCTGAACGGCGTGCCGGCTGCGGTCACCCTGGCCCGGGCGACCTACGGGGTGATGCTGCAGAACTTCGGCTGGGCCGTGGGCTACAACATCGCTGCGCTGCCGCTGGCCGCTGCCGGGCTCATCGACCCGCTGGTGGCCGCTTTTGCCATGGGCCTGTCCAGCCTGCTCGTCGTGGCGAACAGCCTCCGCCTCGCCCGGCTGGGACGATCGGGCCTAGCCGACGTGCACGGCCCGCGGATGCTGCAGGGTGCCCGAGGTATGGGCCTGTCGGTGGTGCTCCCGGTTGTGCTCTTCGCCGCGCTCACGGTACGCCGGCCAGGCCATTTCGCCCGCCCGGGGGCAGTCCCTGCTTCCGCAGCTTCCGGTGATCTCGACCGTGAGCCTGGCTCGGGGCGGCAGTGCCGAGGTCTACCTCAATCCCGGCGCACCGGGGCTCAACGAGCTCCACGTGTTCATCTACCCGCCGCACGCCCGCATGACGATAGGCAATGTCGAGGTCACCGCGGCGCTCGATCACCGTCCGCCGCAGCTACTCCGGCACCTGCGGATCGCGCCGGGCCACTACGTGAACTACGTGTTGCTGACCACCGGCAGGTGGATCTTCTATGTCTCCGCTCAGGTCGGGGGTCGGGTCGAGTCCTTTGACATCAAGCGCACCATCTCATGACAGGAGCGGCTGTGTCTCCGATCATGGCCTGCCCGGCACCAAGCGCGCTGGGGACGGACAGCATAGAAAAGCGGGCGACGAATGCGGTATAGAGCACGCCCTGGCGTGGCTGCCCTGTCCGTCCTGCTGGGGATCGCCGGGCTGCGGCACTTCCACGGCATCGGGCCAAGCGCCGCAGCCCGCGGGGAGGTCGCCCTCGCAGATTGCCCGCATGGTCTGTGCCGCGAAGGCGGCCGGGGACATCGCCCAGGTACTGGGAGCCAAGGCATCGGTGGCGGGCCCGACCTGGGCCGACCATCTCTATTCCTGTGGCTACCAGTATAAGGAGGGGACCATGGTGCTCTCGGTGAAGGAACTTTCCAGCTGGACCCAGACCTACGCCTACTTTGACCAGCTGGCCAGGACACTGCACAAGACACTTCCGATCGTTGGGCTCGGCCAGGGTGCCTTCAGCGTGCGCGACGGATCGGTCGTGGTTCGCAAGGACTGGAAGATCCTGCTAGTGGACACTTCCGGGCTACGCGGGAATGTCGGGTCGCCGCCTAATTCTCCAGGCGAGGTAGCGCTCAACGTGGCTGCAGTGATTCTCGGCTGCTGGCACGGGGATTGATGCTCCTCATCGTCGCACCAGGATCGCTCCCTGGGCGGGCCTGACCGTGATTTTGCCATGTGTACAAAACGGCACGGATACCTTGGCGCTGCCAAGGAGCGGAAACGGCGACCTGATGGCCCCGGGCTAGCAGCTCATTGGCAGGGGCTGGCGTCGGCCGCTTGCGGCCGACGCCGCCGCGCGCGTGTCCTGGGCGGCTGTGTCATGGCCGGAGGCGGCTAGATCATGATGAGCAGCATGAAAGCCATGGTGACGCCCATCGCGATGCGGCAGCCGATCGTCGTCCCGGGGCCGAGCAGGTGCTCGCGGGCGGCCACGAGGCCACTCCAGGAGGTACCGCCGCCAGGAGCGGCCGGCTCAGTCTCCGCCTGCTGTAGCTGCGCCGCGGTTGCCACGCCGCCTGCGGCGGGATGCGGGCCGACGAACGCGGCGGCCGGGGATTCGGCCCCGGCCAGGGCCGGCACGCCTGCCAGCGCGCTCCCGGCGAACGCGGCGCGCGCGCCCGAGAGGCTGCGGTGCCCGCCGGCCAGACTGCCGGAAAGCAGGTCGAGGTCCCAGACGCTGTAGCCGACCAGGACGAGCGCGAAAACGAACGCCAGGAACGGGAACTTCAGCGTCGGCATCGCTGACCCAGATGACCCACCCATGCCGGCCATCCCCGATCCGCCCGCCGCGACGGCCAGGAACATGTACAGCATCGCCCCGCTGTGCACCAGGTGCGGCGCGCAGTGCCCGCCCGCCAGAGAGCGGGCGCCGCTCGTGCGCGCGTCCTGTATGACCCGGTAGCCGAACCAGACTGTCAGTACGCCGAAGACGATCTCCCACGCGCCGCTGGGCAGGGTTTGCAGGCTCGCCACCAGCGTTCCCGCCATCGCGATGCCCATCAGCAGATGCGCGATGTCGGTGTCCAGGACGATCGCTCCCGGCTGCCACGGCCGCGCCGCGACCAGCCGGGCCGCGCTCACCGCGGCGACCACGAGCATGACCGCGGCGAATATGTCCAGGATCCAGCCGGGGGTTATCATGCCGTCTTCCCTTCGTCCGCTCCGGCGATGGCCTGATGAGCAGTGGCCCGCGGAGGCGGCGAGGCCGTGGTCCGGACTGGCCAGTAGGTCAGCGTCAGCAGGGCGAGCAGCAGCCCGGAGTTGGGGTCGGTGCCGCCGCCGGTGAGGATGGTCCCGAATGCCTCGCCGACGACCCAGATCACCGCGGCCACCACCATGGCCAGGATCAGGGTGGCCTGGGCGGCCGGCTTCGGTAGGTAGACGCCGACCGCGATCAGCACGAGCGCCGCCGCCAGCACGATCGAGGCGGCCAGCCCCTGGTGGGCGACTAGCGCGGCCGCGTTCCTGTCGATGCTGGCCAGCCAGCCGGGCTCGCCGGTTTCCAAGTTCGTGATCATGTCGTGCAGCGCCTGCGGTGCCCGGTTCCCGGGCTGCAGGGCGAAGTAGGCCAGGCTCAGCCACAGCACGAGCCACAGCGCCCGCGCGGCGGGCGCCCCGACCGCCCGGGCCGCCGTGAAGGGCGCCGGTGTCCCGCTCCGGTCCGCGGGCCACAGTAGCACCGCGAGCAGCGCGTAAATGATCACCGCGCCGGGAGCGCCGTTGACTGGGCTCGCGTTCGGCGTCAGCACCATCCCGAGCCCCTCGCCGAACCACCACACGCCGACCGCCCAGGCGATCGAGGCTCCGAGGGCGAGCCGCACCGTTGGCCGCCACGCGATCCCGAGCGCCAGCAGCAGCTGGATCGTGGCGAACATCGTGTTCAGCAGCACGCTGTGATGCTCGACGAGGGTGGCGTTCCAGGTGATCGGCCGCGCGATGACGCCGGGGTTGCCGGAGGCGGTCCCGGCGATCATCTGGCCGAAACCCTTGCTGTACATGAAGGACTGGTACTGCAAGACGGCGTCAAGCAGCCACAGGCCGGCGAGACCAAGCTGAAGCACTCGTCGTGCGTCCGGTGCTTCCCGCGCGTGCAGGGTCTCGGTGCCCAGCCTGCCGCGCAACGCTGTGCGGCCTCCCGCCACAGCGGTTTCGCTCATCCCGGCTCTCCTCGCTTATCGTGCCGGCGCGAGCCCCGGGAATTCCGGACGTCGCCCGGCGGGATGTCCGGGGCGGGCTGTCTTCGCGCTGATGGCCTTACTGGAACATCCGGTCCCGGCTGGAACGATCCTTCGCAGCTGCCGGGGAATGCTAGCCAGAACGATAGAAGGATAGTTACCGAGGGTGCAATAGTCGCGGAAAGAAAACCTTTCCGGTATACCCGGTCGCTTTAAACATGCAGCTAGATGACGTGCCTGATAGCTGATTATCACCTCGCCCGACGCTCGGCATAAACCCCTGGCCGGTATTGCATAAACCGGGGCGGGGTATTAATTACACCCTCCAGGGGTACGGGAAGCCATTAGCCATTCAGCGGCTCACGGCGGGCGGATGCCGCCCGGGATCAGGCCGGATTCCAGCGGCATGCCGGCGTCGCGCCAGGCCGTCACGCCGCCAGCTAGGCTGGCCGCGTCGTACCCCGCCTGGGTCAGGAAGGCGGCGAGACGCCGGGAGTACTCCCCGGCCGGGCAGATGAACACGATCTTGCAAATGAGAGGGAACGGGCTCCCGTGCCGGAACATGTCCTCCAGGTAGTCATCGCGGATGTTCACTGAGCCCGGCACGTGCCCGGCCCGGTAGGCCATGCTCCCCCGGGTGTCGACGCACAGGACGGCGGGGCCGTGTTCCCGCTCGATGCCTCGATCAGCGTCTGCCTGCGCCGGCTGATCTCGCCGAGGTCGTCGCGGAGCATGCCCCAGGCGATCCTGTCCTTGACCGACCCGAACGGGTTGCAGAATTCCAGCTTGGCGTACAGGTCGATGCCCTCGATGCCGTGCCGTGCGGGATCGAGCCGCAGCAGCGGTGTGTTCCCGATCAGCTCGGTGATGTCGCCGTAGAGCATTACCGGGTCTCCTCACGCTCGTCGCCGCCGTCAGCGCGCGCGGTGAATCCGCCCTCGTCGTGGCGGACGACGACCTTGCCGGGCGGGCGGCGCATCAAGGCTGCGGACGCGGACAGGTCCATCTGGTAGTCGGCGGTGTTGGCGAACGCCACGATGTCGCCCGGCTCCGGGATCCGGTCGACGAACGTCAGGTGAGTGAAGATCATGTCGCGTTCGAGGCAGAGGTTGCCGACCAAGATGCGGCATGTGCTATTCCGCGCGTCCACCGCTCGCGGCGTCCTCGCGACCGCCTATGAGGCAAGGCGAGGCCGCGGTCGTTAGCTGGCGGCGATGAGGTAACCGCCGGCCTCGTCGAGCGCCTCGCGGACAGCATGCTCGGGCAACGGCCCGTCACTGGTCAGGGTCACGCTGGAAACGCCGTCGGGCACGAGGTCGACGGTCACGCCGGAAACGCCGCTGAGCTTTGTCAGCTCGCTGGTCACCGCCTGTGTGCAGTGCCCGCAGGTCATGCCCGTAACCGGAAAGGTGGTCGTTACCATTCGAGGGCCTTTCTGTAGCTCTCGTGCCGTTCATGATCGTACGAGGCGCGCGATCGCGTCGGAGACCTCGCGGACCTTTTCGCTGGCGCTGTCGCCGCCCTCGGCCACGGCTTAGGTGACGCAATGACTCAGGTGCTCCTCCAGCAGGCCGAGAGCGACCGATTGCAGGGCCCTGGTCGCCGCCGACACCTGGGTGAGGATATCGATGCAGTACTTGTCGTCCTCGATCATCCGCTGCAGGCCGCGCACCTGGCCCTCGGTGCGGCGCAGCCGCTTGAGGTAGCTGTCCTTGTCGTGGCTATACCCGTACATACGGCTCCTCCAGGTCGCTTCGGCGTCTCACGTTTCCGCCCAGTAAATATGGTGGCAGCCCGGCAGTTTCCACCCAGCACGCCCCCGGGACACTGCCCGTACCGCCCCGGGCCGGCCGCCCGCGGACACGGAACCGCCCGAGCCGCAGACTGTTCCAAGGGGCGATTACCGAGGACAAGATCATGGCGGGCCGCAGCGATGACCGGGTTGAGGAAGCCGAGCGCGCTTAGGGGAGGCGCCGCGACGTTTGTCCGGTGAAGGATATATCGGCCCGACAGTGTGCCGTTGTTCTCTCCGGGTCTTGTGACCGCTGTGCACTGTGGCATCTGACGGGTTGGTTCTTGGTGCGCGGCACGTTCTTTCGGAATGCGGCACAGTGCTGCGGCAGCCCTGAGGCGACCAGCTAGGACGCCGCCTCCTCCGGTCAGCCAGGCGCGATCGCGGGCTCTTCCTCCCGGACCTCGGCACGCTGCGGCGCGAGCTTCCTGGCCCGGATCAGGGCCACGATCACCAGCAGGCTGGCCACGTTGAAGATCGCCGCGAGGCCGAAGGCAGTGGCCATACCGTGCGCGAGAACGTGCTGTGCCTGAGCGGCCGCAGTGAGGCCCGGCAACGGGTGCTGCTGCGCGTTGCGGCTCGCGGTGCCGAACACGGCGACCAGGACGGCCAGGCCGAGCGCGCCGCCGACCTGCTGCATCACGTTGACCATGCTCGAGGCGGCGCCGGAGTCCGCAGGTGCGACGCCGGCCAGCGACGCCGTGGTCAGCGGCACGAACACCAGGCCCATCCCGATGCCCAGCAGCATCATCGGGCCGAACACCCCGGACCAGTAGCCGGTCGCCGGCGAGACGCGCGACAGCCAGGCCAGCGAGACGATGGCCGGCAACATCCCGATGATCATGAGCGGCTTGGCGCCCAGCCGCGGCATCAGCCGGGGCGCCGTGCGCGACAGCCCGAACAGCGCCGCGGTCAGGGGCAGGAACGCGACGCCCGCGCGCAGCGGGCTGAAGCCCATGACCTTCTGCAGGAACTGGGTGAGGAAGAAGAACACCCCGAACATCCCGGCGAGCAGCAGCAGCCGGGCGGCGAAGGAGCCCGACCGGCTGGCGTCGGCGAACAACCGCAGCGGGGTGATCGGCTGGCGGACCCGGGACTCGATGACCAGGAAGCCGGCCAGCAGGACCGCCGCGGCGCCGAACGCGGCCAGCGTCAGGTGATCTCCCCAGCCGTTGGCCGCGGCCCGGACGAATCCGTACACCAGCGAGGCGACGCCGGCGGTCGACGTCACCGCGCCGGCCAGGTCGAACCGGCCCGCCTGGCGCGGCGTCTCGGCCACGAACAGCGGTGCGATGGCCAGCACGGCGATCCCGATCGGCACGTTGATGAACAGCACCCAGCGCCACGACAGCCATTCGGTGATCACCCCCCCGAGCACCAGGCCCAGGGAGGACCCGCCGGTGATCACGCCCATGTAGATGCCCAGCGCGCGGGTCCGTTCCCGGCCCTCGGGAAAACCGCTCACGATCAGGGCCAGTACGGCCGGGGCGGCCAGCGCGCCGCCCGCGCCCTGCGCGGCCCGGGCGGCCAGCAGCATCCCAGCCGAGGTGGAGAGCCCACCCACGAGGGAGGAAAGAGTGAACAGGCCGATGCCGGCCAGGAAGACGCGCCGACGGCCCAGGATGTCACCCGCCCGGCCGCCGAGCAGGAGCAGCCCGCCGAACGTCAGCGTGTAGCCGTTCATCACCCAGGACAGGCTGGTCGAGGAGAAACGCAGGCTGGCCTGGATGTGCGGCAGCGCGATGTTCACCACCGTGGCGTCGAGGATGATCATGAGCTGGGCGCTGAGCATGATGGCCAGGGCCAGGCCCGCCCGGCTCGTAGGACTGGCCGCATCGATACGCGCATCACGGGTACGCAAAGAAGACAACATGCCTCCATGGCGATCTGGATCCCGGGCGCTCGGCGGCGCGGGGATCCCTGAGGAACCGTCGGGAGACCTCTGGCGGCTGACAGACCGCTGGCCGGGCGGTACGATCAGGAATGAAGCGGAGGTCTACTCCGGTTACTATACGGAGGCAGCCTCCGCTTTGCAACCTTATTTACGACCAGGACCATGACCAGACCACCTGACCAGCACCCACAGGCGCGGCCCGTCGAGGCGCGGCCCGCCGAGCAACTGCGGTCCGACGCGCGGCAGAACCGCGCCCGGCTGATTACCGCGGCCACCCAGGCTTTCGCGGAAAAGGGCGCCGACGCGCCGCTGGAGGACATCGCCCGGCGGGCCGGGGTCGGTATCGGCACGCTGTACCGCCACTTCCCCAGCCGGCTGGACCTGCAGGCCGCCGTGTTCCGTACCGGGGTTCGCGACATCTGCGACAGGGGCGAAGCGCTGGGCCATGGCGACTCCCCCGAACGCGCCTTCGCCGACTGGACCCGCGCCCTGGCCGGCGTACCTGGTGACCAAGCGCGGCTTGTCGCGTACGCTCATCGACTCGGTCGGCATCGAGTCCGAGCTGATCACGTCCTGCTGGACGATCATGCGCGAGACCACCGACCGACTGCTGGCCGACGCGCAGCGCGCCGGGGTCATCCGGTCCGACGTCACCGCCCTGGACGTCATGCGCCTGGTCCACGGGGTCGCGGTGAGCTCGGAGAAGGACCCCGAGCGGACCAATCATCTACTGTCGATCACGCTCGACGGCCTGGCCGCCAGGCCGCAGTGAACCCATCGTCGGCCCGGCACTTACCTCACTCGCCCCGTCAACCCCACGGTTCCCATTTGCGTGGTAATTCCGGCTTTCGTGGAACATTTGGGCATAGCAGCCCAGAGTTTCCACATAAGCCGGATGTTCCGCGATAGTTTCCGGATGGTGGAAATGGTGAGCGAGGACCGTTGCCTGCGGGGTTAACGGGACGGGTGAGGATCTACGCGCCAACTGCCGATCGAGATCCGCAGGGCCTCCAGCCCGAGCCAACCAGCGACGAGCGGCTCAGAAGTCCGGCGGACGGTTCTCATACGGAGTGCTGAGCACCACGGTTGTCCGGGTGGAGACCCCGCCCACGGTGCGGATCTGGTAC
Organism: uncultured Actinomycetes bacterium; assembly: GCA_963742795.1. GTDB lineage: Bacteria > Actinomycetota > Actinomycetes > Streptosporangiales > Streptosporangiaceae > Palsa-504. The sequence goes on from CAVUNL010000003.1 coordinate 499,398, forward strand.
AGCAGGTCCTCCAGCGCGGTCGGCGAGGCGACCCGCACCTTGAGGATGTAGTTCTCGTCCCCGGCGACGCTGTGGCAGGCCTCGATCGCGGTCAGATGCTCCAGCCGCTGCGGCAGGTCATCCGGGGCGGCGGCGTCGAACGGCTTGACCGACACGAAGGCGGTCAGCGGCAGCCCGATGTCGTCCGGGTTGAACATCGCGGCGTAGCCCTTGATCACGCCGTCCTGCTCGAGCCTGCGCACCCGCTGGTGTACCGCCGACACCGAGAGCCCGGCTTGGCGGGCCAGTTCGGTGAAGCTCATCCGGCCGTTGCGGGCCAGCAACGACACGATCTTGCGGTCGATCTCCTCCACGTGGTCACGTTAGCGCTCTGGCTTCGACCCCGCGAGCCATAACAATGCAACGGAATGATCTCGGCGGCAGGTGCCCCACGGCGGCCTGCCGTCGACGCGGTCGGCACCAGCGGCCCGCCCATGCGAGACTGTAGGGATGCAGCGGAACCCGGAAGAACTCTACGAACTCGGTCCCGCCGCGCCCGATATCGCGGATGCGCCGATGTTGCACTACCTCGAGGGCTTCATCGACGCGGGCAACGCGGGCCGCCTGCTCGCCGAGCACCTGCTGAGCAGCACTCCCGCACGAGACGGTGGCGCGGTTCGATGCGGACCGGCTCCTCGACTACCGGTCCCGGCGTCCGCTGATGATCTACGACAACAGCCACTGGGAGAGCTACGAGGCCCCCGAGCTCGCCCTGCACCTGCTGCGCGACCAGAACGACCGGCCCTTCCTGCTGCTGACCGGGCCCGAGCCCGACCACGAGTGGAAGCTGTTCACCGACGCCGTCCTGGACCTGACCGGACGGCTCGGCGTCGGCGCTGGCGGTCGGTTTCCTGGGCATCCCGGCCGGGATGCCGCACACCCGGCCGCTGGGCGTGATCGCGCACGGGACCCGCGACGACCTGATCAGCGCGCACCAGCGGCTGCCGAGCCGGATCCAGCTGCCCGGCAGCGCGGCCGCCCTGCTCGAGCTGCGGCTCGGCGAGGCGGGCCGGGACGCGCTGGGCTTCGCCGTGCAGGTGCCGCACTACCTGGCCCAGGCCGTCTATCCCCCGGCCGCGCTGGCCCTGCTGGGCTCGGTGGTCACGGCCACCGGGCTCGGGCTGCCCGACGCCGAGCTCCGCGAGGCCTCGGACGCGGACCAACGAGGCGATCGAACGCCAGGTCGCTGAGTCGGCCGAGGTGGCCGAGCTGGTCCGCGCGCTGGAGCAGCAGTACGACACGGCGGCGGAAACCAACGGGGCCGACGGCAGTGCCCCGGCCGGGCGGGCCTGCTGGGCGAGGGCGAGTCCATGCCCACCGCCGACGAGCTCGCGGCCCAGTTCGAGCGGTTCCTGGCCGAGAACCAGGGCCGCATCGATCCGCCGGGGCCGCGGACCACGGAGGGTCCGGACAACTAAAAGATCTCGCCGAAGGGTGTGAGGTCGAGCCTGTGACCTCGCCGCTCTGAGCATCATCGTGCGGTCTAGCCGACGACGACGCAGCTCTCGCGGAGTGTTGTTGAGCCGCTCGTAGCCGTCGGCGGTGCAGACCACGATGTCCTCGATCCGCGCGCCGTGCGGGCCGGGGTAGATGCCCGGCTCCACCGAGAACGCCATGCCCGGCTCGAGCACCTCGCCGTTGCCGGCCACGATGTACGGGTCCTCGTGCGACTTCCAGGCCGATCCCGTGCCCGGTCCGGTGGAAGAACGCCTCGCCGTACCCGGCCGCGGTGATCGGCTCGCGCGCGGCCGCGTCGACCGACTCCGCGGTCACCCCCGGCCGCACCGCGGCGCACGCCGCCTCCTGGGCGTCGTACAGCACCTTGTAGTAGGCGGTGAACTCGGCGGGCGGCTCGCCGATCGCGTAGGTGCGGGTGCTGTCCGAGCAGTACCCCGACGGCATCGTGCCGCCGATGTCCACCACCACCGCGTCGCCGGGTTCCAGGACCCGGTCCGAGACCTCGTGGTGCGGGCTGGCGGCGTTGGACCCGGAGGCCACGATCACGAAGTCCACCGTGGCGTGCCCCTCGGCCAGGATGGCCTCGGTGATGTCCGCGCCGACCTCGCGCTCGGTCCGCCCGGCCCGCAGCCAGCCCGGGACGCGGGCGTGCACCCGGTCGATGGCCTCGCCCGCCTCGCGCAGCGCCGCGACCTCGGCCGGACTCTTCCTGATCCGCAGCGGGCGCAGCGCGCCGCTGGCCAGCGCCAGGCGCGCGCCGACGGCAGCACGTCACGGAACCTCAGCACGAACAGCGCCCACATCCGGTCGGACAGGCCCACCGCCGAGACGTTGCCGAGCAGGCCGGCGACCAGGCGGAACGGGTCGGCAGTCTCCTCCCAGGGGATGATCTCCAGGCCCAGCGAGCCGGCCGGCGAGGCCTGCGCGGCGGGCAGCTCCAGCCGCGGCACGAACAGCGCCGGGTCGCCCTGCGCCGGGACGGCCAGGCAGGTCAGGCGTTCCAGCTGCTTGGCGTCGTAGCCGGTGACGTAGCGCAGGTCCGGGCCGGGCGTCAGCAGCACGGCGTCCAGGCCGACGGCGCGCACGGAGTCGCGGACGAGTTCGAGACGGCTGGCGGGGTACAGTTCCACGCACTCCACCCTAAGACCCGCGACACGGCGCTGAGGAACCGGCTCAGGGACGAGCCCAGTCCCCACCGCTCGCCGAGCTCCTTCAGCTTGTCGGCATCCGGCGGCACGGCGGGCAGCTGCCCGTCCACCGGGGGCAGCGGGGCGTCGTCCGCCACCCGGACGACCGACATGGCGATGTCCAGGTAGCCGCGGGCCTTCTCGAGCTTCTCCCGGCTGCCGCGGGGAAACCCGCCGTGCCCGGCGTCCAGCGCGGTGGTGATGCCCTCGACGCTGCCGAACGTCCGGATCAGCGCGGCCGCGGTCTTCTCCCCCACGCCCGGCACGCCGGGCAGCCCGTCGCTCGGGTCGCCGCGCAGCGCGGCGAAGTCGGCGTACGCGCGGCCCGGGATGTCGTACTTGGCGCTCACCGCCGCCTCGTCGATCACGTCGAGGTTGAGCAGGCCGCGGACGGTGTAGATGACCCGGATGCCGCGGGCGTCGTCGACCAGCTGGAACAGGTCCCGGTCGCCGGTCACCACGTCGACCGGGTCCGGCGAGCGGGCGGCCAGGGTGCCGATCACGTCATCGGCCTCGAACCCCGGCTGCCCGGCGATGACCAGCCCGGACGCCAGCAGCACCTCCTCGATCAGCGGGACCTGCGCGGCCAGCGCGGGCGGGACCTCCTCGCCGCCGTCGGCGGCCAGGCGGTGCGCCTTGTAGGAGGGGACGGCCGCGACCCGGAAGGCGGGCCGCCAGTCCGCATCCCAGCACGCGACCAGCCGGGCCGGATGCCGGGCCCGGACCAGCCGGGTGATCATGTCGAGCAGTCCGCGCACCGCGTTGACCGGCGTGCCGTCCGGTGCCCGGACCGTATCCGGCACCCCGAAGAACGCCCGGAAGTACAGCGAAGCCGTATCCAGCAACATGAGCGAGCCCACGCTGCCATCCTGTCATGCTGGGCAGACGGCTGCGCCTTTCCCCCTAACCCACCCTGCCTTTCCCCCTCACCCACCCTAAGACACGCAGCACGACCTTGCCGTCGACGATCCTGATCTGCTTCTCGGGCAGCGGGCTGGGCGCCGGGCCGGCCACCACCGCGCCGTTGGTGATCTTGAACCGGCTGCCGTGGCAGGGGCAGTCGATGGTGCCGCCGGTCACCTGGTTGACGATGCAGCCCACGTGCGTGCACACCGCGCTGAACGCCCGGTACTGACCGCGGGCCGGCTGGGTCACGACGACCCGCGCCGCGCTGAAGATCGTGCCGCCGCCCACCGGGATCTGCCCCCGCGGCGCCGAGCACCACCTCTTTGGCCGCGGGCTGCCTTCTTCGGTGCGGCGCTGCTCGGCATGGGGCCCGTCGATGCCGGGCTGGCCGAGGGACCCATGGCCATGGCCGACGGCGCCGCGGCCGCCCTGCGGCGGCACCCCGGCCTCGTTGGCGTCGTAGGGCACGGCCGCGGTGCTGCAGCCGGCCAGCATGCCGCCCAAGCCCGCCAGGCCCACCGCGCCGAGCAGCACCCCGCGCCTGGTCGGCCGGGACTCCCCCGCCGAGAGGTGGCAGTACCTATCTCCGGCATCGACTCTCCTTTCGGGGGACTGCCATCCCCCGGACCCCCTGCTCTCGCTCGTCCGAATGGAACACCCCGCGATCCACTCTGACGGACCGCAGCGTGACCACGCCCGGTGACAGCCGGTCCCGTAAGGGCCCCGTAAGCCTCCGTTAAGGCTGGGCGGTCGTAGGCGGTTCCGCGCTCTCGGGCCAGCGCGCGGCCAGCGCGCGCACCCGGTCCGCGGCCTCCGGCAGGGTCAGGCCACGGCCGACCGCCACCCCCAGCAGGTAGGCGGTCAGCGGGGCGGCGACCCGGTCCACGGCGTGGGCCACGTCCCGCGCCAGGTCCAGTACGGCCTTGGTCTCCGCGGTGCTCAGCGGGCCCGGATCGAGCCCAAGCCCGGCGCCGGCCGCGGCCGTCCACTGCTCCAGGGTGTTCATAGCAGTCAGCGTAGAGCCTGGGGATATCGTCAGATGGTGGAGGGAACCGATCGGCACGAGCATGGCCCGGCGCCCGGCGCGGATGCGCGCTGGCTGTCCGGCGCGCTCGCGCTGATCCTGGCCTTCATGGCCGGCGAGGTGGTGGCGGGCCTGGCCGCGCACTCGCTCGCGCTGATCTCCGATGCCGCGCACATGCTGACCGACGCCGCCTCCATCGCGCTGGTGGTGGTCACGGCGCGGCTGGCCGCGCGGCCGCCGGCGGGCGGGTACACCTACGGGCTCAAACGCGCCGAGATCCTGTCCGCCCAGGCCAACGGGATCACGCTGGTCCTGCTGGCGATCTGGCTCGGCTACTCGGCGATCCGGCGGCTGGTGACGCCGCCGGCGGTGAGCGGCGGGACGGTGCTCGGCGTGGCGCTGGCCGGCGTGGTGGTGAACGTCGCCGCGGCCCTGCTCATCGCCCGGGCCGGGGGCCGCGGCCAGCCGCGGAGCCTGAACCTGGCGGGCGCGTTCCAGCACGTCGTCACCGACCTGTACGCGTTCATCGCCACCGCGGTGGCCGGGCTGGTCATCCTGGCCACCGGGTTCGACCGGGCCGACGCGATCGCCACCCTGGTCGTGGTGGTGCTGATGCTGCACGCGGGGTACGGCCTGCTCAGGGACTCCGGGCGGATCTTCCTCGAGGCCGCGCCGGCGGGCCTGTCGCCCGCCGCCGTGGGCGCGGCGATGGCGGCCCGGCCGCTGGTCTGCGAGGTCCACGACCTGCATATCTGGGAGATCACCTCGGGCCTGCCCGCGGCCTCGGCGCACGTGCTGGTCGCGCCGGGCGCGGACTGCCACGCGGTGCGGGCCGACCTCGAGGCGTTCCTGGCCCGGGAGTACGGGATCACCCACGCGACCCTCCAGGTCGACCACGCGAGCCTCGGCGGCCGGCCCGGCCGCGACGGTCGCCGGGTATCCCCGAAGCCGAACCGCACTGCGACGACGCGCACGGACCCGCCTACCGTCCCGGCGACGCCTAGGGTGGGCGCGGGAAGATACCGCCTACGGCGGCCAGAACAATGATGCCGAACGGACCGTGGCTCACGCCGGTCGCCCGTACTCAGCCGCCGATGGCGGACATGGGACGGTCGGGCTGCAGGAAGGACGGGTCGTTGATGCCGTGGCCCGGGCAGCTTCACCGCGACGGCCCGCCGCCAGCGGTCCGCGAGCTCGGCGTCGCTCGCGCCCGCCCGCAGCGGGCCGCGCAGGTCGCTCTCGGTCCGGGCGAACAGGCAGTTCCGCACCTGGCCGTCGGCGGTCAGCCGGACCCGGTCGCAGTTCCCGCAGAACGGCCGGGTCACCGACGCGATCACCCCGACCCGGGCCGGACCGCCGTCCACCAGGAACGCCTCGGCGGGCGCCGAGCCGCGCTTATGCGGGTCGTCGGGGGTGAGGCTGAATTCGCGGCCGAGCGCGGCCAGGATCTCATCCGCGGTCACCATCTCGGCGCGCTTCCAGCCGTGCTGCGCGTCCAGCGGCATCTGCTCGATGAAGCGCAGCTCGTAGCCGTGATCGAGGCAGAACCGCAGCAGCGGCGCGGCCTCGTCGTCGTTGAGGTCGCGCATCAGCACCGCGTTGACCTTGACCGGGATCAGGCCCGCCGCGGCCGCGGCGGCCAGCCCGTCCAGCACGTCGGGCAGCCGGTCCCGGCGGGCCAGCTTGCGGAACGTCTCCGGGCGCAGCGTGTCCAGCGACACGTTGATCCGGTCCAGCCCGGCCGCGTGCAGCGCCGCCGGCGGTGCGGGCGAGCCCGATCGCGTTGGTGGTGAGCGAGATCTCCGGGCGCGGGTCCAGCTCCGCGGTCCGCGCTACGATCCCGGTCAGGCCCCGGCGCAGCAACGGCTCGCCGCCGGTGAACCTGACCTCGCGGACGCCGAGCAGTTCCACCGCGACCCGGATCAGCCGCACCACCTCGTCGTCGGTGAGCAGCTCGGGCGAGGGCAGCCAGTCCAGTCCTTCGGGCGGCATGCAGTACGCGCACCGCAGGTTGCACCGATCGGTGAGCGACACGCGCAGATCGGTTGCGACCCGTCCGTAGGAGTCAGCCAGCATCGCCCTAGCCTACGCGCACCATCGGTCGCGGCTGATGCTCACCGGCGGACCATGCCGTAGGCGCGTTCGGCGCGGATGCTGACTACCAGGCGCCGGTCGCGGACCATGGCCGCCCGGTAGTCGTCCCAGTCCGGGTGCTCGCCCTGCACCGCGCGGTACAGGTCGATCAGCTCCTCGACGGCCGCGTCGTGCGGATCGCGGGCCACCGCGGACAGTTCGGCATGCCCGTCGACCACGACGTAGGACCAGAAGTCACCGGTGGTGACGTAGAAGCTGGCCCGCGGATCGCGGCGCAGGTTGGCTGTCTTGGCCCGGTCGTCGGTGGTGGAGATCCGGATGGTCTGGGTCCCCGCGTCCCAGGCGTAGTTCACGTTGGACAGCTGCGGCCATCCGTCTTTCCTGAGGGTGACCAGCACACCCTGGCGCTGCGCGCCGATCAGCTCGGCAAACCCGTCCTCGATCATGCCCCGTGAACACCATCCGTCTCGTCGATGTTCCGGCTGATCCTCATGCGGCGTAGCCGGTGACCTTCTCGACCACCATCCGGACGACGACCCGGACCGCGCCGGGCCGGTCTTCGCCGGGATCGCGGCCGTCGTACTTCCAGGACAGCCGGGTGTCCAGCGCCCGGCCGACGTCGGGCGTCATCGACACCCGGCCGCGCAACTCGACGTAGTTCTCCGGGTCGGCGGAGTCGAGCACCGTGACACTCACGCGCGGGTCGCGCTCCATGTTGCGGTGTTTCACGCGCCCAGCCACGGTGGAGAACAGCAAGTCGTAGCCGTCGCGGCCGACCCACAGGACGGAGGTCTGCGGGCTGCCGTCGGGATTGATCGTGGCCAGGATCGCGTAGTTCTTCCCGTCGACCAGGGCGACGGTGGCATCGCTGAGCGAAATACTCATTCCGGTACGCTACAGCCGAATACTTGGGAGGGTGGACCGCAGGTGGAACGGAGAGCGCAGGTGACCTCGACTGATATCCCGTCGCTGCTGCGGCGTGGGGCCACGGCCGTGGCGGCCGGGCGGGTGGCGCTCGGCGTGACCGCCCTGGCCTGGCCGGCGGTCCCGGCCCGCCCGTGGGTGGGCGCGGCCGCGGATGGCGTAGCGGCCCGGGTGTTCGGGCGCGCGCTGGGCGCGCGGGATCTCGCCCTGGGGCTCGGCGCGCTGGCCGCCCTGCAGGGCCCGGCGGCCGGAGCCGGATCGGCTCGCGCCTGGGTCGCCGCGGGCGCGCTGTCGGACGCGCTGGACGTGGCGGCCAGCCTGGCGTCGTGGCACGAACTGCCGCGGGTGACCCGGTGGCTGGTCGCCGCCTCAGCCGGGGGCGCGGCCCTGGCCGGCGCAGCCGGAGCCCTAGTCGCGGATCGGGAGCTCTAGCCGCCCAGCCAGTGCAGCCAGTGCAGCCAGTCGCCGTGGCCGTCGGTGAAGGCCAGCGCCGTGCGGCCACCACGGCCAAGCACGAACGTCCCTTCCCGGAAGGCGGTGAACGGCACGCCGGGCACGACACCGGGCGCCTCGTTGGACAACCATGCGTCGGCCAGGTCGCGGACGGTCTGGGTGAACCGCTCCCGGTCCGGCGGCGCAACATAGGCCAGCACCGCCGAGTGGTAGATGACGAGGGTGGCCTCGGCCGGGGCCTGGGCGGCCAGCGCGGGCAGGTCGGTGAGCAGGTCACCGCGGTGGACCGGCGGCGGGTCGCGGCGGGCGGAGGCGACCGCGGCGGCGAGCCGGTCCTGGCGGTCGCTCTCCCCGGGCCATACCAGGCAGGACAGCCAGCGGACGTCGTCCTCGCGGGTGACATCGAGCGGGTTGAGGTCGAGCCCGGCCCGCCAGGTGATGTCCGGCACCCGGGTCGGCAGCGGCACCGGGCCGCGCACGGCGCAGCGCAGCGTCGGCGCGTCCGGGTCGCAGCCGGCGATCCGGTAGCCGTCGTAGTCGTAGCTGTAGCGGTCGAACAGCAGGGTCAGCCCGGCGCTGGCGCCGACCTCGATCAACGCCAGCGGGCCGGGCAGTGCGGCGAGCGCGGGCAGCAGGGTGGCGCAGCGGGCGGGCTCGTTGGTCTGGGTGCGCCGGGCCTGCATCACGTGCGATAGTTCGGTGCCGTTCTCCCGGACCAGGCTCCGCAGCGTGCCGATGGCGGGCGGGGCGTCGAGCAGGTACCTGGCCGCGGCGAACAGCAGGTTGGGCTGGCGCTTGGCCCGCGGCAGCGTGCCGAGGAACTCCAGGATCAGGTCGTCCGCGGCGACGGCCGCGGACAGTGACTCGTACGCCGGAGAGCGTCCGCGCGCCTCCCGGCCGAACACCAGGTAGTTCTCCGCGGTGCTGCGCTGCGGATCAAGACCGCCGATGGACATGCCACGGACGCTACTCCGGGCCCCGGGCGGTAGCGTCGTCCTGTCCCGATGATCACTGGAGGCCCCGTGACCGCCGTCCTCGACCATCTCGCCATCGGAACGACCGCGCTGACCGACGGCTGGGACCTGTTCGGCGGGGTCCTGGGCGGAACGTGGGTCTACGGCGACGGCTCCCCCGGCTTCTGGTGGGGTCAGCTGAGGTACGCCGCCGGGCCGAAGATCGAGCTGCTGACCCCCACCGGCGGCCCCGACGCGGCCTTCCTGGAGCGCTTCCTGGCCGCTCACGGCGCCGGCCCGCACCACCTCAACTTCATCGTCAGCGACATCGAGGCCACGCTGGGCCGGATCCGGGCCCTCGGCATCGAGCCCGTCGGGGTCAACCTGGATAACCCGAGCTGGAAGGAGGCGTTCCTGCACCCGCGCAGCGCCCACGGCATCGTCATCCAGGTCGCGCAACAGGACGGTGACCCGGACCCGTCCGCGCCGCGGGACCTGCCCGAGCCCGGACCGCCGACCCGCTTCGACCTGATCGAGCACCACGTCAGCGACCTCGACGGCGCGACGCGGCTGTTCCGCGAGGCCCTGGACGGCCAGCTCGCCTCCGGTACCGACGATGCCGCCGAGCTGACCTGGCCCGGCGGCCGCCGGCTCCGGCTGGTCCGCCAGGACGGCCTGGCCCGCGGCGGGGCGCTGCACCACGTCCGCTTCACCCGGGCCGAAGGCAGCTTCGGCGCCGGCGACCGGGAGCGCGCGGCCCTGCTGGCCAAGCGGCTCGGCGTAACGGTCGAACTGGCCCGCTAGCGCCCCGGCTCCTTGGTCGCATAGACGACGCAGCCGCATTTGGTCAGCGTCAGCGGCAGGTCAGCCCAAGAAGGCCAACACCCTGGCCGTGAAGCAGGCGGGATCATCTCTGCCGTTTACACCACAGGCCGGTACTTTGCGTCACCTCATGGATGCATTCAGTGGACGAGGGATTACTGCCATGACTTCGGTTAGGGTACCCAGGGCGGCCGCGTCGTCGTGGACCTGCGTGGCCCCGGGCAACGTCGATGCGGGCGGGCTAGTTGGGGGCGAACACCACGCCTGGCCCGCCGACTGCCACCCGGGTGCCCGCCGTGCCGGCGAGCATTGCGTCAATGTCGGACAGTGCCCCGATCACCGCAGGCTTCCCCGACGCCTTGGCGAAGTCACACGCAGCTATTACCTTGGGGAGCATCGATCCTGCCGCGAACTCCGCTTTGTACTCGCTGAGCAGGGCGTCAGGATCGGCCGCCGCGATGGACCGCTGCTCGGGGGCGCCGAACTTCACGCACACCGCCGGCGCGTCGGTGGCCATGATGAGGATGTCGGCGCTGACGTCGCTGGCAAGCAGAGCGCTGGCCCGGTCCTTGTCGATAACCGCCTCGATGCCTATCAGCTGCCGGCCCGTCCGGTAAGCGGTGGGGATTCCGCCGCCACCGGCGCAGATCACGACGCAGCCCTGCTCGAGCAGCCACTTGATGGGCCGGTGCTCAAAGATCCGTTTTGGTATCGGCGAGGGCACCACGCGGCGCATGCGATCCCCGTCGCGCTTGAATGCCCAGCCCCGCTCCGCCGCCAGCTTGTCCGCCTCGGACTTGTCATACAGCGGGCCAATCGGCTTGCTCGGGTCGGTGAAGGCCGGATCGTCGGGATCAACTTCGATCATCGTGAGCAGCGAGGCGATCGGCTTCTCGAACGGGAGCCGGTTCCCCAGTTCCTGCTCGATGAGGTAGCCGATCATCCCCTGGGTCTCCGCGCCCAGCACGTCCAGCGGGGCCTCAGGTACCTCTTCGTAGGCCGCCTCTTCCAGCGCCAGCAGCCCGATCTGAGGGCCGTTCCCGTGCGAGATGATCAGCTCATGCTGCTCGCCGATGGGCGCCAGGCGATCACAGGCCACCCGGACGTTCTCGCGCTGGTTGCCCACCGTCATCTGCTGGCCCCGGCGCAGCAGGGCATTTCCGCCGAGGGCCACCACGACTCTCACGACATTCCCCACACATCGGCAATAATACAGGCCACCGGGAAGTCCGTAAAAGACTAAAGTCCCTATCGAACGAGTCATGATCTATTTCACCATCGACATGTTATTGCTCAACCGTACAATAAAGGCGACGTTTCCCTGGACGTCATCTTCGCGTTATGTTTACGTCGGTCGTGCGACTTGGGGCAGCTGTGCGCCGTGGGCGGTCTGATCGCCTGGGTCACCATCCCGGCACGGTCGGCCCGGTAGCCCTCACCCGGCAGCGCCGGGTTACCGAAATACTCCTTGGTGCCGCGCCCCGTGGCATCTGGCCAATGGATAGCTGGACACCGGGCGAGGCTGCGGAGGAGGAGCCTGATGGCCACAGCAACCAGCGAGGGTGTTCCCGGAGCCCGCCGTCAGCTGGCGGACCGGCTGCGCGCGGCGGTGCTGGGACCGCGGGGCGGGGGCACCACCAGGCGTCGGGCATCTGATGCGTTCCGGCTGGGTCTTGCGGTTGTCGTGGTGGCGGTGTCCATCCCGGTCATGAGGGCCAACTCGGCGGTCGAGCTGAGCATTGTGCGCGCGGTGAACCCGCCGCCCGCGGCGATCAGCTGGCTCGTCACCTTGGTCTTCTGGCTCGGTTCGGCCGGGGTCAGCGTCCTGCTGGTCGTCGTCGGGCTACTGGTCCCCCGGTTGACCGCGGTCCGGCGGGCAGCGGTGGCCGCCGTGCTGACCTGGATCGTGTGCATCCTGCTCGGCGCATTGCTCGGGCCGGCGGCCGGGCGCCCGCCGGTCAGCGAGCTGGCCGGGCTGAACGCCGGCTATCCGGTCACGCAGATCGCGGTGGCGATCGCCGTGGCGGCCACCGCGCTGCCCTATCTGAGCCGTCCGGTGCACCGGCTGGTGTGGTTTCTGGTCGCCGTGGCTGTGCTGGCCGCGGTCTGCGGCGGGGACGCGCTGCCGGTGAACGCCATCTCCAGTGTGGCACTGGGCTGGGGCGTCGCTGCGGCCCTGCACCTGGCCGTGGGATCGCCGCTGGGCCTGCCGTCGGCGGCGGAGGTCACAGAGTGGATCGCGGACCTGCATGTCGCGGTGGCGGATGTAGCAAGGGCGCCCCGCCAGGTCTGGGGGGTGGAGCAGTTCACCGGCCGTGACCCGGCAGGCAAGGCGATCGAGCTGTCGGTCTACGGCCGTGACGCGTCCGACGCCGGGGTGCTAGCGAAACTGTGGCGGTTCTGCGTGTACCGGGATTCGGGCGCCACCCTCATCATGGATCGCCTGCAACAGGTCGAGCACGAGGCCTACCTCACCTTGATGGCTGAGCGCACCGGGGTGCTGGTGCCCGACGTGCTCGCGGCCGGCCGGTTCGGGCCCAGCAGCGATGCGGCGCTGGTCACTAGGGTGCCCGACGGCCCGGCCTTGGCCCAGGCCGACGGTGCGGCCCTCACCGACGGCACCCTGGATGAGATCCTGCTGGCCGTGCTGCGGCTGCGCGAAGCCGGCATCGCACATGGGACGCTCGGCGGCGACACCATCATCGTGTCCGGTCAGGGCGCCTGTATCCGGAACTTCCGCCGCGCGTCCGCCTCGGCTCCGGCCAGCCGCCTTGACACCGACCTGGCGGCCGCGCTGGCCGCCGTGGCGGTGCAGGCGGGCGCCGAGCGCGCGGCCGCGGCGGCCGCGCGGGTCCTCGACAGGGACACCGCCCGCGGTGCCCTGGTGCACCTGCAGCGCTCGGCGCTGGACCCGGGCACCGTGGCCGCGCTCAAGGATCACAAGGACCTGCTGCCCCGGCTGCGGGCAGCGGTGGCCAGCGGGGCAGGCATCGAGGTGCCGAAGCTCGCGGAGGTCAAGCGGGTCAGCTGGACCAACCTGGTATTCGCCGTCGGCTCGCTGATCGGGATCTGGGCCATCATCGGAGTGCTGTCCGGCGCCGGAGACTCCCTGGAGGCCATCAAGGGCGCGAGCTGGGGATGGGTGGCGCTGACGTTCATCTTCGCTCAGCTGCCGGTGGTCGCCGAGGGCTGGGCGCTGCTCGGCGCCGCCGTCGGCCAGCTCCCGTTCGGCCGCTGCGTCGCGCTGGAGACGTCGAACATCTTCATCGCGCTGGTCGGCGGCGACGTCGCCGTCTTCGCCATCCGGGTCAGGTTCTTCCAGCGACAGGGGTATGACGCCGAGTCCGCGGTCAGCGCCGGCGCCATCGCGACCACGGCCAGCTGGACCGTCAAGGGCCTGCTGTTCCTCATCTCTATCCCGTTCGCCGCCAGTTCCTTCCACGCCCCGTCGAGTTCCGGCGGCCACTCGACCGCGGTCTGGATCATCCTCCTGGTCATCCTCGCCACCGGGGTCGCCGCCGCGCTGATCGCCCTGGTGCCGCGACTGCGCCGACTGGCCAGCAGGCAGATCCGCCCGCACCTGCTGAACATCTGGGCCAACGTCAAGACCATCGCCACCGAGCCGCGCAAGATCGTCTACGTGCTGGCCGGCTCCACCCTGGCCCAGCTCCTGGTCATCCTGGCTCTCGGCACGTCGCTGCACGCGGTCGGACAGCACACCAGCTTCGCGACGCTGGTCGCCGTCAACACGCTGGCCGCCCTCATCGGCAGCGCCGTGCCCGTACCCGGCGGCGCCGGCGTCGTGGAGGCCGGCCTGATCGCCGGGCTCACGGCCGCGGGCATCCCGCAGGATCAGGCCGTCGCGGCCGTGCTCATCCAGCGGTTCTTCGCCGCCTACCTGCCCCCGGTATGGGGATACGCGACCCTGGCCTGGATGCGCCGCCGCGAATACGTATGAGCATGCTCCGCCTGCCGGGGGCCCAGCGACGCGGCCGGGCCGCCTATTCCGGGGAATGATGACCTGCCCGGCCGGTGCCGGGCAGGCTGGACCCATGAGCGACTGCTTGAGCGGCCTGGTGAACCGGATCATCGCCTGGGCGGACCGCCTGCAGCGCGAGCATAGTGTGCTGGGGTTCCCCTACGCGGTGGCCGTCTTCGTAGTGAGCACAGTCGATGATCATCTGGGGTTCCTTGGTGAGTGGGGCGGGTGGGCCTCGAACCCACGACTGGCGGATTATGAGTCCGGCTTCGAGTTTCCCTGTAGGTCTATGACCGTCTATTTGTGCAGGTCACGCGCTTTCATAGATGGCTGTAGATTCCCCCGAACGCTCATGGACTGCAACTGAAGTTGCAACTCGCGCATACAGGGCAGGCGGTTGGCTGTTTGACGCTCATCAGCATTGTTACGGTCCAAGCCTCAGACCGGTCTGCGCCCTGGCCCGTTGTGCCCGTTCCGGGCGCAGCCACGCCGGCCGCCGGATTCCGGCGTTCGCGCAAGTAGCGGAGGCGGACGGGAATCGAACCCGCCAGCGCTACAGTGCAGCGCTCACCAGTTTTGAAGACTGGGGGGGCCACCAGGCACCCAGACGCCTCCGCGTCGACTCTACGGGACAGTTCGCTCGGTACGCAGCGCCGAGGCGGTTGGGGGCGCGGCGCTCGGCCGGGCGGAGCGCAGGGCGGGCAGCAGCGCCGCGATGCCGGTCAGGCCGCATATCGTCACCGCCACGTCGACATCCACCCAGGCGGGCACGCTCAGCAGCGCGGACGAGTGCGCGGCGCTAGCCAGCAGCGGCCGGGCCAGTACGTTGGCCACGGCCACGCCGCCCAGGCAGCCGACGGCGGCGGGCACCAGGGACTGGCCCGCGTAGACCACCGTGACCTGGCCGGGGCCGAAGCCGATGCTCTTCAGGATGCCTATCCGGGTGCGGTCCGCGACCGCCGTGCGGCTGACCACGCTGGCCACGATCAGCAGCGACAACCCCAGGCCGATGACGCCGAAGCTGACCATGATGTGCCGGTACGCGGTGACCTGCGCGGCAAACACGTGATCGAATCGGCCTCTTGAGTCGTCCAGCAGGGCGACGGCCAGCACCGAGGCGGAGGCGGTGATCAGAAGGACCAGGCCGGTCACGATGGCCTGGACCGGGCGGCGGGTCAGTCCGGCGGTTAGGACCCGGGTCACCGGCCCGGCTCAGGCGGCCTGGGCAGCATCGCTCACGCGGATCATGCGCCCCACGCTGCCGCAGGCGGGCGAGCCCCCGCATCGGCCTGGCGGGCCGTGTTCGCCGCCGCGCGCGTAACCCGGATGGCGTATTCGCGGCCCCGCCGGTCGCCCTCGGGCCGTACTCGCTGACATGCGCGTCGCCCGCGGGGCGTACTTCCCGGGGCTCACTCATAAGATGCGGGGAGGTCGGCGTGAGAGAGGGAGACGCGTGAGCGAAAACGGGCCTGCGTGGTGGGAAGAAGCGGTTGTCTACGAGGTGTACCCCCGGAGCTTCGCCGACGCGGACGGCAACGGCGTGGGTGACCTGCCCGGGCTCCACTCGCGCCTGCCTTACCTAGCTGACCTCGGCGTGGACGCCATCTGGCTGACGCCCTTCTATCCGTCCCCGCTGGTCGACGGCGGATACGACGTCAGCGACTACCGCGCCGTGGATCCGCTACTCGGCACCTTGGCGGACTTCGACACGCTGATCAAGGACGGCGAGGCGCACCAGATCCGGGTGATCGTCGACCTCGTGCCCAACCACTGCTCGAGCGCGCACCCGCTGTTCCAGGCCGCGCTGGCGGCAGCTCCGGGTAGCCGGGAGCGGGCCCGGTTCATCTTCCGCGACGGGCGCGGCCCCGGCGGCGAATTGCCGCCGAACAACTGGAAGTCGATGTTCGGCGGGCTCGCCTGGACTCGGGTGACCGAGGCCGACGGCCGACCGGGACAGTGGTACCTGCATCTGTTCGACACCGGCCAGCCGGACTGGAACTGGCGGAATCCGGACGTGCCCGCTTTGTTCGAGCAGGTGATCAGGTTCTGGCTCGACCGCGGCGCGGCGGGCCTGCGGGTGGACGTGGCGCACGGGATCTTCAAGGACCCGGAGCTGCCCGACGATCCCGACCCGGACCACCTGTACCGCCCGGTGAACGCGCCCTCGGCCTACCACCACCGGCCCGAGCTGCAGCAGCTCTACCGGTCGTGGCGGGCCATCCTAGACTCCTACCCGGCGGACGGCTTCCCCGGAGCGCGGACCGCGGTCGGCGAGGTCTGGGCCGATACGCCGGACACCCTGGTGCCCTACCTGG
Source organism: uncultured Actinomycetes bacterium (assembly GCA_963742795.1). GTDB lineage: Bacteria > Actinomycetota > Actinomycetes > Streptosporangiales > Streptosporangiaceae > Palsa-504. Next base: position 515,552 of record CAVUNL010000003.1, read on the forward strand.
AGTCCGGCGGTCTGCCCCAGGTCTTCAACTTCGAGCTGATCGTGGCCAGCTGGGACGTGGCCGGGTTCCGCCGCGCCATCGACGGGGTGCTCGCGCTGGCCGACGGCTCGCGCGCGCCGTGGGTCATCGGCAATCACGACGTGCCCCGGCCGGTGAGCCGCTACCAGCTGGACGAGGGCTTCGGCCCGCAGACGATCAGCCAGCTGGTGCCCCTGGGCCACACCCGCCCCGAGACCGGCGCCCGCCGGGCCCGGGCCGCGGCCCTGCTGCTGCTCGCGCTGCCGGGATCGGCCTACGTTTACCAGGGCGAGGAGCTGGGCCTGCCCGAGGTCGCGGACCTGCCCGCCGCCGCGCGGCAGGACCCGCGGTTCCGACGTACCCACGGGAAGTTGCTCGGCCGCGACGGCTGCCGGGTACCGCTGCCCTGGACCCGGGCCGGCGCGGACTTCGGCTTCTCCGAGACCGCCGCGCCCGCGCCGCCCTGGCTTCCCCAGCCCTCGGGCTGGGGCGGCTACAGCGTCGAGGCGCAGCTCGGCGACCCGGACTCGTTCCTCAGCCTGTACCGGACGGCGCTGCGGCTGCGCCGCGAGCACCCGGCCCTTGGCCGCGGCACGCTGCGCTGGCTCGACGGACCGCACGAGGCCGGCGGCCTGCTCTGTTTCGCCAGAGAGCCGGGCTTCGTCTTCGCGGCCAACCTCGGCCGGGCCGCCGCGCCGCTCCCGCCGTACCGCGAGATCCTGCTGGCCAGCGAGCCGGACGCAGTCGGCTCCGACGGGAGCCTGCGGCCCGATACCGCGGTGTGGCTGTCCGCCTGACGTGACGGCCACGGTCAGTAAACCCCGAGTTTCACAACCGTAGGCCTCCGGACAGCGAACTGCCGCCGGCCGGGTGCCCGGCCGGCGGCAGTTCGGTCCCCCTCAGGGAAAGATGAGGTAACGGTTGGGCAGGTCATACCGCCAGCCCGCGGGTTCCGACGGGATGGGCGGGTAGAACGGGAAGCCCGGATCGTTGTCGATGTCGTAGAAGTTGGTGGCGAACGCCGCGAACGGCTGAGCCGGGATGTCGACGTACACGGTGACGTTGGCCTCGATCAGCCACGGGTCCGCACCCACGGCAGGGCCGGCGGTGGGGAGGATGAAGTACACCGGGGTGATCACGTTGGCCGGGCTGCCGAACACGCCGTTCTGGACCAGATTCGACGTGGTCCCGGTGGTCAGGTTGGTCTGGTCAAGCGTCATCCGCCAGGGCCGCGCGCCGAGCTGAATGCTCGCCGAGTTGTACCAGCCGGCGGCGGCGTCGCTTGCCGGATTGGTGTAGACGAACGCGATCAGGTACGAAAAGGCTCCAGCAGGGACGATCTTGCTGGGCGCGTAGGGCGGCGGTCCGCCGAACGTGATAGGGGACGTCGCGACCACGTCGAAGGGCACGTACGGAGCCCCGGTGTTCGGGTCATAGGTCACCGGTCCGCCGATGCGCGGGGCGAGGTGCCCGTTCGACTGTCCGTTGTTCTTGGCCAGATTGCTGTGGACCCGCTCGGTCAGGCGGGCCGCGTGCTCGTTGGCCCATTGCATGGCCAGCTCGCGGGCCTCCTCCTCGGACGCCGGCACCCCCGTCGCCGCTGTTGCGGACGCTGCTGGGGCGTCCTCGACTGCCGTCATGATGAACTCCTTGCGCTTCTGGGACAGCCCTCATACGGCTGCCCGTCTGTCTTGTTCTTGCGGAGTCCGGGCAAAGGCCGCCGATACACTCCAGACCGAACTTTTTAAGCGCAGGCGGCGGCGGTCGTCGGGCAGGCGCTGGGTGATCCCGGCCCGGTCCAGGTACTCCAGCAACGGGATCGCGACCCGCCGGGTGGTCCCCAGCGCCTGGCGGGCCTCGGCGGCGGTGAACGGCTGGGGCAGGCCGGCCAGGGCGCGGGCCGCCTCGGCCTCGGCGCCGGGCGCCAGCACGATCTGCTCGGCCACGCGCAGGAGCAGGCCCGCCCGCGCCGCCGCCCCGATCGCCCGCCCGTCCAGGCCGAGCTCACGCAGCCGCCCGGCTTCCGGCGCCATGAACGGCGCGCCGGCCAGGTCGGCCAGCACGGCCCGCACGCCCGCCATCACCTGCGGAGGGAGCGCAGGCTGGGTCGCCTGGGACTGAAGTGGCCTCTGTGACTCTCCGAGGTACAGGTACCCGCCGTCGAGCCGGACCCGCGACGGCCTGTCACCGGGCGCGGCCTGCGGTGCCGGGAGCCGGGCCAGGGCCTCGACCAGGGCCCGGTCCGGCAGCCGGAGCGCGGCCCGGGCGGCCTCGGGCGGCAGGCCGATGGCCAGCGGGTCGCGCCGGGCGTGCGCGGCGACCATCTCGGCCAGCTGGCGGCGCAGTTCGCCCCAACGGGCCGGATCGGCGAGCCAGCCGCTGGCCGTGACCGGGGCGGGCAGGCTGCCGGCCACGCCCATGGCCGCTACCGCACTGGCCCGTAGCAGCCCGTGCCGGCGCAGCAGATCGGCGGCGGCCGGGACGTCGGGCCAGGCGGCCAGCTCACGGCCGGCCGCCGCGGCGGCCCCGCGGCGCGCGAGCGCGGGCGGCGCCACGTCGAGCACGGTGGCGCCCAAGATGGTCACGCCTGCGCTACCCGGGTCACGCAACAGCAGGCGGTCACCCACGTGCAGCGGCAGTGGCTCGCGCAGCGTCAGCCTGGCGCTCGCCGTGCCGCCCGAGTCCGGGAGCGGCCCGAACAACCGCAGCCGGGCCAGGATCCGCGCGGAGCCGATGTGCACGGTGATATCGGGGGGCAGCCGGAGCCCCGGCGGGACCGCCAGCCTGACGTCGGCCAGCTTGGTCATCGTCCAGCGGCCCGCGTCGACCAGGGCCATGCCCCGGGCCGGGACGTCCGCCGGGATGCCGCGCAGGTTGAGCGCCACCCGGGCCACCCCGCTGACCGAGGCGGCCGGCTCGTTCAGCGACTCGAGGCCGCGGATCCTGGCCGGGCGCATGGACGGGGTGAGCAGCAGCTCCTGGCCGGACCGGATGGTCCCGGCGGGCAGTGTGCCGGTCACCACCGTTCCGCTGCCCCGGATGCTGAACGACCGGTCCACCCAGAGCCGGACCGGGGCCGCGGCGTCGGGGACGGGCAGCGAGGCCACCAGGCGGACCAGCGCGGCCCGCAGCTCGGGCAGCCCGGCGCCGGTCACCGCGCTCACCGCCACCGACTCGACCCGGCCCAGGCTGGTGGCGGCGATCTGGTCCGCCGCCTGCCGGGTCGCGGGGCCGGGATCGGCCAGGTCGCAGCGGGTGACGACGAGCAGGCCGTGCCGGATGCCGACCGCGTCGATGGCGGCCAGGTGCTCGGCCGACTGCGGCATCCAGCCCCCGTCGGCGGCCACCACGACCAGCACGGCGGGGACCGGGCCCACGCCGGCCAGCATGTTCGGCACGAACCGCTCGTGGCCTGGCACGTCCACGAACGCCAGCCGCTGCCCGTCCGGCAGCGTCATCCAGGCGAACCCGAGGTCGATGGTCAGCCCGCGCCGTCGCTCCTCGGCCCACCGGTCGGGTTCCATCCCGGTAAGCGCCCTTACCAGCGCGGATTTCCCGTGATCGACATGCCCCGCGGTCGCGATCACCTGCACGGCCGCCCCCCGCGACCATGATCATGTACAGAAACGGGCGCTATTTGCCCAAAACTGTTCACGATCATGAAAATCACCCTCGCGCAGCCGCGAGGATGGCGTGCACCAGGGGTTCGTCAGCCTCGGGGGGCACCGAGCGCAGGTCGAGGAGCAAGCGCCCCGCCTCCAGGCGTCCCACCACGGCTGGCGCGCCGCGGCGCAGCGGGACGGCCAGCGCACTCGGGCAGGCTTATCGCTGCGCTGGGCAATTCCACACCCGGGGCGCCCCCGCCACCGACAGCTGCCCAGGCTGGAACCACCCGCGCGTCGAGGCCAGGCCCGGCCACACGAGCCACGATCCGTTCGGCCCGATCAAAGAGAGAAGCCGGGTCGGCGGCCAGCGCGGCGGCGACTGGCGGTACCGGTCCGGTGAGGGTCGCCTCCAGGGCGGCCAGGGTCAGCTTGTCCACCCGGAGGGCGCGGGCCAGCGGGTGCCTGGTCAGGCGGCGCACCAGGTCGGCCCGGCCGAGCAGCAGGCCCGCCTGCGGGCCGCCGAGCAGCTTGTCCCCGCTGGCGGTGACCAGAGCGGCGCCGTCGCGCAGCGCGGTCGCGGCGCTGGGCTCGTCGGGCAGCAGCGGGTGCGGGGCGAGCAGCCCGGACCCGATGTCGAACACGACCGGAACCCCGTGGCTGGCCGCCAGCTCGGCCAGGGCCGGGACACCGACGGCGGCGGTGAAGCCCTCGATACGGAAGTTCGACGGGTGCACCTTGAGGATGAACGCGGTCCGCGGGCCGGTGGCCTCGGCGTAGTCGGCGGCCGTAGTCCGGTTGGTCGTGCCGACCTCGTGCAGCGTCGCGCCGGTGCAGGCCAGCAGGTCCGGCAGCCGGAACCGGTCGCCGATCTCGATCAGCTCACCCCGGCTGACCACGATCTCGGGGGCCTCGGGACGGGCCAGGGCGGTAGCCGCGAGGACCAGGGCGGCCGCGTTGTTGTTGACCACGGCCACCGCCTCGGCGGCCGGGACGGCCCGGGCCAGGGCGTCGAGCGCGCCCGCGCCCCGGCGGGCGCGAACCCCGGAGGCCAGGTCGAACTCCACGTCGCAGGAGCCCGCCGCGGCCGCGATCGCGTCCACCGCCGCCGCGGACAGCGGCGCGCGGCCCAGGTTGGTGTGCACCAGCACCCCGGTCGCGTTGATCACCGGGGTCAGCCCGGCGGCGCGGGCGGGCAGGTCGGCGACCGCCGCGTCCGCGACCTGCTCCGGGGCGATCTGGCCGTCCCTGGCCCGCTGCTGGGCGCGGCCCACCGCCGCCTTGACCAGCGCCCGGCCCAGCCTGCGCTCCGCGGCTACCAGCCGGGGGTCGGCCAGCACCAGGTCGGTGCGCGGCACGAGGCGGCGCGTATCCACGTCGCGAACACTACTCTCCGGCCGGAATACCACGCGCGCCTCCGGGTAGGGGCTCGAGGTCAGGTCGGCTAGCTAGACGATCGTTACTCACTCAGGAAGTGATAGGCATGGCTGGGACGCTGCAGATGCGGCGTAGCCGCGGAGCGGCCAGCGGGTTCCTGCTGGTCCTGCTCGGAGCTTGGGGCGCACTTATCCCCTTCATCGGACCGTATTTCCACTACGCCTACACGCCGGACACGGCCTGGACCTACACCACAGCCCGGCTGTGGCTGGAGATCCTGCCGGGCGCGGCGGTGTTCCTCGGCGGCATCCTGCTCATCATCGCCACCGGCAGGCACGTCGCGCTGTTCGGCGCGCTGCTGGCCGCGGCGGCCGGCGCCTGGTTCACCCTCGGCACCACCCTCAGCCCGCTGTGGAACAACCACGTGACCCTGGGCGGTTCGCCGGCCAGCACCACCGTGTTCATGCGGACCATGGAGCAGCTCGGCTTCTTCTCCGCGCTGGGCGTGGTCATCGTGTTCATCGCGGCCGCGGCGTTCGGCCGGATCCTGTCGGTGCCCTCCGGGATCCGCGCCACCGAGACCGCTCCGCCGACCGAGACGGTCCCGGTCGCTGAGACCGTTCCGGCCAAGACCGGTCCCACTCTCACCCTCCCGTTCCGGCGGGCGCGAACCGAGGACAAGGAGACCATCGGGTAGCGCAACGCACTATCATCGGCTGGCACGACACCCATTCGTGCCAGCCGATGTCGCGCTCAGGGAAGGGACGTGGTGGTGCGGGCAGAGCCAGCCGCGGCGGACCAGGGGCCAGCGGCAGACCAGGGGCCGGCGACGGCCGCCAGCACGCCCCGGGACGGTGCGTGGTGGCTGCTCCCGGCCGGGGCCGTGCTGTTGGTGGCGGTGCTGGCCGTGTACGTGGCCGACCTGGCCACTCACCTGTCGTCGATGGCCGCGATGCGGGACCTGGCGGTGTACCGGAACGGCGGGCTGATCGTCCGGCACGTCGCGCCCGCCTACGACGCCCACCGGGCCTCGCCGCTGTACGACTGGACCGGTCAGCACGGCGTCCAGTTCACCTATCCCCCGTTCGCCGCGGTGGTCTTCGCGGTCGCGTCGGTGCTGTCCTGGACGGCGATGCGCTGGGCCATGACCCTGGTCAGCCTGGCCGCCCTCGGGCTGTCGCTGTGGCTGGTGTTCGGCGCGCTCGGTTACGCGGACCGGCCCCGGGTGCGGCTGGGCGCCACGCTCGGGGTGTCCGCGCTGGCCCTGCTCACCGAGCCGGTGCAGCAGACCCTGGCCCTGGGCCAGGTCAACCTGCTGCTCATGCTGCTCGTGGTCGCCGATCTGCTGACGGCCTCGGCGCTGAACGGTCAGACCCGCTGGTGGCACGGGATCGGGATCGGGCTCGCGGCCGGGGTGAAGCTGACCCCGCTGATCTTCATCCCGTACCTCCTGCTGATCCGCAGGTACCGGCAGGCCGCCGTGGCCGCCGGGGTGTTCGTGGCCACGGTGGCGCTCGGCTACGCGGTGCTGCCCAAGGACTCCGGCACGTACTGGGTGCACGGGCTGTTCCTGAAGGCCAACCGGATCGTGTTCCTCGGTACCCGGGGCAACCAGTCGCTGCGCGGCGCGGCGACCCGGCTGGCGGGCAGCGTGACCTCCGGCACGGCGCCGTGGATCGTGGCGCTGATCCTGGTCGTGATCGTCGGCCTGGTCGCCGCGGCCGTCTTGTACCGCGCCGGGCACCCGGTGCCGGCCATGCTGGCCTGCGCGCTGACCGGCCTGCTGGTCTCGCCGCTGAGCTGGGACCACCACTGGGTCTGGGTGGCGCCGGCCATCGCGCTGCTGGCGCACCTGGGGGCCCGGGCGCGCGGGCCTGGTCCGGGCCGCGTGGTGGGTGGCCGGGGGCGTGCTGGTGCTGGTGTTCGGCGCGTGGCCGCAGTTGTGGGATCTGTCCCAGTCCGGGCTGACCCCGGCCGGGCTGTTCTGGTACGGGCCTACGCGACTACTTCGCGACCGGCGACCAGCCGTGGTATCCCGAGTTCCACTGGCACGGCCTGCAGCTGCTGGCGGGTAACAGCTTCGTGCTGGCCGGCCTGATCGGGCTGGCCGCCCTGGCCGTGGCCGCGTTCCGGGTGAGGCACCGGCTTGGACGATGAGCTCGCGCGGATGCGGGAGCGGCTGGCCACCCGGGTGGTGGCCAGCCACCGGATCGGCAGCGAGCCGCGTCGCCGCCGCGCTGCACGCCGTGCCGCGGCACCTGTTCCTGCCCGAGCTGCCGCCGGAGGCGGCCTACCGCGACGACGCCATCGTGACCAAGCGGGACGAGGCCGGGCAGCCGATCAGCTCCTCCTCCCAGCCCGCGATCATGGCCATCATGCTGGACCAGCTGGACCTGGCGCCCGGGCCACCGGGTGCTCGAGATCGGCGCCGGGACCGGCTACAACGCCGCGCTGATCAGCCACATCGTCGGCCCCTCGGGCCAGGTGACCAGCGTCGACATCGACCCCGAACTGGTCAGGACGGCCCGCGAGCACCTGGCCAGCGCCGGGTTCGGCGAGGTCACCGTGGCCTGCGCGGACGGCGCCGGGGGCTACCCGGAGCGCGCGCCCTACGACCGCATCATCGCCACCGTCGGCGTCAGCGACCTGGCCCCGGCCTGGCTGGAGCAGGCCGACCCGCGGGCCCGGATCGTGGTGCCGCTCGACGTGCGCGGGACCCAGGTGTCGGTCGCGTTCGAGCGCGCCGATCCCGGACGCGCCCGGGGGGCCGTGGACGAGCCGGTCGCTCGCGCCGTGCGGGTTCATGCGGATGCGCGGCTCGCTGGCCGGGCCCGAACGCGTCGTGCTGCTCGCGCCGGGCCTGTCCCTGCTGCTGCCCGACGGCACGCCCGAGGTGAACGGCGGACGGCGCTGGCCGGCCTGCTGGCCGGACCGTCCGTGCCGCACCCGACCGGGGTCCGGGCCGGGTCGGCGCAGGTGATCTGGGGGCTGGGCCTGTGGCTCGCGGCCCATGAGCCCCGGTCGTGCCGGCTGAACGAGGAACGGCGGCCGGGCGCGGCGCGGCGCTGCCCGGCGGCCGGCTCGACCGCGGACGCCGCTGCGCGGCCCGGGCTGGCACTCCACCCTCGGGCTCCTGGACCGCGGCGGCCTGGCGATCGTCACCTCCGCCGCGGCGGCTCGAGCCGATCCGGCCTGCTCAGCGCTGGCGGCGGCCGGGTTCGGCCCGCGCGCGGCGCGAGCTGGCCGCCGACCTCGCGGCGCACGTCCAGGCCTGGGGCCAGGCGGGCCGGCCGGGCATCGCGGGCCTGCACGTCGACGCCTATCCGCAGGTCCCGGCCGCCGACCCGGCGACCGCGCCGCGGCCCGGCGACGCCCTGATCATGGAGCGACCCGGCACGAGGTTCGCTGTGTACCACGACTAGCCTTTGAGGCGTGACGGACACCACGGGCAAGCACCTCGAAACCGAGCAGAAGTACGACGCCGCCGCCGACTTCGTCCTGCCCGACCTCAGCGGCCTGGAAGGGCGCACGAAGGCGACAGGACGGCAGCGGTACTACCTGAGCGCCACCTACTTCGACACCGAGGAACTCGACCTCATCAAGAACCGGGTCACGCTGCGCCGGCGCGTCGGCGGCCCCGACGAGGGCTGGCATCTCAAGCTGCCGGTGCGCAAGGACACCAGGCAGGAGGTCCGCACGCCGCTGTCCGAGGGTGACGCCGGCAGCGTGCCGGCGAAGCTGGCCGCTCAGGTCCAGGACATCACCGCGGGCCGGCCTCTGCACCCGATCGCCATTCTGGATACCGAACGGACCGTGGTGACACTGACCGGCAAGGCGGGACGAGCCGCTGGCCGAAGTCGCCGACGACCTGGTGACCGCCACCCGGCTCGACCGGCCCGGCGCCGAGCCGCATGAGGTGGCGCGAGATCGAGGTCGAGGCGGCCGAGGGCGCCGAGGTCGGCGGGCCTGCTGGAGGCGGCCGGCCAGGCGCTTCGCGAGGCGGGAGCGAGACGGTCGGCCTCCGCGTCCAAACTCGGACGCCTGCTCGGCACCGGCTGAACGCCAGCGCTGGACCCTGGACGGCACTGACGCCACGAGATGGAACAGGTTTACCTGGAGTCCGGCACGGGTCTCGTAGAGATCCTCAGAGGTTATTCATAGCCGATTCTGACCTGGCGGTCGCATGATTCGCATGGAATGAAAACCCAGGAGTTCGCACTAGGTGAGAACGCTGGACAAAGAACCCGGCCCTCGCGGGCATACTAGGCACAGATCTGATCATGACGAGTGAGCCTGAGGAACATGGAGAACTACAGCCCGGTCCCGGGATCTCCGGGCCGGGACTATCGGCGCAGGCCAGCGGCCCGTCAGCGGCAGGCCAGCAGCCGTAGCCAGTGCCGCGAGCAGCCAGGACGCCGGCATCCAGCGGGCGGACGGGACACCGGTGCGGGTGCTGGTCGTTGACGACGAGCCGAGCCTGGCCGAGCTGCTGGCCAGCGTGCTGCGGTACGAGGGCTGGACGGTGCAGACCGCGGGTAACGGCGCCGACGCGGTCCGGACCGCGCGCGAGTTCCGCCCCGACGCCGTGGTGCTGGACATCATGCTTCCCGACTTCAACGGCCTGGAGGTCATGCGCCGGCTCCGGGCCGAGATACCGCAGGTATGCGTGCTGTTCCTGACCGCGCGGGACGCGGTGGAGGACCGGGTGGCGGGCATCACCGCCGGGGGCGACGACTACGTGACCAAGCCGTTCAGCCTGGAGGAAGTGCTGGCCCGGCTGCGCGGCCTGCTGCGCCGGGCCAACCTGACCCGCGCGCACACCGAGGGACTGCTCGCGGTCGGCGACCTGACCATGGACGAGGACGCCCGCGAGGTCCGCCGGGACGGCGAGCTCATCGAACTGACCGCGACCGAGTTCGAGCTGCTCCGGTTCCTCATGCGCAACCCGAGGCGGGTGCTGTCCAAGGCGCAGATCCTGGACCGGGTGTGGAACTACGACTTCGGCGGCCAGGCCCACGTCGTCGAGCTGTACATCAGCTACCTGCGCAAGAAGATCGACGCCGGCCGCGCGCCGCTCATCCACACCGTCCGCGGCGTCGGTTACGTGCTGAAGCCGGCGAGCTGATGCCCGCGTGGGGCGCTCGCGGCTGGCCGGCATCGCGCGGGCGATCGAGCGTGCTGTCGGTCCGGACCATCAGCGGCAAGCTGATCATCGGGCTGATGCGTGCTGTTCGCTCTGGCCGGCGCCGTGATCAGCGTGGTCACCGCCCTGATCGCTCAGCGACTCGCTGGTGTCCTCGCTCGACGAGCAGCTGCGCAGCCGCGAGCGCCACCTACGCCATCTGCGTCGAGTCCGACCGACCAGGACTCCACCGGGCCGCAGGGCGGCGGCCATACCAGCCCGGCGACCAGCGGCGATAATCCGCCGCCGCCCGAGCGCTACTGCAGCCAGGGGCAGCCGCAGGGCATGCTGGGCGTGCGGATCAAGGACGGCCACGATCACCAACTGCGGCGTCGTCGACGGCATGAACAACGAGACATGCCACCTGTCGGCGGCTGACCACGAAGGCCGCTCATGGCATTGCCGGTGTACCAGCAGTCCGGCGCGGCCAGCAGCCGCCCTGGCCGAGCACCGCACGACCAGCGCGAACCTGACCTCGCTCGACGGCGACTTCGGCTCACCGGGGTGGCGGGACACGACGGCGACATCCTGGTCACCGGGCTGCCGCTGACCACGCGTGGAGCACAGCTGAGCCAGGTCGAGAACACCGAGCCTGATCGTCTTCCTCAGTCGTGCTGCTGCTGGCCGGTGGTCCTGGGCGCCGCCCTGGTGCAGTTCTCGCTGCGGCCGCTGCGCCGGGTCGCCGCCACCGCGACCAAGGTGACCGAACTGCCGCTGGACTCCGGCGAGGTGACGCTGCCCGGCTGGCGTTCCCGACACCGACCCGCGGACCGAGGTCGGCCAGGTCGGCGCCGCGTTCAACCGGATGCTCCTGCACGTCGAGCGGGCCCTGGGCCGCCGCGCGGCCAGCGAGGCCCGGCTGCGCCGGTTCGCCGCCGACGCCTCGCATGAACTGCGCACTCCCGCTGTCCGCGATCCGCGGCTACGCCGAGCTGGCCCTGCGGCACCGGGGCCCGGTGCCGGAGGACGTGACCCACGCGCTGACCCGGGTCCAGTCCGAGTCGGCCCGGATGAGCGTCCTGGTCGATGACCTGCTGCTGCTGGCCCGGCTGGACGCCGGCCGCCCGCTCGAGCGCGAGCCGGTCGACCTGTCCCGGCTGGCCATCGACGTGACCAGCGACGCGCGGGTCGCCCGCCGGGACCACCACTGGCGCCTGGACCTGCCCGGCGACCCGGTCATGGTCCGCGGCGACGAACACCGCCTGCACCAGGTGCTGGCCAACCTGATGAGCAACGCGGGCAAGCACACCCCGCCGGGCTCGACGGTCAGCGTCGCGCTGCGCGTCGAGGAGTCCCGGAGGGCGGTTCGCCGCTGGACGGCGGATCCGCGGTGGTGCAGCGGGGCGTCGCGGCCGGCCGCGCCGCGGGTCGAGCTCAGCATCACCGACGACGGCCCCGGCATCCCGCCGGAACTGCTGCCGGACCTGTTCGAGCGCTTCACCCGGGGCGACACGTCGCGGGCGCGCGACCTGGACGCCGCGGGCAAGAGCACCGGGCTGGGCCTGGCCATCGTGGACGCGGTGGTGGCCGCGCACGGCGGCAGCATCACCGTGACCAGCCGACCCGGCCGGACCCGGTTCGCCATCTACCTGCCCGCTGCTGCCCGAGCCTGCGGACATGGCCGACATAGCGGGCTGACGGTGTGCTAGTTCTAGGTCATGGACGGCGACCAGCAGCGGCTCCTGGCCACGATGCCGCTGCACGCGATCACCTCGACCTACGGCGAGCCGGGACTGCGGGACCGGTTCGCGGTCGAGATCGCGTCCTGGGCCGAGGGCGACCGGCTCCGGATGGAGCGGGCGCTGGACCTGGCCGCCCGGCTGCACGCCGCTGACCGCCGGGACCGCGAGCCGTACGTCAACCACCTGCTGCGGGTCGCGATCCGGATCATGTCGTACTACGGCGTGCGCGACGCCGACGTGGTCTGCGCCGCGCTGCTGCACGACGCCGTGGAAGATCACGCCGCCGAGCTGGCCGCCGGGCGGCCGGCGATCGAGCAGCCAGGCCGCGCTGGCGGTGCTGGCCGACCGAGTTCGGCCCGCGGGTGGCCGAACTGGTCGGCGCGGTGACCAACCCGCCGTACGCGCCGGACCGCGACCAGGACGAGCAGTACCGGGAGCACGTCGCCGACAGCCTGCGGGACAACCCGTGGGCCCGGGTCATCAAGGCCTCGGACTTCACCGACAACGGCGTCGGCCTGATCCACACCACCGGTCCCCGGCTGTACCGGCTGGCGGGCAAGTACGCGCCGCTGGTCCCGGTGCTGCGGGATCTCATCGCCCGGCCGGACACGCCGCTGGACGCCGCGGCCAAGGAGCACATCCTGGCCCAGCTCGACCGGGCCGCCGACCGGTTCGCGGCCCTGCGCGGGAGCGGCCGCGGGGATGCCGGTTAGATGCCGGAGCTGCCCGAGGTCGAGACCGCCCGCCGCCTGATCGCCGACCTGGCCCTGGGCCGGCGCATCGTCGGCGTCGACGACGCCGACACGTTCGTCTGCCGGCCGCACTCCCCCGGTGAGCTGCGCGACGCGCTGACCGGGCGCACGCTGACCGCGGCGCACCGTCGCGGCAAGACCATGTGGTGCGAGACCTCGGGCCTGGACGGCTCGGCCGGATCCCCGGCCCGGACCTCGGCATCCACCTGGGCATGAGCGGCCGCATCGTGGTCACCGCCCCGGACGGCTGGGTGGCCGAGGGCGGCGACCCGCCCGGGCCGGGACGCGCAGCCGCGCAAGGCCGAGTGGGACCGCTTCACCCTCGAGTTCGCCGACGGCGGCCGGCTGGCCCTGTTCGACAAGCGCCGGCTCGGGCGCATCGTGCTCAACCCCGACATCGACGCGCTCGGCCCGGACGCGGCCGAGGTCACGCCGGCCCAGTTCCGCGCCGTGATCACCAAGCGGGACGATCGCGGTCAAGGCCCGCCTGCTGGACCAGTCCAAGATCGCCGGGATCGGGAACCTGCTGGCCGACGAGATCTTGTGGCAGGCCAAGATCGCCGCCCGGCACGCCGGTCAGCCACCTGGAGCGCAAGGACGCCGACCGCCTGTACCGCGCGCTGCGGTCAAGGTGCTGGCCGCCGCGCTGGCCGCCGGCGGCGGCGCGCACACCGGCGACGTCATCGCGGCCCGCCGCCCGGGCGGCAGCTGCCCGCGCTGCGGCGCCGAGATGGTGCACGGCACGGTCGGCGGCCGCTCCACCTGGTGGTGCTCCCGGGAGCAGGGTGGTCTTGCCGGATCGCGCTGACCAGCGGTAAGAAAGAGGCGCAGTCCGCCCGGCCCGCTCTCAGATGAGCTCGGCCAGGAAGGCGGCGGCCCGTTTCGCGCCGTCGGTCTCCACGGGCCGGTAGCTGACCGGACGCGCGACCTCCTCGGCTATCGCCGCGGCCAGCGCTTCGGGTCTGGTCTCCTCGTAGTCAACGCACCGGCCCGCGCCGTACTGGGCCAGCCGGTGCCTGACATGGAAGTTCTGCTCGAAGTGGTGGCGCAACGGCACGTAGATGAACGGCCGCTGGCTCGCGGTGAGCTCCATGGTGGTGGTCAGGCCGCCTTGCACCACCGCCAGATCGCAGGCCGCGAGATGGCGGTAGAGGTCGTGAACGTAGCCATGGACCTCGAGCCCGTCATGGGATTCCAGGGAAGTAAAGGGGTCCGGGTCGATCCGGGGCCCGGCGACCAGGATCATCCTCAGTTCGGGCACCAGCCGCTTGGCCTCCGGGAAGGCTGTCGCCACCCGGCGGAGCAAGTCGGTGCCTACACCCGAGCCGCCGACCGTGACCACGCAGACCTTCTCGTCGGGCCGGTATCCCAGGTCCGCGCGGATAGCGTCGTGGTCGGTGGGCGAGAACCCGGTTACATAGCCCGAGAACTGGTAGTTCTGCTCGACCCAGTCGCGGATCAGCGGCAGCGAGTCCCCGAAGCCGTCCGGCACCACGTCGGCGGGGTTGCCGACGAACACCGAGCGGTCCCGCAGGTTGGGGAAGCGGGCGATCTGCTCGATCATCTCCGCGTTGTAGTCGGCGGTCAGGGCTCGCTCCCGCTCTCCGCCGTCCGGCATCGGCAGCATGCCCACAAAGTCGGTCATCCAGGCGTAGGGCGCCCGCTTGAGCTCGGGGTTCTCGTGTAGGAAGTAGTCGATGTCCCAGGCCTCGTCGCCGACCCACAGGTCGTACGGCTCGTCCCGGACCAGGTCGTCGAACACCATGAAGTTGCTGACCAGGATCTCGTCCATGTTCCGGAGGGCCTGGAAGGCGTGCAGGTCGTGCTCGGCGGCCTCACTCTCGATGTGCCCAGACTCACTGGCCAGGGCGGCCGAGGCAGGGTGGATAAGCTCGCCTCGCCGCTTCAGCAGTTCGGTGACCGGGTGCTGGGCAAGCCAGTGGACCTCGAGGCCCGGCCGGAGCGCCCGCAGCTCATCGGCAATGGCCAGGTCGCGGCGGGCGTGACCGAGTCCGATGGGCGAGGAGACGTAGAGCACCCGCTTGGGCCGGTTCAGCGGCCTGGTCCAGGTGCGCCGGCCGGGAGGCGCGGTCTCGATGGGCCGGAATCGGTCCGCGAACTCCTTGATCGCATGGTTGACAATGACGGGCTCCCGCGCCATAGGCAGGTGCCCGGCGCCCTCCAGGACTAGGAGCTCGCCGCCGGTGAGCTCGGCGACCCGCTCGCCGCGCTCGAACGGCTGGCAGCGGTCCCCCTGCCCATGGATGACCAAAACCGGGCAGCTCACCTGGCGCAGCAGCGCCTCGGTCTCCTCCCGGTTCGACGACGCTATCGGTCCGGCGTCGTGCAGCAGCATCGTCTCCGGGCCGATGTCCATCGCCCAGCTAACGCAGTCTTCATGCTGCTTGGTGGAATGCGGCTCGTAGAGCAACTCCGCGAAGAAGAACTCGGCGTAGCCCCGCCAGTCGCGCAGCCAGTAATGCCGGTTGCACTTAGCCCAGCCCTCCTCGGTGTCGAGTACCTCGTCGAAGTCGTACTGCGTGCGGGCCGGCAGCGGCGGCGTGAGGAACGGCGCCCAGGTGGCCATGGTCACCACGCCGAGCACCCGATCGGGGTGCTGGCCCGCGGTCAGCAGTGCACGCCAGCCGCTGGTGCACGCCCCGACCAGGACCGCCCGGTCGACGCCTGTCGCGTCCATGACCGCGATCGTGTCGGCCACCCACTCGGTGTCGGCGTAGGCCTCGGCCGACTGCGGCCGGTCGGACCGGCCGTTGCCGCGCGGGTCGATGGTGACCACCTTGAAGAAGCGGGCCAGGTACGGCACCTGCGCTTTCCAGCACCGGGAGTGCACGATCCCGTCGATTGGGGGGAATACCACCGTGGGTTCGCCCGCCCCGAACACCTCGTAGCCGACCTTGACGCCATCACGCTCGATGAAGCCCTCCGTGTCGGGATACCTCGCCCGCATGGCCGCCTCCCTGGTAATACCTGTTGCCCTGTCCTATCGCTGTCCACTGCAGCGAGGTTGCCATGGCAGTACTTGCCGACGGCCGGTCATGCGCGTTCGGTTTCTTCGGGTTTGCGGGCCAGATAGCCCACGACGTTGATCTGGGCCCGGAGCGGCAAGCCATCTCGTAGCTGCCCCTGGGCCTGCTCCACGGCGGCGCGGTGGAACTCCGCCTCGCCGACGTTCTGGATGGCCTCGTACGCTGGCCCGAACGCGGCCAGCGCCCGCGCGTACACCTCGGGGTCCGCGAACTCCCAGGCGAACGGGACGTTCAGCCGCTTGACGTCGGCGAACCCGGATGACTCAAGGAGCTGCTCGCCTGCCCCGGGCCGGCCCAGCGACACCATCGCGGCCTGGTTGTCGACCTTCTCCACCGCGGCCAGGCGGAACGGTGCCAGCGCCCATCCTCCCGGGGACACCTTCAGGTGACCCCAGACGGTTATCCCGACCCGTCCGCCGGGGCGAAGGACCCGGTGTATTTCGGCCACCGCGTGGGGTGTGGTGCCCCAGATCCCCCGGAAGCTGGTAACCACGTCGAATGACGCCGGATCCCACGGCAGGGCGTTCATGTCGCCGACTCTGATGTCGCATTCGGGGTTCCGATCCCGGGCCACCGCGACCAGTCTGGCCGAGGCGTCGATACCGCAGCAGGAAGCGCCACGCAGGCGAGCCAGCTCGATGGCGAGCCCGGACCCGCAGGCCATGTCGAGCAGCCGGTCTCCGGCATCGACGCCGAGCCGGTGGTGCACGCTGACGTACTCCCGGCAGTTGCTGGGCTCGCTGAGCGTCGCGAAGTCCACCGCA
This sequence comes from uncultured Actinomycetes bacterium, assembly GCA_963742795.1. Taxonomy (GTDB): domain Bacteria; phylum Actinomycetota; class Actinomycetes; order Streptosporangiales; family Streptosporangiaceae; genus Palsa-504. The sequence goes on from CAVUNL010000003.1 coordinate 531,976, forward strand.
CTACGGCCCCAGCCCTCGTCCACCAGCGTCCATTGGGGAGTGTCCGCGCTCGGCTTGGTCATTGCTACCCCCTCAGCAAAGTGCCGATCCGCGCGGCGGCGCGGTCCGCGCCGCCGCGCGGGATCTTACGGTAACCGGGTCTGGTGCCGGCCTCGGCCAGCGCCGTCCGCATCGTAACGGCCAACTGGTCTGCTGTCGTCGTCGTATAGTCCATCCGCAGGCCGGCCCGGTAGTGATCGAGCCGGTGGGTGACGAAGTGCTGCTGTTCCCAGTGGCGGCGCAGGGGAAAGTAGATGAAGGGCCGCCCGGTGGCGACCAGTTCCATCGTCGTGGACAGCCCGCCCTGCACGATGGCCGCGTCGGCGCACGCCAGGTGTTCGAAGAGATCGGGCACATAGCCACGCTTGTCCATGCCCTCAGTGTCCGGCAGCAACCGGGGATCGATGCGAGGGCCGGTGACCAGAAGCATCCGCGCGTCCGGCACCTGCTTACGTAGCCGCGCGAACGCGTCGCAGATCAGTTCCAGCAGGCTGACGCCAGCCGCGGTGCCTCCTACCGCAGCCACCAGCAACGGCTGGTCCTGAGGGTAGCCGAGCCGGCCCCGCAACCGGCGGCGGTCACGATAGGCGGCGGGATTGAACGGAAGCACATACGGGACCGAGGTGAACCATCGCCTGGACCAGGGCCGTATGTGCGGCAAGCCCGGCCCGAACGAGAGATCGGGCAGCTCATCGAAGGAACCGATGAACATGGACAGGTCCCGCAGCCGGGGAAATCGCTCACGCTTTCCGATGGAGTCGGCGTTGTAGTCCGCGCACAACTCGGCTTCCCGCCGATCGCCGGGGTCGGTGGGCAGGAAGCCGATCACGTCGGTCATGAATACGTACGGCGCGATCTTCCGCTCAGGATTCTCGTGCAGGAAGTAGTCGATCTCCCAGCACTCGTCACCCACCCATAGGTCGTAGCTGGTGTCCCTGACCACGTCGTCGAACAGCAGGTAGTTCGCACAGAGGATCTCGTCCATCCTGCGGAACGCGTAGAACGCGGGCAGGTCGTGGTTCGCGGATTCCGACTCCCAGTGCGCCGACTCGCAGACCAGATCGGAGCTCGCCGGGTGGATGATCTCCCCCGCGTCGGCGAGGACCTCGGTCACCGGCGGCTGGGCCCACCAGTGGATCTCCAGGTCTGGCACCCGCTGCCGGAGGGCCCGGGCGATGGCCAGGTCCCGCTGGACGTGACCGAGGCCTATTGGGGAGGAGATCCATAGCGCCCGCCGAGAGCGGCTGTGCGTGGCCTGCCAGACGGCCCGCTTGCGCTGCCGGTGGCTTACTCTGCCCACAAAGTCACGGATGGCATGGTTCACCGCGACCGGGTACCGGGCATGCGGTGCATGCCCGCCGCCTTCGATCACGAGCAGCTCAGCGCTTGTCAGCTCGGCGATCCGCCGCGTCCGCTCCGGCGGGACGATCTTGTCCTGGTCACCGCCGATCACGAGTACCGGGCAGGCCAGCGACCGGCAGAGGCGGATCGCCTCCTGCTCATCACCGACCTGCTGAGGGGCATCGGCATCACACAGCAGGGTCTCAGCGTCGGTTTGCATGCCCCATTCGACGAGATCGTCGTAGGGCTTCGTGGAGTGCGGCTCCGTGGTGATCTGGGACATGAAGAACTCGACGTATCCTCGCCAGTCCCGCCGCCAATAATGCCGGTTCTCCTTCGCCCACCCCTCGGTAGTATCGAGCACGTCGTCGAAAGAATGTCCGTCTCGTTCCCAGGGGTCGGCTGGCGGGATCGGCAGCGTCGGCGCGATGGTCACGATCCCGGTCACTCGCTGCGGATGAGCCGCCGCGAACAACAGCGCCCAGGAGAAGCCGCTGCAGAACGCCGCGAGTACCGCCCGTTCGGTGCCGGTCGCGTCGAGCACGGCCGCAGCGTCACTCGCGTAGACGGCGTCGGCGTAGGCCGCCGGATTCCTGGGCCGGTCGGACCGGCCGTTGCCGCGCGGGTCAAAGGTGATCACACGGTAGTCGCGGGCCAGGAACGGCACCTGCATCTTCCAGTGCCTGGAGTCCACGATCGCCCACGTGGGCAGCAGCAGGATCGTCGGCTGGCCCGTGCCGTGCACCTCGTAATGGATCCGCACGCCCGAATTGACAACGTAACCGGACTCATCGGGTAGTCGTGCGCGCATTGGTTGCACCCCCAAACGGCCGCTAGCCAGCAGCGTAGGGCCTGCAGAAATGACGGTCTATCGGGGAAAACCACTAGGTATTACGCCGGGTCGGACAGGTGATGCGTGACGGCCCAGGCCGCCACCTCGGCCCGGCTGCGGGCATCCAGCTTGGACATCACGTGATGCAGGTGAACCTCGGTGGTCTTCTCGGAAATCCCGAGCACCCTGCCGATCTGCCGGTTGGTCCGGCCCGAGGCCACCAGCGCGGCAACCTGGCGCTCCCGGGGGGTGAGCGGTACCCGAGGTGAGCGGTCCGGGTCGCCGGGTGCGGTGCCGGAGGCGACCGCCATGGCCAGATCGGCGGCCTGCGGTACGGGCATCGTCCGGCCAGCGTTCATGAGCGTGTCAGCGTCCTGAGGTCCCAGCGCGCGAGCCAGTACCCGCTCCACCACCGAAGTCCTCGCCTGCTCGGTATCGAGCTGGCGGGCAGCCACCCGCTCACGCAGCGCCGCAGCCGCACCGATCAGCCGCGCGGCGCTCTCATAGTGCGCCTGTTCACAGGCGACATGGGCGAGCGCCTCCAGGCACTGGGTGACGCCCCGTGGGTCGTTGAGGTCGGTGTAGATCCGCAGAGCCTCCGCCAGCAGCGGGCACGCTTCTTCCAGGCGGCCCTGCGCGCTCAGCGTCGTGCCGAGCCCCCACGCCGACCAGGCCACCGCCCACGGATAGTCCAGTTCACGGAAGTCCCGCAGGCTCGCCCGCAGCAGTTCCGCCGCGCTTCCCAGGTCGCCGTGGTCCCGGGCGAGCAGCCCCAGATCGTGCCGGGCCCACGCCACGCCCTGCGTGTTGTCCTCCTCGCGGAATCGTGCCTCGGCTCGCCGATGCCAGTCAGCGGACGCATCCCACTCCCCGCCGGCACGGGCCACGCACCCCAGAAAGGCGCACGCGATCGCCGCACGGCGCGTATCACCACGCCCTTCGCTGTGCTCAAGCGCACTGAGCAGGAGGCCTTGGGCACGACCCATCTCTCCCGTCGCCCAGGCCAGAACCCCGGCCGCGATGAGGACGCCAGCCTGGGCTCCCGCCGTGGCGTCGTCGCTGATGGCTGCCGGGTCATAGCCGTCCGCAGCCGGGGGAAGAACCGCGCCCACGAGCGCCTGGCCATGATCGAGGTCGCCATGGGTGTAGTGGTACCAGCCGAGCGCGGTGGCCAGCCAGAGCGCCCGCGCATCCCGGCCCGCGTCCATACAGTAATCCAGCGCGGCGCGCAGATCCGCGTGGTGGCGGCCGACCCGCAGCAGCCAGGTTTGCTCCCCCGGCAGGCCGAGGGAAGCCTCGAACTGCTTCGCAAGGCCTGCGTAATGATCAGCGTGCCTGGCCCGCGTCTCCTCGGCTTCGGCGTGGGACGCCAGCTGCTCCGTCGCGTACTCACGCAAGCTCTCCAGCATCGAGAACTCAGCGGTCTGCTCGTCACCGGGCACCCGCCGGATCAGGCTCTTGTCGAGCAGCGACTCCACCATGGCGAGCGCGTCGTTCCCGTTCATGACGCAAACGCTGCCCGCGTCGGCCAGCGTCCAGCGGCCAGCAAACACCGACAGCCTGCGGAACAGCTCGCGCTCGCCGGAGTCGAGCAGGTCATAGCTCCAGGCGATGGCATTGCGTAGCGCGCGCTGCCGGACTGGCACGTCCCGCGTACTGCCGGCCAGCACCTCCATCCTGCTGCCTAGCCGGAATACCAGCTCCCCCGGGGTCAGGACCTTCAGCCGGGCTGCAGCCAATTCGATCGCCAGCGGCAGGCCCTCGAGCCGGACGCACGCGCTGGCCAGCAACAGCGCATTGGCCGGGGTGAGGTCAAAGCTCGGGTTGGTCCGGCGTGCGCGATCCAGCAGCAGCGCCACTGATGGATTGGCCGCCAGGGAACTGAGGTCTGCGACGTCCGTCGGCGCGGGCATGGCGAGCGGCGGCACCGGGAACTCCTGCTCGGCGGACAACCGGAGCCGTTCCCGGCTGGTAGCGAGAACGCGCAGCCGCGGACAGGTAGCGAGCACCCGGCCGACGTCCGAGGCGGCGGCCAGGAGATGCTCGCAGTTGTCCAGGACCACGAGCCGCTCCTCGTGGCCCAGCGCAGCAGCCAGCTGACCGGTCAGATCCGTCCCGCCCCGCGGCTCGATACCCAGCGCCTGAGCCAGCTCGACCATCACCAGCGCCGGATCCCGGACCGGAGCCAGGTCAACGAACACGGGGGCGCATCCACTGCGCTCGGCATGGGCCGATGCGCAGGCGACGGCGAGACGGGTCTTGCCGATGCCCGGCGGCCCGGTGAGCGTGACCAGCCGCGCCTGCGTATGCGCGAGCATCTGGGATAGAGCCGCCAGCTCGCCGTCCCGGCCTACAAACAGGTCGGCTGGCGACAGCAGGCGACTGTGCGCTACCCACCCCGCGTCTCGCATCCGACCGCCCCGCCCATTTCCTCTATCCGTGCAGCCAGGAGACCATAACGAGCATACGACGGCATACCGCGCCGCCGCCATCGCTCGCCAGGGCAAAGGCGGGGGCTGGCCGTCCGTATCCATGTAGGGGGATTCCCCGATACCGCGGTGACAGCCTGCGCACGTACAACGGTTTCATATGACACCCCGTAGCCATGGGAGAAACCGATGACCATCACCAACAACCCCGTCGAAAACGGCGTGAACGTCCAGGCCCTGCTCGGGGCGCGCGAAGCGCTCTCGGCCACGCCGGAAGCGGCCGAGTTCACCTGGCGGGCCACCTGCACCTGGCGCAACGGCACCCACAGCCACTCCACCGTGGACGGCTTCACCGGCCTGGGCGCCGAGCAACAGCACCGCGTCACCTACGAGTACGACATCGACCACCCCGAATGCTTCGCCTCCGAAGACAACGGCGCTACCCCGGTGGAGGTCGTGCTGGTCGGCCTGGCCGGGTGCCTGACCGCCGGCATCGCCTCGGTCGCACAGTTCCGGGGCATCCAGCTGCGATCGGTCACCGCCACGATCGAAGGCCAGATGAACGTCCTGGGCATCCTGGGCGCCGACCCGGACATCCGCAACGGCTTCGAGACCATCACGGTCCGGTTCGCCATCGACGCGGACGCCACCCGCGAGGAGCTGGAGGCGCTGATCGCCCAAGCTCAGAAGCGCTCGGCGGTTTTCGACGTCGTGGCCAACCCGACCAAGATCCTCGTCGAGCTGGCCTGACCATCACGATCCAGCCGTGATGCAGACCACGGCAGTCGTCGTCGGTGCCGGGCACGCCGGCCTGGCCATGAGCCGCCGCCTCACCGAACGCTCGATCGAACACGTCGTGCTCGAGCGCGGTGAGGTGGCGTACTCGTGGCGGACCCAGCGCTGGCCCACCCTGCGGCTGCTCACCCCCAACTGGCAGACCCGGCTGCCCGGCCACGACTACACCGGCGATGACCCCGACGGGTTCATGCCCGCCGCCGGCGTCGTCGCCACCCTCACCGCCTACGCCCACCTCGTCGGGGCGCCGGTGCACACCGCCACCACCGTGCATACCCTGCGTGCCGGGCCGCGGGGCTTCGAGGTCCAAGCCAACGACGACCTTCTTCACGCTCAGGCCGTGGTGCTGGCGACCGGGGCGTGCGCCCTGCCCGCGATCCCCGCCGTCGCCGACGCGGTACCCCCGCCGGTCACCACATTGACCCCGCTGGCCTACCGCGATCCCAGCCAGCTCCCCCACGGCGGGGTCCTCGTCGTCGGCGCGTCAGCCACCGGCGTCCAGCTCGCCGCCGAGATCCACCGGTCGGGCCGCCCGGTGACCCTGGCGGCCGGCGAACACGTCCGGCTGCCCCGCAGCTACCGCGGCCGGGACATCTTCTGGTGGCTGGAGGCCACAGGCCTGCTGACCGAACGCTATGACGAGATCGACGACCTTACCCGGGCTCGCCACCTCCCCTCACCGCAGCTCACAGGTACTCCTGAAGCCATGACGACCGACCTCAACTCGCTGACGGCACTCGGGATCCGCATCGTCGGCCGTCTGGGCCGTATCACCGGCGGCGTGGCCCAGTTCTCCGGGGCCCTCGCCAATACCTGCGCCCTCGCCGACCTGAAGATGAACCGGTTCTTGAACCGCGCTGATGAGTGGGCCACCGCCTCGGGCCTCGACGATGACTTGCCGCCACCGCACCGGTTCGCACCCACCCGCGTCGATCCTCACACCCCCCTGGAACTGGACCTCACCAGCGGGGAGATCACCACAGTGCTGTGGGCGACGGGTTTCCGGCCCGACCACTCCTGGCTCGACATCCCCGTGCGTGACCGCAAAGGCCACATCCGCCACGACGGCGGCGTTGTCACGGGCGCTGCCGGACTCTACCTACTCGGCATGCCGGTGCTCCGCACGCGTGCCTCCACCTACATCCACGGCGCAGCCGCCGACACCGAAGCCCTGGCCGGCCACTTGCACTCCTTCCTCAGCAGCCAACGCCGATAACATCCAGCCGCCACGCCCCGTACGGTCCCGGCGCGGTTCAGGGGCGGCGGGCGCTGGAAACTCCCCGGCGGAACGCGGCGAGCGCATCGGGGTAGTCGGCCAGCTGGTACGACCGCAGCCCCGGCTGGGGCGGGCCGTTATAGGTCGGCACGGTCAGCGGCACCAGCGGGACGCCGAGGATGAGCTGGTAGCCGGTGTGCTGCCAGGACGCCAGCACCGGCTGCGCAGAGGATTCGGAGATTGCCTGTTGGTCGGGCAGGAAGGCCTCGGCGTATTGCAGGCGGCCGCCGAGCAGCAGGCCGAAGCCGTTCACCCCGGGCGGCCTGCCCGCGTACGCGCCCTGGTCGGCCAGCAGCGGGCCGGGAGGGACAGCCTGATCAGGGGCCACGTGCTGGAACGCCCAGTAGATGCCGATCGCGTGGTTAGCATGCAGCCACGCGAGCATGCGCGTGATGAACGCCGGGTCGTCCTGGCCGCCGAAGCTGTGGAAGTCCAGCCCCCACTCGGGGATGGCGGCCTGCTTGCCGGTGAGCCGGGACAGCCGGGCGAGCCAGTCGAGGCCGCCGGGCTGAGTGAGGATCTCCCGCCACCTCGCGTCGTGATCCAGCTGGCCCAACCCCGTGTGCGGGTAGGTGCCGTGGGGGCCGCCGTACCAGTCGTAGATGTCGGTTCCCACCAGGTCCACGTAGGCGGAACCGGGCCACGCGTCGATGGCCGCGGCGGTGCCCGGGTAGACGGTCCACAGGAACCGGAAGTGTTGTCCGGGCACCGACCGCATGGCATCCACGGCGTGCCGCCAGGCCAGGATGTAGCAGCCCGGCTCGGCGCGCGGGCATCTCCGCTCGCTCCAGTTGTACCAGGCGCCGGTCATCTCCCGGCCGAGGTTGATGATCGCGCCGGCGAAGCCGTCTTTGACGAGCAGCGTGCCGAGCGCGCGGAACCGGGCGTCATCCGCGCCGGCGGCCGCAGCCTCCAGCGCCGCGCTGGGCTTCTCCCAGTACACGCGGGCGGTGTCCGGGGTTCCCTGCCGCAGCAGCGCGGCAAGCGCGGCCGCCACGGCGCGTGAAGACGACGGGCTGGCCTGGGGCCGCGGGGACGCCGGAGAGGATTGCTGGCCGAGCACGAACAGGATGATCCCGGCCGCCGCGATCAGGGCCACCGCCGCCAGCACACCAGTCCGCGCCCGGGACCGCCCTCGGGCTGGCTGCCTGACCACTCCTCCACGGTACGTCCCGCAGCGCGTTCCTCCGCGTCCCCGCCAGCCGGACGACCTGGGTTCTCGGCCATAATCCAGCTATGAGCCGCCGCCTCGCCGAGCAAGCCGACCGGCTCGACGCTGGGAACTACCCGGTCCGGTTCACCTACCGGACGCTGTACAGCGACATGGACCCGAACCGCCATCTCAATAACGGCGCCTTCGGCCGCCTCTTCGAGGAGGGCCGGTCCGACCTGCATCACCGGGTCATCGGCATGTCCGCCGACGCGGCGGCGGCCAATGGGCTGATCTTGCTGCTGGCCACGATCACCATGGAGTTCCTGCGCGAGGGCCGGTATCCCGGGTCGGTCGAGGTGGCCTCGGCCGTGCTGCGCGTGGGCGGTTCGTCCTACGTGCTGGCGCAGGCCGCGTTCCAGGACCATGCGTGCATCGCGCTGGCCGACTGCGTGATGGTGAAGGCCTCCCCCGGCGGCCCGGTCCCGCTCACCGGGGCCGAGCGCGACTTGCTAGCGGGCCTGGCCTTCGGCGGCGAGACGGCGGGCACCGTGGGACCCTAGTACGGTGCTCGACGACGACGCGGTCACCGACGCGGCGCGACGCCTGCTGGCGGCCGAACGCTCCCGCGAGCCGATCCGCCAGCTGTCGCTGCAGTACCCGGACATGGCGATCGAGGACGCGTACCGCGTGCAGCGGGCGCTGGTCGCGCTCAAGCTCGCCGAGGGCCGCACGATCAAGGCACGGAAGATCGGCCTCACCTCGCGCGCCATGCAGCAGGCGGTCTCGATCAGCGAGCCGGACTACGGCGTCATCTTCGATGACATGTTCTTCGACGACGGCGGGACCGTGCCGGCCGAGAGGTTCATCAGGCCTCGCGTCGAGGTCGAGCTCGCGTTCGTCCTCGACCAGCCGCTGAAGGGACCGGGGGTGACCGCGCTCGACGTCCTCGACGCCACCCGGTGGGTCACGCCCGCGGTGGAGATCCTGGACGCGCGGGTGCAGATGAGCGACCCGCAGACCGGTCACCTGCGCACCATCGTCGATACGATCTCGGACAACGCAGCCGACGCCGGGATCGTGGTCGGCGGCCGCGCCGTCCGCCCCGACGCCTGTGACCTGCGCCGGGTCTCGGCTCTCCTCTACGTCAACGAGGCGATCGAGGAGACCGGTGTGGCGGCGGGCGTACTCGGCCACCCGGCCAACGGGGTGGCGTGGCTGGCCAACCGGCTCGCGCCGTACGAGGAGTTGCTGCCCGCCGGGCAGGTGATCCTGGCCGGGTCGTTCACCCGGCCGGTCTTCGTCCAGGCCGGCGACGTGGTCCACGCGGACTTCGGCGAACTCGGGGCGGTGACATGCCGGTTCCGGTGACCGGCCTGCTCGCGGACATCACAGTTGTGTCGGTGGGTCAGCCGAGCCCTCCACGATCATGTAACCCCGGTCAGCTTCTGATAGCTGCTCCACGCGCCGGGCTATCTCGGCGTCGATAGCCCTTATCTGCCGGTTCTCTGGCGCCTTGCTTTGAGCTTGCCGAGTTCATCCATCGCCACTCCCTGACGCTGAATGATAGATACGCGGGTGCCCTCCCCGCACCGCTAGATCGGGTACCTGGTCGGCTCGGTGACATACTGCCGTCCGGAGGGCATGGTCCAGCGGATGTGCCCGCCCGGAAGCTGCTCGGCCCTCCACCTCGGGTCTTGCTTGGCCCGGTGATCACGACGGCAGGTCGGATTGCCGTTGCACAGGCAACTGCGACCGCCTGCCTCGTACGGAATGTTGTGCTCGAAATCGCACCTCCCGGCCGGCCGCTGGCAGCCCGGCCCGGTGCAGGTCGCGTGCCGGACCTCCGTCAGGTGCCGCAGCATCACCCCGGGATCATGTCCCCGGGCCTCCCACCTGTGATCGCAGTCCCCGGCGGGGATCGGCCCGATCTTGATGAGCAGGTCCTGCTGCCCGGTGGTGAACCGCCAGGTGCCGTACCCGCCGGGCGGGCCGGGTCCGCGGCCAGCACCTGCGCGGGTGGCAGTTCCCGCCCGGCCAGCCCCGCGTTCCCGCTCGCCTCAGCCCACCGCTCCACCCGGGTCCGCTCCGCCGCATGCTCCCGCCGCTTCTTCGCCTTGCCCGGCGCCACCTCCATGACCGCCCGGGCGATCGCAGCCCGCAGCCCCGGCGGGGTCAGCGCCCCGGCCCGGTCCAGCACCATGGCCTCCGCGGCGCGGGCCTCCTGCGGGTCCAGCAGCGCCGTGGCCTCGGCGATGATCATCGCCTTGCGGCGGCTCAAGATCCCGGACCGGAACGCCGCCTTGGTCCCGGGCAGGTTGATCTCCAGCTCCTGAGCCAGCGACACGACGTCCCCGGCCGCCGCGCGGGACTCACCCAGCACCGAAGCCAGCTCCTGAACAACGAACTCATCACAGACCCCGGGCATCTGCCCCGCGCCCTGCACCGCGGCCCCCCGGGCCGGGCGGCGCCGGATCAACTCCGCGACCGCGGCGTGCTTCCGGCTGCTCGCGTAGGCCTCGACCCGGTCCCACGCGCAGATCACCCCGGCCAGCTCATCATCGCTCGCGCCCGGGTACCGGTCACCCTCCCCGGCCGCCTCCTCCGCGAACTGCGCCAGCGTCAGGCACCCCGGCGCGACATCTAGCGGCTTACCCGACGCGAACCCCGACGCCCGGCTGGCGTACACCCCCGGGAAGCTCTCCGCGGACCCGGGCATCCCCGGACCCCGCCGCCCCGCCGCCGCGGCGGCGTCGGCCGCCATCGCCGCGGTCAGGCCCAGCCGCGACGCCACCTCGGCCGCCCGCGCCCGATCCGCGCTGATCCGTTCCGCCTCGTCGGCCAGCTCCTCGGGATCCACCTCCGGCGGCGGGTCGTCGTCGGGATCGTCTAGGTCCAAGTCGCCGGGATCTTCGTCCGCGACCCGCAGGGCCAGGTACGCCGGATCGTCCATCCAGTCCGGGCAGGATGGCCCGGGGTCGGGGGAAACCGGTTCCTGAGGCATGTACCACGGTCCGTTCGGATAAATGATCTTATACCAGACAGGATATCGAAATAACTACTTCCACTCGGCACGACACGCCGATGAGGCCAAGATTTCCCGGGTCGTTTCTATGCTCATAGCGCGCACATTAACGTGACCGTACCGAAGCCCCGGTCAGGCTTGCGAGCCGCCGGGCGAAGGCCGGTCCGGACACCAGCCACGGATGCCCGACGCGAGTATCGGTGACGCCCTCATGTTCCCAGCTCGCCACCTCGACGAGCGCGCGCAGGCAGACGACGGCCTGGTGCCACCTCAGCTCGCCGGGCTGGACCACGGTCGCGGTTTGACGTTGGTAGCCGCGGACGAACCGGCGGGCGAGCAGCGCGCCGACCACCCGGACGAGCGGCCGCTGCCAGTCCGGCACGCGCAGCGGCGGCTCGCTGAGCAGAAGTGAGGTGAACCCGACGTCGTACGCTCGCGGCGCGAGCAACGTGGTACTCCAGTCGAGTACGGTGACCCGGTCACCGTCGGCGAGCAGGTTGAACGGATGCAGGTCACCGTGACAGATGACGTCCGGAGCCCGCTCGGGTGGGTGATCCGCCAGCCAGCGAGCCGCGTCGACGAGGTCAGGACGGTCGAATTCGACGGCGTGCCGTGCCAGCATCGAGGTCAGTCCCGGTACCGTCACGGGCACGTCGCGGATCTGCTCGAGCTCGCTGCGTACGAGCTCCGGGTCGAGCGCATGCAGCCGCGCCATCGAGGTGGCCAGCAACTCCGGTATCCGGCGCAGCAGGTGCGGCACGGCGGCCGGTGTCAGGCCGACGTCCAGACCGGACAGCGCGGGCCCGCCAGCGGCCCGGTCCATGACCATGAACGCCTGGCCCAGGCCGGACTCCGGGCCGCCGTACGCGCGCACGAACGGAGTCGGGAAGCCCGCGGCGGCCACCGCGCGCTGCACGATGGTCTCCTTGCGTGCCGAACCGGGGTCGGGCATCAGCCGGGCGACGAGCTCGGCCGGCCAGCCATCCGGCGGATTCGCCACCGAGAACGAGAAGAGCTCAGCCCAGAAGCCGCCCTGCATGGCCTCGGGCCGGCGTTCATACTTCAGGTCCGGCGTGCCGGCGGAGCTCCGCAGCACGCCGATTAGCCGCTCAGTCTTATCAGTATCGACCGTCACGGTATTTACCGTAACAGTATTCTTTGATACTGTCTAGCCATGACAGCCGCAGCGCAGGCAGATGAACCGCTGACCATCGATGACTTGGCCCGGCTGGTCCAGCTGCCGGTCCGCACCATCCGCGAGTACCACACGATGCGCCTGCTGCCGCCGCCCGAACGGCAAGGACGCCTCGGCATGTACGGCAGCCGGCACGTCCAGCGCTTGCAGCTCATAACGCGTCTGCAGCGCCGCGGCTATTCCCTGGCCGGTATCCGCGACCTGCTGGCGGCGTGGGAGAGCGGAACGGACCTGGTTACTTTGCTCGGCGTCGACCAGAGCCAGGCGCTGGATGAGACGCCGCTGCGGCTGACCCGCGCGGAGTTGCTCCTGCGGCTGCCGGCGCTAGACCCGGCCACGCTCGGCCGTGCTAGCCAGGTCGGGCTCGTGTGGCCGCACGACGAGGACCATTTCGTGGTGCGCAGCCCCGCGCTGCTCGGCCTGGTGGCCGACTGGGTCAGGGCCGGCGTCCCGCTCGGCGAGGTACTTGACGTGATCGAGGTGCTCGCCGATGACCTTAGCGCGCTGGCGCGCAAGCTGGCGGACATGATCGTCGACCGGATCTGGGCGCCGGTCTCGGCCAGCAGTCGCGCCGGGGAATTGCCGGACTTGCTCCGGCGCGGACGGCCGCTCCTGCTCCAGGGCGCAGTCAGCACTCTCGCGGACCGCCTGGGCACGGCACTAGCCGAGCGCGCCGAGACCACCGGCGACGGCGGCCGGCTTCGGGCCGCACTCGACGACATACGGGTAGGCGCGGTCGCGAACTCCGCGGGCACGATCCACCGCCGAGAAGAGGTTAGATGAGCATCGCGAACACCGACCAAGCCGAGCGCTGGAACTCCGGCGAGGACGTCGCCCACTGGATCGACAACCAGGCCCGCTATGACCGCATGAACGAGCCGTTCACGGCCATGATCCTCGAGGCTGCTGCGCTGCGGCCTGGCAGTCACGTGCTCGACGTGGGTTGCGGCTGCGGCGGCACGACGCTTGCGGCCGCGCGGCTCATCGCGCCTGGCCAGGCGGTCGGCATCGACCTCTCGGCCCCGATGTTGGCCCGGGCCCGAGCCGGCGCCGAAGCGGCTGGTCACGGCAATGCGGTGTTCCAGCAAGGCGATGCGCAGGTGCATCCCCTCGAACCCACCAAGTTCGACGCCGTCATATCCCGCTTCGGCGTGATGTTCTTCGCCGACCCGGTCGCCGCCTTCGCGAACATCCGGTCCGCGACCCAGCCCGCCGGACGGCTGGTCTTCGTGTGCTGGCAGCCGCTGGCCGCCAATCAGTGGCTGCTGGTCCCTGGAGCTGCTCTTGCCGAGCACGTGCCGCCGCCGGCCGGCTTCGGGTCCGGTGACGGGCCCGGCATGTTCGCGTTCGCCGATCCGGATCGGGTCCGCTCGGTCCTGGCCGCGGCGGGATGGCGGGACATCGAAATCACCTCAGAGCACGTGTCGATCTTGGTCGGCGGCGGCGGGAGCGTCGAGGACACCGTCGAGTTCCTGCGCACCGGGTCGATGGGGCGGATGATGCTGGCAGGAGCCGACACCGACACGGTGGAGCGCGCGGTCGCGTCGGTGCGTGCCGCGCTCGCCCCGCACGCAGACGCCGAGGGCGTGCACCTGGGCGCGGCGGTGTGGCTAGTCCAGGCCGTGGCCCCATAGTCTGCTAGCCGCGATGTTGCCCGTTAGCGGCAACAGCCATTTGTCGGTGCCCGGTGCGACAGTCCGGCATACCGGGTCGTTTCTTTGCTCATAGCGCGTACATAAGATCGCTTCAGCCACCGCGGAGCATGGTCGTCGATTCTCATGACTATGAGAGTTCTGCAGGTGGACATTGTGGTTCCTGTGCGTAATGAGGAACGTGATCTCGCGCCGAGCGTGCGGCGGTTGGTCAGCTATCTGCGGGAGGGCTTCCCGTTTACCGCGCGGGTCACCATCGCGGACAACGGCAGCACGGACGGCACCTGGGCCATCGCCGACCGGCTGGCGCGCGACTTCGATGAGGTGCGGGCGGTACGCATGGAACAGCCGGGACGGGGGCGGGCGCTGCGGGCGGTCTGGTCGCAGAGTGACGCCGAGGTCCTCGCGTACATGGATGTCGATTTGTCGACGGATCTGAACGCGTTGCTGCCGCTGGTCGCGCCGCTGTTGTCCGGCCACAGCGACGTGGCCATCGGCACCCGGCTGGCCCGGGGGTCGCGGGTGATCCGCGGACCCAAGCGCGAGCTCATCTCCCGCTGCTACAACCTGCTGCTGCACGCCTGCATGGGGGCCCGGTTCTCGGACGCCCAGTGCGGGTTCAAGGCGATCAGGCGCGAGCAGGCGCGGGCGCTGCTGCCCCTTACCCAGGACACCGGCTGGTTCTTCGACACCGAACTGCTGGTGCTGGCCGAGCGGGCCGGGCTGCGCATCCACGAGATCCCGGTGGACTGGATCGACGACCTCGACTCGCGGGTCGACATCGTGGCCACCGCGCTCGCTGACCTGCGCGGCATGGTGCGGCTCGGCAGCGGGCTGGCGCGGGGATCGATCAAGGTCCCCCGGCTGCGAGGGTCCTCGCCGAGTCATGACCATTCGACATCTAACGGGAGAAAACCAATTGAGCGCGACCACCTCCGTGGCGAGGCATTCGATCCGCACCCGCCCGCGGCCCACGCGGAACCGGGCCCGGCGCCTGCTGCGCGGGCCTGAGGCCGATCCGCGCTGGGCGCGTCCGGCGCTGCTCGGGCTGCTGGCGCTCACCGCGCTGCTGTACCTGTGGGATCTGACCAGGAACGGCTGGGCCAACGACTTCTACGCGGCGGCGGTCCAGGCCGGGACCAAGAGCTGGAAGGCGTTCTTCTTCGGCTCGTTCGACTCGTCCAACTTCATCACCGTGGACAAGACGCCGGCCTCGCTGTGGGTCATGGAGCTGTCCGGCCGGATCTTCGGGTTCAGCCAGTGGTCCATGCTGGCGCCGCAGGCGCTGGAGGGCGTGGCCTCGGTCGGGCTGCTGTACGCCGCGGTGCGGCGCTGGTTCGGGCCCGCCGGCCGGGCTGGTCGCCGGGCTGGTGCTCGCGCTGACGCCGGTGGCGGCCCTGATGTTCCGGTTCAACAACCCGGACGCGCTGCTGGTGCTGCTGATGACCGCGGCGGCGTACGCGCTGGTGCGCGCGATCGAGAACGGGCGGACGCGGTGGCTGGTGTTCTGCGGGGTCCTGCTGGGCTTCGCGTTCCTGGCCAAGATGCTGCAGGCGTTCCTGGTCGTGCCGGGCTTCGCGATCGCCTACCTGTGGGCCGGGGCGCCGCGCGGGTGGCTGCGGCGCCTATGGCAGACGGCGGCGATGGGCGCCGGGATCGTCGTGGGGGCGGGCTGGTGGATCTTGATCGCGGAGCTGACGCCCGCGGCTGACCGGCCCTACTTCGGCGGCTCGACGAACAACAACATCCTGCAGCTCGCCATCGGGTACAACGGCCTGGGGCGGCTCGACGGCAACGAGACCGGGTCGATCGGTGGCGGAGGAGCTCAGGGCTCGGGGTTCGGCGGCGCGACCGGGCTGCTGCGGCTGTTCCACAGCGAGTTCGGCGGGCAGATCAGCTGGCTGCTGCCCGCGGCGCTGATCTGCCTGGCCGGCATGGCGTGGGTGTCGCGGCGGGCGGCGCGCACCGACCGGATCCGGGCCGCGGCGCTGCTGTGGGGCGGCTGGGTGATCGTCACCGGGCTGGTGTTCAGCTACATGAGCGGCATCATCCACCCGTACTACATGGTCGCGCTGGCGCCCGGCATCGGCGCGCTGGTCGGCATCGGCGCTATGGCGCTGGGCGGGGGGTCTGGGCCCGCCGCCATGGCCGGCCAGGTCAGCAGGGTCGTCCCCCCGAGGCGGTACAGCAGCAGCGGCTGGGCTGGACCGGGCGTTCGGTGGCGGCCGCGACGGTGCTGGTCACGGCGGTGTGGTCGTACATCCTGCTGGACCGGACACCGGACTGGCTGCCGTGGCTGCGCTGGGTGGTGCTGGTCGCGGGCGTGCTTTCGGCTGTCGCGTTGCTCGCGGGTCCCTGGCTGGACCGGGGGCCCTCGTTCCGGCGGCTGGTGCTGCTGCCGGTGGGGCTGGCCATGGTGGCAGGGCTGGCCGGGCCGGCCGCTTACGCGCTGGACACGGTCAGCACCGCGCACGCCGGCGCGATCCCGAGCGCGGGGCCGGCCACGGTCGGGTTCGGTGGCGGGCCTGGCGGCGGGCGGCGGGTTCCGGGCGGGCGCGCGGCCCGGGCGGGACGCGGGCCGCCCGGCGGGACCGCGGGCAACGGGTTCCCGGGCGGGCAGTTCGGCAGGGCCTGGTGGATCGAACGGGACACAGGCTGGCGGGACCGGCCGGCGCGGGTGCGTCCGGGCGGCGGCGCGGGCGGTACCGGTGGACCGGGCGGCGGGCTGGGCGGGAACACCCAGGTCAGCAGCGCGCTGGTGAAGCTGCTCGAGCAGGACGCGTCGTCCTACAAGTGGGTGGCCGCGACCGAGGGCTCCGAGGAAGCGGCGCCGCTCGAGCTGGCGACCGGGGACGCGGTGATGGCCATCGGCGGGTTCAACGGGACCGACCCGTGGCCCACGCTGGCCGTGTTCAAGGAGCTGGTGGCCAAGCACGAGGTGCACTACTACGTGGGCCAGGGCAGCCAGAGCTTCGGCGGCGGCCGGGGATCCTCGGCCATCGCGTCCTGGGTGGCGGCCCACTTCAAGAAGGAGACCGTCGGCGGCCAGACCGTCTACGACCTGACCCAGCCGCTCAGTGCCTCCTGAAATCGGTGCCCCCTAAAATCAGCGGCACGGCATGAGGTGGTAGGCCTGCTTGGCGTCGAGGATGCGCATGACCGCGGAGTTCACCGTGGCGCGGAAGGCGGCGTCGTGGGCGGCCCGGGCCAGGATGGCCTGATCCATGGCGATGGCCGCGGGCAGGCTCTGGGAGGTGATCAGGTCGCCTCCGGCGGTGAGGAAGTCGATGCCGCGGTTGGCCGGCGACAGGCCGGCCACCGCGGCCGCCGCGCCCAGGTCATCGGAGACGATCACGCCGCGGAAGTGCAGCTGCTGGCGCAGCAGCCCGCGCATGACGCGGGAGGAGAACGCGGCCAGGTGGTGCGGGTCGATGCGGGTGTAGGTGGCCAGGGCGACCATGACGAACGGCACCCCGGCCTTGATCGCCGTCCGGAACGACTGCAGGTACGGGCTGTCCGGGCCGGTGGTGGTGTCGACCACCCCGGAGGTGTAATCGGTGTTGCCGACGACCTGGCCCAGACCCGGGAAGTGCTTGGCGGTGGTGGCGACGCCGGCCTGTTTCATCCCGCGGATGAACGCCACGCCGTGGCGTCCCCGTGGTCTGCGGGGTGTGGCCGAACTCCCGCTGCAGCGCGCCGATCGGCGCGTTCTGGCTCGCGGTCGCGGCCGGCACGACGTCCATCACCGGGGCCAGGTCGAGGTTGACGCCCGCCGATCGCAGCTCGCGGCCCCAGGCCGCGGCCTGCCGTTGCAGTTCGGCGGCTGGACAGCTGGCCCTGGGCCAGCGCGGGCGGGATCTCCGAGAAGCCGGGTCCCTGGAGTTCCTGGACCTGGCCGCCCTCCTGGTTGGCCGCGATGAAGAACCGGACCCGGGCCGTGGCGGCGGGCGAGGCCAGCGCCTGAATGGCCTGGGTCGCCTGCCGGTCCGCGGCCACGCCCGCCGTGCTGGTGCCCTGCCAACAGCAGCGAGCCGAAGTGATACGTCCCGACCGCCTGGGCGACTTCGGCGGCGGGCGCTCCGGCGATGCCGACCAGGAACAGCTGGCCGACCCGCTGGGCCTCGCTCATCTGGCGAGAAAACCAGGTCGGGCAGGCGGCGGCGGCGGCCCGCCACGGAGACCGCAGCCGGGGGCCAGGGTGCGGACCGGACCGGGGCTCGACTAGGCTGGCCGGGGGCTGCGCGGTCTTGCTGCCCGCGCCCGGCACGAGGCCGCATCCTGAGCAGGTCAGGCCCAGCGACACAGCCCCGGCGAGCAGCGCGCGCGACGGCTGGCGCCGTTTCCCGCCGCCGTGGCCGCGGCCGCTGCCGTCCCGTTCCCGCACCTGATCCGTTCTAGCCGACCCGGGCCCGCCGGGCCGCGCGATTGAGGAATTACGCCGATTCAAGCGCGCGGGCGAGCGGAGCAGTAGCCAGCCCGATCCCGGGTAGTGGCGATCCTCGTGACGCCTCGCCAGCATCCCGCCGTAGATGACGCTGCCGCACCTGGCCAGCCGGCAAGCCGCAAGCCGAAGGCGGCGGTGGGCCTGCTGGCCCGTGATCCCGCTGGAGCAGTTGCGGCAGCTCGCGATCACGATGGCGGTCGGGGTGATCCTGGACGCGATCATGGTCCGGTCCCTGCTGGTGCCGGCGCTGGTAGCGCTGTTCGGCCGGCTGGGCATGTGGCCCGGTAACCGCCGGCGGCTAGCTCCGCGTGATCCCGGCTAGCTCGGGTGATACGGGCCAGCCAGGCCTGCGC
Organism: uncultured Actinomycetes bacterium; assembly: GCA_963742795.1. Lineage (GTDB taxonomy): Bacteria > Actinomycetota > Actinomycetes > Streptosporangiales > Streptosporangiaceae > Palsa-504. The sequence goes on from CAVUNL010000003.1 coordinate 550,507, forward strand.
GGCGCGATGCCGGGAAGCCACCGCGGATTGACGTGCAAAGGTATCGGCCTGGATGGCGACGATCGTCCAACCGTCGGCGAAGGCGGCTCTGCAGCTCGTCCTGGCTGACCCGGCGGGGGCCGAACATCCCGGGCTGCCGGTCGCTGAAGCACATCAGGTACAGGCGGCCGCCCGGTCGCAGCACCGAGGCCAGGCTGGTGACGTAGCGAACCCGGCTCTCGTCGTCGAAGACGTGGAACAGCCCGCTGTCGATGATGGTGTCGAAGCCCAGCCCCAGCTCCCCCAGCCTCAGCGCGTCGGCGACCTCGAAACGGGCACTGCCAACCTGGCCGCCTGCGGCGGCGGGGCCACCTGGCCGCCTGCGGCGGCGGGCCAACCTGGCCGCCTGCGGCGGCGGGGCCAACCTGGCCGCCTGCGGCGGCGGGGCCAACCTGGCCGCCTGCGGCGGCGGGGCCAACCTGGCCGCCTGCGGCGGCGGGGATCCCGCGGGCGGCTGCCTTGCCGCGGGCCAGCTCGAGGGCCAGCGGTGAGACGTCGACGCCCAGGGCGTCGGCGCCGTGACGAGGCGGCCAGCAGGGTCTGCTCTCCGGTGCCGCAGCCGGCGTCCAGCACCGGCCCGGTCAGCAGGCCTTGCTCGGCCAGCCGGACGAACGCCGGCTGGGGCTGGCCGAGATCCCACGGCGGGGGCACGCTCCCGGCGTAAGCGTCGTCCCAGCTTGGCGTGGTCACCGAATCATTATACCGCACCGCCCCGCCCGCTCTGGCCCCCGGGATGAGGCGGCAGGCTGATATACACGGAGAATGGCTGCCGATGGACTTCCCGGGCAGATGCGATCGGCCGCGCTCGCGCTGCTGGCCGCGCTTGACGACCAGCAGCGGGCGCTGGCGGCCCAGCCGTTCGAGGACGATGCGGCGCGCCGGTGGCTGGAGTACCGGCCGCGGCGCCGGCCCGGCGCCTCCATCGCCCGGATGAGCGAGACCCCTCGCAAGGCCGCGCACCGGCTGCTGGCCACCGGGCTCAGCGAGCACGCCTACGCCCAGGCCATGAGCATCATCGCGCTGGAGGAGGTGCTGGACCGGCAGGAGCAGTGGCGCCGGGGCCGGCACAGCAACGACTACTGGGTGAGCGTCTTCGGCGACCCCGCCGGGGACGCGCCGTGGTCGTGGCGCTTCGAGGGGCATCACCTGTCGGTGACCATGACCGTGGCCAGGCGACCAGCGTCTCCCCCGCCCCGGTCTTCTTCGGCGCCAATCCGGCCTGCGTCAGCTACGCCGGGCGGCCGGTATCGCGGCCGCTGGCCCCGGAAGAGGACCTGGTGCGGGTGCTGCTCGACGCGATGGCGCCCGCCGAGCGGCAGCTGGCCGTGGTCTCCGCGCAGGCGCCGGGTGACATCCGCACCGGCACCAGTCCTCGGGCCCGGGAAGGCATCCAGCCGCTGGGCGTGGCCGCCACCAGCTCGGGTCCGGCGCCGCGGGCGGTGCTCGGCGAGCTGGTCACGCTCTACCTCGACCGGCTGCCCGCCGAGCTCGCGGCGCCGGGAGGCCGCCCGGCTCGCGGGCGCCGAGCTGCACTTCGCCTGGGAGGGACCGATGTCGTCGGGTACCCGGCACTACTACCGGGTACAGGGCGATGACCTGCTCATCGAGTACGACACCACCGATGACGGGAACCACGCGCATACCGTGCTGCGGCGCCCGCGCAGCGACTTCGGCGACGACGTGCTGGCCGAGCACTACCGCCAGGCGCACGGACGGCGCCGGGGCACGAGCCACGGACCGTTCGGCAGAAAACCCTCGACGCGCGCCGGGAACGGCACAATGACGAACATGGCAACACACGTAGCCCTGCTGCGCGGCATCAACGTCGGCGGCCGGAACAAGGTCCCGATGGCAGAGTTGCGCGAGGTGGTGGCCTCGCTCGGCCACACCGGGGTGACGACCTACATCCAGAGCGGCAACGTGCTGTTCACCACCGCAGGACAGTGACACGGCCAAGCTGGCGTCGGCGCTCGAGGCTGCCATCACCGGAGCGTTCGGCGTTAGGTCTTCCGTCGTGGTCCTGTCCAGGGACGAACTGGCCGAGATCCTGGACACGCAACCCCTATCCGGACGAGCCGAACCCCAAGCTCGTCCACGTGGTGTTCCTGAACGCCGAGCTGCCGCCCGACCTGCTCGACCGCATCAAGGCCGCGGAGAGCGCGGCCGCGGCCAAGGGCAGCCGCGACACAGTCACCGCGATCGGCCCGGCCCTGTACCTGCACACGCCGGACGGCTTCGGCACCAGCGAACTGGCCCAGGTGCTGTTCCGCATCATCGGCACGCCGGTGCGGGGGACAGCGCCGCCGCAGGCGCAAGCAGGCGCCCCAGGCAAGACAGCGTCGCGGCCACGGCCAGGAACTGGGCCACGTCCACCAAGCTGCTGTCCCTGTGCGAGGACGGACAGTGATCGGCCCGGAGATCGGCAAAGCCGCGCGGTCCTGGTCACCGGGGCGTCCCGCGGCATCGGCCGGGCGGTGGCGCAGGCGTTCGCCCGCCAGGGCGACCGGGTGGCGGTGCATCACCGCGATTCCGCCGCGCTGGCCCAGGAGGTGCTGGCCGGTCTGCCCGGCGACGGCCACACCGTCGTCCGCGCGGACCTGGCCGACGCCGGAGCCGTCCGGCAGATGGTGGACCAGGCCGCCGCCGAACCTGGGCGGGCTGGACGTCCTGGTCAACAACGCCGGGATCTACGTGTGGCACCCGATCACCGAGGTGTCCTACGAGCAGTGGCAGGACGTATGGCGCGAGACCCTGGCCGTCAACCTCACCGGGGCCGCCAACGTGACCTGGTGCGCGGTTCAGCACATGAAGGAAGCCGGCGGCCGGATCGTCAACGTGACCTCGCGCGGCGCCTTCCGCGGCGAGCCCCGGCACCCGGCCTACGGGGCCAGCAAGGCGGGCCTGAACGCGTTCGGGCAGTCGATGGCCCGCGCGCTCGCGCCGTTCGGCATCTCGGTCGCCACGGTGGCGCCCGGGATACGTCGAAACCGAGATGGCGGCGGCCGACCTGAACTCGGCGCGGGGCGAGCAGATCCGCGCGCAGAGCCCGTTCAACCGGGTCGCGACGCCCGAGGAGATCGCGGCCGCGGTCGTCTACCTCGCCTCTGACCAGGCCGAATGGGCCAGCGGCGCCATCCTCGACCTCAACGGGGCCTCCTACCTGCGCTCGTAGCCAGCGGGCTTCCGCCCTCGGCCGAGCTGTCCGACCTGTAGAACGTGGTCGCGGACAGCGCCGAAGGACCAATGGCGCGGGCACGTGCTCAGGGATCACCCAGCCGACATGGTTCTTCAGCCACGTGTTCGAGCACTTCACCAGGTAGCGGCTCAGGTCAGTGGCCGCACGCCGTCGCTGGGTCGAGCGGTAGGCAGGGCGGTCATGACCTGGCCCCAGGCCAGTTCGGTGCCCGCGGCCAGGCAGCCGTCGGTGACGGCGTCGGTGCCGAGGGCGCTGACCCTGATCGCGGGCATGACGGGCGCGATCCGGTCGAGTTCGGCGGTCACCGACTCGGCGAAGCCCGGGGCCCGGCCGATCCCGCCGCCGAGCACGATCAGGTCCGGGTCGACGACGGTGATGACCGCGCAGATCGTCTTGGCCACCAGCCGCGCCTCTTCGGCCACGACGGCCTGCGCGCGCTGATCGCCGGCCGCCGCGGCCTCGAACACGCGGCGCGCGGACACCGGGCCGCGCATGCCCCCGCGACGCGCGGCCCGGACGATGCCCGAGGCCGACGCCGCCGCCTCGAGCGTCCCGCGCTTGCGCGCCTCGTGCTCGTCGGCGCCCGCGCCGCCGGACAGCGGCATGAACGCGATCTCCCCGGCGACGCCGTGCGCGCCGCGCAGCAGCTGGCCGCCGAGGATGAGGCCCATGCCGATGCCGGTGCCGATGTGCACGAAGGCGAAGTTGTCGACCTCCCGGCCGTGGCCGAGGGCGCGTTCGGCCAGGGCGGCGGCGTCCACGTCGTTCTCCATCACCAGCGACTGACCCGAACGCCTCCCGCAGCCCGGTCAGCGCCGCCGGGCGGTCCCAGCCGCGCAGGCCGCCGGTGAGCTTCATGGCGTTCCGGCGCGGGTCGTAGACGCCGGGACTGCCGATCACGGTCTGGGTGACGGCCGAACGGGTGACGTCGGCGTTCTCGCACAGCAGGTCCGGCCAGCTCGACCAGCTCGGCAACCCGGGCTCGGACGCTGGTGGCATGGGCCCGCAGCGAGGCCCTGGTCCTGATCTCGCCGGTCAGGTCGGCGATCGCGCCGCGGACGTACTCGTGCCCGATGTCCAGGCCGAGCACGAGCCCGGCGTCGGGCCGGATCTCGTAGAGCCGGGCCGAACGGCCGGGCACGCCGGTCCGCTGTCCGGCGATGCGGACCAGGCCGGCCCGCTCCACGTTGTCCAGGGCCAGGGACACGGTGGGCTTGGACAGGCCGGAGACGCGGGCCAGCTCGGCCCGCGAGCACGGGCCGCGCTGGCGGATGTGCTCCAGCAGCAGCTGCTCGTTCATCGCCCTGATCAGCGAGGGACGCGCCGCGAACAGGCCCGCTCCGGTCCCTTCCGGGGGCGGCAGAGCCGATGCCGATGGCCTGGCGCGGGCAGCGCGCATCGGCCGCGACTGCGGCGTGCCTGCCGACAGGGCTGTCACGGTCACCTCCTCCGACATTGCGCATAATTACGAACCGGGATCAGTTCATCCGGGCCCTTGTCCCGGGACAGATAGTTAGGATACTGTCCTAACAAATTAAAACGGAAGGGGCAATCCGGTATTCGCCGTAGACATGCCCCCAGAGCAAGGCCGTAGACGTGCCCTCAGGACCAAACACGGCAGTAAGGACGAAGCGGCATGAGACGTCTCACCAGATACGGGGTAATCCCTCGCGGCCGGCGTGCTCGCGGCGCTGGCTGCAGCGCCGGTTCCAGTCCAGCTCCAGTTCCGGCTCCACTAGCGGCAATACATCGACGACCAGCACGCTGACCATCTCCAACGAGAACGGCGCGCTGTGGACGTGCGGATTCAATCCGCTCAACCCCTCCGACAACCTCCTGTCGGTCGGCTTCATCTACGAGCCGCTCGTCTACGTGAACCCGCTGCAGGGCGGCAAGACCACGCCCATGCTCGCGTCCTCCTACGCCTGGGGAGCGGGCAACAAGTCACTCACGTTCACGATCCGCCAGGGCGTCAAGTGGAGCGACGGCACGCCGATGACCGCGGCCGACGTGGCGTACACCTTCAACCTGGAAAAGAAGTACCCGGCCCTCGACCTGACCGGGGTCTGGTCGGTCCTGTCCAGCGTCACCGCGACCGGCAACACGGTCACCATGGACTTCAGCACCGTCGCCGTGCCGTACTTCTACTACATCGCGGACCAGACGCCGATCGTGCCCGAGCACATCTGGTCGACGCTGTCCAACCCGACCACCGACGCCATCACCAAGCCGGTGGGCACGGGTCCGTTCCTGATGAACAAGTGCAGCCCGTCGAACATCACCTACACCGCCAACCCGAACTACTGGCAGCCGGGCCTGCCGAAGATCAAGAAGATCGAGTACCCGGCCTACACGAGCAACACCACGGCCAACAACGACCTGGCGAACGGGACCGCGCAGTGGGGCGCCCAGTACATCCCGGCCATCAACACCTTCTACAAGTCCAAGAGCCCGAACTACAACTACTGGTTCCCGCCGACCGTGAACGTGTCGCTGGTCCCGAACCTGACCAACCCGCTGCTGAGCAACGTCAAGGTCCGCGAGGCCATGTCGTACGCGATCGACCGGGCCAAGGTCTCCACCATCGGCGAGTCCGGTTACGAGCCGCCTGCGAACCAGACCGGCATCGTCACGCCGACGTTCGCCAGCTCACAAGACAGCTCGGCCGTCTCGGCCTGGGGCAACGGCTATGACCCGGCCAAGGCGACGTCACTGCTGGAATCGGCTGGCTTCCACATGGGCTCCGACGGCATCATGGTGAACTCGGCCGGGCAGAAGCTGCAGTTCACCGTGCTCAACATCGGCGACTACTCCGACTGGGTGGCCTCGGTGCAGGTCATCCAGCAGGAGCTCAAGGCAGTCGGCATCGCGATCACGCCGGACAACCTGTCCAACACCGACTTCGACGCCGACTTCTACTACGGCAAGTACCAGCTCGCCTACTACGACCAGCAGACCTTCGGCCCGAGCGCGTACTACGAGCTGAACAACTGGCTCAACTCCGCGAACACGGCGCCGATCGGCAAGCAGGCGGCCAGCAATTACGAGCGCTACAGCAACCCGGCCACCGACAAGCTGCTCAACCAGTACGCGACCACCACGGACCCGGCCACGCAGCAGTCGATCCTCAACCAGATTCAGCAGGTCATGACCACTGACGTGCCCATCATCCCGGTCGTCGAGGCGGTCGACTGGTACCAGTACGACACCGGGCCATTCAGCGGCTGGCCGACATCCGGCAACCCGTACGCCCAGCCGTCCGCCTATTCCTACCCCGACAACGAGCAGGTGCTGCTGCACCTGTCGCCGAAGTAAGTAAGACGCCGCGTGCCAGGGATCAGCCTCCACGGACCTGGGAACCTGGCACGCGGCGCCAACGCTTAACCCGCAGTCCTCCGATCGAACCAGGGAGCAAACGAGCTTGAGATACGCGCTGCGCCGCCTGGGCTTCTTCGTCCTCACGCTGTGGGTGGCGCTTACCCTTAACTTCCTGCTGCCGCGGCTGATGCCGGGCAATCCCGCGCTGGCCATGGTGTCGAAGTTCCACGGCGAAGGCGGCCCGAATGAGCTGAATGCCCTGGAGACGCTGTTCGGGATCAACACGCACCAGAGCCTGCTGTCGCAGTATTTCGGCTACCTGCACGACGTGTTTACCGGCAACTTCGGCATCTCGCTCTCCGAATACCCGGCGTCGGTCACGTCCGTCATCGGCAGCGCGATCTGGTGGACGGTCGGCCTGGTCGGCATCACCACCGTCCTGGCCTTCCTCCTCGGTACCGGTCTGGGCATCGTCTCGGCCTGGCGCCGCGGCGGGAAGCTGGACAGCATCGTGCCGCCGGTGTTCGTGATCACCTCCGCGATCCCGTACTTCTGGGTGGCCATGGTGCTGGTCCTGATCTTCGGCATCACCCTGCACTGGTTCCCCAGCCAGGGCGGCTACTACGTGACCACCGACACCCCCGGCCTGAACCTCACCTTCTTCCAGGATGTGGTCAACCACGCCTTCCTGCCTGCGATGGCCCTGCTGATCACCACGATCGGCACCTGGATCCTGACCATGCGGAACACGATGATCACCACGCTGGCCGAGGACTACGTGCGGATGGCCCGGGCCAAGGGACTGCCGGGCCGGCGCATCATGCTCGACTACGCGGCGCGCAACGCGATCCTGCCGAACCTGGTCGGCTTCGCGATGTCGCTCGGCTTCGTGGTCAGCGGCGCGATCCTGGTCGAGTACGTGTTCAACTATCCCGGGGTGGGCTACATGCTGCTGCAGGCCGTATCCGGCGAGGACTACCCGCTGATGCAGGCCCTGTTCCTGCTGATCACCGTCGCGGTGCTGCTCGCGATCCTGGCCGCAGACATCCTCACCGCGCTACTCGACCCCCGGACCAGGGCAGCGCGGTAGCCATGGCCATGCCAGTGTCCGGTGTCCCCACCGAAACCCCCAGGAGCCCGGCCGCGCAGGTGCCCGCCGGGCACGCGCTGGCCCGCGTCGGCCGCGCCATCCGGTCCAATCACAAGGCGACCACGGGGACCATCCTGCTCGTGATCTTCATCCTGATCGCGCTCTTCCCCGGTGTCATCGCCCACGCCAGCCCGACGCAAGATGCCTATCCGCCACGCCTGGGCCCCTCGTCCGCTCACCTCCTCGGCACGAACGCCTACGGGCAGGACTTGTTCGCGCAGGTCGTGTGGGGAACCAGGAACGTGCTGATCATCGCGTTCGTGGTCGGGCTGGCCACCACCGGGCTAGCGGTCCTGATCGGCGTCGCCGCGGCCTACCTCGGCGGGGGCTGGGACGGCACGCTCAGCGTGCTGACCGACGTGCTCCTGGTCATCCCGCTGTTCCCGCTGCTGATCATCATCGCGGCCTACGCGCACGGCGAGGGCACCCTCGTACTGATCACGGCGATCACCCTGACCAGCTGGTCCTACACCGCGCGCCAGCTCCGGTCACAGGCGCTCACACTGCGCAACAGAGATTTCCTCGAGGCGGCGCGGGTGCGCGGCGAGCGCAAGCTCTATATCATCGTGATGGAAGTCATTCCCACCATGACCTCCCTGATCGTGGCGAGCTTCCTGACCAACGCCCTGTACGCGGTGCTGCTCTCGTCGAGCCTGCAGTTCATCGGCCTCGGCGACCCGAACACGGTGAGCTGGGGCACCACGCTGTACTGGGCGCAGAACAACGCCGCGCTGCAGACTGGTGAGCCGTTGTGGGCCATCGCGCCAGGTTTCTGTATCGCCCTGCTCGGCGCCGCCTTCGCCCTGCTCAACTACGCGTTCGACGAGATCGGCAACCCGGCGCTGCGGCCCGTGCGAAGGAGCAAGCGTGTCCGAAGCACATGAGATCCTCGAGGTCAGCGGCCTGTCCGTCGACTACGTGCTGTCCCAGCATGATGTCCGGGCGGTCGATGATGTCTCGTTCACGGTCGACCGAGGCGAGTTCCTCGGCATCGTCGGCGAGTCGGGCTGCGGGAAGTCCACGCTGCTGTTCGCCGTCGCCCAGTTGCTCGCTCCCCCGGCAGTTATCGCCGCGGGCAGCGTGAAGTTCCAGGGGACCAACCTGGTCGGCCTGACCGACAAGCAGTTGTCCGCCATCCGCTGGCGGGACATGTCGGTGGTCATGCAGAGCGCCATGAACGCGCTGAACCCGGTCAAGTCGATCGGCGCGCAGTTCAAGGACGCGCTGCAGGCGCACGGTAAGCCGTCCAAAGACGAGATCGTGACCCGGTCGGCCGAGGTCCTGCGGATGGTCGGCATCGACCCGGTGCACCTGAAGAGCTACCCGCACCAATTGTCCGGCGGGATGCGGCAGCGTTCGATGATCGCGATGGCGATGCTGTTCACCCCGGACCTGATCATCATGGACGAGCCGACCTCCGCGCTGGACGTGGTAGCGCAGCGCTCCCTGATGACGCAGATCAAGGAGCTCCAGCAGGCCTACGGCTTCGCGGTCATCTTCGTCACCCATGACATGTCCCTGATCAGCCACTTCTCCGACCGGCTCATGGTGATGTACGCCGGCCAGATCGACGAGCTCGGCGACACCAGGACGATCTTCGACCGGCCCCTGCACCCGTACACCCAGGGTCTGCTGGAAGCCTTCCCGTCCATCCGCGGCCCGCGCGTCCCGCTCAAGGGAATCCCGGGCAATCCGCCGGACCTGGCCGCGATCCCGACCGGCTGCCGGTTCCATCCGCGATGCCCGCACGCGGTCGAACGGTGCACCGTGACCGCGCCTGACTTGTACCCGCTGGACGGAGACCTCGTGCGCTGCCTGCGCCGCCAGGACGGCACCCTGCCTAAGGCCGACCAGCAGGGGAGCCTGAGCAGATGAGCGAATTGCTGAAGACCGAACACCTGACCAGGCACTTCAAGATAGGCGGGGCGCTGTCCCGGCGGACGCTGCACGCCGTGGACGACGTCAGCTTCAGCATCGGCGAGCGGGAGATCGTGGCCCTGGCTGGGGAGAGCGGCAGCGGCAAGTCCACGATCGCCCGCGTGCTGGCCCGGATCTACCAGCCGACGAGCGGGCAGATCTACTTCGACGGCACGCCGCTGTCGGCGATCCGCTCCCGGCGCGACGGGCTGCGCTACGCCGGCCTGGTGCCGATGGTCTTCCAGGATCCGTTCGCCTCGATCAACCCGGTGTTCCGCGTACAGCACGGCATTCTGCGCATCCTCAAGCTGCACCGTCCCGAGCTGTCGGCCAGGCAGCGCCTGGACGAGGCGGACAGGGTGTTCGGGGTGGTCGGGCTGGGCGCCGACATGCTGGAGCGCTTCCCGCTACGAGCTCAGCGGCGGCCAGCGACAGCGGGTCGGGTTCGCCCAGGCCCTCGCGATGCGGCCGAAGCTGATCCTGGCCGACGAGCCGGTATCGATGCTGGACGTGTCGATCAGGATCGGGCTGCTCAACCTGATGGCGAAGCTGCGCGACGAGGAGGGGGTGTCGATCCTGTACATCACCCACGACATCGCCAGCGCGCGGTACGTGGCGGACCGCCTGATCGTCATGTACGCGGGCCAGATCGCCGAGTCCGGGCCGATCGAGGACGTGCTGACCGCCCCGAAGCATCCGTACACCCAGCTGCTGCTGTCCGCGGTACCGGATCCGATGGCCCC